>NZ_QDKO01000023.1 GCF_003094615.1 Caulobacter radicis | reverse complement strand
GCCCAGGGCCACGACGCCGCCGGAGCTCGCGCCGCTGCCGCCGCCGCCGCCCACGCTCTGGGCGAAGATGGCGTCGGCGCCCTGCTTGGTGGTCTTCACCGAGCCGCCGGCGCCCGTCGTGACGGTGACCGCGCCGCCGGCGCCGCCGGCCGCGCCGGAGCCGCCCAGCGAGACGAGACCGCCCGTGCCGGAGGCCGCGCCGCCGCCGCCGCCCACGCTCTGGGCGAAGATCCCGCGGGAGTCGACACCGTCGGTCGAGACCACGCCGCCGCTGGAGACCTCGACCGTTCCGGCCACGCCGCCGGCGTCGCCCTTGGCGCCCAGGGCCACGAGGCCGCCGCTGACGCCGGCGCTGCCGCCGCCGCCGCCGACCGACTGGGCGAAGATCGCATGGGCGTCGGCGCCCTTGGTGGAGACGGCCGCGCCGCTCTCGACGGTGACCTTGGCCAGGCCGCCCGCGCCGCCGGCCCCGCCGCCCGAGCCTAGCGCCACGAGGCCGATGGAGACCCCGCCGTTGCCGCCGCCGCCGCCCACCGACTGGGCGAACAGGGCGTGCGCGCCCTGGCCCTCGGTCGTCGTGGACGAACCGGTCTTGGCGATGATCTCGGCCTTGCCGCCGACGCCGCCGGCCTTGCCGGTGTCGCCGAAGGTGACGATGCCGCCCGCGTCCCCGGCGTTGCCGCCCGAACCGCCGATCGACTGGGCCAGCACGCCGTGAGCGTCCTTGCCCTTGGTCTGGATCAGGCCCGCCTGCTGGACCAGCACCGCGCCGCCGTTGCCGCCGACCGTGCCGGAACCGGCGTCGCCGATGATGCCGTAGCTGTCGCCGCCGCCCCCGGCCGCGCCGCCCAGGCTCTGGGCCAGGATGCCGATCGCCCCGGCCTTGCCGGTGTAGATGGCGCCGGTGTTGGTGACGGTGACCGCGCCGCCTTGCCCGGCCGAGCCGCCCGTGCCGCCGTCGCCGGCGATGTAGCCCGTGCCGCCCTGGCCGCCCTTGCCGCTGCGGCTCTGGGCGAAGACGCCGTGGGAATTGACGCCGTCGGTGACGATCGTCACCGCGCTGCCGAGGGTGACGGTTCCGCCGACCCCGGCCGCGCCGCCGGCCGCGCCCTTGAGGTTGCCGAAGGCGTCGCCGCCCTGGCCGCCGTCGCCGCCCACGCTGGAGACCACGACGCCCGGCAGGTTGTCGGAGACGACCTGGATGTTGCCGTTATTGGCCAGCGTCAGGTCGTGGCTGACGGCGGGTCCGGCCTGGCCGGCGCCGCCGCTGCTGGGCGGATAGCCGATCGTCGCGCAGCCGATGAACGGAATGCAGATCCGCACGCCGCCGCCGTCGTGACCGTTGCCGCCGTTGGCCCCGAACTTGGAGTCGGCGAAGGTGTTGACGTCGCCCGTGGCCGGCGTGAACGCAAAGCTGCCCGCGCCGGTCCCGCCCGTTCCCGGCGGGGTCGTGACGTTGCCGATGTCGGTCGACTTGTTGGTGACCACGGCCAGGCTTGAACTGGCCCCCGAGACGGCTTCCTTGACGGTGACGCCGATCACACGGTTGTCGGCGTTCTTGGAGACCGCCGTCACCTCGTAGGCCTTGCTGGTCTGCGGATCGGTGAAGGTGTCGCCGACGGTGGTCGCCAAGAGGATGATGTTGCCCGCCTCTGTGCGGACCGCGACCGTGGTCAGCTTCTCGACCACCTTCTCGCTGGCGCCCGACACCGGGTTCACGATCATGTCGCCGACACTATAGACCGGCAGAGCGCCCATCAGGGCGATCGAGGCGGCCGAGGACCCCATCAGCGCCGGACCCAGGCCCGCGCCCGTATCGCGGGCGGCGGCGGCCATCGGGGCGGTCAGCACCGCGCCGGCGGTGACGATCATGGCAAGGCGCTTCAGCCGCTTGGCGAAGCGCGAGCCGGCGATCGCGGCCTCGGCGACGGGCGCCTCGGGCGCGGCCGGATCGTCCTTGGCCAGGGCGAGGCGCTCGGCCAGCCGGCCGAGGGCGGCCTTGAGCGCGGCGGCGTCGGGATCGCCGCGCAGCGACAGGCTCTGGACGAGGCCGAGAACCTGAGCGGCGGCCGAGGCGGCTTCGCTTCGCGACAGGCCTTCGGTCTCGATGGCGTGGATCAGCTGATCGACGAGCGTGGCGGCCTGGACCAGCCGGGAAATGCTTTGTTTTTTCGCCACGTTCCGATCCCCCAGACGTCAAACCGTGACTGGATGGTGATATTCGAGTTCGCAAACCAGCAGTTTCTCTCCGCGGTTGACGGGCATGGCGGTGACAATCGGCACGTCCCGCCAGAGGGGCGGTCCACGCCCCGGGGCGTCATCCTGTCGCACCACCCCGCGACGCGACATAAGAAATATCAATAAATTCAGATGGAAGCGTGCGGATGGCGCGCCTTTCCGCCCTCCAGCGAGGCGCGCTTCGTGGCGCTCGAAGCCGGCAACTCGACACCCCCAAATTGAGTAATACAACCTTTAGCCGACACAGAGGCGCTGCTCGCCAAGCGAAACGCTCGCATTGACAACCTGCTGGCGGGCAAAGCCGCTATGCACCCAAGAGAATATTCGCCAAACACGCGACGTTTGCGCCCCAAATACTGAAAAATAGTGCGTTTGACATACGGCGCGCCGCCCGCCGTACCGATTTCGTATTAAAGCGGCCGATGTATTTACTTACCAAACCGTTAAGCCGTTAATCCACAGCGAAGGGGGAAACCTCTTCTTTGTCCGCGAACAAAGATGCGCGGTTGAGAAAACTTAGAGGAGGATACGACATGAATACTCTGCGCGAACTGATCTTCGAAGAAGACGGCGCGGCCGCGGCCGAATACGCCCTGATCCTGGCCATCATCGGCAGCGCGATCGCCGTCGCGGCGGTGCTGCTGGGCACCAACATCGGGGTCGCCATCACGGACGCCGCCGAATGCGTGGCCAATCCGTCGGCCGCCAACTGCTGAGCCAAGTCGTCGGCGGCGCGGGGCGGCAAGCCGCGTCGCCGACCCATGGCGGTGAGCCAGGACAGGCTCCCTGCTGACGTGGGGAGGGGGTTGCAACAATGCAGACGAAGACCGTCATATCCCTTGGCGCGGCCGCTGTGCTGGGCCTGGGCGCCGTGCTCGCCGCACGGGTCTATATGAGCGCCGGGCGCGTAGACGCCCCGGTGATCAAGGAAACCGGCTCGACGCCCGTCGTCGTCGCCGCCCAACCCCTGGCGCGGGGCTTCAAGCTCCAGTCCGCCGTGCTGAAGGTCGCGCACTATCCGACCGACGCCGTGCCGGCCGGCGCCTTCCGCTCCATTCCGGAGGCCGCTTCAGGCCCGGGCGGCGCGCGCATCGCGCTGAAGGACATCGCCGCCAACGAGCCGATCCTGGCCGACCGCGTGTCGGGCTCGGGCGGCCGCTCCAACCTCGCCAGTTCGCTGGGCGAAGGCATGCGGGCGGTGTCGCTGCGGGCCAACGACGTCGCCGGCGTCGGCGGGTTCGTGCTGCCGGGCGACCGGGTGGACGTGCTGCTGACCCGCAGCAAGGACAACAACCAGCCCGAGACCAGCCTGACCCAGGTGCTGGCCGAGAACGTCCGCGTCGTCGGCGTCGACCAGTCCGACGACCAGGGCGCCGACAAGCCGGTGGTGGTCAAGGCGATCACCGTCGAGGTCACGCCCGACCAGGCCCAGGCCATCACCCTGGCCCAGGCCGTGGGCGCGGTGTCGCTGGCCCTGCGCCAGATCTCCGACCAGGCGCCGCTGGGCCGCCGGACCATGACGCTGGCGGACCTGTCGCGAGGCATGGGCCCCACCCAGGTCAACGCGCCGGCTCCGACGCCCGTCCGGGCCGTCGCCCCCCGCCGCCCCGCGGCGCCGCGACCGGCCTCCTCGTCCATGCCGCCGTCGTCGACCGAGGTCCGCGTGACCCGCGGCGTCGAGACGACCGGCTATCGGGTGGGGCTGTGACCATGGCCTCGCCCGCTCCCCCTCCCTCCCGCCGGCGCGCCGCTGACGCGCGCGGCGCAGGACCCGCTCACATGACCCTGAAACACTCGCTGCTGGCCGCGGCCGCCGGCCTGCTGCCCCTGCTGGCGGCGGTTCCGACCACCGCGCCAGCCCAACCCGCCGCCGCCCTCTCCGACGCGGCCGTCCGCAAGGTCGAGGTCAATGTCGCCGTCGGCAAGGCCCAGGTGCTGGAGCTGCCGGCTCCCTACACCGAAATCATGATCGGCAACTCCGAAACCGCCGACGTGCTGCCCCTGACCTCGCGGTCGGTCTATGTCGTCGGCAAGAAGCTGGGCGGCACGACGCTGACCGCCTACGGCCCCGGCCGCAAGCTGGTGGCGGCCGCCAACGTGGTGGTCGGCGCCGACGTCGAGACCCTGCGCCAGCGGATGCGCGACGCCCTGCCCAACGAGGAGAACCTGAAGGTCGCCTCGGGCAACCAGTCGATCGTGCTGACCGGCACCGCCAGCAGCGGCGCCGTGGCCGGCCGGGCCGCGGCCCTGGCCGAGAGCTACGCGCCGGGCCAGGTGGTCAACATGCTGTCGGTCCAGGGCAGCCAGCAGGTCACCCTGTCGGTGCGCATCGTCGAGATGGAGCGCGCCACGGCCAAGGCCCTGCGACTGAACATGAACACGGCCAACCCGGCCTCGCCGAACTACCACAACTTCGTCATCGGCACCGGCGACACCGGCGTGGCCACGACGCTGACCGACACCTTCGGCCTGCTGAAGTTCCCGCTGCGGGCCGGCGACGTCGACCTGGACGTGCTGTTCGACGCGCTGGAGACCAAGGGCCTGGTCAAGACCCTGGCCGAGCCGAACCTGACGGCCATGTCGGGCGACACCGCCAACTTCCTGGCCGGCGGCGAATTCCCCGTCCCCGTGGCCCAGAACCAGAGCGGCGGCCAGACCACGATCACGGTCGAATTCAAGCAGTTCGGCATCGGCCTGGCCTTCACCCCCACCGTCCTGCAGGACGGCATGGTCAACCTGGTGGTCAATCCCGAGGTCTCGAGCATCGACCCCAACGCCTCGTTCGTCAGCAACGGCCTGAGGATCCCCGGCATCAAGGTGCGGCGGGCCAAGACCACGGTCGAGCTGCGCGACGGCGAGTCCTTCACCATCGCGGGCCTGATCCGCGACGACTACCAGGACCAGATCCGCCAGTTCCCGATGCTGGGCGACCTGCCGATCCTGGGCTCGCTGTTCCGCTCGACCAGCTACCAGCGCAACCAGACCGAACTGGTGATCCTGGTCACGCCGCACCTCGTGCGCCCGACCCGGGCCCGCCAGGCGACGCCGGCCGACAACTTCGTGCCGCCGTCCGACACCGAGCTGTTCCTGCTGGGCAAGACCCAGTCCAGCGCGCAGCCGTCAACCGTCAAGGGAGGGGCCGATGCGCCTCAAGGCCATGTCCTTCAATAGGATCCTGCTGGCCGCCGCGGCCTTTACCATGTCTGGGGCCGCGCTCGCCGGCTGCACCGACGCCCGCAAGGACCTGT
Organism: Caulobacter radicis; assembly: GCF_003094615.1. Classification (GTDB taxonomy): domain Bacteria; phylum Pseudomonadota; class Alphaproteobacteria; order Caulobacterales; family Caulobacteraceae; genus Caulobacter; species Caulobacter radicis. Next base: position 196,589 of record NZ_QDKO01000023.1, on the reverse strand, counting down.
CGCCCGACTTCGGCGTGGCCCTGCGCAGCAACCTCGCCGCCCAGATCGCCGATCCGGAAGCCCGCTACGAAGGCGTGCTCCAGCCCGGCGGCGACGGGGTCCGGGCCGCCCTGGCGGCGACCCGCTACGGCAAGAACCAGGTGATCCAGCCCGTCCAGGCCAGCACCTCCAGCATCGACAACAAGGGAGCGGCCAAGTCTCCGGCCAACTGATCATGTCGCGCGCGCCCCGCCTTCTTCATCGCTTCGTCCACGATCGTTCCGGCACGGTGGCCACCCTCACCGGGGTGGCCCTGATCGGGCTGGTGGCCATCGGGGGCCTGGCCTTCGACGTCAGCCGGGCCCTGGCCCTGCGGGCCGAGCTGGAGAACGCGGTCGACGCCGCGGCCCTGGCCGGCGCCAGCCAGCTGGACGGCACGAGCGGCGCCATGGGGCGGGCCCAGACCGCCGCCATGGGCAGCCTGGTCAGCAACCGCCAGGCCCTGGGCGACACCTACGAGAGCAACGTGGCCGTCGCCGCCAGCGACATCACCTTCCTGTCCAGCCGCGACCCGGACGTCACCGCGACCACCGACGCGACGGCCAAGTTCATTCGCATCAACCTGGCCCCACGCCCTCGCGGGCTGGTGTTCGGCGCGCTGACGGGCGTCGCGGGCTTCAACGCCACCGCCCGGGCGGTGGCCGGCTACGGCACGGCGATCTGCAAGGTGCCGCCGCTGATGATCTGCAATCCGAACGAGGCCACCAGCCTGGTGTTCGACGGCGACACCTACATCGGCAAGAACTTCGTCCTGACCCCGCCGCCGGGCGGCAACGGCGCCTGGGGCCCGGGGAACTTCGGCTTCCTGTCGGTGGGCTCGGGCGCGGCCGACGTCAAGAACGCCATGGGCCGCTATCCGCCGCTGACCGAGTGCTTCGGCACGACGGTGCAGACCCAGACCGGCAACATCGCCTCGGCCGACGACTACTTCAACGTCCGCTTCGACATCTACAAGTCCTCGGCCAGCGGGTTGAAGAACGACCCGTTGTTCCGACCGGCGATGAACACCCTGGTCGGCGCCAAGACCAACGCCGGCAACAGCGCCTGCACCCCGAGCGTCGCCGTGCCCAGCAACAGCTGCTCGAGCAGCGCGGCGGTCGCCGGGGGCATGGGCCTGCCGCGCGACTGCAACCAGTCGAGCGTGGTCGGCAGCGGCGTCTGGAACAAGGCCCAATATTTCGCCACCAACCATTCGGGCATCAACCCGACCACCTACATCCCGCAGGTCCCGGCAGGCTCCACCGGCACGGGCTGGAACGCCTATGGCCCCGCCCCGGCGGCCGGCGCCACCAGCCCCACCCGCTACCAGGTCTACAAGTGGGAGCTGGCCATGCTGAGCGGGACGATCTCGACCCCGGCCGGCGCCTTCTCCGACGGCCAGACCGCCAACAGCGGCTCGCACGACTACGCCCGGCCCCAGTGCAACACGACCGGCGCTCAAGCCACGCCCGACCGCCGCACGATCTCGGCCGTCGTCGTCAACTGCCAGGCCGACAACGTCCACGGCAGCTCCACGGTCCATGTCATCGCCTATGTCGACCTGTTCCTGATCGGCCCGGCCGTCAGCAACTCGATCTACGGCGAGGTCATCGGCTCGACCACCGACACCTCGGCGGTCGGCACCGAGACCATGCTCTACTCGGTGCGGCTCTATGACTAAGCGCCCTTCCCTCACCCCACGCCTGCTGGCCGGGCGCGAAGGCTCGGCGGCGGTGGAGTTCGCCCTGGTGCTGCCGTTCATGGTGCTGCTGTGCTTCGCCTTCGTGGGCGCGGGCCGGCTGTTCTGGAACTACCACATCGCCGTCTCGTCGGTGCGAGACGCCGCCCGCTACGCCGCCCGCCTGCCGATGACCTGCGCGGGCCTGACCAACGCCGGCGACGTCGCCAACATCCAGAACCTGACCCGCACCGGCACCAAGGACGGCTCTGGCGCGCCGCTGATCGCGACCTGGACCAGCAACGCCACGGTCACGGTCACCGTCACCTGCGTCAGCAACGCCGGCGGGACCTATTCGGGACGCTACGACGGCATGACCGACGTGCCCCGCGTGCAGGTCGCCGCGACCCCGCCCTACATCGAATCCTTCGGCCCGCTGACCGGCATCACCCTGACTTCGTTCACGGTCAGCTCACAGCAGGCGTGGACAGAATGACCCGTCTCCGAGTCACAGCGTCGCGGTTCGCCCGCGAGGAAAGCGCCGCCACGGCGACCGAGTTCGGCCTGGTGTGCTTCGCCTTCATCGTCATGCTGCTGGCGGTGATCGACATGGGCCGGCTGGGCTGGACCATCAACACCGCCAAGACCGCCACCCGCGAGGGCGCGCGCCTGGCCGTCGTCAGCCCGATGGTCTCGACCTACATGGCCAACTACGACGGCACCGCCACCTATGGCGGCGGCGGCACCGTGCCGGACATGGCCTTCAGCTGCACCGGCTCGAACACGACCTGCACCCAGACGCAGGGCAGCGGCGGCTCGCCGGGCTTCAACAACACCACCTTCACGGCCGTGCTGAACAAGATGCAGGCCTACCAGCCCGACATCACGGCCGCCGACGTGACCATCACCTATCGCCACGTCGGCATCGGCAAGGTGGGCAACCCCTACGCCCCCGACATGGAGCCGCTGGTCAGCGTCAGCGTCGCCAACCTCACCTTCACGAGCGTCGCCCTGCAGATCTTCGGGGTCGCGCCCTTCAACCTCCCAACCATGACGTCGACACTCAGCGGAGAGAGCCTGTCATGAGCCTGCTCCATTTCGGCCGCCCCAAGAGCGTCGCGCCGCCGCCACCGCCCAACCACCGTCCGACCGCCTGGCGCGTCGGCCTCTGCGGGGTGGGCCTGGGCGCTGATCCGCCGGTGGCGATGCTGTCGGCGATGTTCCCGGCGGTGACCTTCCGGTTGCTGGACTGCGCCTGGCCCGAGCGCGCCGCCCACGCCTTCGACCTGCTGATCGTCGGCCTGGACGGCGCCGACCCGGCCGAGGTGGAGCGGATGAGCGCGCGGATCGCCGCCTGCGCCGGCCGCATCGAGGTGCTGGTGGCCATGCGCGGCGCCGATATCGAAGCCACGCGCCGGCTGCTGCACCAGGGGGCGGCCGACGTGCTGCCGGCGCCGGTCAGCGACACCACCCTGGCCATCGCGCTGGAACGGATCTTCTGCCGGCTTGACACCGGCCGGGCGCACAAGCGCAGCGGCGAGATCATCAGCGTGCTGAAGGCCGGCGGCGGCGTCGGCGCCACCTCGCTGGCCGCGCAGACGGCGGTGATGCTGGCCGGACGCACCGGCTCGGCCGGCGTCTGCCTGGCCGATCTGGACGTGCAGATGGGCGCGGCCGCCCTCTATCTCGACGTCGGCGACGCGGTGACCGTGGGCCAGGTGCTGACGGCCGGCGGCGCGGTGGAGGAGATGCCGTTCGCCACCTCCCTGCCCACCCACCGCAGCGGCGTGTCCGTGCTGGGCGCGCCGCAGGAAATGATGCCGGTCGAGGCCCTCAGCCCCACCCTGGTCGACGGCCTGATGGCGGCCCTGCGCCGTGACTTCGAGACCACCCTGGTCGACCTGCCCACGGTGTGGACCGCCTGGACCAACCGCCTGCTCCGCCAGTCGCAACGGATCGTGCTGGTGACCCACCTTTCGGTGCCGCACGTGCATCTGGTGCGCCGTCAGCTGCACATGCTGGCGGCCCAGCGCCTGGACGACGTGCCGCTGACGCTGGTGTGCAACCAGGTCGAGCCCGACAGCGCCAGCGGCCTGTCGCTGAAGGCCGCCGAGCAGGCCATCGGCCGCCCCTTCGATCTGGTGGCGCCCGAGGACCGCAAGCTGATGCAGCAGGCGATCAACCAGGGCGTGGCGCTGAGCGCCGTGCGCCGGGGCAGCAAGCTGGAGGCGGCGATCGGCCGCCTGGCCGACACGCTGGTCCCCGCCCAGCCCGTCGCCCTCGCCCAGGTCGGGAGGTAGATCATGCTCTGGAGCGAAGAGACCCGCCGGATCGAAAGCCAGGCCGCCGCGGCCGAGTTCGCCCAGGCCGCGCCGATCGACGACGCCCTGGGCCTGAAGGTGCGCCTGCACCAGCGGCTGATCGACCTTTTGAACCTCAGCCTGCTGGACCGCACCCCGCGCGAGACCCTGCGCCAGGAGATCCGTGGCGCGGTCAGCGGCCTGCTGGCCGACGAGAAGCGCCTGCTGACCCCCGCCCAGACCGACCAGCTGGTCGACGAGATCCTGGACGAACTGCTGGGCCTTGGCCCGCTCGAGCCGCTGCTCAAGGACGACAGCGTCACCGACATCCTGATCAACACCCACGAGACGGTCTATGTGGAGCGGCAGGGCCGCCTGCATCGCACCAACGTGCGGTTCCAGGACACCCGCCACCTGGTGCGGATCATCAACAAGATCGTCGCCGCCGTCGGTCGCCGCATCGACGAGAGCCAGCCGATGGTCGACGCGCGCCTGGCCGACGGCAGCCGCGTCAACGCCATCATCCCGCCGCTGGCCGTGGACGGCCCCCTGGTCTCGATCCGCAAGTTCTCGCGCGTGCCGCTGGCCATGAGCCGGCTGGTCGAGCTGGGCAGCATCACCCAGGAAATGGCGCTGGTGCTCGAGGCGATCGTGCAGGCCCGCCGCAACGTGCTGATCTCGGGCGGCACCGGCTCGGGCAAGACCACCCTGCTCAACGCCATGTCGGCCTATATCGACGAGCGCGAGCGGATCATCACCATCGAGGACTCCGCCGAGCTTCAACTCCAGCAGCCGCACGTCGGCCGCCTGGAGACCCGCCCCGCCAACATCGAGGGCCAGGGCGAGGTGCAGCAGCGCGAACTGGTTCGCAACGCCCTGCGCATGCGGCCCGACCGCATCATCGTCGGCGAAGTCCGCTCGGGCGAGGCCTTCGACATGCTGCAGGCCATGAACACCGGCCACGACGGCTCGATGACCACGGTGCACGCCAACACCCCGCGCGACGCCCTCTCGCGGGTGGAGCAGATGGTCGGCATGGCCGGCCTGGACATCCCCGCCCGCTCGGTGCGGGGCCAGATCGCCTCGGCCATCCACGTGGTGGTGCAGGCCGAGCGGATGGAGGACGGCCACCGCCGCATCGTGTCGGTGTCGGAGATCACCGGCATGGAGGAGGACGTCATCTGCATGCAGGAGATCTTCCGCTTCCGCCGCGCGGGTCGCACGACCGACGGCCGGGTGGCGGGCAACTACGAAGCCACGGGGGTTCGCCCGCGGTTCATGGAGGTGCTGCACGCCCGCGGCGTCGACCTGCCCTCCAACCTGTTCTCACCTGGCCGGATTTCGGGGTGACGCCATGCAGGGACTGCTCTTTCCCATGGCCCTGGTGCTGGCCTTCGTGGCCGCGGTGCTGGCCGGCCAGACCATCTTCGGCCTGCTGCTCTCGGCTCGCGAGCAGACCCAGCGGGTCAATCGCCGACTGACCCTGATGGCCGGCGGCATGAGCCAGGAGAAGGTCTACGAGTCGCTTGTGCGCGACCCGCGCGGCACCTGGATCGACCGCACGCCCTACGGCGCCCTGCACGGCCGCGCCACGCTCTACCTGCGCCAGGCGGGCCTCACCGCCGGCCCGCTGCAGGTGCTGGGCGTGGTGGCGGCGATCGCGGCCGGCCTGTGGCTGCTGGCGCTGGTGTTCCTGCGCGGCCAGCCGGTCGAGACCCCGGTCTCGCAGGTGCTGGTCACCGCCGTGGGCGCGGCGGCCATCAGCAGCGCGGTGGCGGCGATGTGGATCGTCCAGCGCCACGCCGCGCGCCTGGCCAAGCTGGAGGAACAGCTGCCGCTGGCCCTGGACGTGATGATCCGGGCCCTGCGCGCCGGCCATCCCGTGATCTCGGCCGTGGGCCTGGTCACCCAGGAGATGCCCGATCCGATCGGCACCGAGTTCGGCCTGGTGCTGGACGAGACGACCTATGGCGTGGAGTTCCGCGACGCCCTGTCGAACCTGGCCCGGCGCACCGGCTCGCCGGACGTGGCCTTCTTCGCCGTCAGCATCGCCATCCAGAGCGAGACCGGCGGCAACCTGGCCGAGATCCTGCACGGCCTGGCCAGCGTCATCCGCGGCCGCGCCTCGCTGGCCAAGCGCATCCGCGCCCTGTCGAGCGAGGGGCGGATGTCGGCCCTGATCCTCAGCCTGCTGCCGCTGTTCTGCGTGGGCGTGGTCAGCGTGTTCCGCCCCGAATTCTACACCACCAAGTTCTCGGATCCGGCGTTCTGGCCCGTCGTGGGCGGCGTCGTGGTCCTCTACCTCATCGGCCAGCTGATGATCCGCCGGATCGTCACCTTCAAGTATTGAGGCCTCGCCATGGACCTTTTCGTTTCCGTCGGACTGCAGGCCGCCGTCTTCCTGGCGGTGGGCGCCATGGCCCTGCTGGTGTTCCGCCAGGTCGACGCCGGCGCGGCCCTCAAGCGCCGCATGCGCGAGCGGGCGGCGGGCGGCGCGGCGCTGGCCAGCGGCCCCACCGGAGGCCTGCTCAAGGACTCCAAGCCCAAGACCCCGCTGCTGAGCTGGCTGCAGGCCCGCGCCCCGGGGGCGGAGAAGTCCGAGAAGCGCACGGGCCTGGCCAGGACCCTGGCCGAGGCCGGCTTCGAGGGGCCGGCCGCCGTGCCCGGCTACTTCCTGGTGCGGGTGATCAGCGCCGTCGGCCTGCCGGCCATCCTTCTGCTGGCCCAGAAGCTGTCGGCCAAGCCGGTGGTCGGCCTGCCGCTGATCGCCGGGGCCCTGCTCCTGTGCGGCCTGGGCCTGGTGATCCCGGCGATCTTCGTCGACCTGAAGGCCTCCGGCCGGCGCGAGCGCCTTGAGCACCAGTTCCCCGACGCGCTTGACCTGATGGTGGTCTGCGTCGAGGCCGGCCTTGGCGTCGACGCCGCCTTCATCCGCGTCAGCCAGGAGATCAAGCCCTCGCATCCGGAGATCTCGCGCGAGTTCAGCCAGGTCTCGCAGGAGCTGCGGGCCGGGCGCAGCCGCGCCGACGCCCTGCGGCGGATGGCCGACCGCGTCAATGTCGACGCCCTGCGCGCCTTCGCCGCCCTGATGATCCAGACCGACAGCCTGGGCGCCAGCATCACCCAGACCCTGCGCTCCTATTCCGGAGAGCTGCGCGAGCGGCGGTTCCTGAAGGGCGAGGAGAAGGCCATGCGCATCCCGGTGCTGCTGACCATCCCGCTGGTGGCCTGCATCCTGCCGGTGATCATCACCGCCCTGCTGCTGCCGGCCGGCCTCGACGTCGTCCACAACCTCATGCCAGCCATGAAGAGGCACTAGAGATGCGCAAGCTCATCGCCGCTTCCGCCGCCTGCGCCCTGCTCCTCCCGCTGTCGGGCTGCGCCAGCCTCAAGCAGTTGGCCAGCGCCCTGATGGGACCCAAGCCGGCGCAGACCGAGATTCGCGCCCTGGCCGCCCTGCCCCCGCCGGACCCGGCCGCGGCGGTGGACCGCCTCTACGGCCGCGCGGCGCAGGCCATCAAGGCCCGCGACTACGCCCTGGCGCTGGAGCTTCTGCAACTGGCCGCGACCCGCGCCCCGACCGACGTTCGGGTGCTGAACGCCCAAGGCGTGGTCTACGACAAGCTGGGCCGCTTCGACCTCAGCGAACGCTACTACGCCCGGGCGCTGGAGGCCGACCCGCACTCGCGGATCGTGCTTGGCAACATGGCCTATTCGGCCCGCTTGCAAGGCCGCGAGCCGGCCGCCGGCGTGCTGCAGGCGCTGGCCGAGCCGCAGACCACCCTGGCCGGCGGACCGCCCGCCGAGGTCGTTCCCATGCCTGGCGGCGGCTCGTAGGGCCGCCTGGAGACCTATCCGATGGAAATCGACTTCGTTCGCCTGACCGGCTCGATCGCCTACGCCACGCTGTTCATCGTCGCGGCCGGCTGGGACGCCTGGACCCGCAAGATCCCCAACTGGACCGTCGCGGCCCTGGCCGTGCTGTTCCTGTTCGCCCAGCTGCTGACCTGGTCGACGCCCAACTGGCTGTCGAGCTTCAGCGCCTTTGGCCTGGTCATGCTGGCCGGCGTGCCGATGTTCGCCCGGCGGCTGATCGGCGCGGGCGACGTCAAGCTGCTGGCCGTCGCGGCCCTCTTCGCCGGCATGGAGAACCTGCTGCTGCTGCTGGTGGCGACGGCGATCGCCGGCGGCGCCCTGGCCCTGGTCGCCCTGGCCGCGCGCCCCTACGCGGGCGTCTTCGGCGGCTGGATCCGCACGCGCGCCGGCATTCCGTACGGCGTGGCCATCGCGGCCGGCGCGCTGCATGTCGGCACGACTACGGGAATGCTGGCCATCAGCCAGCGCCTCACCCACTTACAACTTTGAAAGCAAGAAAAGGCGATATCCTGTATTTGCGCGATTATCTCCTGACAGGAGAAAACTGCGTCATTAGTGCAAATTTGATAGCGTTGTCTTCCGCTCTTAGTCATTTCGACTACCCAATGGAGGGTATGCGAGCCCGCCGGAAATAATATCCAATCAGTAAACCAGCCGTCGGTGGGCAGAATAAAGCAATATGGTTTTCAATCGCGACAGCATTGCAATCGAGAGTTTATCGCGAGACCAGGCCAGAACTTTCATCCTGCACCGGCGGCGATCCATACGGGGCGTCGCACATGGGACTGATCAAGATGATCGAGGTCGTGGATTCGGAAGTCGAGCGCGGCGTGTTCGAGTCGCACGTCGCCAACGCGATCCTCAACCTGGTGAACTTCGGCGTCATCGTCGCCGACAGCGAGGGCTGCGTCTATGCCGCCAATGACCTGGCCTGGAGCTATGTCGCCCACGGCGACGGGCTCTCGGAGAAAGGCGGCCTGCTGACGGCCGAGAACGGCTTCGAGTCCGAGGCCCTGCACAACCGCATCGCCGCGGCCGTGCGCCAGGGCCGCTCGGGCGCCATGCTGATCCACCGCTCGCGCAGCCAGAAGCCGCTGGTGGTCCTGATCGAGCCGTTCAGCACCGACGACAGCGGCTTCCGCTGCGCCCTGGTCACCGTCCGCGAAGTCGGCCGCGCCTCGCCGCACATCGCCGAACGCGCGCGGATGATGTTCAACTTCTCGCCGGCCGAGGCCGAGATCGTCGCCCGCGTGGCCCAGGGCCGCGAGCCGGCCGATATCGCCGCCGAGCGCAAGGTCAGCATCAACACCCTGCGCGTGCAGATGGCGTCCGCCATGGTCAAGGTCGGCGTTCACCGCCAGGCCGAACTGGTCTCGGTGATTTCTTCCGCCGATATTCTTGAATGAGATATCGCAAGACCACTATTCTTGACATTAGTAAGTGTGAGTTATTGTGACGCGATCTGTATATGTTAATATTTACAGGTCGCGAGGGCAAATCCCCCCCGTTTTGTCACCGCCGCGACGAATGACCGGCTCGCCGAGGCTGTCCGCAACGCCATCGACGATCCTCGGCGGCGCGCCCCGCCCGCCGAGCGCCGGGTCAGGACATCAGCACCCCCTCGTCCTGACCCGGCGCCGGTCGATCGCGCGCTCGCGCGGCCCGCCACAGAACACAACCCAGCATTCTTGGCCCTTGCAGCGTCCTCACGAGGGGCGCGATCGCGCATAGTAAGAATGCACTATTCAAATCTCGCTAAACATTTCATGTAGACAATATTTAAGTGCGACACGCTGTCATTCTTACTATGCAAATCATTTACCATGCTTTAGGGCGCTCTGCTTAACCCTCCCTCGCGATGATCCTCCCATCATCCTCACTCCTGGGGTTTGCAATGCGCTTTCCGATGATCCTGGCCGCCGCCTTCACCGCTCTGGCCGCCACTACCGCCTCCGCCGCGCCGGCCAGCTACGAGCTTCGTCTCGAAGGGCATGTGCCGGTCATCTGCCGCGTCAGCCTGGACGCCACCACCGCCTCGAGCGCCGAGCCGACCGACCTCGGCCGGATGACCGAGTTCTGCAACAGCGCCTCGGGCTACGAAGTGCGCCTGACGCACGCCCAGGGCCTGAACGACGCGGCCGTCTATGTCGACGGCCAGAAGATCCAGCTGTCCTCGACCGGCGTCACCCTGATCAGCCGCTCGAGCACCGCGGCCTCGCAGAGCCACAGCCTGCGCCTGGATCCCGGCGCCGACGCCGGCCAGGTCGGCGACCTGTCGGTGAACATCACCGCGCTCTGACCCCGTTTTGCTCCGCCCTTCCCCCCGGGCGGTCGGCAAAAAGAAAGCCCCGTCGGCTCGCGCCGGCGGGGCTTTTTCAGGCTGGGCCGAGGTTACATGCAGGCGACGGGGGTGGTGGCCGTCGGCACGGCCAGGGGCGTCACGGTCACCGTCAGGATGTCCTGGTAGTTGGGCGACGGGACCTTGCCCGCGCCCCCTTCCAGCAAGGTCGGCGTCACCGCCAGGTACTGGCCCGACAGTCCGGCGCGGGCGCAGGTGACGGTGTTGAAGGTCGGCGAGGCCGTGGTCTTGCTCTGACCCAGGAAGTCCAGCTGGTAGGGAATCCGCTGGTTGGTCGTACCCAGGTTGCCGCCGGCATAGGTCATCCGGAACTGGTTGGCCGAGGTCAGGGCCACCGAATACGGCCCCGAGCTGGCCACCCGCACATTGCCGGTGCGCTGCTTGACCGAGTTGGGCGTCGACGGCAGCGCGGCCGTCGTCAGCGTGCCGATCTCGCCGAAATCCAGCGCCGGCCCGACGAAACTGGCCTGCAGGGCGCTGAGCACGTTGATGCGGATGTCGAGCGAGTTCGAGATCACGCCCTGTTCGTCGGCCGCGCCGCCAGTCCGCTTGCAGTAGTATTTCTGATCCAGGAACAGGTCGGTGGTGCCGGCCGGCAGGTCGGCGCCGCTGGGCACGGTGATCGTCACCATGAACGTCTTCACGTCGGGCTGGCCGACGCCGCCGAAGTTCAGCTCGACCTCGTTGGGATTGACGTTGTTGGGGTCGAGCACGTGACCCGGCGGGTTCTCGAGGATCTGGCCGCCGGTCGAGGTCTGGATGATCGTCAGGCTCGACGGCGTGTCCGGCCGGCGCAGGTAGATGAAATTCACCTCCTGCGTCTTCTTGCCGCCCACCGCCGGCGGACGCCGGGCTGTGATGCTGAGGGTCTGCACCGTCGTGCCGCTCGGGTTGAACGGGTCGAAGGTGCCCGACAGCACGACGGGATCGAAGGTCACGCACTGGGCCTGGGCCGCGCCCGAGACCAGCAGGACCCCGCCGACGCCCGCGGCCAGTCCGATGAGCAGGGTATGCGATCGGCGTTTCATGTCAGCCTCCGGACGCGTTGGGCTTGAGGTCGCCGGTCTTGACGAAGCCCTCGGCGCTGGCCGGGACGTCGAGATAGTAGACCGTGGGGGGCGTCGTCCCCATTTCGAGCCGCCAGCGACCGGGCCGCAGGCCCGAGGCGCCGAACCGGCCAACGCGGTTGGTGAAGATGGTGATCGGCTCGGCGCCCGGGCCGCCCTGGGCGACCTCGACCGCGCGGCCCGAGACCAGCGCCAGCGGCTGGCCGTCGGCGTCGACCATGCGGCCGATGGCGGTGATCGAGTAGTCCGAGCCGACCTCCAGGCGATAACCCGAGCGATACGGCGGGAAGACCCGGAACGAGCCGGAGCCGAGGTCATAGCCGGCTGGCGCGTTGGGCGCGTCGACGGTGATGGTCCGCTCGGCATAGGCCGCCAGGTTGGTTTCCAGCGCCGTGCCCAGCTCGCCCGTGTTCGAGGTGTAGCCGAACGGGGTCGGGTTCACGACGACGTCTGCGCCCTTCAGGCTCTTGTGGCCCTTGATGATGGCGAAGCTGTCGTAGACCGGCCGCCCGACAGAGACCGCGCCGTCGGCGAAGCCGATCGAGGTGCCCAGCCGCAGCGAGGTGCGCCCGTTGTCGGGTCCATCGAAGGCCTGGAAGTGCGACAGGCCCAGCTCCGCCCGATTGGCGATGTAGTTGAAGCTGCCGTTGAAGGCGGAGTCGTCGGGCGAGCGCGAGACCTCGGCGAAGGCGTTGTAGGAGCCCACGCCCTGGCCGTGGATCGTCTGGTAGGCGATCCGCGCCCGGTCCTCGCGGCCGTCGTACTCGGCCCGCAGGCTCGAATTGTTCGAGAACTGCCATGAAAGCGAGATCAGGGCCGAAGTCTCTCGGCGCCCGGGCACGTCGTCGTACATGAGGTTGGCCGTGACCGCGAGGTTCGAGGTCAGGCGGTAGCCCATGCCCAGGCGATAGGCGCTGGCGTCGGGGAACTCGTCCCGGCCGCTGGAATAGCGGCCGTCGAAGCTGGCGTAGATCGCGTCGCTGAAGGCGTGCGAGTAGCCGACCCCGATCTCGTAGTTGTAGCGGTTGTCGGGGATGAAGGTCCCGACGGGTCCGAACTCGCGGCTGCGGGTCTCGAACGACAGGTTCAGGGCGTCGGCGCGGCCGCCGGCGAACTGGAACAGCCGCTGGAAGCTGACGATCGCCGCATAGCCCGAGCCATAGGTGTCGATGTGCGACAGGGCGAAGTCGACGCCGAGCGTGCCGACCTTGGTGCCGAACAGGCCCTCGGCGCCCATCATGACGGTGGTGTCGTCGGCCTGGCCGTTGACGCCCAGGGTCACCCGGTCGGTGATGCCGCGGCGGTAGAAGCCGCTGACCGTCCACTCCTCGGTATAGTCGGGGCCGTCGAGCAGCAACGGCGCCTTCACGCCGGCGAACAGGCCAAACTCCGACAGTCCGGGATCCAGCTGCGAGCGGTCGAAGAAGACGTTGAACTGCAACGTCTCGCGCCGGCCGGTGTCGTCCTCGATGACCAGGCGGACGTCGTTGGCGCCCTGCGCGAACGGGAAGTCGCGCACGTTGTAGCGGCCTGGATCCAGGCGGATGCGCCGGGTCAGCTGGTTGTTGAGGATCACGCTGACGTCGGAGGTCCGGGCCAGGGTGAAGCTTTCACGGCCGCGCGGGCGGGCGATCGTCTGCGGTTGCAGCACGCTGTAGGAGCGGAAGATCGACAGCCCCGCCATGTCGGGCGCGGACTGGAAGCCGCGGCCGACGGCCTGCAGGTCGCCGGCGGTCCAGCGCAGCACGTTCTTGACGTCGTCATAGACGAAGCGCGTGCCCAGCCGCTGGAAGTCCTCGTTCCCGCCCGGCTGCCAGACGGCCTCGTTCTCGAACACCACGCCGTTCAGGCGCACGGCGCTGTCGAGCAGGAAGGTCGGGTCGCCGAGACCTTCGTCGAAGCCCTGCTCGACGTAGTCGACCGAGCCGCGGATGTTGAGATAGCCGCTGAAGCCGGCCGGCGCGACGTAGGAGCCCAGGCCAATGCGGTCCATCGGCGTGACCTGCAGGCTGCGCACCACCTTGAGCTCTGGCGGGATGTTCATCCGCAGCTCGAGCGCCCGGGGATCGTAGGTCATGGTCATGCCGGCGGAGCTGACCACCTCGGGCGAGACGACGCCGCGTCCGGCCAGGGCCGTGCGCAGGGCGCCGACCGCTGGAGCGTCGAGCAGCGGCGCGACCAGGCTGAGCAGCCGGTCGGACGGCATCGACAGCTGGCCGTCGGCCGAGATCGCCAGCGGCATGTCGCCGACATAGAACTCGCCGTCCTTCAGCGGCACCGTCAGGGTCACGTCGCGACCCGTGGGGTTGAGCTGGCGGCGGGCGTCGGCCGCGGTGGCCGCGCCAGCCGAGGGCGCGCTGGTCGGCTCCTGGGTGGAGGCCAGCATGGCGTAGGGAATGGGCTCGGCCATGGCGGCCAAGGGGGCGGCGAAGGGGACCGCGCCGGCCAGGCATCCCGCCATCAGCCAGCGGCGGTAGGCGCGCGACCTAGCGCCCTTCGTCGGACGAGAATTGGGCCTCAAGGGAGCCTCCTGCTGCCGCCGTCAAGGGCAGTTCGATGGGAACGGCGATGCGCCGCGTCTGGCCGGGGGCGATCAGGCCGAAGCCGATCGTCTGTTGGATCTCCGGGCCGGGAATGGTCCGTTGGAAGACCGCCTTGCCCGAGGCGTCCTTCTCGATGATCTTCAGCTTTCCGCGGGACAGGTATCCGTGCGTGTTGGACGTGTTGGCGACGTAGACGACCGGGACGGGCTTGCCGTCGGCGTCCGCGCCGATCTCGCTCTTCGACAGGGCCAGGGCCGGCTTGCCGCCCGAGGGCGCGACGCTGGCCAGGACCTGGAAGTTGTAGAGGATCTGGATGGCCGACTGGCCCTCCGGCAGCTTCACCGGCATCTGAGCGACGGTGACGTAGTAGTGCTTGCTCTGCGTCAGGGCCGGATCGCCCACCCACTGGATCCGGAACGACTGGGTCTCGCCCGGCTGGATCACCGCCTGGGGCGGAAAGATCAGCAGGTCGTTGGTCGGGGTGTCGCTGGGGTGGGCGCCCTTCTCGTCGAAGGACAGCTCCTCGGCGCGCAGCTCGACCGGCAGCGGGTTGGCGAAGGTGTTCTGCACCGTGACGATCTGGGACATGCCCCGACCGGTGGGTTTCAGATCGATGACGACCGGCTGGACGGTCATGGCCAGGGCGCCCCCGCCCAGGCCCGGCGCCCCCTGCGCCGCCAGTCCCGCGAGCGCCAGGAGACCGGCGCATGCCGCCCCCAGCAAGCGCCCTCGGAAGGTTTTCGAACGAGTCATTCGGTGTCCGCTCCTCATGGATTCAGTTCGTTCTGTTCAGCTTCAGTTCTGGGCCTCGAGCTCGACGACGAGGGTTCCGGCGTAGTCGCCGGCGACCATCGGCGTCCCGCCGCCGGTGACGGCGAGGACGAGGTTCATCTGCCCGGCCGCGCCGTTGGCGGTGACCAGGTTGATCGGGGTGGTCGTCGCGCTGGTCCCCGACGCGCTGGCTCCGGCCCAGTCGGCCGTCAGCTGGAAGTCGAGGCGGTCGCGGAAGCCCGGAGCGGCCGCGCCCCCGCCGACGCGGGACATGCCCGCGCCATCGGTGCGCACCACCAGGCGGTGGGCCGAGTTGCAGACCACCGGGAAGGCCAGGCTGATCGAGGCGTCGCGCGGCTGCGCGGTCTGGGGGTCGACGAACTGGGTGAAGCGCACCACCCCGGCCTGGCCGCCCTGGGCGGCGAAGCTGGTGTTGGCGCCGGCGGCCGCTGAGGGCGGCGACAGCACGCAGGCGCTGGGCGCCTGGCCGATCAGCTGAAGCTGGCTCGAGGCCTCGTCGCCCGTGGGGAGCGTCTGAGCCGAAGCGGCGGCGGCGACGCCCAGCGTCGCGGCGGCGGCAAGGAGAAGGACGGTCTTCATTGGGGTTCCACCGTCAGTCGCAGGGTGTCGCGGTAGACGCCGGACACCAGCGGAGCATTGGTCTGCAGGTTCGTGGCGCCGGGCTGGATATCCAGCCGCAGGGTCACGTCGCCGACGACGGGCTGGTCGACCAGCTGGGCGCTGTCGCGGATGCGGCGGGCGCTGGCGTCGGCCTCGAAGCGGTTGTTGACCGGTCCCCAGGCCAGGGTCGCGGTGTAGGGCACCGCGTCGCTGAAGCCGGTCGGCGCCGGGGTCAGGCCCAGCTCCGAGCGCCACAGGCCGTTGTTCTGGCTCTCGAGCACGATCTGGTGGGCGTAGTTGCACACCGCCGCGAAGTTCACCTGGGCCGAGGCCGCGCGGGTCGACAGGGTGACCGGATCCGTCAGCTGGTCGACCTGCAGCGTGCCGCCGGTCAGGCTGAGGAAGTTGACCACCTGGCCCGCGCCGATGGTCGGCGAGGCGATGGTGCAGACCTTGGGCACCTGGCCGCGCACGACGAAATCGCGGGTGTTGTCGTCTTCCTGCGCCCGGGCCATCTGGCCCAGCAGCAGCAGGGTGACGGCCGAGGCCCCGGCGAGGACGGCGGCCTTGAAACGGTTGGTCCTGGTCATGACGCCCTCCCCTCAGCTCGCCGCCGCCAGGGTGACGACGATCGCCCCCTGGTAGGTGTCGTCGGCGACCGGCCGCAGGCTGGGTCCGCCGGACGTGGCGAAGTTCGACAGGCTGATGGTGATCTGGCCCGAGCCGCCGCTGTCGCGGGTCTGGGACGCGCCGGCGTTGGCGGCCGCGCTCGTCGTGAAGCTGGCGTCGATCGGGGTCCAGCCCGAGGCCGTGGCCGTGTAGTCGACCGCGCGCGAGAAGCCCGTGGGCGGCGCGGTCAGGAAGGCCTGGGCCGTCATCTGGGTGGCGGCGATGGTCAGCTGGCTCGGCGCGCCGCATTGCGTGCCGGTCAGCACCTTGGGCGGTGCGGCCAGGTTCGGCAGCAAGAGGCCCGTGGTGGTGTCGATCATCACCCCGACGTCGAACAGGTTGTCGCCGTCGCTGAGGTCGCCGATCGTGCAGATGTTGTTGGGCACGGTGGCGGTGATCTGGATCGGCCCGACGCTGTCGGAGGGCCCGTAGGTCTGGGCAGAGGCCGCACCGGCGAACGCCAGGGGCGTCAGGGCGATGAGAAGAAGAGCGCGCCGCATGGTTCAGCTCCCCGAGGCGGCCAGGCCCGCGTCGGGCCCGAGCGTGATGGTGACGAGCGCCAGGTAGGAGCCCGGCTGCAGCTGGCTGTCGCTGGCGGTGGCGAAGTCCGAGACCACAAGGGTCAGGTCGGTCTCCTTCGGCGCGCTGCTGGTCGAGGGCGAGCCGACGCCCGACGTGCTGCCGGCGCTGGTGCGGACCGTGGCCGACGTCGCGCCCCAGGCGCTGATCGTGCAGGTGTAGTCCACCGAGCCGACGAAACCGGCCTGGGTCGTGGTTCCGGTCACCGCCAGGGGCGAGGCCGAGATGGCCAGGGCCGCGCCGGCGTAGTTGCAGAAGGTGCCGGGCAGCTGGATGGACTGGTTGGCGATGGTCGCCAGCCGGCCCACCCGGGCGCCCGAACTCTCCGAGATCTGGCCCAGCGCCAGGGCGCCGGGGCTCGGCGCGCCCAGCACGCAGACCTGGGCGACCTGGGCGTCGAGCCCGACGGTTCCCTGGACGGGGTCCTGGGCCCAGGCGCCGGTCGCCCCGGCCAGCGGGGCGAGAAGAGCGGTCGCCGCGAGTCCGACAAGGCAGGTTCGGTGCAGGATCATGACGACCTTTCTCCCCTCAAGTGGCCGGAGCCAGCGTCACGGCCACCGAGCCCGAATAGGACCCGGAGACCAGCCGCCCGCCGGCGGGCGTGGCCGCGTCGGCGAAGCTGACGACGATGTCGCTGGCGAAGATGCCCGTGGTGCTGGCCGCGCCGCCGCCGGAGGCCAGCGTGCTGTCCGACGCCGACACCGAGCCGCCCGAGGGCGACGCCGTGGCGGTGGCGGTGTAGTCGATGCGGCGCTCGAAGCCCGTCGGGGCCGTGCTGGTGAAGCTGGTGTTGAAGATCGGCTGGGCCTCGACGGCCATGGTCGCCGAAACCCCGTTGCACCAGCCGTTGAGCGTGGCCGTCCGACTGGTCAGCTTGACGCCGTCGAGCCGGCCGATGGCCGAGACGTCGCCGGTCTGCAGCGACAGTTCGCCCAGATCCAGGACCACGTTGTCGGTCACGAACAGGCAGCGGTTGGACACCGTGCCATTGACCTGCACCGTGCCGGTCACGCTCTGGGCCTGGGCCTGGCCCGAGGCGGCGACGAGCGCGAGGCTCGCCGCGGCGACGGTCAGGAGAAGGCTGCTACGCATGGCGCTTCCTCCCTTTCCCACCCGATCACGAGGGCTCGATGGTGATCGAGATCGTGCTTTGGTAGTTGCCGGCCATCAGCAGCGCGCCCGAGGCGGTGTTCAGGGCGTAGGCCTTGACCGTCAGGTTGCCGGCGCTGTTGGCCAGGCTGCTCGACAGGCTCTGCACGGTGGCGGCCGGCAGGGCGGCGGCGGTCACGTAGCTGACCGTCTGGGTCGTGCTGTTGGAGAGAGCGGCGTCGAGCGCGGCGGTGTAGTCGATGTTGCCGGTGTAGCCGGTCGGCGCGGTGGCGCTGGGGGTCAGCGACAGGCGGGTCGAGCTCAGCGTCACCTTCGGGGCGGCGGTGTTGCAGTTCACGCGGAACTGGGTGGAGCCGCCGGGGCTGGCGTTGGTCGAGCCCGACAGGGTGGTCGACAGAGTGCCGTCCGCCTGCGACAGCTCGCCCAGCGGGATCGAGCCCGAGAAGGTGCCGCCGCTGCCGCCGGTGATGACGACGCACTTGGCCGCGACGCTGCCGGTGACGTTGACCGTGCCGGTGACCGTCTGGGCCATGGCGGCCGGGGCGATCGCCAGGCCCAGAAGGGCGGCGGCGCCGAGAAGGATCGTCTTCTTCATCTCTTCACTCCCAAAGTCTTGCGTCGGCGGGGCCGACTTCTGCTTGTTCCGGGGCTTGCACCCCCTCCCCCTTCAAAGGACGCCGGATCCGCCGGGGGAGCGGGCCCGGAAGGCGGGTCACGGCGAGACGCTGAGCGTCACCGTGAGCGAGTCCGAATAGGTGTTGGCCGCCGCGAGGATCTGGGCGCCGGCATAGGCGGCGCGATGAACCCGCAGGTACGAGCCGGAGACATCGTAGGAAGAGCCGTTCAGGCGCAGGCCCTGGCTGGCGCTCGACGGCCCCTTGAAGCCGCAGGTCGCGCCCGAGGTGCTCTTCAGGTCGCCGGTGTCGCAGGTTGCGCTGGCCGTCCCGACGCCGACGTCGCCGACCAGGTTCAGGTCGACGAGATAGGGCGCCAGATTGGTGTAGCCGGTGGCGGGCGTGACGCTGGAGGCCAGCAGGCCGCCGTTGCTCGACACCACCGCGGCCCGGAACGGCACCGTGCATTGAAGCGTAAAGGGGAAGTCCGCCGTGAAGGCGTTGTTGACCTCGCCGACATTGGTCGAACCGCTCGGGGCCATGCCCGGCGCGAAGCCGCAACGACCGCCCACGGAAGCCGTAACAGGAATGGACAGCACGATGTTGGGAGGCGACCCGCCGGCATAGGCCGTAACCTGCGCCCGGCTTTCGGTCACGCTGGCGGCGAGGATCACTCCCGCCAGCAAGCTCCCGCCAAGTATCCAGTCCCTATATGACGGCTTGCGCTGGGTGCGCACGGCGCGAGGAAGCGTCAGTTGCTTGCCAGCCATGTCCCAGACCCCGCTTCTCTTAACAAGTTCTTAATGAACGATTGCAGAGAACCGGGGACCTGAAATCCCCCACCTTGGGTAGCTAGTACAGTTTCACCCGTCAGGAGAATTTGAATAAAATACGTACGGCTAAACTGCCCTTAGTAATACAAATGTATATAGCCATAGCTCAGTGATAAACGTTCTCAAAAATCATGCGACAAACCGACGCTATGCAACATCTAGTAATCCCAGGTTGTGGATAAGTTATCCCTAGTTGGCTTTAACTGCATAACAAAGTCGGCCCAGCCAAAGCAGTTGGGTCCACCGCCGACCAAGGTTGGCGAGGGAGGGAAAGATGAACGGCTCGCACGCCGCAGTGGCAGTCTTCGACACGAGCGCGGTGCGCTTTTGTCTCGACGAAGACGCCATCGCTCGCATCGTCATTGACCAGACCGCCACCGTCCTCTGGCGCTCGCGCGCCGCGGCCGTCCTTCTGGCGGGCCACAGCCCGCTGGTCGACCGGGGCGGCAAGATCGGCGGCGTCGACCGCCGCACGCATCACTTCCTGATGGAACGGATGGCCGAGGCCCTGGCCGGCCACGAGGTCTGCCAGTTCATCGGCAGCGAAGACCTGGATCGCCGCTTCCTGCTGCGCATGCGCGCCGTGCACGACGGCGACCAGCTGGCGCTGGTGATCGTGCTCAAGGACTTCGACGCCCCGGCCAACCTACCCCGCCTGGGCGCCCTGTTCGGCCTGAGCATCATGGAGGCCAGGATCCTGGCCGAGATCATCGCTGGGCACAGCGCGGATAGGATCGCGGAACTGAAGGGCGTCTCGGTCCTGACCGTGCGCACCCACATCAAGCACATCCACGGCAAGATGGGCGTGCGCTCGAAGGAAGAGATCCTGGCGACCGTGATCAAGATCTTCGCTTGAAGACTTAGCCAGCCGCCGCGCCGCGCACGGCCCAGGCGAGCAGCCGCTCGCTGAGCGTCCTGGGCCGATCAAGACCCAGGCGGCGCAGCCCCTGCCCTGGCGAGGGCGCGCTCATGCCCTTGAAGATATAGGCCAGCAGAGCGCGGGGATCTTCCTGGGCGGCCTTCAGGCGCCCGAGCACCGGCAACAGCCCCTCCTCCACCTCGTCGAAGTCCGAACCGAAAGGCAGCAAGGGCGCCAGCCCAGCCGCCTTGGCGGGCCTCAGCGCCTCGGCGATGCGCTCGGGCGTGTTCCGACGGAAAGCCTCGGGGATCACGTAGTCCGCCTCGAGCTTGCCGGCGCTCTTGGCGGCGTCGAGCAACGCCGGCTGAAAGCGGGAGTCCGAGACATTCAGCATACGGACGACCGTGTCGCGGTCGGTCCTCCCCCGCAGGTCCGCGACGCCGTACTCGGTGATCACAACGTCCTTCAGATGGCGCGGGATCGTGCCGTGGGCGTAGGTCCACAGGATGTTCGACGCCGCCTTGCGGCCGCTTCCGCGCACGGCCGGCAGGGTGATGATCGAGCGCGCGCCCTCCAGCGCGAAGGCCTGCGCCACGAAGTTGTATTGCCCGCCCACTCCGCTGACGACACGGCCTTCGTCCAGGCCGTCCGAGATCACCGTCCCGAGCAGCGTGGCCATCATGGCGGTGTTGACGAAGCGGGCGTCGACCCGGGCCGCGCGGAAAGCCGCCTCGTCGCCATAGATCTCGTTGATGCCCGAGATGGCCTGCATCTGGAACCTGGCCCGCTCGTCCTGCGGCATCTCGCGCAGGGCCCGATAAAAGGCGCGCGGCCCCAGGAAGAAGCCGCCGTGCAGCACCGCGCCGTCGACCTCGCGCTTGAGCACGCCGGCCCTTCTCAAGTCGAGCAGACAGTCGACGAACATCTCGGTGGCGGCGTAGAGGCCGGTCTCGAAGGGCCCGCCGCAGAGCGGCGCCGCGCCGATGGGCGACAGGCGCGTCACCGTCTCGGCGAACGCCTGGGGTTGACGGTGTCGGACGATCAGCCCCTGGGCGACGGCGTCGCTGATCGCACCGATGCCCATCTGGATCGTACCGCCGTCGCGCACCAGCGAGGCGGCGTGAAAGCCGATCGCATAGGAGGCGTCGGGGATCGGCTCCTTGGGCGGCGCGAACAGCGGAAACTGCACGTCCGGCCCGTCCAGCAGATGGCTGAACATCTCGGCCGCCAGGTCGCCGTCGCCCGGCATGAACGGCAGCTCGTCATTGACCTGGCCCACCAGCAGGAAGTCGGCCTTGCCCGCTTTGCGCGCCGCCAGCAGGTCGAGCGTGATGTCGGTGTTGCACGACAGGCTGAAGCGCTCGCCGCGCCCGGCCACCAGCTGGGCGACGACATTGACGCCCCGCTCTCGCAGATAGCCGGCCGCATGGGTGTAGTTGGCCGAGATGTAGCTGCGCTGGGCGCTGGGGACGTTCAGGCGCGTGCCGGCCTGGAAGAAGAACTCGTCGACCTCGATGTTGGACGGCAGGGCGTCGCGCCGCTGTAGTTCGGCATAGGCCAGCAGCGGATAGCCGCCCAGCGTGCGCTCGATGATCGGCCCGAGGAAGCGCTTCTCCAGGTCGGACTTCGGGCGCGGCGGCTCCAGGGTCAGGGCCGTGAAGACGTGCAGGTGGACCGAAGGATCGCGCAAGGCGCGCGCCACCAGGGCGTTGACCACATGGTTGGCCTTGCCCAGCCCCAGCGGCAGGCCAAGAACGATGCGGCGGCCGACACGATCGATGATCGCATCGGCCAGCGCGTCCGGGTCGGTGAAGCGCGGCGTCATGCCGGCAGCTTGAACCATCCGTTCACCGGGTTGAAGCGCTCAAGCTCGCCACCGGCTCACAAGCGGACTTCGAAACTGCGCGCCTCGCCCTGACCCGGTCGCTCGGGACCCTCGCCGTCGCCCTGGACGCGGGCGCGCCTGTCGCTGACCGCGTCGGGCCGGGCCTCCGCCCGAGCCCAGGTGGCCAGGCCGTCATGGGCGAAGTCGTCGACGGCGATCACCTCGGCCACGGCCTTGTCGGCGGCTTGCAGCTCCGCGATCTCGGCGGGGGAGACCAGCCCCCGCTCGGCGGCGATCTTCCAGTCGCGGATCTTCTGGGCCTTGAGGCGATCGTGGATCGGCTGGGTCGCCACCACGCGCTCGAAGGCGTCGATCAGTTGGCCGACCGCCTGGTCCTTGCCGCCGACATAGACGTTCTCCACGAGGCGATCGCGGGTGTCGGACGGATGCAGCAGCAGCTCGGCGCAGGCCTGGGTGACCTTGTCCGACGGCCCGCGACGATGGACGCCGAACGGCAGGATCGCCGCCCGCAGCAGCCAGGCGGCCGGGCGGTTGGGCAGGTTGGCGAACACCTCGTCGAAGCGCTGCTCGATGGTGGCGAAGGCGGTGTCGGCGCACCATTGCAGTAGCGGGAAGTCGGCGTCGTGGCGCCCCTCGTCCTCCCAGCGCTTCAGCGCGCCCGACAGGAAGTAGAGCTCGGAGAGAATGTCGCCCAGGCGGGCCGACAGCATCTCCTTGCGCTTGAGGTCGCCGCCCAGGGTCAAAAGGGCGATGTCAGACGCCAGTGCGAAGCCGGCGCTGTAGCGGCCGGCCTGGCGGTAGAAGCGCCTGGCGCGGCCGGCGTCCGGGGCCGGCGACAGTGCGCCATTGGTCCAGCTGCGGGCGAAGGTGCGGATGCCGTTGCGCAGGGCGTGGGCCACGTGGCTCCAGAACGCCTCGTCGAAGTCCTCCAGGCCCTTCTCGGGATCGGCCTCGCCCAGGGCCAGGATCTCGCGGAGCATGTAGGGATGCGCGCGGATCGCACCCTGGCCGAAGACCATCAGGCTGCGGGTCAGGATATTGGCGCCCTCGACGGTGATGCCGACCGGGATCGCCCGGTACTGCGCGCCCATGTAGTTGCGCGGCCCTTCGATGATCGCCTTGCCGCCGTGGACGTCCATGGCGTCGTTGACCACCACCCGCATGCGCTCGGTGGCGCCGGACTTCAGGAGGGCCGAGATCACCGACGGATGCTTGCCCAGGTCGAGGCCCGCGCAGGTCAGGCGGCGGGCGCCGTCGACGAGATAGGCGTTGCCGGCGATGCGGGCCAGGCGCTCCTGCACGCCCTCGAACTTGCCGATCGCGACGCCGAACTGCTGGCGCACGCGGGCGTAAGAGCCCGTCGTCAGGGCGCTGAAGGCCGCCGCGGCGCCCGACAGCGCCGGCAGCGAAATGCCGCGCCCGGCCGCCAGGGCCGTCATCAGCATCTTCCACCCCTGCCCCACCCGCTCGGCGCCGCCGATGACGAGGTCCATGGGAATGAAGACGTCCTTGCCCCAGTTGGGACCGTTCTGGAACGTCTGGAAGGCCGGCAGGTGGCGGCGGCCGATCTCGACGCCGGGCGTGGTCGTAGGCACCAGGGCGCAGGTGATGCCGATGTCTTCGTCATCGCCCAGCAGATGATCGGGGTCGCGCAGCTTGAAGGCCAGGCCCAGCACCGTGCAGACGGGGCCTAGGGTGATGTAGCGCTTGTGCCAGTTGAGGCGGATGCCCAGGACTTCAAGTCCCTCCCAGGTTCCGCGGCAGACCACGCCCTCGTCGACCATGGCCGAGGCGTCCGAGCCGGCTTCGGGGCTGGTCAGGCCAAAGGCGGGGATCTCGCGCCCGTCGGCCAGCCGCGGCAGCCAGTGATCCTGCTGGGCCCTGGTCCCGAACCGCATGATCAGTTCGCCCGGACCCAGCGAGTTGGGCACCATCGTCGTCACCGCCGCCGAGACCGAACGGGTGGCGATGCGACGCACCACCTCGGCGTGGCCGTAGGCCGAGAAACCCAGGCCGCCGTACTGCTTGGGGATGATCATCCCGAAGAACTTGTTTTCCTTCAGGAAGGTCCAGACCTCCGGCGACAGGTCGCGGGTCTCCCAGGTCATGGTCCATTCGTCGACCATGGCGCAGAGCTTCTCGACCGGGCCGTCGATGAAGGCCTGCTCGTCGGGGCGTAGCTGGGGCCTGGGGAACGACAGGAGCTCGTTCCAGTCGGGGTCGCCGGTGAACAGCGCCGCGTCCCACCAGACGTCGCCGGCGTCGATGGCGTCGCGCTCGGTCTGGGACAGGGCCGGCAGCACGCCTTGGGCCCACTGGAAGATCGGTCGGGTGAGGAGATCCCGGCGCAGGGAGGAGATGGTCATGACGAGACGCCCGCCTTGTTACTGGTCGAGCGTCAAACGCGCCGGGGCTCGCATGGCTCCGGCTTTTCGGGGTCTTACGTGTCGGTAGGGCGACGCAACGCGACGGCGCTCCGGGGGATGGAGCGCCGCCGCCGCGCCGGTGTCAGCCGATCAACTCATAGGCCGGAAGGGTCAGGAACTCCTCCAGCGTGTCGGACAGCACCATGCGGGTGAAGAGGTGAGCGGCCTCCTCCAGGCGCGGCGAGCCGAACTCGCGGCGCAGGTCGCCCATCTCCTGGGTGAACAGGCTGATGAACAGCTCCGAGGTCAGCACCCGGCCATCGTCGAGCTCGGCGGCCAGGCGCACCCACTGCCAAAGCTGCGTGCGGCAGATTTCGGCGGTCGCGGCGTCCTCCATCAGGTTGTAGAGCGGCGCCGCGCCGCGGCCCTCCAGCCAGGCCTGGGTGTATCGCACGCCCACCCGGATCGCCTCGCGCGCGCCCGTCTCGGTGCGGGCGCCGTCGTGCAGCTCCAGCATCTGGGCTTGCGTGATCTCCAGGCCCTCCAGGGTCTTGTCGAGCTGGTTGGGCGTCGGCATCAGGCGGTTGAAGACCTCCATGGCCACCGGCACGAGGTCGGGGTGGGCGACCCAGGTGCCGTCGTGGCCGGCGCCGGCCTCGCGTTCCTTGTCGGCGCGGACCTTGGCGAAGGCGGCCAGGTTGGCGGCCTCGTCGCCCTTGATCGGGATCTGGGCCGCCATGCCGCCCATCGCGAACGCGCCCCGGCGGTGGCAGGTCTGGATCAGCTTCAGCGAATAGGCGCCGAGGAAGGCCTTGCCCATGACCATGGCCGAGCGGTCCGGCGTCAGGAAAGCGGGTGTGCGGCCCAGGCGCTTGATGAACGAGAAGATGTAGTCCCAGCGGCCGCAGTTGAGGCCGACGATGTGGTCCTTCAGCTCGAACAGGATCTCGTCCATCTCGAAGGCGGCCGGGATCGTCTCGATCAGGACCGTGGCCTTGAACGTGCCGACGGGCAGGCCCAGCGCCTCCTGGGCGCGGACGAAGACCTCGTTCCAGAGACGCGCCTCCAGGTGGCTCTCCAGCTTGGGCAGGTAGAAGTACGGGCCCGAGCCTTGCTCGATCGCCGCGCGGACGTTGTGGAAGACATAGAGGCCGAAGTCGAACAGAGCGCCGGCGACAGGCGCGCCGTCGACTTCGAGGTGGCGTTCGGGAAGGTGCCAGCCGCGCGGCCGGACCTTCAGGACGGCCGGGTTGGCTCCCAGCGCGTAAGCCTTTCCGGACTTCGGATCGACGTGGTCCAAGACGCCGTTCCAGCGGTCCTTCAGGTTGACCTGGCCTTCGACGACATTGGCCCAGGTGGGGGCCGTGGCGTCCTCGAAGTCGGCCATGAACACCTTCGCCCCGCAGTTGAGGGCGTTGATGATCATCTTGCGGTCGACCGGCCCGGTGATCTCGACGCGACGATCGAGCAGGTCGGCCGGGATCGGGGCGACGCGCCAGTCGGCGGCGCGGACGTGCGAGGTCTGCGCCAGAAAATCGGGCAGTTCGCCGGCGTCGAAGCGGGCCTGACGCGCCTGGCGAGCGGCCAGCAGCTCGCGCCGGCGGCCGTCGAAGCGGCGGTGCAGGTCGGCCACGAAGGCCACGGCCTCAGGCGTGAGGATCTCTACCGCACGACCCTCGATCGGGCCGAGGATCTGGACGTTGGCGGCGATGTCGAGAGGCATGGCGTGTTCCGTGGTGTTTGGACGCGGACTTGGGAAGAGGTCTATCGGATGCGGTCTGCGCACCCAAGTCGAAGCCGGAGCCCAGGGACCGCCGCGCGGAGCCGGCCACCGCGAAGAAGCCTCGACGCCGCGCGGCGATCCCTGGGTCCCGGATGGGGCTTGCGCGCCCTCCGGGATGACGATTGCAGTGTGGCGGGCGAGAGGAGGAAGCAGGCGCCTCCCCTCGCCCGCGGGCGCCCGAGCGTCTTACGCGCTCTTGGGGGCTTCGTTGGCGCGGATGGTCGGGACGATCTGGTCGCCCCAATTGCCCGAGCCGTCATGGTGGCGCGAGGTGCGCACCAGTTCCACCGAGTAACCGGCCTCGATGGCGCGGCGGACGGCTTCGTTGAGGCGGTGCGAGGCCTCGGCGAGGCGGTCCACGGCGCGATCCTGGGCCGTCGAATCCGGCATCGCGGCCGGAGCGAATTGCGTGACGTTGGTCATGGCGTTCTCTCCTGTAGGTTTTCGCCAGTGGGGGTGAAGTGGGGGTTATCGGTTTCGGACGCCGAGCTATTCGGCGGCGAACTGGTTCATGGTGTTGGCGTGGCCGCCGGCCTTCAGGGCCCGCTCGCCGCCGACCATTTCCTTGAAGGTGTCGCCGAGGTCGGAGCCGACCTCGTGCTGGTGCTTCACGGCCGAGACCCCGCGACGGATCTCCTCGCGCTGCACCGAATTGACGTAGGCCTGCATCCGCTGGTCGCCGAAGTAGCCGCGCGACAGCTCGTCGACGCTCTTGGCGGTCAGGTGGAAGGTCGGCAGGGTGATCAGGTTGTGGAACACCCCGGCGCGGGCCGAGATGTCGACCTGGAAGCGGGCCAGGCGATCGTCGGCCTCGCGGCCCAGATCCGTCGCGTCGTACTCGGCCGACATCAGGACGTTGCCGTCGGGATAGGAGTCCTCGTGGATCTTGCCCTCGGCGATCCACTGGGCGCGGACCTGCTTGCGCAGGTTCAGGGTCCAGTTGAACGACGGCGAGTTGTTGTAGGTCAGCTTGGCGTTCGGCACGGCCTTGCGGACCTCGGCCACCATCGAGGCGATCTCGTCGACATTGGGCGTATCGGTCTCGATCCACAGAAGGTCGGCGCCGCCTTGCGTCAGGTTGGCGATGCAGTCCTCGATGACCCGGGCGCGGCCCGTGCCGTCCTGGAAGGCGAACAGGCCGTTGGCCATGCGCACCGGCTTGACGAAGGCGCCGTCCTTCATGATCGCGATCTCGCCGTCGCGCAGCGGGTTCTCGGGCGTGATGGCCTCGGTCTTCAGCCACTTGATGTATTCGGCGGCCAGATCGCCCTCGCCCTGGCTGACCGGGACCTTCTGGGTCAGACCCGCGCCCAGGCTGTCGGTGCGGGCGACGATGACGCCCTCGTCGACGCCCAGCTCCTCGAAGGCCAGGCGGCAGGCGCGCAGCTTCTCGATGAAGTCCTCGCGCGGCACGGTGACCTTGCCGTCCTGGTGGCCGCACTGCTTGGCGTCGCTGACCTGGTTCTCGATCTGCAGGCAGCAGGCGCCGGCCTTGATCATCTCCTTGGCCAGCAGATAGGTGGCGTGCTCGTTGCCGAAGCCGGCGTCGATGTCGGCGATGATCGGAACGACGTGGGTCTCGAACCCGTCGATGGCCTTGATCGCGGCCTGCTCGGCGACCTGGTCTCCGGCCTTGCGGGCCGTGCTCAGAGCCTTGAAGAGGTCGTTGATCGCCACTTCGTCGGCCTGGCGCAGCGAGACGTAGATCTCTTCGATGAGATCAACGACGGACGTCTTCTCGTGCATCGACTGGTCCGGCAGGTGGCCGAAGCGGTTACGCAGGCCTGCGACCATCCAGCCCGACAGGTAGACGTAGGCGCCCTTGGTCGTGCCGCGCAGGCGCTTGACCGACTTGATCATCTGCTGGGCGTGGAAGCCCGACCAGCAGCCCAGCGACTGGGTGAACTTGCTGCTATCGGCGTCATAGGCGGCCATGTCGGCGCGCATGACGACGGCCATCTCGCGAGCGATGTCCAGGTGGGTGTTGAAGGTGTTCTGCAGCTTCAGCTGGATGATGTCGTCGATGGCGACGCCGCCGGGCGTCACGCCTTGCGGATAGCGGGCGATAAGGTCCTGGCGGTGCTCGGCGTAGGTCTTGCGCATGGTCGTCTCTTCTTCCCCATCGGGGCCCGCTTGTTGGGAGGCGGGCTGTAAGCTGTGACAGGGAGCTAACGCCGATGCGGCAAGGCGGTCGAACCTATTGAAGACGATTTGTCACAAATCGACTTTGTGTATTTTGTAAATTCGTGACAACGTGACAGACATGGTCACGACCGACAAAAAGCTGTTCCTGGGCGGGCGCCTCAAGCGCCTCCGCCGCGACCTGGGCGTCACCCAGAGCCGCATGGCCGACGAGCTGGGCGTCTCGCCCAGCTACCTGAACCTGCTGGAGCGCAACCAGCGGCCGGTGACGGCCCAGATGCTGCTACGGCTGGCCGAAGCCTACGACCTGGATCTGCGCACCCTGTCGGCCGACGATCCGGGCGGCGGCGCGGGGCTGGAAGAGGTTCTGGCCGACAAGATGTTCGCCGACCTGGGCCTGGGCCGGCACGAGGTGGCGGAAGTCGCCGAACTGTCGCCGGGCCTGGCCGAGGCCATGGCCCGCCTCTACCGCGCCTATCTCGATCGCGGCCGGATGATCGACCTGGGCGCCTTCGAGCGTCCCGACGGCACGCCGGCGGCCTCGTCGTCGCCGACCGACTGGGTGCGCGACCTCGTCGGCTCGCAGCGCAACCACTTCGCCGAGCTGGAGACGGCGGCCGAGGCCATCGTCGCGGCGCTGGACGCCGACCTGCAGGACCTGGGGCCGGCCGTGCGTGAGCGCCTGGTCGCCCGCCACGGCATCCAGACGCGAGTGATGCCGGCCGAGGTCATGGCCGGCTCGCTGCGCCGCTACGACCACCACCGCAAGCGCCTGATGGTGTCTGAGACCCTGGCCCCGGCCAGCCGCATCTTCGCCATGTGCTATCAGCTGGGCCTGATGGAGGCGCCCGAGGCGCTGACGCGCCTGGCCGACCGCTTCGCCGCGCCCGACCGCGCCACGCGCCAACTGCTGAAGGTGTTCCTCGACAACTACCTCGCCGCGGCGATCATGATGCCGTACGAGCCGTTCCACGCTGCCATGGAGGCCAGCGGCTACGACATCGAGCGGGTGCGACCGCGCTTCGGCGTCAGCTACGAGCAGGCCGCCCAGCGCCTGACGACCCTGAGCCGTCCCGGCGCGCGGGGGATCCCGTTCTTCATGATGCGACTGGACGCGGCGGGGAACATCTCCAAGCGTTTCGCCGCCGGCCCCTTCCCGTTCTCGCGCTTCGGCGGCGCCTGCCCGCGCTGGAACGTCCACGACAGCTTCAAGACCCCCGGCCGCATCGTCACCCAGGTGATCGAGACGCCCGACAGCGAGCGCTACTTCACCCTGTCGCGCACCGTGCGGCGGACCTCGGGCCTGCAGGCCGGGCTGGAGGACGAGCTGGTCATCGGCCTGGGCTGCGAGCTGAAGTTCGCGAGCAAGCTGGCCGCCTCGCGCGGGCTCGACATCGCCTCGCCGCTGGCGGTGGAGATCGGGCCGTCGTGCCGGATCTGCGAGCGGCCGGCCTGTCCGCAGCGCGCCGCGGCTCCGATCAACCGCACCCTGCTGGTGGAAGAGGCCAGCAAGTCGGTGACGCCCTTCCCGTTCGCGCGCTGAGACCTCAGACGCGCCAGCCGGCCAGCACGGCGTCGACGCTCATCGCCCTGGCCTCGGCGGCGCTCAAGGCTCGACCGCGCTGGAACGCGGCCGCGCCGGGCCCTTTCGAGCCGTACTGCGAGAAGCGAACGTCCTCAGGCTGCAGCATTGTGCGCGGATTGCCGTCCTTGCCGGTGTACCACATCTGCGTCCAGCCCTCCGGGGCCACGTGGTCGTCCATCCAGCAATCGATGAAGGCGCTGGCTCCGACGAATTTCGGATCGCCGTAGCGCCCGTCGGGGAACTGACTGGAAGGCCGCCAGGGCCGTCCCAGATAGACCGAGCGGCTTGCCGTACCCGGCGCCTTGGTCAGGCGACAGTCCTTGAACACGAAGCCGAAAGGCTGGTCGATCGGCGTGCTGGGCGCAACGACATAGCCGTCGACCGGATCGACCGGCCGCGGCAGCGAGCGGATCTCGCAGTCCCTGAAGAACGCCCTGCCCGCCCCGAAGATGAAGTCGTAGCTGCCGGCGATCAGGCAGCGCTCGAACAGGCTGCGGCCCGCGTCCGGGAACAGGGTGTCCTGATAGCTGAGGATGTCGACTTGCGTCAGCCGCGCCCGGTCGCTGCCCTTGTCCAGCATCAGGGCCACGGCCTGCGGGCCGCCGCCGTCGTGCGAGTGCAGGCCGTCAGGCCTGGTCATCTCGCCCAGGCCGTCGAAGGCGTTGCGGATGGTCAGATTGCGAGCGGCGAAGTCCGGCGCACGGACGAACAGGGTCGGCGTGCGGAACGTGCCCCAGCGCTTGCCATCGGGCGCGGTCAGGCCGGAGGCGGCCAGGTGGGTGATGATCGAGCTCGTGCGGCTTTCGCCGACCAGGTGAATGAACGGCTTTTCGATCACGACCTGCTCGTCGAAAGCGCCCCTGGTCACCAGGATGCGGAAGGGTCGCGTTCCACTGGCCGGCGCGGCGGCCACGGCGGCCGACAGCTTCTCGTAGGTCGGGGCCGGAAACCGGCGCGGATCGTCGGGGCGCTTGAGCACGGCGTCATAGCGCGGCGCGGCCGAGGCGGCGCCAGGAAGCAGCAGAATCCCGGCCGCCACGGCCCGTCGCGAAACCATCGTCATCGAAGCCTCGAAAGAAAAAGAGCGGGCGCCGGCCGGGAGGGACGGCCGACGCCCAACATTCCCCCGGGAGGAGGAAGGTTCGCTCCGGCCTAGAAGGAGTACCTCAGGCCGAAGTTGTACTGCCGTCCGGTGTGCGAATAGACGTAGATGCTGTCACGCACGCTGTCGGTATACTGCTCGTTGAAGGCGTCGGTCAGGTTCAACCCCTCGAAGGTGACCTTCAGGCGCTTGTTGATCTGGTACGAGGCCGAGGCGTCGACGGTGAAGGTGTCGCGCACGCCGTCAATGTCGTTGGTCGAGGTGCCGCTGGGCACGGCGGTCAGGTACTTGTCGCGATAGGCGCCGGAGACGCGGGCGCTGAACCTGCTGTCCTCGTAGTAGAGGGTGGCGTTGAAGGCGTTCTTCGACAGCCCCACCAGGTCGTTCTGCACGAAGCCGGTGGCCGAGCGCGACGAGATGTAGTCGATCTTGGAGTCGACGATCGTGACATTGAAGATCACACCCGTGTGGCGCAGCGGGCCCGGCAGGAAGCTGAACGGCTGCTGGTAGCTGATCTCGATCCCCTTCAGCGGGCCGCCCTCGGTGTTGACCGGTTTGCTGAACAGGAAGGTGTCGTTGGCCGACACGCCGGCTAGGCCGTCGAGCAGGCTGGTCGGCAGGCCGGAGGCGGCGAAGGTCTGCGAGATCCGCTGCGTCTGGATGTAGCTGTCGATGTCCTTGTAGAACAGGCCGACCGACAGCAGGGCGTCCTTGGCGAAGTACCATTCGGCCGACAGGTCGTAGGTCGTGGCCCGGATCGGATCCAGATACGGGTTGCCCGAGCTGACGCTGAACACGCCCACGACGCTCAGGCTGCCGCCCGGCGTCAGGCTGCCCAGGTTCGGACGGGTCATGACCTTGGCCGCGCCGAAGCGCAGCAGAAGGTCGGGCGTGACCTCGGCGGTGAGGTTCAGGGCCGGCAGCACGTCCTCGTACTCGCGATCGACCGTGGCCTGCTGGGCCGCGCCGGACACCAGCTGGTAGCCGGTCGAGCTCTGCTCGGTCTTGACGTAGCGCACGCCGACGTCGCCGCGGATCGGCCAGGCGAAGCGATCTGAGTTGAAGTCCAGCTGCACATAGGCGGCGGTGTCCTTCTCCTCGACGCTGCGGATGTTGCCGCGGGCGTTGGCGTTGCTGGCGCCCGACAGCTCGAACAGGCCCGTGCCGCTGTAGATGTCGAACAGCTTGGCGAAGGCGTTCAGGTCCGGCGCGGCCCAGCTGGTGGGATAGCCCGAGCCGCCGAGGTTCTTGCCGAAACCGCTGACCAGGTTGGTCAGGCCGGCCAGGGTGACGCCGGCCGGCAGGGTCGGCACGACGGACTCGTTGACCCGAGCCAAAGCCCAGGAGTCGAACTCGTACTTCTTGAGGTTCACGCCCGCCTTCAGGCGGAAGGTGTCGTTGAGCTCGTAGTCGCCGTCGATCTGGGCGGTCTGGATGGTGTTGGTCACGCCCTGTGGCCGCAGCCGGATCTCCGAGCGCGCCGCGCCGAAATTGTAGGCCAGCGGGTCGGTGACATCGAAGCCGAAATTCATCGCCGGCAGCTTGGCGTTGTTTCGATCGTCGTACGAGAAGCCGTCGGCGTTCTCGCGGTTGAGGATCACCGTCGTCTGGATCGGATTGTCGAAGTCCGACTTCGAGAAGCCGACTAGGCCCGTCACCTTGAAGCGGTCCGAGAAGCGGTGTTCGACCGTGAAGGTGCCCTGGGTGTACCTGGTGTCGAGCTTGTCGAAGCGGGTCTCGCTCTCGACGTCGACGTCGTCGAACAGGCCGTAGACCATGTCGCCCTTGGCGTTGACGACGCCGTCGCGGACGATGATCTCGGGCCGGCCGCCCTGGGCGGCGTTGCGGGCGAAGGACAGGGCTTCCAGCCAGTTCTCGGTGCGGGTGGCCTTGAAGTCCGAATAGAGGAAATCGGCCGTGACCAGGGTCTTCTCGTCAGGCCGGAATTGCAGCGAGCTGGTGATCCCCAGGCGCTTCTGATCGTGGGTCAGGCGGCCGTAGCGCGGGAAGCGCGGGGTGAACACGCTGGCCGAGCTGGCCTGGGTGAAGGTCGAGGCCGGGCTGAAGCCGCCGACCTCCGTGCCGTTCAGCCAGCCGCCGGAGCCGTGGCCCTCTTCCAGCAGGTTGCGCTCGGTGTAGGCCACCGACACGAGGGCGCCGAGCTTGCCGTCGGCCCAGGTGTTGGAGGCCAGCAGCGCAAAGCGCGGGTCCCAGCTTTCCGACAGGTCGTTGTAGCCCTGCTGGGCCGAGACCACGAGCGTCGCCCCCTTATAGTCGAACGGCCGGCCGGTCTGCAGGTCGACGGTGGCGCCCAGCGAGCCTTCCTCGGTCGAGGCCGAGGCGGTCTTGCGCACGGTGATGCTGTTGAAGAGCTCCGAGGCGAAGACGTTGAAGTCGAACGAGCGGTTGCGATTGGCGCCGCCCGAGCTGTCGGTTCCGCTGGCCGTGCTCTGCCCCTCGACGCCGTTGATGCGCACGCGGGTGAACTGCGGGCCCAGGCCTCGGACCGTGATCTGGCGGCCTTCGCCGGCGTCGCGGGCGATCGACACGCCCGGCACGCGCTGGATGGACTCGGCGAGGTTGGCGTCCGGGAAGTCGGCGATGTCCTCGGCCTTGATCACGTCGACCACGCCGCTGGTGCGCTTCTTGATGTTCAGGGCGCTGCCCAGGCTGGCGCGGAAGCCGGTGACGACCACCTCCTCGACGGCCGCCGGCTCCTCGATGGTGTCGCCGACGGGCTCGGACTGCTGCGGGATGGCGACCGGCGCGGTCGAGGCCAGTTGCACCGAACCCTTCTGGCCCAGCACCGCGGTGCGGCCGTCGTTCGAGACGATGGTCAGGTTGGCGCCGTCCAGCAGGCGCGAAAGGCCTTCGGAGACGGTATAGGTCCCGCGCACGGCGTTGACCCGCTTGCCCTGGACGGCCGCCTGCGGGGCCAGGATCTGCAGGTCGGCCTGCTTGCCGAACTGGGGAATGCCGGTGGCCGCGGCCTGGGCCGGCACGTCGAACTTGCGCGTCTGGGCCTGGGCCTGGCTGCTTGCCAGCACCGCGGCGGCGCCCGCCGCCAGCATCAGGGCCGATTTTCCGTAGACGTCTCGCGGATAACCCATTCCGCGCCCTCCCTATTGTTTGTTTCGCACGGCGCTTCTGGGAGCGCCTGTCTTGAGCGATGGGCGGGAAACCGGTTTCCGTCAGAGCGCCGCGAAAATTGTTCGAACGCCATCCTCCGTGGACGGCCAAATCCCTATTCGGCCAGGGGCGCGAGCGACTGCACGAGGATGGCGTCGCCGCGCACCGTCACCCGCGCGCCAAAGCTGGAAGCGGCGGCGCGGGCGAAGCTTTCAGGCTCGTTGGTGCGGAACCAGCCGACCAGCTTCTGCTCGGCCAGGGCCGGATCGGCGATGACGATCTTGCGGGCGTTGTAGCGGTTGAACTCCTCGGCGGCCGCGCCGAAGGCTTCGCCGTCCAGCACGATCTGGCCCTCGCGCCAGGCCAGCTCGCGGGTGATCTCCAGCGACGCCGGCACGGGCCGGGCCGCGCCGGCGGCGTCCGAAGCGAAAACCCGCTCGCCGGCGGTCACGCGGCGCGGGGCCTCGCCGGCCCCTTCCGACCAGACCTCGACCACGCCCTCGGTGACCAGCACCTCGCAGCCGCCGTCGCGGCGACGGACGGAGAAGGCGGTGCCGACCGCCCTCACCCGCACCGGACCGCTCTCGACCACGAACGGCCGCTCGGCGTCCTTGGCGACCTGGAACCAGGCCTCGCCTCGGTCGAGCCGCACCTCGCGCCTGCGCGGCTTCATGGCCACCTCAAGCGTGGTGTCGGTGTTGATCGCGGCCAGCGAGCCGTCGGCCAGCGGCACGCGGCGGATCTCGCCAACGGCGGTGCCATAGCGGGCGGCCAGCAGGCGCGGCGCTACGACCACGGCGACGCAGGCGGCCGCCGCGACGCCCAGGCCAGCCAGCAGCCCACGGCGATCGATGCGCTGACGCGCCTTCGACGACGCCTCGTTTCCGCCGAGCGCGCGACCGCGATCCAGCAAGCCCCAGGCCGCCTGGGCGCGCACGAAGGCGCCCTGGCGGCGCGTGTCGCCCGCCAGCCAGGCCTCCAGCTCGGCCGGGTCCAGATCCCCGCGATCGGCGCGCACCACCCATCGGGCGGCGGCCGCCTCGATGTCAGCGGCGCTTTCGCGTTCGGTCATGCGTACTCGGCCTCCTCGCGGCCGCGGTTTCTTCGGTTTCACCCTCGGCGAGGGCGGCGAGGATGGCGCGCAGCCCCCTCACGGATTCGTTCTCGACCACGTTCTCTGTCACGCCCATGCGGCGGGCGATCTCGCGTTGCGGCAGCCCCTCGATCTTGCGCATCTCGAAGATCCGGCGGCAGCGGTCGGGCAAGGCGGCGATCAGCCGCCGCACCCGCTCCAACTCGCGCCGCCCGCCGGCGATGCGCTCGGGCGAAGGCTCGTCCAGTTCGATGTTCAGCGCGTCGATTTCCGTCACCGTGTCGATGTGCACCACCCGCGCCCGCCGCAGTTGCTCCAGCGCGACGCTGCGGGCGGCCTGGAACAGGTAGGCCCTCGGCTCGCCGATGTGATCGACGTGGGAGAGCCCGGCCAGGCGGCAGTAGGTCTCCTGCACGATGTCGTCGACGTCGCCGGCCGTGGCGAAGGCCCGCCGCAGCCAGGCGCGCAGGTCAGCCTCATGGGGCAGGATTTCCCGCCCGATCCAAGCCACGACGCGCGCACGCCCCTCCGACACCGTTTCCGTCCCACCCACTCTGGTCGAGTTGTTCTGGAGGGAGCGATGCACGGGCGCGAAACTTCCGTCAAACCCGGCGCGATTTTCTTCGAGGAAGAAACCCGAGTGGTCTTATCGACGCCTCCTGCAAAGCCTGACAAGCGTGGGTGGAGGAGACGCCGATGACCGATTCCAGACACGGCTTGCCCACCCGCCGCGCGGTCGCCGCCGGCGCGCTGGGCCTGATGGCCGCCCAGGCGGCGCGAGCGGCCTCGCGGAACGAACGGCTGGTCTATGTCGGGACCCAAGCAGACCAGGACGGCCAGGGCGTCTTCGCCGCACGACTCGACACCGCCACCGGCAAGCTGACTCCGATCGGCGTCGTCGCGCCCCTTCAGCGCCCGACCTGGCTGGTCGCCCATCCGGCCCTGCCGGTGGTCTACGCCCTGAGCGAAACGGGTTACGGCCCCGGGGAACAGGGCAAGGTCCATGCGCTGAAGGCCGATCCGGCGACCGGCGCCCTGACCGTGTTTTCGACGGTCGCCTCGGGCGGCGGCGGGCCCGCGCACATGTCGCTGGACGGCGAGGCCGGCGGCCTTCTGGTCGCGCACTACGGTGACGGCCACGTCGCCGCCCTGCCCGTGCGCGCCGACGGCGGGCTGGAGGCGCCGGCATCGGTGCAGGCCAATACGGGCTCGGGTCCGGGTCCCCAGCAGCAGGGGCCCCACGCCCACGCGGTGCTGGTCGATCCCTCGAGGCGTCTTGCTTTGGTCGCCGACCTCGGGGCCGACCGGATCTTCGTTCACCCCTATGACGCCGCCACCCGGCGCCTGGGACCGGCAGGCGACGCCTCGACCGACGTGCCGCCCATGACCGGGCCGCGTCACCTGGCCATCCATCCCAACGGCCGCTTCGTCTATCTGCTCAGCGAGATCGAGCCGGAGATCCGAACCTATCGCTGGGAGGCTGGCCGGCTCGTGCTCGTCCAGGCCTTGCCAGCCGGCGGCATGCCGCCCGTCAACGGCGCGGAGGTCGCCGTCAGCACCGACGGTCGCTTCGTCTACGTCTCGATCCGGGTCGAGGACGTCATCGGCGCCTATGCGGTCAACGAGACGACCGGCGCCCTGCTGCAGGGCGAGCGCATCCCATCGGGCGGCAAAACGCCATGGAGCTTCGCCATAGATCCGTCCGGCCGCTGGCTGCTGGCGGCTAATCAGGGCTCCAACACGGTGACGGTCCTGGCGCGTGATCCGTCATCGGGACGTCTTGCCGCCACCGACCAGTCGGTCGCCGTCGATCGTCCGACCTGCCTCGCCTTCCCCGCCTGGGGCTAGAACAGCCGCTGCTGAAGCCAGAGGATGGCCGGATAGGCCGCCAGCCAGGTCCAGAAAAAGCGGTTGAGGCCGAACAGGCAGGCATTGGCCAGATGGAAGGTCGCAGCGATAGCGAGGCCCACCATCAAAGACGCCTGTGAGATCATGGTCAGCGGAAAGACCAGCTCGAACAGCATCACCGCCCATGACATGGCCAGAAGCAGGCCCGGCCGACCTGACCAGCCGCGCAGGTTCTCGGCGACGGGATAGGCCGAGAAGGCGAACACCTGGCGCAAGGCCACGCCCTTGCGCCAGTCGGGGTTCACGATCTTCACCCAGCCCGAGATGAAATAGGACAGCATCAGCTGCACGCCGAGATAGCCGAAGGCCAACTCGCGCCACTGATCGACGGGCAGAACGCGCGCCAGCATCACGCACCAGAGGGCCAGCAGCCCCAGCCGATCGCTGCCGCCGTTATAGGGTCCCCGGAAGCGCTGGAGGATCAGCAGCGACAGGCCCGCCAAGGCAACCAGCGACCAGGGCGAGGCGACGCCCGCGACGACCAGCCCGCACAGGACGATGCGCGCGCCAAACAGGATACGCTCGCGGCGGAAGGCCCGCAGGTGCTCCAGGCTCTGCTGGGCCAGCGCCAGGGCCAGCAGCACCTCTGTCAGGCGAAGGGCGTGGTCGAAACTCATCGCACGTCGATGTCCGCCCGCAGGCGCGGCGCGGCCTGGTAGAGCACCTCGCGCTCGCCCGTCGGGTCGATGAACAGCAGCCGGAACGACAGCCACGGCGGCGCGTCCGACCGCGCGGCGAGATCAGCGGCGACCCGGCGGAAAATCTCGTCCTCGCCGTGGGCCGTCGGCTCCTCGACCAGGCGCTCGGCGCAGCTGACCAGATAGAGACTCTCGTTCCAGCGCGGGTTCCAGAACAGGCGGCCCAGCATGGCGACCGGCGACAGGCGTTGCGGGCGCGGGCGGAATTCGGTCCAGGCGTCCAGGGCGGCGTCGCGCGTCTCGGCCAGGGCGTACTCGACGCGCGGCGAGGCGGAGATGACGTCGAAGAAGTTCCACGACGGGACCAGCGCCGGAAGCAGCAGCGAGAAGGGATTGGGCATGGTCCCTCCTCTGGGGTTGGGGCGAACCGGTGGGGTACGCGCACGCTCCGATCCTGTCGAGGGCCGCCGATTTTGACTTGCGGTCGCCGGTGACGAGCGCATCTAAACGGCACGGGCGAACAGCCTCACGAAAGGTCGAGTTATGAATTTCTCGCGGTTGCGGACCACCAGCAAGGTGACTGGTGAGTGGAAGTACGATCAGCCCATCGCCAACAAGAGCGGCCTGTTGCAGGTCGACACCGCGCCCGACCACAAGCTCTATTGGGAAGAATACGGCAATCCGGACGGCGAACCGGTGATGTTCCTGCACGGCGGCCCCGGCGGCGCCTGCGCCCCGCCGATGGCCCGGTTCTTCGATCCCAAGCGCTATCGCGTGATCCTGTTCGACCAGCGCGGCTGCGGAAAGAGCGAGCCCACGGTCGCCTCGGCCGGCCCGCAGGTGGCGCTGACCAACAACACCACCGACCACCTGGTCGACGACATCAACAGGCTGCGCGACGCGCTGGGGATCACCGGCCGCATGCACGTGTTCGGCGGCAGCTGGGGCAGCACCCTGGCGCTGACCTACGCCATCCGCCACGCCGACAAGGTCGCCTCGCTGATCCTGCGCGGCATCTTCCTCGGCGCGACCGAAGACCTGCTCTACATGTACCAAGGCAATGCGGCGGCCTTCACCAACACGCCCTACGCCCTCACCGAGCCGGGCGCCTACATCGCCTACCCCGACGAGTGGAAGGCCTTCGTCGAAGTGATCGCGGTCGAAGAGCGCGGCAACATCATGGGCGCCTACAAGCAGATCTTCGACATGGTCCCGACCAGCGAGGCCGAGCGTCAGCGCCAGCTCGAGGCGGCCGTGGCCTGGTCGGTCTGGGAAGGCACGATCTCGAACAT
Organism: Caulobacter radicis; assembly: GCF_003094615.1. Taxonomy (GTDB): domain Bacteria; phylum Pseudomonadota; class Alphaproteobacteria; order Caulobacterales; family Caulobacteraceae; genus Caulobacter; species Caulobacter radicis. Next base: position 157,808 of record NZ_QDKO01000023.1, on the reverse strand, counting down.
GATCCCCGACAACGCCGACGCGGGTAAGTTCGGCGAGGCCGACTTCGCCCTCTGCTTCGCTCAGATCGAGGCCCACTTCTTCGCCAACGGCCTGTTCCTCGAGCCGGACTACATCGTGAAGAACGTGGACAAGCTGAAAGGCCTGGACATCCACATCGTCCACGGCCGCTTCGACCAGGTCTGCCCGCTGTCACAGGCCTCGCGCCTGGTCGCGGCCCTGGACGAGATCAGCGCGCCGCCGGCCAGCTACGTGAAGACCGACGCCGGCCACAGCGCCATGGAGGGCCAGACCGTGCTGGCGCTGACGGCGATCATGGACGGGCTGCCGAAGATCAGCGGCTGACACGCCGAGCGAAAACCTCGCCCTTCGACAAGCTCAGGGTGAGGTTTTCTAGTGACCCGCCGCATCAATGGCCCTCATCCTGAGCTTGCCGAAGGACGGGGGCCAAGCACTCACGCCGCCCGCCTTCCCATCTCCCCGCACATCCGCCGATAGCGCTCCAGCAGCCGCTCCAGGGTCGCCTGCTTGACCGGACGGCCGTCGCGCAGCTTGACCCAGGTGGTCTCGCTGATGCCGAAGGTCTCCTGCAGGCAGGCCTTGGTGGCCGCTGGCAGGGCGCGACGCAGCGCCTGGAAGGTGTCGCGGTCGATCACCGCATCGGCGAGACGGGCGGCCATGTCACTGGCCCGCCGGCTTGGGGGTGGTGGCTCTAACGAGATCCAACCGCGCTTTCAGCGGATCGGCGCCCGCCGTCACCCCGTCGTTGGTGAAGTCGATGATCGCATCGCCGGCCGCGTCGTACCTGGGCCAAGCCGGCAAGCCCGCAGGCTCCGGCGCGCCCTTGACGGCGAAGGCGATCCAGTAGGCGTGGGCGGCCTTGGCGGCGGCTGCATCGGCCGGTGTCAGGGCCGCGCCGTAGCGGGCGTCGACGGTGTCGAACACGAACGGGATCTCGGTGGCGTGCGGGGCGCTCCACCATTCGTGACGCTGGCTTTCGGCCACGTAGGAGAAGCGGAACGACCACACCGGCGCGCCCTGCGCCGACAGGGTGCGGGCCACCTCGCGAGCCGGTTCGATGAACATCCGGTCGCCGGCGGCTTTCCAGCCATAGACCTTGATGTCGCCGTCGCCGGTCGGGTCGTAGAGCGTCTCGGCCTCGGCCCGCCGCTCGCCGAACGGGGCGAAGACCTGGTCGCGCGTGCCGCCGAAGAAGAAGCCGTCGGCGCCGGTGGCCCCGACCATCACCGGCATCTTGGTCCATTCGCCGGCGGCGAAGGCGTCGAGCACCGGCTTGGTGACGATCCTGCCGTCGACCATCGGCCCGCCGTTCCAGGTGGGCACGCCGGACGTGGCCATGTTCAGGCCGTCGACCACCGCGTCGGCCGGCAGGGCGCGCAGAGCGGCCAGGGCCTCGGGCCCCTCCCCCGTCACGCCGGCCTTGGCGGCGAAGGCGACGCCGACGCTCTCGGCCGAACGCTCGCCCGGCGCGGCCTTGATCGGCAGCGAAGGCAGAAGGCGCGGCCGGCCGCCGCCCGACTGAATGATCGCCTTATGAAACAGGCCCTGCGCCAGGGGAGTGGTCAGCAGGGCGTTGACCGACATGCCGCCGGCCGACTCCCCGAAGATGGTCACGTTACCCGGATCGCCGCCGAAGGCCTCGATATTGGCCTGCACCCATTTGAGGGCCGCGATCTGGTCCATGAAGGCGTAGTTGCCCAGCAGGCCGCCATCGGCGTTCTCGGCCGACAACGCCGGGTGGGCGAAGAAGCCGAAGCGCCCGACCCGATAGTTGAAGCTGACCAGCACCACGCCGTCGCGGGCGAAGCGGTCGCCGGCATAGACCGACGGCGAAGAGCCGCCGTTGACGAAGCCGCCGCCATAGATCCAGACCATGACCGGCTTCCTGGCCTTGGCCTTGATCGCGTCCTTCGGCGTCCAGACGTTCACATAGAGGCAGTCCTCGGCCGGCTGGACGCCCAGGGGGGCTGCGTCGCCCGGGAACGGGTTCTGCGCGCAGTCGGGACCGTATTCGGCGGCCGAACGGACGGCGGTCCAGGCCGCGGGGGCCTGGGGCGCGCGCCAGCGCAGCGGACCGACGGGCGGCGCGGCGAAGGGCACGCCCTTGAACGCCGCCACCGTCCCGCTCTCGACGCCCTCGACGGGTCCGGCGGTGGTCTTGACCACCGGACCGGCGGCCAGGGCCGGCAGGCCGATGGCCAGCGACAGGGCCAGGCCCGAAACCAGAGATCTCATCACCATGCCCTTCCCTTACGGCTTCAGCGTCCGGGCCTTGACCTTGGCCCCGCCCTTGAGGGCCAGGTCCGTGGCCGAAGCGCCGACGGCCACCTGATAGTCGCCGCCCGTGACGACCCAGCGACGGCCCTTGGCGTCGAAGCTGGCCAGCAGGCGCGGGTCAGCGGTCAGGGTCACGCGGCGGGTCTCGCCCGGCTTCAGCGACACCTTGTCGAAGCCGATCAGGCGCTGCAACGGCTTGCCGGCCGCGCCGGTCAGATAGACCTGCGGGGCGTCCTTGCCCTCGACCTTGCCGGTGTTGGCGACGTCGAAGCTGACGGTGACCGACTGGCCGCCCTCGACCTTCAGGTTCGAATAGGCGAACGAGGTGTAGGACAGGCCATAGCCGAACGGGAACAGCGGCTTGTCGCCGGTGGCGGCGAAGCGGCGGTAACCGACGTCGGCGCCCTCGGTGTAGTTGACGTCGAACCGGGTCTTCTCGGGCACGCCGCGACCCGGCAGGGCCTCGCGCGGGTATTGGCCGAGCGAGGCCGGGAAGGTCACCGGCAGGCGGCCCGACGGATTGACCGCGCCGAACAGCACGTCGGCGATGGCCTCGCCGCCCTTGGCGCCGCCGTACCAGGCCTCGACCACGGCGCCGGCCTCATTCAGCCAGGGCATCGAGACCGGGCCGCCCGTTTGCAGCACGACGATGGCGTTGGGGTTGGCGGCGACCACGGCGGCGATCAGCTCGTCCTGGCCGTTGGGCAGGGAGAGATCGAAGGCGTCCTCGCCCTCGCCCATCCACTGGTTGCCCATCACCACCACCACGTCGGCGGCTTTAGCCGCAGCGACGGCCGAGGCGACGTAGCGGCCGTCGTCGAAGGTGACCTTGGCGTCCGGCGCGGCCTTGCGGATGGCGGCCAGCGGCGAGGAGCCGTTGAAGTACTGGCTGCGGAAGGCGCCCATCATGCCCTCGCCGCCCAGCGGCACGACGCGCTTGGCGCCCCCGGGAGGCACGACCTGCGAAGAGCCGCCGCCCGACAGCACGCCGGCGTCGGCGTGGCCGCCGATCACGGCGATAGTCTTGGCGGCCTTGGCCAGCGGCAGCAGGCCTTCGCGGTTCTTCAGCAGCACGATGCCTTCGGCCGACGCCGCGCGCGAGATCTCGGCGTTGGCGTCATAGTCGATGGCGCCGCCCGGGGTCACCGGCTTGTCGAACAGGCCGGCGGCGAACATCGAGCGCAGGATGCGGCGCGTGGCGTCCGACAGGCGCGCGGCCGGGATCTCGCCCTTCTCGACGGCGGCCTTCAGCGGCTCGCCGAACCAGATCTTGGCGTCCAGCTGCTCGCCCGACTGCTGGTCCAGCCCCTTGACGATGTAGTCGGTGGCATGGACCGCGCCCCAGTCCGACATCACCCAGCCCTTGTAGCCCCAGTCGCCCTTCAGCACGTCGTTCAGCAGGTGCGGGTTGCCGCAGCTGTAGTCGCCGTTGACGAGGTTGTAGGCGCACATCACAGAGCCCGGCTGGCTCTTTTCGATGGCGATCTGGAAGGCCAGCAGGTCGCTTTCCCGGTGCGCGGACTCGTCGATCACCGAGTTGGCGAAGTGGCGGCTCGTCTCCTGGCCGTTCAGCGAGAAGTGCTTGATCGTCGAGACGATGCCCTGGGCCTGGATGCCGTTGATCTGGGCGGCGACGAGGTTGCCGGCCAGCCAGGGATCCTCGCCCAGATACTCGAAATTGCGGCCGTTGCGCGGGTCTCGGGCCAGGTTGACGCCGCCGGCCAGCTGGACGTTGAAGCCTTTCGCACGAGCTTCGCGGCCGACCACCGCGCCGCCGTCATAGGCCAGCTTGGTGTTGAAGGTCGCCGCCAGCGACAGGCCGGAAGCCAGGGCCGTGGCCCCGTCGCCCGGTCGCACGCCCAGTGGGTTGGTGACGCCGAGACTGGCGTCGCTCTCTTCCAGGGCCGGCACGCCCAGGCGCGGAATGCCGGGGATGTAGCCGGCCGAGCCGATGGCGCCCTCGGGCTTCTTGATGCCGAAGATCGGCATCGACATCGGGCCGTGGACCAGGCCGATGCGCTCGTCGAGGGTCATCTCCTTTTCCAGCAACGCCGCGCGCTCGTCGGGCGAGAGCTTGGTGTTCATCCACGGCTGGGCCGTTTGGGCGTGGGCCGCGCCGGCGGCCAAGCTCAGGGCCGCGATGCTGGCGGCGGTCGTCATGCGGATCATGGTGGCGGTCCCCCTAGTAGGTCAGGCCGTAGTGGATCGGGTAGAGCGGCTTTTCGCTGTCGTGCGGCGCGTCTTCGGCCTGGGCTTCGACGGCGGCCATCGACGAGGGCAGCTCGAACGGCAGCCTGCCGCGCGCCTTGGCCTTTCCGGTCAACGCATCGAGCAGCGCTTCGTCGCTGGAGCCGAAGTCGCCGACCAGGGCGGCGGCCTTGTCGCGGACATTGGTCAGGATGGCGGGACGGTCGAGATAGACGCTGACGATGGTCGGGACCTTGGCCGAGGCGGCCTTGATGGCCTCGTAGTCGGCCGCGCCGTCCTTGAACGACAGGTCGCCCTCGTGCTGGCGCACCCCGAAGGTGTAGTTGGGGTGCAGGGTCTCGAACGGCGTCTCGACGCGGATGATGGCGAGATCCGCCTGGGCCAGATCCGTCACCGGCGTCAGGCCGTAGGCCTTGGCGACGTCGGGCGAGACGCCCTTGAGCCAGACCTTGCGGCCGGCGGCCTTCAGCGGCAGCAGGCCGTTCTTGTTCTCCAGCAGCGTCAGGGCCGCGCTCTGGGCCGCCCTGCCCTCGGCGACGAAGGCCTTGGCGCCGGCGATGGCGTCGGCGGCCTTGGGGTCGACATAGGGGTTCTCGAACAGGCCCTGCTCGAACTTGACCAGCAGGATGCGCTTCACGGACTCGTCGATGCGGCCTTCCGTGATCTTGCCGGCCTTCACGGCGGCGACCAACTCGGCCGTGTCCTCGACGCCGCCGAACTGGTCGAGGCCCGCGTTCACGCCCTTGGCGTAGCGGTCGACCTTGGCCAGGTCCTCGACGCCCCAGGCGGTGGAGAACCCCTCGAAGCTGGGCGTCACGCCGGCCGGGAAGCCGTCGCGGCAGGTCTCGCCGCAGTCGTTGGTGATGGCCCAGTCCGACAGCACGATCCCCTTGAAGCCGTGCTTGCCCCGCAGCAGGTCGGTCAGCAGCTGCTTGGAGAAGCCGGCGGCCACCGGCTCCAGCGGCTGCCCCTCAAGCGCCACGTCCTGAAGGATGGCGTAGGTCGGCATGACGCCGACGACGCCGGCCGCGAAGGCCTCGTCGAACGGCTTCACGTGCAGGTCGAATTGTCCTTTGGGGAAAACGGCATAGCGGCCGTAGCTGTTGTGGCCGTCGAAGCCCTTGGCCGAGGCGCCGTAGCCGACCCAGTGCTTGACCACGGCCGACACGCCGCCGGTCGCGAGGCCTTTGTCGCCGCCCTGGAAGCCCTGGACATAGGCCTTGGTCATCTTGCCGACCAGATCGGCGTCCTCGCCGAAGGTGCCGTTCGTGCGCGACCAGCGCGGTTCGGTCGACAGGTCGGCCATCGGCGACAGGGCCTGATGGATGCCGACGGCGCGGTACTCCTGGCGGGCGATGTCGCCGAAGCGCCTGGTCAGGGCGGCGTCGCCGATCGCGGCCAGGCCCGGGGCCTCGGGCCACTGCGAGAAGCCGCCGGGCGCGACGCTGGCGCCGGCCGTGAACTGGAAGTGGTGACGCGGGTCGGTGCTGATCGTCGCCGGCACGCCCAGGCGGCCCTTCTCGGCGATCGCCTGGATGGCGTTGTTCTGCTGCGCCAGGAAGCTGGGAGCCCCGGCCAGGCGGGTGATGAAGGTGGTGACGTGACGGTCCACGACCAAGGGCGCGGCCTTGGCCATGTCGTAGCCCGAGCCGATCCCGGCCACGCCCATCGGGCCGGTCGCCGGCAGGGTGCCATGCATCATCTGGCCGGCCTTCTCGTCCAGCGTCATGCGCGCGGTCAGGTCGGCGGCGCGGACTTCGGGTGAAAGCCGCCAGTCCTCGTATGGCGACAGCTTTCCGTCGCGGTCGAGGTCGCGGAACTTCAGCCCGTCGACGGTAATGGTCTTGCCCTCGCGCACGCCCAGCTCGGGCTGCTTGGGCGCGGCGTGGGCGCCGCCGCCGAGCACTGTCGCGGAGGCAGCCAGGAGCAGAAGGCGTCGTGTGAGGATCATCGGCTAAACTCGCTTGGCTACACGAAAAACAAAGATGCGCCCGACGGGCAGGATCCGTCGGGCGCGAGGGGGAGTGAGGTGGTTAGAAGGTCACGCCGAGGCGCAGGCCGTAGGTGCGCGGCGGGGCGTAGAATTCGCCGGCGCCGTTGGTGGCCAGGCCCGTGGTCGAGTTCGGCGCCGAGGCGGTGCGCACGTCGTCGTCCTCGAGGTTGCGGACATAGCCTTGCAGGGTCCAGCGATCGTCGGGGCTGGCGTAGGTCAGGCTGACGTCCGTCTTGGTGAAGGCGCCTTCCTTGTTCTCGGCGAAGCCGTGGTACTCGAGGTTCTTGCTGGTCTCGTAGTGGGTCTGGATCCGGCCGGTCAGGGCGCCGCCGAAGCTGGGCTCCCAGATGTGCTGGTAGCCGAGATTGAAGGTCCACTCGGGGGTGCGGGCCATGCGGCAGCCCGAGAAGTCCGTCGAGCGCGGAGCCGCCGCCGCGTAGTTGGCCGTGTAGCAGGCCGCCACCGCGGCGTTGGCGTTGTTGTTCGAGAACGAGTCCCCGCGCGGCAGCACGAAGTCGGTGTATTCGGCGTGCAGCCAGCCCAGGGTGGCGTCGATCCGATCATGCTCGGTCAGCGCCAGGTTGGTCTCGAACTCCAGGCCGTAGATCTTGGCCTTGTCGGCGTTGAGGGTGACCGTGGCGTCCTGGCCGCCGATGGTGCCCAGGGCGCTGACCTGGAAGTCGCGGTAGTCGTAGAGGAACGCCGTGGCGTTCACCTGCAGGCGGTTGTCGAGGAAGCGGTTCTTCACCCCGGCCTCGTAGGAGGTGATCTTCTCCGGCGCGTAGACGTTGTCGGCGATGCCGTCGTAGTAACCGCCCGCCTTGTAGCCCGTGGCGACGTTGGCATAGAGCATCGAGGTCGAGGTCAGGTCGAAGTCGGCGCCGATCTTCCAGTTGGTGGCGTCCCACTTGGCGTCGGCGACGTTGGCCACCACCGTCGAGACGATCGCACCGGCGGAGTTGGTCAGGTAGGTGCCGCCCACCCGTCCCTTCTTGTCCTCGGTGTAGCGCAGGCCGCCGGTGACCCGGAACCGGTCGGTGACCTCGTAGGTGGTCTGGCCGAAGACGGCGATGCTCTCGGCCGTGATCTCCGGCTGGATGAAAGACAGGTACGAGTTGTTCGCCAGGAAGACGCGGAAGTCGACGTTGTTGTCCTCGGTGAAGCGATAGAGGCCGACCACCCATTTCAGCTTGCCGGCGTCGCCGCCCAGGCGCAGTTCGTGCGACCAGGTGTAGTCCTTGCCCAGGAAGTAGTTCGGCGCGCCGGTGCTGGCGTTCTCGCCGGTGCGGTCGAGCTTGGAGAAGTTGTAGCCGACCAGATAGGTCAGGTTGGCGAAGCCCAGGTCCCAGTTGGCCTCGGCGCCGGTGCTGAAGAAGCGGTTGTTGCGATAGAGGTTGGTCGAGCAGTAGCAGGACCACGGATCGCCGGTGACGCGAGTAGTGCCGTAGGTGCCGTCGCCGCCGCCCGCGCCGCCCTGGTGCAGGTAGTCGGCGTTGAGGACCAGCGAGAAGTTGTCGCTGGGCTTCCACAGCACCCGCACGCGGGCCGACTTGTCGTCCTGGTCGTAGCGGTCGTTGCCGCCCGTGCCGGGGCCCTGGTTGATGGCGTTGACGTAGCCGTCGTGGCGGCTCTGCTGGAACGAGGCGCGCACGGCCAGGGTGTCGCCGATCGGCACGTTGATCAGGCCAGAGGTGGTGACGGCGCTGTAGTTGCCGACCTCGATCGAGCCCGCGCCCTCGTACTCGCCCAGCACCGGCTTCTTGGTGATGACGTTGATCGCGCCGGCCGTGGCGTTGCGGCCGTACAGCGTGCCTTGCGGGCCGCGCAGCACTTCGACCCGATCGATGTCGTAGAACAGCGCGCCGACCGAAGTGGAACGGGCCTGGTAGATGCCGTCGATGTGATAGGCGACGGCGGGGTCGCCGACCTCGGTGGTGTTGGTGCTGCCGATGCCGCGCAGGAAGACCTGGGCCGCGCCCGAGCCGCTGGAGGTGATCTGCAGGGCCGGAACCTGGCTGGCCAGGTCGACGACGGTCTTGACCCCTTGGGATTCCAGCTTGTCGCCGGTGACGGCCGAGACGGTCAGCGGCGTCTTCTGCAGGTTCTCGCTGCGCCGCTGGGCGGTGATGACCACCTCGTCCAACGCCACCGGAGCGTCCTGGGCGAAGGCGACGGGCGCGTTGAAGCACACGACCGCCAGGGCGGCCGACGAAAGTAGCATGGTGCGCATGTGTTTCCCCTTTCCTGCGCGGACCGGAGGGCGGCGCTGACGCGTCGTTCCAGCCAGGATCCCGGCGCCGCGGCGGACGTCGGGCGATGTTTCCTCCACCCCTTGTCCCGGGGTTTGAGCTCCGTTTCGTCTCGGAATGTCCCGATGACGACAACGTTGTCGTAAATTGACACCACGATACGACAACGTTGTCTATGCCGTTTTCAAAAGACACCGCTGTCTAGATTTTTATGCCGAAAAATGCAGACTATAGGAGATCATGATTATCGAAAGGCGCGACATTTCGCGCATAATCAACCTCAACCCGCCCGCGAGTTACCGCTAGCGCGAGGTCGAGGATCCCCGCTCGACGATGTGGTAGTCGAGCTGCCGAGCGGCCGTGCGGCTGCGGAAGCGGGGGTCGCCGAATCCTTCGATCAGCATTTCGGTCGCCGCCTCGGCCATCTCGGCGATCGGCTGGTGGACCGTGGTCAGGCCCGGCCAGGACGACTCCGCCAGCGGACCATCGTCGAAGCCGACCACCGACAGGTCGGTCGGCACGGAGAGCCCTCGCTTCGAGGCCGCCGACAGCACGCCCATGGCCATGGAGTCGTTGGCCGCGAAGATCGCGGTCGGGGGCTCCGGCAGGCCAAGCAGCCGGTCCCCCGCCTCAAGGCCCGACAGCGGCATGAAGTCGCCGGGCGAGATCCATTCGGGCTTCACCCGCTGGCCGCGCTCGGCCATGGCGGTCATGTAGCCCTCGCGACGACGGCGGGCCGAACCATGGTCGGCGGGCCCGTCGATGAAGCCGATGCGGCGATGACCCAGATCCCAGAGGCGGGCCGTCATGTCGTGGGCCGCCTGCTGGTCGTCCATGAAGACGTAGGGCGAGCGGCCGAAGTCGCGGTCGGGGGCGACGCGCACGTAGGACAGGCCCTGGGCCTCGATGATGGCCAGGATCTCCGGGTCGTCGCAGACCGGCGGGGTCAGGACGAGGCCGTCGAAGCGACCGGCCTTCAGGGCCTGCTCCAGGCCCGGCCCCCTCGCCTGCCCCGGATCGTCGACCTGCTCGATGACCATGTGATAGCCGGCCCGGCGGCAGGCGCGCATGGCCCCCACCTGGACCTCGCCGACATAGTGATAGGCGCCGACCCGCATGAACACGACGCCGATCAGGTAGCTGCGGCGGCTGGACAGCGAGCGGGCCGAGACGTTGGGCCGGTAGCCGAGCTTCTCGATCAGGTCCTCGACCCGCGCGCGGGTAGCCGGACCCACGCCCTCCTCGCGGTTGATGACGCGCGACACCGTCTTGATCGAGACGCCCGCCTGCTTGGCGATATCGACGATGGTGATGTCGCTCATGCGCTCCGCTCGGCCCTCCGCGCCCGGCAGTCCGCGCGACGTCCTGTGGTAGCGGCCAGCCCAAGTTCCCCGCAAGTCTGGTACTGCGTATCGGCCGCCGCGCCGAACGATACAAGGCGGATACATAGCGACAAATTGCAGACGCGTTACACCGGCAAAGCTGGTCCATGGGCCAGGATCCGCAACGATTCCGTACTTTTCGGCGATCAACGCCGGGTGTTCGAATCGAAGAGGCATGTCCGCGCCGCAACCATGGAGCGGAACCTTGAGCCCGCCTCCCGCGCCAGTCGCCCCACCAGGCGCCCCCCAGGCGCCGCCGCGACGTCATGACGCGCGCCGCCGCCCGCTAGCCCAGCCCGCGCTCGGGACGCGGACGCCCTCGCCATGCCATAACCGGGAGCCGATGACCCCCGACGCCTCGATCACCGAGACCGCGACCGTCCTGCTCGTGGAGGACGACGACGTCCTGCGCCGCGAGATGGCCGCCTATCTCGGCGCCCAGGGCTATGCCGTGCGCCAGGCCGGCGCCGTCGAGGCCGCCCGCGAGATCCTGGAAGCCCACGCCGTCGACGTCGTGGTGCTGGACGTCAACCTGCCCGGCGAGGACGGCCTGTCGCTGTGTCGCCAGCTGGCCCGCCCCGACGGCCCCGCGATCCTGATGCTCAGCGCCATGGGCGAGGCCGTCGACCGGATCCTGGGCCTCGAGCTGGGCGCCGACGACTACGTGGTCAAGCCGATCCCGCCGCGCGAGCTGCTGGCCCGGGTCAAGGCCCTGATGCGCCGCCGAGCCGCCGCCGGCCCGCAGGGCCGCAATCCCAAGCGCAACACCTACGCCTTCGCCGGCTTCCGCCTGGACCTGTCGGCCCGGCAGCTGACGGCGCCGGGCGGCATGCTGCTGCTGCTGACGCGCGGCGAGCTGGCCATCCTTTCGCTGCTGCTCGACAACGCCCGTTCGGTGGTCTCGCGAGAAGACCTGCTGACCGTCATCCGCGGCGAGGCCGCCGAAACGGTGGGCAGGGGCGTCGACCTGCACATCAGCCGCCTGCGCCGCAAGATCGAGGCCCAGAGCGACCAGGAACTGATCAAGACCTATCGCGGCGTCGGCTACGTGCTGGACGCCAAGGTCGTGATCGAATGAAGCGCCTGATCGCCCAGCTGCGCCGCCCGGACGCGCCGATCGCCCTGCGCATCGTCTGCCTGCTGGTCGGCAGCCTGGTGGTCGCCCAGCTGGCCACCCTGGCCCTGACCCTGCTGCTGCCGCCCAAGCCGCCCGAACAGCACAGCCTGGCCGACATCGCCGCCGGCCTGAAGGGCGCCGCCATAGACACCGGCTCCAGCCGCCCCCTGGTGCGCACGGTCGAGGACGAGCCGCCCAGCCTGAACAGCCCCGGCTGGGTCGCCTCGGAGCGGTCCAGCGCCGACCTCGCCCGGCTGCTGAACGCCGATCCCGACGACGTGCGGCTGCTGTTCTACGCCCCGCCGCCGTTCGCCGGCGCCGGCGGCGGCGCTCCGCGCCAGCGCGCCGACGCCGCTCCTTCGCCCCTGACCTTCCTGTTCACCTCGTACGCTCAGGCCCAGCCGATGACCGGCCCCGGCGGGTTCCAGCGTCCGCCGATGCCGGGCATGCGCCCCTCGGTCGGTCCCGGCTCGGTGGGTATTCCCATCACCGCCACGCCCAGCATACCGATGTCCGGCGGGACCTGGCGTCCGGGGCGAGGGCCGCCGGGCGCGACCCGTTCCGACTTTCGTCCTCCAGGCGGCATGATCGGCGACGCGCGTCCCTCGCGACCGGGCCAGGCCTTCCAGGGCGCTCGTCCCGACGGCGGCGGCGGCGCCATGGCCGGACCGCCGCGCATGATCCCGCGCCTGCCGCAGCGCCTGTCGTCGGATCCGCTGTTCACCGCCCCGTTCCGCACCTCGACCTTCGTGGCCGTGTCCGAGCCGCGCGAGCCGGTAGCCGCGCCGCTGCCGCCGCCTCCGCCTCCGCCAGAGCCGATGGTCACCCACGCGATCGTCACGCCGCCGCCGCTGACGCCGCGCGCCAAGCCGGTCGTCGAGGCCGTCGCCGCCGCCCCGCGCCTGGTCGCCCCCGCCGCCGCGCCCAAGCCCGTCGTCGCGCAGGCCAAGCCCCAGCCGCAGGGCCGCGCCCTGCCCGCCCCCGTCGCCCGCGGCCTCTTCGGCCTGGCCCCCGCGCCCTATATCGAGGGCGACTTCGTGGCGGCCGTGCGCGTCGCCGACGGCCGCTGGGTGACCCTGCAACCCAAGCCCGAGGGCTTTCCCAACAGCTGGCAGCGCCGGGTGCTGCTGTGGTTCCTGGTCTCGTTCGCCATCGTCGGACCGGTCGGCTACCTCTTCGCCCGCCGGCTGGTGGCCCCGCTGGCCGGCTTCGCCGACGCGGCCGAAGCCCTGGGCCGCGACCCGTCCTCGCCGGTGCTGGCCGCCCACGGTCCGGCCGAGATCGGCCGCGCCGCCCGCGCCTTCAACCAGATGCAGGCTCGCCTGACCCGGTTCATCAACGACCGCACGGCGATGATCGGGGCCATCTCGCACGACCTGCGCACGCCGCTCACCCGCATGCGCTTCCGCCTGGAGCGGGCCTCGCCCGCCCTGCGCCGCGAGATCGGCCAGGACATCGACCAGATGGAGGCGATGATCAATTCGGTGCTGGCCTTCATGCGCGAGAGCGCCGAGGCCGGCGCCCGCCAGCACGTCGACCTGCGCTCGCTGATCGAGTGCGTGGTCGACGACGCCGAGATCACCGGCGGCGACGTGATGCTGGAGCCTGGAACCGCGCCGCAGGTCGAGATCGACGTGCTGGGCCTGCAGCGGGTGTTCACCAACCTGGTCGACAACGCGGTCAAGTACGGCGACAGCGCCCGGGTGCGCCTCTATGTCGACGGCGACGAGGCCGTGACCGAGATCCGCGACCGGGGCCCCGGCATGAGCGAGGACGAACTGGGCCGGGTGTTCACGCCGTTCTACCGCAGCGTGGCGGCCCGCACCTCGACCAAGCAGGGCGTGGGCCTGGGCCTGGCCACCTCGCGCACCACCGTCCGCGCTCACGGCGGCGAGATCAGGCTGTCCAACACCGGCGAGGGCCTGATGGCCCAGGTCCGCCTGCCGCTGGCCGTGCAGCGCGGCGGCGCGCAGGAGCCGCCGGCCATGCTGGAAGCGGCTGAATAAGACGCTCCCCCTGAAGGGGTACTTGATCGCGAAGGCGGCGGGTGCGTCGAAGTCATCAGGACCTTCCCCCTCCGGCCCTTCGGGCCACCTCCCCCTTCAGGGGGAGGATCTTTGGCGAGGAACCTCCCCCTCTGGGGGAGGCGGCCGAAGGCCGGTGGGGGGACGGTTTCAGCTTTCGGGGCGGTGACCGGTTTCGCAGTCACTCCCCCCACCGATCGCTGCGCGATCGCCTCCCCCACGGGGGGAGGTTCCTCTTGAGCGTCTCGCCACGAGGGCGCGGGAGGCAGATGTATTGGTGGGGGATGGCCGGCGCACCGGAAGCTGAAAACGCCCCCCCTCCGGCCCTTTGGGCCACCTCCCCCAGAGGGGGAGGATCTTGAGCTCCCCCTAGAACGTGTCCTTGCCCAGGTCCTGGCCGCGCTTGCCGGCGACGGGAAGGTTGGCGCGGGCTTCTTCCAGGACGTCGCCGATCAGGGCGAGGTTCTGGATGGTGGCGAGGCCCCATTGCGAGGACGCGTTGGTGGAGATGCGCGGGATCTCCTCCATCGGCTCGATGACGGCCGGGCCTTCGACGCGGCGCTTGCTGGCGATCGTGCCGACGCCGAGCCCTGCGTCGCCGCTGAAATATTCGCGCCAGGCCCGCTGGGCCAGGGCCGGATCCTTGCGGTGGAACGCGGCGTAGGCGGTCAGGCGCGAATGGCCTTCCTTGAGGTTGCGACCCTTGGCCGGCGCGCCGGTCTTGGCCCGGAACTCGGCGTCAGAGGCGTTGTAGAACTGGCAGTAGTCGAGCCAGGCCTCGCGGTAGCGCGGGTTGTCGATCAGCTGGAACAGCTCGGAATGGACCTCGACCGCGCCGAACACGGCGTTGAGGTGCGAGACGCTGACGGTCTCGCCCTTGCCCAGGAACCTGCCGGTCTTGAGGTCGAAGTCCGTGCCGCCGGCGAACCACTGCTGCTTCATGGCCGCGATGGTGTCCATGCCGGCCACGATGCGGTCGCGCCAGTGCTTGTCGCCGGTGCGCTCCCACTCGGTGAGCCAGGCGGCGGCAAACGCGCTCCAGCTGGTGCCGAAGCCCATGTCGACCACGCCCGGCGGACGCGAGGGCTGGGCGCCCGGCAGCTTGCGGCCGATGTCGACGCGGGTCAGGCTCTCGTCGGAGTCGATCAGGGCGTGCATCAGGTCGCCCACCCGCTCGTCGGCGGTCAGGTAGTAGTAGTAGCGGCGGTAGGCGGCGTTGGAGACCCGCGGCTGCTTGGAGCTGTCGGCCCAGTGCTGCACGCCGTGGCGCGTGCCCAGGCCTCGGTACGGGCCGATGTGGCACACATCCACTTCGCCGGTATGCCGGGTCATGGCCTCGGCCAGTCGGAAGACGTCGGCCCGGCCCGAGCGCACGAACGACAGCCACAGCCACAGGTCCGGCGACAGCTCGGAATTGGCCCAGGCGAAGCCGCCGATGTCGTAGCGCCAGACGTGACGGTCGCTGTCATAGGTGTGCATGACGTCGCCGTGGTTCCAGAAGCCGTACCAGCGGTGCTGCTCGACATCGAGCATGTAGAAGGCCAGCAGGCCGTCGTTCTGGTCTTCCAGCGCCCGGCGGGTCGGGGTGGAGCGATCGACCAGGCTCCAGTCGCCGAACACCTGGGCCGCCTTCAGCCGGGCGGGCGTGGCCACCAGACGCGGGGTCTCGCGCAGGCGCGCGGCCATGGCCGCGAAGTCCGTCCGCGACGGCGTCGAGGGCAGCGCCCAGAGGGTGATCTCGTTGGTGCGGGCGATGCCCAGCGGCCGGCCCCAGTTCTTTTCGTAGTCCTCGTAGGTGATCTCCAGGCCTTCGCGCTCGGCCGGGTGATCGTTCATGCCCAGGCCGTCGTGATAGAAGCGCAGGTCCATGGCCGCGGCGTCCGGCGACCACAGCCAGATCGTGAACTCGGCCGCCTCGGTGTGGGCGTTCCGGATATCCAGGCGCGTCGGGCAACGCTTCCAGAAGTCGGTCATGGCGAAGGCCACGCCGCCGCTGGCCCCGCCGATATAGCCCAGGCCCGTCGCCCGGCCGCTGGTGATGGCGTCGATCCAGCCGTGGCCCGGCTTGGTGCGCTTCTTGATCGAGAAGCCGTCGGAATTGGGCTGGCTGAGGGTGAAGTCGCCCCAGGCCGGGATCAGGTCGAGGCGCTTGGAGACGGTGGGAGCCATGCCTTCCAGCCCCGGCGTTTTCTGGCCGGCCACCTGGGCGTCGCGCCAGGCCTTGCCCGGGTCGCGGCGCAGGCCGGTGAGCGGACGGATCCCCTCGCCCCAGACGCCGTCGTTCTCGCCGGCGAAGCGGACGTGGCGGTCGTACAGCGGGTCGGTCATCGGCGCCTGGCCGACGAGGCCCAGGCCGCGGATGAAGTCGCGGTTCTCGTCGCCGTCGAAGACGAAGCTGTGCATGATCCGCAGCGAGCGGCCGCCGGCATAGACGTAGAGGCGCAGGGTGAAGGGCAGCCAGGCACGGCCCGCGCCGCGGTGCTTGCCTTCCAGCTTCACGACCGCGCGCACGGGGCCCTTCTGCTCGACGACGAGGCTTTCGATCTCGCCCTCGAAGCGGGTCTCGGCGACCGGGCCGCTCTCGAAGTCGGGCTTGTCCTGGGTCAGGGCGACGAGGCGCACGTTGCGGACGGTCTCGCGGCCGGCCACCGTGGCGCGGGCAATGATGTCGGCGCCCTTGCGCGGGATGGTCCAGGACTGCTCGCCACTGATGATCTCGACCGCGTCGGCGGTCTCGCGCACCGAGACGGCGGCGGCGGGCGCGGCGGGCTTGCCGGCGACGATCTTGAGGGTCTCGGCGCGGCCGGCGTCGGCGGGAATGGCGTGGCCGGTCCACTTCAGCGAGCCGTCGGGCCAGTAGGCCAGCGGCCAGGTCTGGACCGGAACGGCCTCGCCGTTGGCGCCGGTGATGGCGAAGGTCGCCTTGGCCTTCTGGGCGCCGCGCGGCCAGGGCAGGCCGAAGGTCTGGCCCTCGTGGGCGGCGGGCGGCGCGCCGTCCAGCCAGCGCACGCCTTCGGCGTCGAGGTTGGCGGGCGACTTGGGCGCGGCCTGGGCGGCTTGAACGGCGATCGGGGCGACCGCGCCGGCCAGGGCGGCGGTGCGCAGGAAATCGCGGCGGTTGAAAGGATCCATGGCGGTGCGCCCTCCCGTACCGGGGCGGTCGAGACGCCGCGCGAGCAGCCGTCGCCACCCTTTCATCACCGGAACGGGCGCAGCTTTATTCTCACATAATGGATAGTCAACGCATTATCTGGAATTTTGCGCCTGAGCTGCAAACCACGGTTGAATGCGCTGGAGCGCTTCGCGCACCTCTTGTGTCGAGACCGCGAAACTGAAGCGGATGAAGTGGCGGCCTTCGACCGGATCGAAATCCAGGCCGGGCGCGGTGGCCACGCCGGTCTCGCGCAGCAGCTTCTCGCAGAAGGCCAGGCTGTCGTCCGTCAGGTGGCCGATATCGGCCCAGATGTAGAAGGCGCCGTCGGGCGGGGCGATGGCGGTCAGGCCCAGCGACGGCAGGGCGTCGAGCAGCAGCTGGCGGTTGGCGCGATAGACGGCGACATGGCCCTCCAGTTCCTCGCGGGCGTCCATGGCGGCAAGGCCGGCGTGCTGGCTGAGCGAGGGCGCGGTCAGGAACAGGTTGCCGACGAAGGCGCGAGCGCGGGTCACGAGATCGCTCGGCGCGACCAGCCAGCCCAGCCGCCAGCCGACCATGCTGAAGTATTTGGAGAAGCTGTTGACGATCAGGGCCGTCGGCTCGAACTCCAGCATCGAGTGCGTGGGGCCGACATAGGACAGGCCGTGATAGATCTCGTCGGAGACGATGCGGATGTTCCGCTCGCGGCAGACCCTGGCGATCGCCGCCAGTTCGTCGGGCGGAATGATCGTGCCGGTGGGATTGGCCGGACTGGCGATGATCACGCCGGCCGGGGCCGGGTCGAGGGCGGCCAAGGCGTCGGCGGTCAGCTGGTAGCGGCTCTCGGGACCGCAGGCGATCTCGACCGGCGCCAGGTGCAGGGCCTTGAGGCTGTTGCGATAGGCGACATAGCCCGGGCGGGCCAGGGCGATGCGGTCGCCGGGCGTGAAAGCGCTGGACAGGGCCAGCACCAGGGCCGGAGAGGCGCCGCAGGTCAGGATGACCTGCTCGGCCTCGAGGGCGACGCCGTAGGTCTCCTGGTAGTGGCGGGCGATGCGGGCCTTCAGCGCCGGGCTCTCCCAATAGCCCATGCCGTCGCTGTCGAGCACCTGGTGGGCGCGGGCGATGGCGGGCGCGGGCGCGCCGGTCGAGGGCTGGCCGAACTCCATGTGGATGACCTGCGCCCCCTCCCCCTTCAGCTGGTGCGCCAGGCGGCTGATGCCGATGGCGTGGAAGGGTTCGATCTCGGCGCGGGTCATCTTGGAGCGGTCCGTCGGAAAACTTGGCCCGACTGCTAGACCTGTTCTGGGCTTTGCGCCATCAACCGGCGCGCAGTCGAGGGCCGGCGCGCAGTCGAGGGGAAGTCCGATGTCCAAGAGCACGCCCGCCACCCTGGCGCTTTCCAAGGCCGGCGTCGCCTTCGAGGTGGCGACCTACGACTATGATCCGGGCGCCGAGCGCGTGGGGCTTCAGGCCGCCGAGGCGCTGGGCGTGGATCCTGGCCAGGTGCTCAAGACCCTGATGGCCCAGGTCGACGGCAAGCCGGTCTGCGTGATCGTGCCGTCCGACCGCGAGGTCAGCATGAAGAAGCTGGCGGCGGCCTTCGGCGGCAAGTCGGCGGCGATGATGAAGCCGGCCGACGCCGAGCGCCTGACCGGCTTCAAGGTGGGCGGGGTCAGCCCGTTCGGCCAGCGCAAGAAGGTCCCGACCGCCATCGAGGACGAGGCCTTCGTGCTGGAGCGCGTCTACATCAACGGCGGCCAACGCGGATTGCAGGTTTTCCTGGCTCCAGCCGACGCCATGGCGGCGTCGGGGGCGATCCGCGCGGCGCTGGTGGCCTAGAACCGGTACGTCATGCCGACCTGGGCGACCGAGTCCTTGGCGTGGTCGCGGACCTCGGTTTCAGAAAGTCCCTTGCAGTCCCGTTCGGGCGGCGAGCCCGCAAGACCGCCCGGCAGTTCCCAAGGCTCAGCCGGCGGCGGGCTCGACCGTGTTCTGGACGTCACGGGCCTCGCGCTCCTCGACGGCGCGGCGGACGGCTTCCAGGGCCTTGTCGACGACTTCGATCCCGGCCCCCTCGCCCACGCCCTCGACGGTGAGGATCCGACGCCAGGCGCGCGCGCCGGGCAGGCCGTGGAACAGGCCCAGCATGTGGCGGCTGATCCCCGCCAGGCGCCAGCCCTCGGCCAGGCTGGCCTCGATATAGGGACGGTAGCGCTCGACGGCCTCGAAGGGCGTGACGTCGGGGACGTCCAGGCCGAACACCCGGCGGTCGACCGCGCCCAGCAGGCCCGCCTCGTGATAGGCCGCCCGCCCCAGCATGACGCCGTCGACGTGCTGCAGATGCTCCAGCGCCGCGTCGACGCCGGGCACGCCGCCGTTGATCGAGATGGTCAGGTCCGGGCGCTCGCGCTTCAGCCGGTAGACCAGCGGATAGTCCAGCGGCGGGACGTCGCGGTTTTCCTTCGGCGACAGGCCCTGCAGCCAGGCCTTGCGGGCATGGACGATGAAGGTGGTGACGCCGGCGGCGACGCACTTGTCCACCAGGGTGAACAGCGCCTCTTCCGGGTCCTGGTCGTCGACGCCGATGCGGCACTTGACCGTCACGGGAACCTTCACGGCGGCGGCCATGGCGGCCATGCATTCGGCCACCAGCTCCGGCTCGCGCATCAGGCACGCGCCGAACCGGCCGCTCTGCACCCGGTCGGACGGGCAGCCGACATTGAGGTTGATCTCGTCGTAGCCGTAGTCCTCGCCGATGCGGGCGGCGGCGGCCAGGTCGGCCGGCTCGGACCCGCCCAGTTGCAGCGCCACGGGATGCTGGTCCCGGTCATAGCCCAGCAGCCGCTCGCGATCGCCGTGCAGCACCGCGCCGGTGGTGACCATCTCCGAATACAGCAAGGCGCGCGACGACAGCACCCGGTGCAGCGACCGGCAATGGCGGTCGCTCCAGTCCATCATGGGGGCCACGGAGAATCTATGAGGTTGAAATTTCTGCGCTTTTTCAGCACTTTCAACGTGTTGGATCATCCGTTTTTCCGCCGATTGCACACGCCGATACGCCCCTTTTCGCCACTCTACGACCGCTGGCTGCGCATATAGCGCACACGAAAATGGCTACGCTGACCAAGCTGGCTTCCGGGTCCTGGAGAGCCCAGATCCGCCGGAAGGGCCGCTATATAATCGAGACGTTCGCTAAGCGCGAGGACGCGCGGCGATGGGCCACGGCCGCCGCCCTCTCGGCATGATGCACACCGCCCCCCCGGGCGACATCAAAGTCGAGGCTCGCCTTGCGCTCTGGCGCGTGCGGCTTGGTGCGCGCCGGAAGCTTGACGAAAACCTCGCGAAACGTCCCCGGGGCTGAGCTCCTGACGGACAGGCCGCGACGGCGCGGGGTTTGGATGGGCGTGGATAGCGAACCGTCGCTCTAAAGGTGGCGGGCGGCTGCCACCGGTCGAACCGCCCGTAACTCCACTCAGGAGGCCGCAGCGCCGCCGAGGGTGACGCGTTTGCGCTCGCCGGTCTGGGAATCGGTGCGGTGCAGGCTGACGACCCGGTTGGCGAACGGGCCGTTGATCAGGTCCAGCAGCATGATCTCGGTGAGCTTGTTCTCCGCCGTCGCGAACGGCGAGATCATCTCGACCAGCCAGAGCCGATCGCCGGAGGTCCAGTCGGCGGCCTCCAGAGGCTCGCCGGCCTCCAGCTTGGCCTCGGCCGCCGCCGACAGGTTGGCCCAGATCGCCACGCCCAGGGGCAGGCTCTCCAGGCCCTCGCGGGTCACGCCGAACTTAGCGAACTCCGCAGGATCCGCATCGCTCAGCCCCGGGGTGGGCCCGAAACGGAAGATGCGGAACTGCTCGCTGACGACGGCCGGTATGAACGACCACTCCAGCGCCTTGATCTTCAGTTCACGGTGCAGGGGCGACTGGCTGAGCAGCCAGACGATCTGACCGAGGGCCTCGGCCACGGTGCGGGGCGCACCGTGGCTCTGATCGGAAGAAATGGAAGCTGCAATGGTCATCAGGACGCTCGAACATCAGGCAGCGCCGTAAGCAGCGCCAGGGATTGGGCGTGGCCGGCGCGCAATGCGTCCGGACCGAATGCGCCCTCGTCGACGGTGAAGCCGGCCATGGCCTGCACCATCTTCAGACGGTTCTTCTGGGCCAGCGACAGGCCGCCGTCCAGCGCCGACAGAGCCTGCGTCCCGATCAGCGAGTCGTAGTCGGCGGTCGACAGGCCCGCCCCCGACAGATCGCCCGCCTGCAGCAGCGCGGACAGATCCGCGCTGCCCGGACGGTTCGGCGCCAGGGCGGCGAGCAGAGCAGGATCGGCGCCCGCGCCCTGGGCCCACGGCTCGTCGGCGTGCGGCGGGGTGAAGTCCTCGCCCGAAGCCTGGCGCGCCTGCTGGGACTTGGTCGGGGAAGACGACGAGCGATCGATCTGATCGAGCGGCTTTTCTTCCTGCGCCCCTTTCTGCTCCTCGGCCGTCTTCGACGCGACGGACGTGTCGGCGGCGGCTTCGGACACCAGCTCGGCGGAGACGGAGGCGTCGCGCCGGCTCAGCAGGGCCTCCTCCTCGGCCAGCGGCTCGCGCCAGGCATGAGCCAACGCCTGGCCATCGCCGAAGAGCGCGCTCGACGGACGCCGGGACGTCAGAAGAGCATCCGGTTCGGAGGTCTCGAGCACAGCCTCGTCGCTCAGCGGTCGGGCCGAGGGCTCCTGGTTCAAGTCGTAGGAGAGCATGACGTCGCCCACGGCCAGGTACGAGCCGTCCTCGAGCTGGACGTTCGAATGCGCCAGGACGACGTTGTCCTGAGCCCCCGCCACGCCGGCGCCCGTCTTGGTTCCGGTCAGGTCGAGCGCGACGATGCCGACCTCGCTCAACCGCCGAAGCTCGCCGGCCTGGCTGACGCCGTCCTGATTGGCGTCCTGCCAGACCAGGAAGTCGCCGAAACGCGCATCGCCCACGTCCAACTGACCGCTGCCGTCGGTGTCGTAAGCCGCCAGGCCCTCCAGGTCGCTGGTCGCGCCGGCCAGATCCTGGACGAACGAGATCTCCGCCCCGGATCCGATGACGCCGTCGCCGTTGCGGTCGAGGGCGAGGAACGCATCATCCTTGCCGACCCAGCCGGTCCGGACCGTCCGACCGTCGCCCTGCACGTCGAAGCGCACTGTCGAGGCCGAGCGCGAGACAAGCTCGACGCCGTCGCCGTCAAGATCGATGACGATGGGCGGCAGCAGCCCGGCGTCCTGCTCGCCGCCTTCACCGGTCGAGGCCGCAACCTCTTCCGGCTCGATCTGCGTCAACGTCAGCTTGGGAGGCTCAAGCACGGCCAACGCGGCGTCGCCCACCGCACCCCACGTGCCGTCGGCGCGCAGGTAGCCCGTCGTGCCGTAGAGGTAGCTGTCCCGCGGATCGGCCTGCGGCGAGACGGTCTCGAGGGTCAGGTTGATGGCGGTCACCCCGGCCTCGGCCAGGCTCATCAGCTCGCCCTCGTCGCTGACCCCGTCGCTGTTGAGGTCACGCCAGACCTTGAATTCGCCGAAACGCTCGTCCCCGGCGTCGAGGAGGCCGTTGCCGTTGCTGTCGTAAGCGCGCAGTCCCTCCAGGTCGGAAACCGCCTCGGGGGCGTCGGAGGTGAACGAGATCTCGGTAACGTCGCCGATCCGGCCGTCGCCGTTGCGGTCGAGCGCCAGCAGGCCGTCGCCCGACGACACCCAGCCCATCGCCCGGACGTCGCCCTGGCCGGTCTGGTCCATCATCACGAAGCTCTGCCTGGCGCTGGGCAGATTAACGCCGTCGCCGTCGAGATCGAGAACGATCGGCGCGGCGAAGGTCAGCCAGCCGTAGCTGAACTGGAGCCGGTAATCCCCGTAGTCGCCATACTGGTCCTCGGCGCGGAGCGTGAAGCCGTATTCGGCATGGTACTCCACCGGTTCGGGCCAGTTATTGACGTACTGCGCGGCCAGGACCTCGAAGACGTCCTTGTTGGCGATCTTGACGCCAACAGCGGGTTTGGAGCGATCCCAGACATTCCCGAACAACGACGTGACCGTCCAGTTGAGGTTTTCGCCGCCGGACCGGGACTTGCCGTCGAGCACGGCATAGACGCTGTAGACCTTGCCAAGCTCCAGGTGCCGCTCGCCGATCGTGATGATCGGCGCCTCGTTGACGTTCGTGACGTTGATCGTCACGTCGACAGGCTGCGAGGACAGGCCCGCGCCGCTCTGGTCGGTGGCGACCACCTGCAGATTGTAGGTGTGCGGCTCGTGCTCGTAGTCGATCGATCCGGTGTGGAAGCTGATGACGCCGTTCGCATCGATCGCGAACTTCTCGGCCCCCGCCCCCGACAGGGTGAAGCGCAGCTTGGCGTTGTCCGTGTCGGCCTTGTCGGGATCACTGATCGAAAGCACGCCGAAAGAGCCTGGGCTCGCGTTCTCGGCGATCGAGAAGGTTCCGCCCGAGATGGTCGGCGCTTCGTTGACGTCGGCGACGTTGACCGTGAACCACTTGTCCAAGACCGCGCCGCCGGCGTCCACCGCCCGCACCAGAATGTTGGCTGACGTCCAGGATTCGTAGTTGAGCGCGCTGCCCGCGACCCGCAGGAACCCGTTGGCGTCGAGGGAGAAACGCCCCCCGGCGCTGTCGAGCAGCTCATACCGGGCGATGGCGTTCTCAGGATCGGCCGCGCCGAACCAGGCAATGCCCGTCTCCACGCCGATGCCTTCGCTGAAGACCAGCGGGCGGTCTGCCCAGATGTCGGTAGGCGCCTCGTTGACGTCGGCGACATTGACCGTGAACCACTTGTCGTAAGTCAGGCCGCCAGCGTCGACAGCCCGCACCAGAATGTTGGCCGTCGACCAGGACTCGTAGTTGAGCGCGCTGGCGCCGACCCGCAGCAACCCGCTGGCGTCGAGGGTGAAACGCCCACCGGCGCTGTCGAGCAACTCGTATCGGGCAATGGCGTTTTCGGGATCGGCCCCGCCAAACCAGGCGATCCCCGTCTCCGCGCCGATCCCCTCATTGAAGACGAGCGGACGGTCGCTCCAGATGTTCGTCGGAGCTTCGTTGACGTTGGTGACGTTGACCTTGAACCACTTGTCGTAGGTCAGACCGCCCGCGTCCACGGCTCGCACCAAGATGTTGCCCGTAGACCACGCCTCGTAGTCGAGCGCGCCGCCTGCAACCCGCAGCAGCCCGATGGCGTCGAGGGAGAAACGCCCCCCGGCGCTGTCGAGCAGCTCATAGCGGGCTATGGCGTTTTCGGGGTCGGCTCCGCCGAACCAGGCGATACCGGTTTCAGGGCCGATGCCTTCGCTGAAAGTCAGCGGACGATCGGACCAGATATCCGTCGGCGCCTCGTTGACGTTGGTAAGCCCGACCGTGAACACCTTGTCGTAATAGGCGCCGTGACTGTCGGTAACGCGGATGGTCAGATCGTAGGAATCCACCGCCTCATAATCCAGACCGCCGTTGACCACCAAGGTCGCGCCATTGAAGACGAACGGGCTGGCGCCGCTGACGATGCTGTAGGTCGCGCCGTCCGTCGTGTCGGGATCGGTGCGGGAGAAGACGCCCACAACCGTGCCGGCGCCGGTGTTCTCGGCCACCGAGAGGCTGCCGCCGACGGTGATGTCGGTCGGCGCGTCGTTGGCGTCCTCGAAACGATACCAGATCTGAGCGGCCGCATCGGACTGCAGCGTCCCGTCCGTCGAGCGCACGGTGATCGCCAGCGCCGCCTCGTAACGGCCGTCGCTGTCGCTGTCGCTGATGATCAGCTGGCTGTCGGCCAGACCCTTCAAAGCTTCAAAGTCGACGTTGACGCCCGCCCTCAGGCGCAGCTGGTTGCCGGAGATGTAGAACCAGTCGAACCGATCGAAGACATCGACATAGCCCGGCGTCGTGCCGTCCGGGTCTGTGGCCGAGAACGTCGCGATCAGCGTGTCGCTGGTGACGCCCTCATTGCGGATGTTCGCGACCTGGCTGACGTCCGGGTTTGTCGGACGCTCGTTGACGTTGGTGACGTTGACCGTGAAGTCCTTGACGTAAGTCAGGCCCGAGGCGTCGGAGACCTCGACCCAGATCTTTACGGTGGGGTTGGACTCGTAGTCGACGCCGGCGCGATCGTTGACCCGCAGCACGCCGTCGCTCGTGCCGATGACAAAGCGGCCATTGCCCCCCACGCCCCAGCCGTCGCCACGATCGATCAGTCGATAGGTCAGCGTATCGCCGTCCGGGTCGACGCCGAGAAGCGTCGCCACCGACTGATTGGCCGCCAGCGGCGCTTCGGCCGTGTGCTCGGCGATGGTGAGCGCGCCGCTGCTCACCGAAACGCCCGTGGGCCGGGCGTTGATGGGCACTTCCAGCGTACGCGTGACGCTGGCGGTCGAGCCGTTGGATGTCTCCTTTGAGATCGCCGTCACGGTCAGCGCCGCGGCGCCGACCAGGTCGGCCGCCCAGTTCGCCGGACCGACCAGGGCCAGACCCGACAGCTGCGCGGGGCTCAGCGACCAGACGCCGCCGCCCAGGTTGGTTCCCTTGTTGAGACCCAGGCTGGCCGGAATGTTGGAGATGCGGATCTCCAGCGTCTCGGAACCGTCGAGGTCGGTCAGGCCCGCCTGAATGTCGAGCGCCAGCGAGCCGGCGTCGAGGGTATTGCCGAGCGGGCGCGCCTGCCCGATCGAGGGCGCGTCGGCGACGGCGTTGACCATCACCTGGAACACCCGCTCGCTCTTCACCCCGCCCGGATCCTCGGCGATCAGCTTCACCGCCGCCAAGCCCGAAGCGTTGGGCTTGGCGACGATGGTGATCGTGCGGTTGCCCTGATTGTCCGGCGCGCTGATCGTCGGCGTGCCGATGATGCGCGTGTCTTCGGTGTTGGCGTTGTTGGGATCGACCGCCTTGGCCGTGACCGTCACCCCCTGCGGCGGGGCCAGATCGTCGGTGACGACGATGCTGATCACCACCGAGCCGTCCTCGGCGATGCTCTGGTTGGCGATCGTGCTGATCGTCGGCGCGCTGTTGCCGTCCCAGTAGCCGATCCAGCGCGCGTTGAAGATCGCGTCCTGGCGCAGGGCGTCGTAGGCCGCCTGGGTCGTCGGCTTGGCATGACCGCTCATCAGGTCGACCAGGCCTTCGGCGTTGATCTCCTTGGCGTAGTGTTCGCCGCTGATGATGAAGTCGATCTTGTAGTTGGCGCGATCGTTCGCCGAAGCAACCAAGTACCAGTCCTTGATCGTCGTGACGACGGTGGTTCCGATCACCGACACGACCAGATCGTTGCCGCTGCGCTGGAACCACAGGCTTTCGCGGTTGATGTCCTTGTAGCCCAGCACGTCGATGTCGTCGCCGCTTGGGTCGTAGTTGTAGATCGTGTCGGCGCCGGAATTGACATCCAGCAGGTAGGTGTCGCTGTCGTCGCCGCCGATCAGGGTGTCGTTGCCAGCGCCCCCGTCGAGGACGTCGTTGCCGGATTCCGCCGCCAGATAGTCGTCGCCGTCGCCGCCATAGAGGCGATCGTCGCCAGTGCCGCCGTACAGCGTATCGTTGCCGGCGCCCCCTTCGAGCACGTCGTTGCCGGCACGCCCCGCGACGGTGTCGTTGCCGCTACCGCCGGTCAGCACGTTGGCGTTGGCATCGCCGCCGATGTTGTCGTCGAAGCCAGAGCCGATGACGTGCTGGACGTTCAGGAAATGGTCGCCATAGCCGACGACGACGTTCGCGTCGGAGGCCAGGCGGTTGCTGAGATCGAGGCTGAAGCCTGCGGTGAAGGTCGAGTACGAAACCGTGTTGGAGCCCGCGCCGCCATCGAAGGTGTCGATGGTCGCGCCGCCATCC
Organism: Caulobacter radicis; assembly: GCF_003094615.1. Lineage (GTDB taxonomy): Bacteria > Pseudomonadota > Alphaproteobacteria > Caulobacterales > Caulobacteraceae > Caulobacter > Caulobacter radicis. Next base: position 131,568 of record NZ_QDKO01000023.1, on the reverse strand, counting down.
TGGTGGACGACGTAGATGTCGTCGCCGCCCTCGCCCCAGGATGCATCTTGACCGGCCCCGTCAATGATGACGTCGTTGCCCTCCCCGGCCCGGACGAAGCCGTTGACGGGCTTGTTCCAGATGTCGCCGGTCCAGTCGGTGATGCGGTCGTCGCCGTCGCCGGCCTCGATCACGTCGTCGCCGTCGCCGCCCCAGAGCTGGTCGCGGCCGGCTCCGCCGTAGAGCTTGTCGGCGCCCACTCCGCCGTCCAGCAGGTCGTCGCCGTCCTCGCCGCGCAGGTTGTCGTCGCCGAGTTCGCCGTAGAGCTTGTCGGCGCCCACCCCGCCGCGGATGTCGTCGGCGCCGTCGCCGCCGTACAGGTCGTCGTTGCCCGCCAGCCCCTGCAGCACGTCGGCGCCGCCAAGGCCGTAGATGATGTCGCGGCCGGACTGACCGTTCAGCGTCTCTCCCGCGACGGTGCCGATCAGCACGTCGTCGCGATCGAGCACGTTGATGGTGAAGCTCTTGCTCAGGCTGAGGCCGTCGCTGGCCCCCGCCTTGTCGGTGACCGTCACCGCCACCGTCGTCGTGGCGGCGGTTTCGAAATCGAGCGAGGCCCTGGCCGAGGCCTTCATCCAGAGTTCGTTGCCGTTGCGGATTTCGAAACGGGCGTCGGAGGTGCTGAATGACAGGCTGGCCAAGGCGCCGCTGGACTCGAGGTCAGGATCCACGCCGCTGAGCACCCCGACCTTGACCGCTTCGGGCGTTTCCGCCCCGATGCGATCGCCCTCGACGATGCCCAGGCCCGCAAACGCAAGACTGAGGTCGGTCGGGCGTTCGTTGACGTCTTCCACGCGCACGGCGACCGTCGTGGTGGCCGAGTTGAGCGCTCCATCACGCGCCTCGACCGTCAAGTTCAGCGTCGCCTCACGCAAACCGTCCTGATCGCTGTCGGTGAGTTGCCAACCGGCGGCGACCAGGGCCTCGAAATCCAGGCTCATGCCGGCCTTGAGGCGGATCGAAGCGCCATTCACCTCGAAGAAGTTGGCGGCGGCGCCGCCACCCACGATCGCCAGGCTCGGCGTCGTCCCATCCGGGTCGCTGAGCGTGAAGGTGGCGATCGTCGCCCCACCGGCCAGCGCGCCCTCGCCCGCGAGCAAGCCCGGGCCCGACGCCACGACGGGGCGGTTCGGCGCCTCGTTGACGTTGTCGATGGTCACAGTGAAGGTCTGCACCATCGACAGCCCGTTTGTGTCGGTGACCCGGACCTTAACCTGGCGCGTTGCCGCCGCCTCGTAGTCGAGAACGGCCGAGGTCGAGGTCTTCAGCACCCCGTTCGACGTCAGCTCGAAGTACGGCGAGGTCTCATCCAGCGTGTAGATGAGCGGGTCGCCGTCCGGGTCTGCCGCCAAGAACTGGCCGACCGTGGCGCCCAGGGCGTTCTCGGCCACGCGCAACGGCGCCGCCGAAGTCAGCCCCGCCGGGGCTTCGTTGACGTTGCGCACGTCGATGCGCAGCGTCAGGGTCTGAGACAGCCCCTGACGGTCGGTCGCCTTTACAGTGACGTCATAGCCCGTCTCGCCAGCCTCGTAGTTGAAGGCCCTCGTGGTGCGCAGTTCGTTGCCCACCAGCGTGAAGCGGCCGCCAGCACCATCCAGGAGCGTCAGCGTGACTGTATCCAGAGCGTCTGGATCGGTGACGGTCAGCAAGGCCGCCGCGGTTCCCGCCGCCTTGTTCTCGTCAACGCCGGACCAGGCCGTAGTGATCGAAGGCGCCTCGTTCACGTCGTAGACGTAGATGGTCCAGTAGACCTCCATCACCGCGCCGTGCGGGTCCGAAACTCGCACCTTGATCCGGTGTTGGGACTGGGCCTCACGGTCGAGGACGACGCCTTCGCGGACGCTGAGCGCGCCGGTCGGCGAGATCTCGAACCGACCGCCGGCGTCGTCGAGCAGGCTGAACACAAGGCTTTCGACCGGGTCATCGGGGTCGCTGGACTGCACCTGCGCGAACGTTCGGTTCGCGAGCGGCCCCTCGGCGACGCCAGGCTCCGTCAGGTTCATCCAGATGGGCGCGTCGTTCACCGGGGTGATGTTGACGTGGACCGTCTGGCGAGATTTGAACCCGCTGGCGTCGACGCTCTCGATGATGAAGCTATCCGAACCATTGGCGTTGAAACCGGGACTGTAGCTCCAATTCCCGTACGCATTGATGGTCGCGGCGCCCTTCTCCCCCTGCTCGACGACGGCATAGCTCGGGGTGTTTCCGTAGTGGTCGTACTTCGTCGCGTTGCCCCAGAAGGGCGTATCTTCCACGAGGGTGTAGCTCTGCTCGCTCACCACCACCGGCGGCCCCTCGCCGTTTATGCGCCAATAGGTCGGGATGAGATCCTTGACCGACTGAGGCATGGTCGTCGGCACGACGGCCGAGGCCGCCTGCATCGCGTTCAGATAAGGCGTGTAGCCATTGATGTAGAGCGTGCGGTCGTCGAGCACGATCGATTGCACATTTGAACTGAGCCAGCCGCTTGGGCCGCCGCTCACCGTAATTCGCGTGTCGCCGCCCAAGACAGTAATGATCAGGTTGGAGCCGGACAGGCTGAGCCAGACCTGATCGGCCGAGACGCCCTTAAGGACGATCTGCGCGCTGGTTCCAGTATGTCCGGCTACAACATCGTCGCCGGAATTGGCGTCGAATACATAGGTATCCTTGCCTGTGCCGCCGTCCAGAAAGTCGTCGCCTGCGCCGCCAATGAGCGTGTCGTTGCCAGCGCCCCCGCCGAGCGCGTCGTCACCATCGCCGCCGACCAGTTCGTCGTCGCCGTCGTCACCATTCAACTGGTCATTGCCAGCCCCGCCGGAGAGCTTGTCGTTGCCAGTGTGGCCGTAGATTTCGTCGTCACCGTCGTCGCCGGTGAGTTGGTCGTCACCCTCGCCGCCGTCGATGATGTCGTTGCCCGCGCCCCCGGCCACGATGTCGTTGCCCGCGCCGCCGAGCATGTAGTCGTTGCCCGCATCGCCAGACAAGGCGTCCACCCCGGCGCCGCCGAGCAGGGTGTCGTCGCCGTCGCCGCCCACGAGAACGTCGTCGCCGTCACGGCCATCCAGGGTGTCGTTGCCGCCAAGGCCGAACAGCCGGTTGCCGCGAGCGTCGCCCGACAGCACGTCGCCGAAACCGCTCGAGCCAACCACGTGCTCGATGGTGCTGACCCCGCCCGTCATGACGATGGTGTCGCCCTGAGCGTGACCGCCGGCGACCGTGCCGGCCGCCAGGTCGATCGTCACCGCCGCGTCGCTGGTGACATAGCGGATGGTGTCGCCCCAGCCAGCGCCAGCCGTCGCCGCCTGGCCCTCGGTCTGGCTGTCGGACCCGCCGTCGAGGAGGTCGGCCCCGAGGCCGCCCTCAAGGACATCGTCGCCGGCGCCGCCGTAGAGCTTGTCGTTGTTGGCGCCGCCCGAGATGACGTCATTGCCGCCCTGGCCGAAAAGGGTGTCGGCGTTGCCCGTGCCGAAGACCAAGTCGCCCTCTTCGGTCGCCGCCTCTCCCACCAGCCGCAGCTTGGTCAGATCGGCCGACTGGCCGTCGGCCAGCAGCAGGGTCTCGATCTCGCCGCCGGCCCTGGCCTGGGTGTTGATGGTGACATGGTTGTTGCTGTCCAGCGCCACCTTCAGGCCCGCGCTGCCGCGGGTGATCGTCAGGCTCGAGAAGCTGATGCCGTCGCCCATGGCCAGGGTGTCGGAACCGCCGTCGCCGGCGTCGATCCATTCGTTGGCGACCTGCAACCCGTTGCCGGTGCGCGAGGCCGTCCCCTTCCATTGCTGGTTGTTGTAGGGCCACGCCGCCCCCGCGGGCGCAGCGCCCTGGGGACCGGAATAAAGGAAATCCACCCCCGCTCGGCTCTCATAGACCACGGCGCTGTCGGAAACCCGGCGGACGACCAGTTGATACTGGTAGAAGCTGCCGGCCACGTCGGTCGCCGGACCGTACTGCAGGAACGTCCACTCGGCCACGAAGGCGCTGTTCAGCACGCCGTTCACGTCGAGCACTTCCTCGACGACCAGCACGCCCTCGTAGATCGTGTCCGCGCCGTCGTCGCGGTTGAACTCGTAGATGTCGTCGCCGGCCCCGCCCCAGATCCGGTCGGTGCCCTTGCCCGCGATCATGCGGTTGTCGTCGTCCGAGCCCGCCAGGCGGTCGGCGTGGGCCGTGCCTTCGATGCCCTCAATCTCAGAGTAGACGTCGCCCTTCGCCCCGCTGGTGTTGGCCCAGTTGGCGTCGAGATAGGCCCGCACGCCATTGATGGCCGAGGCGTAGGACGCCAGGTCCTCGCCCGTGCCCCCGAACAGGTAGTCGCTGTCGCCGCCTCCCTCGAGGACATCGTCGCCGGCGCCGCCGTAAATGACGTCGACGCCATTGCCGCCCTTGATGAAGTCGTTGCCGTCGCCGCCGGTGATCAGGTCGTTGCCGGCCCCGCCGTCGATGACGTCGTCACCGCCGCCGCCGGTGATCCAGTCGCCGGTGTCGCCGCCGGTCAGCGTATCGGCCTGGTCGGTCGCCCCGCCCACGATGCTGTAGGCGTTCAGGTAGCTGACGCCGGTCGCCGCGAAGCTGAACTTCTCGATCAGACGCTGCTCGGTTCCGTTGTTCAGCCACCAGTCCTTGACGAGGATGCTGTCGGCCGCGCCGTTGAAGCCGACGCTGGAGTCCACGCTCGAAACCACGACCTTCAGGTCGTTGCCGATCCGCTGCAGCAGCAGATCCTGAATGTCGACACCGACGGCGAACTCCAGGGAGTCGACGCCGCTGTTGATGCTGGCCACGCCGTCCAGCGAGCCCAGGTGCCTGCGCAGGGTCTTGGTCGTGTCGTCGTAGTCGTAGTTGAAGCCGTCGATCCACTTGGCGCCGTCGAAGTAGATCTCGCCGTTCTTGACGACCCTGGCGTCGGCGTCGAGCGCATAGCCGTTCAGATAGGCGCCGTTCTGCCAGACCACCTCCCAGTTATCGACCAGGCCGTCCATCAGGATGTCGTGGCCGTCGCCGCGCGCGTAGCGGATCACGTCGTCGCCCTGGCCGGCGATCACCACGTCCTTGCCCTTGCCGCCGGACAGCAGGTCGCTGCCCCAGCCGCCGAACAGGCGGTCGTCGCCGCCGTCGCCCAGCACGGTGTCGTTGCCAGCGCCGCCGATGACGATGTCGTCGCCCGCGCCGCCCGACAACAGGTCGTTGTCTTCGTCGCCCGACACCAGGTCGTTGCCCAGACCGCCAAACCCGAAATCGTCGCCGTTCAGGCCGAACATCTTGTCGGCCCCGTCGGTGCCGACCATCCAGTCGGCGCCGCTGGTGCCGATGATCACCGACTGGCCTGCCGAGCCGATGATGTAGGAGGTGATGTCGGCGATGCGCACCTCGTCGCCGTTGGCGAAGCGCAACCACTCGACCTTGCGGGTGCTTTCGAACCAGTCCTTGATCGTCAGGACGTCGCCGGTAGGCGTCAACTGGCCCGCCTCGTTCTTGACCATCAGCTCGAGGATCAGGTCCATGCCCGGCGCGCCGGACGTTCCCGAGCGGCGCATCCGCAGGTTTTCCATACCCACGCCGACGCCGAGCACGATGGCGTCCTCGCCGCCCTTGATCGAACCGTCGACCTCATAGGACCCGCCGCCGGCCCAGTTCCGGGTCAGCGCGCCAGCATTGATCTGGTTGATGCGGTTGTAGAGCGAGTCCGTCGTCGCGCCGGCCACGCCGGCCGGATCGGACTCGTCGAAGACGACGTCCTTGCCGTCGCCGAAGCCGAACACGTACTGGTCAGAGCCCGCGCCGCCGAGAATGGCGGCCACGCCATTGGGGCCCTGGTCGTCCCCTGCCCCGCCCTCGAGGATGTCGCCGCCGGCCCCGCCATAGAGTTGGTCGACGCCATCGCCGCCCTTCAGCCAGTCCGACCCCTTGCCGCCGTAGAGCCGGTCGTTCCCAGCCCCGCCGTCGAGTAGATTGCCATTTCCCCCATCGACTGCGGTAGCGATCGCAGCATCCACCCGGAAATCGCCGTCCGACTGGGTGAGCGAATTAGCCGCCTCGCCTGTCGCCGTCACCGCGCCCGGCATCACCACGCCGTCAATGGTCACTGGCGCTAGGACGTCACCAGCGAACAGCACGTCATCGCCGTCCTCCCCAAACAACCAATCGTCAAGCTTGCCGCCGACAATCTTGTCGTTGCCGGCTCCGCCGAGCACGTCGTTGCCAAGATCACCAGCGCGAACAATATCGTCGCCGGCCCCGGCTTCGATCCTCGCGGCGATCGAAACGACATAACTGGATGCGGCAGAAGCCGCCCCGTCTACGAGAAGCCCGCTCGACGCGAGGACGTCATTTGAAATTGTAATAGTGTCGTGAGAGTCGGTCCCCTCGATCAGGGTTTTACCAAACTGGTCAATCGTATCCCCATACACCGCCTGCACAGAGATGTTTTCGTCGAAAAGAACGAATGTCCGCTCTTTGGTTTCGCCAGTAAGGGTCAAGTATACGAGGGATGGCGACACAGCAGCGCCATCCATTGCATTGTCGGTAATTTCGTCGAGGTAGGCGTTCCAGCCGCCGACCCAATCGGTGTAACTCCTCTTGTCGAGGTTCAGGGCGATCGCGGCCGCCAGGGTGGCCGTCCACGTGGCCGAGAATTGCGAATCCGGATCGGACAGCATTAAAGCCCGAATGTTTTCCCTGTTCGACAAGTAAGCCGAATAGGACGTCGCGACTTCGAGATTGCCCGCCAGCTTCGAGGCGTCCAGACCGGTGCGGGAATCTTCGCCAAAGCTCGGTGCTGCGCCCGACAACGTCTCGGCGACCGCCCGCTTCACATAGACATTGCCGCCCTGTAGTTGCCCCACGATTTGCTGCAAGCCGTAATATGCAGCGTCACCCACCAATGCATCCAGCTGTGTGTAGGTTTCCACGCGCCCGTTGCGGCCCATGCGGAAGGAAGATCCCCGCATGCCCAAGTCAGCCAGGACGATGGATGATGGATTGGTGAGCTTCGAACCCGTGGCGTCAAGGACGCCATTCAAAGCCGCCGTGACGGAGTCGGTGAGCGATCGCGCTCCAGCAGCAGACCCGCCACTTTTGGCGTAGGACCAAGTCGTCTCAAACCGACCGGAGATCGCATTCCACCCCTGGCCGGCCCACGACTTGGGCTTTCCGCCAAACAGCGAACCGATCAGGCCGCCGAGAATGAAGCCGGCGAAGGCGCCGATGGCCGCACCGACCGGTCCAGCCCAAACCCCGATCTCAGCCCCAAGCAGAGTGGCGCTCGCCCCGGTGCCCACAACCAGTTGGGAAACGGCGATGAGGGACCCAATCGCCGAACCGACGCCCGCCCCCAATTGCCCGCCGACCGTGTCGAAACTAACAATTTTGGAGGCAAGCCAGCTGCCGACGAACGAGCCTACAGCGTTGAAAGCTGTGGGTTTAACATTTGTGTTCCAAGCGCGCGCCACCGCCCCGACGGGTTTAGGAGCGCTCGCCGCGGCAAGAAACTGTCCGCTGCTGTCAACCCACTCACCCAAATGCAGAAGGTTCGTGGCGATCTGACCAACAGCCGCGCCGGCTGCAGTAGTCGCTACCTTGGTCGCTAGACTGTCGCCAAGGCCATTCACAAGCTCCGCGAATAGATATGAGCTGATCGCGCCGACGCCCGCATCAAGCAAATCCGACGGAAACCGTTCCGAAACGGTCTTAAGCGTCTCTCGCTCGCTCAGCGCGGAACCGATCTCGGTGCCCAGGGTGGACAGCAGGGTGCCGACAGCGAGGTTCCCCCAAGGATCGCCCGTATCGATCAAATTCGCGATATTCGACCCAAGTATGGACCCGAGCTGCGCGAAAGATATGTACGATTCAAATACCTCTGATCCGCTCTTTTCTTTAACTTTAACAACAGTCGCATCTTCCTCCTTCATGAAGGAGAGATTCAATTTAGAATATTTTCTTACAAATTCATCAGATTCAGCATAATATTGGCGGGAGAATTGAAACCCCGACGGGTCGTAGCCCTCCGCCATATCGAACGAGCCAACAACGACCGCTTTCCCGGCGGCATTTGTACCGGTATAGCTAAATCCATTATTCCCCATATAGGCAGACGATGACGTCCAATTTTCGTCGCCAATCGCTCCAGCAATACTTATATTTGCATTAAGTTTCGCCTTCGATATCAAGCGCAACTGCTTGTCCAGCGAGTATAGATTCGCCTCCAAGCCATAAAACTTGCTGACGGTAGAATTCACGCCGCCGATGCCGTTCGAATAAGTCGTGCTGGTATCGCCCAACAGACTCGCAACCGTTACACCATCTGTCGTGAAGTCATAAAACTGGTTGAACCCCGCCGAAACAGTTCTGCCGTAGAACGATCCCGAGAGAGAGCCATTCGAGCCAACAGTCAAAGAGGCGCCATCAGGCCCCTCGACGCTGAAACCCAGAAAGCTTAGAGGCAGCGTTGGCGTCTCCAAGGGGAACAGCGCCGCATTGACGACTTTTCCGGTCGCATCATAGATTTGCAGAAGAATTTTATCTTCGTTTGGACCAACCCCCTGCGACCATGCCGCTTTATAGCTAAGCCCGAGAGCCACAGACTTGGAGTTTACAGTGACACCGTCGAGCGATCCCAGCAGGACGGTAGCTGCAGCATCGCGCGAATTCCCATATCCCAGCGCGTTCAGCCTCCAGCGGTCGGCATACTTGTCGGCATAATCGATGCCGTCACCCACTATACCGGCCAGCTTGTCTTTAAGAGCCAACGCCGACGCAACAGCGTTTGATGCAGCATTAAACAATGCGTTGTAGTGATTTCGCGTTCTTGAGTAATTATTAGCAACAGCACGTTCGCTCGCGCCAAGCACCTTGAGCGACAAACCCATCGCCGCAAGCTGAAGCCGTCCGGAAAAAGTTGTCTGATACCCTCCAGCTTCCCAAGCGTTAAACCCAGCAACTATGTTATTTATGTCATCTTTGTATTTGACGAGAGCGGGATCTACACTGGACAACCTGGACAAAGATTCCAGGAGAAGCTTCACGCGAGGTAGCGCCTTCATTGCATCCGCATCGGTAGCGGAAAACATAGCCATCTCACCCACGCCATGCATGAGACGGCCGATCGCATCCGCCTTATCGGGGTAGGCCGGGTTGAAGACCTCTTCCATCGCGGCCTGCACCGCCTGGAGCAAGGGAGCCGAGTCACCGACGGTGCTGCTCTGCTGAACCGAGCGAACATTCCAATCGGCTTCACTGGACGGGAATGACGCGCCCGGATCGTGGGAAGCAACCACAGACCCAATGGGGCGCATGATCACTTCATTCATGGCGCCGGCACGTCGACCCAACAAGCTCACAAGGTCGCCCGGCCTGAGGCCGGTCGCGCCGTCAATTGGCGCATCCCCGAAGACCCCTCGATAGTTCTGGACGTGATTGTCCAGCATCTCGATGGTGAAGCCTCGGCCGCCAAATAGCACCGTTGGCGCAGGGTTCAGCACCTCCATCTGCAACACATTGAAGGTCGCGGGGTTGGCCTCCCTAACCATCAGAGCGAGGTTGTCTAGGATTGCCCCCCCTTGACTCCAAGCAACACCATAGACCGGACGAGCTCCGTTGCCCGAGAGCCTGACCAGCTCTTGCGCCGCAAGTCCCGCCGCCTCCCCATACAGATCGTAGGAGCCCAGCTGAAGATTGTTCGCAACCGACATCGGATCGCTCGGAACCGTCGGCTTTGCGGTAAAAACAATAGCGCCGTCCGAATTTCGGCGCAGAATATATATTTCTACTGAATTTGTTTTGTTTGTGAAATAGCTTGCGACCGTGTAATTATTAAGAACGACGTTTGGCCCGCCGCCAACATATTTGTATATCTCTTGGTGATCAGCGAACGACACATTGAGATTAGTCATTATGAACACCATCGCAAAGCTGAATGATTTTTAGGTTCCACGTCTCTGGTATCGTCGAAGCGAATTCCGCAACTGCAAGTCGACAACCAGATGGCGAAAGAGAAATGGCGACAAGGTTTCCGCCTATTTTCCTTCGAAGATCTCCGGACTCTACGGTGTACAATCCACCCTGCCCCCGCGCTCCGCCGCCGGAGGTCACCAAAAGGTATCCGTCCCGGTAAGGGAAAAATTTCCCATCCAAGAATGCTGAACTACCTTTGACCGATACTCTCTCGAACGCACCTGTCCGGTAAATCCGGTATCCAAGAAATTCTGATTGAGGATTGGAAAAATTTCCTCTTGGCCAAAGAAAGAAGGATCCATCCCAAGAGGGAGTTTCAACACTGAGTATGGATTCTTCACTTATGGAGATAGGCAGCGGCCTCTTATCTCCGCTTTTGATATCCTCAAAACTCACAGCGCCATGCGCCCACCGAACGCCGAGATCCAAGTATGCGTCCTGTGTGTAATTTGCGAGCCAAGAACGACCCCGCTTCGCAGGGTCTACGTATATCTTGCACCGTCTACCCGTAATCGAGGTGCTTCCAACGGCAATTTGATTGATCTGCTGGCCGTAATCAAAGTCTCGGTCTGCGATCCATGGCCTCAATACCTGCTCGACTTCACGCCCGGGCGCGCCCGAGCGCACTATGACCGGACCATCTCCATCAACGCTTTCCGAATAGCTGATGCGGCCATTTTCCGCGCAAAGGTACTTTCCATGCGCCGCATCGACAAAGCGTCGATAAATCTTCGGCGAATTGTCAATTTTCCAAATATATATCCCAGCGCCTCCATTACGATCTTCGCCCACAAAAGCGACCTCGCCTTCGCTCATCCATGAGACTGAAGACGCGGGCGCAAGCCGTACGGAAAGATTGCTTTCAGCGATGGTTTTAAACTTACCCCCGCCCATCCTGATGCGGAACGTCCCATCGACGGCGCCTAGGGCGAGCAAAACCAGACCCACAACGAACAGGGAGACGGCGAGATAGATAAACCTGCGCCGCAGTTTGGCTTTTATAGTCATCGTTCACGCCCCCCCTCTTTGACCCTTCGCGCCAGTGGCGACAGCAGGTAACTGATGATCCGCCGGCGGCCGGTCTTGATTTCGGCGGTCGCGGCCATGCCGGGGGTGACGGCGATGCGGCGGCCATCGACGGAGATCCAGGGGTCCCTGAGGCGGACAATGGCCGCGTAGACGAGACCCTGCTTCTCGTCTTCGATGGCGTCGCGGCTGACGTGCTCGACCACGCCGTGGATCACGCCGTAGCGGGTGAAGGGGAAGGCCTCGAGCTTGACCTCGACGGGCTGGCCCTCGCGGACGAAGCCGGCGTCGCGGTTGAGCAGCTGGACCTCGACGATCAGTTCGCCGCCGCGCGGCACCAGCACCATCAGCGGATCGGCCGGCTTGACCACCCCGCCCAGGGTGTGGACCTGCAATTGCTGGATCACCCCGTCCTGCGGGGCCTTGAGCACGGTCAGCCGGGCCTTCTCGCTGGCCTTGGACAGCTCTTCGCCGCGCAGGCGGCGGTTGGCCTCGGCCTCGGTGAGGGCGTCGAGCACCTCGCGCGAGAAGCCGCCGCGGGCCTTGGCCAGCTGCTCGCGGGCCGAGGCCAACGCGGCGGCCGCCTTGTAGCGCTCGGCGTGGCGGATCGCCAGGTCCTGGCGCATGCCGACCAGCTGCTGCTCCATCTCCGAGACACGCATGCGCGGGGCGTAGCCCTGGCGGGCCAGCGACTTGAAGCCGTCGAGGCGATCGGTCAGCAGCGGGATCTGGGCGCGCAGCTTCTCGATCTCGTTGTCGATCATCCGCAACTCGCCCTCGCGTTGGCCAAGGTCGGCCTGCAGGCCCGAGACGATGGCCGACTGCTCGGCCTTCTTGGCGGCGACGAAGGCGCGCTGGGTGGCGACCGTCTCGCCGTCGGCCCCGCCGGGCGCGACGAAGCCGGTCCCGCCGCCGCCGGCGTAGCGCACCAGGGCCTTGGCGCGTTCGGCGTCGATCTCGGCGCTGAGCAGGCTCTGGCGGGCCTGGGCGACGTCGGCGCTGGTGGTGGTGGGGTCGAGCTCGATCAGCGGCTGGCCGGCGCGCACGCTCTGCCCTTCGACCACGTGCAGAGCCCGCACCACGCCGTAGTCGGCCGGCTGGATGACCTTGACCTGGCCGCGCGGCACGGTCTTGCCCTGGGCCGCGGCGACGACGTCGACCTTGCCCAGGATCGACCAGGCCAGGGCCAGCGCCAGAAAGACCATGATGAACCACAGGATCGCCCGGCCCATCGGATTGGGCGGGGTCTCCAGCACCTCGAGCGCGGCCGGCAGGAAGGCCGTCTCGTCGCGCGGGGTTTTCTCCCGCTCGGCCTTGCGGGCGTCGCGCAGGCTGTCCTGCAGCACGTCCCAGTGACGGGTCAGGGTCGCGATCACGCCGCGCCTCCCTCGGTCACGCCCATCTGCTTGCGATAGAGCTGGGCGTAGCGGCCGCCCTGGCGCAGCAGTTCATGGTGATCGCCGATCTCGGTGATGCGGCCGCGCTCGACGGTGACGATGCGGTCGGCCTGACGCACGGCCGACAGGCGGTGGGCGATGATGATCACTGTACGGCCATGAGCCATGCCCTTGAGGTTGGCCTGGACGATCTCCTCGCTCTCTGCGTCGAGGGCCGAAGTCGCCTCGTCGAAGATCAGGATCTTGGGCCGCGCGGCCAGGGCCCTGGCGATCGCCAGGCGCTGGCGCTGGCCGCCCGACAGGTTGGCCCCGCGCTCGTGGATTACCGTGTCGTAGGCGTCGGGCAGTTCGAGCACGAACTCGTGGGCGCCGGCCATCTTGGCGGCGGCCACCACCGTCTCCATCGGCATGGCCGGATCGGCCAGGGCGATGTTCTCGCGCACCGTGCGGTTGAAGAGGATGTTTTCCTGCAGCACCACGCCCACCTGGCGGCGCAGCCAGGCCGGATCGACCACGGCCAGGTCGACGCCGTCGACCAGCACACGGCCGCGCTCGGGCGTGTGCAGGCGCTGGATCAGCTTGGTCAGGGTCGACTTGCCCGAGCCCGACGGCCCAACCACGCCTATCACTTCGCCCGGCGCGATCTCCAGGTCGAGGTCGGTCAGCACCTGCGGGCCGTCGGCCTTGTAGCGGAACGACACCTTTTCCAGCGCGATGCGGCCCTCGATGGCCGGCAGACGCGAGCGCGACGTCGAGGCGACCGGTTCGGTCGGGGAATTGAGGATGTCGCCCAGCCGCTCGACCGACAGCCGCGCCTGCTGGAAGTCCTGGGCCAGCTGCGCCAGGCGCAGCACCGGACCCGAGACCTGGCCGGCCAGCATGTTGAAGGCCACCAGTTCGCCGACGGTGAGGTTGTCGCCCACCACCAGCCGGGCGCCGAAGAACAGCAAGGCCACGCCGGCCAGCTTGTTGATCAGCTGGATCGCCTGCGAGCCCCAGTTGGCCAGCATCCGCGCATCGAAGCTCGACTTGATGTAGCCGGCCAGCTGCCGCTCCCAGCGGGCCTGCATCTGCGGCTCGACCGCCAGGGCCTTCAGCGTCTCGACGCCGGTCACCGCCTCGACCAGGAACGACTGGTTCTCGGCCCCGCGGGCGAACTTCTCGTCGAGCTTGCGGCGCAGGGGCGGCCCGACCAGCAGCACCACCGCCGCGTAGAGCGGCAGGGTGATCAGCACGATCAGCAGCAGCCAGGGGCTGTAGAGCCACATCACGGCCAGGAAGATCGAGGCGAACAGCAGATCGAGCACGGCCGTAAGGGCCGACGAGGTCAGGAATTCGCGGATGTTCTCCAGTTCGCGCACGCGCGCCACGGAGTCGCCGACCCGCCGGCTCTGGAAATAGGCCATCGGCAGGTGGGTCAGGTGCGAGAAGAGCTTGGAACCGAGCTCGGCGTCCACGCGGCTGGTCGTGTGCGAGAACAGGTAGGTGCGCAAGCCGCCCATGGCGACATCGAAGACCGACACCACCAGCAGGCCGACGGCCAGCACTTCCAGCGTGGTCAGGCTCTTGTGGACCAGGACCTTGTCGATCACCACCTGGAAGAACATCGGGGTGATGAGGCCCAGGACCTGCAGGAACAGCGAGGCCAGCAGCACGTCGCGCAGCAGATTGCGGTACTTGACCAGGGCCGGGATGAACCAGCTGACGTCGAACCGGCGCGCCCCGCCCGCGACATGCTCGCGCGTGGTCATCAGCAGGAACTGGCCGCTCAGGATCGCGCCGGCCTCGACCGCGTCCAGAGCCATCGGCCGGCCGGCGTCAACGTCGTAGACCAGCAGCCGGCCGCCCTGGGCCTGCAGCAGGACCATGCACGTTCCGTCCTTGCGCAGGGCCAGGGCCGGCAACGGCAGCCGGTCGATCCGATCGACACGGGACGAGGCCAGCTTGGCGCGGATTTCCAGCCGCTTGGCCAGTCGCAGCAGATCGCCCGGCGAAAGATCTGCGGCCGGCACGCCCAGGCTGTGGGAAAGCTGCTCGGGGTCCAGGCTGATGTTCAGAAAGGCCGCCACCGCCACGAAGGCGGTGAGCAACGGGGTCGCAGGCGCGCTCAAAACGTCGAACGCCGTATCGCCATCAAGCGGCACGACGGCTCTCCATGTAAGAGAACCGAATCTGACGAACGCCCCACATACTCAACCCCACCAAGTCGGAAGCATCGTTGCACAACTGTAATTGATGGCAACCAACGGCTGTGCTTGGCTTCGCCTTATCCACACCTTTTGCTACAGCTTGCCCGCCCCCTCCCTGAAAAGTCGTACAGCGGATTCCGCCGGATGACTGCGGCCAGGGACCGCCATGGACGCGGGCGGTTGATCGCCGAAACGGTCAACGCGGTCGAGGCCTGGCTGGGCTCCCTGCCCGGCCATTACCTACGCCAACGTGCGCCAACCGCCGGTTGTCGACCTCAAACCTGGCCCGCCTGATCCCTCTGTCCGCCGTCTGGGCGGATACCCTCAAGAAGCGCACTATCCAATTTCACCCTCAAGAATTGAACGAACGCCGTTCGATGCTAAGCTGACGGCCGTCGCGAAGAGCGCCCCGCCTGGGCCTTCGACGCGCGACGTCGGCCGCCTCCCCATGGGAGCTCCGGAGCCGAGAGCCGCTTCAGTCTGATTGCTTTCGACAAGACCCCAGGGACAAGACCGCAGGGGAGCCGCGCGAGCTTGGAACAGCCGAGGACCCCGACCCAGCCTGTCCGGGCGCCAGAGCGCTGGCCCGAACGCTTACAGAAGCGTTAGGCCATGGCGACCTCGGCCCGGGAGTCGCGTCCGAAGGCGCGGGAAGACGGCCACGCGGCGAAGACGCGCCCGCCCTCCCCGTTCCGGCAGACGCCCCGGGAGACGCCGGGATCGGGCCTGGAGCCGTGCCGGGCCTGCGCGCCCGCCGAACCCTGCGGCCAGTGCGCGGCCGGCCGAAAGGCGGTGTCCGGATCGCCCCTGCGGCTGAAGCCCGGTCCAGGCGCCGCGCCGACCACCGAGGCCGCCGTCCAGCGCGCCGGCTATCTGGATCGTCGGCTGGGACCGCCCGAGGCGATCCAGGTCGGCGGCGTCGCCGATCCGCAGGAAGCCGCGGCGGACCAGGTCGCCGACGCGGCGATGCGCGCGCGACGCCTCGATGCGCCCACGCCGCCGCCGGACGCCCCGGCCGACGGCGCGGGGGGTCTGAAGCCGGAGGTCCGCGCGCCGATCGAACAGGCCCTGGGCCGCGACATGAGCCATGTGAAGGTGCTGGACGACGCCCCCGCCCGGAGCGCCGCCGCGGCCCTGGGCGCCCGCGCCTTCGCCCGGAACGACCAGATCTGGCTGGGACCGGGCGAGAGCCCGCGCGACCTGCGCCTGATGGCGCACGAGGCCGCGCACCTGGCGCAAGCCGACGCGGCGCCCGGCGCGCCCCTGCGCCGCCAGGTTCCGGACGGCGTCTGCCAGGCGCCCGACGCCGGCGGCTACAGCTTCATCGGTCCCGAGCCCGCCCCTACCGCGCCATCCACCCTGCCCTCCCAGGTGGAGGTCAGCAGCGCGCCGATGCCCGGCGTCAGCGCCGCGCCCGTGACGATCCAGCTGGAGGAGCCGATCCTATCCAGCACGGCGATCACCTACTACGCCATCCCGCTGGCCCTGACCGACGGGGCCGGAGGATCGGGCGGGGCGCCGGTCTGCAGGCCGCGCGACCGCGACGACGCCGGGGCGAGCGGGGCGACCTCCGGCCCATCCACCTCACCGCACAGCCTGCCGTACGCCGCGCCGTTCTCGATGCCAGTCGCCATCGACGGGGTGGCGCTGGAGGTCGTGCGGGTCACCGACACCTTCGTCATCGTCAGCAACTATCACCACCTGGCCGTCGGAGCCGGGGCGACCACGATCCTGGAGACGGCCCAGGGCGTGCGCCTGATCGACGCCGGGGTGGGCACCGACGGCGGTTCGGACATCAGCGCCGCCATCGCCGACCGGGTCAGCGGGATCCTGAACGGTCGCCCGATCGCCGAGGTGATGATCACCCACCTCCATGCCGACCACACCAGCCTGCTGCCCGAGCTGGCCCGGCGCTTTCCGATCGGCCGGCTGCGGGTCAACGCCCTGCAGTTCGCCGATCCGCGCTTCCGCCAGCTGCTGGCGCAGATCGCCACGGCCCAGACCGACGGCGTCACCCGCCGCGCCGGCGCCGCCTTCGACGCCCAGCGCTCGGCCTGGGAGAGCACTGAGGGCAGCCGGATCGCCGACGTCGCCGCGCGGGAGGCCGCGTTCCAGACCGCCCGCAGCGCCTCGATCGCCACGCTGCTGCGCAACCTGGCCGCCAACCCCACCCAGGTGGACCTGCTGGTGCCGGACGGCGGACGCCTGGTGGCCCACAGCGCCCCGCTCGGCGCCCTGCCGGCCCTGGGTCCGGCCGACGCCAATCCGGTGGTCCAGGGCCTGCGCCGCGAAGGCGGCCCTGGCGCGGTGTCGGACACGTCCTTCGTCGATCCCGGAACGGGGAGACACCTGCAACGGCAGCAGACCGCCGCCGCCTCGAACCCCACCGAGCGCGTTCCGGACGGGGTGGTGGACACCGCCTCGACCAACTACGTGATCGACCTTCCGGGCGGCAACAGGCTGATGGTCGTGCCCGACGTGCGGACGGACGACCTGCGGCGCAGCCTCGACGGCACCCGCGCCGGCCGCTCGGCCCTGGAGCGGGCGCTGGCCGAGATCGGCCATCCCGCCCGGTTCCAGGCCTGGAACATGACCCACCACATGCAGTCGGGCTGGGTGGCCGACGGCGCCCCGCATATCGCCGGAGCCGCCGAGCTGAACAACTTCGTCAGGATGGTCCAGAACATCCGGGACATCCAGCGCGCCCAGCGCGCGGCGGCCGGCACGCCCGGCGGCGCCGCACCGGCGGACATGGTGGTGGTGTCGGCGCAGCACGACGCGCTGACCCGCTCCATGGTCAATCCCGGCATGGTCTGGTTCCTGCGCAGCCTGGGCTTCGAGGTGTTCCTGGCCGCCTCGCAACGGGATATCCGCCTGATCGAGGCCACGACCGCCGGCGGCCAGAAGGTCAGTGGCGTGTCTGGCCTGCCCGCCGAAGGCCTGCGCCCGACCGACCCACTGCTCATGCACGCCGAAGAAGCCCTCAGGAACCTGCGCGAGCAGTTTGAGGTCGCCAAGCGCCGGTCCGCCCCCGGACCCGGCAAGAAAGCGCGGGACGCGGCGCGCAGGGTGGCCATCGAACAGGTCAAGACGGCCCGAAACGCCATCACCACCGCTCGCGACGCCTACATCCGCGTCGCCAGCGACACCCTCTGGCGAGGCGCCCACGACAGCGCCCGGCCCTCCGTCGCGCCCGATCCGGCCCAGCCGCTGCCCGAGGCCATGGCCACCGCCGAGGCCAGGCTGCGCACGGCCCTGCAGACGCCGCTGCTGAGTGAGTTCACGCCGTCCCGACCCAGCGCGACGCCGGTGATCAGCGACACCGCCCTGGTGGTCCTGCGTCAGCAGGCCGGCTCGACGATCGACGCCCCGGCGCGGAGCATGCTGGAATCGGTCCAGCGCGCCGACGCCCTGCGCGTGCGGATGCAGGCGGCCGACGCCCCGCCCGCGCTGCGCGCCGACCTGGCCGCCGAGCTCGGCGTCTATCGCAGCCTGCTCGAGGCCCAGCGCGCCACCGCGCCCGAAGCCAGCCGCCCCGTGCTGGAAGAGGAACTGCTGCACACCGACCGCGAGCTGCGGTCGCTGATGAACACCGGAGAAGGCGAGGTCGTCTTCTCGCGAGAACCCGGCACCGGCCGGCTGGTCGAGAACCGCGTCGTGGTCGTTCCGGGCGGGGGCCCCACCGCGGCCGATCGCGTCAGGGGCGCCGCCGAGGCGGCGGGACGCCCCTTGGGCGCGCTGATGGTGTTCCAGACGATCCGGGGCGAGGCCACCCTGCTGGAGGCCCAGGCCACGGGCCGCGCCACCACCGCCCAGACCCTGGTCGGCTCGGTGCACAGCGCCGGCAACGTGGCCATCGGCGTGCGGATGATGCAGGCCCAGCCGGTCAGCCCGGGCGTGTTCGTGGTGATGTCGGTGCTGAACGTCACCCAGACGGCGCTGGGCGACTACGACACCGACTCCCAACGCGCCCAGGCGGTGGCCCACAGCGCGATCGAGGAGAGCGTCACCCTGGGCCTGATGGCGCTCAGCCAGGTCATGATGCGGTCGGGCAATCCCTATGTCGTCGGCGCCGGTTTCGGCATCATGTTCCTGACCGGGCCGATCATGTCGCTTTTCGAGCGGGCCGGCGTGTTCGACGCCATCGAGCGCGTCACCGAGTTCCTCCCCTCGGAGGTGACCGCCGCCACCCAGCACCTGCGGCCGCTGATCACCGACTATACCGCCCTGATCGGCGCCATGGAGTTGGCCCGCCGAGAGCCGGCCGAGCTGCGGTCGATGGGCGCCGCCGATCCCGAAGCCGTGCGCTCCAGCGCCACCACCGACATCGCCGGCTATCGCGCGCGCGTGGTCGCCAAGGAGGGCGAACTGCTCACAGCCTTCGACGCGGCCTATACGCGGGCCGCGGGCGACTATGCCGGCCTCCATGAACTGGACACGCTGCGCCGGCAATTCCTGGAGATGCGCGTGGAAGCCCATCGCGGCGACGATCGCAACACGGAGTCCGCCCAGACCGCCCTGGCCGCCTTCGCCCGCATCGACACCGGCCTGTCGATGGACCAGATGACGGCCGACCAGATCAACGGCCTGCCGCAATGGAGCCGGCTGGACACCGAGCTGACCGAGCTCTCCGACCTGCTGTCGGCCAGCCATGTCGACTGGGAGTCGGTGCGCCAGAAGGAGACCGAGGTCGAGCAGGTGATGCGCAACGCCCGCTACCGCCTCTATCCGCAACAGTACGGCCTGCGCAGCACGCCCATGCTGTCGCCGGGCGCGCCGGGCCGCGAGGCCTACGAGGCCAAGCTCCGGGACGCCGAGTCCCGCCTCACCCTGCTGGAAAGCCGCATGATGCGCGTGGGCCAGGCCGGCGGCGCGGACGCCACCCTGCCCATGGACGACGGCGCCATGACCCCGGCGGTCATCGAAGCGGCGCTGGCGGCCTACACCCAGGCCCTGGCCGACGCGCCGACCCACCCCGATCCGGTCGCCCTCTATCGCGACACCGGCGCGATCGATTCCTACCGCGTCTTCGTGCGCGACCATGGCGACTACGCCGCCTATCTGGAGCGCCTGCGCGCCATGGAGACAGGACTGCAGGGCATGATCGCTCGCCTGCCCCGCACGCCGCAGTCGGAGGAGGCGCCCGTAGGCGGCGCCTCGCCCCTGCCGCTGCGCGTGCAGGCGGCGATCAGCCGCCGCAGCCAGCAGTTGGGCCTGGTGTTCCTGCCCGAGCTGGACACCTTGAACGCCGCCGGCCGCGAGCGCGACATCCACCGGCTCGCCGGCCTGCTGGGCGAACCCGACAGCGCTCATCCCCTGACCGCCAACGAGCAGGCGGCCCTGGCGAGCGGCGACCTGGAAGACCAGGCCGGCCAGATGACGACCATCACCAACCAGCTCCAGAAGATCGAAGGCGTGCACACCAGCGCCGATCCGCAGGCTCCCGTCGGCGGCGTCTATCGCTTCGAAGGCTCGATCTCCGAGATCGACCTGCTGATCATCAGCATCCCCCAGGGCTCGGTGTCGGCGTCCGACAATGTGCTCGTCGGCATCCAGCCCGGATCGGAGCGCGAGGTCATGACGGGCGGGGGGCACAGGCGAGCGGTGCAGGCCGTCCCGTTGAACGCCGCGGCGATCAAGCACCTGGGCGCGGGCGGATGCACACTGTTCCGCAACCAGCTTCACGCGGTCACTCTCGCCGAGCTTCAGGCCGCCCAGCCGGCGGCGGCGGCGACTACGCCCGCACCCACCCGCGAAGACACGGTTCCCGCTCGATGACGCCGGCCCTTGAAGCTCTTTACGCCTTCGACCTCGACATGGGATCGGGCCGGCGCGCGGCCGTCCGGCTGCGCACGCCCACCGTCTCCGAGATCGTCCGCCTGGCCCTGCCGCCGGAAGAGCACACGCCCCGGGAGGCCGGGCGGGTGCTGATGCTGGAGCTGGACGCCCTGATCGACACGCTCGCGGGCCATCCGCCGTCGGCGGCGGAACTGGCGGCCATCGTCGAGGATCCCGAACGGCTGGGCGCCCTGCTGCACGTGCGCAACACGGTCTACGACCACCTGGCTCTGGAGGGGCGGGTCCTGGCGCTCTGCCCCCATTGCGACCACGGCCGCGCCGAGCTGGACCTGACCTTCTATTGGCTGGCCCTTCGGCTGCCGCCCTGGACCTTCACCGACCAGGGCGTACTGCTCAAACCACCGCTCCTGGCCTCGCCCCTGCCCTCGGGAGGCCGGCCGGAAGGCTGGCCGCGCGCCCGGGGCTTCGACGTCTTCCACCCGGACGCACCAGGCCTGCGCGCCTTGCGGTCCCTGCAGACCCCTGATGCGCGGGTCCGCGAAGAAGAGGGATGGCGTCTATGGGCGCCGGAGAGCGATCATCCGCCGGAAGGACGCGAGCACCGGCGTCGAAGCCCCGCGTTCTTGGCCATCTTGCGCCTGGCCGTCGCGCTGGAGACGACGCCAGACGTCGTCGACGGCATGTCCGTCGGGGCCTTCTTCTTCCTCGACCTGCTCCACTTCGCCCTGGCCAACGCGGACGTCGCCGCGCCGGAGCGTGCGGCGGTCCGATGCCCGGCCTGCGACGGCCGTTTCCTGCCGGTTTTCTGACCGCGCCGCATTGGTCAACTTAGTAGTGCAATTTATCAATTGAAACCTATGGTGAGCATGTCTACGGTCACCGGGTAGCTTTCCAAAAAACAGACACCAGCCCGCCCTCCGGCGCGGGAGCGCTCGGACCAAGGTGCGAGGGACGGTAGAATGTCGATCGCGGGCTGCGGCCAGACCCTTGTCGATCTGCTGACGGCTCGGCTGACCGAGAGCGGCCGGATCGGCGACTACAGCGTCAACTTGATGGCGCCGCGCGAGATCGCCAAGGATCTGCAGAACACCATCGCGCTGATCCTCTACCGTATCGACGTCGACCAGACGCGCCGCCACGTGACCCTGCCGCGTATCGCGCCCACCGCCCCGGCCCGCACGGCGCTGGGCCTGGAACTGCGTTACCTGCTGGCCGTGTGGGGCAAGTCCTCCGCCGCCGGCGAACAGGTGATGCTCGGCGACTGCATGGACATCCTGGACCGCAACGCGGTGGTCTCCGGTCCGCTGTTGTCGCCCGACTATGCATGGGAACCGCATGACGCCCTGAAGCTGTCGATCGACTCGGTGTCGGTCGACGACATGTGGCGGCTGTGGGATGGCATCGACGCCTCCTACCAGTTGTCGGTGCCCTATCTGGCGCGGACGGTGCGGCTGCCGCCGACCGAGACGACCGACGCGCCGATGACCGACACCCGCACCCTGGTCTTGGCGGGCGGGGTGTCATGAACGATCTGCTCGAGCAGCATCCGCTGGTCTGGGCCGCCCAGCGCGCGCCCGACAGGGTGGTCGCCGTCGGGGTGCTGGGCGTGCGTCCGCTGCTCTATGTGGGCGAGGGCGTCGCGGGCCGTCCGCCCGTCATCGAGGACCTGAGGGTGGCCGCCATAGGCGCCCCGGAGACGCCGATCTTCCACGCCGAGACCGGGCTCTACGGCTTCCTGCGCCTGCCGCCGGGCCCCCGGCGCATCGAGATTTCCGACCCGGCGCGGCGCTTCATGCCGTGGGCGACCGTCGTGCAGGTTCCCGACCGCGCCGCCATCCGCGCGGCCCTGGAGCGCGGCGCGCCGCCGCCTTCCACGCCGCGCCCGACCCTGATCGACCTGGTCCTGCGCCGCGCGCCCTCGACGGCGCTCCCCCCGGGCCTGACCGCGGTGTGGGGCGTGGTGCGGGAGACGACCGGCAAGCCCGTGCCCCTGGCGCGGATATCCTGCGCCACGGCCGGCGGCGGCGAGGTGGTGTCCTATTCGGCGCGCGACGGCGCCTATGTGCTGGTGCTGCCCGCCGAGAAGCCCGGCTCCCTGGCCGAGCCGCCCAAGTTCGTCTTCCCCCGCGCCCTTGCCCTGCACGCGCCCAAGGCGGCCCTGGCGGCGGCGATGGCGGGACCCAGCTTCGTCGGCGCCCTGCCCGCCGACCTCGACGACCTCGATCTCACCGATCCCGCCAGCCCGTTCCTGGCGCGCGATCACCGACTTCGGAACTCGGCCGGCGCAGTGCTGGCCGGTCCCCACCCCGACCTGCCCGTTCAGGCCGGCCAACGCACCCGCTGGGACATCGAGCTCCTGCCCTAGCCCCCTAGAGGAGACGCGTGCATGCCCGAGTATCTATCGCCTGGCGTCTATGTCGAAGAGACCAGCTATCGCGCCAAGTCCATCGAGGGCGTGGCCACCTCGACCGCCGGCTTCGTCGGCCAAAGTCGGTTCGGCCCGACCGCCGGCGCCCCGACCCTGGTGACCAGTTTCGAGGACTACCAGCGCTATTTCGGCGACGACGCCGACCTGCTGCTGGGCGGTACGCCGACGATCAACCACCTGGCTCACGCCGTGCGCCTGTTCTTCATGAACGGCGGCGCCCGCATCTATATCAGCCGCATCGCCAACCCTCCCGGCGGCGGAACCCTAGACGACATCACGGCCGCCTCGGCGCCCCTGGTCACCTCGGCCGGGAACGTCGTGCTGCGCGCCCGCTATCCCGGCCTGGCCGGAAACCTGCGCGTGCGCGCCCAGGCCTTGCGTAGCGGCAACCTGCGCGTCGTGCAGGGCGGAACCGCCACGGTCACCGGCGTCCAGCCGGGCGACGTCCTGGAGGTCTCCACCGGCGCGGCGGCCAAGAACCGCATCGTGCGCGGCAGCACCGCCCCCGCCGGCTCGCCCGGCGATCTGCTGACCACCGACCCGGCCCAGCTGGCCGCGGTGTCGTTCGACAGCAACAACCGGCCCGTGCTCACCGCCCAGACCGGCGTGGTCGACCTTGCGACCGTGACCTTCGCCCAGAAGGTTTCGCTCTCGCTGTCGGTCGAACCGAACGGCGACGGCACCACCGGCTCGCGGACCGATGTCCTGCAGAACCTGTCGGCCCATCCCGACAGCGCCCAGTTCGTCGGCACGGTCCTGCGCACCGAGGATTGGTCGGTTCCCGTCGAGGCGCCGTCCGACCGATCCAACCGCATCTGGTTCGACATCCCGCTGCTGTCGGACACCGCCACCGACCGCGCCGAGTTCGCCGCCGGCCTGCTGCGCGCCCTGGTCGACGGCTCGCCCTTCGCCCTGACCGGCGGCGGCGACGGGATCGCCGCCACGGCCACCGTCTTCTCCGGCGGCGGCAGCGGGCACGACGCCAGGGGCCTGGCGGCCCTGGCCGACCGGGACGACATCGCCATCGTCGCCGCGCCCGGTTCGGCCGCCCTGGCCGACGCCGACGATCGCCAGGCGGTGCGCGACGCCCTGATCGCCCACTGCACCAGCCTGAAATACCGCTTCGCCGTTCTGGCCGGGGACCAGGGGGCCGACGCCTCCTCGATCCGCGAGGTGCGCGGCATGCACGATTCCAGCTACGCGGCGCTCTACTATCCCTGGCTGGTGGTCCCCGCGACCAGCGGCCCGCGCGACACCATCCAGCTGTCGCCCGAGGGGGCGGTGATCGGGGCCTACGCCCGCACCGACATCGAGCGCGGCGTCCACAAGGCCCCCGCCAACGAGACCGTGTTCGGCGCCCTGCGGTTCAGCCGCAGCGTCAACAAGGGCGAGCAGGACGTGCTGAACCCCGAAGGGATCAACTGCCTGCGGTTCTTCGAGGGACGCGGCAACCTGATCTGGGGCGCGCGCACCATGAGCAGCGACCTGGAATGGATCTATGTCAACGTCCGGCGGCTGTTCATCTATCTGGAGCACTCGATCGACCGAGGCACCCAGTGGGCCGTGTTCGAGCCGAACAACGAGCAGCTGTGGCTCAAGATCCGGCTGACCATCGAGAGCTTCCTCTACGACGCCTGGCGCAGCGGCGCGCTGATGGGGACCAAGCCCGAGCAGGCCTATTTCGTGCGCTGCGACCGCACCACCATGAGCCAGGGCGACCTCGATGCCGGGCGGCTGATCTGCCTGATCGGGGTCGCCCCGACCAAGCCCGCCGAGTTCGTCATCTTCCGCATCGGTCAGTGGACGGCCGAGGCCTCCATCATCTGACCGCCCATTCCTCGACTGAAAGAGACGCGCCATGGCTGTTCAGCGTGACGACCCTTACGGTCCGTTCAATTTCCGCGTGACCATCACCCCCGGCACCGGGGCGGAGATCAAGGCCGCCTTCTCCGACGTCTCGGGCATGAACGCCGAGATCACCCACGCCGACTATCGCGTGGGCAGCGATCCGGTGAACCACGTCCGCAAGATCCCGCTGATGAACAAGGCGGGCGACGTGACCTTCAAGCGCGGCCTGGTCGGCTCGCTGGACCTGTTCCAGTGGCTCAAGGCCGCCAAGGACGGGACCATCGCCGCCAAGGCCAGCATCGTCATCGAGCTGCTGAGCGAGGATCGCAGCGCGACGGTGGCGACCTGGCAGCTGACCAACGCCCGCCCCCAGAAGTGGACCGGTCCCACCCTGGCGGCCAAGGGCGCCACGGACGTGGCCATGGAAGAGCTGGTCGTGGTCTGCGAAGACATCGCCTACGCGTGACGCCATGGACACCGCCCTCCGAAACGACGGCGGCGCGTTCACGGGCGCGCCCTACAGGACCGGTTCGCCGCCGGGCCTGTACGAGCAGTTGGCGCGTCCCCAGCGGCCGCGACGGGTGCGGCTGAGCACGGCGGCCTTCGTCGGCCTGGCCGAGCGCGGCCCGGTCAACACCCCGACGCTGGTCACGTCGATGCCGGCCTTCCGGACCCAATTCGGCGCGGCGGCCGGCGGCATGCTGTTGCCGCAGGCGGTGGGCGCGTTCTTCGCCAACGGCGGACGCCAGTGCGTCGTCGTGCGGTGCCTGGACGCCGCCAAGGCGCGCACCGCCCGCCTGGCGCTGCCGGGCCTGACCGCCGACGGCGCGATCGCCGCCCGCAACCCCGGCGCCTGGGCCAACCGCCTGAGCCTGCGCACGACGGTGAAGCGACGCGCCCTGCCCCTGCGGCTGGCCCCGGTCGGCGATCCCGCCTGGCCCGAGGGCGGCCTGATCGCCCCGGCCCACCGCGCCCGCCCCGGCGTCACCCTGCGCCTGGTCGGCGGATCGCCGCCCGCCGGCCTGGTGGTCCGCATCGCCGCCGCCGCGACGCCGCGGCGCGGCGTCACCGCCGTGACGCTGGACGCCGCCCTCGCCCCGGCCTTCTCCGACCCGGCCCTGCTGGCGGGGGCCGAGGAGCTGCTGGTCCGCCTGGACGTCGACCTGGGCGGAACCCTGGTCGAGCGCTGGGACGACGCCGCCCTGCATCCCGATCATCCCGACTTCCTGCCGCGCCTGATCGGCCGCCGCGCCGCCAGCGAGGCCCTGCTGGCGCCCCGTCTGTCGGGCGGCGAGGAGCCCGACGCCGCCTGGGGCGACCAGGACGATCCGGCCGGTTCGGAATTCATCCGGCCCAGCCTGCTGCTGCGCGACGCCGTCCTGACGCCCAGCGCCGCCCTGCTGACCGCGCCGGACGGCCTGACGTTCCACGCCCTGGACCTGGTCGCGCCCGACAGCGGCGACGACGCCCGCGCCACGACCACCCGCGACCACTTCTTCGACGCCACGCCGGGCGAGCCGGGCGACGCCGCGACCGGCCTGCTGACCTTCGCCGATCGCCCGGGCGGCCTGGATGTCCTGGCGGTCTGGGACGAAACCCAGCCCACCGATCCGATCGCCCTGGTCGCCATGCCCGACCTGCTGCATCCGACCCCGCCGGACGACGCGCCGGAACCCGCGCTCGCCGACGACGCGCCCTGCTTCGGCGCCTGCGTCCATGCGCCCGAACCGAACGCCTCGGCCGTCCTGCCCTATCCGCAACTGGGCGCGAGCCTGGACGACCTGCGCACCGCCCAGGACCGGCTGACCCGGCATTGCGAGGCGACGGGCGGCCGCATCGCCCTGCTGGACCTGCCGCCCGGCCTGGCCGCCGGCGACATCATCGGCTGGCGACGCGCCCTGGCGTCCGGTCGCGCGGCCCTGTTCGCCCCCTGGCTGCGCGCCGCGCCGGTGGGCGATCCCCTGGGCGCGGCGATCGTGGCTCCCCCCTCGGCGGCGGCGGCGGGGCTGATCGCCCGCGTCGAGGGGCAGGTCGGCGTCTGGGCCTCGCCCGGCGCCCAGACCCTGGCGGGCGTCTTCGGCCTGGCCGAGGATCCCGGACTGCCCGAGGCCGGCTTCCTGCACGCCGAACGCATCGACGTCATCCGCAAGACGGAAAAGGGCGTGCAGCTGATGGGCTCGCGCACCACCGCACTGGATCCGGACTGGACCCACATCAATGTCCGCCGGGTGATCGACTGGCTGAAGGCGCAACTGGCGCTGGACCTGGCCTGGGCGACCTTCGAGCCGAACAACCCGGCCCTCTGGCGCGCCATGACCCATACGGCGACGACGCGGTTGCGCGGCCTGTTCGACGCCGGCGCCCTGGCCGGCGACACGGCCGCTCGATCCTATTTCGCGCGCTGCGACGACACGACGATGAGCCAGCGCGACCTGGACCAGGGCCGGGCGATCATGCTGGTGGGCGTGGCCCCCGCCGTCCCGGCGGAGTTCCTGGTCTTCCGCCTGATCCGCGACGGCGGCGAAAACCCCAGCGTGGGGGCGTTCGGATGAGCGAAGACGCCCTGCTGACCCGCTTCAACTTCCTGGTCGACATCTACGCCTCGCAGTATGGCGGCGACACCGGCCTGGCCCAAGGCGCCCAGGGGGCGTTCAGCGAGGTGACCGGCCTTGAGCTGACCCTGGAGCCGGTGACCTTCCGCGAGGGCGGCTATCACGCCGGGCCACGGCAGCTGGTCGGCAAGACCACGGCGACGCCGCTGGTCCTGAAGCGTGGCGTCTCGCTGGACGCGGCCTTCTGGGAATGGATCGGGCGCTGCACCGACGGCGGCTATCCCCTGCCCTATGTCAGCGGCGCGATCCACATGCGTCCCGCCGACGGCGAGGCGTCCGGCGACCAGGCCAGCTGGTCGTTCGTCAACGGCATCGTGACCAAGGTCAAATCGGCGGACCTCAACGCCGTGGATCCCAAGGACGCGCCGATCGAGGAACTGCACATCGTCCACGAAGGCCTCTCGCGGGGGGCCGCATGAGCGCCGCCCTCAAACGCGCCAAGCTGACGCCGTACAACACGGCCGGCACGACGCTGCAGACCGACAAGGCCATCAAGTTCGACTTCAATCCCGAGACCCTGACCCTGAAGGTTACCACCGGCCAGCAACAGGATCGCGGCCGCCGTGGGCGCCAGCAGGTGCAGAGCGTCGGCGCCTCCTCGGCGACCCTGGCCTTCGAGGCGATCTTCGACACCACCCGTCCCAAGGACAACGACGTGGTCGAGGACGGCGACCTGAACGACGACACCGCCCTGGACGTGCGCCGCCGCACCAAGCCCATCGCCGACCTACTGGCGGCCGTCCCCCAGCCCGGCGGCGGGAGCGGCAAAAGCAGCAGCGGCGGCGGTGGCGGCAAGACCGACAAGTCGCCCTGCCGCGTGCAGTTCCAGTGGGGCAACATCCTGTTCGACGGGGTGATCACCTCGCACCA
Organism: Caulobacter radicis; assembly: GCF_003094615.1. GTDB lineage: Bacteria > Pseudomonadota > Alphaproteobacteria > Caulobacterales > Caulobacteraceae > Caulobacter > Caulobacter radicis. The sequence continues at coordinate 103,433 of NZ_QDKO01000023.1, read as the reverse complement.
GGAGACGTTCGACTTCTTCGCCCCCTCCGGCGTGCCTCTGCGCAGCAAGGTCCAGCTCACCCTCACCGAGCAGAACTTCAACTATGTGGTCGACGCCGACGACCTGTCGCGGGCGACGGCCGACCCGTCCCCGGCCAACGCCCGCGAGGCGGCGACCGCGGCCGGCGCCGACAGCCTGTTCGACCTCGGTTCGGGCGAGCTCTCGCTGGGTTTCTCGGCCAGCGCCAGCTTCGACCTGTCGCTGGACGCCAGCTTCTCGCTCTCGGCTCAGCTAGGCGTATCCGTCGACTTCGGTGTGTCGCTGGACGCCGGGTTCAGCCTCGACGCCTCCGCGGCGCTGGACGTGTTCGGCAGCGCCGCGCTGTCGGCGACCAGCGGCGTATCGGACGTCGGCCAGGCCGGGCTGGGCCGCCTGGCCCCGCCGGTCCGCGCCCCGGCCGGCGCGACCCAGCCCAGCTCGCCCTGGGCCCCGGACGGACCCAAGCCGGGCACCTCGGCGGCCGGCCTGGCCAAGACGGTCAACACCCTGCGCGCCAGCGGCGCGGCCGGCGGCCAGCCTGGCGGTCCGGCCCAACCGGGCGGCGCCGGCGGTCCCCTGCCGACCGCCCTGCCGGTGCGCGGCTCACCGCCTCCCGCCCTGCCCCGCGCGCCCATGCCGGTCGACGGAACCGTCTATTCCAGCGCCCGGATGACGCCCCAGTCCATCCAGGACGGCCGCCGCCGGCCCAGCTGGGAAGACCTGCCCGGACGGGCGACGACGCCCATGGCCCGCGCCGCGCCCAAGCATCGATCCGGCGGCTGCGGCTGCCGCCAGTGTCGGGGGCATTGAGCCATGGGCGTCACCATCGGCGAAATCTCCAGCGAGCTCGTGGTCGATCCGTCGAAGGATCGGGGCGCCGGCGCCGAGGCGGGGCCCGCGCCCGCCCAGGAGGTGCGGGTCGAGGAACTACGGGCCATCGTCCGTGAACTGCTGGTCGAGGAACTGGAGCGCTATCTGCGCCTGGCGGTGGACCGATGAGCGCCGACGGCGGGCAATTCCTGTCCTCGGGCCAGCCCATCTTCAAGGTGGACGGTCGGGAGATCGCCGCGCTCGGCCGCGGCTGCTTCCGCCTGGAGACCCATGCCGACGACACGGGCCTGTCGAGCCTGGAAGCCGTCTTCCTGAACCTGGACCGCCCGTCCGAGGGCAAGCCCGTCGACTTCCTGTATTTCGACCGCCAGGTGCTGGACCTGGGCAAGGCCATCGAGATCGCCTTCCAGCCCGCCGGCGCGGCCGTCACGGTGTTCAAGGGCGTGATCACCGCCCTGGGCGGCGAGTTCCCCGAGGCGCGCGAACCCGAGCTGGTGCTCCACGCCGAGGACGCCCTGGCGCCGTTGCGCATGCGGCGACGCACCCGAGTGTTCGAGAACGCCAGCGACGCCGACATGCTGCGGCAGGCGGCGTCCGACGCCGGCTTGACCCCCACCGCCCAGGTCGACGGACCAAGCTACGTGCAGCACCTGCAGGTCAATCAGAGCGACCTGGAGCTGCTGCGCGAGCGCGCGGCGGTCAGCGACGGCCTGCTGGTCCTCGACGACCGGGCCCTGACGGTGGAGGCGCGCAGCGCCGCGGCCGATCCGCCGATCCGCATGTCCAACTACAACGAGCTGCTGCGCTTCACCGTGCTGGCCGACCTGGCCCACCAGCGGACCAAGGTCCGGGTGCACGGCTGGGACGTGTCCGCCAAGCAGGCGATCCACGAACAGTCGGACAGCGACGACGCCCGCGCCGCTGCCGGATCGGGCGGTCGCACCGGACCGGAGATCCTGGCCGACATCTGGCCCGAGGTCGTCGAGGACCTGCACCTGGAAGCGCCGGCCACGCCGGACGAGGCCCGCGCCCTGGCCAAGGGCGCCATGCAGCGCCGGGCCCGCAACTTCGTACGGGGCCGGGGCGTGGCCAACGGCGATCCCAACCTCAAGGTCGGAAGCCGGGTGGAACTGGTCGACCTCGGCGCCTTCTTCTCGGGCGTCTACCAGCTGACCTCGGTCCGGCACGCCTTCGACATGAGCTACGGCTACCGCACCCACTTCGAAGCCTGCCGCGCCGAGCTGGGAGATCCATCATGATCGCGCGCGACCCCAAGGGCGTCGTCCTGCCGTTCGCCCGCCCTCGACTGGCCGGCGTCTATCCGGCCCTGGTCCGCGATGTCCAGGACCCCGATCAACAGGGCCGGGTGAAGATCGAGCTGCCCTTCGTCGGCGACGACGACGGCCCGTCCGCCCAGGCCTGGGCGCGGCTGTCCACGGCCCTGGCCGGCGCCTCGCGCGGAACCTGGTTCATCCCCGAGCCCGGCGACGAGGTGCTGGTGGCCTTCGAGGCGGGCGATCCCCGCCGGCCGGTGGTGATCGGATCGCTCTGGAACGGCGAGGACTCGCCGCCGGAGACGATGAACGCCAACAACGACGTGCGCAGCTTCACCTCGCGGTCGGGGCACAAGCTGACCTTCGACGACACCGACGGCGCGACCAAGGTCCAGGTCAAGACCCAGGGCGGCCACGAGCTGACCCTGGACGACGCCAGCGGCGGCAAGATCACCGTCAGCCACTCCAACGGCGCCAGCGTGGTCATCGACGCGGCCGGCAATGTGAAGATCACCGCCAACGCCAACTGCGAGGTGCAGGCCGCGATGGTCAAGGTGACCGCCTCCATGGTCACCGTGGACGCGGCGATGTCGAAATTCTCGGGCGTGGTGAAGGCCGACACCGTGATCACCAACAGCGTGGTCTCGTCCTCCTACACCCCCGGCGCCGGGAACGTGTGGTGAGCGCCGCCCTGGCCCCGGCCCGCCGGCTGACCGTGCCGGCGACGCGCAGGGATTCGCGCGAGATCCTGGTCACCGCGCCGCCCTTCTTCCTGCGCGATCCTGCCGCGCCGCCGACCAGCGATCCGGCGCTCGCCGCTAGCCCGCCCCTGTTGTCGTTCGACGGGGCGGACTTCATGGAAGACTTCCTGGCCGGGACCGCCGCGCCCGAGCGCCTGCCCCGCCTGCTGGCCTGGCGCGACTGGGCCGAACCGCCGGCCTCGATGCTGGACGCGGTCGGGACCCGGCTCCATCCGACCTCGGTGCGGCGCGCCCCACCCCTGGCCGTCGAGCCGGAGACCGAGGCGGCGGGCGTGCTCGACGCCGACGGGATACCGCATGGCGACCCGGCATGGCTGCGCAAGCTGTACCTGCCGTTGCACCTGCGCTTCACCCTGGTGGCCTTCGACCTGCTGTGCGAGCGCCAGGGCTGGCCCCGGGTCGCCAGGTCCCGGATCCTGGGCTCGGGCGCGGTGGTGCGCCGGCTGGTGCGCGATCCCGCCGGCGAGCGCTGGGAAGACTGGATCAGTGTCGACGGCAAGCGTGGCGTCTGGTTCGAGCTGGCGGGCGGCCTGCCGGCCGATCCCGAAGCCATCCCCGCCTCCGCTTGGGGCGGACAGGACGCGACCTTGAAGGCGCGACTGGAGCTGAAGGCCGAGACGCCCCTGCCCACGGCGCTGGACAGCGCGCGGTTGTCGCTGCTGCCCGCCACGGTGGCCGGCGCGGCGGCCCACAGCACGCTCTATGGCCTCCTGCCGGTGCTCTCGGCCGCCGAGCAGGTCCAGGACGAGGCCCCTCCGGCCCTGGCCGCCGACATCGCCGCGGCCATGGCCGCCGAAACCGACGCTCGGCTGACCGCGGCCTGGTCCGACGCGCCTGGCCAACGCGCCGCCATCCGCGCGGCGCTGTCCAACCTGCTGGCCCTGACCGTAACGCGCAGCGCGCCGACCGACGCGCAGGTCGCCGCCGCGCGCAATTCCATCCTGTCGTTCGGCATGATCCCCAGCTCGACCCTGGACGCGACCCTGCGAGACGTGGTGCGCAAGGTGATCGCCGACGGCTTCGCGGCCCTGGCGCCGTCGGCGGGCGTGATCGGCCCGACCGGCGACCCGACCACCTTCTGGTCCAAAGCCGAGCATTCGGCCCAATGGGCCAGCGGCAACCCCACCGTCGCCCTCAGCTTCAGCGCGCGCCTGTCCGACTGGCGGGTGCTGATCCGCGATCGCCTGCGCCGGGCGATCGACGGGGTGCTGATCCCGACCGGCGCGCCCAGCACCGACGCCGAGCTGGCCGTGATCGCGCGCGGCGTCATGGCGGTGGCCCTGTTGCGGGTGCGCGCCTTCCGCCTGGCCCTGCTGGCCAATCTGCACGCCCAGATGTTCGGCGAGGCCGACACCGCCGCTCTCGCGGCCGTGACGCCATTGACGTTCAAGGGCGTCACCTACCAGACGCCCGCCGCGACGACCGGCGCCCTTTCGGTCGAGATCGAGGCGATCTACGGGCTGGACACGGTGACCAGCCCCGCCGAGGCCGTGCCCACCTGGTCGCCGCTGAACCGCTCCCAACCGGCCAACGCCGACGCCGTGCACCGCGCGGCCCTGGCGCTGGAAGCGCTGTTCAGCCCGCTGGACGAGGCCGGGGCCGCCGGCGGCAGCGCCTATGAGACCCGGCTGGCCAAGTTGATCGTCGACGAGATCGCGCCCGCGATCACCGGCGCGTTCGGCTTGCCAAACGATCCGATCCACCGGCTGCGAACCTTCGGCCTGGACCTGTTCGAGCAGCCCGCCCGCGGCCTGCTGGTCTTTCCCGGCCCGACGCCCCAGGCCGCGACCTTCGATGCGATGCGCCAGACGGTGGCCGCCAGCTACACCGACAGCGTGCCCGTCGCCGTGGCCGAGTCCCGGGGCCGCGCCAGGGCGCACCGGCTGCGCTACGACCACGACAACGTCTTCGCCGTGTGGTGCTGGGCGCGGGTGGCGGGCCACACGCCCTGCGAGAAAGCCAAACTGGTCTGGACCGGCCGGTCCGAGCCCTTCACCATCGCCGAGCCCACCGACATCCTGGGCGCCAAGCCGGTGACGATCCAGCTGCCGGACCTGGCCAAGCTGGTGCGCGACATCCCCCGCATCGCCAAGGCCCGCGCCAAGCCGTTCGCCGGGTTCAACACCCCGCCGAACTCCGGCTACAACGTCGGCGACGATCCCAAGGACACCTCGCGCGCCTGGGGCGTGGGCTGGATCTGCAGCTTCGCGATCCCGGTGATCACGATCTGCGCCTTCATCCTGTTCAGCATCATCTTCAGCATACTGATCGCCTTGCCGGGCTTCACCTGGATGCTGCTGCTGAAGTTCTGCATCCCCATACCGGTCCCGAAGAAGTCATGAGCGCGCGATCCAACAGATTGGGCGTGGGCCTGCGCTTTCCCCCCGTCACCGGCCAGGGCTGGGGCTGGGTGGCCGGCGTCGACGCGGTCGACCAGGCCGTGCGCGCGGTGCTGCTGACCGAGCCGGGCGAGCGGATCGGCCGCCCCGTCTTCGGCGCGGGCCTGCGGCGCTTCCTCTTCCAGCCCAACAGCCTGGAGACCCGGGCCCAGATCCAGAAGGCCGTCGCCGACGCCCTGTCGCGCGACGAGGGCCGGATCCGCCTCGAGGACGTCAGGGTCGCGGCCGATCCGCGCGAGCCGACGCTGCTGCGCATCGACGTCCGTTACCGGGTCCCGCCCGATCCCGGCCCCCGCAGCCTGGTCTATCCCTTCTATCTCGACGCAGGAGCGGCTTGAGATGGCCCTGACCCCTCCTCGCCTGGACGATCGCGGCTATGCCGACCTGCGGGCCGAGCTGATCCGGCGCATCCCCGTCCACTCGCCGGAATGGACCGACTACAATCCCACCGACCCCGGCATCGCCCTGCTCGAACTGTTCGCCTTCCTGGGCGACAACCTGCTGTATCGGCTGAACCGTGCGCCCGAGGCGTCGAAGCTGGCGTTCCTGCAGTTGCTGAACATCCCGCCCCGCCCGGCCAGCGTCGCGCGGGTCCAGGTGCGGGTCGACCTGCAGAAGGGCGCGGTCGATCCGGTGACGCCCGACTTCTCGCCCACCGCCCCGCGCCTGCAATTCGCCGCCGGGGACGTGCTGTTCCAGGCCACCGACGAGATCACCGTCCTGCCGGTCGAACTGGCCGGCTACGTCAAGCGCCCCTACGAGGGCGCCGCCCCGCCCGAGGGCCAGGCCTCGGTCGAACAGCTGCTGAAGGATCATCTGGGCGCGGCCCCGGCCCTGACCGCCTACAAGACCACGCCGCTGCCCGCGCCCAAGGGCGGAGCCTTGCCGCCGTCGACCTCGACCGCGCCTTCGTCCACGGTGGACGGCGCCCTGTGGTTGGCCTTGCTGGCGCCGGCCGCGGTGCTGAAGGCGCTGGACACCGGCGATCCCGCCGCGACGCTCGACCTGGTGCGGCGCAAGATCGCCGGCCGGGTGATCAGCCTGGGCGTGCGCACCGACGACGCCCTGTGCGGTCCCGCCGACGCGCTGCGCTGCCCGGATGCCGGCAGTTCGCCGGCGCGCTGGCCCGTACGCTACGACATCTCGACCGGCGGCTTCTCGGGCGCGGCTAGGCGTGTCGACAAGATCGCCTATCGCCGCCTCGCGGTCGAGGCGGACGACACCGACGGGCTGGGCCGAGCCGGAACGCTGCGTCTGCGGATTCCGGAGGCCGGCGGCGACGGGTCCCTGCCGTTCGGCGACTGGCGGGCCGGCAGCTTCGACATTCCCGACGAGGACCTGCTGGGCGTGGGCGGCCTGCCGCCCAGACTGGACGATCCCGACCTGGCGGCGCGGGTCCTGGCCTGGATCCGGGTGCGGCGGATCGACGACGCCGATCCGCCCATCCAGGTGCGGCTGGTCGACGCCAACATGGTCATGGCCGAACAGGCGGTGACCGCGCCTCCGGAAATGCTGGGCGCCGGCCAGGGCCGCGCCGGCCAGACCGTCAGCCTGTCCAAGACGCCGGTGATCCAGGACAGCGAGGTCATCCAGGTGCGCACCGAGGCGGGTTGGGCGGCCTGGACGCGGGTGGACGACCTGGCCCTGGCCGGGCCGGACGACCCGTTCTACGCCCTGGACCCGACCGACGGGACGGTGACGTTCGGCGACGGCGTGCATGGCCGCATGCCCCTGCCCGGCCAGGCGATCCGGGTGCTGGCCTATCGCCACGGAGGCGGCGCCAAGGGCAATGTCGGGGCCGGAGGCGTCTCGCGCGTGCGGGGGGCCCCGCTGCGGGCGACCAACCCCTTGCCCGCGGCGGGCGGTCAGGACGCCGAGACCGAGGCCCAGGCCCAGGCCCGCATCCCCAAGGTCCTGCGGGCCCGCGACCGGGCCGTGTGCGCCGACGACTTCGCCGACATCGCGCTGGAAACGCCGGGGGCGATGATCGGCCGCGCCCAGGTGCTGGCGCGCCACAAGCCCTTCGAACGGGCCGACGGCATTCCCGGCGTGGTCACCCTGATCGTGCTGCCGGCCCAGGACCTGGTGACGCCCGACACGCCCACGCCCGACCGGGAGGTGCTGCGCAAGGTGTGCGCCTGGCTGGAGCCGCGCCGGCTGGTGACCACCGAGCTCTATGTCACCGCGCCCGAATATGTCGACGTCGACATCGCCATCGCCGTGGACGCCCAGGCCGGCGTCGGCGAGGAGACCCTGCGGCGCTGGGTCGAGCTGGCCCTGAGGCAGCACTTCGCCCCCCTGCCGCCCTATGGTCCCGACGGCGAGGGCTGGCCGTTCGGACGGGCGGTGCGTGACCGCGACGCCGAAGCCGCGGCCCTGCGGGTGCAGGGCGTGGCCATCGTCAACGAGGTGGTCGTCCAGGGCGTGGCCATCGGTCCCGACGGCGTGCGGGACGTGGTGACCCAGAGCGTGCCGCTCCAGAAATGGCAGTTGCCCGTCATCCGCAAGGTCGGCGTCGCCATCGGCCCGACCGTGCCCTCGCTGGACCCCGATCCCGATCCGCCCGTCGGCGGCGTGGCCGTGCCGGTCGAACAGGAGGAGTGCTAGCCATGCGCCAGCCCGCCTTCGCGCACCTGACCGGACCGGCGATGTGGCGGCGCTGCGATTTCGATCGCACACGCATCGCCCCCGAGCCCGCCCGGGTCATGCTGGCGCCGAAGGCGACGCGGCCGGTCGAGGCGGCCGATCCCGCGCCCTGGCTGGCGTCGCGCGGCGGCGCCGCCGTCGCGCCCTGCCCGCCCGACCTCTGCGCCGAGGCGGCGGTGCTGCTGGCCGATCCGGCGCTGGGCCTGCTGGCACTGAAGGGCGGCGCGAGCGGAACCTGGCGCGCCCTGCCCCTCCCCCGCGCCCGCGTGCGCCGGCCCACGCCCGGACCGTTCGATTTCCAGCCGGCCACGCCGCCGGCCGATCCGGCCGCGCCCGTCGACATCGCCCGCGACGCCGCCGGGCGGGTCTGGCTGCTGGATCGCGCCCCGCCCCGGCTGCGCGTGCTGTCCCCCGACCTGACCCTGCTGGACACCCAGACCCCGCCGGGCGCCTCCGCGCCGGACCAGGTGGTCTGCAGCGACTGGTGCGCGGCCGTGACCGACGGTGATCGCCTGCTGGTCCAGCCGTTCGGCGGGGTATGGGGCGCCGCGCCACTGCCCGCCCCCGCCGTCGCGGTGGCGGCCGATCCCGAGTTCGACCTGCTGGTCGTCCTGCTGCCGGGCCCGAAGCTGGCGATCGTGACGCCCGACGGCCTGACCGTCCATGGGCTGCCGGCCCTGACCGCGCCGGTCTTCCTGCTGGTGATCGGTCCGAACACCATCATGGTCGGCGAGCCGAGGGGCGCGCCCGGATCGCCGACCGAAACACGCTTCGTCAGCTACGGCCTGTCGCCCGTCGACGGCCCAACCATGATCTCCAGCTTCGGCGTGCGAGGCGTGGACGGGCGGGCCCTGTGGCGGCAAGGCGACCAGGTCTTCGCCAGCACCGCCGACGGCGCCCGCGCTCTCTATGCCCGCGAGGCGCCGGTCGAGACCGAGGGCTTCGTCGAGACCTACGCCCTGGACAGCGAGATCTTCGCCTGTCCCTGGCATCGGGTGTTCGTCGACGCCTGCATTCCGCCGGGCGCGACCGTCACGCTGGAGACCAAGACCGCCGACAGCCTGCCGCCGTTCCCGGTGCGCCGGCCGCCCCGACCGCCGGCCGACGTCAGCGCGCCGGCCACGCCGGTCGACATCGACGCCCCCTGGCCGCCCCTGGGGTCGCTGACCGCGGACGAAGCCGGCTGGACGCCGCTGGGCGTGCTGGACGTTCGCAGCGCCCAGGCCGACATCCCCGATCCGCCGGAACGGATCACGCGCCCCTCGGAGGAGCCCTACGCGCAGGTCCGGTCCGACGCCGTCGCGCCCTGGCCCCAGGTCACCCTGGAGGGCCTGATCAAGGCGCCGCCCGGCCGCTATCTGTGGCTTCGCGTCCGGCTGACCGGCGCCGAGCGGCGCAGCCCCGCCGTGCTGGCCTTGCGGGCCAGTTTCCCGCGCCCATCCCTGCTGGAGGTGCTGCCCGCCTATTGGCGCGCCGATCCGGTGGCGGCCGACGCTTCCGACCGCGCCCTGGCCCTTTTCGAGGGCTGGATCACCGAGATCGACGGCCGGATCAGCATCCTGCGCCAGCTGGCCGATCCCCGGCTGGCCCCGCCCGAGGCCCTGGCCTGGCTGGCCAGCTACGCGGCGATCACCTTCGACCAGCGCCTGGACGAGGCCGTCCGCCGCCAGCTGCTGTCCGAGGCCTGCTGGCTATACGAGCGGCGCGGCACCGTCCCGGGCCTGACCCGGCTGATCTCCATCCTGTCCGGCGCGCCCGCGATCATCGTCGAGGGCTTCCGCATGCGCCGGCAGAGCGCCGCCTTCGTGGGCCAGCTTTCGCCGATCCTCGGCTCGGGCCTGCAACTGGGCGACGCCGACGCGGGCGGCGCCAGCGAGGACCCGGCCGACGCCGAACTGGAAGCCGACTACGCGGCCCTGATGCTGCGGCGGGCGATGATCCGCGCCGCGGGCGGACAGCCCTGTCCGCCGGACGATCCGCCCTATCCGCTGGAAACCGACCCGCTGGCCCGCTTCGTGCGGCGCTTCGCCCACCGCTTCACCGTGGTGTTGTCCCGCGCGCGGACCCCCGTGCTGGAAGCGGTGATCCAGGACGCGATCGAGGCCAACAAGCCCGCCCATACCCTTCATGCCCTGTGCTGGATGGACGCCGGCTTCCGGGTCGGCGGCAGCCTGGTGGGCCTGTCGCGGCTAGGCGAGACGCCCTGTTTCGAGCCGGCGCTGCTGGGAACCGCGGTGCTGGGCGCCGACAACACGCTGGGACGGGCCGAGCCGGAAACGCGCTTCCGGACCGGCGACCGACTTAACCAGGAGAGGACCGGGAAGCCATGACCGACACGGTCGACGCGGCGACCTTCGCGCCGCTGGAGGGAACCGACCCCGCGCTGCCTGGCGATCCCTTCGCCCGGCCACGCTACAGCTACGGCCAGTTGCTGGGCGCCGACGACTTCGTCAGCGAGCAGCGCTACCACCTGCTGCGCGCCCGTCTGCGCAACGCCCTGCTGCACGGCTCGGGGGTGGTCTGCGGCTTGGACGTGATCGCCAAGACCATCGCCGATCCGCCGGCGGTGGAACTGATCTGCACGCCAGGCCTGGCGATCGATCCCCTCGGGCGCGAGATCTTCGTGCCCGAGCCCATCTGCCTGGACGTCACGGGCCTGGCCAACAACGAGAGCTTCTGGTCGGACCTGTCGCCGCCGCCGGACGACCCGGACGGCGACGCGCGCCGCTGCTACGCCGTGCTCAGCTACCGCGCCTGCCTATCGGCCCAGACGCCGGCCATCGCCCAGCCCTGCTCTGACGCCGACAATTCCCTGGTCTACAGCCGAGTGCTGGACAGCTATCGCCTGTGCCTGGAGGCTGCGCCGCCGTCCGATCCGCACGCCCTGTCGCGCGACTGGCCGGCCCTGAAGGAGCCGGTCGGGCTGCGGGCGCGGCTGCAGGCCCTGCTGACCGACGCGCCGCCGCATCCCGAGCAGCTCTGGTCGTATCCGCAGGACGCCAAGGTGTTGCTGGCGATCGTCGACCTCAAGCCCGTCGGCTCGCCCGCCGAGACCACCGACATCGACGCCGTCGACACGTCCGTCCGCGCCCTGCTGCCCGACGTCCAGACCGTGGCCAGCCTGGCCACCGGCCTGCGGCTGATCGGCCCGGCCGCGGCTTCGGCCTTCGCCCTGGAGACGGTGGCGGTCGCGGCGGGAACCGGCGGCGACGCCGGCAAGACGATCGTCACGGCCACCCTGACGGGCGACGTCCAGGCCGGAACCGTGACCGCCGATTCCGTTCATCTGTTCAAGCTGAACGGCGGCGCCTGGACCGCCCCGGCGACGGCCGTCCCGACCGTGGCCGGACCGGTGATCACCTTCAAGGTGAACGAGGACTGGTCCGGCGGCGCCACCTATCAGCTGGTGCTGTCCGGCGGCGGGGCGCGCCCCATCCTGGACACGCACAACCGGCCGCTGGCCGGCCTGACCGACGAGCCCGCGCCCCCTCCCGGACGCGGCCGCGACGCGGTCGTCATCGGCGTCTTCACGCCATGAAGAGCCATCCCCACCAGGGCCCGCAGGGAGCCGACGCCATGCTTGGAAGCCAGAACCTCGCGAGCGAACAGGCCCTGTTGCGCGCCATCGCCAAGCGCCTGTCCAATTCGGACGCCGAACTCTCCACCACCGAGGAGGCCAGTTTCGCCGCCTTCGTTGGGAAGTGGGGCTATGGCGGAACCGACTATACGGGCTTCCCCGCCGCGCCGGGCGGCGACGTCAACGGCTGGAACAGCCTGTTGCGGACCAACTGGTTCAACGGCCGCTTCATGACCGCCGAGGCGCTGCGCCGGCAGGACGCCTATTTCGACTACCGCGCCCGGCTGGACGCACATGCCCTGATGCCCGGCGTGGCCTGGGGGCTGGGCCTGACGGCCGAAGGGATCAACGCCACCGACTACCATGCCGAAGGACCCCGGCAGGGCGGGGTGAGCACCGAAACGCCGATCACCCTGCACGCCGGCCTGGCCTTCGACATGATCGGCCGGCCCCTGCTGGTCCCAACCAAGTTCACCTTCAAGCTCGACCAGTTGATCGCCCTGCAGAAGGCCAAGCCGCGCCGGGTGGTGGGCGCGGGGGCGCAGTTCGCGCCGTGCGTCTGCCTGGCGCCCGATGCGGGCGGCCCGACCGGCGGGTCGCAGGCCCTGCGGCCTGGTCCCTACCTGCTGATCATCGAGGCGGCCGAACAGCCCAGCGGCGACGCCAAGGTCTATGGCACGGTGTGCGGCGACGGCCCGCCCTCGACCTGCCAGAGCGACGCCTGGCAAGGGGGCTTCGGCCTCAGCCTGGTGCGGTTCCCCGTCGACGTGCCCGAGGACGACACGGTTCGGTCGCCCTGGGACCTGCGCGGCGTCCTGTCGTCCTACTTCTTCGATGTCTTCGAACACTCGCTGATCCATCGGTGGGACCCGCCCTTCGCCACCGACGACGGCTTCTGCCAGGGGACCGGCCCCGGCCGACGCGACACCGCCGCCGTCGCCCTGGCCATGGTCTATCTGGGCGAGGACGGCACGGCGCTGTGGATCGACCCCTGGATCCCCCGGCGCGGCATCGTCTCCACGCCCGCCGAGACCGCCCATCGCAACACCTTCGGCGCGCCCCCGCGCGCCGCGGCCTGGGCGCGCATCCACCAGTTCCAGTGCATGCTGGCCGACAGCCTGGCCGTCCTGCCGCAGAACCGCGACGGCCATGTGCTGGACTACGACCTGCTGAGGCGCGGGTTCAGGCACATCCCGCCGATCGGCTTCCTGCCCATCGATCCCGACTACGCCGCGCGCCAGGTGGCGAGCCAGGACCCCAACACAGGCAATTCGGCGCTGGACAAGGTGCTGGCGGCCGGCGGGACCAAGGCTGGAATGGTGTCGGGCTACATCGCCTCGGCCCTGACCCAGGCCAAGACCTATTTCCGTGGGACCAACGTGACGACCTACGGCGTCGTGGCCTTGCACGACGACGACATCCTGGAGGACCTGTCCAACGTCTTCGACAAGGATCCCGTCCAGTTGGACCGCCCGCCGACGCTGCACCCGATCATCCGCCAGCTGGTCGAGATGCTCAACGGCGACGTCGGCGGCAAGAAGAGCGGCAACGGCCTGATCGACCTGATCACCGCCTTCTTCACCATCGGGCTGGACGACCTGGTCAATCGCCGCATCGAGATCGTCAAGCTGATGGTCCCCTTGCAGGGCCTGGTGCGCAAGCATCCCATCCTGGGGATCGTCGCCGAGGACGCCCAGGACCAGGCGGCCGACTGGGGCGCGGCCGCCTCGCCCCTGCTTGCGGCGATGGAGCTGGCCGGCATCCGTCAAGGTCGGACCGGGCGCGAGATGCTGCCTCGTCACTTCGTGGTCTACGTCAAGCAGCGCCTGGTGCTGCTGGACGTCCTGTTCATGCTGCTGGAGATGTTCCAGTTCATGATCGACATGGCGCTGCAGGCCTATGCGCCTCCCGAGAAGGAGCTCGACCCGACGACTGGCGTCGGCGGCGCCCCGGCCGCGGTCGCGGCGCCGGCCCAATACATGACCACCTACAGCATGCGCATGGCCTACAAGGCCCAGCCGCAGGAAAAACAGGTGATGGCCGACGCCATACTGGAACATCCGGACATCCAGGCGATCATGTCCCGCGCCCTGCCGCTGAGCGTGCCCGACCTGGCGGTGGCCGGACGCGCCGAGACCTTCCAGGCCCAGGTCGACGCCCAGGACAAGGCCCTGACCTCCACCATCCGCGACCCCGCCCAGCGCCGGCAAGCCGCCGTGGATCGCGTCGCCGATTCCTACGCGGCGGTCTATCCGGGCTTCCAGGTGGTGCAGATGTTCGCCGCCACGCGCTCGGCCGACCAGACCGAGGCGTTGGTCCAGCAGATCGGTCAGGGCGCCAAGACGGCCGAGGCCCTGGCCGTGGCCCCGGCCCAGACGACCGAGGACGCCGTCCTGGCCGAAGGCACGCCGGTCTTCGCCAACGCCGACGCCGCCCAGCTCTACGCCAAGCTCCGCGACGCCACCGGCGAGAAGACGGTCCAGCAGCTGGCGCCAAGCGTGAAGAGCGAGCTGACTGTCGGCGAGGTCCTTTCCCGCTCGCCCGAGGAGGCCACGGCCCTGCTGGGCGGAGCCCAGAACTACGCCCGCTTCCGCACCGCCTACGCCGCCCAGGCCAAGCGGTCGGTCGAGGTCAGCCAAGGCCTGGCCGTCGCCGCGCCCGCCGGCGTCTCGGACAAGCTGAAGACGGCCCTGACCGGCGCCAAGGGCGACCTGACCAAGGCCGTGAAGGCGGTGCGGACCGAGGTCGGCGACAATGCGGCGGCAAAGGCCTATCTCGACCACGCGTCCACCGTGGCGACGATGCTGGGCGCGTCGAAGGCCGCGTCGGCGACGCGCTTCTTCGTCAAACGCGGCTGACGGCCGGGCGATGGCCGCGCTCACCATCCGCAAGCTGTCCAGCCGGGTCGTCAATCCGGACGCCGAGACGGCCCTGGCCGTCGCCCCGCTGGTGGACAAGGCCGCGCGCAGGTTGTCGAACGCGCTCGACGTCGCCCTGTCCCGCGCCCTGACCGCCGCGGGCGTCGACGAGACCGTGGTGATCGGCTTGCCGAAGGTGAAGCTGCGCCTGCGCATCGGCGCCGACATCGACGTCGACGACCTGGCGCGTGGCTGGGCCGAAGCGATCGTCGAGGCGGTGATGCGCGCCCTGCGTGATGCTGAGGCGACGACCCCGAGCCTGGAATTGGGAACGGCGGGGGCAGGCGGCGCGTCCGGGTCGGACGAGATCGCCGTCTTCACCGATCCCTGGACCGCGCAGATCGCTTGGCTGCGCGCCGCGGCGACCGGCGAGCCGGAGCCCTGGTGGCATGACGCCCTGGGTCCGACCAACGCCGCCGCCATCCTGTCGGAATGGATCGATCGCGCCCCCGCGCGCGCGGCCGCCCTCCTGCTGGACCTGCTGGTCGCAGCGCCGGACCTGCCGCGCCTGCTGAGCCCCAGCCAGGAAGGACGGCTGGCCGCCCAACTCCTGGCGCGCCTGCGCGGCGCCGTCCGCGACACCCTGAAGGCAGGATCGCCCACCGCCGCGCCCCAGGCTCCCCTCGCCCAGGAAAGCCCCGACCCGCCGGACCTGCCGGGTCCAGTGGCGGCGGCGATCCACGGCATCGCGATCGACCAGAGGAACCTCTATCGGCTGGCGGCCTGGATGACGTATGGCGCGGCCTGGACGCCGATCCTCGCCCGCGGCGACGCTGACCGGATCCTGTCCGCCGCCGAGCCGCCCCCTCCCGCGACGTCCGGGCTTGCGCCCCCGCTCCGGACGTCATCGGAGACGAGCGCCGAGCCCCGCCTCGCGGCTTTACCCACCTTGGAACCGTCCGCGACCGCCGAGCGCGCCCCGCCCCAAACGGCGGCCGGCGTTCCGGTGACAGCCGGCGGCCTGCTGCTGCTGTTGCGTCCCCTGGGCGTGTCGGGCCTGCTGGACGATCTGCATGGCGACGCCCTGCGCCAGGCCCTGCTGTCGCTGGGTCTGGCCGCCCTGCACCGGATCACCGCGCCGCTGTCGCCCGCCGCACGGCGCGTGACGCTCGAACGCGATCGGCCCGTTCTGACGATCTTCGCCGGCGCCCAGCCCCCGGACGGTCCGCTCGACGAACTGAGCCCCGACCCGCAGGCCCACGCCCGCCTGGATCGGCTCATGGCCCGCGCCCCCGAAGGCGTCGCCTGGGCCCCGGGGGCGACAAGACGCCTCTACGGCGATGTCGACCCGTTCGGCGACACGCCCGAAGGCGCTCTGGCGCGCCTAGCGCTCCGGCCTGGACGGCTGTCCTGGACATCCTGGAGCGCCGACATCGCCTGGCCGCTGGCCACCGCCGACATCGCGCTGCGTCGCGCGGGTTGGGACATCGACCCCGGCTGGCTGCCCTGGATCGGCCGGACTGTCCGGTTCCACTATGATGGAGTGGAGTCGCCGTGACCGGGCCTGGAGCGCACGAGGATCCCGTCCTGCGGCTCGCCGTGATCGCGGCGGCCCGCATCCTGCTGCGTCGCTCCGATCCGGCGCTCGAGGCTTTCGCGCGATCCCTGACGTCGGGTCCCGCCGGCCCGGTCGACGCCGCCAACCTGGCCGCGACGGCAGCCGCGGCCGGCGACGCGCTGTTCGCGGACCTGAGCCAGTCGTCTCATCCGCTGGGCCGGATCGCGCGCGGCTGCGGGCTGTCGGCCTTCGACCTGGACCTTCTGGGCCTGGCGCTGCTGCCCTGCCTGGACGACCGGGGGCGACAGACGATCGTCGACATCGCCGGTCAGCCCAGGCTTCCGGGCGGCCTGGCGCTGCGACTGCTGCTGGGCGATGACCCCATCCCCGCGCCGGCCCGGGCGGCGCTGTGGCGCGGTCCGCTCTGGCGGCACGGCCTGCTGACCCTGGCCGATCCATTGCAGCCCGTGACCGAACGCCTGCTCGATCCCGGTTCGACCCTCCTGGCCCTGCTGGACGGGACCACCCCCGCCCAACTGCCCGGCGGCTGGACGGCGCGTCCCGTCGCCCCCTCCCCGCTTCCGGACAGCCTCACGGCCACCGTGGACGCGACCGCGCTGGCGCTGAGCGCCCCCGATGGCCCCCTGCTGCACCTGGCCGGCGATCCGGAGCGCGGCAAGGGCGTGCTGGCGGCCGCCGCCCAGCGCCGCAAGCAGGCCCTGACCGTGTTCGACGCCCCCGTCGTCGCCGGCGAACCGCCCTGGCGCGACCTGGCCCTGGTGGCCTTGGCGACCGACGGGGCCGGCGCCCTGGCGATGTCTTCCACGAGCGAGCTGGCGGGCCCGGTCGACCTGCCGCCGGCGCCCATCGTGCTGCTGGCCTCGCCACGCCTGCACGTGCGCACCTCGGCCGCCGATCCGCCGCCGACCCGCGTCGTCCTGCCCCCGCCCGATCCGCTGGAGCAGGCGCAGGCCTGGCGGGCGGCCCTGCCGGACCTGACGGCCGAAGAGGCCGACATCCTGGCCAACCAGACCTGGATGACCCGCGCCGACATCGCGGCCCTGGCGGCGCGGGCCGGCGGCATGGCGGGCGTCGCCGAAGCCCGCCTGGCCCACGCGCCCCCGCGTCCCGTCCGGATGGCCACGGTGACGGCCAGCGCCACAAGCTGGTCGCGGCTGGTGGTGGACGAGACCACCGGCGCGCGCCTGGAGGAGCTGATCCAGCGCTATCGACTGCGCGTCCCCGTGCGGTTCCGCTGGGGCATGTCCTATGCGCCGCGCGGCCTGATCGCGCTGCTCTCGGGCGATTCCGGTGTCGGCAAGACCTTGGCCGCCGAGGCCATGGCCACGCGGCTGGGCCTGCCGATGGTCCGGGTCGACCTGTCGCTGGTGGTCTCCAAATACATCGGCGAGACCGAGAAGAACCTGGCCGAGCTGTTCGCCTCGGCCGAGGGCTTCGCGGCCATGCTGTTCTTCGACGAGGCCGACGCCCTGTTCGGCAAGCGCACGGCGGTCGAGGACGCCCACGACCGCTACGCCAACATCGAGGTCAACTACCTGCTGCAACGGCTGGAGGCCTTCGAGGGCCTGGCCGTCCTGGCGACCAACGCGGCCCAGGGGGTCGATTCAGCCTTCCTGCGGCGCTTCGACCTGATGCTGTCCATGCCCCGTCCCGGCCCAGGCCAGCGGCGGCGGCTATGGGCGGCCCACCTGCCGACCGGTCGCGTGGACGAAGGCGTCGATCTCGACCTCGTCGCCGAGCGATTCGACCTGACCGGGGGGGAGATCCGCAACGCCGCCCTGGCCGCCGCCTACGCCGCGGCCGACGGCTCCGGCCAGATCACGGCCGAGCTGCTGTCCGCCGCCATCCGCAATGAGTTCGCCAAGAAAGGGCGGCCCGCGCCGTCCTGGTCCACAGGAGCACATTGATGACCGACATCAACACCGTTCTGGCCCAGATCTCGAACGAGCAGGCCGCCTTGCAGACCTCGCTGGCCGCCGCGGTGGCGCAGGGCGGGCAGGCCTCGGCGGTCGCGGCCGCGACACGATCTGCCGCGGCGGCCGTCCAGTCCCTCGCCGCGCGCATCACCGCCGAACAGGCCCTGATCGCCGCCGACGGCGCCACGGTGACCAGCGCCCTGACCGCGCGGAACGGCGCCCTTGCCGCTGTCGTGGCCGCGCGTACGGACGGCGACCACCCTCCCCTGGCCGACGCGCAGGCCGCCACGCTGAAGACCGCCGTGGCGACCGCCAACAGCGTCACCGAAGCCAATCTCGACAGCAAGGGCGTGGCCGCGGTCACGACCCTGGACGCCGCCATCGCGGCGCTGGGCAACAACGAACGGACCCAGCTGAACAACGCCCAGGCCGCCCTGGTCACCAAGCAGAAGGCCCTGGCCGACGCCCGCGCGGCGGCCCTGACCCTGCTGGCCAAGATCCAGGGCAGCGCGGCCGACACCACCTTGAAGCTGGGCGCCGCCGTCGAACACTACGGCCAGGCCGGAAAGCTCGCCAACGCCACGGGCGCGGCCAGCCACCACGCCGCCGTCGTCGCCTATGCCGGCTATGTCGCCGAACGCACGGCCCTGGCCGCCGACCTGGCCGCCGATCCGGACGGCACGGTGTTGCAGGGCAAATGGACCTCGGCCGCCAACACCTGGCTCTCGGCCCTGGCCGATGTGGGCGTGGCCGAGGAGAAGGTGATCGAGAAGCAGCTGGCGCTGAACGTGGCCCTGGCCAAGGGCGCGGCCAAGCTGCAGACGCGCGACAGTGACGCCGCCGCCGCCGTCGGCGCGGCCGTCGGTCCATGAGCCCCCGCCCGCGCGGCCGGTTCGCGCCCCGTCTCCCCGCCACCCGGGACCGTGGGCAGGAGGAGGCCGCCGATCAGGTGGCGCGGGGCGCGTCAGTCCAGGGCAAGGTCACCCCGGATCGCGCGCCCGCCGAACTGGGCCTTGGCCTGGGCCAGCCCCTGCCGCGATCCGAACGAGCCTATTTCGAGCGCCGGCTGGGCGCGGACCTGTCGAGCGTGCGCGTCCACCCGGACTCGCCGGTGGCCGCCGACTACGGCGCTCATGGCTTGGCCGCCGGCCGCGACATCGCCCTGGCGCCCGGCCGCTGGCGTCCCGGCGACCAGGAATTCCGCCGGCTTCTGGGCCATGAGCTGGCGCACACGATCCAGCAGTCGCGCAGCGGCCCGGCGATCCAGCTGGAGGCGCCCTCCCCGCCGCTGAAGGAAGCCAAGGCCGAGGAGGAGAAGACGGCCGTCGGCGACGGGTTGAAGAAGGTGGCCGAGGAATTCGGCAAGAACGAAGCCGCCACGGGCTACGCCCTGGGCATGGCCAAGTCGCTGGCCCTGCCGATCTGGAACCGGGCCAGCGGCGCCGAACGCGTGGCGGCCATCAGCGTCGGCGCGGTCGCCCTGGGCACGCCGCTGATCTACACCCTGTCCAAGCCCGAGGGGCGCGAAAGCCTGTCGGGCGTGGACTTCGGCAAGGTCCTGGGCCTGATCCCGCACTCGCCGGTCACCGGCCTGCAGTACGACCTGCCCAAGTCGCCCACCGACCCGTTCCAGCTGCGCCTGGGCTTCCGCGCCGATGACCTCCTGGGCATCTTCAGCCGCAACGCCGAAGGCGAGCCCAGCATGACCCTGGGCCTGAACTTCACCCTGTCGGTCTCGCCGGACGGGCAGGTCTCCATGCCCTTCGCCATGGCCAATTTCGGGATCGCGCCTGGGATCTCCATCGCCGGCGGCTATGGCCTGACCACCGACATGCCCCGCCTGGAGGGCCCGGCTGGCGGTCCGATGGCGCCCTACGCGGCCTTCCCCCAGCCCGCCCAGCCCGCGCCGCTCGGCGGGGCCGGGTTCTTCGTCACGGTCGACCTGCTGAAACTGTCGTTCCTGCCCGAAGCCATCGGCCTGGCCCTCGGCGCGCCGCCTCGGCGGCAGAAATAGCGCGCTAGCGCTTGGAGCCCGGACGCCAGGCGATCGCGGTGCGCCCGTCCGCCAGGGGAACGAGGCGGCGCGCCGCAACTTGCGCCAACCAAGTGCCTCTTCGCTCCCCCCAACCGGGTCTTGCCACCCGCGTCCTTTAGGGCGGCAAATGCGGTCAGCTCCAGACTCGGAGTCTGGGAAGCGGCGGAACTCACCTGTGCGATTGATCAAGGCCGTCCTTTTCGCGGCGATACTGCTGCAGACGACGACCCTGGTCGCGGCCGAACCGGCGCGCCGCATCACCCACTACACCCACCAGAGATGGACCGAGGAAGGCGAGGCGCCCGCGCCGATCGTGGCCATGGCGCAGGGCCGCGACGGCTATCTGTGGCTGGCTACGGGCGCGGGCCTCTTTCGTTTCGACGGCATCGTCTTCGAGCGGATCGGCGCCGAGAACGGCGACGAGCAGCACGACCAGCCCAGCGCGCTGCTGGCGACCCGTGACGGGGCCATCTGGACCAGCTTCACCCGATCCCGCCGCTTCGCCGTCTATCGCGACGGCGCGCTCAAGGTCCTGCCGGCGCCCGTCGCCCCCGACCGCGTGGTCTCCATGGCCGAGGGAAAGGACGGGACAATCTGGGCGCTGACCGCCGTGTTCGACGCCGAGCTGCTGCGGCTGCGCGACGGGCGCTGGCGGTCGTTCGCCGCCGCCGACGGCCTGCCGCGCGACGACGCCCTCAGCTTACTGGTGGCGGCCGACGGCGGCGTCTGGGTTTCACTCAGCAACTCCGTCGCCCGCCTGGCGCCCGGCGCCGAACGGTTCGAGATCGTGCGCCGAACGCCGCGCGCCAACGGCATGCTGTCCCAGGACCCGCAGGGCCGGGTCTGGCTCTCGGAACGACGCGGCAGCTATCCCATCACCGGCCCGGGCGGACGTGGACCCCCGCCGGTACAGTCCCCCTACCCCACCGACGACTCCCAGATCCGCGGCGCGCCCTACTTCGACCGAGCGGGCAATCTGTGGATCGCCACCCGCTATCGCGGCCTGCAGAGGGCGGCCGCCGCTCCCCACGACGGAACGCTTCTCATCGAGTCGCTCCGTGGACGGGATGGACTGTCCTCCGACCTGACCAGCCAGGTCTTCGAGGACAGGGAAGGCAACATCTGGGTCGGCTCGGAAAAGGGCCTCGACAAGCTGCGACCGGCGACGCTGAGGTCGGAACCCGCGCTCACCAATCCGGCGGCCTTCGGCGACAAGCTGCTGGCGACCTCGGACGGCGCCGTCTTCATCGGCCAGGCCGACGCGATCTACCGAACCGCCCCGGGCGGCGCCCCAAAGCGCGTTCTGGCCGGGATCCGCGAGCCTCAGAGCCTGTGCGAGGCGCCGGACGGCGCCGTCTGGATCGCCTTCGCCGACCGCATCGTCGTCTGGAAGTCCGGGCAAGCGACGAGAACCCTGGTTCGTCCCGACACCGACAGCATTATCTATGACTGCGCCTTCGACGCCGAAGGCGACTTCTGGATTTCGGCCGCCGCCGGAGGACTGCTGCGCTACCGCCAGGGACAATGGCGGACAATGTTCCCCCCCACGCAGGGCGACGGCTTTCGCCCGACGACCATGGTCAGGGACAGCCAGGGGCGTCTCGTCGTGCAGTGGGACCTGCGCAGGCTGGCGTGGCTGGAGCAGCCGCATCCGCGGTTCCAGCCGCTCGAGCTCGGACGCGACGCCACGGCCGTGACGCTGTACCCGACCTCGCGAGGCGACATCCTGGCCGCGGGCGCTTTCGGGCTGGCTCGCTTCCGCGGAGATCGGACGGAGACGGTCAATCCCGATCGCGGCGCCCTGCGCGGCCGGATCAGCGGCCTCGTGCAGACGCCCGATGGCGACACCTGGCTGGCCTATCCCCGGGCCCTGGTCCGGCTCTCGGGCTCGGACCTGGAACAGGCCTTCGCCAGCCATGTCCTTGCCCCGGCGAGCCTGTCGCTGGGCTTTGGCGACGGCCTGACCAGCCGGCCGCACTCGCACAGCCAGCGCTCGCTCGTCCAAGGCGGCGACGGACGGCTGTGGGTGGCGACGGAGACCGGCGTCCTGTGGATGGACCCCAGGCGCATCGCGCGGGACGGGCTGCCTCCCGGCGTGACGATCAAGTCGGTGACGGCCGGCGGACGGCTCCATCGCGACCCGACCGCGCTGAGCCTGAAGGAAGGCACGTCGAGCATCGAGATAGACTATGCGGTGCTCAGCTTCGCAGATCCGAGGCAGGCCAGCGTCCGCTACAAGCTCGAAGGCTTCGACCGGGAGTGGGTCGACCCCGGCGCGCGACGCCAAGCGTTCTACACCAACCTCAAGCCCGGCAAGTACCGCTTCCATGTCATCGCCGCCAGCAGCGAGGGCGTCTGGAACCGCACGGGCGCCGCGATCACCTTCGAGATCCCGCCCACCTTCCTTCAATCGCGCTGGTTCCTCGCCGCCTGCCTGATCCTCGGCGCGGCGCTGCTGTGGCTGCTCTATCGCCTGCGCATGGCCCAGGTGGCGCAGCGCATCCATGTCGGCCACGAGGCCCGGCTGGGCGAGCGCGAACGGATCGCGCGCGAACTGCACGACACGCTGCTCCAGAGCGTGCAGGGCCTGGTGCTGCGCTTCCAGTCGATCGCCAACAAGATGCCGCCGGGCGACCACGCACGGGACCTGATGGAATCCGCGCTGAAGCGCGCCGACGACGTGATCATCGACGGCCGCAACCGGGTTCGCGACCTGCGCTCGGCCGAGAACACCGGCGACCTCGCGGCGATCCTGGAAGAGCGGGCGAACGCCGCATGCTTCGACCCGTCAGTTCTCGTGAAGGTGTCGACGGAGGGCGTCCCTCGCGCGGCGCACCCGCTGGTCGCCGGCGAGATCGGCCGGATCGCCGGCGAGGCGCTGTTCAACACCGCCCGTCACGCCCGCGCCAAATCGGTCGAGATCATGATCGGCTTCACCCGCCATCAACTGAGCGTCCGGATCCATGACGACGGCGTGGGCTTTCCCCCGGACGTCATCGCCAGGGGCCACAAGCCCGGTCACTTCGGCCTGATGGGCATGCGCGAGCGAACCCAGCGGATCGGCGGCGTGTTGTCGATCGACAACCGGCCGTCAGGCGGCGCCGAGATCAGCCTGCGACTGCCGGCTCGCCTGGCCTACGTGGCCGAGGCCCCGTCATGGACGTGGCTGTCCGATATCCTTCGTCGTTTCAGGAGAAGCCAGGTTGGCTGAGTCGAGTTCGCGTCCCATCCGCATCCTCGTGGTCGATGACCACCCCATCCTGCGCGAAGGCGTCGCCGCGATCCTGGAAGACAGGACCGACATGGTGCTCGTCGGCGAGGCCCGGGACGGGGTGGAGGCCATCGTCCAGTTCCGCGACCTGCAGCCGGACGTGACCCTGATGGACCTGCAGATGCCGGGCATGGGCGGCGTCGAGGCGATAAAGGCCATCCGTGACGAGCACCCGGACGCCCGCATCGTGGTGCTGACCACCTATGACGGCGACGTGCAGGCGGTTCGCGCCCTGCGGGCCGGCGCCCTGGGCTACCTGCTCAAGAGCAGCTTGCGAACCGAGATGCTCGACGCCATCCACGCCGTGAAGCAGGGCCGGCGCTACCTGCATCGCAACATCGCCGACGAGATCGCCATCCACGTGCTCGACGACGGCCTCAGCGAGCGCGAGGTCGCCGTCCTGCAACTGGTCGCCATCGGCAAGGCCAACAAGCAGATCGCGCGGGAACTGGGGATCTCGGAGGAGACGGTGAAGGGCTACCTCAAGACCATCTTCACCAAGCTCAACGTGTCCGACCGCACCCATGCGGTGACCGTCGCCGCCCGCAGGGGCATCATCGAACTCTAGGCCGACAGCCCTCGCCTTCCGAGCCAGGCCGCCAGGTTCAGCATATAGCGATGGGTGTCGGCCAGGGCCCGGGGTTCGTGGGCCATGCCCTCGCCGGGCGTCTCCGACACGAACGACGGGCAGCCCGCCGCCAGGTCCCAGTTGTAGTCGGCGAAGTGATGGAAAGTGCTCTGGGCGAGCGCGGCCCCCGCCGCGGGACCGCGCTCGAAGGCGACGGCGAGATTGAAGGCCCGGCCGGTCGTACGGCTTGCGCCGGCGGCGATCACCCGGGCGTCGCCGTCCTGCGGCGCGATGACGGCGCCTTCGTGCGGATGGGCCGGCAGGTAGCGCAGCACGCCCGTCGGTGAGGTCGGATCGCGCAGGATGGGATGCACCGGCGCGATCGCCACGATCTCCTGATAGTCGCCGTTCGCGCCCGAGCGATAGTTGGGCCAGGAGATGGCCTGGGTCTCCTCGTCGTCGCGAACATGACGCGCGGCGTCGGGCTCGAGGTTCCTGCTGTGAAAGCAGTGCGCCGCGCCGACGCCCCCCAGGGTGCAGACGGACGAGCCGAGATCCATGTGGTCGCGGGCGATCATCAGTCCGCCGCCGCTTTCGCGAAACCGCGAGACGGCGACGCAGTCCACCTCGGTCAGACCGTCGCCGACATCCACGGCGAACAGCCACAGCTGGTCGAAATCGCTGTCCTGCATGCGCGAGAGCACGGGATCGGGCCCTCCCGTCGCCTCGCGGTCGCGCGCCTCGACGGCGTATAGCGCCCGCCCCTCGCCATCGACCGCGCCGGACAGCAGGTCGCGCAGGGCGCTGAACCTCGCGATCGACCAGTCGTCCTCGGTGGTCGGGATCGTCGTCTGCAAGAGGATCCGGATCGGACCTGGGCTGCTCATGGATACCTCCGGCGTCATACGGCGCCCCGTGGCCGGCCATTCTGCCGCAAGCGCGCCCTTGGGGATTGATCCGGGCGCGCTCATCCGGCCGGCGCCATCGTACAAGACCCCGTCCGCCGCCGACCCGGCGACGGACGGGGCCTGGCTCATCGCGCCGAAGCGGCTTCCTCGATCAGGGCGGCGACCTTGTCGGGATGCGAGACCATCAGGGCGTGCGATCCGCCCTCGACGGCCACGGTCTTCCGGGCCTTGGCGCGTTCGGCCATGAAGCGCTCGGTCTGGGCCGGGATGTTGCGGTCGGCCGTGCCGTAGACGACGTAGGACGGCAACTGCTTCCAGGTGGCGACCGTGGCCGGTTCGGCCAGGGCGGCCTTGGTCACCGGCCGCTGGGTCGCGGCCATCAGCGCCGCGGTCGCCGGCGGCACGTCGGCGGCGAACTGGGCGTGGAACTTGGCCGGCTGGATGTAGAAGTCCTCGCCGCCGTCCGGCAGGCGCACCGACGTCAGGGTCTCGCCCAGGGTGCCGCCCGGAAACTTGGCCGACAGGGTCAACGCCGACTCCCCGACCTCCGGCAGGAAGGCCGCGACATAGACCAGCGCCGAGACGTGCGCCTTGCCGGCGGCCGCCTCGGTGATGACCTCGCCGCCATAGGAATGGCCGACCAGAACGACGGGCCCCGGGATGGAGTCGACCAGCGCCGACAGCGACGCCGCGTCCGAACTCAGGCCCCGCAGAGGGTTGGCCGCCGCGATCACGGTGTAGCCGTCGCGCGACAGCTTGCCGACGACGCCGTTCCAGCCCGAGGCGTCGGCGAAGGCTCCATGGACCAGGACGATGGTGGGTTTGCCCCCGGCGGCGTCGGCCGCATGGGCGGAGGCCGCGCCGGACAGCGCCATGGCGGCGGCGAGCGACAGGGCTCGGATGGACTTGCGCATCGATATCTCCGTGACGGGCGGAAGGGCCCTCGCGCAAAAGGATGAGCCGGCGGCCGGGAGCAGGCCTATCTCGCGGATGGGCCTGCTCCCCTCGTGCTAAGGTCTAGGGTCGCCGGCCCCCGCGGCCTGCGGCGCCCGCGCAAGCGCTCGGGGCGGCAGGAAATCCCCGGCATGAGCCAGGTCGGGCCAGGGCAGCACGGTCTCGCCGGCCACCATCCAGTTTCCCGCCTCCTTGCGCAGCCGCAGTTCGTAGAGCGCCGGGCGCGTGGCCGGGCTCATGCGGCGATAGAGCAGCACCGTGGCGTGGTCGCCCTGCTGCTCGACGTGCAGGAAGCGGTGCTCGGTCGACAGCGAAGCTTCGCCGTCGTCGCGCCGCCCCCGGAACTCGGCGAGCATGTCGGCGCGGCTGCTGCGCACCACGCGTCCCTCGTCGTCGAGGAACAGCAGCGACTGGTCGGCGGTGTAGAGCGCCTCCATGCCCTCCATGTCGTAGGCGCTGCCCAGGCGGATCACCCGCAACACGAAGTCGATGATGGCGGGGTCGTAGATTTCCTTGGTCATGGTGTTCTTTCCTGATGGGGTGGGATCGCTCACAGCAGGGTCATGCCGCCGTCGACCTTCAGGTCGATGCCGGTGATGAAGCTGCTGGCGTCGGAAGCCAGGAACAGCGCCGCCTTGGCCGTCTCGTCGGGACGGGCCATGCGGCCGAGCGGAATGCGGGCGGCCATGCCGGCCTCGAAGGCCGGTCGCTGCTCGGACGGCACGCCCAGCTTTTCGAGAATGGCGGTGTCGGTCGGGCCCGGGCTGAGCAGGTTCACGCGGATACGGCGCTCGCGCAGCTCGATGGCCCAGACCCGCGCGAAGGCGCCCAGGGCCGCCTTCGAGCCGGCATAGGCGGCATGCCCGTCCAGCGCCTTGCCGGCGGCGATGGAGCCGGTGAGGATGATCGCCCCGCCGTCGCGCAGCAGCGGCTCGACCTTCTGAACGCCGAAGAAGACGCCGCGGGTATTGACCGCGAACTGGGCGTCGTACTCGTCTTCCGAGACCAGCGGCGACGGCGTGATCGTGTTGATCCCTGCATTGGCCATGTAGACGTCGAGGCCGCCGAAGCGCTCGCGCACCACGTCGGCCACCGCCTCGTGGTGACCAGGATCGGCGACGTCGCCGACGACCCCGAAGGCCCGCGGGCCGATATCGGCGACGGCCGCCTTCACCGCGTCGGGCCGTCGGCCGGTGACGATCACGTTCGCGCCCTGCTCGACGAACAGCTTGGCCGAAGCCAGGCCGATGCCGCTGGCGCCGCCGGTGATCACGGCGACCTTGTTCTTGAGGGAGTCCATTTCGCTTTGCTCCGATCGCATCTGCTTGCGTTCGGACACCTAGATAGACGTGAGCGAAATTCTTATAAGAACGCAGAACAGAACATCTTTTGTGCCATCATGGACAAAATGAACAATCCTCTCGAAAACGCCGCCGGACTGTCGGCCTTCATCGACGCGGTGGAGACCGGCTCGTTCAGCGCCGCCGCCCGCAAGGCCGGAGCGACGCCCTCGTCGGTGTCCAAGAGCGTCGCGCGACTGGAGGCCCGGCTGGGCGTGCAGCTGTTCGCGCGCTCGACCCGCACCCTGACCCTCACCCCCGAGGGCGCGGCCTATTTCGAGCGGGTCATGCCGCTGCTGCGGGCCCTGGGCGAGGCGCAGGACGTCGTGCAGACCGCCGCCGCGGCGACCGGGCGCCTGCGGGTGTCGATGCCCACCGACCTTGGCCGCCTTTTACTGGACCCGTTGACCCGGGTGTTCATGCCAAGGCACCCGGGCGTGAAGCTCGAACTCGACATGAGCGACCGCCATGTCGACCTGATCCGCGAGGGCTATGACCTGGCCCTGCGCGCCGGCCAGGTCGAGGAGAGCGATCTCGTCGTCCGCTCGCTGGGCGCCGCGCCGCTGGCCCTGGTGGCCTCGCCTGAGCATCTCGACCGCCACGGCCGCCCCGAAACCCTGGCCGAACTGGCGGCCGCCCGTCACGTCGGATACCGCCTGGGCGGACGCCCCTTCCCCATCCGCTTCGCCGACGGCGCGACGCTGTCTCCGGAGGGCGTTCTGGACTGCGATTCCGGCTTCGCCTTGCGGGCGGCGGCGTTGAACGGCGTCGGCGTCGCCCAGCTGCTGCGCTGGACCGTCGACGAAGATATCCGCGCGGGCCGGCTGGAGGTCGTCATGCCCAACGCTCCCCTGCCGGTGGTGCCCTTGCGGATGCTGCACGCCTTCGGCCGCTTCCAGCCCCTGCGCGCGCGACTGTTCTCCGACTTCGTCGCCGAACAGCTGGCGGCCATGGCGCGCAACCCTTCCTGAGCCGCGGGCACGCCGCTCGCCGCCCGATCCTACCCGCCGGTATAGGTCGGCCCTGCCCAACGCCCGGATCGATCGTCGCCCTCGCCGTCCGTACCCTTCCGTCCGACGCTGCCGCCCCATGCGCCCCACCAACGGGATCCACGGGTTCGGCGAGACGGATGCAGAGACGGAAATTGCGCCATGGAGCCAGCGATCAACCTCACCACCAGCAGCGGTTCGTATCGCTTGGTCGCCGGCCTGCTGGTCGCCGCGCTCGACGAACTGGCCCCGGACCAGTCCGAGATCCGCGCCAAGCTCGCGCGGGCCATCCAGCTGGTGGGCGGCGCGCCCACGCCGCTGGTCCATAGCGGCGGCTTCGCGCCCTGGCAGAGCAAGCGCATCGAGACCCACATCAGCCAGAACCTCGAGACGCAGCTGCGCCTCGACGACCTGGCCGCGATGGTACGGGTCAGCCGCAGCCACTTCTCCCGGGCCTTCAAGAAGAGCTTCAAGCAGTGCTTCTCGCGGTATGTCATGAGCCTGCGCCTGGAGCGGGCGCGCATGCTGCTGGTCAATACCGAGGCGCCGATCAGCCAGGTCGCCCTGGCCTGCGGCCTGACCGACCAGCCCCACCTGACCCGCCTGTTCCACCGCGAGTACGGCGCCCCGCCCAACGCCTGGCGGCGAGCGCACAGCCAGCTGCGGCAAGTGACGGAGAAGACCGCCTAGACGCTCCGCCCGAACGGCAGGGTGATCCGGAAGATCGCCCCGCCGTCCTCATGATTGGCCGCCGAGATCTCGCCGCCGTGCTCGGCGATGATCGACTGGCAGATGGCCAGCCCCATGCCGATGCCGGTTTCCTTGGTGGTGAAGAAGCCGTCGAAGATGCTGGCCAGGTGCTGCTCGGCGATCCCCGGCCCGCTGTCGTGAACCCAGATCACCACCCCGCGTCCCGCCCGGACCGCGCCCAGGCGGATCTCGCGCAGGTTGACGCCGGCGTTCTCGATGGCCTGGATGCTGTTGACCAGGAGGTTGACCAGCACCTGTTGCAGCTGGACCCGGTCGCCATCCACCGCCGGCAGCCCCGGCTCGACCGTCAGGATCAGCGCGATCGCCTTGGTCTCCACGTCGTGGCGGACGATCGTCAGCGCCTCGTCGATGATCTTGGACAGATCCAGCAAGCCCGGTTGGGGCTCGCGCTTCATCGCCATGCCGCGGATGCGCTGGATGATCTCGCTGGCCCGGCTGGCGCTGACGGCGATGCGTTCGGTCAGCGTGCGCACCTTGCCCAGATTGGGACGTGGCTGGCCCAGCCAGCGCAGGCTGGTCTCGGCGTTGGTCAGGATGGCCGACAGCGGCTGGTTGACCTCATGGGCGATCGAGGTCGCCAGCTCTCCCAGGGTCGAGACCCGCGCGGCGTGGGCGAAATTCGATTGCAGCCGCCGCAGCTCGGCCTCGGTACGCAGGCGCTCGGTGATGTCCTCGATGGTGATGAAGGTGGTGTCCATGTATTCGGGCGGCGTCGGATAGGTGACGTTGAACACCACGTCGAGTATGCGGCCGTCGAAGGTGGCCATCTTGGCCTGCTCGACATAGTTCCGCGCCCCTTCGAAGTGGGCCTTCATCACCCGCTTGGCCATTTCCGGCGTGGCCGAGAACAGGTAGCGGACCGATTGCAGGAGCTCGGCAGGGTTTCGGGCCCCGAACAGCGACACGGCGGCCTGGTTGACGTCGGTGACCACGACGATGTCCTTGGCCAGCTCGACCAGCGCCGGGTTGGCGTCGAGATAGGCCATGATGTCGTCGATCCCTTCGGCGCGCAGGCGATGCAGCTCGTCGCCCGAGCGCCGGGCGTCGACATGCCAGAGCGGCGTCGGCGAGAAGTGGATCAGCTTGCGGTAACGGTCCTCGCTGGCCTGCAGCTCCCAGGCGGTGCGATCATCGCAGACCGCCGCGTTGACCATCAGGAACAGCACGTCCGGACGCGCGGGCTCGGCCGAACGCCAGGCGGTGGCCGTGGCGCCGGCCAGCAGGCCGTGCGGACCAAGCGCGCGGGCCAGGGGCGACACCGAGGGCTGCCGCAGGGCCGCGCCCAGCAGCTCGGCCAGGCTCTCGCGGCTCTCGGCCGGCCAGAAGTCGACCAGGGCCCGCCCCGCCATGTGCTCTCGGCCGATCGTCGCGCCGAACAGGCGAACGGCCCGGGTGTTGGCGTCGATGATCCTGCACGCCTCGAGCAGGGCGGCGCCGGTCTGCGCCGCCGCGGCCGCGGAAATGTCCAGCTCCCAGCAGGCGGCCGAGGCTCGCCGGTGGCCCGCGCGGGCCTCGAGCGGCGTCTCCTCGGCCTGCACGGCCAAGGGCTGGCTGTATTCGACGACGTCGCGCGGGGAGCCGTCCGGATTGCGACGCACCGTCCGGCGGCCGCTGGCGACCACGGCCGGTCCGATCGCGCCGCGCCGCCGGACCGCCCCCTCCCAGGCGCCTTCCAGCAGCAGCAGCGCCCATTCCTCGTCGTGCAGCAGCGGATCGGCCGCCAGGTCAGAGAGGCCCAGCCCCACCATCGCCATGGCCGGCCAGCCGTACAGGGCCTCGGCCGCGGGGTTCCAGTACCGCACCACGCCCGACGGGTCGCAGACCACCACCGCCTCGGACGCGAGGTCGACGAGATCGCCCCGCTCGCTACGCGCCAGGCTGCGGAAGACCGTGCTCATCGCCGCCCTCCCTCGAAAATGCGCTCGCCCAGGCGCGTGACCAACAGCAAGGCCCGGCGGGATCGGACGATGGAGCGTGCGTGGGACCTCTTCATGAAGCAAAGGGTAGCCCTCCGGCCACCCGCCGCCCTCACACGGACGGGGGCGCCGCGCGCCCCCAATCCGCGTCGTTCCTTGCCGGCGGTCGCCCGCGGAAGACGACTCGACCCGGTTCGGGATCCTCGCGGCAGACGATC
Organism: Caulobacter radicis; assembly: GCF_003094615.1. Taxonomy (GTDB): domain Bacteria; phylum Pseudomonadota; class Alphaproteobacteria; order Caulobacterales; family Caulobacteraceae; genus Caulobacter; species Caulobacter radicis. The sequence goes on along the minus strand of NZ_QDKO01000023.1, from coordinate 72,603 downwards.
TCCAGACCGTCCGCCGCCTTCCGCGACTACTTGTGCAGCGCCTTGTAGAGCGCCGTGTTGGCCTGCAGCACCGCCGCCCGGGTCGCCGGGGTCTCGGCGACGGCGTTCAGCATCATGAAGTCATGGATCGTGCCGTTGTAGCGCGTGGAGGTCACCCGCACGCCGGCTTGCAGCAGCTTGCGGGCATAGGCCTCGCCTTCGTCGCGCAGCACGTCGTTCTCGTCGACGATCACCACCGCCTCGGGCAGACCCTTCAGCTCTTCGACGCTGGCCTGCAACGGCGCGACGGTCGGCTGCTTGCGGCTGGCCGCGTCAGGGGCATAGGCGTCCCAGAACCACTGCATGGCCTTGCGGGTCAGCCACGGCCCCTCGGCGAAGGTGGTGTAGGACCCCGTCTCGAAATTGGCGTCGGTGACCGGATAGAGCAGCACCTGCAGGTCGAACTTCGGGCCGTTGCGGGCCTTGGCCATCAGCGTGAGCGCGGCCGACATGTTGCCGCCGACGCTGTCGCCGACGATGGCCAGGCGCGACGGATCGACCTCGAACTGGTCGGCGTGCTCGATGAAGTATTGGAGGGCGGCGTAGGCCTGCTCGACGGCCACCGGATAGCGCGCCTCGGGCGAGCGGTCGTAGTCGACGAACAGCACCGCGGCCTTGGCGCCGACGGCGATCTCGCGGGTCAGGCGATCATGGGTGTCGATACCGCCCAGAACCCAGCCGCCGCCGTGGATGTGCAGCACCACCGGCAGCTTGCCCTTCACGCCCTCGGGGCGAACGATGCGAACGCGGACCGATCCGGTCGGGCCCACCGGGAACACCTTGTCCTCGATGCGGGCCGGAAGCTTGGCGACCGGGATCGCCTGGGCGCCCGACAGCGCGCCCCGCGCCTCGGTCGGGGTCATGGTGTAGATCGGCTTGCCCCCGGCCAGGGAGTCCACGAAGGCCTGGGCGGCGGGATCGAGGATCGGCTGGGCGGCGGCGGCGCCCGACAGCGCGGTCGCGACGAGGGCCGCGGCGGCGACAGTGGTGGTCTTGGACATGGCTTTGCCTCTGGATGGTCCGCGAAGGCGTTTCGCGTTCCAGATCGACTAGTCCCGCCTTGATCGCCGGGCTTGGCGCTCGGCGCTCGGCTTTGCAGGCTGGAGGCCCGTTCGCCAACGCCCCGTGGAACCGCCACATGGGGCGGCGGGCCTCGCCTGGAAGCGGCCTCGCCTATCCCTTGGCATGGTTCGGACTAGGCCTTGTCCGAACATGCCTAGTCGGTCGCCGGCCGCGAGGCCCGAACGGTGCGTCCAGCGGATAGCTACAACCGCCGGCCGATCCCCGCCCCAATGGCGGCGAGCCGTGTCAATCGGACGTGACAGGGATGGTGAACGCAGGATTTTTTCCGATTTCATCCTGCGACCAACGAAGCGGTAGGCGAGCACCCTACCTGTCCGGCTCGACCCTTCTCGCCAGAAGCAAGGAAAGGCCACCGCCATGACCACCGGGGAAACAGACCAGATCTACACGCTGACGCGCGAGGCGCGGCGCGTGCGCGCCCTGTTCGAAGGCCACGACATCGCCGACAGCGACGACGTCGTCACGGTGCATGAAGCCGGGCGGCCGCCGGTCTACTACTTCCCGCGCCGCGACGTGTTCATGATCTTCCTGCGCCAGACCGACAAGGTCACCCACAACCCGCACAAGGGCGAGGCGCGCTACTTCACGATCTATCGCGACCAGCACATCGTCGACAACGTGGCCTGGAGCTACGAGGCGCCCAAGGCGGCCTTCGACTCGCTGTCGGGCCGCATCGCGTTCCTCGCCGCGCACGTCGAATTCCAGGTCGACGGCCGCTCGGCCGCCGAGACCGAGGCGGCGCTCGAAGCCGGATATGACGACTAGGGGGCCCTGGCCGCCCGGGCGGGGGGAGCGCCCCTCCCCCCTGAAGAGGGCGTGCATCGGTTAGCCGTTGCACGCCTTGGGAGAGCGGCGTGATAACGCGGACCAACCAAGGTCGCGTTACGATGAACAGCACCCACCCGCACGCCGAACAGCCCGCCGGAAAGATGCCCTCCCCGCCCCAGGGCGGCGGAGCGCTCTATGGCGCGGCGGTCGAGTACGGCATGCATTGCCTGACCTGGCTGGTCGCCCGCGACGCCCCGGTCAGCAGCCGCGACCTCGCCGAACTCCAGGGCGTGTCGCCCGCCATGATCGCCAAGATCATGCCCAGGCTCGAGAAGGCCGGGATCGTCGCCTCCAGCGGCGGCATCAACGGCGGTTATCGCCTGGCGCGGCCGCCCGAGACCATCTCGATGCTCGACGTCGCCGACGCCATCGACGGCCGCAAGTCGCTGATCACCTGCCGCGAAGTGCGCCGAAACTGCGCGCTGTTCGAGGACGAGGCCCCGCGCTGGGCCACGCGCCGCGTCTGCGGCATCCACGCCATCATGCTCCGGGCCGAGAAGGCCATGCGCGCCGAGCTGGCCCGCACCAGCCTGCTCGACGTCGTCGACAACATCCCCGCGCCGCCCGAGTTCGCGCCAGAGATCGACGTCTGGCTCGGCGCAAGGGCGCGCGACAGAGAACAATCACGGATCTCGGCCATCAGGGCCGGAACGCGCAGGAGGTCTTCCGATGACTGAGCTCGTCTCATACGCGCCGGACCGCGACGCGCGCATCGCCAACGCATGGTCGCCGGCGTCGCGCATGACGGTGGCGGGCGAACCGCGCAGCCTTTCGGCCGCCGAAGCCCGCGGCGGCGACCTCGTGCCGCTGGTGATCGTGGTCGACGACGACGACGCCGTGCGGCTGTCGATCTGCGAACTCCTGGAGTCGGTGGGCATAGAGTCGATCTGCTTCGGCTCGACCCGCGAACTGCTCGACGCCGACGTGCTGCACCGTCCCGGCTGCATGATCCTGGACGTGCGCATGCCGGGCCTCAGCGGGCTCGACTTCCAGAGCCACCTGGCCGCCAACGGCATCCTCACCTCGATCATCTTCCTCACCGGGCATGGCGACATCCCGATGACCGTGCAGGCCATGAAGGCCGGCGCCGTCGACTTCCTGGCCAAGCCGGCCCGCGACCAGACCCTGCTGGACGCGGTCAACAAGGCCATAGCCGCCGACCTGGCCAAGCGCGGCGACGCCCATACGACCCGCCAGAACGCCGGCCTGTTCGTCACCCTCACCCCGCGCGAGCGGCAGGTCATGAGGGCCGTGGTCCAGGGCGCGCTCAACAAGCAGATCGCCTACGACCTCGGCATCACCGAGGTGACCGTGAAGCTTCATCGCAGCAGCGTGATGAAGAAGATGCGCGCCCCCTTCGTCACCCACCTCGTCCGCGCCTGGCAGTCCCTGCCCGAGCATCTGCGGGACGAACTTCCCGGATAAGCCTTTTGGATAGGTAGGACCGGCCCCGGATCGGGACGATGGATAAGAGCCGCTATCGCCGTTCGCCGAGTAAGGGCCACAGTTTGTCCACCGCGCCTGTTTTCGCGATCATCGACGACGACGAAGCGCTGCGCCAGGCGCTGGCCGAGCTCCTCGAGGTATCCGGCTACGACTGCCGCACCTTCGCCGACGCCGACGGCTTCCTGTCGGCCTACGCGCCGGGCCGCTTCATCTGCCTCGTCACCGATCTCAACCTGCCCGGCAAGAGCGGACTGGTGCTGCAGCAGCACATGCGCTGCATGGATCCCGGCCTGCCGGTCATCATCATCTCGGCCAATCCCGACGCGCTGACCCGCTCGCGCTGCCTGGCCTCGGGCGCGGTGGCCTATCTGATCAAGCCGATCAGGGACCAGGTGCTGCTCCGGCATCTGGCCGCCGCCCTGGGTCGCTGCTAGGGCGACCAGCCGCCGAGGGCCTGAACGCGCCATACCTTGGGATAGGTCGCCCCCGCCTCCTGGCCCAATCGCCCCGGCCGGGCCCGCGTCCTAGCGTCGCCCACCTCAGACAACTCCGCGGAAGACCCGTTCCATGAAACTCTACTACGCCATCGGCGCGTGCAGCCTCGCCGACCGCATCGCCCTGGCCGAGGCCGGCATCCGCTGCGAATTCGAGCGCGTGGACCTGCACACCCGCACGACCGAGACCGGCGCCGACTACGCGGCCATCAACCCCAAGGGCTACGTGCCGGCCCTGGTGCTCGACAGCGGCGAGATGATCACCGAGAACATCGCCATCCTGTCGTGGATCGCCGAGCAGTCGCCGAAGCTGCGTCCCGAAGGACCGCTGGGCTGGTTCCGCCTGCTGGAGGCCCTCGCCTACATCTCGACCGAGGTGCACAAGAGCTTCCACGCCTTCTTCGTCCCCGACGTCACCGAGGAGGCCAAGGACAAGGCACGCGCCCTGGCCAGCCTGCGCCTGGAGTACCTGGCCGCCAGCCTCGGCGACGGCTACCTGCTGGGACCCGACCTGACCGTGGCCGACCCCTACCTGTTCGTGATCATGACCTGGGCCAGGCCCAACGGCGTGGTCCTGCCCGCGCCGCTGGCGGCCTATTTCGAGCGCATGAAGGCCCGCCCGGCCGTCACCGCCGCCCTGGCCAGCGAAGGCCTGCAGGTCTGAGATCGGGGGCGACCTGTACGGCCGTATAGGTCGCCCCCGCCCTTTCCCCCAATCGACCCCATCCCGCCCCGCCTTCTAGCTTTTCCGTCCAGGCCTTCGGGCCGCAAGTGGAGGCACGAAGATGAAGATCGTAGTGGTTGGCGGCAGCGGGCGGATCGGGGAGAAGCTCGTCTACAACCTGCGCCAGGACGACTATCGCGTCCTCGAGGCCTCGCCGTCCTTCGGCGTCGACGCGGTGACCGGCCAGGGCCTGGACGCGGCCTTCGACGGCGCGAGCGTCGTCGTCGACGTCACCCAGTCGCCCTCGCTGGACGGCGAGGCGGCCATGACCTTCTTCGAGACGGCCGGACGCAACATCCTGGCCGCCGGCAAGGCCGCCGGTGTGCGCCATCACGTCGCCCTGTCGATCGTCGGGACCGACCGCCTGCAGGCCAGCGGCTACTTCCGGGCCAAGAAGCGCCAGGAAGACCTGCTCAGGGCCTCGGGCCTGCCCTTCAGCATCCTGCGCTCTACCCAGTTCTTCGAGTTCATCAGCGGCGTCGTCCAGGACGGCTCCGCCCGCGAAGTGGCCCTGTCGTCCGCCCGCGTGCAACCGATCGCCGCCGAGGACGTCGCCGAGACCCTGGCCGACATCGTCCTGGGCGATCCCCTGAACGGCACGATCGAGGTCGCCGGCCCCGAGCGCTTCCGCCTGCACGAGCTGGCGAGCGAGGTGCTGACCGCCTACGAGGACCCCCGCCGCGTCATGGTCGACGACGAGGTCCCCTATTTCGGCGCCCGCCTGGACGAGGCCTCGCTGCTGCCGGAGGGCTTCCCCCGCCTGGCCCCGACCCGCTTCCACGACTGGCTGCGCGCCAGCCTGCAGGCGCCCGTCCCCGCCAACCAGAACCGCCGCAAGCAAGGGTGAATGTCATGAAGGTCGTAGTCGCAGGGGGAACCGGCGTGGTCGGCTCCCGGCTGGTGGACGTCCTGCGCCGCCGCAACCACGATGTCCGCATCGCCTCGCGCGCCTCGGGCGTCGACGTCGTCACGGGCCAGGGTCTGGACGAGATCATGGTCGGGGCCGACATCGTCGTCGACGTGCTGAACGCCCCGACGTTCGACGAGGCGACGGCCATGGCCTTCTTCGAGGCCTCCAGCCGCAACATCCTGGCCGCGGCCGCCGCCGAGGGCGTGCGCCACCACCTGGCGCTGTCGATCGTCGGCTGCGAGCGGCTGCAAGGCAGCGGCTATTTCCGCGCCAAGCTGGCGCAGGAGAAGCTGGTCCAGGGCGGCGCCGTGCCGTTCTCGATCCTGCGCTCCACGCAGTTCTTCGAGTTCCTGGGCGCGATCATCGCGGACGGCCTGGATGGCGAGACGGTGCGCCTCAACCCGGCGCGCGTGCAGTTCATCGCCGCCGACGACGTCGCCGGCGCCCTGGCCGACCTCGTCGAGCGCTCGCCGGTCAACGGAACCATCGAGGTGGCGGGCCCAGACCCGTTCCGGCTGGACGACCTGGTGCAGCGCTACATGGCCTCGCGCCGCGACGTCCGCGCCGTGGTCGCCGATCCGCAGGCGCTCTACTTCGGAACGCCGCTCAGCGACGAGACCCTGCTGTCGGGCGGCACGCCGCGCTTCGGCCACACCGAGTTCGAGCTCTGGCTGCGCCGCGCCTCCACCGCCGCGGCCTGAGAACGGACGGCTCGCGCGCCCCGGATCCCCTGGGCGCGCGAGTCCTTTTCGGCCTTCCCGAAGATCAGCCGCCGGCCAGAGCCTGCCCGGCCAGCAACGCGGCCATGTCGCGGTTCACCGTCGCCACGGCGACCAGGCGCTCTGCGTCGATGTAGCGAACCTCGGCGTCGCGGTCGGCCGTCGAGCCGATCACCTCGATCCTGTCCCAGCGCTCGGCATGGCCGACATAGCGGATGGTCAGGTCGTAGTGCGCGCTCCAGAAGTACGGCGGCTCGCGCTCTGGCGGCAGACCCAGCATGGTCGCCGCCGCTATCTGGCCCTGGCGCTCGGCCGCCACCCAATGTTCGACGCGGACCAGCTCGCCGCCGGCCCCGGGGTAACGGGCGATGTCGCCGGCGGCGAAAACATGCGGATCACTGGTGCGCAGGGCCTCGTCGACCACCACGCCGCGATCGACGACCAGGCCCGCCGCCTGCGCGAGCTCCAGGCGCGGCCGCACCCCGATGCCCAGCACCACCAGGTCGGTGTCGATCGTCGAGCCGTCGTCGAGGGCCAGCCGCGCGCCGTCGAAGCCCTGCACCTTGCGGCCGAGGTGGAAGACCACCCCGCGCTCGTCGTGCACGGCCTTGATCATCGCGCCCAGTTCGGGACCCAGCTTGGCTTCCAGCGGCGTGGCGTCCGGACCGACGACATGAACCTCCAGCCCACGGATCCGCAGCGCCGCGGCGGCCTCCAGCCCGATGAAGCTGGAGCCGACCACCACCGCCCGGCGGGCCGAGCCGAGGGCGGCGATCAGGCGGTCGGCGTCGCCCAGGCTGCGCAGCACATGGACGTTGTCGCGCGCGAAGTCCGGCCCGGGGGGACGGTTGGGCTCGGCGCCGGTGGCCAGCAGCAGCCGGTCGTAGCCAAGCGTTTCGCCGTCCTGCAACGTCACCCGGCGCTCGGCCGCGTCGATGGCCTCGACACGCGTGTCGAGCCGCAGCGCGATCCCGCGCTTGCGATAGAAGCTCTCGCCCTTCAGCGGCATCCAGGACGGATCGGCGTCGCCCGACAGGTAGTCCTTGGAGACGTTCGGCCGATCATAGGGCGCGTCGCGGTCGGCGCTGACCAGGGTCAGGTCGCCGGCATAGCCCAGGTCGCGAAGCCGCTGGGCGGCCGCGAAACCCGCCGCGCCGCCGCCGACGATGACGATCGACGCCGGATCGCCCGACGCGTCGCGCCCCGGCGCCAGGTTCGGCGCGGCCTTGGGCAGCTTTTCGCGGACGAAGATCCGCTCGCCCTCGATCTCAACCTTCCAGCGGTCGAGCGGCGCCAGGGCGGGCGCCTTCAGGGCCGCGCCGGTGCGCAGATCGAAACAGGCGTGATGCAGCGGGCAGTTGATGGTCTGGCCCACCCGCAGCCCCTCGTGCAGGGGGCCGCTGTAGTGGGTGCAGGCCCCGTCGAGGGCGACGATCTGGCCGTCGACCCGGGCCAGGATCACCGGCTGTTCGCCGACCCGGCCGGCCAGCACACCCGCCTCGGGGATCTCTTCGACCGTCAGGCCCAGGGCAAGATCGGGACGGGAAACATCTATGTCGGACTGGCTCATGGCGGCCTCCTGCGGGCGGCTGAAACTAAAACGGCGCCGGACGCGAAGGGCTGCGTCCGGCGCCGTCATGACGAGGCGGGTTGGTCAGGCGGCCGGCGCGGGCGCCGGGACGCTGGTTTTCAGCCAGTCCTCGAAGGTGGCCGATCCCAGGATGGGGGCGCCTCCTGGAACCAGCGAACGCTCGTCGAGCTCGACGCCGAAATAGAGCGCCTTGCGATCGCTCACGATCCTGCGGGCGTCGCCCTTGGCCTGGAGATAGCGGGCCACGAACTTGTCGAGGCCGAAGGCTTCCGGTCCAGCCACCTCCAGCAGGCCGTTCACCGGCGCGGCCAGGGCGACGTCGGTCAGCACCTCGGCGACGTCGAAGGCCGAGATGGGCTGCACCAGCGCGGACGAGACATGAACCTCGTCGCCCACGGTTCCGGCCTGGACGATTCCGGCCACGAACGGGAAGAACTGGGTCGAACGCAGGACGGTGAACGGGATCGACGAGGCGCGGATCAGGGCCTCCTGCACGATCTTGGCGCGGAAGTAGCCGCTGTCCTGCAGCCGTTCGGTCCCGACCACCGACAGGGCGACATGGTGCTTGACGCCCGCCTTGGCGGCGGCCGCCAGCAGGTTGCCGCCGGAAGCCAGGAAGAACTCCAGGGCCGGCCCCGTCTCGAACACGGGCGAGTTGGCCACGTCGACGACGATCTCGGCGCCGTCCAGCGCTTCGGCGAGGCCCTCGCCCGTGACGGTGTTGACGCCGGTGTTGGGCGCGGCCGCGACGGCCTCGTGGCCCAGGCGGGTCAGTTTGGCGACGACGTTCGAGCCGATCAGGCCCGTCCCGCCGATGACGACGATCTTCATCTTGCTTCTCCTCCAAAGACAGCCGCCGCAGCCTAGGAGAAGCCCCCGCCCCCGCCATCGGTACGAGGGTATGCGACGCGGGCCGCGACGGCGTACGGCCTGGTCCAGCGCATGGACCAAGGACTGGCCCGTCTGGTCCGAGGGAGAGGCCATGCGACCCCGATCGATACGCTGGGCGGGTCGAACCTGGACCAAAGGCGTACGGCGCCCAGCCGTCGGGCGACCTCGCCCCGTCCCACGGACAGCTTGGCGCCTTCCGCGCCCGCCGGACGGCGAACGACCGCCCTAGACCAAGGCGCTAGGGCTTCGCCCTTCGCGCACGATGGCTCACATCCCGGTCCGCCGAGCACAGTGGCGTCGTCTTCACCGTCACAAAGGAAACGACGATGACCACCACGCCCCGCTTCGCCCCGTTCCAGCTGGTCCCCGAAGTGACCAAGGCCATGCTGGCCGTCGAGACCGCCATCAACGCGACCAGCCTCGAGCACAGCCTCGCCGAGCTCGTCCGCCTGCGCGCCTCGCAGATCAACGGCTGCGCCTTCTGCATCTACATGCACGTGGTGGACGCCCGCCAGCATGGCGAGACCGACCTGCGCATCCAGATGCTCGACGCCTGGCGCGAGTCCCCGCTCTACACCGACCGCGAGCGCGCCGCCCTGGCCTGGACCGAGTCCCTGACCTTCATCGCCACGACCCGCGCCCCGGATTCCGACTACGCCCTGGTCAAGGCCCAGTTCAGCGACGCCGAGATCGCCGCCCTCTCGCTGCTGATCGGCCAGATCAACTCGTGGAACCGCCTGCAGGTGGCCGCGCGCACCGGCCACGCCGCGCAGCCGGCCGCCTCCGCGGCCTAAAGGACGCGTCGAACTCTCCCCCCGCTTGTTCGACGCCGGAAGGCGGCCAGTCCCTGCTACCCCGCGACGCCGGGCCGCCTTCCGTCACGCCCCGGCTCCCCCAGCAGGCCGGGGCGTGACTTTTCCACTGCTCCTCGGAGGACCCACCGTGACGAAATCCATCATCGTCGGCCTCGCCGTCGTCCTCGGCGTGGCGGCCATCGCCAACGGCCTGTTCATGCTGATCTCGCCCGAGGGCTGGTACTTCGCCGTGCCCGGCGTGACCACGACCGGGTCGTACAACCAGCACTTCATCCGCGACATCGGCCTGGTGTTCATGCTGATCGGCGCAAGCTTCCTGTGCGGCGCCAAACGGCCCGACCTGCGCCTGTTCCTGTGGGCCGCCCCGGCCATCTGGCTCTCGGGCCACGCCCTGTTCCACTTCTGGGAGGTGGCGGTCGGGATCTGCTCCGTCTCGGTCATCCCGCGCGATTTCCCGGCGGTCACCCTGCCGGCGATCCTGGGCTGGGTCGCAACCCTCTGGGCCGCGCGCAACACGCACAAGGCCGCCCTGATCCTGGGCCGCTGATCCGATCGTTCGGAATGGTTGCGGACCGGCTGGAGCGATCGCTCCAGCCGGTTCCTTTCGTCGTCGCTAGACCGAGACGCCGCCGTCGATCGTCAGGCTGGCGCCGGTGATGAAGCCCGCCTCGTCGCGCGCCAGGTACGAGACCAGGCCCGCCACCTCCGTAGGCCGGCCCATGCGGCCGAGCGGGATCAGCGGCAGGATCATCTCCACGTGGGCGGAGGTCATGTCGGTCGTCGTCGGCCCGGGCTGGATGTTGTTGACCGTGATCCCGCGCGAAGCCAGGTCCAGCGCCGCGCCCTTGACCAGGGCGGCCACGGCCGCCTTGGCCATGGTGTAGAGCGTCGCTCCCGTGAAGCCGACGCGGGCGACGATGTTGCTGCCGATGGTGACGATCCGCCCGCCATCGGTCATCAAGGGCGCGGCGTGACGCACGGCCGCGAAGGCCCCCCGAACATTGACCGCCATCACCCGATCGAATTCCTCGAGCGAGATCTGCTCGATCGGGCCGCGGTGCAGCACGCCGGTGCTGGCCACCAGGATGTCCAGCCGCCCGAACCGCGCCAGCGTCTCGTCTATCGCCGCCTCGACCCGGGCGGCGTCGCCGCTGTCGGCCTGGATGGCGACGACCTCGCAGCTCTGGCCGCCAAGCCTGACGGTAAGCGCCTGCGCCTGGTCCGGCGAGGCGAAGTAGGTGAAGGCCACCTTGGCTCCGTCCATGGCCAGCCGCTCGACGATGGCCGCGCCGATACCGCGCGATCCACCCAGCACCAGGGCGACCTTGCCCTGGTGTTCGCCTTCGAAATCCATCTCGATCCTCGTTTCTGGAAGCGCCGCCGCTCAGTTCTCGGCGGCGTGGTGGCGACCGTCGGCCAGGTGGGCGACGCGTCGATCGGGCAGCAGCCACAGCGCGGCGACGGCCACGTAGAAGGCCAGCGAGGCCGTGGGCGAGGCGATGGCGACCAGCACCCCGGCCGCGTAGCCGGCGATCGACAGGTTCGTCTTCCAGTCCCCGCCCAATGCGGCGGCCAGGGCCGACTCCCGCCCCTCGTGCCGCGCCAGGCGCGAGGCCAGCAGACGAAAGGCCGCGCCGGTGATCAGAAGCAGCACGCCGTAGGTCACCACCGGCACGCGGGCGAAGTGGCTCTGCTCCATCCAGGCCGTGGCGAAGGGGATCATCGACAGCCAGAACAGCAGGTGCAGGTTGGCCCACATCACCGAACCGCTGATGCCGCCCGCGGCCCGCAGCAGGTGGTGGTGGTTGTTCCAGTAGATGCCGACATAGGTGAAGCTCAGCGCGTAGCCGAGAAAGGTCGGCAGCAACGGCAGCAAGGCCGCCAGGTCGCCGCCCTTGGGCGGCTGCAGCTCCAGCACCATGATGGTGATGATGATCGCGATCACGCCGTCGCTGAACGCTTCCAGGCGCGTCTTCGAAATCTGTGCCGCCATGCCGGGCCTCGCGGAAAAGCGCGTCCCGTGGCTCGAAAAGAGCGCCTGACGCTTACCGTAGGCAATAGCGCGACGCGGCTCGCGCAGCCCATCCGGCCAACCGTAGTCCCCGGCCTAGACTTTGGTCGTTGATCGCATGGCCCAAAGTCCCAGGCTCGCCCCCTACCTCGTCCTCGTCACGGCCCGGCTGTCAGCTCTTCTTGCCTGCCAGAGGCGGCCGGGCGAGCGCGCAGCTATCGCCCGGCCGCCCCCTCTCATCGGGCCGACGGCGCCAGTTGGTTGGCGAAGAACAGGCTGTTGAGGAGCAGGCGCTCGGTGCCCAGCCAATACTTGCGGTGGGCCGGGTCGTCGGCGAACAGCACCACGTTGCCCTCGCCCGAGCGCGCCACCTGCGCCCAGACCGAGCCCGCCGCCTGCTTGCGCAGGGCTTCGGGCAGGTAACCGTTGACCACCGGCTGGGCGTCGATCCGCACCACGTTCGAGAAGGCGTCGGCCACCGGCGACAGGGTGACGTCGGTCTCCTTGTTCACGAACAGCGCCCGCCGGGTCAGGCCGAAGGCCAGCGGATGGGTGATGTCGGCGTCGGCCGACAGGGCGTTGCCGGCGCTGCGCTTCTCGGCCAGGGCGTCGCGGCGCTGGGCGAAGTCCTGCCGCTCCTCGGCCTTGGCCGCCTCGGGCTCGGCGGCCTTGGGCGGCGGGCCAGCCAGGCCCTTGGCGACCGCCCATTTCGAGGCCGCGCCGTAAGTCACCAGCGAACCGCCGGACTGCACCCAGCGGCGCAGGGCCGCGACCGTGTCCTCGCTCCAATCGTCGTAACGACCGCCGGCCAGGACGATGCTGGTGTAGCCGCCCAGGGGCGCGCGGCGCAGTTGGGCCGGATCGAGCTTGGTGGCCGGGAAGCCCAGGCGCTCGCTCAGAGAGAACCAGGTCGAGCCGATCTCGGTGGCGTTGACGCCCTCGCCCATGACCAGCGCGATCCTCGGCGTGCGCAGGGGGCGGACGCTCTCGCTGCCCAGATCGACGCCCGACAGGCTGCGGCCCGAGGCCAGGGCGTAGGCGACGACGCCGGCGTCGCGCGAGGCCTTGTCGACCGCCGCCCGCAGTTCGGCCGCCGCAAGCGACTGGCCGGCCGTGGTCACCACCAGGGTCCCGCGCCCGAACGCCGTCTGGCCTCCCTGCACGCCGGCGGTGAACGGATCGAACGCGGCGCGCACCTTCACGCCTCGCTGCAGCAGGCTCGACAGCACCTTGGGCGCGTTGAGGTCGCGCCAGTCGACGGCGTAGGCATAGGCGCTCTCGGAGCCGACCACGCCGCCGACCGCCGCCGGAACCTCGGTCACCGCCGCGCCCAGCGCCGGCGCCTTCGACAGGCGGCCGACAGCCAGGTTGTAGGCTGGCGCAATGGCGTAGGAGGTGCTGCCGTAGACCCCGCCCTTGGTCGGCGGCGTCGGCTCGAAGATCGAGTGGACCAGCCGGAACTGCGGCTGGGCCGAGGGCACGATCCAGGCGCTGCCCGGCGCATAGGCCTGGCCGTCGACGGTCACCGGGGCGGCCAGGGCGTGGACCTCGATCCCGTGCTGGAGCAAAAGGTCGAGGGTCTGGCGCGACAGGCCCGGATCAGCCGGGTCGCCGAACACGAAGGCGCCGTACTTGTAGCGCCGCCCCTCCTCCACCGCCGTGCGGAAGGTGTCGCGCTGCAGCTTGAACAGCCCCTCGCGCTCGGCCACCGCGCCGCGCACCGAGGCCAGGCCCGTGGCCACCTGGTTGCGGATCGTGAACGGGAACTCGACCTTGCCGCCAGCGGCGTCCTGCACGAGGCCACGCGAGCTGGCCTGCTCGACCGTCACCCCGACGCCGCCATGGAAGTCGGGATAGGTCGAGCCGTAGACGGCCGAGAAGTTGTCGTAGTTCTCGCCCGTGTAATAGAGCGAGCCCAGGTCATCGAGCGACTTGGCGTGGTACCTGGCAAGCACCTTGTTGAACTCGTACGAGGCCTTGGGCAGCAGCGGGCTTTCCATGCTGGCCGGCGACGGCTCGAAATAATAGGTGCTGCCCGTCCCCATCTCGTGGAAGTCGATCTGCACGTTGGGCAGCCAGCGGTGGAAGACCTTCAGCTTGGCCCGCGTCTCGGCCTGGGTGATGGCCAGCCAGTCGCGGTTGAGGTCGGTGAAGTAGTGGTTGGTGCGCCCCATCGGGAACGCCTCGACGTGCTCCTTGTCGAGCGGATCGGAGACCGGCGGGTTGCTCTTCCAGGCATTGTGCCAGTTGGCGGCGCGGTCGCGGCCGTCGGGGTTCTGGACCGGATCGATCAGGATCACGGCCTTGTCGAGCCAGTCGGTCACCTCGGCCGAGCGACCGGCGACGAGATAGTAGGCCGTCAGCAGCGCGGCCTCGCCGCTGGAGGTCTCGTTGCCGTGGACGCCGTAGTAGAGGCCGACCACCACCGGGGTCTTGGCCAAGTCGGGCTGCGGCGCCGACGGATCGGCCAGCGCGGCGTGGGCCGTGCGCAGTTCCTCAAGGCGGCCCTGGTTGGCCGGCGAGGTGACGATCACCGCCAGCAGCGGGCGGCCTTCGTAGGTGCGGCCGATCTCCTCGACCGTGATCCGGTCGGAGAGCCGGTCGAGTTCCTTCAGATAGGCCACGACCTGATCATGGCGGGTGTATTGCGAGCCGATCGAATAGCCGAGGAAAGCCTCCGGCGTCGGGATCGCGGGATCGAGGTCGGCCGTGGCGGCCTGCGGGAAATAGTAGCCGATCGGCGCGGCCAGGGCGGCCGGCGCCGCGGAGAGGGTCGCGCCGGCCACGGCGGCAGCGAGGAGCGCCGCGGGGGCGGCGCTCCGGATCCAGGACTTGATGGACATGATGTTTCTACTCGATCGGAGGACGCTTACAGGCGGTAGTCGAAGCCGACTTGGAAGTAGCGGCCGCGCAGGTCGTACTGGCTGAAGTCGTACGGCGCGCGGATGCCGGGGAAGTTGGCGTCGTGCGGCGGCGCCTCGTCGAAGACGTTCTCGACCTTGGCGTAGATCGTCACCTTCTTGAAGCCCGACCATCCGACATAGAGGTCGACCTGGTCGTAGGCGTCGACGCGGCTCTGGCCGGCGACGGTCGGGATCAGGTCGTAGCCGCTGGTGTGGTACCAGGTCAGGTTGGCGTCGAGGTCCGAGATCCTCCAGCCCAGGCGCGTGGTGGCCTTGTCGGCCGGCAGCACCGGGCCGCGGTTGTTGCCCGCGTAGTTGACCAGGGCGCCGCCCGGGGTGACCGGCCGGCGATAGTCGAAGACGTGGGTGTAGGCGGTCGAGACGGTGAAGTCGCCGTAGGTCTCGGTGCTCAGCTTCTGGCCCAGTTCGATGTCCAGGCCCGAGGTCGTGAGCTCGGTGAGGTTCTGGTAGCGGTTGTAGACGGCCACCAGCTTGCCGCGGGAATCCCGGATCACGTCGGCGGGGTTGTTGCCCTGGACGATCGAGGTGGTGTTGCCCGTGCCCACCAGGTTGCTGAGCTTGATCTTGTACCAGTCGATGCTGATCAGGCTGCCGCGCAGCGGCGTGAACACCGCGCCGACGTTGAACGAGCGCGTGCGCTCGGGGTCCAGGTCGGTGTTGCCGACCGTGAAGAAGGTCGGGCTCTGGCGCGAGCCGGGCAGGTCCGGATCGTAGGGGTCGACCACCGTGCCGTAGGAGATGTTGGTCGAGGCCGAGTTCTCCGACAGCGACGGGGCGCGGAAGCCGCGCGAGGCCGAGGCCCGCAGGGTCACCTTGTCGCTCGGACGCCAGCGCACGCCGGCCTTGGGCGAGAAGGCGCTGCCGAAGTCGCTGTAGTGGTCGCCGCGGCCGGCGACCTGCAGCTCCAGGGTCGGCAGGATCGGGACGTTGGCCTCGACATAGCCGGCGACCACCTCGCGCTCGCCGTCGACGGCGGCGATGGCCGGGCGGACCTGCAGGCCCGCGTCGATCTGCCAGGGATTGCGCGAGACCAGGGACTCGTTGCGGTACTCGACGCCCGCCGCGTAGCCGACCGGACCAGCCGGCAGTTGGAACAGCTCGCCGGAGATCTTGAAGTCGGCGCCGTACAGCTCCGACTTGGCCGGGCGGACGGTGCTGAGGCGGATGGCGTCCAGCACGGCCCTGGGAGTGTCTTCCGGCTGGTGCAGGTTCAGCGTGCCCTTGGCCAGGGCGTCGGCCAGGGCCCAGCGGTTGGCGAAGCCGGCGGCGACCGTCTCGCGCTCGTCGCTGGCCGAGGCGAAGGCGGCGAACTCCCAGTCGAACCGCTCGTTCTTGCCGCGCACGCCGCCGAGGACGCGATAGGCCTTGGAGACGTTGGTCTTCAGCGATTGGCCCAGGTCGAAGAAGGTATATTCGATCGGCGTGGCCACGCCGTAGGGGTTGTAGGGATTGTTGGCCGGCAGCAGGTTCGAGACCGGCTCGGCCAGGCCCGTCGTGGCGTTCAGCGCGAACCGGCCGCCCTCGAGCGTGAAGTACGGGCTGGAGCCGAAGATCGAGGCGCCCTTGATGTAGCTGTAGACCGCCTCGCCGAAGAGTTCGACGTTGTCGGTCACGCGGTACGTGCCGCTGACATAGCCCTGATAGCGGTCGGTCGACGGGATCAGCGTGGTGTACGGCGACAGGTTGATGGCGCAGGTCTCGCCGGCCAGGCCGTCGATCGGCGCGCTGGCGGTGCGGACCATGCCGGTCGGGCAGTTGCCGGCCGCGTCGAGGAACGGAACCGACGCGCCATTGACCAGGAAGCGGGCGCCCTTGGCGCTCCAGCCGTTCCAGCGGCCGCCCGGTTGGCCGGTATAGATGCCCGACTTGGTCAGGTCGCGCTCGTCCTGGTCGAGGCGGTCGCGGGTGTAGGCCTCGACGCTGAACAGCACGTTGAAGCGGTCCTCGTCGAGATCACCGAAGCCGCCGACCAGCTTGCCACGCCAGGTGTCGAGGCCGCCCTCGCCCGACGTGCCGTAGGTGGCCCCGCCCTCGAGGCCCTGGAAGTTCTGGCGAGTGATGATGTTGACCACGCCGGCCACGGCGTCCGAGCCGTAGATGGCCGAGGCGCCGTCCTTCAGCACCTCCATGCGCTGCACCGCCACCAGAGGCAGGGCGTTCAGGTTGACGAAGGTGTCCGACAGGCCGTTGGACGGGAAGCCGTAGTTGGCGACGCGGCGGCCGTTCAGCAGCACCAGGGTGTTCTTCTGCGACAGGCCGCGCAGGCCGATGCCGGCCGAGCCCGAGGCCCAGCCGCTGTTGCTGGTCTCGTTGGTCGAGTTGCCGGTGTTGGCCGAGATCGAGCGCAGCAGGTCGGCCACCGTCACCTTGCCCGAGGTCTTCACCTCCTCGATGCCGATCACCTGCACCGGATTGAAGCCCTTGGCCGAGGCGCCGCGGATGTTGGTGCCGGTGACGACCAGTTCGTCGACCGCCGTCGAGGAGGCGTCGGCCGGCGCGTTCGCGGCCTGGGCGTGGACGAAGGTGGGGATGGCGGCGGAAGCCAGAAGCGCGGCGAGCGCAAGCGTCGACTTGGACATGAACGGTAAGCCCCAGAAACAAACAGTGGGGCCGCCTTAAGGCCGCTCGTGGCGCTTATCGCTCCAGTTTTTCTATCGTCGGAGTAAGGTTCAATTCGACACGGGCAGTCGAAACAAATTCATTTAGGCCAACGGCTTGGCTCAAATTTCCTCATTTTGGCGGCTCGCGCGCCAACGCCGCGCCGCGCTCAGCATATATATTTCTACTTGTTTTATAGGATTTTAGCTCGCCACGCGTGGAAGGCGCGACGTCTTCACGGCGACGCGGCCCTCCTCGCCAAGGCGGCTTCGCGTCCGCCGGGCCTGAACGCATCGCCAGAAAAACTCCCTCGACCCAATTCCTACTCAATTTGTAGATTTTTGACGTCACACCCCGGCAGGCGCGCCTGCTCCCCCCGTTGGAAGTCGCATAGATGTCGTCGGCGCCCCGACCTGATTCACCTTCGCTCCCGAGCCGTCTCGAAGTTCCCACCCTGATCCTCTGGGCCGTCATCCATGGCGGCTGGATCATGCTCACCCTGGCCAGCGCCAAGATCCCGACGCCGCTGCTGGCGGCGCTGGGCGGCTGGATCCTGGCCTGGCACGGCTCGTTCCAGCACGAGGCGATCCACGGCCATCCGACTCCATGGCGACGGGTCAACGACGCCCTGGCCTTCGCGCCGCTGTCGCTGTGGCTGCCCTACCCGCTCTATCGCCGCACGCACCTGGCCCACCACGCCACCCACGACCTGACGAGCCCAGAGCACGACCCGGAGTCGCGCTACCTGCCGCCCACGGCCTCGCGCTGGGCGCGGGTCTCGGCGTTCGCCGGATCGACCCTGGCGGGCCGGCTGCTGCTGGGTCCGCCGATCGAGATCGCGACCTTCCTCGTCCGGGAGGCCCGAGGCCTGGGCTCGCCTCACGCGGCGACGGCGCGCCGGATCTGGGCGACGCACCTGGCGCTTGTCGCCGTCGTGGTGGCCTGGCTGCATTTCGCCTGCGGCCTCTCGCTCGACCGCTATCTGCTGTGCTTCGTCTATCCGGGCGCGGCCCTGTCGCTGATCCGCTCGTTCGCCGAGCATCGCGCCCACTGCCTTCACGACCGGCGCGTGGCCGTGGTCGAGAACGCGCCCGTGCTGGGCCTCTTGTTCCTCAACAACAACCTGCACGCCGCCCATCACGACAGCCCCGGCACGCCCTGGTACCGCCTGCCCGGCCGCTACGCCCGCGAGCGCGCCCGCCTGCTCGCCGCCAATGGCGGCCTCGCCTACGACGGCTATGGCGAGATCTTCCGTCGATACCTGCTGACCCCGCACGACCACGCCGACCACCGCAAGGCGCTGGAGACCTCGTCATGACCCTCGCCCGTCGCCACCGCCCCGTGGCCGCCGTCGCCGCCCTGCCGATGTACGACCTGCCCGAACTGCGCGAGGCCAACGACCAGCTGTGGTCGGCCATCGCCAGGCGGCTGAAGGCCCGCGGCGTGCGTGCGCCGACGCGCCTGAGCCGCGACGAGCCGCTGGAGGACGTCTGGCGCAACCCCGACCTGCTGCTGGCCCAGACCTGCGGCTACCCCCTGGCCAAGCAACTGAAGGGCGCCGTGCGGGTGCTGGCCACGCCGCGCTACCGCGCCGCCGGCTGTGACGGCGCCCTGCACCGCAGCGCCATACTGGTGCGGGCCGAGGATCCGGCCGCCAACCTGGCGGACCTGCGCGGCCAACGCTGCGCGCTCAATGATCCGGCCTCCAACACCGGCATGAACCTGCTTCGGGCCGAGATCGCGCCCCTGGCCGGCGGCGAGCGGTTCTTCCGCTCCGTCGTGCTGACCGGGGCCCATGTGGCCAGCGCCCAGGCCGTGATCGACGGCGACGCGGACGTGGCGGCGGTCGACTGCGTCACCTGGGCCCACATCCAGCGCCATCGCCCAGCGCTCGCCGGCGGCCTGCGCGTGCTGGCCTGGACCGCCGCGACGCCCGGCCTGCCGCTGATCGCCTCGGCCGCGCTGCCGGCGTCCGTCCACGCCACGACCCTGGCCGTGCTGGACGAGGTCGCGACCGACCCCGCCTTGCGCTCGGCTCGCCACGCCCTGCTGCTCGACGGCTTCGACCTGCTGCCGGCCGCCCACTATCGCGCGGTCGTGCACCTGGAGGATCTGGCCCGCGGCCTTGCCTATCCGAAGCTGCATTGAGGCGGCGAACCAGCGCTCATAACCTTCATTCGAATTATTCAGATTTCCGCGCGAAAATACAAAATCGAGACACCTAAATAAGCACCATTGTTTTCGAAAGAGAAATAACGGCCAGATTTACGACTTCAGAAAACCTCAACACGCCAAGCAAGAAACCTAGATTTCATTCATCGCGACAAAGACGCCCCTGACGCCCCGACCACCGCCGCGCTTGTCGGCCACTCTCTCGGGGCATTATGCAAAGCTTCATTCCGTCGCCGGCTCTTCGCATCCGCCTGCTGGCCGCCACCGCCTTCGCGGCGCTCTCCTCGACGGCTCACGCCGCGCCGAACTCGCCCGACGCCGCCGACGGCAAGGTCGAGGAGGTGATCGTCACCGCCCAGAAGCGGTCGGAGAACCTGCAGAACACGCCGATCGCCATCACGGCCCTGGCCGGCGAAGCCATCGAACAGCAGAAGATCGCCACCTTCCGCGACCTGGCCGGCCGCGTGCCGGGCCTGCTCGCGCCCCGTCGCTCCACGGCCTACACCACCCAGCAGTATTCGATCCGCGGCATCGGCGAGATCGACACCTATCCCGAGCCCTCGGTCGCGGTTTACGTCGACGACGTCTACCTGGCGCGCACCGTCGGCTCGCTCTACGACACGCCCGACCTGGAGCGGGTGGAGGTGCTGCGCGGACCGCAGGGCACGCTCTACGGCCGCAATTCCAGCGCCGGCGCCATCCGCTTCATCACCAAGGAGCCGACGGCCCAGCGCAGCGGCGAGGTCGGGCTGGCGCTCGGCAGCTACGACAACCTCGACTTCAAGGCCCGCATCAACGGCGCGATCCTGAGCGATGACAAGCTGAACGGCTCGCTGTCGGTGATCCGCCACACCCGCGACGGCTGGCAGCACAGCGTGCCGCTGAACAAGGACGTCAACGACCTCGACCTGACCGTCCTGCGCGGCAAGCTGTTCTCGCAGCTTACGGAGAACACCAGCATCGGCTTCTCGACCGACGGCATGTGGGACCGCTCCAGCCAGAGCTACTACACGCCTGTGAACCAGCCCGACGGCCAGGTCGGCGGAAACGGCAAGACCGATCCGGACCTGACCTGGTCGGACACCCTGCCCTACAACAGGACCACGGTTTACGGCGCCTCGCTGACCATCAAGCATCGCCTGACCGACAATCTGAGCCTGAAGTCGGTGACCGCCGTGCGCGGCATGCACGGCCCGATCTACTACGACAACGACGGCGTCACCCAGATCAAGGGCGACAGCTACGCCGGCTTCGACCAGCACTACCGGACCCAGGAATTCAACCTCAACGGCGAGTTCGATCGCCTGAACTTCGTCGCCGGCGTCTATTATTTCTACGAGTATTTCCACAATCACCGGCTCAGCCAGTCGGCCGGCAGCCCCAACGACAACGTCGGCACGGTCACCCACACCAACAACTACCTGCGCACCGAAAGCTGGGCCGTGTTCGGCCAGGTGAACTACAAGCTGACGCAGCGCCTGACCGCGACGCTGGGCGGCCGCTACACCGAGGACCGTCGGCGCTTCGACAATTTCGGCCAGCAGAAATCCAACACCGCCCTGCACGACCCGCAGGAGTGGAACTACGATCCCTGGCAGTTCGAGAAGCTGTACGGCCCCTACACCACCAATTTCGACGTCCATGCGCCGTGGACCAGCTTCGACAGCTTCACGCCGAAGCTTGGCCTGCAGTTCCAGTGGACGCCGGACGTTCTGGTCTACGGCTCCTATTCGCAGGGCTTCAAGAGCGGCGGCTACGACCTGCGCACCAACACCGTGGTCGGTTCGCTGACGCCGTACCTGCCTCAGACGACCAGCACCTATGAGCTCGGGATCAAGACACGCTGGCTGGACGGCGCCCTGACGGCGAACCTGGCGGCCTTCTACAACGACATCGAGGACTTCCAGGTCCGGGCCACGGCGACGGCGGCCCTGGGCAACGTCGTCAACCAGCTGATCAACGCCGGCGACGCCCACTCGCAGGGCGTCGAGGTCGAGTTGGCGGCCGCGCCGATCGAGGGCCTGCGCCTGTCGGCCACGGCCGCCTATCTGGAGACCGCCTACGACACCTTCACCGCCACCCTGCCCAACAACGTGGCGGGCCGGAAGACGCTGGTGGGTCTGGACTTCCCCTACGCTCCGCGCTGGCAGCTGGGCTTTTCGGCCAACTATCGCCTGCCGCTCGACACGCCGGGCGCATGGCGGGTCGGCGCCGACGCCCAGTACGAGTCCCGCCGCTACGTCGACATCTACAACACCGCCCAGACCCAGGTGCGGCCGCAGACCTTCGTCAACGCCACGGTCAACTACACCGCCGACGACGAGGGCTGGACCGCCGGCGTGCAGGTCAAGAATCTCTTCGACCTGCGGCGCGGCCAGGCCGGCGGCTATTCGCCCAGCAACGCCGGGACCTCGCCCCTCTACTACCGCGCCTACAACGAGCCGCGGATGGTCAACCTCTACGTCAATCGCAAGTTCTAGGAGGCCGTCATGGACCTGAAACTGGCGGGAAAGCGCGCCATCGTCACCGGCGGCAGCCGGGGCATCGGCAAGGCCATCGCCCTGGCGCTGGGCCGCGAAGGCGTCGAGGTGGCCATCGCCGGGCGCGACAGCGTGGCCCTGGAGGCGGCGACCTTCGAACTGGCCAACGCCCTGGGCCGGCGGGTGACGCCGATCCGCGCCGACACCGGCGACGACGCCTCGGTCGACAATCTCGTGCGCGCCGCGATCGCCGAGCTGGGCGGGATCGACATCCTGGTCAACAACGCCGCCACGCCGGGCGGCGCGGCCCCCGCCGCCCGGCTGGCCGAGGTGGATGGCGCGGCGCTGCTGGCCGACGTCAACGTCAAGGTCGCCGGCTATCTGCGCACCGCCAGGGCGGTCGCGCCGCATCTGGCCGAGGCCGGCTGGGGTCGGATCATCAACATCGGCGGGCTGGCGGCGCGGACCACCGGCCACTACGTGGCCTCGATCCGCAACGGCGCGGTCTCGTCCCTGACCAAGAACCTGGCCGACGAACTGGGGCCGCGCGGGATCACCGCCAACGTCATCCATCCGGGCGGCACGCGCACGGAGAAGACGACGCCGGAGGCCGAGGCCAGGATCGCCCAGGGCAACACCATCGGCCGCATCGTCGACGCCTCGGAGATCGCCTGGCTGGTCGCCGTGCTGGCCTCGCCGCTCAGCGGCGCGATCAACGGCCAGACCATCGCCGCGGGCGGCGGCGTCCCCAAGACCATCGATTACTGAGCCTCCGGCCCCAGTAATTCTGGCCCGCTTCCAAGATTAAGCGAAGACGGACGCCAATTCCCCAAGCCCCGGCGAACGCATCAGTCGCGCTGATACCGCTGATGAGAACTGCGCGTTTGTTCGCTTTTTCTCGCTCCGGCTAAGCGTCGGACACAAAGACCGCCCTCCGAAGAAAGACGACAGACGCCATGTCCGAAGACCTCGACGACATCGCCGAACCGGAGGCCAGACCCAAGCCCTCCCTGCTAAGCCGCCGCAACCTGCTGGTGGCCGGCGGCGGGCTGGCGGCGGCCGGGGTGGCCGGCGCGGTCGCCTGGGGCACGGCGGGACCCAAGCGCCCCGTCACCGCCGACGGCAAGCGCAAGATCCGCCTGGCCTGGAACGCCAACGCCATCTGCCTGGCCCCCGCCCTGCTGGCCAAGGAATACGGCATCTACGCCGACAACGGCCTGGACGTGGAACTGGTCAACTTCGCCGGCTCGACCGACCAGCTTCTTGAAGCCATCTCCACGGGCAAGGCCGACGCCGGGGTCGGCATGATCCTGCGCTGGATCAAGCCGCTGGAGCAGGGCTTCGACGTCAAGCTGATCGCCGGCACCCATGGCGGCTGCCTGCGCGTGGTCGGCTCCCGCCGCCACGGGATCACCGACGACGTCAAGAGCCTGCGCGGCAAGACCATCGGCCTGGCCGAGATCAGCGGCTCGGGCCGCAACGCCCTGGCCGTGCTGCTGAAGGCCAACGGCCTGGATCCCAACCGCGACGTCGAGTGGCGCGCCTTCCCAGCCCCGCTGCTGGCGGCGGCCGCCGAGAAGGGCGAGATCCAGGCCTTCGTGGATTCCGATCCCCTGCTCTACCTGCTGCAGAAGGCCTCCAAGGGCGACCTGGTCGAGGTGCTGTCGAACCTTTCGGCGCCGTGGCAGGACCGCTTCTGCTGCGTGCTGGGGGCCAGCGGCCACCTGCTGCGCGACGACCGCCCCGCCGCCACCGCCCTTGCCCGCTCGCTGGTCACCGCCGCCACCCTGTGCTCGCAGGACCCGCACGCCACCGCCCGGGCCTTCGCGCCCTACGCCAAGGCCAGCGAGGAGGATCTCGTGGCGGTGCTGCGCATGCAGACCCACGACAAGCACCCCGTCGGCCGCGACCTGCAGCATGAGGTTGCGCTCTACGCCCAGGAGCTTCGCGATGTCGGGGTGATGAAGCCCAACCTCGTCCCCGACCGCTTCGCGGCCGGGATCGTCGACAACGTCTTCGCCTGAGGAGCCGACCATGACCGGCATCGACGTCGCCCGCCCCACCGCCCCGCCGCTGGCGCGATGGACCGTTGCGCCCATCTGGAGCGAAGGCCTGGCCGCCGCGCTCGTCTGGATCGGCGCGGGCGCCCTGACCCTAGCCTGGCCCGACCTGACGCCCTGGGCCCGGACCGGCCTTTGGGCCCTGTTCCAATTCGCGCTGGCCGCGCCGCTGCTGGCGCTGTCGCTCGCCGGCGCGTCCTGGACGCTGACCGGCCGCCTGAAGCCCGCCGGCCGCTGGCTGATCGCCCTGCCGCTGGCCCTGAGCGCCTGGCAGGTGCTCACCGCCAAGACCGGCATCCTGCCCCTGCCCTTCTTCCCGCCGCCGCAGTCGATCCTCGAGGTCTATACCGACGACGCCGGCCGGCTGGTCGAGAGCGTCGTCCATTCGCTGGCCCTGCTGCTGCCCGGCTACTTCGCCGGCGCGCTCTTCGGCTTCGCCATCGGCGTGGCGGTCGGCTGGTCGAAGACCGCCAGCTACTGGGGCCATCCGATCCTGCGGTTCGTCGGGCCGCTGCCAGCCACCGCCTGGCTGCCGGTCGCGTTCTTCTTCTTTCCCGGCGCACGCAGCGCCAGCACCTTCCTGATCGGTCTCTCGACCCTGTTCCCGGTGGCGGTGCTCACCGCCTCGGGCGTCGGCAGCGTGCTCAGCGGCTATTACGACATCGCCCGCACCCTGGGCGCCTCGCGCTCGTTCCTGATCCGCAAGGTCGCCGTTCCGGCCGCCCTGCCGCACGTCTTCGTCGGCCTGTTCATGGGGCTGGGCGCCTCGTTCGCGGTGCTGATCGTGGCCGAGATGATGGGGGTGAAGGCCGGTCTCGGCTGGTACCTGCAATGGGCGCAAGGCTGGGCCGCCTACGCCAACCTCTACGGCGCGCTGATCATCATGGCCCTGCTGTTCTCGGGCCTGATCGCCCTGCTGTTCGCCGTCCGCGACCGGGTGCTGGCCTGGCAGAAAGGCATGGTGCGCTGGTGACCGCTCTCGAACAGACCCTCGACGTCCCGTCCGCGTCCTCGGCTCACGGCCTGTCGGTGCAGGTCCGCAGGGTCAGCCACGCCTTCGCGACCAAGACCGGGCAATTGCCGGTGCTCGACGACGTCAGCTTCACCATCGAAGCGGGCGAGTTCGTGGCCCTGCTGGGCCCCAGCGGTTGCGGCAAGTCCACCCTGCTGCGTTTGCTCAGCGGCCTGGATGCGCCGCGCGAAGGCAAGATCGGCGCGGACGGCGTCAGGATCACCGGCCCTGATCCCAGCCGCCTGCTCGTGTTCCAGGACCCGACGCTCTATCCGTGGCGCTCGGTGCGACAGAACCTGGCAGTCGGCCTTGAGACCCGCGGCGTGCTCAAGGCGCAGAAGGGGCGAGTCGACGAGATCCTGCGCCTCGTTGGCCTGGAGGCCTTCGCCGACGCCCTGCCGCACGAGCTTTCCGGCGGCATGGCCCAGCGGGCGGCTCTGGGTCGGGTGCTGGTCAACGATCCGCGCCTGCTGCTGCTGGACGAGCCGCTGGGCAAGCTGGACGCCCTGACGCGAATGACCCTGCAGGAGGAACTGCTGAAGATCTGGCAGGCCCGCCGCTTCACCAGCGTCCTCGTCACCCACGACGTGGAGGAGGCCCTGCTATTGGCGCAGCGGATCCTGGTGTTCAGCGATCGCCCGGCCCGCATCATCCGGGAACTGGCCGTGCCGCTCGACTATCCCCGCCGGCGGGACGACCCCGCCTTCGTGGCGCTGCGGCAGGAGATCCTGTCTGGGCTGGCGCCTCACTGACCAGGGGCGCCGAGCGCACGCACCCAGGTCAGGAAGAGATCCGGCCAGGCGGCGGCCGACGAGCCCTTGGGAGCGCGCAGGCCAAAGCCGTGACCGCCGCGCTCGAACACATGCAGGGCCGCCTGGGCGCCGGCCTGCCGCCACCCTTGAAAGGCCTGAAGGCTGTTGTCGACAGTGACGCGCGGATCATCGGCGGCGTGGAAGAAGAAGGTCGGCGGCGGCGACTTGGGCGGACCGGGATAAAGCCCCCGCCGGGGCGAGGCCGGCACGTTCAGATAGGGGTAGCCCAGGCCAAGGAAATCGATCCGGAGAGGGTCGCGGTCGAGCTGATCGACTGGCGGATAACGGATTTCATCGCCGCGGGCGACAAGGCTCGCAGCGATGGTCCCGCCGGCCGAGAAGCCCAGCACGCCGATGCGGCGCGCGCCCGTGCGGCGGGCGAGCAGGCGCAGCGCCCGCGCCGCGTCGTGCAGCATCACATCCTGGCCGTCGGCCCAGCCCTCCCCCGGCAGGCGATAGAGCAACGCGCCCGCCGCATAGCCGGCGCCCGCCAGCCAGCGGCAGACCTCCTCGCCTTCCTTGTCGAACACCACGCGGTTGAAGGCGCCGCCGGGAATGACCAGCACCGCCGTATCGGCTAGGCCGGCCGGACGATGCAGGCTCAGGCGGGGCTCCCGCACCCCGGAAATGTCGCGTCCCTTGCGTCCCTGGTCCTCGACCTCGCGCACGGTCTCGCCGACCGTGACCTGTTCGCCGCCGGGCGCGCCGGCCGGCCACAAGGGGATCGTCTCGGCCGGGCCCGCCTTCGTGGCGGCGGCGCTGGCGCTCGCGCTCGCGACGGCCGAAGCGCCGAACGCGCCGGCGAGTAGGATGCGTCTGTTCATGCGGTCTTCCTTGGTCGGACGACCGCCCCTAGCAGAGGTGGCCGATCAGCCCCTTTTGGAAATCCTATTAATCCGATAGGAAAAATTGAATAACGACATTTGCCCCCCTCAAGCTACTCCGCCACGGCTCGCCGCCGACCGTCGGCGCCAAGCCATCTGGGGGATTTCCAATGCCGTCTTCCGTCTCGCGCCCTCGCGGTCGCGCCCTCGCCGTCTCGGCGCTGCTGATCGGCGCCAGCCTGCCCGCCCTTGCCTGGGCCGCCGACGCGCCCGCCTCGGACACGCAGCTGGAAGAGATCGTCGTCACCTCGCAGCGCCGGGCCGAGAACGTCCAGAAGGTGCCGGTGGCGGTGACGGTCGTCCGGGGGGACGACCTCGAAAAGCGCCAGACCTTCTCGGCCGAGCAGCTGGTGCAGCAGGTGCCGTCGCTGACGTTCCGCAAGGGCACGACCAATGTGAACTCGTCGCTGAACATCCGCGGCATCGGCACGACCTCGTTCTCGGCCGGCTCGGAGCCGGCGGTCTCGACGGTGGTCGACGGCGTCGTCTACGCCCGCTCGGGCCAGGCCTTCTTCGACTTCTTCGACGTCGACCGCATCGAGGTGCTGCGCGGTCCGCAGGGCACGCTGTTCGGCAAGAACGCCTCGGCCGGCGTCGTCTCGATCGTCACGCGCCGCCCCTCGGCCACCACCAAGGGCTTCGTCGAGGGCAGCTGGTTCGAGGGCGATGAATATCGCCTGCGCGCCGGCGTCTCGGGCCCGATCAGCCAGACCCTGCGCGGCGGCCTGACGGCGGTGTACGGCCAGTACGACGGCTCGGCGACCAACGTCTACGACGGCTCCAAGGTCAACGGCTACGAGCGCCTGGGCTTCCGCGGCAAGCTGGAATGGACGCCCAGCGACGACCTGACCGTCAGCCTGATCGCCGACAGCGTCAACGCCGTCGACAACGGCTCGGCCGACGCCATCGGCTATGCGACGCCCGGCGATGCGATCATCGGCCAGCAGGCGCCGCTGGTCCTGAGCCCCAGCAACCGCGATATCAACAACGACGTCGCTCCGGTCACCAAGGACAGCACCTGGGGCTATTCGGGCCAGGTCGACTACCGGCTGGGCGACTACACCCTGACCTCGATCACCGCCTGGCGCGGCTGGGGCAACACCGAGGTGCGCGACGGCGACTACACCTCCATCGCCGGCCGGCGCGTGGGTACGGCTTCGTCGAAGGACGTGGGCGTTCTGGACTTCAACCAGTTCACCCAGGAAGTGCGCCTGGCCTCGCCGACCGGCGGCTTCCTCGACTACGTGGTCGGGGCCTTCTACTACAAGACCAAGCAGGACAATTACTTCAACCGCACCAACGTCGCCTGCGCGGCCACCACCCTGGCCGGCGGCGTCTGCGCCACGGGCTCCTCGACCTTTGTCGTCACCTCGAACGGCACGGCCAACTTCACCACCGAGCTCGAGAACTACGCCGCCTTCGGCCAGGCCAACCTGAACTTCACCCCGCGCCTGCGCGGCGTGGCCGGCCTGCGCTGGTCGCACGACGAGATCAGCTTCGACTTCGCCCGGGTCTCGGCCTTCCCCACCGCCACGGCCGGCGTGCGCCCCAGCTTCGCCGCCCAGGGCTCCAAGAGCACCGACGGCGTCTCGGGCCGGATCGGCCTGCAGTACGACCTCTCCGACAACGTGCTGGGCTACGTGAACTATTCGCGCGGCTACAAGGGCCCGGCGATCAACGTCTTCTTCAACATGCAGGCCTTCGACACCCTGCCGCTGGATCCGGAGAAGTCCGACGCCTACGAGGCCGGCCTGAAGAGCACGCTCCTGGACCGCAGGCTGGTGCTGAACCTGGCGGCCTTCACGACCAACTTCAAAGGCTTCCAGACCACCAACTTCGACACCGTGGCCGGCACGATCGTCAGCCGCCTGGTCAATGCGGGCGAGGTCTCGACCGCGGGCCTGGAGCTCGACGCCCAGGCGCGTCCGGCCAAGAACCTGACCCTGTCGGGCGGCGCGGCCTACACCGACGCCAAGATCGAGAAGTTCCACTGCCCGGCGGGTTCGCCGGCCACCTGCTCGGCGATCAACGGCCAGCCGCTGGGTCCGGCGAAGTGGCGCTGGTCGGCGGCCGTGGACTATCTGGTCGAGACCCCGTCCCTGCCCTTCGACATCGGCCTGAACTCGTCGATCGCCTATCAGGGCGCGGGCCGCCCGAACGTCAACAACCCCAACCTCGGCCCCGCGCCGGAAGGCTTCAGCCTGTGGGACGCGACCGTCTCGCTGGTCGACCGCGAGGATCGTTATCGCCTGTCGTTCATCGCCAAGAACATCGGCGACAGCTTCTACACGACGGCCAGGATCCCCAGCACCTATGTGCGCCAGCAGGTTCCGCGCGACTCCGAGCGTTATTTCGGGGTTAGCCTGCGCGCCAACTTCGGCCGTTGATCGAGGCGCTCCCAGCATGACCGCATCAAGTGAAGTCTCCTGGTTCTCAGCGCTCTGCGACGACGACTATGAGTTCCTGGGCGTGCCCGACCCGGCGCTGGCGTCGAGCTGGGAGCATTGCCGCAACATCGCCCTGGCGGCGGAAGCGGGCGGTTTCGACAACCTGCTGCTGCCGTCGGGCTATGGCCTGGGCATCGACACCCTGGCCTTCGCGGCCGGGATCGCGCCGCTGCTCAAGCGCATGCGGCTGCTCGCCGCCGTGCGCATCGGCGAGGCCTGGCCGCCCCAGCTGGCCCGTCAGCTGGCGACGATCGACCAGATGCTGGGCGGCCGGCTGACGATCAATATCATCTCCAGCGACCTGCCGGGCGAGACCCTGGCCAGCGGCCCGCGCTATCGCCGCACGGTCGAGGCCATGGCCCTGCTGCGCGCCTTCCTGAACGGTGAGAGCGTCGACTTCGACGGCGAGTTCTGGAAGCTGAAGCTCGATCCGCCGCGCATCCGGCCCGTCTCCGGCCGCGCTCCGCCGTTCTATTTCGGCGGCCTGTCGGAGGACGCCCGCGAAGCGGCCGCGCAGGGCGCCGACGTCTATCTGATGTGGCCCGACCGGCTGGACGTGGTTCGCGACACCATCGCCGACCTGACGGCCCGCGCCGACAAGCGCGGCCGCAAGCTGAAGTTCGGCTATCGCGTCCACGTGGTGGTGCGCGAGACCGAGGAAGAGGCCCGCGCGGCCGCCGACCGCCTGCTCTCGCGCCTCGACGCCAAGATCGGCGAGGCGATCAAGAACCGCTCGCTCGACAGCCAGTCGGCCGGCGTGCGCCGCCAGGCCGAGCTGCGCGAAGCCTCGGCCGGCGACGGCTTCGTCGAGGACAATCTGTGGACCGGCATCGGCCGCGCCCGCTCGGGCTGCGGCGCGGCGATCGTCGGAGATCCCGACCAGGTGCTGGCCAAGCTGCAGGCCTATCAGGAGCTCGGGATCGAGGCCTTCATCCTGTCGGGCTACCCCCACCAGGCCGAAGCCGATCTGTTCGCCCGCCACGTGCTGCCGCGCCTCGCGCACGGCCCTCTGGAGCTCTGAGCATGGCGCACGGCGCATACCTGCCGCCGTCGGAGACGACGGGCCAAGCGACCTCCAATCGACGCTGGCTGCTTCTGGCCTTCCTGATCGGCGCCGGCATCCTCAACTATGTCGACCGCCAGATCATCGCCATCCTCAAGCCGGTGATCGAAAAGGACCTCGGCTGGACCGACGCCGACTACGGGACCCTGGCGGCCCTGTTCCAGTTCTCGGCCGCCGTGGCCTTCGCCTTCACCGGCTGGATCGTCGACAAGCTGGGCGCGCGCCTGGCCGCGCCGGTCGGCGTGGCGGCCTGGAGCCTGGCGGCCATGGCCCACGGCGTGGCGGTGACCTTCGGCCAGTTCGGCCTGGCCCGCGTGGCGCTGGGCGCGACGGAGTCGATGGGCACGCCGGCCGGCATCAAGGCGCTGCGGGCGCTGTTCAACGACCGCATGCGCTCGCTGGCCGTCGGCATCTCGAACGGCGCGCCGAACATCGGCGCCATCGCCACGCCGCTGCTGCTGCCGCTGCTGGCCGCCGCGGTCGGCTGGCGCGCCTCGTTCGTGATCGTCGGGGCGGCGGGCTTCGTCTGGGTCGCCGCATGGTTCGCCGTCTCGCGCAAGGCCGACCTGCCGCACGAACCCGCCCAGACCAAGGACAAGGGCCAGACCCTGGCCATGCTGCACGACCGCCGCACCTGGGGCCTGGCCGGCGCCAAGGCGCTGTCGGATCAGGTCTGGTGGCTGATGCTGTTCTGGGCCCCGGACTTCTTCCACCGGGTGTTCGACCTGACCATGGCGCAGCTGGGTCCCGCCCTGGCCGGCGTCTACGGCCTGGCGGCCCTGGGCTCGATCGCGGCGGGCTGGATCGGCGCGCGCCTGCTGGCGAGGGGCTGGAGCCTCAACGCCGTGCGCAAGACATCGATGCTGGTCTGCGCCCTGCTGGTGCTGCCCGTGCCGCTAGCGGTGCTGGCCCAGAACCACTGGATCGCCGTGGGCCTGCTGGGCCTGACCCTCGCCGCGCACCAGGGCTTCTCGGTCAACATCTTCGCCACCATCACCGACGTGATCCCGGCCCGCCGGATCGGCGCGGTGACCAGCTTCGGCGCGCTGTGCGGCAACTTCGCCGGCATGGGCATCGTCTACCTGGCCGGCAAGATCCTAACCGGCGGCCACGGCTACCTGCCGCTGCTGCTGATCGCCGCCGCTTCATATCTCGTGGCGCTGGCCTGGCTGCAACTGTGGCTGCCGCGCCTGACCCCGGCCGAGGACGACCACCTGCCCTCGGCCCAGCCCCTTCCCTCCGAGTGAGTTCGAGTAGAGACATGACGCAGCCCCTAAGGTTCGGGATCGTCGGCGCCGGCATGATGGGCCGCGAGCACATCCGCAACCTGAAGCTCCTGGCCGGCGCGCGACTGACGGCCCTGGCCGACCCCACGCCAAGCTCGCTGGACTGGGCTCTGAGCGAGGCCGGCGACCCGAACGTCGCGACCTTCGAGACGTCGCAGGCCCTGGCCGCCAGCGGCCTCGTCGATGCGGTGATCGTCGCCTCGCCCAACTTCACCCACCGCCAGGAGCTGGAACCACTGTTCGCGGCCGGCCTGCACATCCTGTGCGAAAAGCCGCTGTGCACGACCCTGGAGGACGCCCGCTGGGCGGTCGAGCAGGCCAAGACCCATGGCGGCGTCTTCTGGACCGGCATGGAGTACCGCTTCATGCCGCCGGTCGCCGCCTTCGTCGAGCGCGTCCATGCCGGCGAGATCGGCCGGCTGGTGCAGCTGTCGATCCGCGAGCATCGCTTTCCGTTCCTGCCCAAGGTCGGCGACTGGAACCGCTTCTCGGCCAACACCGGCGGCACCATGGTCGAGAAGTGCTGCCACTTCTTCGACCTGATGCGCCTGATCGTCCGCGACGAGCCGGTGCGGGTCTACTGCTCGGGCGCGATGGACGTGAACCATCTGGACGAGCGCTATGACGGCCGCACGCCGGACATCATCGACAACAGCTTCACGGTCGTCGACTTCGCCGGCGGCCAGCGCGCCATGCTCGACCTGAACATGTTCGCCGACGGGGCCGAGAACCAGGAGGAGATCGGCGCGGTGGGCGACACCGCCAAGCTGGAGGTGTTCATCCCCAGCGGCGACGTCGTCTTCAGCCCCCGGGTCGGCTTCCTGGCGCCCAAGCAGGTCAGCCGCACCCATGTGGCGGTCGACCAGGCGGCGCTGGAGGCGGGCTCGCATCACGGCGCCACCTTCCACCAGCTGGAGGCCTTCCTGGCCGCCGTGGCGGGAGCGGCGCCGATCCAGGTCACCGCCGAGGACGGCCTGCGCGCCGTCGCCATCGGCGTCGCCGCCGAGATCAGCGCGCGGGAAAAACGCGTCGTGGAGCTGTGCGAACTGGGGTTCTGACGGGCGCCCGCGCGGAACTTCTCAGACCCCTGCGGGTCGACAGCCCTGGCCTCTGCGCGGGCGCACGTGGTGCCCCCAGGCCGTCTAGTCGAGGCGGTCGTCGACCTTCGGCAAGGCGATGGTAGAAGTCGGCTCGGTCGCGCCGGTCCGGCAAAGCATGTCGATCGACCGCAGGTAATCGATCACCTGCGCCTCGTGAACGCCGCACGCCTGGGCGATCGCCGCGGTCGTCTTACCGTCCACCATCATATTCACCATCTCCTTTTCGATATCGTGCCGGCGCTCGCCCCAAAGGCTCGGGAAATCTGGAAGCGGCAGCCTTTTCAGCCAGGAGAGGAGCCTGGGCTCTTTCGCAGCAAACCACCGCCCGTCGTCGCGATGGCGAGGCCAGGCCTCCGGGACTAGCCGCACCTCACTTTGTTGTAGGTCGACAGACGGCGTTCGCCGGCGGCGCGCGGGCTCCGGTTCCCCGCCCGAGGCCGGACTTTCGTCGACCAGCAGCGACGGCGCCCGTCGCTCGCCGTCGACGAAGATCGCCAGCTGCTCTTTGCCTTGCGAAAGGCTGCGCGCGGCCTGGCTCCAAGCCGAGGCCGGGCTCGTGTCGTGATCGAAGCTGCGCTGGTGGTCGATATCGCGTTCCCCGGCATGGGCCCGTTCGAGCAGAACCTCCACGTCCTCGGCCGCGGCGTGGCGCAGGACCTCCAGGCTCGGCGCGGCGGTCTCGTGGGGGGCGACATAGGCGAGGATCATCGGATTTGCCCTGCCGCCAGCGGGATTGGAAATCGAGCGTTCGCGCGCGAAGCGATGGTTCTCGTCGAGGAAGGCCGACGCGTCGGCCTGCAGGCCGATCACCAGCCGATCCCCGTCGCGGAACTGGAACGCCAGGACGTCCGCCTCCTGGCGCGCGCGTTCGCGCATCAACGGATTGATGTAGCGGCCCTTGGCGGTCGCACCGATCAAGGGCCGGGTGAACACGAGGAAATCGGAGTTGACCAACGTCCCCAGCAGAAAGACGTCCCAGGTCATAGGGCCTCCATCATCTCGAGGACGTTGACTTCCTTACCGTCGAGGTAGGTCACGCACCCGGTGTCGTCGGCGTATTCCTGCACGCACCGCCAGACCAGGCTCGCCAGCTCCTTGTCGCCCTCCGAGGCCTTGAGCGAGCGGCGCGCCTGCCGGCGATAGTCGTCGGCCCGGCTCTGGAAAGTGTCGGCCGTCTTGAACCCCTCGTTGAACCACAGGCGCAGGCGCTTGAACGGCGACTCCCTGCGCAGGCGTCGGCGGGTTTCGGCCTCGGCTTCCATCCCGCGCTGCGCGGCCTTTTCACGCTCCATTCGAGCGTAGAGCAGGAAGCTGTTGCGCAGGACCGTGGCGCCGGCCGCAAACATGAACGGCCATTTCAGGTTCATAGGCGAGAAGCCGCCTGTCTTCGGATCGAGCACCGCGATCGGGCAGACGAAGATCGCCACGTTCCCCCATTGCTCGGAATAGGGCTTGATGAACTCCTCGTGCAGAAAGCGCATAACCCGCGCCTCGCCGTCGGGGTCGGCTTGAACTTCGTCGAACTTGGACACGGCGAACACGATCGGGATGATGTCGAACTCGTCGATCCGCTCGCGCAGCTTGCGGATCATGTCGCCGATGGCCCCCAGCCCCAGGCGCTCGTTCCGCTCGGTCGGATCGAGCGTCAGGATCGCCGTGGCGTCGATGAAGGTGATGAAGACGTCGGCCGTGTCGAGTTCGGCGGTGATCCGCTCCCAACCATCGACGGCGGCATGCAGGGCGCCTCCGGCGTGATCGATGAACGAGATCTCCCGATGGAACGCGGAGGTCCGCGTGTTCTCGCCGATCTTGCGAAACTGGAAGACGACGTTGAGATCCAGAGTGTCGATATCGATCGAACGCGGCGGGAAGACCGGCGGATTGGAGGCCAGGTTCTTCGAATAGAGCTCGAAATCCCTCTTGAGCTGGCCTTGCACCGAGATCTGCAGGCCCGATTGCAGGCTCTGCCCCTTACCTCTGGCGTCGCGCATCTGCGCCGCGTCGAGCAGCGGCAGGAAGGTTGATGAGGAAACCTCGCGATAGAGGCTCGCGAAGTAGGAGGTCTTGCCGACGGCGCGAGCGCCGAGGAGTGCGATCTTCATACGTCTATCCCCTTTGCCTTAGGCGTTGCCGCGAGCCACGCGCCGGGCCGTTTCAGCCAGCGACGTCGCGGGTTCGAAAGCAGTGTTCGTGTCCTTGTCTTCGACCGTGAAGGTCACGCCGCGGATCGCGGCCAACGCCTCCTGCAGGAAGGTCGGCGTCCGGCGGACCGGCTGGCTCGAGATCGCCGCGATGGTGTCGGCTTCGGTTTCCGGAGGGTCGGAGACCCCCAGGCGGTAGTAGCCCAGAGCCTGCCCCAGGAGCTGCTCGGCGATGTCCTTTCGCTCGGCCCGGAAGGCCTCCAGCGCCCCGCGCGCCGCCATTTCGGCGGCCAGCAGGGGACTGCGCGCGGCGATCATCTCGAAGGTCGCCATCTGCGAAGCGACCAGGAGGTGATGCGCCGACTGAGGTTCGAGCGAACGGCCGACGCCCGCCCTGCCCTTCAGGCCGATGTCCGGCAGCTTGGCCAGCATCTGGGCCGTCTGGAGCCGCGGACGCCCCGACATGCGGCTGACCGTCTGGAAGCGATCGTTCAGCGCCGTGACGAGCATCAGCAGCGCCGTCTCGATCGCCGCCTCCGTCTCCAGGCCGTCGTCTGACACGCTCAGGTGCAGCTTCTGGCCAACATCCAGTTCGCCCTGATCCCCGGCCCAGCCCCAGCAGCTGACACCGAAGGTCACCACGCCCGCGCTGGGGGCGGCGATCTCGATCAGCGCGGTCGGCTCCTGGCCCAGCTGGCTGCAGATCGACGAGGCCAGACCTCGTCCCGTCTGGAAGTGTTGCGTGAAGGAGTCGCGATAGAAGAGCACGTCCGAGCCGAACTGCCCCACGACGATATCGTCGACATTGGACAGGGCCGTGTCGATCTCGACGAGGCGCTTTGTGAGCACCGCCTGCTCCAGCGCCAGACTGCGGCTGTACTTGGCGATGACGTTCAACGAGCGCCCGCCGTGCAGGCGAGACGCATGGCTGAGGCTTCGCGGCGGACAGGCCAGCGGCCATTGGTTCAGTTGCTGGCGCCGGTCCTCCAGATCGATGTTCGCTTCGATCTGCCTGATCTGCGCATCTCTACGGAAGCTCTGCTCCTCGAGGGCGCGGCGACCTTCGACCGCCAAACGCTCGCGTTGAAACAGCAGGTTTTCGTTGATGTTGCGGACCTGAGCTTTCTCCAGCTCGGTGGGCCACAAGTTCTGCAACAGCCGATTGACGACGCCGGATCCGGCCCCCATCAGCGTATATCCCAGGATATAGGACGTATCCATTATCAATACTTCCTTTCATGTCGAAGTATTCGGACCGATGCTTGTGCGGGATCCTCGAGATCAGCTGGGCGCGTCGGGCGCCTGAGGAGGGTCGCCGATGGGCTGATGGGCGTCTTCGTGGCCGCAGAGCGCCGCGTGGGTCAGTAGAAGGTAAGTGTAGTCGGGGGCCGGATCCCAGGACGCCGGATCCGGGAGCGCCCCGGACCAGTCGGTCGCTGGAGCCGTCGCGACCGGCGTCGGCGTCACCGGCAAGCTCGCGACATGCGCCGGCGCGACGGCCGGCTCCGGTGCGAACATCTGGGTCAGCGCTTCCAGGACGCCGCCATGTTCGCAGACATAGGCCGCCGCACTGCCGGCCGCCGCCGCCAGGTAGCCGGCGACCGGCGCCGCCGGCGTGTGCTCGAGCAACTGGTCGGTCACGACCGCGGCCACCGCCCCGACCATGCCGCTGACCAACGCGACCTCGTTGCCGCCCTCTTGAGGCGTGGAAGGCGCTGCGGGCGTGAGATTTCCAGCCATCCTTGGTCTCCGTGCTTGCGATGGTGCGCCTAGGCCGCGCCGCCCCCGTCGCTGCTGCCGCCGTCACCTCCGCCGCCGCCGCCGCCGTAGTCGCTCCCGCCGCCGTCGTACGACGGCGTCGAGGCCGCAAAGCCGCTCGAAGTATCGACGCCGCCGGAATAGTCCGCCCCGCCGAAGGGATCGGCGCTCACCAGATCGGGGCTCCAGGCGGGGGCGTCCGGCGGCGGCGGCAGATTGTGGTCGAGGTTGAGGTCGAGCGGCGGGGCGGTGGCCGCCTCCATCAGGGCGTCGCACAGGTTCGGCCAGGCGTTCTCCACGAGGTTCGAAACGCTCTCGTAGGTCGCCACCGCCGCGCCGCCCCCGGCGACTATGGCGAACGGCCCCGTCTCGCTCGTCGCGATAAGCGCCCCGGCGCCCGCGGGCACGGCGGCGCCCGCCCCGGCGATCTGTCCCATGGGCTCGGCCAGGTCGTTGCATTGCTCGAGCGGTGTTTGTTGGGTGTCGTCCACGGCGAAATCTCCTCTGTTACGGGATCAAGGAAGCGTCAGACGACGTCCGGACCGGCGGGTTGACAGTGGCCGGCGGCGCAGGCGTCGACGTGACCGGGGTTCGCGTGCCCGCTGAACGCGCCGCCGAACTCGCCGTCGGGAACGACGTGGTGTGGCGCGCCGAACGGATCGCAGCCGGGTCCGGGATAGCCGCCGCAGTCGGCGAGGCCGCCGTCGTCGACGGGATCGACGATCAGGCCTGGCGAGGCCGCGAGCGAGGGCTGGAGAGGCTCCGCGAAGGGCGGGGTCGGATCCGAAACGATCCCCCCAATATGCTCCAGGGCGCTCGCCACGCTCGGCAGGGGCGCGACCGGCAGGATGCAGCCCGGCGTTCCGTCGGGCATCGGCATGACGCCCGCCCCTTCGAACTTGGTCATGACATGGTCTCCTCTTCGAACGATCGGCATCACGCGCCGCGGCGGCGGCGCGCTAGGCCTTCCAAAGACTGAACTTGCGCCCCAGCGGGTCGAGCACGGCCGCCTCGCCGAACACCGCCACGCCCAGGAGCGGCAGGTCCGGCCGGGCGTGCTCGGCGGTCTTGCGGACCTGCTCCTCGCTCCCCCCCGTCAGCATGGTCTCGAAGAAGGCGCCGCGCGGCAGATCCCGCGAAACCAGCTCGTCCCAGTAGGCCCACATCTTGGTGGGCCGGCCCGAGAGGCAGATCAGCGGCCACCAGGAGATCCCGGGATAACGACCGCCCTCCTGGTCCTGGTAGTCGACGAAGCGCGCGTCGGCGGAGCCTTTGGCCTGGGCGCCGATCGCCTGCGACAGATGCCCCATGACGTTCAGCGCCTCGGCAGGGCGGCCGCGAAGGGTTTCGGCCAGGATGATGATCGACTTGTGCATGTCGACCTCCTAGGCGAACTGGGCCAGCGGTCGCCCCGCCTCGCCCACGGCGAGGAAGGCGGCGTTGGTGATGCGGTCCCCCGAGCCGCCGACCGGCTCGACGGCGTGCGGCTCCCAGGCGCGGAACAGCACCGCCTGCCCCTCTTCAGGGCGCAGCGTGAGATCGGCGGGCCCCAGAAGTTCGCGATCCAGGCCGTAGTCCGGCCGCTTCAGGCGGACGTATTCCTCGTCGCTGAACGAGCGGTTCCAGAACTCGATCGCGCCGCCGATTTCGGGCATCGACATGTAGACGTTGAGCCCGATGCGGCGACCGATCCCCAGCGGCCCCAGGAGGTGGGTGCGGGACTGATCGATGTGGGGATTGGCGCCGCCGCCGATCGCCCAGCGCCGGACGATGTGCGGCAGGAAGGCGCGGCCGTCCTTGTCCGGCACGACCACGCCTTGCGGCCAGACTTCGGCGACCTTCCTGACGATCCGCTCGACCGGGGAGCCGAACGGGAACACCTCTCGGGCGAGAAGCTCCGACGTGGCCGGAGCCTCGTCGAAATAACGCCTCTCGGTCTCGGGAGACTCATGCGCCTCGCCCACCGAGGTGCCCACGACCTTGAGGTCCTTCGCCCACAGGTAGGTCGATCGGCTCGTCAGTTGCCGGATCTTCCGGCAGGCGAACTCTCGCTCCTCCTTGGTCATCACGGGGGCCAGCGTGAGCGGACGGCCTTCGCCGTAGATCAGGGCCTCGATCGTCTCGGTTTTGATGTCGTCGATATGAACGGCCATGGTTTCCCCCTTAGGCGGCCAGATGGGCTTGGAAGTGGGTGGGCGGCCAACGCACCGAGGGCCCTTCGGCGGTCTTGGCGACCTCCGAGCGGATGACGCGGTCGGCCATTTCCGGCGTGATCGGTCCGGCGATCGCGTCGGGCCCCAACCCGGCCACCGCGAGCATGCGCTCGGCCGAGGTGCCGCCATGCAGCATCCACCGGAAGTGATCGATCCAGGGGCGAACGCCCAGCAGTTCGATCGCATCGCCCAGCTTCTCGATCAGGCGGTCGGCCACCTCGGCGACGGTCGCGGGCTCGGCCAGGTCATGGTCCCAGATGACCGCCGAAGCCCCGCACCGGGCCGCCTGCCAGGCGGCGATCTCGTCGCGGGCCATGTCGCCTTCGCGCAGCTTGGGTCGCGGCGGCGACTTCAGGCGGATATCGAGCTCGGCGGCCTGGATCAGGGCCGCCATGGCGGGTCCGTCGTCGACGCAGGCCGAGGCCTCCATGCAGCGGACCTCGACCGTCGGCTTGCCCAGCGTCCCCAGGCGGATGTCGCCCCAGACGTCGGTTTCGGCCTGGATCACGGCCATGGCCTTCAGGTCGGCCATGTGCCGATGATAAGCCTCGGCGGACTCGAAGCTCGGCGGCGTCTGGCAGGACAGGCCGGTCTGGATCTGTCGCCGATAGCCCCGGAAGCCGGTGTATCGACCATCGTAGAACGGCGAGGCGGTGCTGGCGGCGATCAGCAGCGGCAGCAGGGGACGAAAGCGGGCGATGCGATCGACGCGCGTGGCGTCGTCGGTGAAGGTGCCGAAGTGAGTATGAAAGCCCGACACCAGCAGGCGATTGACGGCGTCGCCCTTCTGCCGCTCGATCCAGCGATAGCGCTCACCGTCACGCGCCTCGGCCCGGCGCCAATCGGCCGACGGGTGGGTGCTGGACGCCATCAGGGCCAGGCCTTCTTCGGCCAGGATGGCGTTGACCCGATGGCGCAGAGCCGCGAGTTCGGTGCGCAGGTCGTCGATCTCGGTGTGCACGCCGGTGCGCAGCTCGACCTGCCCCTTCTTGTATTCCGGCGTGGCGCTCTGGCCGACCTTCTCGCGGATCCTGGCCCACAGGCGCTCGTCGACGTTCACCAGGGCGCCGGTGATGAGCGACACCACCTTGAGCTCCTCCTCCACTCCGAGGGTCGGCTTGTTGATGACGGGCTTAAGTCGCATCAGGCACTCTCCGTTGGTTGGAATTGAGGGCGGCGGCGATCGCCGCGACGATGAGGTCGGCGACGCGATCCACGGCCTGCGCGCTGCGCAGGAGGTCGTCGCAGACCTCCAGGGTTACGGTGTCCACGCCCGGCCGGTGATAGGTGCGCCCGATGAAGGCGCCGGGGTGGGCGCCGGGATAAGGCTCGTCCAGGCGGATGGCCGGGACGCGCCCTCCGGTCTCGTCCTGCACGAGGAAACGACCCGAGGCGGCCAGGTCTTCGAGCGTCCGGAACAGCCGCAGAGCGAAACCGCCGCCCTCCGGCGCGCAGACGCCGATATCGACGATGCGAGGCGCCCCCTCCCCCAGCTGGCGCGTGAAGCTGTGGGTGTCGACGAGCACGACGCCGCCGCTCGCGAGAGCCGCTTCGACGGTGCGGCCGAGATCACCATGGAAGCCGCGCCACGTATCGAGGCGCGCGGCCAGGTCGCCCGGCTTCATGCCGACATTGTGCGCGAACGGACGCCCCTGCTGATCACAGCGCGGGATCGCGTCGGCGTTCAGCATGCGGTTCACGTCGATCACCGTGCGCGACATCACGGCGGCGACGACCTCGCCGCCGGTGCGCGCGGCCATCTCGACGGCCAGGTCGTACGCGCCGATGTCATAGCCTTCGTGGGTGGCGAGAACCTCGGTCTCGCGCCCTTCGAGCCAGTGCGGCAGGTCGCCGGAGGCGTGGGGCACACAGTAAAGGATCTCTACGGTCGCGGGCGCAGCCGTAGCTGTCGCAGCGATATGCGGGCGGGTGGTGGTCATGTGATGCTCCCCTCAATCCCCGAGAAGCACCGTTAACCCCGAAGCAACCTTTCGTCAACATTCGTCATCATCAAGACACCAACCGCTTCCACATAACCCCCAGAACGCACCGCAACCGCCCGACCAGACGCCGACACAGCCCCAGAACGAACGCAAGCTGGAAAACGCGGAAATCAGGCGACCATACGTGTTAAATTCGAGCATTTTTGCTGATCAAAGCGGAACAGAACGCACCAACCGAGCGTTCGCACGCGCGAAACGCGTCAACATGCGCAACACAAAGGCCACACCGAGATTGACGAATTCGTTTACAAGGCGTTAATGAGCAACCTCGCCAGCAACGCTGGCGATCGACTCGCACCATTCAGAAACGGAATGGTGCGTTTACGCTCTTTTACGACTTATCTTAGGGCGCGATTAATAGATCCAGTCTATCGGTTACCTCCGCTAGGCTGAGCGCCAGCAACTTGAGGTTCCGGGCTGGACATGGCGGACTTGGACGCAAGATTACTGGAGATGGCAGGCCTGACTTCGGCCGGAGCCGCTAGGATTCTTGACCGCAGCCGTCAAACCGTCAGCCGCGGCCTTCGCCAAACCTCGACCACCTACTTCAAGTATCGCGAGATCGCGAAGATCTACGAGGCGGTCAAAGTCGAGAACCCGACCTTCGCGCCCGCGGTCTTGGATTTCATTCAAGAGCACTACCAGGCGCTTGGCGACCGGATAGAAAAGCCGACGGAAAAGCAGGCTTTTTTTGATCGGGCCCAGCACGCAAAGCGCATATGGCTCGTTCTGACGGACTTCCAGCGCGTGAAGGACGAGATATGGCCGGTCATCGACGGCCTGATGGATCGAGACGACCTGATGATCGACGTTTTCGTCGAGAACAGGATTTCCTACTCGGCCTTCCTGGCGGCGAGCAAGGATCGCGCTGACCAGAGAAGGAAGAAAGAAGCGGAGAAAAGGAACTCGAGAGGCGCGGACATCGACCTCTGGGACCCGCTCGACAACATTCTTCTCTTGAACCGAATGGCCATACTCGACCCGCACTCCCCTCAGAAGGCGGCCGCTTTTTCCTGGAAGGAAGGCGCTTTCGAGGAAATGGACCCGGCCTATACCTTGCGGATAGGCACCGCTTTCATCGAGAGCTTCATTCAGTCTCAGCCCGACGAGCCGATTTCCATTCGGCGCCTGGGCAAGAACGATTCAGAGCCCGTGGAAAAAGAGCTGGCCGTCGAGCGCCTGGCTTTCGCCTGACCCGACATTGGAGGCCAGCAGCATCGCTGCCCCTCGCGTCTCGACGAAGACCCCCGTCAACTGCGCTTGGTGCGCCGCCTCGATCAACTCGGGGGTGACGGCGGGGGAGCCCGACAGTCCGTCGTGCACCGGGACCGCCGAAAGATAGGCGTAGTAGCCTTTAGCGTCGGATAAAGCGCGCAGCGCCGTCGCAGGATCGCCCGATCGGGTTTCCGGCGCCTTGCCGTGACCGAACAGATGGACGGTTTGCTCTGCGTGACTGTTGCGGGCCTTCACCCTCACGGGCTCGACCAGCAGCAGCTCGTCCGGGGTGGCTTCTCGTCCAAGAAAACGCCCATTGGGAAAGGCGCAATCCCTCAGAACGTCCTTGAGCAGAACGGTATTTATTCCCGCGTTCTGCAGAATATCGATCAGAAGAGCATAGGCCCCCAACTTCTCCTCGTTCTTTTTCAGAAGAAGAAGGTTGGCTTGTTCGGGCGGCAGGGTTCGAACCTCGGCGGCGATCGACCCGACCACGAGCGCGTCCGCGCCGTACCATCGCTCCAGTTGCGTATAGGCCTCTTCCGGATTGGCGACGTCGATCCGACGTCCCTCCTGCCCGCCGATCGACTTGGACCCGCAATAGAAGACCGCCTCGATCCTACGCCCGGCGGCCGGCAAATGCGCCAGGACGGGCTCGACCAACGGACCTTCGCCGATCAATAGGATGAGTGGCGGCGACAATTATTCTGCTTTCGGTGCCCGGCCTTGCGAAATCGCGACAAGATCGAATTTTGTCTGCGTACAACCCGATTAGGCCGACACGGGCTTTATGGTCAACCTTAACGGCGCCGTAAAGCGACCGTCGTTCTCCAGCTCGTCCCCACTATGGGGGCTCAAGGACCACCGCGCCTGCCCGGCCCGGGCCATGGCGGGTCGTCGAACGGCTTGACAACGCCGTTCCACAGGCGCATCCCGCCGCCGCGCTCGACGCCGCATGCGGCGACGGCGCGATCAACGGAAACCTTAATCCCCATGCCCAGCGACAGTCACAGTCGATCCATCTCGCCGCGGAAGGCGTCGCGCTAGGGGTTCTACGGGCTCCTTGCTGACGGCCGTTCGCGGCCCAGTCACAAGGTGAAGCCCCATGGTTTTCCTCTCCGGAGACCTCAAGGCCGCGCGCCCGTTCGCGCGCTTCCTTCGCGCCGGAACCGTCCCCTCCTGGGCGGATCTGGTCGCCTTCGTCCTGCTCGCCGCCCTGGCCGTCCTGGTCCTGCGCGGCGCGGAGGACATGAGCCGCCCGCTGGCGGCCCTGCACGCCGCTCCGGTGACGCTCGATCCCGTCCGTCTGCCCGAGTACGCGCTGCGCACGACCATGCGCATGTTCCTGGCCCTCGGCGCCTCGCTGGTCTTCACGGTCACGGTCGCCACCCTGGCGGCCAAGAGCCGCAAGGCCGAACTGCTGATCGTACCGGCCCTCGACATCCTGCAATCCGTGCCGGTGCTGGGCTTCCTGACCTTCACGGTCACCTTCTTCATGGGGCTGTTCCCGGGCCGCCAGCTGGGCGTGGAGTGCGCGGCGATCTTCGCCATCTTCACCAGCCAAGCCTGGAACATGGCCTTCAGCTTCTACCAGTCGCTGCGGACCATCCCCGCCGATCTGGACGAGGTCAGCCGCCAGTTTCGCTTCTCGCCCTGGCGGCGCTTCACCCGCCTGGAGCTGCCTTTCGCCACGCCCAGCCTGGTGTGGAACGTGATGATGTCGATGTCCGGCGGCTGGTTCTTCGTCGTGGCCTCCGAGGCCATCACCGTGGGCGACACCACCGTCACCCTGCCCGGGATCGGATCGTGGCTGTCGATCGCCATCGCCCGCCAGGACATGGGGGCTGTCGCCCTCGGCGTCGCCGCCATGGCCGTCGTGATCGTGCTCTACGACCAGCTGGTGTTCCGCCCGATGGTCGCCTGGGCCGACAAGTTCCGCTTCGAGCAGACCGCCAGCCAGCAGCGCCCGGCCTCGTGGCCCTACGACCTGCTGCGTCGCGCGGCCTGGACGCGGTCGCTGGCCAAGCCCCTGGCCGGCCTGTTTCGCGCCGCTTCGGACCTGCGCGCGCCCATCGCCCTGCCCGCCCCGCGTCTGCCCGCGCCGTCTCCGGCGCTGGGGCGGATCCTGGACGGCCTGTGGGCGGTCCTGGTGGCGGCCGTCGTCGCGGGCG
Organism: Caulobacter radicis; assembly: GCF_003094615.1. GTDB lineage: Bacteria > Pseudomonadota > Alphaproteobacteria > Caulobacterales > Caulobacteraceae > Caulobacter > Caulobacter radicis. The sequence goes on along the minus strand of NZ_QDKO01000023.1, from coordinate 28,713 downwards.
GCGCCTGGCTCCTGTGGTCGTTCCTCGGCGCGCGCCTGGCCTTCGCCGACCTCTGCCAGGTGGGGCTTCTGGGCCTGGCGACCCTGGTTCGCGTCGTCGTCCTGATCGCCCTGGCCACCCTGGTCTGGGTTCCGATCGGCGTATGGATCGGCCTGCGCCCGGCCTGGGCCGAGCGCCTGCAGCCCATCGCCCAGTTCCTGGCCGCCCTCCCGGCCAATGTGCTGTTTCCGTTCGCCGTGGCGGCCATCGTCGCCCTGCGCCTGAACCCCGACATCTGGCTGTCGCCCCTGATGGTGCTGGGAACCCAGTGGTACATCCTGTTCAACGTCATCGCCGGGGCCAGCGCCATTCCAGGCGACCTCAGGGAGGCCGCCGGCATGTTCGGCCTCAGGGGCTGGCAGTGGTGGCGGCAGGTCGCCATCCCAGGGATCTTTCCCTACTACGTGACCGGCGCGCTGACCGCCTCGGGCGGGTCGTGGAACGCCAGCATCGTCGCCGAGGCGGTCAGCTGGGGCCACGAACACATCGAGGCCGCCGGCCTGGGCGCCTACATAGCCAAGGCCACCGCCGCCGGCGACAGCGCCCGCGTAGCCCTGGGCGTGGCCGTCATGTCCGTCTTCGTCATCGCCTTCAATCGCGTGCTCTGGCGGCCGATGCACCGCTTCGCCGAGCGCCGTCTCCGTCTGGCCTAAGGGAGAGCATCCATGACCTGCTTCACCCCCATCAAGACCACCGCCCCGCTCGTCGAGGCGAAAGCCGTCCGTCACCTCTACGGCAAGACCGAGGGCGCCAATCTGCTGGTGCTCGACAACGTCGACCTGACCCTGGAGGAAAACGAGATCGTCGGCCTGCTGGGCCGCTCGGGCTCGGGCAAGTCGACCCTGCTGCGCTCGATCGCCGGACTGATCAAGCCGACCTCGGGCGATATCGCATTCCCCCCGCGCTCCGACGGCCCGACCACGGTCGGCATGGTGTTCCAGAGCTTCGCGCTGTTCCCCTGGCTCACCGTGCTGCAGAACGTCGAGGTCGGGCTGGAGGCCAAGGGCGTGCGCGCCGACGAGCGCCGCCGCCGCGCCCTGGCCGCCATCGACCTGATCGGCCTGGACGGCTTCGAGAACGCCTATCCCAAGGAGCTGTCGGGCGGCATGCGCCAGCGCGTGGGCCTGGCCCGCGCCCTGGTGGTCGATCCCTCGATCCTGCTGATGGACGAACCGTTCTCGGCCCTCGACGTGCTGACCGCCGAGACCCTGCGCACGGACCTGCTCGATCTGTGGAGCGAGGGCCGGATGCCCATCAAGTCGATCCTGATGGTCACCCACAACATCGAGGAGGCCGTGCTGATGTGCGACCGCATCCTGGTGTTCTCGTCCAATCCCGGCCGCGTCGTCTCGACGATCAAGGTCGACCTGCCCCAGCCGCGCAACCGCCAGGACCCCGCCTTCCGGACCCAGGTCGAACGGATCTATGCCCAGATGACCCGGCCGGATCAGGCGCCGACGGCCAACGACGGCGCCTTTCCGGGCTCGGGACTTGGCATGGTGCTGCCGCGGGTGTCGACCAACGTCATGGCCGGCCTGATCGAGGCGGTGCACGCCGCCCCCTTCGACGGCCGCGCGCCCATGCCCGATCTGGCCCAGGCGCTCCAGTACGAGGCCGACGAGCTGTTCCCGATCGCCGAGACGCTGCAATTGCTGCGCCTGGCGGAACTGCGCGAGGGCGATCTGGCGCTCACGGCCACGGCCCGGCGCTACGCCGAGGCCGAGGTCGACGCGCGCAAGCAGATCTTCGCCCAGCAGCTTCTGGCCCACGTGCCGCTGGCGGCCCACATCCGGCGCGTGCTGGACGAACGCCCCAGCCATGTGGCGCCGGCCAGCCGCTTTCTCGACGAACTGGAGGACTCCATGTCGCCGAGCTACGCCCGGCAGACCCAGCGCGCGGTGATCAACTGGGGCCGCTACGCCGAGATCTTTTCCTACGACGAGGGCGCCGAGCGTTTCTCGCTGGACGACCCGGCCTAGGGTCGCGAGGGGCGCAAGATGATCAGCAAAGCCTTGATCCTGGGCGCGGCCTTCGCCGCGTCCAGCCTCCTCGCCGCGCCCATGGCGCGGGCCTCGGGCGGCGAGCACGTGATCGACGACGCGGCGGTCGAGACCCCGGGCGCCTGCCACCTGGAAACCTGGACGACGCGCTTTTCGTCGCGCCGGGGGCTGGTGAACTTCGCACCGGCCTGCACGCACAGGGCCTGGCCGCGGCTGGAGCTGGGCGCAGGGATCCATCATGCCTGGAGCGCCGGCGAGGCCTCCGACACCCTCTTGGGCCCGGCCTTGAAGCTGAACCTGCGCCCCGAGGAAAGCGGCCTGGGCCTGGGACTGGCGGGTTCGGCCGCCTATGGCGCGCGGACCGGAAGGCTGGAGGCCGCCGGCCTGCTGGTCCCGCTGACCGTGCCGGTCGGCCGGCGCGCGCGCCTCAACCTCAACGCCGGCTGGAGCCACGTCCGCACCGACGCTCGACGCGACGCGGCCTTCTACGGCGCCCAGCTCGAGCTGGCCCTGGACCGCGACATCATCCTGATGGCTGAAAGTTTTCGCCGGGCTGGCGGGCGCCCCGGCGGACAGTTCGGCGTGCGTTGGACGCCAGGCGGCGGCAGGGCCGACCTCGATATCGTCGCCGGCCGACGGATCGACGGCGGCAGCCCAAGGGCGGTATCGCTGGGCCTCACCCTCAGACGCTGAGGAACCGCCCCTCGCCGCCTGGAAGCCCAAGCTTATACACTTTGTCACGCCATTGATGAGATGCGGCGCCTGACGCCGGTGTATCGCCCACCTCGGGGTGAATGCTTCGCCTCCGATGCTCCGAAGGCCCCGGCTCGCCGACCTCGCGGCATGGACGAAGCGTTCGTCGGCGAGATCAGGCAGAGGCGGACGTGGCGACGACCGAACGTATCGGATTTAGGGAAGCGACAAGGTGGCTGTCGGAGATCGTGGGTCCCGACGTCGCCTATGTGAAGCTCGGCATCGTCTACACCCTGGCCATAGGCCTGATGTCGCTCGCGACGCCGATCTCGGTCCAGCTGCTGATCAACAGCGTGGCCAACATCGCCCTGCCCGCGCCCCTATGGACGCTGTCGGGGGTGCTGCTGGCGCTGCTGCTGATCGTGGCCGCGCTCAGCGCCCTGCGGGTCTATCTGATGGCGGCGTTCGAACGCCGCGTGTTCTCGCGCGTGGTGGCCGAGATCACCATCAGGGCCGTGCACGCCCAGAACCCCTTTTTCGGCGACGCCAGCCGAGGCGATCTCTTCAATCGCTACTTCGACCTCACCGTCGTCCAGAAGGCCGTGCCGGGCCTGGTCATCGGCGCCTTCACCATCCTGCTGCAAGGCATGGTGGGACTGACGGTGACCAGTTTCTATCACCCGTTCTTCCTGGCCTTCAACGTCGTGCTGGTCGTCGCCGTCGTCCTGGTCTGGCTGATCTGGCGGCGTGGCGCGATCACCGGCGCGGTCGCGCTCAGCCACGCCAAGCACAACGCCGCGCGCTGGCTCGAGAGCGTCGGCGGGTCGAACGGCTTCTACAAGTCCAGTCGCCACCTCGCCTTCGCCATGGACCGGTCCGAAGCGATGACCGCCGCCTATGTCGGCGCGCACAAGCGCTACTTCCGCTCCAGCTTCGCCCAGACCCTGAGCTACCTCCTGATCTACGCCCTGGCCAGCGCCGCCCTCCTGATGCTCGGCGGCAACCTGATCCTGCGCGGCGAGCTGTCGATCGGACAGCTGGTGGCGGCCGAACTGATCCTTTCGGGCGTGTTCTACGGCGTCTCGCAGCTGGGCTACTACCTCGACACCTTCTACGACCTGGTCGCCAGCGCCGAAGAACTGTCCCTGCTCTTCTCCATCCCGCAGGAAAAGCCGCCGGCCCGCGGCGCGGGCGCGCCGACCGACGGCGCGTTGCGGCTGATGGACGTCAAGCTGGACGACGCCCGCTTCGACTTCGCCCTCCCCGCCGGCGAGCAACTGGTGGTCGCCGCCGACCCTGGCGCCGAGCGCAAGCTGGCCCTGGTGCTCAAGCGCCACGTCCATCCCGAGCGCGGCCTCGTCTCGATCGGCGGCGCCGACCTCGAGGCGCTCGACATGTACCTGCTGCGCTCGCAGGTGCTGGTGCTCGACCGGCCGACGATCGCCGAGGTCACGATCCGCGAATATCTGGCGATGGCCGCCAGCGACGTCTCGGCGACCCGGATGCTCGAGGCGCTGGCCGTGGTCGGCCTGCAGGAACGCATCGCCCAGCTGCCCAAGGGCCTGGACACGCCGCTCGCCGCCACGGGCCACCCCCTCAGCCTGGGGTCGATGATGGCGCTGCGCCTGGCCAACGCCCTGCTGGTCGAGCCCAAGCTTCTCGTGCTGGGGCAGTTGTACGATCTCCTGCCCTCGCGGACCCTGGCGGCAGTCCTCCAGGTGCTCAAGGCGCGCGGCGCCACCACCCTGCTGTTCACCGGCCGGCCCGAGGACATGGTCCTCGACGGCTGGCTGCACCTTGGCCTCTCCGAGCAACGCCGCTTCGCCTCGCTCGCCGACCTTCAGGACCACCTCGCCAACCGGGGGGAAGCCCATGCCATACCGTCCTGAGCACCTTTCCCACTTCAAGACCCTGGCGCAGCAGCGCCCGCCCCGGCTGGTCGTGGCGCTGGGCTGGATGGTCTCGGCCGGCATCGTCGCCTCGCTGGCGATCCTGTTCTTCGTGCCCTGGATGCAGACCGCCCAGGGCAGAGGGCTGGTGGCGGCCCCCGATCCCACCGATCGCGCCCAGGACGTCTCGGCGCTGGTCGGCGGCCGGGTCGAGCGCTGGTACGTGCAGGACGGCCAGCACGTCGAGGCCGGCGACCCGATCGCCCGCATCGCCGACCTCGATCCGAACCTCCTGACGCGCCTCGCCGAAGAGCGCGCGCAGGTCGAGGCCGAGATCGCGGCCGTCCGCCAGGCCCAGTCGGTGGCCGACATCGACGTCGGCCGCACGCGCCAGTTGCTGGCCGAAGGCCTGGCCGCGCGCCGCGACTTCGAGCAGGCCCAGATCAAGGTCGCCGACGCGGGGGCCAAGCTGGCCGAGGCTCGCGCCAAGCTCAACCGCATCGACGTGCAGCTGAACCGCCAATCCGCGCAGATGGTCAGCGCGCCCCGCAGCGGACGCATCCAGAACATCAACGCCGCCGCCGGCGGCGGCCTGGTGTCGGCCGGCACGGTGCTGGCGGTGGTCGCCCCCGAACACACCGAACGGGTGGTCGAGCTGTTCATCGACGGGCGCGACGTGCCGCTGGTGCGCCCCGGTCGCGCGGTCCGGCTCGAGTTCGAAGGCTGGCCGGCGATCCAGTTCAGCGGCTGGCCGGCGGTGGCCCAAGGCCTGTTCGACGGCCGCGTCCGCTCGATCGATCCGACGGCCGCGCCTTCGGGCCTGTTCCGCATCCTCGTCGAGCCGATGCCCGGCAAGACCCCGTGGCCCGACCAGCGGTTCGCCCGGCTGGGCGGCAAGGTGCGCGGCTGGGTGCAGGGCGAGACGGTTTCGGTCGGCTACGAACTCTGGCGCCAGCTCAACGACTTCCCGCTCGACTTCGGCCAGGCCGCCGCGACGCCCGCCGGCGCCCCGGCCAAGGGCGACGACAAGGATGCGGCCAAGACCAAGTGATGCTCCGACTGTCCCTGACCCTCATGCTGCTCTGCTCGGCGCCCGGCCTGGCCGCCGCCCAGGCGCCGATCACGGCCGAAAAGAGCGCCGCGCCGCTCACCCTCGCCGAACTGCTGACCGTCTCGGCGCGCTCCTCGTCGCAGATCGTCGAGCAACTGGCGCGCGAACGCCAGGCCCGGAGCCGCGCGCTGACCGCCGAAGGCGCCTTCGACACGGTGTTCTCCGTCGAAAGCCGTTCGCGCGCGCTCGGCTACTATGACGGCGACCAGGTTGAGGCGCGCGCCACGCGGCCGTTCGGCGACAACGGCGGCTATGTGTACGGCGCCTATCGCCTCTCGCGCGGCGACTTCCCCGTCTACGAGGATCAGGCCCACACCAACGCGCTGGGCGAAGCCAAGATCGGCGTGCTCTACGCGCTGCTGCGCGACCGCCTGGTCGACGAGCGCCGCACGCGTCGCACCCTGGCCGCCTCCGACATCGACATCGCCCGCTTCGAGCGCCAGGCGGTGGCGATCGGCGTGCAGACCCGCGCGATCATCGCCTATCAGAACTGGATCGCGGCGGGCTGGCGGCTGAAGGCCTATCGCGATCTGCTGGGCCTGGCCGAAAGCCGGCGCGGCGGGATCCAGCGGCAAGTCCAACTGGGCGCGAAGCCCGAGATCCTGCTCACCGAGAACGAACAGAACCTGGTGCGCCGCCGCGCGCTGGTGGTGCGCGCCGAAGGCGACCTGCAGGTCGCCGCCAACGCGCTGTCCCTCTACTATCGTGACGCAGAGGGCCGGCCGGTCATGGTGGATGAAGGCCGGTTGCCGATGGCGGCGGATGCGCTCGCCGGCGTCAAGGTCGCGGCCGCGAACGCCGATCCCGCCGCCACGCGCCCGGACCTGCGGGGCCTGCTGTCGCGCGTGGACCAGTCTCAGGCCCGACTCGCGCTGGCGCATAACGACCTCAAGCCCCGCTTCGACCTGCGGCTGGAGGTCGGCAAGGATGTCGGCTCCGAAGGCCTGGGCGGGCCCAGCCGCACGCCGACCGAAGCGGTCATAGGCTTTCGCTTCTCGATCCCGCTCCAGAACCGGGCGGCCAGGGGCAAGCTCGACGAGACCCGAGCCGAGATCGACGCGCTCCAGGCTCGCGGGCGCTTCCTGCGCGACCAGATCGCCGTCGAGGTCGAGGGGATAGGCGTCGCCCTGCATGCGGCCGAGCGCCTGGCCAGGGCGGCCGAGCAGGAGCGCGACCTGGCCGACCGCCTGGCGGCGGCCGAACGGCGCAGGTTCGAACTGGGCTCCAGCGACTTCTTTCTGGTCAACCAGCGCGAGGAGACCGCGACCGACGCGGCCGTTCGCCTGGTCGATGCCAGGGCCCGCATCGCCACGACCCGCGCTGAGCTGGCGGCCGCGACGGTGGACCAGGCCGCTCTAGGCCTGGACGCGATCGAATGAAGCAGGCCGCGCGCGCAGGGACGCCGCCAGGCTGATGCTCAAGGGCAGGTCGGCCCCGTCGCGGGAAGCGACTGCTCGAGACTCCTGACGAACGTGCGGACCTTCGGCGGGATCATGTGCGAACTGGGATAGACGGCCCAGATCCCCAGCGGCTCGGGCTCGGCGTCCTCCAGCAGGATCTGCTGAACATCCGCATGTTCGAAGGCCGGATCGACGTACCAGCGCGACAGGTTGGCGATACCAAGCCCGCCCCGGCACGCCTCGTAGACAGCTTCGATCGAACTGGCCGAAAAACGCCCCGCGACCTTCTGCTTCAACGACTTTCCCTCGCGAACGAACGCCCAGTGCGACGCGCCGGTGGCGACCAGGCACTGGTGGGCGGCGAGGTCGGCCAGGGTCTTGGGCCGGCCGAACGCTTCCAGATAGGCGGACGAGGCGCATAGAGCCCTTGGACTGTCAGCCAGTCGTTTCGCCGCGAGCCGATTGTCCCTGAGCGGCGCGATGCGGATCGCGACGTCGATGCCCTGCCCCACGATGTCCACCTGATCGTCGGTCGTCAGCAGATCGACCTGAAGCGCGGGGTGATCCCGCATGAAGGACGGCAGCATCGGCGCGACGACCTTGCGACCAAAGGCGGTCGAGGCGGTTATCCTCAGGCGCCCGGCAAGGCCTTTGCCGTCCGGGCGCAGGTCCGCCAGCGCGCCCGCTCGTCCTTCCAGCAGGGCCACGGCATGCGGCAGGAAGATCTCGCCGTCGGTGGTGGGGGACAGCGAGCGCGTGGTCCGGTGGATCAGCCGCACGCCGAGTTCGGCCTCGAGGTTGCTAAGGCTGCGAGACGCGGCCATGGCGCTGAGCCCCAGGCGTCGCGCGGCGCCGGCCAGGCTGCCGACCCGCACGGCCTCCACGAAAATCTCGATCTCGGCAAAGTCCATTATCTCGAATTCCGTTGGGCCGACGTAACGACATCTGCGTCTACAGCGATCCCAGATATAGTTCCATATCGCCTTCATCGTCACAGCCACCCCAGCGGACAGCCGCTGGCTCCCGGTGGCCGGTCATTGTCGCAGAGGCGAACATGAACAGCTTGTCCGCGCTTGAAGCAGAGGCGCATCGCCTCTCACGGCCGCGCCTGCGACCATCGCCACGCCCCTGCGGGTGATCGCAGCATCTCGGCGGCGCTGATCGCCGCCCGGCCTTTTCCCTCTTCGCCAGAACAAGGATTGCAGGATGACCCAGGTCGTCAACCATACCCTGCGCGCCAACGGTATCCGCCAGAGCTACATCGACGCCGGCGAAGGCCCGCCGGTCGTGCTGCTGCATGGCTTTCCCGAAACCAACTATGCCTGGCGCCACCAGATCCCCGTGCTGGGCGAGCTCTACCGGGTGATCGCGCCGGACCTGCGCGGCTACGGCGAGACCGACAAGCCCGCGACCGGCTACGACAAGCGCAACATGGCCAGGGACCTGGCCGCCCTGCTGGACCAGCTCGGCGTCGGCAAGATCGCGCTCGTCGGCCACGACCGCGGCGCCCGCGTCGCCACCCGCTTCGCCAAGGACTACCCCGAGCGGGTCGACCGCCTGGTGGTGATGGACAACGTGCCCACGCGCATCGTCGCGCGCGAGATCAACGCCGAGATCGCCAAGGCCTACTGGTTCTTCCTGTTCCACCTGGTTCCCGACCTGCCCGAGACGCTGATCGCCGGCCGGGAGGAGCAGTGGCTGCGCTGGTTCTTCTCGGACTGGAGCTACGACCCCACGGCTATCTCCGGCGAGGCCTTCGACACCTATGTGCGCGCATATCGCGCGCCCGGCGCCGTGCGCGGGGCCATGGCCGACTACCGCGCCAACGCCGAGGACGTGGCGCAGGACACGGCTGACGCCGAGGTCAAGATCACCTGCCCGACTCTGGCGCTGTGGGGCGCCGACTTCGGCGCGGTCGGCAAGATGTTCGACATGCCCAAGGTCTGGTCCGAGATGGCCGACAACCTGCGCGCCGTTCCGATCGAGCGCTGCGGCCACCTGCCCCACGAGGAACGCCCCGAGGCGGTCAACGCGCTGCTGCTGGAATTCCTGCAAGGCTGGAAGGGCTGACCATGAGCGCGCTGCTCCGTGAACTGAGGACCATCGTCGGCGATCGCCACCTTCTGGTCGGCGAAGGCCGGACAAGGCGCTATCGCACCGGCTTCCGCTTCGGGTCCGGCGCGGCCCTGGCGGTGGCCCGCCCAGGCAGCCTGGTCGAGCTGTGGCGGGTCGTGAACGCCTGCGCGCGGGGCGGCGTGATCATCATCATGCAGGCCGCCAACACCGGCCTGACGGGCGGCTCCACGCCGGACGGCGACGCCTACGATCGGGACGTCGTCATCGTCAGCACCACGCGGCTCGACGGCATCCACATGGTGCGCGACGGGACCCAGGCCATCTGCCTGCCCGGCTCGCGCCTGTTCGAGCTCGAGGAGAAGACCGCCGAGATCGGGCGCGAACCGCATTCGCGGATCGGTTCGTCCTGCATCGGCGCCTCGATCGTCGGCGGCGTCTGCAACAACTCCGGCGGCGCGCTGATCCACCGCGGCCCCGCCTACACCCAGATGGCGCTCTACGCCCGGATCGCTGACGACGGCGCGGTCCAGCTCGTCAACCACCTCGGGGTGCGGCTCGGCGAGGATCCGGAGACGATCCTCGCCCGCCTCGACGCGGGCCAGTTCACCGAAGGCGAGGTTGTCGACGATCCCGCCCGGCTCGGCTCGGACCCGCGCTACCAGGACCATGTCCGCGAGGTCGACGCCGATACCCCCGCGCGCTTCAACAACGACCCCCGACACCATTTCGAGGCCTCGGGAAGCGGCGGCCACGTGGTGGTCTTCGCCGTACGGCTCGACACCTTTCCCCGTGAGGAACGGATCGTCGACTTCTACATCGGGACCAACGACCCCGGCGAACTGACCGCCGTCCGTCGCCACATCCTGGGCGCGTTCCAGTCGCTGCCGATCCAGGGCGAATACATCCATCGCTCGGCGTTCCGCCTGACGGCGCGCTACGGCAAGGACACCTTCCTGGCCGTCCGCCATCTGGGCGCGCGCCACCTGCCCCGGCTGTTCGCGCTGAAGGGGCGTTTCGACAGCCTGGTTTCACGCGCTCCCTGGGCGCCGAAGGACCTTTCGGACCGGGCGATGCAGGTTGTCGCCGGCCTGTTTCCCCAACACCTGCCGGCCCGGATCCGCGACTTCGACGAACGCTACGAGCACCACCTCATCCTCAAGATGGGCGGCGCGGGCGTCGATGAGGCGCGCGCCTTCCTGTCCGACGCCTTCCCGTCGGCCCAGGGCGCCTTTTTCGAGTGCACGCCCGACGAGGGCGACCGCGCCTTCCTGCACCGCTTCGCCGTCGCCGGGGCATCGATCCGCTACCGCGCGCTTCACCGCGACGAGGTCGAGGATTTCGTCGCGCTCGACGTCGCCCATCGACGCAATGACGAAGACTGGGACGAGAAGCTGCCTGCCGATCTCGCCGACCAGATCGTCGGCGTCAGCTACTGCGGCCACTTCTTCTGCCACGTCTTCCATCGCGACTACCTGCTGAAGAAGGGTCGCGACCCGCAGGCCTTCGAGCACGCCATGCTGGCGCTGCTCGACGCGCGCGGGGCCGAGTATCCCGCCGAGCACAATGTCGGCCACCTCTACCCGGCCAAGCCCGCGCTGGAACGGCACTACCGCGCGCTGGACCCGACCAACAGCCTCAATCCCGGCGTCGGTCACACCTCCAGGAACGCCAACTGGGCCTGACCAGGAAGCCCCCAGCCCCACACCACGAAAGGGACCCCTCCATGAAACTCGCGCGCATCGGCCCGCCCGGTCACGAACGCCCCGCGATCCTCGACGCCGAAGGCCGGCTTCGGGACCTTTCCGCCCATGTCGCGGATATCGGCCAGGAGGCCTTGTCGCAGGCCGAACTCCAGCGGCTCGCCGCGATCGACGTCCACACGCTTGCGGTGATCGAGGCGCCCGTCCGCTACGGCCCGCCGGTGGCCGAGGTCGGCAAGATCATCTGCATCGGCCTCAACTACACCGATCACGCGGCCGAGGTGGGCCTGCCGGTTCCCACCGAGCCGACAGTCTTCATCAAGGCCAGCCGCCCCAGCGGCGCCAACGACACCGTTCGCCTGCCCAAGGGCGCCGAGAAGGGCGACTGGGAGGTCGAACTGGCCATCGTGATCGGCAAGGGCGGCCTCTACATCGAGGAGGACGACGCGCTCGACCACGTCGCCGGATACTGTCTGTTCCACGACGTCTCCGAGCGGTCCTACCAGATGGAACGCGGCGGCCAGTGGACCAAGGGCAAGAGCTTCCCCGGCTTCGCTCCGCTCGGCCCCTGGCTGGTGACCACCGACGAGATCGGCGATCCCGGCGATCTCGGCATCTGGCTCGAGGTCAACGGCGAGCGACATCAGGACGGCTCCACCCGCAACCTCGTCTTCGGCGTCCGGCGCCTCGTCAGCTACCTCTCGCGCTTCTTCGCCCTCGAACCCGGCGACGTGATCGCCACCGGCACGCCGGCGGGCGTCGGGCTGGGCCTGACCCCGCCGCGGTTCCTCAAGGGCGGCGACACCGTGAGGCTCGGCATCGACGGGCTGGGCGTCCAGGCGCAGCGGATCCTGGCCTGGGAAGACCCACGCTGACACCGCCCCCATCAAATTTGCACAGGAGAACCCGATGAAACTCAGATCCGCGCTTGCGGCGACCTTGCTGCCGGCCATGGCCGTGGCGATGGCGCCGCCGCCCTCGCTGGCCGCCGCGCCCATGGCGGCCCAGCGACAGGCGCCAGGCTTCTATCGAATGCATGTCGGCAGGTTCGAGGTGACCGCCCTGCTGGACGGAACCCATCCCTTCCCGGTCGACAAGCTCGCCGTCGGGGCCAAGCCGGGCGAAACCGAAAAGCTCCTGGCCAAGCATTACCTCGCCTCGCCGGTTGAGGGCATGATCAACGCCTTCGTCGTGAATACGGGCGATCGCCTGGTGCTGGTCGACACCGGCGCGGGCGACCTTTACGGCAAGGAGGCGGGCGGCCTCTCGCAGGCGCTTCGCGCGTCGGGCTACGCGCCGGAACAGATCGACGACATCTTCATCACCCACCTGCACGAGGATCACGTCGGCGGCCTGGTCAAGGACGGCCGGATGGTGTTCCCCAACGCCGCGGTTCACGTCTCCAGGCGCGACTTCGACTTCTGGACCGATGACAAGAACCAGGCCGAGGTCGACGCGCTGCTGAAGCCGTTCTTTCCCTCCGTGCAGGGCGTTCTACGCCCCTACGTCGAGGCCGGCAGGCTCATCCCGTTCGAAGACGCCGCCCAGGACCTGATCCCGGGCCTGCGCCCCGTTCCCAGCCCAGGCCACACGCCCGGCCACACCAGCTACCTGCTGCACGACGGCAAGGACGCGATGCTGTTCTGGGGCGACACGGTCCACGTCGCCGGCGTCCAGTTCGACGATCCGCATGTGGCGATCAAGTACGACTGGAAGGTTCCCGGCGCGATCGCCAGCCGCGACAAGCTCCTCGCCGACGCGGTAGGCAACGGCTGGTGGATCGCCGCCGCCCACATCTCTTTCCCGGGGATCGGTCACATCGCCGCCAGCGAAGCGCACGGCTACGCCTGGGTTCCCGCGAACTACACGCTCAACCGATAGCGACGGCCCCGGGAGCACGCCCCCCGCGCTTGGCCGCGAAAGGCCCCCGGCGCGCTCCCCTCAAGTGAGTTCCAACGGTTCCAGCAACGCGGACGGCCAACAGCCCCGTCCGTGAATGCGAACGCTCGTCTGCAATGGAGATACGACATGACGAACTTCGTCGCCGCCAAGGATGGCGCGCAAATCTACTTCCGGGATTTCGGAGAAGGCCGACCGATCGTCTTCTCCCATGGCTGGCCGCTCAACAGCGACGCCTGGGACGGGCAGATGCAGTTTCTCGCCAATGCCGGCTTCCGGGTGATCGCCCACGATCGGCGCGGCCATGGCCGCTCCGATCAGCCGGCCGCCGGCTACGACATGGACACGTTCGCCGACGATCTGGCCGCCGTGATCGACGCCCTCGACCTGAAGGACGCGATCCTGGTCGGTCATTCCATGGGCGGCGGCGAGATCGTGCGCTACGTCACCCGCCACGGAACCGGCCGCGTTTCCAAGCTCGCCCTGCTCGGCGCCATCACGCCGCTGATGGGAGCCACGGCGGGCAATGCCGACGGCGTGCCGATCGCCGTCGTCGACGGCGTGCGCACGGCGCTGATGGACAACCGTTCACAGTTGTTCCTCGATTTCCCCGAGGCGTTCTTCGGCCTGGACCAGGACGGCGCGGCCAGAAGCGAAGGCTGGCGCATGGCCTTCTGGCGACAGGGCATGTCGGGCGGCCTGCACGCCCAGTACGCCTGCATCGAGCAGTTCTGGGCCACGGATTTCCGGGAGGAGATGAAAGCGATCTCCCTCCCCGTCCTGGTCATCCATGGCGACGCCGATCACATCGTCCCGCTGGAAACGACCTCCAGGCGGGCGGCCGAAATCCTGCCGAACGCGACGCTCAAGATCTACGAGGGAGCCTCGCACGGCTTCCCCGTCACCCATCAGGCCCAACTCAACGCCGACCTCGCCCAGTTCGCCGGCGACTGAGTCCGGCACGGGCCCTGGTCGTGGCCCAAAGGCTCAAGGTCGGCGTCGACCCGCCCCGTCGTGGCGACGGAGCGGGTCGATCCGGGATCAGGCGCGGGCGGCCTTGAACCCGCCCGCCGCCACGACACCCCGGTGCAGGACAACCTGCCGAGGCGTCAGACGGGCCACGGCCTCGGCCGAGCTGGCCGCATCCACGAACACGCAGTCGGCCGCGTCGCCGGCCTTGGGCCATTGCTGCTCACCCGTCGGCGACAGCGGCGTGATCCCGCCGGTCGGGATCTTCAGGGCCTGGCCGATGGCCTGCTCGTCCGACCAGCCGTAGAGCTGACAGGCCAGCTTGGCCTTCTCCAGCACGTCGCCGCTGCCGAACACCGACCAGTGGTCGATGACGCTGTCGGTGCCGGTGAACACCTTGACGCCCGCCGCCTGCAAGGCCGGGATCGGCATAACCCGGCCGCCGAACGGCACGGTGGAGGCCACCGACACGCCCGCCGCGGCCATGCGCCCGGCCAGCTCGGTCAGGGCCGGCTTTTCCAGCGACATCAGCGAGAAGCCGTGGCTGATCGTCACCCGGTCCTTCAGCGCCGGATTGCGGGCGGTGATGTCGGTGATGCGCGAGATGGCGGCCGCGCCGCTCTCCCCCGGCTCGTGGATGTGGATGTCCACCCCGGCCTTCTCGTCCAGCGCCACCTGCATCATCAGGTCGACCGACCGCTCCATGCCGCCGTCGACAGTGGTGGGATCGATGCCGCCGACATAGGCCGCGCCCGCCCGCACGGCCTGGCGCATCTGCTGCTCCAGGCCGATGCTGGCGAAGCCGTGCTGCGGGAAGGCGACGATCTCGTAGCCGAAGTCGGGCTGGTGGCGGTCGAGCGCGGCTTTGAGCTTCTCGACGTGCTTGGTCCCGATCACCGGATCGACGTTGCACTGACTGCGGGCGAAGGTGGTGCCATAGCCTTGCAGCAGCGCCACCAGGGCCTCGGCGCGGGGCTCCAGCGTCGGCAGCAACTCGGGCAGTAGCTTCTGCTCCAGCTTGATCTGGCCGGCGATGCCGCCCTTGCGCTTGCGCGGCGCCTGCCAGGGACCGCCGTAGAAGGTCTTGTCGAGGTGGATGTGCATGTCGCGGAACGACGGCAGCATCAAGAGGCCGCCGGCGTCGTGGACGACCGCGCCGGGCGGGATCGCCGCGCCGGCCGGCAGGACGGCGGCGATCGCCCCCTTCTCGATCTTGAGGGTCTTCAGCTCGGTGCGGGTGGCCACGACCTCGTCGCCCTCGCGCTCGTAGCCGGTCTCCAGGCGGACGTTGCGCAGGAAGTATGTCGCGCCCGCCGCCGGCCCCTTGGCCGGAGCGGCGACGGAAGCCGAAGGGGCCGAAGCGGCGAGGCCAAGAGCCCCCGCCGCCAGGCCGCCGGCGCCCAGCAGCGCGCGGCGGGAGAGATCGGCCGTCGGGGCGGCGGAAACGGAAGGGGTGTTGAACATGCGATCGCTCATATCGGCCTCTAGAACTTGTAGCGGACGCCGAGCTTCACCTGCCAGACGGACTGGGTGTTGAAGCTGGTGGCGGCCTTCGACGTGAACTTGTCGAACTGGTAGAAATTCCCCTGCCCCGCGGCGCAGCCGACGCCGGCGAACTGGCAGTTGCGGGCCACGATATTCGACGAGACGTAGGGGTTGGGCACCTGCTGGATCACGCCCCACTTGTTGTTGAGCATGTTCCCCAGGTTCTCGATGTCGACATAGATCTCGGCCTTGGCCGCGTGCGGGAAGAAGGCCGGGGCCTCCTGGCTGAGGCGCACGTCGATCGTGGTCACCTCGGGCGACTTGAAGGCGTTGCGCGGCGTGATCTTGCCCGCGTAGTCGATCAGGCCGGTCTTCTGCAGGAAGGCGTTGAAGGCGGCGAAGTCGAAGCCCGGCGCGTAGGAGATGATCGGGTCGCTGGTGGCGGTGACCAGGCCGTTCTGGGTCTTGGGCACGTATAGCAGCTGGCGATTGCGCGAGGCGTTCGAGCCGTTCTCGCCCACCAGCACGTCGCCGGGCTGGGCGGCGTTGGCGCCGACGTCGAAGGTGTAGCTGAACGGCAGGCCCGAACGGCGCTGGGCGAACAGGCTGATCCCGGTGCGATAGCCCGAGAAGAACTCGCGGCGATAGCTGAGCGACAGCTTGGAGAGATTGCGGAACTCGTAGTTCGAGGTCGCCAGGCCCGGGTCGTTGGGATCGTCGGCAGCCACGCCGTTGTAATTGGCCGCCGCCACGGTGCTGATGCCCGGATTGACGTCCTTGGAGCTGATGTAGGTGTGCGAGACCTGGGCGTCCAGGCCGTCCAGCCAGCCGCCCGACCAGCGCTTGCCTAGCGCCACGCCCAACTGGTCGGTGTGACCCTGGCTCGTGTTGGTGACCAGGATGTCGTAGCGGTTGTCGCGGCCGCGCAGGAAGGTCGGGCGGCCATCCGGGGCGGCCGGGCCGGGATTGGCCTCGCTGTAGAGGTCGCGCCAGGTGACGGCGTCCTTGACCTCGGTACGGATGTACTCGGCGCTGACCCGCCAGTCGTCGCCGCCGAAGCGCCCCAGGTCGAAGTACTTCTGGACGCCGATCGAGGCCTTCCACGACGACTGCGGCTTGAAGTCGGGATCCAGGATGTTGGTCAGCCCCTGCCCCGTCGCGGCGCTGGCGGTGTTGAGCTGCTGAACGGCCGGGTTGACGGTCTTGGCGTCGACGTTGTTCAGGCCCGCCAGGCAAGCGGCGCTGGTCGTGGCGGTGCGGGCGCAGTTGACGTTACCGAGCACGATGCCGGTATTGTAGAAGGTGTTGGCCGTCCACACCGTGGGCGAGCCGCCGCCGAACAGGCCCACGCCCCCATAGACCGTCAGGGTCGGGTCCGGCTGCCAGTTGAAGCCGAAGCGCGGCTGCAACAGGTGCTTGCCATCGAGATTGGCGCTGTTGTCCAGGCCGTAGCGGGCCATGATCACGGGGTTGGCCTGCGGGCTGTCGCTCTGCTCGAACCAGTCGTAGCGCAGGCCCGCCTTCAGGGTCAGGTTCGGCAGGATCGCCCACTCGTCCTGCAGGTAGACGGTGTTCATGGCCGAGTGGATCGTGGCCCCGCCGTGCGCCTTGATGTTGTCGCCGGCGTTGGCGTAGGCCAGCGACGAGGCCCGCCTGGCCTCCAGGTCGGCGATGGAGTCGAAGACATAGGCGCCGTTGGCGTTCTGGACGAAGACGTCCCAGATCTTCAGCCCCTCGCGCTCATAGCCGCCGGTGATCTTGTGGGCGCCCAGGGTGTAGACGCCCTTGGCCCGGTACTGCTGCAGGTAGGTGGTCAGCTCGTTGGCCTGATAGGAGGCGTCGGTGCCGGCATAGATGCTGGGCCCGACGCCAGCGCCGTTCACGAACACCCGGAACTGGGCGTAGTCCGTGCCCGCCAGCGGCGTCGAGGGATTGTCCATCTTCTTGTACGAGGCCGACAGCTCGGTGGTGAAGTTGTCGGTCCAGTTGGAGAACAGCTGGGCCTTGTAGACGTCGAGATTGTTCTCGCGCTCGATCCACTTCGACAGCAGGCCAAGCGACGTCGAGGCGCCCGTCAGGGTGTTGCCCGAGGCGTTGAGGTTGGAGCCGTAGGTGCGCTGGTAGGAGACCGTCGCGCGATGTCGGTCGCTGATGTTCCAGTCCAGCTTGATGAAGTATTTCTCGTCGAGATTGCGGAACTGCGAGGCCGAATAGCCCAGCGGGTCGTAGCCGTAGACGCGCTTTATGATCTCGCGCACCTGCTCGGCCTGGGCGACGGTGATCCCCGGAACTTCGTTGGGCATGCCCGAACCGACCGGGCCGGTCAGCGACGGCTCGACGCGCTCGAACTTCTCGTAGTTGGCGGTGAAGAACAGGCGATCCTTGATGATTGGGCCGGTCAGGGTGGCGCCCCAGGTCTTTTCCGAGAACTTGCCGCCCAGGGTGCGCTTCTGGCGCGAACCGTCCTGGAAGTCGTCGTACTCGAACTTCTTGCCTTGCAGGTTCTGGTTGGTGTTCTCGAAGAACACCATGCCGTGGAAGGCGTTGCCGCCCGACTTGGTCGTGGCGTTCATGGTGCAGCCGCCGAACGAGCCGTAATTGACGTCATAGGGCGCCAGCTCGACACCCAGGGTCTCGACCACGTCCATCGAGATCGGCGAGCGCTGGGTCGGATAGCCGTTGGCCTGCAGGCCGAAGTCGTCGTTCTGGCGCACGCCGTCGATGGTCAGCGAGTTGGAGCGGTTGTTGGCCCCGCCGCAGATCAACGCCTTGCTGTTGGTGGAGTCGATGGCCACGAACGGGTTCATCCGCGCCAGGTCTTTCAGGTCACGGCTGATCGACGGCGCCAGCTGGATCTGGGCGGCGCTGAAGTTGGAGCTGGGACCGGTCTTGAGGTCCTTGGCGCCGACCGAGGCGGCGGTGACCACCACCGCGTCGACCGATCCGCCGTCCAGCGCGAAGTTCAGCTGGAAAGCGTCGCCGGTGTTGATCGCCGGCACCTCGACGGTCTTGGTCCCGTAGGTCTCGGAGTTGGCCGTCACCCGGTAGGGACCGCCCGGACGCAGGTTGCGGGCCGAGAAGGCGCCGTCGGCGCTGGTGGTCGCCGTCGTGGTCGTGCCCGAGGGCGCGTGGACGATGGTCACCTGGGCCCCGGCCACCGGCGCGCCGGCCTCGTCGGTCAGCCGCCCCTGGATCGCGCCGGTGATCACCTGCGCCTGGACCACCGCGGGCGCGGCGACCATCGCGATCACCCCGATCGCGGCGCCGGCCGAAAGCCTTCTCATGAACGTCATCGCCATATCCCCTGTTGCGAGTGCGGCGCGCGTATCCCCACGCGGCCGTGTCCTCGGCGGCGGGATCGGCACGGTCGCCGGGCCGCCAGGGACGACTTCAGGGAAACTGGAATTTCGTCGATGATCTAAAATTAAATCGTCGACGATTTGATAAATCAGTGTCGACGTTATGTCTGCCGGTTTTTTCGGCCACGCGGCATGGCGAGGCGCCCGGCCTTGGGGCGCCGCGGATCATCGAATGAAGTTTTGGGGCGGGTGGGGAGTCGACGGATCGTCGACGATCTTCCGGGCGCGGACGAGCCGGGCTGGATCGCCTCGCCGCGACACCAGCCACTACCTCCGAGCTTCCCCGCGAAGACGGGTTGAGGGGCGGCCCGATAGAGAGCCCGCCACCCCGACACCTAGATGCGGTCGATCTCGGTCTCGCGCACCTTGCCCGCCTCGTCCTCGAGCGAGAACCGGTCGCGGGTGGTGACGTAGAAGCTGGCCCCGAAGCGGCCGACGGGGAAATAGTCCTGCAGGCTGACCCGCCAGGCCTTGGTGTCGATCAGGCCCTCGCGGGCGTGCAGGTGCAGCACCTTGCCGAAGAAGATCAGCCGGCTGTCCGTGCGGATCGTCTCCCACAGGGCGCATTCGAAGGCGACGGGAGCCTCGGCGATGCGCGGCGGGGCGATCTCGACCGAGGGCGCCGTGGTCAGCCCCACCTTGTCGAGCTCGCTCTGGTGGGCGGGCAGCGCCTCGCCGCAGGCGTGCATCTTGGCGGCGATGGCCTCGTCGGCCAGGTGCACGACGAACTGGCCGGACGTGACGATGTTGGCGGCCGTGTCCTTCAGCCCGCCCGAGGCCAGAAGATTGATGCTGATCATCACCAGCGGCGGCTCCTCGCCCAGCATGTTGAACATGCTGAACGGAGCAGCATTGACCACGCCGTCGGCGTTGATCGTGGTCACCAGGGCAATGGGCCGCGGCACGATCAGGCTCGCCATCAGCTTGTAGCGTTGATAGGCGGTGATGCTGGCGAAATCGACGTGCATGGCGCGGCTCAGGCCAGGTTCAGCATCTGGGCCAGGGTCTTCACCGAGGACGGCCGCTCAAGGCAGATCCGTTCCTCCAGGCCGACCAGGTGGGCGTTCATCGCCGCCACGGCGCGCTTGGCGTCGCCCTTGGAGATGGCGTCGACGATGTCGCAATGCTCCTCGTGCTCGCAGGCCGCATTGCCGGCCGGCTCGTACAACGCCACGATCAGCGAGCAGCGCGAGATCAGCTCGGTCAGGTAGGCCAGCAGGATCGGGTTGCCGCCCAGGGCCGCCACCCGCAGGTGGAAATTGCGCGCCGTCTGGGCCCAGGCCGGCTGGTAGGCGTTGGCCATGGCCTCTTCTTCCTGGTGCAGCAGGGCGTGCAGTTCCTCGATGTCCTTGCCGCTGTGGCGCTGGACGGCCAGTTCGACCAGGGCGGCTTCCAGCGCGCGGCGGGCCTCGAAGATCTTGCGGGTCTCTTCCGGCGTCGGGGCGGCCACGACAGCGCCGCGATTGGGCCGCAGCTCGACGATGCGGTCATGCTCCAGCCGTTGCAGCACCTTGCGCACCACCGCCCGGCTGACGCCGAACAGCGAGCACAGGGCCGGCTCGGGCAGCTTGGTGCCCGGCGGCAGACGCTGGTTCAGCACGCCGTCGAACACCGACTGGTAGATCCGCTGCTCCACATCGGCCCCGCCGTCGACGGCGGCGATGCCGGCCATGTCGGTCTTGGCCGGACCACGGCCGGCCTTGCGCGCGCCGGCGGCGGTCGAGGCGGTCTTGCGCGGCTTGGCCGAGGGCGTCTGGGTCATGAAATCCGCCGAAACTGGTGATTGCGGTTGTAGGCGCCCGCATCGAGCCCGATGCAACCGGGGATCCGCGCCAACCCACCGCCTTGACGACACGATGCCGCGATCGCGAGCAGATTTGCAATGGCGAATGTCGACTTTCTGCACAGTCAGAATGTCGACGCATAATTCTTCAAATCGTCGACGATTTTATGAGCCGATGCGCGAGCGACGCGATTAACTCGCCTTCGAACACGGCCCGCCGCCCACGCGTCGCGCCAGCTCAAGAGGTGTCTCGTGTCGAATCCGTCCCGCCGCATGTTCGCCGTCGGAAGCCTCGCCGTCCTGCTGGCCGCCTGCAAGGGCCAGGGCGGCGCGGGGCCGGTGAAGATCGGGCTGGTCACCGCCCTCTCCGGCCAGTCGGCCCGCTCGGGCGAGGCCATCACCCGGGGCCTGACCGTGGCCATAGACGAGATCAACGCCGCCGGCGGCGTGCTGGGCGGACGCAGGCTGGAACTGGTCCGCCGCGACGACGAGAGCAACCCGGCCCGGGGCGTCACCGCCGCCCGCGAACTGATCCACCGCGAGAAGGTCGCCGTGCTGTTGGGCGGGCTCGACACCCCGGTGGCCCGCGCCATCGTGCCGATCGCCAGCCAGGCCAAGGTTCCCTTCATGGTGCCGTGGGCGGCCGGCACGGCCATCACCCAGAACGGGACCAGCCCCAACTTCGTGTTCCGCGTCTCGGCCGTCGACGAAGAGGTCGACAAGGCCATGGTCGCCTACGCCCGCGAGACCTTCGCGGCCAGGCGCCCCGGCCTGATCCTGCTCAACAATCCCTGGGGCGAGTCCAACGAGAAGGGTCTGAAGGCGGCGCTGGAGGCGGCCGGCTCCCCCCTCGCCGGCTCCGAACGCTTCGAGCCGTCGGACGTCGACGTCACACCCCAGCTTGGCCGCCTGCGCGCGGCCGGCGCCGACGCCCTGCTGCTGGTCGGCACGGTGGGTCCGTCGGCCCAGGTGGTGCGCTCGCTCGACCGCATGGGCTGGAGCGTTCCGGTGGTCTCGCACTGGGGCCCGGCTGGCGGGCGCTTTGGCGAACTGGCCGGCCCCAACGCCGGCCGCGTGACCTTCGTCCAGACCTACAGCTTCGCGGGCCCCATCACCCCCGCGCGCGACAAGGTCCTGGCCGCCCTGATGGCCAAGTATCCCGACATCAAGTCGCCGGCCGACATCTCGCCGGCCGTGGGCGTGGCCAACGCCTACGACGCACTGCGCCTGACGGCGCTGGCCATCGACAAGGCCGGCTCGACCGACGGCGACGCCGTGCGCAAGGGCTTCTCCGCCATCGAGCGCTACGAGGGCCTGATCAAGACCTACGAGCGCCCCTTCGCCGACGGCCGCCACGACGCCCTGACGCAGAAGGACTATGTCTGGGCCCGCTTCGAGGGCGACGCCATCGTGCCGGTCCAGCGCGGCTAGGCCATGGATCTTCTGGCTCCTCTCCTCAGCGGCCTGGCGCTCGGCAGCATGTACGGGCTGATCGCGCTGGGCTTTCACATCACCTTCTCGGTCTGCGGGGCGCTGAACTTCGCGCAAGGGACCAGCGCCATGCTGGGCGCGGTGCTGCTGTTCACGCTGGAACGCACCCTGGGCTGGCCGATGCTGCTGGCCGCGCCCGCCACGATCGCGCTGTGCGGCCTCTACGGCCTGCTGGTCGAGGGGCTGGCCGTGCGGCCATTCCTCAAGCGTAGGTCCGACGCCTGGCTGATGGCCACCGTCGCCCTGGGCCTGGTCACCGACAACGCCACGCTGTTCCTGTTCGGCACCGAGCCGCGCAGCCTCAGTTCCATCCTGACCGCCTCGTCGGTGAGCGTCGGCGGCGCCTCGCTGGGCGTCTATCCGCTGCACCTGCTGATCCCGGTCGTGGGCCTGGCCACCGCCGCCGCCCTGCACTGGATCAGCCGCAAGACCCTGCTGGGCACGGCGATCCTGGCTGTGGCCCAGAACCGCGACGCCGCCAGCCTGATGGGCATTCCCGTCGGCGCGATGATCGCGGCGGCCTTCGCCGTCTCCTCGGCCCTGGCCGGCATGGCCGGCGCCCTGGTCGCGCCGCTGTTCACCATCCAGCCCGACATGGGCGTCGTCCTGGGCCTGAAGGCCTTCGCCGTGGCCATCCTCGGCGGCCTCAAGAACCCGTGGGGGATCATGGCCGCCGGCGTGCTGTTCGGCGTGGTCGAGGCCGCCTCCGCCAGCGTGCTGGGCTCGGGCTACACCCAGATGCTGACCTTCGGCCTGGTGATCCTGGCCCTGGCCCTGCGCCCCGACGGCCTGCTGGGCCGGGCCGAGGTGCGAAAGGTATGAGCATGCGTTCCCTCGGCTCCACCCTGGCCGCGCTGGGCGCGGTCGTCGCCGCCCTCGTCCTGGCCGGCGTCCTCGACAGCTACTACGCCTTCGTGCTGGGCCAGATCGCCCTGCTGGTGATCGTCGGCGTCGGCCTCAACATCCTGATCGGCCTGGGCGGCCAGATGTCGTTCGGCCACGCCGGCGTCTACGCCATCGGGGCCTATGCCGTGGCGGTGCTGACCACGCGCCTGGGCGTCAGCTTCTGGATCGCCTGGCCGCTGGGCGCCCTGCTGGCCGGCGGCGTCGGCGCCCTGATGGCGATCCCAGCCCTGCGCCTGAAGGGGCCGTACCTGGCGATGGTCACCATCGCCTTCGGCCTGATCGTCGAGCACGGCCTCGTCGAACTGCGCGACGTCACCGGCGGCCAGAACGGGATCCTCGACATCCCCGCCCCCAGCCTGCTTGGCCAGACCCTGGACGCCAACGGCCTGGCCATGCTGGCCGTAGCCGTGGCGGCCGCCTCGCTGCTGGCCTTCGCGCGGCTGTCGGCCGGCGGCTGGGGCGCGGCCATGCGGGCCGTGCGCGACACCGATGTCGCCGCCGCGTCGGTGGGCCTGAACCCCACCGTCGTGCGGACCCTGGCCTTCGCCCTGTCGGCCCTGTTCGCCGGAGCCGCCGGCGGCCTTTTCGCGCCGATGGCCGGCTTCGTGACGCCCCAGACCTTCAACCTGACCCAGTCGATCCTGTTCGTGCTGGTGGTGGTGCTGGGCGGATCCGGTACGCGCGTGGGGCCTCTGCTGGGCGCGCTGGTCGTGGGCCTGCTGCCCGAGCTGCTGGCCGGGTTCGAGGCCTATCGCATCCTGGTGTTCGGAGCCCTCCTGATGGTGGTGCTGTGGTTGGCGCCGCGTGGCCTGACGGGCCTGTGGGACGCACCGCCGCTCAAGCGCAAGCCCGCTGCTCCCGCCGTCGCCGAGCACGCCCTGCCCCTCGCCGAACTCCTCGCCGCCCGCCCCCGCCTCGCCCTCACGGCCGAGGACCTGGGCATGCGCTTTGGCGGCCTGCGCGCCCTGGACGGCGCCCGCTTCTCGCTGCTCCCCGAACGGGTGACGGCCCTGATCGGCCCCAACGGCGCGGGCAAGTCGACGGTGATGAACCTGCTCAGCGGCTTCTACCGCCCGACCGACGGCCGCTGCCTGCTGGGCGATACGCCCCTGCCCCGCCAGGCCTTCGCCGCCGCCCGGGCCGGGGTGGCGCGCTCCTACCAGACCTCGCAGGTGTTCCAGAGCCTCAGCGTCGAGGACAACGTCCTGCTGGCCGCCCGCCGGGGCCGGCTGGGCGCGCCCCTCGTCCGCTTCGCCGCGCCCGAGCAGCGCGAACGAGCCCGCGCCCTGCTGGCCGCCTGCGGCTATACCGGCGACCCGACGCTTCCCGCCGGAGACCTCGCCCATGTCGACCGCCGCCTGGTCGAGATCGCCCGCGCCCTGGCGCTGGACCCCGACGTGCTGCTGCTGGACGAACCCGCCGCCGGCCTGTCGCAGGAAGACAAACGCCGTCTCGCCGCCCTGCTCACCGAGATCGCCGAGGCCGGTGTCGCCGTCGGCCTGATCGAGCACGACATGGGCCTGGTCATGGGCGTGTCCGACGCCGTCGTGGTGCTGAACGCCGGCGTGCAGATCGCGCAGGGAACGCCGGAAGAGATCCAGGCCGATCCGGCCGTGCGCGCGGCCTATCTGGGCGCGGCCCCTGCCTCCGCGCCCGTCGATCGCGGACCGGTCAGCCGGATGGACGCCCTGCGGGTGGTCAACCTGACCGCCGGCTATGGCGCGGCCCCTGTGCTGTCGGGCGTCGAGATCGAGGTGCGCCAGGGCGAGGCCGTGGCCCTGCTGGGCGCCAATGGCGCGGGCAAGTCGACCCTGATGCGGGTCATCGCCGGCCTGCATCCGGCCGCCGAGGGCCAGGTCGCCTTCGAGGGCGGCCTGTTGAACGGCCTTTCCGCCAACGAGCGCGTGCGCAAGGGCGTGGTGCTGTCGCCCGAGGGCCGGCAGGTGTTTCCCGAACTGACCGTGCGCGACAACATCCGCCTGGGCGCCTTCCTCGACCGCCGCGACCTGGAGGCCCGCACCCAGGAGATGCTGGCCCGCTTCCCCCGCCTCTCCGAACGCCTGCACCAGCGGGCGGGCCTGCTGTCGGGCGGCGAGCAGCAGATGCTGGCCCTGGCCCGCGCCCTGATGAGCCGTCCCAAGGTGCTGTTGCTGGACGAGCCGTCGCTGGGCCTGGCCCCGCGCGTGATCGACGAGATCTTCGGCGCCTTCCGCGACCTGCGCGACCAGGACCTGACGCTGCTGATCGTAGACCAGATGGCCGGGCTGGCGCTGTCGGTCTCCGACCGGGCCTATGTGCTGAGCGGCGGCGCGATCGTGGCCCACGGGACCTCGGCGCAGATCGCCGCCGATCCGGCGGTGAACGCGGCCTATCTCGGCGGCTGAACGGGGTCACGGTCACGCCATCGCGCAAGATTAGTTCTATCGGCGCAAAACGAATCCGCGCGAAACCGCCCCACGCCGTCCAGCACCGCCGCTGCTTCCCTGCTCGCCTTCGGCCCGTTCACGCTCGACCGCGAACGCCGCCTGCTGAGCGAGGACAGCCGGCCTGTGACGATCGGCAGCCGGGCCCTGGACATCCTCCTGGCCCTGATCGACGCCGACGGCGACCTCCTGAGCAAGGACCAGCTGCTGGCGCGGGTCTGGGCCGACGTGGTGGTCGACGAGAGCACCCTGCGCGTCCACATCGCCGGCCTGCGCAAGGCGCTGGGCGACGGCCGCGACGGCGCCCGCTACGTGCTGAACGAACAGGGCCGCGGCTATCGCTTCGTCGCCCCGGTCGAGCGGCCGGGCGCGGCGCCCGCCATTTCGCCGCCCACGCCGATCGCCCCCGCCCGCCCCCGGGCCGGCGCGCGCCGGATCGTCGGCCGCGACGCCATCGTCGACAGCCTGGTCCAGCTTCTGCCCGAGCGCGGCTTCATGACGGTGATCGGCCCAGGCGGCATCAGCAAGACCACCGTGGCCACGGCCGTCGCCGAGCGCGTGGCGCTGGCGCAGGGCCTGCCGTGGGTGTTCGTCGACCTGGCCCCCGTCGCCCAGTCGGAACTGGTCGCGGGGACCGCCGCCGCCGCGCTCGACCTGCCCGGCTCGGGCCGCGACGCCCTGGCCTGAAGGACCCCGCCTTGTCCTGCAACGACCTCGCCGCCGGCCCGGTGCTGCCCCCCCGCCTCGGCCCATCCGGTGCTCGACCCCGTCACCCAGCAGTTCGTCGACGAGCGCCTGGACCGTGCTTCCGCCCCCCTGCGCAACCAGTCGCTGGACCTTGCGCGCGCGGCCTTCGCCAAGGCCCAGGCGCCGCAGTCGGACCTGCCCGAGGTGGACGTGCTCGACCTGGTCCTGACCCTGGCCGACGGCGAGCGCCTGCCGCTGCGCGTCCTGCGGCCACCGGGCCGGTCCGCGCCCCTGCCGATCGTGCTCTACCTGCATGGCGGCGGCTGGATCATGGGCGGCGGCGGCACGCATGAGCGGCTGATACGGCGGCTGGCCCTGGGCGCGGAGGCGGCGGTCGTCGATGTCGGCTACGCCCTGGCGCCCGAGACGCGGCATCCGGCCCAGATCGAGCAGGCCTACCTGGCCCTGCTGGCGCTCACAGAGCGCGCGGCGAGCCTCGACCTCGACGCCGAGCGCATCGCCTTGGCCGGCGACGGGGCCGGCGGCGCGATCGCGGCGAGCATGGCGCTCCGGGTGGGGATCGCCGGGGGGCCGGCGCTGGCAGGTCAGGTCCTGCTGTGCCCGATCACCGCGCCCGTGGGGCAAAGCGCTTCCAGCCGGGCCTTCGCCGAGGGACCAGGCCCCACGGCCGACGACCTGCGCTACTGCGAGGCCTGCCTGGGCGCGGCGCCGGACGACGACACGCCCGCCTTCGTGCTCGACACGCCGCTGCGCCGCCTCTCGTCTCTGCCGCCGACCCTGATCGTCACCGCCGAGGCCGACGTCACCCGCGACGACGCCGAGGCCTACGCCCGCAAGCTGATGCGAGCCGGGGTCGAGGTCACCGCCGTCCGGACGATCGGGACGATCCACGACTTCGCCGTGCTCGAGGCGCTGCGCGACACGCCGCCCACGCGGGCGGCGGTACGCACGGTCGCCAGCTTCCTGCGTTCGGTGCTGGGCTTGAACGACCAGGCCGCCGCCCCCTAGAACTCCAGCTGCAGCCGGGCCTGGGCGACGGTGACGTCGGCGTCGAGTTCGCCGCCGGCGATCGGCCGGTTGTCGATCCGGGCGCGGGTCAGGTTCCCCGACAGTCGCACGTAGCTGTAGGGGTACCAGTTGGCGCCCAGCGTCACGGCGCGATAGGTCCCGGCCGTGGCCAGCCCCGTCTGCGCCGCCAGCGGGGCGACGCCATTGGCGGCCATGTCGCTGAAGTCGGCGTAGTCGTAGCGGGCGGCCAACTCCAGCGCGCCCAAGCCGCCCCGGTCCAGCGGATGGGCCACCCGGATCCGGCCGAACGAGCCGTTGGGATTATAGGGCCGCGTCTCGCCGGTCGCGAACCAGCTGGCCGAGGCGTAGGCCGTGACGATGTCGAAGTTCGGCCCGCCCAGCGCCGCGCTGACATCGGTCCCGATGCGGTCGACCCGGATCCGCGCCGCCTCGCCCTGCAGCGACAGGGCGCGATGCACCCAGGCCGCCTCCAGGCCCAGAGTGGTGTCGCCGTCGCCGACCGCGCCGGTCGAGAACAGCGTCGCGCCACTCGAAGCCTGCGGCCGGAAGGCGGTGTTGGCCGCCGCCGAATAGGTGAAGCCGGTCTCCCCGCCCCGGTCTCGCCGCCGCGCCCAGACGCCCAGGTGCAGGCGGTCGGCGTCCGACAGTTGCGGCGACCAGGTGGCGCGCACGGTGGCGCCCATACGCTCGACCGCCTGGTTGGGGTCATAACCGCCGACGGCGTCGGTGCGGTTGATGTTGTCGCCCTGCAGCGCGCCCCACAGCGACCAGTTGGTCCCAGTGCGCACCGCCTGCAGCGCCAGCACGTAGCCGGCGTCGATCACGTCGCCATAGGCGCCGCGCTCCATGAAGGTGATCGACTTGAACGAGGTCAGCCCCTCCAGCGAGGCGGCCTTCTGGTTGCCGACCAGCAGGCTGGTCTGCTTGTCGAGGCGATAGTCGATGATGGCGTCGTCCCAGCCCCAGGCGCCGCCGCTGACCGCGCCGCCTTCCAGGCGATAGCCCCAACGGCCGTTCTGCCCCTCGACGCCGAGGAACAGCTGCCGGGCCCGAAGCTCGCGGGCGTGATAGTCGGCCAGGCCGTCGCGCTGGGCCAAGGCGTCGACGGCGTCCAGCAGGATCCGCCCGCGCAGCTTGAACGTCGCGCCCGAGGGATCGGTGAAGCGCGGCGCGTTCTCCCAGCGCATCGGCTCCGGCGCGGCCTTGGGCGGCGTGGTCTGGATGACCGGCGCGGCGGCGGCGACCAGCGCGGAAACCGCCTGGGGCGCGGTCGTGACGGGCGCCTGGCGCTCCAGCACGTCGATGCGCGCCTGCAGGGCATGGATCTGGGCTTTCAGGAGGGCGAGGTCGGCGTCCTGGGCCTGTGCCGCGCCGGCGGCGCTGGCGGCCACGAGGGCCGTGGTGGCGAAAAGCATGCACATGGCTGCGTTCTCCCCGCCTCCCGCGCGGGGGCGCGGGAGGGAGACGAAGAGGGATGGAAAGGCCGCCACGGAAGCGGCCCAGCTTGCGGGCAAGTGGAGCGGCCTACTCGGCGGGCGCCGGCAGCGGCTCGGCGTCGATCGGCGCGGCCCGGCCGGCCAGGGCGGCGTCCAGCTGCTCCTTGTCCAGGGCCTTGTCCCAGCGGGCGACGACGACGGTGGCCACGGCGTTGCCGATGAAGTTGGTCAGGGATCGGCACTCGCTCATGAAGCGGTCGACGCCGAGGATCAGGGCCATGCCGGCGACGGGGACGCTGGGCACCACCGAGAGGGTG
>NZ_QDKO01000022.1 GCF_003094615.1 Caulobacter radicis | reverse complement strand
CTTCTCGCGGTTGGACGAGGGCAGGAAGTCGATCAGGCGGCGCACCTGGGTCAGGGCTTCCAGGTCGTTCTCGAACGCCCCTTCGGCCACGCCCGACTTGGCCGCATGCACGCGGGCCCCGCCCAGTTCCTCGGCGGTGACCACCTCGTTGGTGACGGTCTTCACCACGTCCGGCCCGGTGACGAACATGTAGCTCGTGTCCTTCACCATGAAGATGAAGTCGGTCATGGCCGGCGAATAGACGTCGCCGCCGGCGCAGGGGCCCATGATGACGCTGATCTGCGGGATGACGCCCGAGGCCAGGGTGTTCTCGAGGAAGATGTCGGCATAGCCCGCCAGGCTGTCGACGCCCTCCTGGATGCGCGCGCCGCCGGCGTCGAACAGGCCGATGATCGGCGCCCCGGCCTTCATCGCCTGGCGCTGGACCTTGACGATCTTGGCCGCATGCGCCCCCGACAGGCTGCCGCCGAACACCGTGAAGTCCTTGGAGAAGACGTAGACGACCTTGCCGTTGATCGTTCCCCAGCCGGTGACCACCCCGTCGCCGGGCACCTTCTGCTCGGCCATGCCGAACTCGGTCCCCCGGTGCTCGACGAACATGTCGAACTCCTCGAACGAATCTTCGTCCAGCAGCAGGTCGATCCGCTCGCGCGCCGTCAGCTTGCCTTTCGCATGCTGGCTGGCCACCCGCTTCTCGCCGCCCCCGGCCCGCGCCTGCTCCCGACGACGCTCCAGCTCTTCCAGGATGTGTTGCAAGGCTTACTCCGACCGAGCTGTGAACGTCGCAAAGAGGAGATTTTGCGTGGCTTCGGGCGCTTGGCTCAAGGAAATTGAGGCTTCGGCGAGGGCTTGCGAACTTGCATCTTGTGAAATAGCAAAGTTGCGAAATGGGAGAGAAGCTGTTCATCGGGCCGCGCCTGCGGCTGCTGCGCCAGACCAAGGGCTGGAAGCTGGAGGCCTGCGCGGCCCAGCTTGGCCTCTCGGCCAGCTACCTGTCGCAGATCGAGGCCAACCAGCGGCCGGTCACCGCCCGGGTGCTGATCGACGTGATGCGGGTGTTCGAGGTCGACGCCGCCTCGCTGGACGCCGCCGACGACCAGCGGCTGATCGCCGACCTGCGCGAGGCCACGGCCGACGCGCCGATCGGCGGACCAATGGGGAGCGATCCGCCGGCCCTGTCGGAGATCAAGGCGGCGGTGGCCAATACGCCCAACCTCGCCAAGGCGTATCTCGACCTGCACCGCGCCTATCGCCGTCTCGACGAGCGGCTGAAGGCGACCGAGGAGGCCGTATCGCTGGACGAGCGCGGGGCGGCCAGCGCGCTCTTGCCCTACGAAGAGGTCCGCGACTTCTTCCACTACAAGAACAACTACATCCACAGCCTGGACGTCGCCGCCGAGGCCCTTGCGGTCGAGATCGGCGGAGGCGGCGAGCGGGCGCTGGAGGCCTATCTCGCCGATCGCCTGGGCGTGCGGGTGGTGCGCGGCGACGAGCCGGACCTGCTGCGCCACTGGGACGCCGCCAGCCGGACGGTGACCATCGGCACGGCGCATCCGGAAGCGACGCGAAGCTTCCAGCTGGCCTACCAGATCGCCGCCCTGACCCTGCCCGACATCGTCGAGGCCGAGCTGGCGGCGGCCGGCTTTCGCAGCGACAGCGCCGCCAAGGTGTGCCGTACGGGCCTGCTGAACTACGCCGCCGGCGCGCTCGTGCTGCCATATGAACGCTTTCGCGAGGCGGCGCGGGCGGCGCGGCACGATATCGAACGCCTGGCGCTTTCGTTCCAGACCAGCCTGGAGCAGGTGTTCCATCGGCTGTCGACGCTGCAACGGCCGGGGGCGCGGGGCGTGCCGTTCTACTTCGTGCGGCTGGACAGGGCCGGCAACATCACCAAGCGCCACAGCGCCACGCGCCTGCAGTTCGCGCGCTTCGGCGGGGCCTGCCCGCTGTGGAACGTGCACGACGCCTTCGCCCGGCCCGACGCCTGGCTGGTGCAGCTGGCGCAGATGCCCGACGCCGTCCGCTATGTCTGCATCGCGCGGGGGGTGGTCAAGCCGTCGGGCGCCTATCGCCAGGCCGAGCGGCGCTATGCCCTGGGCCTGGGCTGCGAGGCCCGCTACGCCGACCAGCTGGTCTATGCCGACGGGCTGGATCTTGCGGGGCCGTCGGCGCCGATCGGCGTCAGTTGCCGGATTTGCGAGCGGGACGACTGCTCCCAGCGGGCCTTCCCGCCGGTGGACCGGGCCTTCGAGGTCTTCGAGGACGACCGCCGCTGGGTGCCGTTCTCGTTGCGGGGATAAGAAGCTTCAGTCGATACGGTCGAGCAGGGCTTGGCCCTCTGCCGTCCAGGTTCCGCCACGCCCCGACGGCGCGATCAGGCCGTAGTCGACGAGGAGAGCGACGGCGCGTTCGCCGGCGGACATGCTGAGATGGTCGAGTTCGCCATCGCGGTCTTCAAGATACTGGGCGCACATCCAGGCTAGGGCGGAGAGCAGGCGCTGTTCTTGGCTGGTCATCCCGAGAGGATGTCGCCGAGAGACAGCGCCTGCAAGGTTGCTACGCCTCGATGTCGACGTCCTTGGTTTCCTTCAGGAACAGCATGCCGATGATCGCCGTCACGGCGGCTACGACGATCGGATACCAGAGGCCGTAATAGATGTTGCCCGTGGCCGCGACCATGGCGAAGGCCGTGGTCGGCAGGAAGCCGCCGAACCAGCCGTTGCCGATGTGGTAGGGCAGGCTCATCGAGGTATAGCGGATGTTGGTCGGGAAGAGCTCGACCAGCATGGCCGCCACCGGGCCGTAGACCATGGTGACGTAGATCACCAGCAGGGTCAGGACAAAGACGACCAGCGGCTTGTTGATCTTGGCCGTGTCGGCCTTCTCGGGATAGCCGGCGGTCTTCAGGGCCTGCGCGAGCTTGGCCTCCCAGGCCTTCTTCTCGACGGCGAACTGCTCCTTGGAGAGGGTCTCGCCGCGGAACGAGGGCAGGGTGGTCTGGCCGATGCGGACCTCGGCCACCTCGCCGGCGGCGATCGGTTCGTTCTCGTAGCTGACGCCGGCCTTGGCGAGATAGGACTTGGCCAGGTCGCAGGAGGTGTTGAACACCGTCTTGCCCACGGGGTCGAACTGGAACGAGCAGTCGGCCGGATCGGCGATGACCGTGACTGGGGCCGAGGCCGTGGCGGCGGCCAGTTGCGGATTGGCCGCGGCGGTCAGGGTCTTGAACAGCGGGAAGTAGGTGAGGGCGGCCAGAGCGCAGCCGAGCATGATGATCGGCTTGCGGCCGATCTTGTCCGACAGCCAGCCGCAGACCACGAAGAACGGCGTGCCGATCAGCAGGGCGACGGCCACCAGGGTGTTGGCCGTGGCGCCGTCGACCTTGAGCATCTTCTCCAGGAAGAACAGGGCGTAGAACTGGCCGGTGTACCAGACCACGGCCTGGCCGGCGGTCAGGCCGACGAGGGCCAGGATGACGATCTTCAGGTTGCCCCAGCGGGCGAAGCTGTCCTTCAGCGGCTGCTTGGTGCCCTTGCCCTCGCTGACCATCTTCTGGAACGACGGGCTTTCCGACAGTTGCAGGCGGATCCAGAGGGACACGCCCAGCAGGGCGATCGAGATCAGGAACGGGATGCGCCAGCCGAAAGCCTGGAAGGCGTCCTCGCCCACGGTCGAGCGGGTGGCCAGGATCACCACCAGGCTCAGGAACAGGCCGAAGGTCGCGGTGATCTGGATGAAGCTGGTGTAGAAGCCGCGCCGTCCGTGCGGGGCGTGCTCGGCGACGTAGGTGGCCGCGCCGCCGTACTCGCCGCCCAGAGCCAGGCCCTGCAGCAGGCGCATCAGCACCAGCGCGATGGGGGCGGCGACGCCGATCTGCTCGTAGCTGGGCAGCAGGCCGACGACGAAGGTCGACAGGCCCATCAGCAGCATGGTGACGAGGAAGGTGTTCTTGCGGCCCCAGAGGTCGCCGAGGCGTCCGAACACCAGCGCCCCGAACGGACGCACCGCGAACCCGGCGGCGAAGGCGAGAAGGGCGAAGATGTAGCCCGTGGTCTCGTTCACGCCCGAGAAGAAGTGGTGGGTGATGTAGGTGGCCAGGGAGCCGTACAGGTAGAAGTCGTACCACTCGAAGACCGTGCCCACCGACGCCGCGCCGATGACCAATGCGTCCTTGCGCTGAACGGTCTCTCCGTTCTTCGCGCCTGACGTCGCGACGGCGTCCGCCATACTCGTATCCTCCTCGAAAGCGTCGCCGCTTTGCGCGGCTGATCGTTGCGGGGGATGATGGCAGGCGCCTCGCGACCCACGTAAAGGGGAACTTTCGTGGAACGCAGGGTTGCGAACGACGATTTTCGGGGATTGAGCCGGCCGATGCTGCCACCGGTGGCATGACGAGCCCGCCAGGAGGTCAGGCCAGGATGTAGATCCAGGCCTCGACGGGACCGGCCCCGGTTTCGACCGTGACGCTTACCCTGCGGTAGCCGGCGCCTTCAAAGGCGTCGAGTCTGGCCCAGTGCGCCTCCAGCGCGTCGCTCTCCAGCACCTGCACCGCGATCGCCTCGCCCTCGGGATCGGGGATCAGGCCGGGAAAGCCGATGGCCGCGCCCCAGCCTTCGGCGACCAGACGGCCGCGCACGACGCCGCTGGTCCAGGTTCCGCCCAGCGGCGCCAGGTGATGGTGGTTGGGGCGGCCGGGCGCGAGCGAGCCGTAGACCGCCAGGCGCTGGACGGGGCGGTCGGCATAGCGGCTGATCTCGATCAGGTTCTGGTCGGGATCGCGGAAATAGACCGAGGTCATGGGGGCGAGCGCGCCGTTGCGGTCGACGGGCCCCAGTTCTACGGCGACGTCGCAGGCGGCGAGGTGGGCCAACACCATGTCGAGCGGCTGGCGGGTGATCAGGCAGAAGTCGCCGGCGCCGGCGATCGTCCGTGCCGCCTTCGGCGTGAAGGGCGCGTCGGCCGGGTGCAGGTTGATCTTCCAGCGGCCGAACCGCACGGCCGTCGGCTTGCCGGGCGTCGTCACCCGCTCGGCGCCGAGCACGCGCACGTAGAAGGCCGCGCTGGCCTCGACGGAGGCGACGGTCAGCACGAAGTGGTCGAGGCGGTCGATCTGGATCATCTTTAGGCCTCCGTCAGCCAGGCGCGCAGCAGGGCGGTCGTTTCCTGGGGGCGTTCCATGGCCGGCAGGTGGCCGCAGGCCTCGAAGACATGCAGATGCGAGCTGGAGATCGCCTCGTGGATCGCGCGGGACTCGGCCGGCGGCGTCAACTGGTCGGAATCGCCGACGGCTACCAGGGTCGGCATGGTGATCGACGGCAGCAGCGGGCAGGAGTCGGGCCGGCCGAGGATGGCGCGTTGCTGGCGCAGGAAGGCCGGGCCGCCGACGCGGGCGGCCATCGCCTTGACCTCGGCGCCCAGCGGCTCGTCCAGGCGCGAGGCGTGCAGCAGTTGCGGCAGCATCCGCTGGGTGACGCCCAGGAACCGGCCGACTTCGAGGGCGGCCATGGCGCGACGGCGGTTTTCGGCGCGGGCCGGGGTGTCGGGCGCGGCGCTGGTGGCCAGCAGGGCCAGGCGCTCGACCCGCTCCGGCGCCTGGCGCAGGATCTCGAAGGCGACGTAGCCGCCCATGGACAGGCCGGCCAGGGCGAAGGTGGGCGGGGCGGCGGCCAGCACGCGCCGGGCCATGGCCGCGACGCTGTCGTCCAGGGTCAGGTCGGCGATCATCGGGTCCGCCAGATCGGCGAGATCCCGGGCCTGGTCGCGCCACAGGCGGGCGTCGCACAGCAGACCGGGCAGGAAGACGAGGGCTTGGCGGTCGTTCATGACGGGTCTTCCGAGGGAATGCGCAGGGCCAGGGCGACGCCGGCCAGGACGAGAGCGGCGGTGAAGCCGGCGACGGCGGGCCAGGCGCCGTGTCGCCAGAACCAGCCGCCGGCCGCGCCCGCCAGGCTCGAGCCGGCATAGTAGAACAGCAGGTACAGCGCCGCCGACTGGCTCTTGGCCGGTCCCGCGAGCCGTCCGACCCAGCCGCTGGCCACCGCGTGGGCGATGAAGAAGCCGGTGGTGACCAGCGCGATCCCGGCGATGATGCTGGCGAGGCTGGCCGGCAGGGTCAGGGCGATCCCGGCCAGGATGACGGCCAGGCCGATCAGCAGCAGCCGGCGGCGGCCGTAGCGCTGGGCCAGCCGGCCAGCGGTCGACGAGGACCAGACCCCGAAGGCGTAGACCAGGAAGATCAGGCCGACCTGCGTCTGGCTGAGGTGATAGGGCGCGCCCTCAAGGCGGAACTCGACATAGTTGAACAGGGCCACGAACACGCCGGTCAGGCAGAAGCCCAGGCCGAACAGGGCCAGCAGGCCGGGGCGGCGCCAGGCCTGTCCCCAGGTCCTCAGGCGGTCGGACAGACGCTCGGGCGCGGGGGCGCGTACGTGGCGGGGCCTGGGCAGCAGGGCGAAGAAGGCGAGGGCGGCGACAAGGTCGATCGCGCCGATCGCGGCCATGGCCATGCGCCAGTCGAAGGTCGCCAGCAGAAGGCCCATGCCGACCCGGCCGGCCATGCCGCCGAAGGCCGTGCCGGCGACATAGAGGCCCATGGCCGCGGCGAGGTCCGAGGCTTCGGTTTCCTCGGCCAGATAGGTCATGGCCACGGCCGGCACGCCGCCCAGCAGCAGGCCCTCGGCGGCGCGGGCGACCAGCAGCAGCGGCCAGGTCGGGGCCAGTGCGGCCCCGAGGTTGCAGGCGGCCGCCAGCACCATGGAGCCGAACATCAGGGTCTTGAGGTTCAGCCGCTGGGCCGCGCCCCCGGCCAGCAGGATGGCCACGGCGAGCGTGGCGGTGCTGAGCGACAGGGCCATGGCGCTCTGGGCGGGCGACAGGCCGAAGGTGCGGGCGAAGGTCGGCAGCAGGGGCTGCACGCAGTAGAGCAGGCTGAAGGTCGAGAAGCCGCCGAGGAACAGGGCCAGCGACATCCGGCGCAGGCGTCCCGTGTCCCGGGTGGGCGAGGCGGCGATGGCGGCGGCGGCGGTCATGGCGGTGATCTAGAACTCCGCCTTCCGACAGTCCAATATATGGCGAACGGATTTTCGATAGCTTTTGGAGATGATTTGGAGCTGCGTCACATCCGCTACTTCCTGGCCGTCGCCGAGGAGGGGCACTTCACGCGGGCGGCGGCGAAGATCGGCATCGGCCAGCCGCCGCTGAGCCAGCAGATCAAGGACCTGGAGGCGGAGCTGGGCGTGACCCTGTTCAGGCGCCTGCCGACCGGAGCCGAGCTGACCGAAGCGGGCAGGGCGTTCCACGCGGCCGTCCGCAATATGCCAGGCCAAGCCAAGATCGCCGCCGTCCAAGCTCAGAAAGCCGCGCGGGGCGAGAGCGGCTCGCTGCGCCTGGGCTTCACCGGCTCGGCGGTGCTCAATCGCGCGGTGCAGGCCTCGGTGCGGGCCTATCGCCGGCGCTATCCGGACGTCGAGCTGTCGCTGACCGAGACAAACAGCACCCATCTGGCCGCCGAGGTCGCGCAGGGGGCGTTGGACGCGGCCTTCCTGCGGCCGGGCGCCGTCGATCTCGCGGGCCTGCGGATCCACGACCTGGACGGCGAGGAGATGGTGGCGGTCCTGCCGGCCTCGCATCCGGCGGCGGGCGGCGAGGCGGTCGATCTCAATGACCTGCGGGCCGAGGCCTTCATCCTGACGCCGCGCGGCCTTGGCCCCACGGTTTTCGACGCCGCGGTCGAGGCCTGCCGGCGCGCCGGTTTCGAGCCGGTGCTGGGCCAGCCGGCGCCGCAGATGCTGTCGCTGGTGGCCTTGGTCGCGGCCGAGCTCGGGGTGTCGATCGTGCCGGTCTCGATGGCGCGGCTGGCGCTGGACGGGGTGGTGTTCCGACCGATCGCCGGTGGAACGCCGATCGCGCAACTCAGCCTGGTTACTGGGAAAACGCCGTCACCCGCCCTGCAAAACTTTGTCAGGATCGCGCTCGGCTCCGAGGGTTGATTTGTAATATCAATACGAAGATATTCCGCCCCGAAAACCCCGGCCGGGCCTTCATCGCAGCCGGGAAAGACAGAACGGGAGCATTCGCCATGTCGGGACATCTTCGGAAGCTGGGCCTGAGAAAACTCGGTCTGGGTCTCATCGCCGGCCTGATGGCCTCCACCGCCGCCGTGGCGGCCGAACCCGCCAAAGGGCCGAAGACCTATCTCGGCGTCGACATCTCCTACGCCAACGAGATGGACGACTGCGGCGCGGTCTATCGTTCGGGTGGCAAGGCCGTCGAGCAGTACCAGTTCTTCAAGGACGCCGGCTCGAACATCGCCCGCATCCGCCTGTGGAACGACCCGAAGTGGACGAACTACTCCAACATCGCCGACGTCACCAAGAGCATCAAGCGCGCCAAGGCCGCCGGCCTGCAGGTGCTGCTCGACTTCCACTATTCGGACGACTGGGCCGACGGTGAGAAGCAACTGGCCCCCAAGGCCTGGGAGAAGCTGTCGACGCCCGACCAGGCAAAGGCCCTCTACGCCTTCACCTACGACACCCTGGTCAAGCTGGACGCCCAGGGCCTGATGCCCGACCTCGTGCAGGTGGGCAACGAGACCAACGGCGAGATCGTCTCGACGCTGGCCAAGGCCAAGGACCCGATCAACTGGGAGCGCAACGCGCTGCTGTTCAACGCCGGCATCAAGGCCGTGCGCGACGCCGGCGCCAAGGGCTCGAAGAACCCGCGGGTGATGCTGCACATCGCCCAGCCCGACACCGTCGAGGACTGGTTCGCGGCCGCGGCCAAGGCCGGGGTCACCGACTACGACATGATCGGCATCAGCTACTACAGCAAGTGGTCCAAGCGCTCGATGGCCCAGCTGGGCGAGTCCATCAACCGCCTGCGCCACACCTATGCGGCCGACGTGGTGGTGGTCGAGACCTCCTATCCCTTTACCACCGAGGGCGCCGACAGCTCGCCCAACCTGCTGGGCGAGGATTCCCTGATCCCCGGCTATCCGGCCACCCAGGAAGGCCAGAAGAAGTACCTGATCGACCTGACCCAGCTGGTCTTCGCCAACGGCGGCACGGGCGTCTTCTACTGGGAGCCGGCCTGGGTCTCGACCAAGTGCAAGACGCGCTGGGGCACGGGCTCGAACTGGGAGAACTCGACCCTGTTCGACTTCAAGGGCCAGCCGGTCGAGGGGATCAAGTGGCTGTCTTCGACCTACGCCATGCCGGTCGAGACGACCTTCAAGGTGGCGGCCGGCGACAAGGCCGCGGCCTTCATCGACGGCGACTTCCTGGGCGGGGCCGGGCCGCGCCCGATGGTCCGCGAGGGCGCTGACTTCGTCTACCGCACGCGCCTGATGCCGGGCGCCTCGGTCACCGTCGCCACCGCCCCGACGGCGGAAGCGGTCGAGGCGGCTTCGGCTGTTACCGCGACCATCTCGGCCAAGCCCAGCGCCGTGCGGTTGCCCGCTCAGCCCTGACGACTTGTCAGATGTGATTGATATGATAAATAGCACTGGCGTGCCGGTCCGCAGAGCCGGCGCGCCAGCGCCCGTCAGAGGCGCGGCTCTCCTTTCGGCGCGGACCGTCGCGCCTCACTGATCCGGCCGTTTGACGCCGGTCCTCTCCGCAAAACCAGAAGACAGCCACGCCCGCAGAAGGCGTCGCGTCCTAATTGGGGGAACTAGATGACCCGACAATCCATGCTGCTCGCCGCCGCCAGCGGTCTGAGCCTGCTCGCCGTTTCGTCCGCCGCCTGGGCGCAGGACGCGGCTCCCGCTTCCGACACCCAAGTCGAGGAAGTCGTCGTCACCGGCGTGCGCAAGAGCCTGCGCGACGCCCTGGGCGTGAAGCAAGGCTCCGACAAGGTGGTCGAGGCGATCTCGGCCAAGGACATCGGCCAGCTGCCCGACGTGACGATCGCCGAGTCGATCGCCCGCCTGCCCGGCGTGAACGCCACCCGCGACCGCGGCAACGACAGCCAGGCGGTGGTCCGCGGCCTGGGCGCCCGCCTCGTGCTGGGCACCATCAACAACCGTGAAGTCGCCTCGTCCGAGCCCGACCGCAACGTCCGCTGGGAAGTCTATCCCTCGGAAGTCGTGCAGGGCGTGCAGGTCTACAAGTCGCAGTCGGCCGACCTGATCGCCGGCGGCGTCGCGGCCACCATCAACATCCAGACGATCGACCCGCTGGACTACCGCGGTCCGTCGGTCGTGCTGCGCGCCGGCCCCGTCTACTACGACGGCGGCAAGGACATCCCGGACTACGGCCAGACCGGCTATCGCGCCAGCGGCTCGTTCGTGCACAAGTTCAACGACGACCTGGCCATGGTGCTGGGCCTGACCTCGCAGAAGCAGAAGAACGGCTACGTGTCGTTCCAAGGCTGGGGCTGGAACGACTCCAACATCCGCACCCCCGTCGGCGCCAGCGACTACAGCGGCGACCTGAACGGCGACGGCAAGACCGACGCCACCCCGTGGGGCCTGCAACTCGAGGTCAAGAAGCTCGAGCAGAAGCGCGACGGCGTCTCGACCGGCCTGCAATGGAAGCCGACCGACAACTTCGAACTGAAGTTCGACGCCCTCTACTCGAACATCAAGATCCGCGAAGACCAGGACCAGGCCGTCTACGCCCGCAACCGCGGCAACTGGAACAACGGCAACTGGGGCGACTACAACGGCGCCGGCGCGTCCTACACGCTGGAAAACAACACCGTCGTCGCGGCGACCCTGCCGTACGCCTCGATCACCTCGATCCTGGCCCGCTACACCGAAGACAAGACCCTGTTCGCCACCGGCCTGAACGGCAAGTGGACCAAGGACCTGTGGACCGTGGCCGGCGACATCTCGTACTCGAAGGCCGAGCGCGAGAACAACTGGCGCGCCGTCCGCATGGACAGCTGGCCCTCGTCGCTGAGCTATGACGTCCGCGCCGGCGCCAAGCCGTTCGTGACCGCCTCGCAGGATCCGATCTCGCTGGCCCAGACGGTCCAAAGCGGCTCGGCCGGCAACAACGGCGGCCAGAACGACGGCCTGGAGCACCTGAACGACGAACTCGTCGCCGGGGCCCTGGACTTCACCCGCGACCTGGAAGGCACGTTCAAGAGCGTCCAGTTCGGCTTCCGCGTGTCGGACCGCACCAAGGACCACAGCCAAGGCCAGTGGTTCGTCTGCGCCAACCCGTCGAACCTCAGCAACATCTACGACGCCAGCCTGCAGGACGAGTGGGGCAACTGCCTGCAGTCGACCACCGTGCCGGCCAGCCTGCTGACCTCGTACAACATCGGCGGCTTCAATGTTCCGGGCGTCATCACCGGCGACCTCGACGCCGTCGCCCGTGCGATCTACGGCGACAACGCGTTCAACTACGCCAACGCCCGCGACAACCTGGCCCAGCGCTGGAAGGTCAACGAGAAGGTCGGCGAGGCCTACGCCAAGCTGAACTTCGCCGCCGACAGCTTCGCCGGCTCGTGGCTGACGGGTAACGTCGGCGTGCGCGTGGTCACCACCAAGACCAGCAGCGACGGCTACCGCCAGAACGCCGGCGCCAGCACCTTCAGCGCGGTGACGGTCGACAACGACTACACCGACGTCCTGCCGTCGGCGAACGCCAAGTTCGACTTCGGCGAAGGCAAGGTCGTGCGCGTGGGCCTGGCCCAGGTCGTGGCCCGTCCGCCGCTGGACGAGCTGCGCGCCAGCAAGACCCTCAGCACCTGGGCGCCCTACACCGGCTCGGGCGGCAACCCGAACCTGAAGCCGTTCAAGGCCGTCCAGTTCGACCTGTCGGGCGAGTGGTACTTCCGTCCGGAAGCCCTGGTGGCCCTGGCCTACTACTACAAGGACGTCGACACCTACATCGGCTGGACCCAGACGCCCGAGACCTACAACGGCACGACCTACGCCGTGGCCACCCCGGTCAACGGCGGCGGCGGCTACATCCAGGGCGTCGAGGCGACCTTCCAGACGCCATTCTTCTTCCTGCCGTCGGGCCTGGACAAGTTCGGCATCTATTCGAACTACGCCTTCGTCGACTCCGACCTGAACGAGATGACGCCGTCGACCAAGCCGCTGTCGCTGACCGGCCTGGCCAAGCACACCGCGACGGTCGACCTGTGGTACTCCAACGGTCCGATCGAAGCCCGCCTGGGCTACAAGTACCACAGCCCGATGACCGTGATTTACGGCTGGAACGGCTCGGAGCTGCAGACCCTGGGCACTGAAAAGACCCTGGACTTCAGCACCTCGTACCAGATCAACGACATGGTCGGCGTGCGCTTCCAGGCCAACAACCTGACCAACCGCGCCATGCGCACCTACCGCGACGGCGACGAGAACCGTCTGGGTCGCTACGACATCTATGGTCGTCGCTTCCTGATGGATGTCACGGTGAAGTTCTAAGGCGTTCAGAAGCCTTGCGTGGACCTCGCCCTTCGACAAGCTCAGGGTGAGGTCCATGGCATCGCTTCGGCATTCGAAATCCTCATCCTGAGCTTGTCGAAGGATCAGGATTTCGCACTTTTCCCAGGACGTCACTCCTCCCCGACGATCCTTTGCTGGGGGAGGAAACCTCGCCGGTTTCCTCCCTTCTTTTTTGCTTTGAGAGGTCCCCGATGGTCGAGTTCAGCCGCCGGCAAGCCCTGGCCGCCACCGCTGGCGTCGCCGCCTTCGCCGCCGCGTCTTCCGCCCGCGCCGCCAAGCCCGCCGCAACTACCGCCAGGAAGGCCGCGCCCGTCGTCGTCGACCTGGGCCCGCGCGAGCGCACCAGCCTGGACTTCGACTGGAAGTTCCACCTGGGCCACGCCCAGGATCCGGCCCGCGACTTCGGCTATGGCGCCAACCAGCGCACCTACGCCAAGGCCGGCGCCGACGCGCCCAACTGGTGGGTGGCCGCCGCCGCCCAGAAGGACTTCGACGACAGCGCCTGGACCCCGGTGACCGTGCCGCACGACTGGGCCGTCACCCTGCCGTTCGAGAACAATCCCGACTACAAGCCCAGCGGCAAGCCCGACGACGAGGACCTGCGCGCCGCCCACGGCTACAAGGCCATCGGCCGCGAGTTCCCCCAGAACAGCATCGGCTGGTACCGCAAGAAGTTCACCCTGCCGGCCGTCGAGACCGGCACGCGCCTGTCGATCGAATTCGACGGCGTGATGCGCGACGCCGTGGTGATGGTGAACGGCTACGTCCTCGAGAGCGAGGAAAGCGGCTACGCCAGCTTCCGCGTCGACATTACCGACATCGCCAATGTCGGCGGCGACAACCTGATCACCGTGCGCGTCGACGCCAGCCTGGGCGAAGGCTGGTTCTACGAGGGCGCGGGCATCTATCGCCACGTCTGGCTGGTCAAGACC
Organism: Caulobacter radicis; assembly: GCF_003094615.1. Taxonomy (GTDB): domain Bacteria; phylum Pseudomonadota; class Alphaproteobacteria; order Caulobacterales; family Caulobacteraceae; genus Caulobacter; species Caulobacter radicis. The sequence goes on along the minus strand of NZ_QDKO01000022.1, from coordinate 51,485 downwards.
GCCCCGGTGCACGTGCCCCAATGGGGCGTGTTCGTGAAGTCCAAGGTCGACGGCACGCTGGAGATCGAGACCGACCTGATCAACGAGGGCGACGAAGCCGTCGAGTTCAGCCTCGTCCACTCCGTGCTCGACGGCGCGGGCAAGCCGGCCCTGGCCGTGGCCCCGGCCGCCGGCCGCCTGCCGGGCTGGCAGCGCCAGTCGCTGTCGCAGACCGTGACCCTGGCCAATCCGGTGCTGTGGTCGCTGGAGAACCCGCACCTCTACACCCTGGTGACCGAGGTGAAGGTCGGCGGCGCGGTGGTTGACCGCTACGCCACGCCGTTCGGCGTCCGCTCGGTGCGCTTCGACCCGAAGGAGGGCCTGTTCCTCAACGACAAGCACGTCAAGCTGCAAGGGACCTGCAACCACCAGGACCACGCCGGCGTCGGCGCGGGCATCCCCGACACCCTTCAGACCTGGCGGATCGAGCAGTTGCAGTCGATGGGCTGCAACGCCTATCGCGCCTCGCACAACCCGGCTACGCCCGAACTGATGGACGCCTGTGACCGCCTGGGCATGCTGTTCATCGCCGAGACGCGCCGGATGTCCAGCGACCCGACCTCGCTAGACGAGATGGAGCGGCTGATCCGCCGCGACCGCAACCACCCGTCCATCATCCTGTGGTCGATCGGCAACGAAGAGCCGCAGCAGGGCACGGCGCGCGGCCGCAAGGTGGCCAAGACCATGCGCCGCCTGGTCAACCGCCTCGACCCGACCCGCGGCGTCACGGCGGCCATGGACTCGGGCTTCGGCGACGGCATCACCGCCGAACTCGACGTCATCGGCTTCAACTATCGCCACGAGAAGATGGATGACTTCCACGCCCGCTTCCCGAACCTGCCGATCATCGGCAGCGAGAGCGGCAGCACGGTCACCACGCGCGGCGAATACCTGCGCAGCGACGCCAAGAGCTATGTCCCGGCCTACGACACCGACCACCCCTGGTGGGCGACCACGGCCGAGAAGTGGTGGAGCCACGCGGCCGACCGTCCGTGGATGGCCGGCGGCTTCATCTGGACCGGCTTCGACTATCGCGGTGAGCCCACGCCCTTCAACCGCTGGCCCAGCATCAGCTCGCACTTCGGCGCGCTCGACACCTGCGGCTTCCCGAAGGACAACTATTACTACTACCGCGCCTGGTGGCGGAAGGAGCCGCTGCTGCACCTCTTCCCGCACTGGAACTGGGAAGGCCAGGAAGGAAAACCCGTTCCGGTCTGGGTCCACAGCAACTGCGACAAGGTCGAGCTGTTCCTGAACGGCAAGAGCCAGGGCGTGCGGGAGGTGAAAGCCAACCACCACGTCGAGTGGTCCGTGCCCTATGCCCCGGGCGTGATCGAGGCCCACGGCTACAAGGACGGCAAGGTGATCCTGCGCCAGCGCCGCGAGACCGCCGGTCCCGCCGCCGCCGTGCGCCTGACCACCGACCGCTCGGCCCTCGCCGCCGACGGCCAGGACGTGGGCATCCTCAAGGTCGAGGTGGTCGACGCCAAGGGCCGCGTGGTGCCCAAGGCCGGGGATCTGGTGACCTTCGCCGTCACCGGCCCGGGCGAGGTGATCGGGGTCGGCAACGGCAACCCGACCAGCCACGAGAGCGACGTCGCCAGCCAGCGCAAGGTCTTCAACGGCCTGGCCCAGGTGATCGTCCGCACCAAGCGCGGCCAGGCCGGCGAAGTGCGGGTGCTGGCCTCGGCCCCGGGCCTGAAGCCGGCCTCGCTGGCGCTGAAGGCGGGCTGACCGCGAGAACGAAATCCTCGCCCTTCGACGGGCTCAGGGTGAGGATTTCTACTGCAAGGCCTGCAATCTGGTCCTCATCCTGAGCTTGTCGAAGGACGAGGACCACGCGCGGGCAACTCAGGCTGGTAAGGCGCAAGATCCTTGCGCGAGGTGCGGAAATAGGGGTGGACGCTGGGCGTTAGCGCGGCAGTATCCACCCCTTCTTTCGCAAGCTTCGCCAGGATCGCCCATGCGCCGCCCGACCAAACTGCTGCTCGTTTCGCTGCTGGCCCTGGCGGCGGCGAGCCCGATGGCCGGCGTCGCCGCCGTGCGAGAGGCGCCCCAGGCCCTGTTCACCGGCCGCGACCTGTTCGGCCTGGAAGTCGCCTCCGATCCGCAGATCCGTCCCGACGGCGACCTGATCGCCTATGTCCGGGCCTCCAACGACATCATGGTCGACCGCGCCGTGCGCTCGATCTGGCTGGTCGACGCGAAGACCGGCGCCCAGACGCCGCTGGTGGCCGGGCAGGGGGCCGCGATGTCGCCCCGCTGGTCGCCCGACGGCCAGCGGCTGGCCTATGTGCTGGTGACGCCCGACGCTGGCGCGCAGCTCTACGTGCAGTGGGTCGCCACCGGCCGCACCGCGCGCCTGGCCACCCTGGTCGAGGCGCCCAGCGATCTCACCTGGTCGCCCGACGGCAAGACCATCGCCTTCACCATGCTCACCGCCGACGACGGCGCCAAGCTGGGCTCGGCCCCGGAGGGCAAGCCTGAAAACGCCAAGTGGGCGCCGCCGCTGACCGTCGAGACCCGCGTCACCTTCCGCGGCGACGGGGAGGGCACGCTGAAGGCCGGCTTCTCCAAGATCTACACGGTCTCGTCCGAGGGCGGCGCGCCGCGCCAGCTGACCTTCGGCAAGTTCGACGACCGCGGGCCGCTGTCCTTCACCAAGGACGGCCGCTACCTGCTGTTCTCGGCCAACCGCGCCGAGGGCTGGGAACGCAATCCGGCCGAGGCCGAGATCTGGCGCCTGACCCTGGCCGACGGTTCGCTGAAGGCCCTGACCACCCGCGTGGGGCCGGACGCCAATCCGGTGGTCTCGCCCGACGGCCGGCAGGTGGCCTATGTCGGCTATGACGACGCCCGCCGCCGTGGCTACGAGAACACCCGCCTCTACGTGATGGACATCGACGGCGGGAACAGCCGCGTGCTGACCGGCGACCTCGACCGCTCGATCGACAACCCGGTGTGGTCGGCCGACGGCCGCGGCCTCTATATCTCCTACGACGAGAACGGCTCGGTGCGCGTCGCCCGCGTGGACCTGTCTGGCAAGGTCGAGACGGTGGTCGCCGGGCTGACTGGAGCGGGTCTTGACCGTCCCTACAGCGGCGGCGCGTTCAGCGTGGCCCGCGACGGCGCCGTGGCCTTCACCCAAGGGGCGACCAGCCGCCCGTCCGATATCGCCATTGCCCGGAAGGGGGGCGAGGCCAGGCGCCTGACGGCCCTCAACGCCGACCTGCTGGGCGCCAAGACCCTGGGCAAGGTCGAGGCCCTGTCGGTCAAGTCGTCCTTCGACGGCAAGGACATCGGCGCCTGGATCGTCACCCCGCCCAACTTCGATCCGGCCAGGAAGTATCCGCTGATCCTCGAGATCCACGGCGGGCCGTTCTCGGCCTATGGCCCCAGCTTCTCGACCGACAACCAGCTCTATGCGGCGGCCGGCTATGTGGTGGTCTACGCCAACCCCCGCGGCTCGACGTCGTACGGCGAGGCCTTCGCCAACGAGATCGACCGCAACTATCCCAGCCACGACTACGACGACCTGATGAGCGCGGTCGACGCGGCCGTCGCCAAGGGTTTCGTCGACACCGATCGCCTTTACGTGACCGGGGGCTCGGGCGGCGGCGCCCTGACGGCCTGGATCGTCGGCAAGACCAACCGCTTCGCCGCGGCCGCCACCCAGAAGCCGGTGATCAACTGGTCGAGCCAGGTGCTGACCACCGATGCGTACAGCTTCATGGCCTCGTACTGGTTCGGCAAGATGCCGTGGGAGGACCCGCAGGGCTATTGGGCCCGCTCGCCGCTGTCGCTGGTCGGCAACGTGAAGACCCCGACTCTCGTCGTCGTGGGGGATCAGGACCTGCGCACGCCGGTGGCCGAGTCCGAGCAGTATTACCAGGCCCTGCAACTGCGCGGCGTGCCGACGGCCCTGGTCAAGGTTCCCGGCGCCAGCCACGGCGGCCTGGCCGTGCGGCCCTCGCAATCGGCCGCCAAGGCCTCGGCCATCCTGGCCTGGTTCGAGAAGTTCCAGTCGCCGCCGAAGTGATGATCCTCCCCCTGTGGGGGAGGCGGCCGAAGGCCGGTGGGGGGACGTTTTCAGCTGCCGCAGTGTGGGCCGATTTCGTCGCCACGCCCCCCACCGATCGCTGCGCGATCGCCTCCCCCACGGGGGGAGGTTCCTGCGGATCGCCCCAAAGAAAAGCGGCGGGGCCTTTCGACCCCGCCGCCTGATCTTGTCCTGGACCCGAAGGCTTAGAACTTGGCCTTCACCGCCACGTAGAAGCGGCGGCCGAGCACGTCGTAGGTCGACGGATCGGTGTTGGCCTGCACGTACGAGGTGAAGTACGGCGGCTGCTTGTCGGTCAGGTTCGTGACGCCGCCCCGGATCGAGTAGGTGTCGTTGATCTGCCAGCTGCCGTTCAGGTCGAAGTAGTCGACGGCGTCGATCTTCTCCGAGGAGTCGGCCGCGTCGACCATCTCGCCGATGTGGCGCCAGCGCACGCCGACGTCCACCGGACCCACGACCCAGCTGGTCGAGGCCGCGAACTTCCACTCGGGGTGCGAGACGGCCACCGAGCTGATCGAGGTGTTGCCGATCGTGCCCTTCAGCTCCTGGAACTCCTCGCCGGCCAGGCTCTGGACCTTGAAGCTGTCGAGGTAGTTGCCCACCACGTTGAACTTCAGCATGCCGTACTTGTCGTCGAGGCCGACCGCGCCCAGGCCGAAGGCCCAGTCCGCCTGGAAGTCGACGCCGGTGGTCTTGTAGCGGGCCAGGTTCAGGTTGGTCAGGGTGAGGGTGTCGATCTCGCCCGTCGAGCTGTTGCGCGAGAACAGGCTGCAATAGTAGGCGCTGTTGGCGTCGCCGTTGTAGCACTTGTCCAGCACGGTCGAGGCGTCGATGGTGCCGATCGCGTCCTTGATGTCGATCGAATAGTAGTCGACCGACAGCGACAGGCGTTCGAACAGCGGGTTGTCGAAGCGCGGCGACCAGACGAAGCCGACATTGTAGGTGTTGGCGGTTTCTTCCTTCAGGTCCGGGTTGCCGCCGGTCAGGGCGTTCACCTGGCTGTTGGCGTAGGTGTAGCTGTCGATGATCGCCGACGGCACGCCTTGCGACAGGCAGAGCGTGCGGACGTTGGCGGCGTTGGCGCCGGTCCGGTAGCTGCTGTTGTAGGCGCAGGGGTCTTCGCTGATCGACGGGTAGTCCTGGTTCTGCGGCGAGTAGAGCTCGCCGATCGACGGGGCGCGGACGGCGCGCTGGTAGCCGCCGCGGATGCGGAAGCCGTCGACGACCTCCCAGTCGCCGTCGACCTTGTAGGCGCCGACGGTGCCGATGGTCTGGTAGTCCGACATCCGGTAGCCGGCGTCGAGGTTCAGCGACTTGATGAACGGCAGGTCCTTGAGGACCGGCACCAGGATTTCGCCGTACAGCTCGTAGACGTCGGTCGAGGCGTCGATGGCGTCGGCGGCGTTGAAGCCGACCACGTCGCCGGTCGAGAGCAGGCTGTCGGGCACGTACTGGAAGCTGTCGAACTTGTAGTCCGCGCCCCAGGCGCCGCGCACTTCACCGGCCGGCAGGTTGAACAGACCGCCCTGGAAGTTCAGTTCGACCATGCGCTGTTCGGCGGCGGTCCAGTTCTTGGTCGTGCGCGAGATGTACGAGCGGCACGAGTCCGACAGGGCGTTGTTGCCGAACGGGTCATAGCCGCCGGTGCAGATGCTGGCGCCGCCGTCGGCCGCGTCGAGCAGGGTCTGCACCGCCGAGTGGCTGACGTTGCCCGACTGGGTCTCGTTCTGCTCCGAACGGCCGAACGAGGCGTACAGGTCGTAGGTCCAGTCCTTGAAGCCGGTCGCGCCGCGCACGCCGCCGGCCAGCTGGAAGACGTTGAAGGTGGTTTCCGAGATGCGGGAGCCGACGTCGGTGAAGCGCTTGCGCAGCAGGAAGTCGGCGGTCGGGTCGGCGCGGCTGGCCAGGATGGTCGACAGGTCGGTCGGGATGAAGGGGTTGGTGACCGGCACCGAGAAGCCCGTCGAACCGGCGGCCGGCGACGGCGCGAGGATGGTGCGCGAGTCGTAGTGGGTGAAGTTGAACGAGCCGTAGACCTCGGCGTGCTCGTTGACCTCGTACTCGGTGGCCGCGTAGGCCGAGTAGCGGGTCAGCGGCAGTTGCAGCAGGTTCAGGGCGCCGGTGTTGTAGGTGCCGTTCACGGGGATCGTCGAATAGTCGATCGCGTCGGAGCCGGTGTAGTTGACGCCGTTGTAGAACAGCGTGCCGTCGTCGTTGAAGCCGAGGTTGGCCGAGCGGCCGACTGAGCCGGCGGCATAGCCGTACTTGGCGAACACGGCGTCGACGGCGGCCTGGCTGGGCAGGTTCGTGCCGGTGGCGTCATAGCGGCCGTACGGGGTGGTCGACGAGGCGCCGGAGACCTTCGCGAAGTCGCGGGCGGCGTTGTAGACCTCGCCGCGCTGCGAGTAGCTGACCGAGAACACGGCGTGGCCCTTGTCCTCGGCGTACTTGCCGCCGGCGGTCAGGCTGAGCGAGCTTTCCTTGCCGTCGCCCTGCTCGGTGATCCCGTACTGGGCGTCCATCTGCAGGCCGGTGAAGTTCTTGTTGAGCTTGAAGTTCACCACACCCGACAGGGCGTCCGAGCCGTAGGTCGCCGAGGCGCCGCCCGAGATCACCTCGATGTTCTGGATCAGGGCCGAGGGGATGATGTTGACGTCGACGGTGCCGTCCGAGTTCGACGGAACCACGCGGTGGCCGTCGATCAGCACCATGGTGCGCTGGGTCCCCAGCCCGCGCAGGTCGATGTTGGCCTGGCCGCCGTTCGACGGGTTGTTCGAGGTCGACGATACGGCCGGCACGAACTGCGGCATCTGGTTGAGCAGGGTGTCGACCGTGACCGAACCGGTCTTCTCGATCGCTTCCTGGCCCATGGTCACGATCGGGCTGTTGGAGACGTAGTCGCGGCGCGCGATGCGCGAGCCGGTGACCACCACTTCTTCGACGGCGGAGGCGTCGTCGGTCGTCTGGGCCTGCGCCAGCATCGGCGCGGTCGTCATGGCGATGACGAGCGCGGAAGCGCCCAGCAGATAGGTATTTCTAGCCATTCATAGTCCCCAGTATTCGCCAAGGCTTCGCGGCCAAGGCCATGGTGGCGGAATAAAATTTCGCCGTGGGGCAGGGATGGGCGGGGTTTGTTTCGCGATTGTGAGGTGAAAGTTCTGTAACGTTCGGGTGAATTACCAGAACGTCGGGATGTGGTTTGTCGCCAATCGTATACCGCAGACTTTCGGTCGGATTGGATATCTGTCGGAAACCTACGGCGCGATCTTTGAAGCAAATCGCCGTTTTGTGTTGTGCTTGACGCAAACTGGCCGCGTGGCCCGGCAGCCACACCCCGTGTTCGTCTTTCGCCATGGCGGCGCAGGCGCCCAAACTGTAGTCTTTTGACCATGTCCGATGCTTCCGCCCGCCTTCGCCCTGCCTTGGAATGGCGCGCGCCCGGGCGCGCCGCGCCGATCGAGCGCTGGGCCCCGACCGAGGTCGCCGTGGGGCTGTCCTTCGACGGTCGACCGCACACAGTGCTGATGGCGACGCCGCGCGGCGTGGCCGATCTGGCGCGGGGCTTCACCATCACCGAGGGCGTCGCCGCGCCCGATGAGATCGCCTCCGTCGAGGTTCGCGAGGAAGAGCTCGGCCTGCTGGTCGACGTGCGCCTCGTCGAGGGCGCGGCCCGTCGCAAGGCCAGGCCGCGCAAGCTGGAAGGACGCTCGAGTTGCGGCCTGTGCGGGGTGCAGCGGCTGGCCGACGCGGTGCGGCCCCTGCCGCCGGCGGCGGCTGGCGTCTCCATCGCCCATGCGGCGGTGCCCGCCGCCCTGGCCGATCTCGAGGCCGTCCAGGCCCTGGGGCGCAGCACCCGCGCCACCCATGCGGCCGCCTTCTGCGATGTCGACGGCCGGGTGCAGCTGCTGGCCGAGGACGTCGGCCGTCACAACGCCCTGGACAAGCTGGCCGGTGCCATGGCCCGCGAGGGCCGCGACGCCGGAGCGGGCTTCGTTCTGGTCACCAGTCGCTGCTCGTTCGAGATGGTCGAGAAGGCCGTGCGCATGGGCGCCGGCATGATCGTGGCGGTGTCGGCCCCGACCGACCTGGCCGTGCGCCGGGCCGAGGAGGCGGGCCTGACCCTGGTCGCCTTGGCTAGGCCCGACGGCCACATGGTGTTTTCCCGTCCCGACCGGTTGGTCGAGGCGGCGCTGGAGGTTGCGTGATGGCTGACGATTCCAATCCGGTCGGGGGCAAGATCCCGGGCGTGAAGCCCTATGACGCGCCGGCCGGCGGCTGGGGCGCGCTGAAGGCCGTGGCCGGCGCCCTGGCCGACCAGGAGACCATCGTCGAGGGCGGCAAGACCCTGATGCGCGCCAACCAGCCCGAGGGCTTCGACTGCCCCGGCTGCGCGTGGCCCGATCCCAAGCACACCTCGTCGTTCGAGTTCTGCGAGAACGGCGCCAAGGCCGTGGCCTGGGAGGCGACGACCAAGCGGGCCACGCCCGAGGTCTTCGCCGCCCATACCGTCAGCGAGATGCTGACCTGGAGCGACCACGCCATCGAGGACCTGGGCCGCCTGACCCATCCGATGGCCTATGATCCGGCCAGCGACCGCTATCTGCCGATCGCTTGGAGCGAGGCCTTCGCCCGCACGGGCGCGGCGATCCAGGCGCTGGAGAGCCCGCACGAGGCCGAGTTCTATGCCTCGGGCCGGGCCAGCAACGAGGCGGCCTTCCTGTTTCAGCTGCTGGGCCGCAAGGTCGGCACCAACAATTTCCCCGACTGCTCGAACATGTGCCACGAGCCGACCAGCGTCGGCCTGCCGGACTCGATCGGCATGGGCAAGGGCTCGGTCAGCCTGGAAGACTTCGACCACGCCGACCTGATCCTGTGCTTCGGCCACAACCCCGGCACCAATCACCCGCGGATGATGGCGACCCTTCGTGAAGCGTCGCGCAGAGGCGCGACGATCATGGCCTTCAACCCGCTGGTCGAGCGGGCTCTGGAGCGGTTCGCCTCGCCGCAGGACCCGGTCGAGATGGCGACCCTGTCGTCCACCCCGATCGCCTCGCGCTATTATCAAGTGAACGTGGGCGGCGACGCGGCCGTGGTGCAGGGGCTGATGAAGGCCGTGCTGGCCTTCGACCGCGCCGTGCGCGGCGCCGACGAGCCGGCCGTCCTCGACGACGACTTCATCGCCGAGCACACGGCGGGCTTCGACGCCCTGGCGGCCCACCTCGACGCCCTGTCCTGGGACGAGATCGTCAGCGTCGGCGGCCTGTCGCGGGCCGAGATCGAGGAGGCCGCGGCCATCTACGCCCGGTCCAGCGCCACGATCCTCTGCTACGGCATGGGCCTGACCCAGCACCGCAGCTCGTCCAGCACGGTGCAGCAACTGGTGAACCTCTTGCTGCTGCGCGGAAACATCGGCCGGGCGGGGGCGGGGATCTGTCCGCTGCGGGGTCACTCCAACGTCCAGGGCGACCGTACGGTCGGCATCTGGGAGAAGCCGTCGGCGGCCCTGCTCGACTCCCTGGCCAAGGTGTTTGGCTTCACGCCGCCGCGCGAGCATGGCCACACCGTCGTCGAGGCCATCGAGGCCATGGGCGCGGGCGAGACCAAGGTGTTCGTCGGCCTGGGCGGCAACTTCGCCGTCGCCGCGCCCGACCCCGTGCGCACCCACGTCGCCATGCGGATGGTCGACTTCGCGGCCCACATCGCCACCAAGCCCAACCGCACCCACCTGCTGGTCGGTCGCGAGGCGCTTCTGCTGCCGTGCCTGGGCCGCACGGAAATGGACCTGCAGGGCGGGGTGCGCCAGTCAGTGACGGTCGAGGATTCGATGTCGATGGTCCACGCCTCGCGCGGCCTCAACCCTCCGGCCTCCGAGCACCTGATGTCCGAGCCGGCCATCGTCGCCGGAATCGCCCGCGCGGCCCTGGGGGCCGATGATCCCGTCGACTGGGAGGGGCTGACGGCCGACTACGACCGCATCCGCGACCTGATCGAGCAGGTCTTCCCGACCCAGTTCACCGACTACAACGCGCGCGTCCGCCAGCCGGGCGGCTTCCGCCTGCCGGTGCCGGCGGCCGAGCGCAAGTGGACCACGCCGTCGGGCAAGGCCAACTTCCTGCCGCACACGGGGCTGGACGATCCGCGCCGGGGCGACGCCTCGGTGATGCTGCTGACCACCCTGCGCAGCCACGACCAGTACAACACCACCATCTACGGTGAGAACGACCGCTATCGCGGGGTGTTCGGCCGGCGCGACGTGGTGTTCGTCAATCCGGAAGACCTGGCGGCGCTGGGCGTGGCGGAGGGCCAGCGCATCGACCTGGCGGCCGCCTTCGATGAAACCGGCGCGCGAGTCGTGCGCGGTTTCACGGCCGTGGCGCGAAAAATTCCGCGCGGGTGCGTGGCCGCATACTATCCGGAAACCAATGCTCTAGTAGCACTTGAGGATCACGACCGGCGTAGTGGCACGCCGGCCTACAAGTCGGCGCCTGTGCGGTTAACCTTGCACGGCGGCTGACGGAGGGCCGCCGATCCACGCCCGGCGTAGTCCGCAAGGACGGGGAGCAGGGTGCTGGACACGGGAATGCAGGCGCGGGTCATCGAGGTCGCCGATCTCAACGCCGCCGAGCGCGCGCGCTGGAACGCCCTGCGCGCCGCCGAGCCGGTGCTGGGCGGTCCGTACTTCGATCTCCGCTATGTCGAGGCGGCCGCGGCCTGCGCGCCCGGCTCCCGGGTCGCCGTGCTGGAGCGCGGCGACCGCATCGTCGGCTTCCTGCCCTTCCAGCGCCGCGGCTCGTCGATCCAGCCGCTCGGCGCGCCGATGAGCGACTTTCACGGCCTGATCGCCGAGCCCGATGTCTGCCTGCCCGCCGTCCTGACCCTGCTGGGCGTCGAGCGCATGCGGGTCAGCGGCCTGATCTCGCCCGTGCCCTTGCCTGAGCTTTCGGTGCGCTACGCCATGGCCGCCGACCTGTCGGCCGGCTTCGAGGCCTATCAGGCCACGCGCAGCTCCGCCTTCCTGAAGGACAAGCGCCGCCGCGCCCGCGCCCTGGAGCGCGATCACGGCCAGATGGTCTTCACCTTCGAGCGGCCGGCGCTGGATCTGCTGGCCTGGCTGGTGGCCCAGAAGCGCGCCCAGATCCGCCGCACCCACCAGCACGACATCTTCGCCTGCGGCTGGACCATCGATCTCCTGAACCGCCTGGCCGAGTCCGAGGCCGATGACTTCGGCCTGCGCCTGGCCGTGCTGCGCGCCGGCGGGACGATCGTGGCGGCCGAGCTCGGCCTGACCGCCGGCGACCGTCATCACCTGTGGTTCCCGATCTACGACCCGGCCTTCGCGCGATACTCGCCCGGCGCCCTGATGACGCTGGAGACCCTGCGGGTCGCGGCCGAGCGCGGCATCGCCCGCGTCGACTTCGGGCCCAGCGAGGAAGCCTACAAGGAAGACTTCGCCGTGCCGATGGAGCCGGTGCTGGAGGGGGCTGTGGCCATGCGGCCGTCGCTGATGACCCACCTGCGCGGCGCGCCCGGCGTCGAGCGCATCGACGAGGTGGGCAAGCGCCTGGCCCGTCGTCTCGACCGCATCGCCGCCTGCGAGCCTGGCCTGATCGGCCAGGTCAAGGGCGGCGCCAGTTTCGTCACCGGCCTGGGCCGGCGTCACCCGGCCGTCGGGGCCGGGATCGGCGTCGGCATCGGCCTCGGCTTGAGCCTCGGCCTGCTGGCCGACTGAGGGAGGAGTAAGGCCTATGACCCGTCTCGTCGCGCCCTGGTCGGGGGACCAGATCCAGGACTTCCGCAAGGCCCCGATCACCTTCCGCCACAACCTCGCCGAAACGGGCCTGTTCGACGACGACGCCCTGGCGCGCCTGCTCGACGCCTATCCGGCCGAGCTCTACGACATCAACCTGTTCGACTTCGACGCCGAGGGGCAGGCGACCATGCGCACCGGCGCGCGCGGGCGGTTGCCGGGGCGCGAGGTGCTGGAAGGCGTCAAGCAGGGCCGCATCTGGGTGCAGCTGCGCCGGGCCGAGGCCTGGTATCCGGCCCTGACCCCACTGATGAAGCAGGCCTTCGAGGAGATCGCGGGCGAGGCGAGGGGCTTTTCGCCTGTCCAGCTGAACGGCCAGCTGATCATGTCGGCCCCGGGCGCCAAGGTGCCGTTCCACGCCGACGCGCCGGGCGTCATCCTGTTCCACCTGCGCGGCCGCAAGCGGATCTGGATCTATCCGGTCGACGAGGCGCACATGCCCCAGCAGGGCATGGAGAACATCATGCTCAAGCAGCAGACCGAGGACCTGCCGTATCACCGCGACATGGACGCGGCCGCGGCGGTGTTCGACCTGGAACCGGGCATGGCCGCCAGCTGGCCGCTGCACGCGCCGCACCGGATCGAGAACCTCGGCACCTTCAACGTCTCGCTGTCGGTGGACTATCAGACCTGGGGCTCGCGCCTGACCAACGGCGCCCACTTCGCCAACGGCGTGCTGCGCCGCTGGGGCCTGCCCGTGGCGGCCATGGACAAGACGCCGATGGCGGCGCGTGCGGGCCTGTGGGCCGCCTCGCTGGGCCTCAAGCGGCTGGGCCTGGTCGAAGACAGGATCAAGGGGTTCGAGCGCAGCTTCGAGATCGGCGACGCCCAGAAGGCGGCCTGACGCGGTTCGTGACAACAGCGTCATGACCTCGAATTAAGTCGTGCGGCGCGGCCTCGCCGACTAGCGTTCCCTCAACGCAAAGCCATCCGAGGGGACTTAAAGATGCGCGCAATCATCAGCCTGGCCGCCGGCGCGGCCGTTGTCGCCCTGGCCGGCGCGGCCGCCGCCGAGCCGACGGTCAAGATCAAGGACGCCGTCGCCCGCGTCACCATCATTCCCGAAGCCCGCAGCGACGTGAAGGTCGAGTTCCTGACCACCAACGGCGGCCTGCCGCTGGAAGTGCGCAAGGTCGGCGGCCAGACGATCATCGACGGCAACCTGCGCCTCAAGCGCATCCAGAGCTGCAACAGCCGGGGCGAGGGCTCGGCGGTCCGGGTCCGCGATCTCGGCGAGGTGCAGTGGAAGGACATCCCGCAGGTGGCCATCCGCGTGCCGATGAACGTCTCGGTCGGCGCCTCGGGCGCGGTCTATGGCAGCGTCGGTCGCAGCGACAGCGTCGAGCTGGCCAACGCCGGCTGCGGGGATTGGACCATCGCCAACACCCGGGGCAAGCTCGAGATCAGCCTGGCCGGCTCGGGCGACACCAAGGCTGGAAGCGCCGCCAAGGCCGAGATCAACCTGGCCGGCGCGGGCGACATCAGCCTGCAGGACGTGTCGGACCTGGAGGTGTCGATCGCCGGCTCGGGCGACGTGAAGGCCGCGGCGCTGCGCGGCGGCGATCTCGACGTCAGCATCGCCGGTTCGGGCGGTGTGAAGATCACCGGCGGCCGGGCCCGCGACATCGACGTCAGCATCATGGGTTCGGGCGACGTGAACTTCGGCGGCGAGGCCGACCGGGTGTCGCTGTCGGTGGCCGGCTCGGGCGACATCCGCGTGGCCAAGGTCAACGGCTCGGTCAAGAAGTCGGCCGTGGGCTCTGGCAACATCTATATCGGCCAGTAAGCCCAGCGAACCGGAGCGCCGTTCGGCGCACATCGGTACATATATATATAAAGAGAACGCCCCCGGAGCTTTCGCTTCGGGGGCGTCTTGCTTTTCGTCGGAACCCGCCCGGGTAGGAGGGGGAGGGCGGGTCCCTTGAAACGCTGCCCGTGATCTTCCGGTGGGCGCCGGAAGATCACGAAGCTTCCGGCTTAGCGGACCAGGAAGCCGAACAGGTCGCTGCCGGTGGCCAGGTCGGCGCCGGCGGCGTTGCGGGCCTTCAGGCTGCCGCCGAAGGTGTAGCGCAGGCCAACCTTCACGGCGTCCGACTTCAGGTCGGCCAGGTCATCGGCTTCGCTGTGGGTGTACTTGGCGAAGGTCGACCAGCCGGTGTTGGCGAACTTGTATTCGCCACCGACGTTGATGTCCCAGATGTCGGCGTCGACGAGGCCGTCAACGTTCGACCAGCCAAGGCCGGCGTCCAGACGGAAGTCGTCCGACACGAAGTAGTTGGCGCCGGCGCGGACGGTCCACAGGTCGGCGTCCAGGTCGTTCGACTGACCGTAGGCGGCGAGACCCGTCAGGGTCACGTTGCCGAGGTACTTCTGGGCTTCGCCACCGACGGCCCACAGGGTGTCGTTCGACGGGCGCGACAGGGCGGTGAAGCCGCCGATGCGCAGGCCGTTGCCGACGACGGTCGTGGCGTGCACGGCGCCGGTGGCGACGGTGCGTTGCGAGACGTCGCTGTCGGCGATCGAGACGTCGGCGGCGCCGGTGATCGTCCACGAACCGGTCGGGATGGCGACCGAGCCGTCGATGACGACCGAGGTGCCGTCGGCGTCGCCGGCGCGGGTGTCGATGTTGTTGTAGTCAACGGCGGCGCCGACCGAACCGATGTTCTGGGCGAAAGCGGGAGCCGAGACGGCGACGGCCAGCACGGCGGCGGCGGCGAACAGTTGGGTCTTCATAGTGGGTAATCCCCTTACTCATGTGGTCTCGACGGCGGTCGGTCGTTTTGGGGAGGGCCTCCCTACCGTCGAGCGGGGCGGATCTATGAAGGTTCGATGACGGCCGCAAGGCTCTGTCAGACCGTTCGGGGCGTTATGGTGCGCAAATACTACACTTGCAGGAACGAATTGAGTTTCTATACGCGCGGGTCGCGCACAAAGATTGTGTGTATGGGGCTCAAGTCGGTGAACATTGCTTTTTGTTCAGCCGCGTTTTGGCCATAAGTGTTAAGCCGTCGTGCTCGGGGCGGCGGCTTTACGTCTTGTTAAACAAGCCGTCGCGAAAGCCCGTCGGGACCGCTTGACGAAACCGATTCAGGCACGTAAAAGCGCCCCTCTGTTGGACCGGCTGTGAGCTCTAGGGCTCAAACGCGGTTCGCAAGCGACCCGTAACCAGGCGTCCTTCTCATCCAGAGGAGGGTTCTCCTCGGAGGACGGCGTGGTTGCGGATCACCGGCCCTCGCAAGCGATTGCGCGGGCCAATTTGTTTTGCGGACGCTGCGTTCGGACGTCTCGAAAGAGGAGTCCGGGTTGGTCTTTGAAATGGTTCGAGACGCGGGCGCAGCCCACTAGGAAACCGAGCGATATGGATCGTCAGAACATCCGCATCCGGCTCAAGGCCTTCGATCACCGCGTGTTGGATCATTCCACGCGCGAGATCGTGAACACGGCCAAGCGCACGGGTGCGACGGTGCGGGGCCCCATCCCCCTGCCCACGCTTATCGAAAAATTCACCGTCAACCGTTCGCCGCACGTCGACAAGAAGTCGCGCGAGCAGTTCGAGATCCGTACGCACAAGCGCGTCCTCGACATCGTTGACCCGACTCCGCAGACCGTGGACGCGCTGATGAAGCTCGACCTGTCGGCCGGCGTTGACGTCGAAATCAAGCTGTAAGGAGGGCCGAACTGATGACTCTCCCCGCTAACCGCACCGGCCTGATCGCCAAGAAGCTCGGCATGACCCGCTTCTTCGACGACGCCGGTCAGCACGTGCCGGTCACCGTCCTGTCGCTCGACGGTTGCCAGGTCGTGGCTCAGCGCACCGTCGAGAAGGACGGTTACACCGCCCTGCAACTCGGCGCCGGCGCCAAGAAGCCCAAGAACACCTCGAAGGCCGAGCGCGGCCACTTCGGCAAGAACTCGGTCGAGCCCAAGCGGGTCGTCGCCGAATTCCGCGTCGACGAAGCCGCTCTGATCGAAGTGGGCGCGGAATTCACCGCCGACCACTACGTCGCCGGCCAGAAGGTCGACATCCAGGGCGTCACCGTCGGTAAGGGTTTCGCCGGCGCCATGAAGCGCTGGAACTTCGGTGGTCTTCGCGCCACCCACGGTGTCTCGGTCTCGCACCGTTCGCACGGTTCGACCGGTAACCGCCAGGATCCGGGCCGTACGTTCCCGGGCAAGAAGATGGCTGGTCACCTCGGTCAAGAAACCGTCACCACCCTCAACGTCACCGTCTGGAAGGTCGACGTCGAGCGCGGCCTGATCCTGGTCAAGGGCGCCGTCCCGGGCCACGAAGGCAGCTACGTGAAGATCCGCGACGCCGTGAAGAAGGCCGCTCCGGCCGATCTGCCGCGTCCGGGCGCCTTCCGTAAGGCTGGCGAAGCCGCTCCGGCTGCTGAAACCCCCGCTGAAGAGGCCCCCGCGGCGACGACCGAAGAGGGCGAAGGCTAATGAAACTCGACGTCATCAAACTTGACGGCGGCAAGGCCGGCTCCCTGGATCTCGACGACGCCATCTTCGGCATCGAAGACATCCGCGGCGACATCCTGCAGCGCGTCGTCACCTGGCAGCTGGCCAAGCGCCGCTCGGGCAACCACAAGATTCAGGTCCGCAACGAGGTCTCTCGTACGGGCAAGAAGATGTACAAGCAGAAGGGCACCGGCGGCGCTCGTCACGGCTCGCGTCGTGCGGCTCAGTTCGTCGGCGGCGCCAAGGCCCACGGCCCGGTCGTCCGCAGCCACGCTTTCGACCTGCCGAAGAAGATCCGGGCCCTGGCTCTGCGCCATGCCCTGTCCTCGAAGGCCAAGGCCGGTTCGCTGGTCGTGCTCGACAGCGCCGTTCTGACCGAAGCCAAGACGGCCGCCCTGCGCGCCAACTTCGACAAGATCGGTCTGAAGAACGCGCTGGTCATCGCTGGTCCGGAAGTGGACGCGAACTTCAAGCTCGCCGCCCGCAACATTCCGAACGTGGACGTGCTGCCGAACGCCGGCCTGAACGTCTACGACGTGCTGCGTCGCCACACCCTGGTCCTGACCAAGGACGCGGTGGAAGCGATCTCGGCTCGTTTCGCTGAGAAGGAAGCCGCGTAATGGCCGCTACCGCCCGCCACTACGACACGATCCTGTCGCCGGTGATCACCGAAAAGACGACCCTGCTCAGCGAGCAGAACAAGGTTGTCTTCAAGGTGGCCGCCGATGCGTCGAAGGACGAAATCGCCGCCGCAGTCGAAGAGCTGTTCAAGGTCAAGGTCACCAAGGTCAACACCCTGGTCACCAAGGGCAAGACCAAGCGCTTCCGTGGCATCGTCGGTCGCCGCACCGACGTCAAGAAAGCGATCGTGACCCTGGCCGAAGGCCAGTCGATCGACATCACGACGGGGCTCTAAGACATGGCCTTGAAGCACTTTAACCCGACCAGCCCCGGCCAGCGCGGCCTGGTGCTGATCGATCGCAGCGAACTCCACAAGGGTCGCCCGGAAAAGAAGCTCGTCGAGGGCCTCTCCAAGTCGGGCGGTCGTGGCGGCAACGGCCGTATCGCCGTTCGCTTCCGCGGCGGCGGCGCCAAGCGCCTCTACCGTCTGGTGGACTTCAAGCGTCGTAAGCAAGGCACGGCCACGGTCGTTCGCCTCGAGTACGATCCCAACCGCACCGCGTTCATCGCCCTGATCAAGTATCAGGACGGCGAGCTGGCCTACATTCTGGCCCCGCAACGCCTCAAGGCCGGCGACGAAGTCGTCACCGCCGAAAAGGTCGACGTGAAGCCGGGCAACGCCTCGCCGCTGCGCACGCTGCCGATCGGCACGATCATCCACAACGTCGAGCTGAAGCCCGCCAAGGGCGGCCAGATCGCCCGTTCGGCTGGCGCCTACGCCCAGCTGGTCGGTCGTGACGCCGGCTACGCCCAGATCCGCCTGAACTCGGGCGAGCTGCGCATGGTCCTCGACACGTGCATGGCCACCGTCGGCGCGGTCTCGAACCCCGACCACATGAACGAAAACCTCGGCAAGGCCGGTCGTGTTCGTCACATGGGTCGTCGCCCGCACGTCCGCGGCGTCGCCATGAACCCGGTCGACCACCCCCACGGTGGTGGTGAAGGCCGCACCTCGGGCGGTCGCCACCCGGTGACCCCGGCTGGTAAGCCGACCAAGGGCGCCAAGACCCGCGTCAACAAGGCCACGGACAAGTTCATCATCCGTTCGCGCCACAAAGCGAAGAAGGGCCGCTAAGCCATGACCCGCTCCGTCTGGAAAGGCCCGTTTGTCGACGGGTACCTCCTGAAGAAGGCCGACGCCGCTCTCGCGTCGGGCCGCAAGGACGTCATCAAGACCTGGTCGCGTCGTTCGACCATCATGCCGCAGTTCGTCGGCCTGGTGTTCGGCGTGCACAACGGCCAGAAGCACGTCCCGGTCTCCGTGTCGGAAGACATGGTCGGCATGAAGTTCGGCGAGTTCGCTCCCACGCGTAACTTCCCGGGCCACGCCGCCGACAAGAAGGCCAAGAGGAAGTAATCATGGCCAAGCAAAAGCAAGCTCGCCGCCTTGAAGGCGTTGAGGCGATGGCTAAGGTGCGCACCCTGCGCACCAGCCCGCGCAAGCTGAACCTGGTCGCTCAGTCCATCCGTGGCCTGAACGTCCAGCGCGCTCTGAACGAGCTCGAATTCAGCCACAAGCGCATCGCCCAAGACGTCCGCAAGGCGCTGTACTCGGCGATTTCGAACGCCGAGAACAACCACAACCTCGACATCGACTCCCTGGTCGTCGCCGAGGCCTATGTGGGCAAGAACCTGGTGATGAAGCGCTTTTCGCCCCGCGCCCGCGGTCGTGCGACGCGCGTGGAAAAGCCGTTCTCCGAGATCACGATCGTGGTCCGCGAACTGGGTGAGGCCGCCTAATGGGTCAGAAAGTCAATCCGGTCGGGCTGCGGCTCGGCGTGAACCGCACCTGGGACAGCCGTTGGTTCTCCGACGGCGACCAGTACGGCAAGATGCTGCACCAGGACCTGGCCATCCGCGCCGCCCTGAAGAAGCGCCTGTACCAAGCTGGCGTCTCGCGCATCATCATCGAGCGTCCGCACAAGAAGTGCCGCATCACGATCTATGCCGCTCGTCCGGGCGTCATCATCGGCAAGAAGGGCGCTGACATCGAGAAGCTCCGCAAGGACCTCTCGGTGATGACCGAAGGCGAAGTCCACCTGAACATCGTCGAGATCCGCAAGCCGGAAACCGACGCTCAGCTGGTCGCCGAGTCCATCGCTCAGCAACTCGAGCGCCGGATCGCCTTCCGTCGTGCGATGAAGCGTTCGATCCAGTCGGCCGTGCGTCTCGGCGCCAAGGGCGTCCGGATCAACGTCTCGGGCCGCCTCGGCGGCGCCGAAATCGCCCGCATGGAGTGGTACCGCGAAGGTCGCGTTCCGCTGCACACCCTGCGCGCGGACATCGACTACGGTTTCGCTGAAGCCAAGACCACCTACGGCATCATCGGCGTGAAGACCTGGATCTTCAAAGGCGAAGTGCTGGAGCATGACCCGATGGCGCTGGACAAGCGTCTCGCTTCCGAATCCGGCCCGGCCGGTGAAGGCGGTGGACGTGAGCGCGGCGATCGCCCGGACCGCGGCGACCGCGGCCGCCGCAATCGGGACTAAGGATAGAGCGCTATGCTGTCACCGAAGAAAACCAAGTTCCGCAAGCAGTTCAAGGGCCGCATCCACGGCGCCTCGAAGGGCGGCACCCTGCTGAACTTCGGCTCCTACGGCCTCAAGGCCGTTGAGCCGGAGCGCATCACGGCTCGCCAGATCGAAGCTGCTCGTCGCGCCATTACCCGCCAGATGAAGCGTCAAGGCCGCGTCTGGATCCGTATCTTCCCGGACGTGCCGGTCACCGGCAAGCCGGCCGAAGTCCGGATGGGTAAGGGCAAGGGCGCCGTCGACTACTGGGCCGCTCGCGTGGCCCCCGGCCGCATCATGTTCGAAATCGACGGCGTGCCGGACGATATCGCGCGTGAAGCGCTGCGCCTCGGCGCGGCCAAGCTGCCGATCCGCACTCGTGTGGTCACCCGCCTCGACGCGGGCGTGGCCGTGGAGGCTTGAGGCTCATGAAGATCGCCGACATCCGGGGCCTGACCCCCGATCAACTCGCCGAAACCCTGATCAACCTGAAGAAAGAGCAGTTCAACCTGCGCTTCCAGGCCGCCACGGGTCAGGTCGAGAAGACCCACCGCGTGAACGAAATCCGCAAGGATATCGCGCGGATCAAGACCGTGCTGCGCGCCAAGGCCGCGGCGTAAGGAGAACGATATGCCCAAGCGTATCCTCGAAGGGGTCGTCGTCTCCGATAAGGGTGACAAGACCGTTGTGGTGAAGGTGGAACGCACCATCGTTCACCCCCTTCTGAAGAAGATCGTGCGCCGCTCTAAGAAGTACCACGCGCACGACGAAGCCAATGTGTACAAGACGGGCGAAACCATTCGCATCGTCGAGTGCGCTCCGAAGTCCAAGCTGAAGACCTGGGAAGTGCTTCCCAAGGCTTCGGCCTAAGTCTGGAAGGTCTAAACCATGATCCAGATGCAAACTAACCTGGACGTCGCCGACAACTCTGGCGCTCGCCGGGTCATGTGCATCAAGGTGTTGGGCGGCGCAGGCCGTCGCTACGCCAGCGTTGGCGACGTCATCGTCGTCTCCGTGAAGGAAGCCATCCCGCGCGGTCGCGTGAAGAAGGGTGACGTTCTGCGCGCCGTCGTGGTTCGCGTGAACCAAGGCCTGAAGCGCAAAGACGGTTCGATGATCCGCTTCGACAAGAACGCGGCCGTCATCGTCAACAAGCAGAGCGAGCCGGTCGGCACGCGGATCTTCGGCCCGGTTCCCCGTGAACTGCGCGCCAAGAACCACATGAAGATCATCTCCCTCGCGCCGGAGGTGCTGTAATGGCTGCTAAGATCAAGAAGGGCGACCGCGTCGTCGTTCTGGCCGGTAAGGACAAGGGCAAGCAAGGCGCTGTGACCCAAGTCCTGCCGAAGGAAAACCGGGTTGTCGTGGAGGGCGTGAACATGGTCGCCCGCCACACCAAGCCGACCCAAGCCGACCCCCAGGGCGGCATCAAGCACAAGGAAGCCGCGCTGCACGTCTCGAACGTCGCCGTCGTGGATTCCAACGGCAAGGCCACCCGCGTCGGCTTCAAGATCGAAGGCGACAAGAAGGTGCGCGTCGCCAAGACGACCGGCGAGGTGATCAATGGCTGATCAAGCTTACGAGCCCCGGCTGAAGACCGTCTACCGCGAGCGCATCCGCGCCGCGCTGAAGGAGCAGTTCGGCTACACCAACGAGATGCAGATCCCCAAGCTGGACAAGATCGTCCTGAACATGGGTATCGGCGAGGCGGTGGCCGACTCCAAGAAGGCTCAGCTGGCCCTGAAGGAACTGGAAGCGATCGCCGGCCAAAAGCCCGTCGCGACCCGCGCCCGCAAGTCCATCGCCGGCTTCAAGCTGCGCGAAGGCATGGTGGTCGGCGCGAAGGTCACCCTTCGCAAGGACCGGATGTTTGAATTCCTCGACCGCCTGGTCACGATCGCGCTGCCGCGCGTGAAGGACTTCCGTGGTCTGAACGGCAAGAGCTTCGACGGCCGTGGCAACTACGCCATGGGCCTGAAGGAGCACCTGGTGTTCCCGGAAATCAACTATGACCAGATCGAACAGATCTGGGGCATGGACATCATCGTCTGCACCACTGCGAAGTCCGACCAGGAAGCCAAGGCTCTCCTGAAGGAATTCCAGTTCCCGTTCGTCAACTAAGAGAGCGGGAAGGGAAAGAAACCATGGCCAAGAAAAGCGCCGTCAACCGCAACGAAGCCGTCAAGGCTCTCGTCAAGCAATACGCCGAAAAGCGCGCCGCGCTGAAGGCGATCGCCAACGACGAGACCCTGCCGCTCGAGGAACGCTTCGAGGCTCGCCTCAAGCTGGCGAAGCTGCCCCGCAGCAGCTCGCCGATCCGCATCCGCAACCGCTGCGAAGTCACGGGCCGTCCGCGCGCCTATTACCGCAAGCTTAAGATGAGCCGTGTGGCCCTTCGCGAACTCGGTTCGCAAGGCCTGATCCCCGGCCTCGTCAAGTCGAGCTGGTGAGGACGATCAGATGTCGATGAACGACCCCCTGAGCGACATGATCGCTCGCATCAAGAACGCCGCCCTGCGCAAGCGCAACAAGGTCTCGACGCCGGCTTCCAAGCTGCGCGCCCGCGTCCTCGACGTGCTGGCCGACGAGGGCTACATCCGCGGCTACTCGCTGGTCGAGAAGCCCGGCGCGTTCCCCGAATTCGAGATCGAGCTCAAGTACTTCGACGGTGAGCCCGTGATCGCCGAGATCAGCCGCGTGTCCAAGCCTGGCCGTCGCGTCTATTCGTCGATCAAGGACCTCAAGCCGATCAAGAACGGCCTGGGCATCTCGATCCTGTCGACGCCGAAGGGCGTCATGTCGGACACCGCCGCGCGCGACGCTAACGTCGGCGGCGAAGTCCTCTGCCGCGTCTACTAGGCGCGGGAGGGAAAGAGCATGTCACGTATCGGTAAGAAAGCCGTCGCAATCCCCTCGGGCGTGCAAGTCACGCTCGCGGGTCAGACGGTCACGGTAAAGGGCCCGAAGGGTCAGCTGTCGTGGACGATCGCCGACGAAGTCGAAGTCAAGCAAGAGGGCTCCGAGCTCCTGCTGACTCCGCGCGTCGACACGAAGCGCGCCAAGGGCATGTGGGGTCTGTCCCGCACGCTGGTGGCCAACATGGTGCACGGTGTCACCACCGGCTTCGAGGAAAACCTCGAGCTGGTCGGCGTCGGTTACCGCGCCGCCATGAAGGGCACCGCCCTCAGCCTCCAACTCGGTTTCAGCCACGATGTGGACGTTGAGGCTCCGGCCGGCGTCACCTTCGCTGTGCCGAAGCAAACCGAAATCAAGATCGCCGGCATCGACAAGCAGGCGGTCGGCGAGATTGCCGCGAAGATTCGTCGCATTCGTCCGCCTGAGCCCTACAAGGGCAAGGGCGTGCGCTATGCTGGCGAGAAGGTTCGCCGCAAGGAAGGCAAGAAGAAGTAAGCCATGGCGCTCTCTCCTCGTGAATCGGCGGCCAAGCGCGCTCAGCGCAACCGGACCCGCCTCAAGTCGCTGGCCAACGGCCGTCCGCGTCTGTCGGTCTTCCGCTCGTCCAAGAACATCTACGCCCAGGTCATCGATGATGAACGCGGCGTGACCCTGGCGTCGGCTTCCACCCTGGAAGCCGAAGGCAAGGGCGCGGATAAGGACGCTGCGGCCGCCGTCGGCAAGCTCGTCGCCGAGCGCGCGATCGAAAAAGGCGTCAAGGACGTCGTCTTCGATCGTGGCGGCTACATCTTCCACGGACGGGTGAAAGCCCTGGCCGACGCCGCGCGCGAAGCCGGCCTGAACTTCTAAGGGAAACACAATGGCTCGTGGTGACCAACAGCGCGGTGAAGGCGGTCAACGCCGTGACCGTCGCGACCGCAACGCCCCCGAAGAGCGGGTCGACAGCGACATCGTCGAAAAGCTCGTCCACATCAACCGCGTCGCCGCCACCGTTAAGGGCGGCCGTCGCTTCAGCTTCGCCGCTCTGATGGTCGTTGGCGACCAAAAGGGCCGCGTCGGCTTCGGTCATGGCAAGGCGCGTGAAGTGCCGGAAGCCATCCGCAAGGCGACCGAAGAAGCCAAGAAGACCATGATCCGCGTCCCGCTCCGCGAGTCGCGCACCCTGCACCACGACGGCGCTGGCCGTTGGGGCGCCGGTAAGGTCATGATGCGCGCTGCCCCTCCCGGCACGGGCGTCATCGCCGGTGGTCCGATGCGCGCGGTTCTCGAAACCCTGGGCGTCCAGGACGTCGTGGCCAAGTCGACGGGTTCCTCGAACCCGTACAACATGGTGCGCGCCACGTTCGAAGCCCTGAAGGTGCAGTCGTCGCCCCGCCAGATCGCCGCCAAGCGCGGCAAGAAGGTTGGCGACATCCTCGGCCGTCGCGCCGACGGCGCTTCGTCGCCGGAAGCCATCGAGGGCTAAGTCATGGCTGAAGCTAAGCAAGTCACGGTCCGCCAAACGGGCAGCCCGATCCGTCGTGAAAAGGACCAGCGCGCCACGCTCGCCGGTCTGGGTCTCAACAAGCTGGGCCGCGTGTCCACGCTCGAAGACACCCCGTCGGTCCGCGGCATGATCCGCAAGGTCGCGCACCTGCTGGAAATCGTCGAGTAAGTCTGTTACACGACGACCCAAGATCGCCACCCCGGTGAAAGCCGGGGTGGTTTTCGTTTGAAGAAACCGCCCGAAAGGGCAGCCGAGTCCGGCCATCTGGCCGGGCGCAGATCTCCAAGGAGAGGCACATATGACCAAGCTGAACGAACTGGCTCCGGCTCCCGGCTCCACCAAGGGCCGCATGCGCGTCGGCCGCGGCCCGGGCTCGGGCAAGGGCAAGACCGCCGGTCGCGGTGTGAAGGGCCAGAAGGCGCGCTCGGGCGTCGCCATCAACGGCTTCGAAGGCGGCCAGATGCCGCTGCACATGCGCATGCCGAAGCGCGGCTTCAACAACCCCTTCCGCCTTGAGTTCGCCGAAGTGAACCTGTGGCGCCTGGAACAAGCCGTCGAAGCCGGCAAGCTGAAGGCTGGCGCTGAAGTCTCGGTCGCCGACCTGGTCGCCGCCGGCGTCATCCGTCGCGAGCTCGACGGCGTGAAGCTGCTGGGCAAGGGCGAAATCAAGTCGGCCCTGAAGCTGACCGTCTACTCGGCCACCGAAGCCGCCATCAAGGCCGTCGAGGCCGCCGGTGGTTCGGTCACCGTGACCAAGAAGGCCAAGGCGCAAGCCGAAGCCTAAGACCACAGAGTCATCCCGGGCCGTCTCGCCAGATCGTCCTGGCTGACGGCGCGGGAGCCGGGCGGGGTAGGGGCCTTTGCGCACCAGCCCGTCATAAAGCCCCATCGGGATGACGTTCTTTCGAGGCTCGCCGTGACATCACGGCGAGCCTCACCTATGTGTGGCTCCGCACTGGGGCCTACGCCCAGCGATCGGCGATTCCGCCGGCGCTTCGGCCAGGCCCCGTACAATACTTGGAGCGCGCTCCGCCTCGTCGCCTTCGACGATCCGGCCGCGCTCTCGTCGTGGGGAATTGAATGGCCTCGGCCGCCGAACAGCTCGCAGCCAATATGAACTTCGGGTCCTTCCAGAAGGCCACCGAACTTCACAAGCGCATCTGGTTTACGCTTATCGCCCTGGTGGTGTTCCGCCTGGGCACCTACGTGCCGATCCCGGGCATCAACCCGGACGCCTTCGCCAGCGCCTTCGCCGGCCAGTCGAAGGGCATCCTGGGCATGTTCAACATGTTCTCGGGCGGCGCCGTCGAGCGGATGGCCATCTTCTCGCTGAACGTGATGCCCTACATCAGCGCCTCGATCATCGTGCAGCTGATGGGTTCGGTGTATCCGCCGTGGGAAAAGCTGAAGAAGGAAGGCGGCGAAGCCGGCCGCAAGACCCTCAACCAGTACACTCGCTATCTGGCCGTCATCCTGGCCCTGGTGCAGTCGTTCTCGATCGCCGTCGGCCTGCAGAGCCAGCCGAACCTGGTCTATTCCGAGCTGCCGGGCTGGTTCTTCGTGCTGTCGACCGTCGTCTCGCTGACCGGCGGCACCCTGTTCCTGATGTGGCTGGGCGAGCAGATCACCAGCCGCGGCGTGGGCAACGGCGTGTCCTTGATCATCTTCGCCGGCATCGTCGCGGCCCTGCCGCGCGGTCTTGGCCAGCTGTTCGTGACCGCCCAGAACACCGGCAACTACTTCCCGCTGATGGTGATCTTCGTGCTCGCCGTGGCGGTGATCTTCGCCATCGTGTTCATGGAGCGCTCGCAGCGCCGCCTGCTGGTGCACTATCCCAAGCGCCAGCAAGGCAACCGCATGGTCGGCGGCGACAGCTCGTTCCTGCCGCTGAAGATCAACACCGCGGGCGTCATCCCGCCGATCTTCGCTTCCAGCTTGCTGCTTCTGCCGACGACCGCCATGCAGTTCCTGAACCCGGCCAACCTGCCGGGCTGGGCCCAGTGGCTGCCGCCCGTGGTCGGCGCCATGCAGCATGGCCAGCCGCTGTTCATGGCCAGCTACGCCGGCCTGATCATCTTCTTCTCGTTCTTCTACACCTCGGTGGTGTTCAATCCGGACGAGACGGCCGAGAACCTGCGCAAGTACGGCGGCTTCCTGCCGGGCATCCGTCCGGGCAAGCGCACGGCCGAGTACCTCGACTACGTGCTTACCCGCCTGACGGTGATCGGCGCGGCTTACATCACCGCCGTCTGTCTTTTCCCGGAAATCCTGATGGGCGCTCTTGGCAACAAGAACTTCGCCCTGGGCGGCACCTCGATCCTGATCGTCGTGACCGTGACCATGGACACCGTGGCGCAGATCCAGTCCCACCTGCTGGCGCACCAGTACGAGGGCCTGATCAAGAAGTCGAAGTTGCGCGGCGGCCGCGGCGGTCGCTGACGCAAGCGTGAAACCACCCGGAAGCCGGATTGTCACAATCCGGCTTCCGTTTTCTTTGAACGCATTCTAGGTCTGCCCTCGGTGAGGGGCGTCAGACCCTGGGAAACGCGTGAAGGGGCTTTTATGAACTTGATCCTGTTTGGCCCTCCCGGGGCGGGCAAGGGCACCCAGGCCAAGCGGCTGGTCGAGCAACGCGGCATGGTCCAGCTCTCGACCGGCGACATGCTGCGCGCCGCCATCGCCTCGGGCTCGGAGCTCGGGCAGAAGGTCAAGGGCGTGCTGGATCGCGGCGACCTGGTCACCGACGAAATCGTCATCGCCCTCATCGAGGAGCGCCTGCCCGAGGCCGAGGCCGCCGGCGGCGCCATCTTCGACGGCTTCCCGCGCACCGTGGCCCAGGCCCAGGCGCTGGACGTGATGCTGGCCAAGCGCGGCCAGAAGATCGACTCCGTCGTGCGACTCGAAGTAGACGAGCCGGCCTTGATCGAGCGGATCACCAAGCGATACGCGGAGCAGGGGCGGTCGGACGACAACCCCGAGACCTTCGTGAACCGTCTGGCCCGCTACAACGCCGACACCGCGCCGCTGCTCCCGTACTATCGCGAGCAGGGCAAGCTGGTGGAAGTGGACGGCATGGGGGCGGTGGAAGCCGTCGCCGCCTCGATCGACGCGACCCTCGCGGTCGTGGCGTAAGTTTTAATGGAATCCGTCCTCATGACGGATTCCGCCATTGACGGATGCGCAACGATCCCTATAACGGGGCGCTTCCGCGAAAGGGCGCGATCTGTGCGCGTCGGTCTGGGTCTTCGGATCGGGCCGAGCGCGCCGTTCGCGTCTTTGGTGCGTGACTAGGAGAACATTAGACGTGGCCCGTATCGCAGGCGTCAACATCCCGACGAACAAGCGCGTTGTCATCGCGCTTCAGTACATTCACGGCATCGGCCCGAAGTCCGCTCGTGACATCGTCACGACGGTGGGCATCGAAGACGCCCGTCGCGTCAATCAATTGACCGACGCGGAAGTCCTTCAGATCCGTGAGACGATCGACCGTGATTTCACCGTGGAAGGCGACCTGCGTCGCGAAAACTCGATGAACATCAAGCGTCTGATGGACCTGGCCTGCTACCGCGGCCTGCGTCACCGCAAGGGCCTGCCGGTCCGCGGCCAGCGCACCCACACGAACGCTCGTACCCGCAAGGGTCCGGCCAAGCCGATCGCCGGCAAGAAGAAGTAAGGTAGCCTGACCGATGGCCAAGGAACCGGGTCGCGTTAAAAAGCGCGAACGCAAGAACATCACCTCGGGCGTGGCGCACGTGAACGCCTCGTTCAACAACACCATGATCACCATCACGGACGCTCAGGGGAACACCATCTCCTGGTCGAGCGCCGGCATGATGGGCTTCAAGGGCTCGCGCAAGTCGACCCCGTACGCCGCTCAGATGGCCGCCGAAGACGCGGGCAAGAAGGCTGCGGAACACGGCGTGAAGACCCTGGAAGTCAACGTTTCGGGTCCGGGTTCGGGTCGTGAATCGGCCCTGCGCGCCCTGCAGGCCGTTGGCATGACCATCACGACGATCCGCGACGTCACGCCGATCCCGCACAACGGCTGCCGTCCGCCCAAGCGCCGTCGCGTCTAGTATTTTTTAGATCCAATTCTCCTTCGCCGGCTGCGTCAAACGCGGCCGGCGAGTCGCGTTCAAGGGACACCACGTGATCGAAAGAAACTGGAACGAGCTGATCCGTCCTGAGAAGCCGCAGATCGAAACCGGCGCCGACGCGACCCGCAAGGCTCGCATCGTCGCTGAACCGCTCGAGCGTGGTTTCGGTGTGACGCTCGGCAACGCCCTGCGTCGCGTTCTCCTCTCGTCGCTGCAAGGCGCCGCCGTCACCGCCATCCAGATCGATGGCGTGGTGCACGAATTCTCCTCGCTCGAGGGCGTTCGTGAAGACGTCGTCGACATCGTTCTGAATATCAAGCAACTCGCCGTGCGCATGCACGCCGAGGGCCCCAAGCGCATGACCCTGCGCGCCTCGGGCGCTGGTCCGGTCACCGCTGGCCAGATCGAAACCCCGGCCGACATCGAAATCCTGAACCCCGACCACGTGCTCTGCACGCTGGACGAGGGCGGTTCGGTGCGCATGGAATTCACGGTCAACACCGGCAAGGGCTACGTCCCCGCCGACCAGAACCGTCCGGAAGACGCGCCGATCGGCCTGATCGCCGTCGACGCCCTGTACTCGCCGGTCAAGCGCGTGGCCTACAAGGTCGAGCCGACCCGCGAAGGCCAGCGCCTGGACCGTGACAAGCTGACCCTGGAAGTCGAGACCAACGGCGCCGTCACCCCGGTGGACGCCGTGGCCTACGCCGCTCGCATCCTGCAAGACCAGCTGCAGATCTTCATCACCTTCGAAGAGCCCAAGGCCAAGGCCGCGGACGAAACGAAGCCCGAGCTGCCGTTCAACCCGGCCCTGCTCAAGAAGGTCGACGAGCTGGAACTGTCGGTCCGTTCGGCCAACTGCCTGAAGAACGACAACATCGTCTACATCGGCGACCTGATCCAGAAGACCGAAGCCGAGATGCTCCGCACCCCGAACTTCGGCCGCAAGTCGCTGAACGAGATCAAGGAAGTTCTCGCCGGCATGGGCCTGCACCTCGGCATGGACGTGCCGAACTGGCCGCCGGAAAACATCGAAGACCTGGCCAAGAAGTTCGACGACCAGATCTAAGACGACTATCGCGCTGAATCCGGGCCGCCTTCCGTTCCTTCGGGACCGGAGGGCGGCCTGGGCCTTTTGAAGCCGCCTAGCGGTGGAGGGCCCCGGCGCTTCGTTCTGACCCGGCCGGGAAGCGAGCTGGGACTGGTGACAACAGGCGCTTCTTTCGCGCCGCTCGGGCCAAGAGCCCAGGAGATACAAAATGCGTCACGGTTACGCCCACCGCAAACTCGGCCGCACCTCGGCTCACCGCACCGCCATGTTCGCCAACATGTCGGCCTCGCTGATCAAGCACGAGCAGATCGTCACCACCCTGCCGAAGGCCAAGGAACTGCGTCCGATCGTCGAAAAGCTGGTCACCCTGGCCAAGCGCGGCGACCTGCACGCTCGTCGTCAGGCCATCAGCTCGGTCCGCGACGTCGAACAAGTCGGCAAGCTCTTCGCCGTCCTCGGCCCGCGCTACAAGGACCGTCAGGGCGGCTACATCCGCGTTCTGAAGGCCGGCTTCCGCTACGGCGACAACGCCCCGATGGCCGTGATCGAGTTCGTCGATCGCGACGTCTCGGAAAAGGGCAAGGACTCGGGTCCGGTCTACGCCAACGAAGCCGAAGACTGATCTTCAGCCCAGGCTGAAACGAGAAGGCCCCGGAGCGATCCGGGGCCTTTTTGCTGTTCGGAGTACGACCCCTCTCTCTTTGAGAGAGGAAGGGGCCCGTGGCGAAGCCATGAGAGGTTACGAGGTTGGACGATGTGCCGGAGCTCCGTCTGACGCCGTAACGCCTCACCCCGGCCCTCTCCCTCTGGGAGAGGGAGCATGCAATCATCGACTGACGATGATCCCGTCGAACTCGGGCAGCGCCAGCTTCAGCTTATCGCGTGCGAAAGCGCTGGACGTAAGCGGGCCATGCACCTTGCCCGGGCCGTCGGGCTGGGCCTCGACGTAGAAGAACAGCGGCGTCTCGTCGGGCAGGTCTCGGCGGGCGATGACGACGTAGCGGTCGTCGCCGCCATACTGGTCGATACGCGGCCCAAGCACCGTGTCGCAGGTCAGGGCGTCACGCTCCCAGCACAGCCGCAGGGCCTCGCCACGAGCGTCGGAGGACAGGCGGTAGCGGCCCGCGACGACCTCGTAGGTCCCCTGGAAGTCGAGCCAGCCCACGCCGCCCGCGCCGCGCACGTAGCGGACGTCGCGCTCGACCCATTTGCCTTGCAGCCGCACCTTCTCGCGGCACAGCGCGACGTCGGCGATGGAGGTCATCCGGCAGGCGGCGGGCTTGCGCTCGGTGGGGGAGGCGGCGGGCGTCGGCGCCGGCAGCCTGCGCGCCTCGGCCAGGGCCGCCTCGCGGGCGAGGGCGGCCTTCTCGATGGTCGCCTGCTGCTCGGGCGAGAGCATGAAGTCCGGCTGGGCGGCGCAGGCGGCGCTGGCAAAGGCCATGAAGGCCGCCGCCCACGAAAGCCGGGCGGCGGGGAGGAAAACCGATCTCGTCATTCCCGCGTCAGGTCCTGCCGCTGGAAGAGGGCCAGGGCCGCCGCCGACAGGCCGGCCAGCCAGGCCGCGAGGAAACCAAGCGCCAGGCCCCAAGGGGCCGGTTCGTCGACGACGCTGCGCGGCGTCAGGAGCACGGTCTTCAGGAGGTCGCCCGAGAAGGCCGGGATCGCCAGGGCCTTGAGGCTGGGCTCATGCAATTGGCTTGCGACGATCGACTGGACGGCGGCGAAGACCAGCCCGACGATCAGCGCGCCCATGGTCGAGCGGGTGACGACGCCCACCACGGCCGACAGCGCCACCAGCACCATCAGCTGTAGCCAGCTGATCGCGAAGGTCCCCAGCAGGTCGACGCCCGCCGAGCCGCGATAGGCCACCAGGGGCCCGCCGCTGGTGGCGGCGCTGAACAGGCCGCCCAGGGCCGCGGCCAGGGCGTAGAGCACGAGGCTGATCGCCACCGCGCCCGCCACCGTCGCCAGCTTGGCCAGCAGCAGGTTCACGCGGCCGTTGCGCGGGGTCAGCAGCCGCCATGTCTCCCAGCGATAGTCGCCGGCCAGCACCGCCGTCGACAGGATCAGCACGAACAGGCCCACCACCGGCGAGGCCCCGTCGGCCAGCGCCTTGACCATCCGCCCGATCAGGTCGACCGGAATGGGCGGGGCGCCCTTCATCAGGCTGCGCGCGAAGAGTTCGCCGCCGATGTTCAGGGCCAGGCCCGCGATCGGGGCGAACAGCACGCCCCAGAACAGCGTGCCGCGGTCCTTGAGCAGCCGGAAGCGTTCGGCCGAGATGGCGTCAGCGAGCATCGGCCGGCTCCTTGGCTTGCAGGATGTCGAGATAGGCGCTTTCCAGGTCGGCCTCGCGCCAGCGGGCCTCGTGGATGTCGACGCCGGCGCCGACCAGGGCGCGGATCAGGGCGGGGGCCTCGTTGCGCTCGATCTGGGCGAGGACGGCGTCGGGGCCGTCTGCTGCGCCCTGCTCGCCGAGGATCTCCAGCACCTGGGCCACGGGGCTGGCGACCAGGTGCAGGGCCGGCTTGCGCCCGGCCAGGGTCTCGACGGGACCCTCGGCCACCAGCCTGCCCTTGGCCAGGATGGCCACGCGGTCGCAGACGCGCCGCACCTCGTCCAGCTGGTGGCTGGCCAGGATGATTGTCGCGCCTTCCTCGGCGGCCAGGCGGCGGATCAGCTCGCGGATCTCCTGGATGCCGGCCGGATCCATGCCGCTGGTCGGCTCGTCCAGGATGGCCAGGGTGGGGCGGGTGAAGAACACCGCCGCCAGGCCCAGCCGCTGCTTCATGCCCACCGAATAGGTCGAGGTCTTGCGGTCGGCCGCGCCGGACAGGCCCACGCGATCCAGCCAGCCGTCGATGTCGACGTCGCGGGCGCCGCTCTGCAGGGCCAGCATCTTCAGCGCGTCACGTGCAGTCAGGTACGGCGGATAGCGCGGTGTCTCGATCATCGCGCCCACCTGGCGCAGAGACGAAGCGTGACCGGCCGGCGAGCCCGACAGCCGTGCGACGCCCGAGGTCGGCCGCACCAAGCCCATGGCGATGCGGAAGAGGGTGCTCTTGCCCGCGCCGTTGGGACCCAGCACGCCGAACACCCCGCCGGCGGGGATCTTGAGGGTCAGGTCGTCCAGCGCCCGCACGGCGCCGTAGGTCTTGGTCAGCCCTTCGGCCTCGAGCGCGAAACTCATGCGGCGCAGGCCTGGCGCGGCGACATCGGACGACTCCCTTATGAACTTGCCGCGACTATGGGCGATGGAACGCAGGTCGGCCAAGTTGTTTGGCGCCTGCAATACGAATTGTCGCCGAGCTGTCCTATAGGGGCGGGACTCTTTGCTTCAGGGCCCGGCCATGACCGTTCTTTCCCGCTTCGCCGCATTCCTGGCGATCGCCGTCCTCTCCGGCTGCGCGACCGCGCCGCGCCCCGTGGGCGAGGGACCCTCGGCCCAGGCTTCCGTAGCCAAGGCGCCGCTGACCATCCTGGTCTCGATCGACGGCTTCCGCGCCGACTACCTGGACCGCGGCGACACCCCGGCCATGAAGGCCCTGGCCGACGACGGCGTGCGCGCGGCCATGCGCCCGTCGTTTCCGTCGCTGACCTTCCCCAACCACTACACCCTGGTCACCGGCAAGCGCCCCGACCACAACGGCATTGTCGGCAACACGATGGAGGATCCGCAGATCCCCGGCGTGACCTTCACCCTCAGCAACCGCGACGCGGTGACCGACAGCCGCTGGTGGGAGATGGCCAAGCCGATCTGGGTCAGCGCCGAGCAGCAGGGCGTCAGGACCGGCACCATGTTCTGGCCGGGCTCGGAAGCCCAGATCGACGGCGTGCGCCCGACCAAGTGGGCCGTGTTCGACCAGAAGAAGCCTTCGAATGATCGCGTCGACACCCTGCTGTCGTGGATCGACGAGACCAAGGACGCGCCCCTGGGTCTGGCCACGCTCTATTTCGACATCGTCGACAGCGCCGGCCACCGCTACGGCCCGGACTCGGCCGAGGTGCGCAAGGCCGCGGCCGACGTCGACGCCGCCATCGCCCGCCTGGTCGAAGGCCTGAAGGCGCGCGGCCTCTATGAGACCACCAACATCGTCATCGTCGCCGACCACGGCATGGCCCCGCTGCCGGGCAAGCAGCGCGTCGTGCTGGACGAGGCGGTCGACCTCTCCAAGCTGCGCTATGTGGGGCTGGGCGCCATCGCCGGCATCTATCCCAACAAGGGCGAGGAGGCCGCGGTCGCCGTCGCCCTGACCAAGCCGCAGGCGCACATGACCTGCTGGGAGAAGGCCAGGATCCCGGCCCGCCTGCACTATGGAACCAACCGCCGCATCGCGCCGATCGTCTGCTCGGCCCAGACCGGCTGGTACATCACCACCGCCGAGTCCCAGGCCAAGCGCACCAGCCCCGAGCGCGACGGCGGCGCCCACGGCTTCGACAACGCCGATCCATTGATGCAGGCGGTGTTCGTGGCTCGCGGTCCGGCCTTCAAGTCGGGCAAGACCCTGCCGGTGTTCGACAATGTCGACGTCTATCCGCTGCTGGCCAAGGTGACGGGCGTGCGCCCCGAGAAGGTCGACGGCCAGCTGGCCCCGGTGGCCGGCGCGCTGCGCTGATCCATCGGCAATGATCGAAGCAAAAGGGCGGGGCATCGGCTCCGCCCTTTTTGCTTGCCCATATAATTGCGTTATGCGTTAAATATTGCGTCGAAACGCAATGGGAGGCGCGCATGACCCGCCTGACTTCGGCTCTCTGCTACAAAGACCCCAAGGCCGCCCTGAAATGGCTGGAGGCGGCGTTCGGCTTCGAGCTCGTGCTGCTGATCGAGGACGGCGACGGCAATCTCGCCCACTCGCAGATGACGTTGGGCGAGGCCAACGTGATGGTCAGCAACGAGTGGAGCGCCGACCACGCCAGCCCGGCCTCGCTGGGCGGCAAGAACACCCAGACCGTGCATATCCACATCGAGGACGACGTCGACGCCCATTGCGAACGGGCGCGCGAGGCGGGGGCCGAGATCCTGATGGAGCCGGCCACCCAGTTCTACGGCGACCGCACCTATCGCTGCCGCGACCTCGAGGGCCACATCTGGACGGTCGGCCAGACGGTGAAGGCCGTCACCCGCGAGGAGGCCGAGGCCGCCACCGGCCTGAAGATCCAGGGCTGGGCGTGAGCCCGGAAGACTTTCGCCGCCTGGCTCTGGCCTTGCCGGGCGTGGTCGAGGGCGCGCACATGGGCACGACGGATTTTCGCGTCGGGCGGATCTTCGCCACGCTGGGCTATCCCGACGCCGGGTTCGGCATGGTGCAGCTGACCCGCGACCTGCAGGAGATGCTGGTCGCCGCCGAGCCGGCCGCCTTCGTTCCGGTCAAGGGCGGCTGGGGCCTGAAGGGGGCGACCAATGTCGTGCTCGACGCCGTCGACGAGATCACGCTGAAGAGCGCTCTCGAACAGGCCTGGCGGCTGAAGGCCGGCAAGAGGCTGATGGCCGAACTGGACGGCCGGGCGTGAGTCTCGACCGCACCCTGGCGGCCCTGGCCGAGCCGCATCGCCGGCGGACGGTGGAACTGCTGGCCGACGGTCCGCGCCGGGCCGGCGACCTTGCCGAGGCGCTCGGCCTGTCGCCGCCGGCCATGAGCCGCCACCTGCGGGCCCTGCGCGAGGCGCGGCTGGTCGAGGAGAGCCACCCGCCGTTCGACGCCCGGGTGCGGGTCTACGCCCTGCGACCCGAGCCGATGGCCGAGCTGAAGGCCTGGGCGGCCGCCGCCGAGGCGCTGTGGAGCGACCAGCTGCTGGCGCTGAAGGCTCATGTCGAGGCTGAGGAGACATGAGCGCCCGCATCCTCGTGGCCTTGCGCATGAAGGCCGCGCCGGAGCGGGTGTTCGACGTCTTCGTCGGCGAGATCGGCGCCTGGTGGCGGCCCAATCCCTTGTTCTCGTTCACGCCGCGCTCGCCGGGCGTGCTGGCCTTCGAGGGGCAAGGGGAGGGCGCGCGCCTGGTCGAGCGCCTGGCCTCGGGCAAGACGTTCGAGATCGGCCGCGTGCGGGTCTGGACGCGCGGCGAGCGGCTGGTGTTCGGCTGGCGGCAGGCCGCGTTCGCGCCCGGCATGGACACCGAGGTCGAGGTCACCTTCGAGGCCGTCGGCGCGGAGACGCGGGTGACAGTCCAGCATCGCGGCTGGGAGACCGTGCCGGCCGACCACGTGGCCCGCCACGGCTTTCCCGACCAGTTGTTCCTCCTGCGCCACGGCCAGTGGTGGACGGGACTGCTGGAGGGGCTGGCCGCGCATGTCCGCTGACGGATCCCGCGTCCTTCGAGGCCCGCTGCGCGGGCGCCTCAGGATGAGGTCGTCCTTGCCCTGAATTCCTCATCCTGAGGCGCGAGCCGAAGGCGAGCCTCGAAGGACGCAACGCCCTTGCCGATTATCCGACAGGCGGTCAAACATCCCGCCCCCGGGAGGCTCCATGTCCGAACCTATCGCTCATCCGGCCCGCAAGGCGGCGCTGGGCTTCATCTTTGTCACCGCCCTGATGGACGTGCTGTCGCTGGGCCTGATGATCCCGGTCCTGCCCAGCCTGGTGAAGCAGATGGCCGGCGGCCAGACCGACATGGCGGCCCAGTGGACGGCGGCGTTCGGCATGGTCTGGGGGACGATGCAGTTCTTCTGCTCGCCGATCCTGGGCATGATGTCCGACCGCTTCGGGCGACGGCCCGTGATCCTGATCTCGATCTTCGGCCTCGGGATCGACTACATCTTCATGGCCCTGGCTCCGACCCTGTGGTGGCTGTTCGTCGGGCGCATCATCCATGGGGCCACGGCCGCCAGCTTCTCGGCGGCGGGCGCCTATATCGCCGACGTCACGCCCGAAAAGGGACGGGCCAAGGCTTTCGGCCTGATCGGCGCGGCCTGGAGCGTCGGCTTCATCGCCGGCCCCGCGCTGGGCGGCCTGCTGGGCAAGATCGACCTGCACCTGCCGTTCTGGGTGGCGGCCGCGATGGCCCTGCTGAACTGGCTGTACGGCCTGCTGGTGCTGCCCGAATCCCTGCCGCCGGAAAAGCGCATCGCCCGCTTCGACTGGAAGAAGGCCAACCCCGTCGGCTCGTTGAAGCTGCTGGGCTCGCACCCCGACCTGCCGCGCCTGGGCGTGGTCAGTTTCCTGATGCAGCTGGCCCACAATGCCTATCCCAGCGTCTTCGTGCTCTACACCGGCTATCGCTACGGCTGGGACACCGCCCAGATCGGCCTCCTGATGATGCTGTCGGGCATACTGGGCGTGATCGTCCAGGCCCTGCTGATCGGGCCGATCGTCGATCGGCTGAAGGAGCGCGGAGCGGTGATCGTGGGCCTCGTCTGCTTCGTCGTCTCGTTCGCGGTGTTCGCCTTCGCGCCCAACGGCTGGATCTTCGCCTCGGGCCTCGCCGTCAGCGCCTTCGCCGCCCTGATCCAGCCCGGCCTGATGGGGATGATGACCAAGCGCGTCGGCCCCAGCGAGCAGGGCCAGCTGCAAGGCGCCAACTCGGCGATCATGGGGCTGACGGCGATCATCGGTCCGGCGCTCTACGGCCTGTCGCTGGCCTTCGCCGTGCGCCACGAGCAGACCCTGCACCTGCCGGGCTTGCCGCTGGTCATCGCCGGCCTGCTGGCCCTGGGCGGCTTGATGGTGATCCTGAACACCCGCAAGGCCCGTCCGCTGGCGGTCGGGGAACCGGGCCTTGATCCCGCGCGCTGAACGCCTTGATTGCGCCCGAAAACTTCGCTGTTTAAGGGGCGAGAGCGCGTGCCTGGCTCTCGCAGGCCGGGCGCGCCGCAAGATCTGACGGAGCCATCGACTTGTCCAAGCCCGCCCTTCGCGTCCTGCTTCCGACCCTGGCCCTTTTGGCCGCCTGCTCGGATCCGGCCTCGCGCAGCCAGGCCCAGTCCATCCCGGAACTCGCCCAGCCCACCCGCAAGGCGCCCACTGATCCGGGCTCGATGAAGTCGTCCTTCGCCCCGGTGGTGAAGAAGACGGCCCCGGCCATCGTCAATGTCGCCAGCCGCCGCGTCGTGCAGCGCCAGCAGTCGCGCGACCCGTTCTGGGACTTCTTCATGGGCGGGGCCGGCGGCACGCCGCGCGCCCAGGTGCAGGGCTCGCTGGGGTCGGGCGCCATCGTCCGCGCCGACGGGGTGATCATCACCAACCACCACAATATCGAGAACATGAGCGACATCACCGTGCAGCTCGCCGACCGGCGCGAGTTCCCGGCCACGGTGCTGCTCGACGACCCGCGCTCGGACCTGGCCGTCCTGAAGATCGACACCAAGGGCGAGCGCCTGCCGACCATCGCCATCGACGACCAGGAGCAACTCGAGGTCGGCGACCTCGTCCTGGCCATGGGCAACCCGTTCGGCGTCGGCCAGACCGTCACCAACGGCATCGTCTCGGCCCTGGCCCGCACCGACGTCGGCGCGGCCGAGTTCGGCAGCTACATCCAGACCGACGCGGCCATCAACCCGGGCAATTCCGGCGGCCCGCTGGTCGACATGGACGGCGACCTGATCGGGGTGAACACCTTCATCATCTCGCGCTCGGGCTCGTCCAGCGGCGTCGGCTTCGCCATCCCGGCGGCCGTGGTGAGGCAGGTGGTTTCGACCGCGCTCGGCGGCGCCCACAGCGTCGTGCGGCCGTGGCTGGGCGTGCGCGGCCAGCCGGTCACCGGCGACCTGGCCAAGAGCCTGGGCATGACCACCCCGCGCGGCGTGCTGGTCTCCGACGTCTATCCCGGCGCCTCGGCCGACAAGGGCGGCATCAAGGAAGGCGACGTCATCCTGTCGATCGACGGCCAAGCGGTGAACGACGAGGGCGGTGGCGCCTTCGCCATCGGCACCCACAAGGTCGGCGACCGCGTGCCGGTGCAGATCCGTCGCGGCGACCGCGAACAGACCCTGACCATCCGCGCCGAGGCCGCGCCCGAAACGCCGGCCAAGGACGAGCGCACGATCAGCGGTCGCAACCCCTTCGACGGCGCGACGGTGATGAACCTGTCGCCCGCCGCCGCCCAGGACATCGGCGCCGACGCCTTCGCCGGCAAGGGCGTGCTGGTCACCAAGGTCGGCCAGGGTTTCGCCCTGAACGCGGGCCTGCGCCCGGGCGACTTCGTGCGCGAGGTCAACGGCAAGGCCATCAACACCACCGCCGACCTGGCCGCCGCCACGCGCGGCGACGCGGCGACCTGGAACGTCGTCATCGAACGCAACGGCCAGCGCATCGCGGCCCGCTTCCGGACCTGACGCCTTCGACCCTCTCCCTTCGGGGAGAGGGTTCCCGAGGGGGCGCGAACCCCCTAAACCTCTCCCATGTCCGATCTCTTCCAAGCCGCCGGCCTGACGCCTCACGCGCCCGCGCCGCTTGCCGACCGCCTGCGTCCGCAAAGCCTCGACGAGGTGGTGGGCCAGGAGCATCTGCTGGGTCCCGACGGCCCCATCGGCCGGATGGCGGCCGCCCATCGCCTGGCCTCGATGATCCTCTGGGGGCCGCCCGGCACCGGCAAGACCACCATCGCCCGCCTGCTGGCCAAGGCCGGCGGCTACGAGTTCATGCAGATCTCGGCGGTGTTCTCCGGCGTCGCCGACCTGAAGAAGGCCTTCGAGCAGGCCCGCATGCGCCGCCAGTCGGGGCAGTCGACGCTGCTGTTCGTCGACGAGATCCACCGCTTCAACCGCGCCCAGCAGGACGGCTTCCTGCCGTTCGTCGAGGAGGGGATCGTCACCCTCGTCGGCGCGACGACCGAGAACCCTTCGTTCGAACTCAACGGCGCCTTGCTGTCGCGCTGCCAGGTGTTCGTGCTCAAGCGGTTGGACGAGACCTCGCTGGAGGCCCTGCTGGCCAAGGCCGAGGCGGCCGAGAACCGCAAGCTGCCGGTCGACGCCGAGGCCCGCCAGGTGCTGATCGCCATGGCTGACGGCGACGGCCGCTATCTCCTGACCCTGACCGAGACCCTGCTGTCGATCGGCACGGACACGCCGCTGAACCCCACGCAACTGGGCCAGCTGCTCCAAAAGCGCCGCCCGGCCTACGACAAGGACCGCGAGGAGCACTACAACCTCGTCTCGGCCCTGCATAAGTCGGTGCGCGGCAGCGATCCCGACGCAGCCCTCTACTGGCTGGCGCGGATGCTGGAGGGCGGCGAGGATCCGCTGTTCATCGCCCGCCGCCTGGTGCGCATGGCCAGCGAAGACATCGGCGCGGCCGATCCGCTTTCCCTGCTGCTGACCACGGCCGCCAAGGACGCCTACGACTTCCTGGGCAGCCCGGAAGGCGAGCTGGCCTTGGCCCAGGCCGTGGTGCACATGGCCAGCGCGCCCAAGTCCAACGCCGTCTACACCGCCTACAAGGCCGCCCGCCGCGCCGCCAAGGAGACCGGCAGCCTGACGCCGCCGGCCCACATCCTCAACGCGCCGACCAAGCTGATGAAGACCCTCGGCTATGGCGACGGCTACGCCTACGACCACGACGTCGAGGGCGGCGTCTCGGGCCAGAACTACTTCCCCGACGGCATGGCCCGTCCGAAATTCTACGAACCCAAGCCGATCGGCGCC
The DNA here is from genome assembly GCF_003094615.1 of Caulobacter radicis. Taxonomy (GTDB): domain Bacteria; phylum Pseudomonadota; class Alphaproteobacteria; order Caulobacterales; family Caulobacteraceae; genus Caulobacter; species Caulobacter radicis. The sequence goes on along the minus strand of NZ_QDKO01000022.1, from coordinate 11,798 downwards.
GAGGCCAAGGTCAAGGAACGCCTCGACCACTGGAGCCAACTGCGCCGGGGCGGTAAGTGACGGCGATGTCCAAGCCGCCCCGCCGTCCGCCCGCGCCGCCCAAGCCCAAAGCCTCCGACACCCCGATCGAGCTGACGCCCGATGAGGTCGCGTTCACTCGCTCGCTGGTCATCCACGAGGACGACAGCGTCTTCGTGCTGAACAAGCCCGCCGGCCTGTCCAGCCAGGGCGGCCGGATCAAGGCCCACACGCTGGACGACCTGCTCTGGGCCCTGGCCCGGCGCGACCGGCCGCGTCCGCGCCTGATCCATCGCCTGGACCGCGACACCTCGGGCGTGATCCTCACCGCCCGCACCAAGCCGGCGGCGACCTTCCTGGGCAAGGCCCTGATGGGCAAGCGCTTCCGCAAGACCTACCTGGCCATCGTCGCGCCCGGCGCGCCCGAGCCGCGCGGCGGCCAGATCGATGCGCCCCTGCGTCGCGAGTCGATCGGCCGCGAGGCCTATATGCGGGTCTGCGAACCCGATCACCCCGACGCCGAGACCGCCCGCAGCCGCTATCGCACGCTGGCCTCCAACGGCCAGGCGGCGCTGGTCGAGCTGTCGCCCGACACCGGCCGCATGCACCAGCTGCGCGTCCACATGGCCTCGATCGGTCGGCCGATCGCCGGCGACAGCCGCTACGGCGGGACGCTGATGCTGGCCGGCGCGCCCGTGCCGCGCCTGATGCTGCACGCCGCCCGGCTGGTGTTCCCGCACCCCGAAGGCGGCGAGCGGCGCATCGAGGCCCCGCTGCCCGACGACTTCAAGGCCGTGCTGGAAAAGCTGGACTTGGCGCCGCCGGAACGCTGAACTTGGCCGGGCCGTTTGAGAGGCAAGGGAGAAACGCCATGAAGACTCCGCTCGCTCTTGTCGCCTGCGCTCTCATCCTCGGAGCCTGCGCCACCGCCCAGCCCACCATCTATCGCCCGCAGGCCAGCGCCTCGGACGTCGGCTTCGCCCAGTACAAGATGGAGGACGGCCGTTACCGCGTGACCTTCCGCGGCGGCCCCGGCGCGCCGGTGGGGCAGGTCACCGACTACGCTCTGCTGCGGGCGGCCGAACTGGCCCTGGCCGACGGCTATTCCTGGTTCCGCGTCGCCGACCGCGTCACCCAGTCGACGGGGGGAGGGGGCGGCCCCACCTTCTCGGTCGGCGGCGGCTCGGGCAGCTATGGCCGTCGTTCGTCGGTGGGACTGGGCGTCGGCACGAGCTTCAACCTCGGCCCCAAGCCCGCGCTCAGCACCACGCTGGAGGTCGTGTTCGGCAAGGGACCGCGCCCGCCGGGCGAGGCCTATGACGCCCAGAGCGTCGTCAACACCATCGGCAAGGGCATGGGCCGGGTCTGAGACCGCTGGCCGGTCTCAGCGGGATGGCTAAGCCGCGTTGCGCGCCGCGTAGGGGTGCGTGGCCCGCAGCGAGGCGTGGGTGAGACCGGCGGTCTCGGCGGCGGCGAAGTAGCCTTCCGCCGGAAGACCTTGCAGGCTGACCATCGGCGCCAGGCCCCGGGCCTCACGACCGAAGGCCATGATGTCCATGGCGATCTTCTCGGCCGGGCCGCCCAGGTCGCAGGCGTCCAGCGTCAGGCCGGCCAGGCGCGCGTCGCGCAGGTGCTTGAAGGCTTCCTTGTCGGGCGGCACGCGGGCGATGACGCCGCGGGTCAGGGCCTTGAGCAGGCCGACCACTTCCAGCAGGCGCCCGGCGGGCGTGCCGCGGGTGACGTCCACCAGCTCGATCATCACGCCGCCGCGCAGCAGGGCCAGCGACAGGCCCGAGGTGCCGGTCAGCAGGTCGCGGCCGCGCTGGGTGCCCAGGGTGCGGAACGAGGCCGGCAGCACCAGTTCGGGCTTTTCGTTGCCTTGCGCCGCCTTGGCGAAGGCCGCGCCGTAGCGCAGCGTCGCCTCGTCGATGAAGGCGATGTCCTTGTCGGCCAGCTTGGTGATCGCGCGGCCGCTGATCGAGCGGCCGGTGCCCAGGTGGGTGACGATCGGTTCGACGCGGATGGCGGTGGTGATGTTACGGCGCAGGCCGATCACATGCTCCAGCGCGAAGTCGACGCGCAGGGCCGCGCCGCCGCTGGTCGTGAAGGCCACCGGGGTGCGGCGCATCTCGTCGCTGACGTCGATGTCGGTGCGGAACGGCGAGCGTTCGGAGTCGCGGCGGGCGCGGGCGGCCAGCACCACGGAGGGATCGATCGGGCGGCAGACGACGCCGCTGGCCTCGATGCCGATCACCGAGCGCACGCCGATGTCGCGCAGCTCGGCCGCGCCCAGCAGGTGGGTCAGCACGTCCTCGAGGATGCGGATGCTGGCGGCCTGGGCCGACAGGCCCTGGTCGTTGTGCGTGGCGATCAGGAAGTCGTCCTCGCTGACCCGGCCGCGCAGGTCGGCGCGATCCAGGTGTTCGTTCAGCTTGCGCTCGACATAGGTCCAGACGTCGGTGCGCTTCTGGTCCCACCAGTCGCCGGCCCAGCGGCGGATGGCCTTGATGCTGATCACGTTGACCGCGCCCCGGCCGACCAGGTCCGAGCCGGCCAGGCGGTTCAGCATCGCCGGCGGCAGGGCCAGGCGTTCGGTCGTGTCGTCCTTGGGAGGCAGGGAGGCGGGCATCTGACCGTGGGATTCGCGAGTGGAGCCCCTAGGTTGCGCCCGCCGCCGTTAATCCGGGGTGCAGGAAGAGGGTTGAGGGCATCTTTACCTTGTCGCAAAGCCTTGCCCCATAAGGGCCTTTTTGGTTTCGGGGCGTTAATCCTCGACGAGGTCCTTCATCGCGAAACTGACCGGCACGACGCAGCCCTTGGCGCCCTCGGCCGATGGCGCCGGACGCGCCCGCCGCAGCATGGCGGCGGCGGCCGCGCCGAAGGCGTCGACCGGCTGGGCGGCCAGGATCTGGACGCCGTCGATCCGGCCCTCGGGCGAAACGTCGAAGCGCAGGCTGGCCCAGCCCTCCACGCGTTCGCGGGCCAGCGCGGGCGGATAGGCGCCCTGGGTCGAGATGTTCAGGGCCTCGCGGGTGACGCCGCACGCCTCGCCCTTGGCGGGAGCCGCGGCCTTGACCGGGCGCGCGGGCAGGGCGGCGGGAGAGGGCGCGCGCCGGGCAGGCGAGCGCATGGGCGCTCCCGAGGGCCTGGGGCGGGCGGCGTAGGTGACATAGCAGCCGTTCACCGGCCGCCCGGGATGGAAGCGGGAGTCGGCCACCGATGCGCCGGCCAGGTCCGCGAGCACAGGGTCGCCGCCCTGGGCGACGACGCGGACGTTGCGCACCTCGCCCTCGGCGTCGATGTCGTACAGCAGGCCGGCCCAGGGCGCGACGAAGTCGCGGTCGTCGAAGGAGCGCAGGTCAGGATAGCTGATCTGGGCGGGCAGGCGCTGGGGAGCCTTGCCGCAGTCGCCGCGCGCCGAGATCTCGCGTCGCGCCGCCGACGGGGCGTCGCGGCGGCGCCTGGCGACGATCTCCAGCAGCGTCGCCGTCGAGGCCTGGGACAGCGGCGTATAGCTGCGCGACACCTCGATCCGGCAGTCGGCGACCGGCGGGCCGACCATGAACCGCCAGCGCGCGAACGCGGCGACCATGTCCTGCGAGGTCATGCTGTCCGCCGCTGGCCTGATGTCGACGGGAGCCCCGTTGGCGTCGATGGCGAAGGTCAGGGCGGCGGTCGGGCGATCGTCGCGCGTCGGAGCCCCGGGCGGCGAGCCCCTGGGCGCCAGGCCCACATTGACCTCGGGCGGGAACTGAGCGCCATGCACGGCCCCGACGTTCCGGGTCGCGCAACGCGCCACGGTCGGCGAGGGGCCGTAGGTGACGACCCGGGTGACGAGCTCGCGTCGGGCTTCGCTGATCGGCGGAATGGAGAGGGGCGGGGGAAGGGGCGGATCGAACGCCAGCGCCAGCGCCGGGGCGGCGCCGAGCGCCAGGAGCCAGGGCGCCAGGGGCATGACGAGCATGAGACGCATACTCTATCTCCGCGAGTGTTGCGCGCCGACCTATGCAGTCGGTATGGCCAAGGTCAAGGCGGCCTTGGCGTTCTCACCTTGGCGATCATGGCCGCTCGGCGCATAAGGGGGCCATGACCAAGGTGCTTCTCGTCGCCGTGGGCGGCGCCGCCGGCTCCGTCGCCCGCTATCTCGTGGGCGTGGCCGCGCTGCGCTGGATCGGCCCGGGCTGGCCCTGGGGAACCATGACCGTCAACATCGTCGGCGGCTTCCTGATGGGACTGCTGACCGGCTGGCTGGCGCTCAGGGCGGCCGGACAGCAGGAAACGCTCCGCGTGCTCCTGGGCGTCGGGATCCTCGGCGGTTTCACCACCTTCTCCGCCTTCTCGCTGGACACCGCTCTGATGATCGAGCGGCGCGCCTACGGGCAGGCCTTTTCCTACACCGCCGCCAGCGCGATCATCGCGCTCGCGGCCCTTTTCGCGGGCCTTTATCTCGCCCGCAGGATGTTCGCCGCATGAAGGAAGTCCGCACCCTCTACGTCGACGGCGGGGAGGACGGCGTTCGTCTGGACCGCTGGTTCAAGCGTCGTTGGCCGCACCTGAACCACATCCAGCTCAACAAGCTGTTCCGCTCGGGCCAGGTCCGGGTCGACGGTTCGCGCGCCAAGGCCGACACCAAGCTGGCGGCCGGCAGCCAGATCCGCGTCCCGCCGCTGCCCGACGCGCCTGATCCCTCCGAGAAGGGCAAGCTGTCGGCGCGCGACATCGCCTATGCCCGCTCGCTGGTGCTGTACGAGGACGAGGACGTCCTGGCCCTGAACAAGCCGGCGGGCCTGGCCGTGCAGGGGGGCACCAAGACCACCCACCACATCGACAAGCTGCTCAGCGCCTGGGGCGAGGGCGTCGATCGCCCGCGTCTGGTCCACCGCCTCGACCGCGACACCTCCGGCGTGCTGCTGCTGGGCAAGACGCCCAGCGCCGCCGCGCGCCTGTCGGGCGCCTTCGCCAAGCGCAAGGCGCAGAAGACCTACTGGGCGATCGTCGCGGGCAACCCGCACCCGCTGGAAGGCGTCATCGAGCTGCACCTGGCCAAGCGCGGCCTCAACGACCGCGAGATCGTGGTGCCCGCCGATCCCAAGGACAAGGACGCCTCGCCGGCCGAGACCGAGTTCGTCACCATCAGCCGCGCCGGCCCGCGCGTCACCTGGATGGCCCTGCGCCCGCACACCGGCCGAACCCACCAGCTGCGCGCGCACATGAAGGCCATCGGCCACCCGATCCTGGGCGACCCCAAGTACGGCGACGAGAAGTCGGCCCAGCTGTCGGAAGGGCTGAAGCTGCAGCTGCACGCCCGCTCGATCCTGCTGCCGCACCCCAGCGCGGGCATGCTGCACGTCGAGGCGCCGCTCAGCGCCGAGATGAAGGCCGGCTTCGCCAAGTTCGGCTTCACCGAGGACGAGGCCGACCAGGATCCGTTCGCCCGCCGCCAGACCAAGCGGCGATGAACCAAGGCCTGGTCCAGCAAGCCTGGGACCTGCTCGGCCGCGGCCAGGCCGAGCAGGCGGTCGCCCTGACCGCGGCCGGCGCGGCGCGGCCGACGGCCATGCCGGGCCTGCTGATCGTCCACGCGGCGGCGCTGAAGGGCGTGGGCCGTCATGCCGAGGCCCTGCCGTTCAACGAACGGGCCGCCCGGGGCGCGCCGCAGGATCGCCTGGCCTGGTACAATCTGGCCGCCACCAACGGCGATCTCGGACGCCAGGCCGAGGCCGAGGCGGCTGTCCGCAAGGCCATGGCGCTGGGCCTCGAAGCGCCCGAAGCCCGGCTGGTGCTGGCCCGCGCCGTGCAGTTCCAGCACCGCTACGACGAGGCCGAGGCGATCTTCCAGGATGCGATCGCCCGCCGTCCCAACTTCGTCGACGCCCATCGGGATCTCGCCCAGCTGCGCTGGATGCGCACCGCCGATCTGGACCACGCCCTCTTGCCGCTGAAGGCGACCCTGGCGCGGCAGTCCGATCCGCGCCTGCTGCATGTGCAGGCCCTGGTCGAGGAGTTCGCTGGCTGTCTGCCCCAGGCGCTGGACACCCTGCGGCTTGGCCTGCGCCGACACCCGAACGACCTGCACCTGCTGGTCACCGCCGCCCACGCCGCCGCCGAACTGGGCGAGACGGCGGAAGGCCTCGCCCACGCCCAGGCGGCCGCCCGCCTGGCGCCGGGCGCGGCCCCGGTGCTCAAGAGCCTGGCCGAGGCCCTGCTGGCCGTCGGCGACGCGACCGCCGCCGCGTCGGTCGCGGGCTCCGTGCTACAGGCCTTTCCATACGACCAGCACGCCCTGTCGCTGCAAGCCCTGGCCTGGCGGATGCTTGGCGATCCACGCTACCGCGCGCTCTACGACTACGACGCCTTCGTGCGTCCCTACACCCTGCCGACGCCAGAGGGCTGGAGCGACCTGGAGAACTTCCTGGCCGACTTGCGCAAGCGCCTGGGAGAGCTGCACGACCTGGAAACCCACCCGCTTCAGCAGTCGCTGCGCGGCGGCGCTCAGGTGCAGTCGCTGCATACTTCGCGAGAGCCGATTTTCCAGGCCTTCTTCGCCAGCGCCCGCGCCACCGTCGAGCGCTACGTCGCCGAGATCGGCGAGGGGAGCGATCCCCTTCGCGTCCGCCGCACCGGCAAGGCGGTGGTGCAGGGCGGCTGGTCGGTCAGCCTCAAGCCAAACGGCTTCCATACCGACCACGTTCATCCGCAGGGCTGGGTGTCGTCGGCCTTCTACATCGACCTGCCGCCGGGCGTGGATGATCCAGGCAAGCGCGAAGGCTGGATCAAGTTCGGCCAGCCCGGCTGCGCCACCGCGCCGAAGCTGGCGGCCGAGCATGCCGTGAAGCCCGCGCCGGGCACGCTGGTGCTGTTTCCGTCCTACATGTGGCACGGCACCGTGCCGTTCACCGGCGATGCGCGCCGCCTGACCATGGCCTTCGACGCGGTTCCGGGGTGAGGGAAAATCCCGAACCTATTTTTCCGCACAATCCCCGCGAAAGCGGGGACCCAGGCTTTTTCTGAAACGCGCGGCGCTCGACGATAAAACACCTGGGTCCCCGCTTTCGCGGGGATTTTACGGGTGTTTGGTTCGGGGGAGGGTCCTACACCAACCCCGTCACGGCCTTCGCCCCCGCGCTATCGACGAACACCTTCTTCTCCACGTCCGCCCGGTCCACGCCCAGGTGGTCGATCAGCACGCCCTTGAACAGGCCGCGCATGTCCAGCGTCGGGGCCACGTCGCGGTTCTCGAACAGGGCCGGCTCGGCCAGGGTCGGCCAGTCGCCGATGATCCCGCCGCGCTTCAGCGCGCCGCCCAGCACCAGGGCGGTCGAGCCGGTGCCGTGGTCGGTGCCGCCGGTGCCGTTGGCGCGGGCGGTGCGGCCGAATTCGGTGACGGCCACTACCACCGTGTTTTTCCATTCCGGTCCCAGGCCTTCGTGCAGGCCGTCCAGCACCGCGTCCAGATAGGTCAGGCGCGTTGCGATCTGGCCGACCTGGCCGGCATGGGTGTCGAAGCCGTCGAGCGACAGGGCGGCGATCTGCGGGCCGTCGGCCTGGCGCATGAAACCGGCCAGGGTCGACCCCAGCTTGCGGGCGGCCTCGCGCCCCTGGCGGTTGTCGGCGGGACGGCCGCCCGGCTGGCTCATGGCCGGCGTCGACGCCATCATCATCCCGCCCTCGGTTGCCGACGCGGGCGCGGGGGCCAGGGCCGTCATCGCCGCCTGGGCCATGGCCTCGGTCTCCAACCCGCGCGCGAAGGCCGGGCCCAGCAGCGGGTCGCCCTTGTAGAGGTCCTGCAGCAGTGTGGGCAGGCGCGCGGCCTCGTCGACGCCCTTGCCGGGCGACCAGCTGGCGGCCTGCACCTTGCCGCGCAGGATCAGAGGGGCGGTGGTCCCGACCGACAGGGCCTCGGTCTTGCCAGGACCCATCACCTCCAGCGTGCGGTTCAGCCAGCCGCTGTCGGCGCCGTAGACCTTGGCCTCGCCGGTCTCCAGCACGTCCTGGGCCTCGAAGTGCGAGCGGGCGCGGTCGGGTGTGGCGATGGCCGGGGCGATCCGGGCCTGGCCCTGCCTGGCCAGGGCATGGACGCTGGTCAGCGACGGATGCAGAGCGAAGGTGTCGTCCAGCTCCAGCGCCTCTTCCGGCCTGATCGCGATGGCGCCGCGCAGGGCGGCATAGCCGGGATCGCCGATCGGCGGGGCCACCGACAGGCCGTCCATGCCGCCGCGGCAGACCACGACGACCAGCTTCTTGGCGCCGTCGGCGGCGTGGGCCTGGCGGCCGACGAAGCTGACGGCCACGCCCAGGCTGGCGGCGGCGGCCAGGAACGAGCGGCGGGAAGGCGAGGGGGAGCGGTCGGTCATCGGCGTTGGAACTCCGGACTCATCACCAGCAGGGCGAAGGCTTCGCGGCGCGTTTCGGCGCGGGCGACGGCGCGGGCCGTGGGCTCGGAGAGCCGCGCGCCCAGGGCCGAGCGGGCCAGGGCGTCGGGATCGCGGGTGTCGGCCACGGCGGCGGCGAAGCCCTGCGTCCACTGCATGCGCTTGACCAGGCCGTCGGGCGAGGCCCAGGCGCCCGCCTCGTCGGGCCAGCCCTTGGGCGAGGGCGGATAGAACGGCTTCTGGCCCAGGCTGGTCAGGATGGGGTTCAGCCGCTCGAAGGACGCCGGCCGGCCGCCGACGGCGCGCCAGGTCGAGATCACGAACTCGTACGGCGTCTTGATCTTGGCCGGGGTCGGGTCCCACGCCTCGGGCGCGGCGATCAGGGCCTTGGCCACTTCGTCGAGCTGGCCGCCGGTCTCGATCCAGCGCGTCTCCAGCCGCTTGACGAGCGCCGGCGGCGGATCGTCGGCGACGAAATGGCGGGCGATCTTGCCGCAGACGTGGCGGGCCGTGCGCGGGTCGGCCGCCAGCGCCTTCAGCACCGCCAGGCCCTGGTCCTCGCCGCCTTGCGCATAGGCCTTGCCGAGGATCGAGCGCGCGCCCGGCTCGTGGGTGTTGGCGCGGAACACGAAGGCGCCGATGTCGGGATCCTGGGCGCGGCCGATGCTGAAGCCGGTCAGGGCGCGGGCGAATTCGGTGACGTCGGCCTGGCTGTAGCCGGCGTCGACGCCGACCGTGTGCAGTTCCAGGATCTCGCGCGCCAGGTTCTCGTTCAGCCCGGTCCGACGGCCCTTGCGCGTCTGGTAGCGGGCGGCCGGGCTGCTCGGGCCCACCGACTGGGCCTGGTCCAGGTAGGTCAGCATGGCCGCGTGGGTGCTGGCGGCCAGCAGCATGTCCTCGAAGCGGCTGAAGGCGTGCGGGCGGATGGCCTCGCGCTCGAACGGGCCGATGACGATCGAGGCGGCCTGCTTGGTCTGGGACACCGTGAAGTGGTTGGCGAAAAACAGCGCCCAGCGCTCGCGGAAGGCCGCCTCGGTGTCGGCCGCCAGCTGGGCGCGGGCCAGGAAGTCGCCGGCGGTCTTCTGGCGGATGTAGCGCTGAACCTCCTTCTGGGCGTCGGACTTGGCGTTGGCGCCGGGGGCGTCGACCAGCGGGATCGGCTTCATGTCGTTCCCGGCGACCATCCGCGTCTCCTGGCGGGCGGCGCGGCGCTCCTGCCGCAGATCGGCGAAGGCGGCGTAGCGCACGGGCGCGCTTTCGCCGTCGTCCTTGGGAATGTCCGCGCCCTCGCGGCGGACCTGGTCTTGCAGGAAGCCGCGCGGATCGCCCCGCGCCGCCTCGATCTCGCCGGGGCGGGCGCCCAGGCCGAAGCGGGTGGCGGCGATGGCGGCCATCATGTCCTTGGACGGCAGGCTCAAGCCGGGCTCTCCCTTGCGATATGGCGTCCGATCGACCATTCAACGCACGTGGCGCGCAAGTCCGTCGCCAGCTTCCCGTGAAAATGAGCCGTTCCCGTGTCCGACAAGCCTGACCTGATCGAAAAGCCGCGCCGCTTCTACAAGGCCGCGACCGCCGGCGACGCCAAGGACGGCCTCTATCCGGTGCTGCTGGACGGCCGCACGCCCAAGTCGCCGCAGAAGAAGCCGCTGGCCCTGCCGACCCTGGCGCTGGCGCGGGTCGTCGCCGACGAGTGGGAGGCCCAGGAGAAGGTCATCGACTCCACGGCCATGCCGGCCACGCGTCTGGCCTTCACCGCCATCGACCGCATCGCCGAGACCCGGGCCGAGGTCGCCCGCGAGGTCGCCGCCTACGCCGGTTCGGACCTGCTCTGCTATCGCGCCGACGGCCCCACGCCGCTGGTCGAGCGCCAGGAGCGCGAATGGGGGGCGATGCTGGACTGGGCCAAGGCCGAGCACGGCGTGGCGCTGGCGCCGGTCACCGGCATCATCCACGCGCCGCAGCCGCCGGCCGCCCTGGCGACGGTGGAGGCCCTGGCCCTGACGCTCGACGACTTCAGCCTGGCGGGCGTGGCCTACGCCGCCGGCCTCTTCGGCTCCACCGTCCTGGCCCTGGCCCTGCGCGCCGGCCGCATCACCGGCCAGAAGGCGCTGGACCTGTCGCGCCTGGACGAGATCTACCAGGCCGAACAGTGGGGCGACGACCACGAGGCCGTCACCCGCGCCGCCAACCTGGCGGTCGAGGCGGCCGTGCTCGAGCGGTGGTTCGCCGCCCTTCGTCGCTGAGGCCGGATCGGTGAGAAGCGCGCTGGTCTACGTCCTGGCCGCGATCTGCGAGATCGGCGGCTGCTTCGCCTTCTGGGCGTGGCTGCGGCAAGGGCGCTCGGCGCTGTGGACCATCCCGGGCGTCCTGGCCCTGATCGCCTTCGCCTGGCTTCTGACCCGGGTGGAAGCCGTCGCCGCCGGCCGGGCCTTCGCGGCCTATGGCGGGATCTACATCCTGTCGTCCATCGTCTGGATGCGGACGGTCGAGCAGGTTCGCCCCGACCGCTGGGACCTGATCGGCATGGCCGTGTGCCTGGCGGGCGCGGCGATCATCCTGTTCGGCCCGCGCGCCGCCTGACGGCTTCGCCTTGCCTGCCCCGTCGGGGCTCTTTACGCCTTTGGTTCCAGTCCCTGCGTGGAGCCGAAGACCTTGCAACACATCCTGGAAGAGCTGGAGCGTCGTCGGGAGCAGGCGCGGGCCGGGGGCGGCGAGAAGCGGGTGGCCAGCCAGCATGCGAAAGGCAAGCTGACGGCGCGCGAGCGGATCGACCTGCTGCTGGACGAAGATTCGTTCGAGGAGTTCGACATGTTCGTCGAGCACCGGGGGACCGAGTTCGGCATGGCCGAGCAGAAGGTGCCCGGCGACGGGGTGGTCACCGGCTGGGGCACGATCAACGGCAAGGTCGTCTACGTCTTCTCCAAGGACTTCACGGTGTTCGGCGGCAGCCTGTCGGGCGCGCACGCAGCCAAGATCGTCAAGGTCCAGCGCCAGGCGATGAAGGCCGGGGCGCCGATCATCGGCCTGTTCGACGCCGGCGGGGCGCGCATCCAGGAGGGCGTCGACAGCCTGGCGGGTTATGCCGACATCTTCCTCGAGAACACCCTGGCCAGCGGCGTCATTCCGCAGATCAGCGTGATCATGGGCCCCTGCGCCGGCGGCGACGTCTATTCGCCGGCCATGACCGACTTCATCTTCATGGTGAAGGATACGAGCTACATGTTCGTCACCGGGCCGGACGTGGTGAAGACCGTCACCAACGAGGTGGTCACCGCCGAGGAACTGGGCGGGGCGCGGGTGCATGCGGCCAAGTCGGGCGTGGCCGAAGGGGCGTTCGAGAACGACCTGGAAGCCCTGACCCAGGTGCGCCGCCTGATCGACTTCCTGCCCTCGTCCAACCGCGAGAAG
>NZ_QDKO01000021.1 GCF_003094615.1 Caulobacter radicis | reverse complement strand
TGTGCAGGCTGTTGATTTCGTGTGGGTTTGCTTTGGATTTCGCGGGGATGGACTGTGCGCGAGGGAACCTCCCCCTGTGGGGGAGGCGATCGCGCAGCGATCGGTGGGGGGGTGGGGAAACCGGCCGGCGCACCGGAAGCTGAAAACTTCCCCCCACCGGCCTTCGGCCGCCTCCCCCAGAGGGGGAGGTTCCTCTTGAGCGTCTCGCCACGAGGGCGCGGGAGGCGGATGTATTGGTGGGGGGGCGGCCGGCGCACCGGAAGCTGAGAATGCCCCCCCTCCGGCCCTTCGGGCCACCTCCCCCAGAGGGGGAGGATCTTGGCGGCGTGGTCTGTCACCCCGTCACGAACACCTTCTTCAGTTCGGTCTTCAGGATCTTGCCGTTGGCGTTGCGAGGCAGGGTCTCGGGCCAGAAGATCACCTTCACGGGCACCTTGAAGGCGGCCAGGCGGTCCGCGACGAAGGCGCGCAGTTCGTCTTCGGTGGCGGTCGCGCCGGGCTTGAGGGTGACGACGGCCGCCGGCTCCTCGCCCAGGGTCTTGTGCTCGACGCCGACGAGGGCGGCGTCCATCACCGCCGGGTGGTCGTAGAGGACGTTCTCGACCTCGATGCAGTAGATGTTCTCGCCGCCGCGGATCAGCATGTCCTTGGCCCGGTCGATGATGTAGCAGAAGCCCTCTTCGTCGAGGCGGGCGAGATCACCCGTGCGCACCCAGCCGTCGATGAAGGTCTGGGCCGTGGCCTCGGGCTTGTTCCAGTAGCCCTTCACCACCTGCGGCCCCTTGCACCACAGCTCGCCCACCGAACCGATCGGCAGCTCCTCGTAGGGAGCTTCCAGGGTCATGATCTTCAGGTCGGTGACCGGCACGGCCGGGCCGCAGCTTTCGGGGCGGTTCTCATAGTCTTCCGCCGAGTTGGAAGTGGCGGTGGCCGAGGTCTCGGTCATGCCCCAGCCGTTGCCGGGCGAGGATTTGGGCCAGATTTCCTTGATCTTGCGGACAAGTTCAGGCGCCGAAGGCGCGCCGCCATAGGCCACGGCCTCGAGCGAGGACAGGTCGTACCTGTCGCGGCTGGGATGCTCGATGATCTGCCAGGCGATGGTCGGCACGCCGCCCATCTGGGTCAGCTTCTCGTCCTGGATCAGCTGCATGGCCTTTTCGGGATCCCACTTGCGGATCATGGCCATCTTGGCCCCGCCGAACAGCGAGGGGTTCATCACCGCGAAACAGCCGGTGGCGTGGAAGAACGGCACCGAGATCAGCGCGCCCTTCTGCGGCAGGCTGGGATCGGGCTGGGGCGGCGCTTCGCCCCGGCGCAGGAAACTGCGGGCCGAGGCGGCGGCGGCGGCGAAGATGTTGCTGTTGACCGCCCGGTGGGTGGCCAGCGCCCCCTTGGGCTTTCCGGTGGTCCCGGAGGTGTAGAAGATCGTCGCGTCGTCTTCCGGGCCCAGCTCGACAGTCGAGAGCGGGCGCTCCTCCAGCTTGATCCAGTCATTGGGGCAGCCGATCACGCTTTCCAGGCGCGTGACGTAGGGGTGGGCGATGTCTTCCTTGCTGCGCGAGACGTAGACGCGCTTGAGCTCGGGGCAGTTGTCGAAGTGCTCGGCCAGGCGCTCGAAGCGCTCGACGTCCATCACCGCCACCGAGGCGCCGGAGTCGGTGAGGCCGTATTCCAGCTCGGGCCCGGTCCACCAGGCGTTCAGCGGGGTGAGGATCGCGCCGATCGACAGGCCCGCATAGAAGGCCACCGGCCATTCGGGCAGGTTGCGCATGATCAGGGCGACCCGGTCGCCCTTCCTGACGCCCTTGGCCTCGAGTTCGGCGGCGAAGGCGGTGACGGCGCGGTAGAAGGCCTCGAAGCTGACCCGCTCGTCCTCGTGGACCAGATAGATCTTGTCGCCGTGGGTGCGGCCGACCTGAAGCGTGTGGCGCAGCGTGGGCGGAAGGTTCTTCCAGGTCCGCGTCGGCACGCCGCGGATCTCGACCTCCTCCATCTCGCCGACCGAGCCCGGGGCGGTGATCAGGGCGTAGGCCTGCTTCACCGACATGGCCGGCCATGGGACAGGGTTAGGCGCGTGAGCGGCCTGGGTCATTCGTTACTCTCCCGGTGTCGATCGCGCTCGTTCAAGCGGCGCGTTTCCGTCGAGTAAGCACGCCCGGACGGCCGGTGTAAACGGTCGTTTGGACGATAGGGGAACAATGTTTAGTTGGGAGAGATCCTCCCCCTGAAGGGGGAGGCAGCGCCGTCAGGCGACGGAGGGGGAAGACCCTGCCGTCGCTGACACTTCCCCCTCCGACCGCTTCGCGGCCAGCTCCCCCATCAGGGGGAGGATTTTGATCACCCCATCGCCGCCAGGCGGCCGAGGGCGGCTTCCAGCTTGGCCTTGGCCGCTTCGGCTTCGGCCAGGCGTTCGCGGTTTTCCTCGACGACCTCGGGCTTGGCGCGGGCCAGGAAGTCGGGGTTGCCGAGCTTCTTGCCGGTCTTTTCGATCTCGCCGACGTGGCCAGCGATCTCCTTGGTCAGGCGGGCCTTCTCGGCGGCGACGTCGATGAACTCGGCGACGCCGAGGGCGCCCGTGGCTTCGCCCATCACCACCGGAGCCGTGCCGGCGGGCGCGGCCTCGGCGATGGAGACCTCGCCCAGGCGCGCCAGGCTGACCAGCAGGTCGCGCTGACGCTCCAGGCGACCCAGGGTGCCCTCGCCCGCCCCGACCACGGCCAGGGCCGGCTTGGCCGACGGCGGCACGTTCATCTCGGCGCGCAGCGAGCGGATCTCGCCGACGGTGTCGACCAGCCAGCCGATCTCGGCGGCGGCCTCGGCGTCGATCCAGCTTTCCGGCAGCTCCGGCCACGAGGTGGAGATCAGCATGCTCTCGCGAGCCGGACCGCCCTCCTCGGCCGTCTTGTCCCACAGCTCCTCGGTGATGAACGGCATCACCGGGTGCAGCAGGATCAGGATCTGGTCGAGCACCCAGGCGGTCATGGCGCGGGTCTCGGCCTTGGCGGCCTCGTCCTCGCCGTTCAGCACCGGCTTGGCCAGCTCCAGGTACCAGTCGCAGAAGACGTTCCAGATGAACCGGTAGAGCGCGCTGGCGCCCTCGTCGAAGGCCGGGGCCTCGAAGGCCTTGGTGATTTCGCCGAGCGTCTTGACGACCTCGCCGCGGATCCACTTGTTGAGCGGCTGGGTGACCGACGCCGGGTCGAAGCCCTCGACGCGGACGCAGCCGTTCATCTGGGCGAAGCGCGTGGCGTTCCACAGCTTGGTGCCGAAGTTGCGATAGCCTTCAATGCGTTGCTTCGACAGCTTGATGTCGCGCGCCTGGCCCGACATGGCCGTCAGGGTGAAGCGCACGGCGTCGCAGCCCAGCTCGTCGATCAGGGCCAGCGGGTCGATGACGTTGCCCTTGGACTTGCTCATCTTGGCGCCCTTCTCGTCACGGACGAGGGCGTTGATGAACACCTGCTTGAACGGAACCTCGTCCATGAAGTGGATGCCCATCATCATCATCCGGGCGACCCAGAAGAAGATGATGTCGAAGCCCGTGACCAGGGTGCTGGTCGGATAGAAGCGGGCGACGTCCGGGGTCTTTTCCGGCCAGCCCAGGGTCGAGAACGGCCACAGGGCCGAGCTGAACCAGGTGTCGAGGACGTCTTCGTCCTGGCTCAGGACGACGTCGGCGCCGAACTGGGCCTTGGCGGCGGCGTAGGCGGCCTCCTCGGTCTCCTCGACGAAGATCGAGCCTTCCGGGCCGAACCAGGCCGGGATGCGGTGGCCCCACCAGAGCTGGCGCGAGACGCACCAGGGCTCGATGTTGCGCAGCCATTCGAAGTAGGTCTTTTCCCAGTGCCTGGGCTCGAAGACGGTGTCGCCGTTCTCGACCGCCTTCAGCGCCGGCTGGGCCAGGGTGTAGGCGTCGACGTACCACTGGTCGGTCAGGTAGGGCTCGATGACCACGCCCGAACGGTCGCCGTGCGGGACCATGTGGCGGGTCTTCTCGATCTCCTTCAGCCAGCCCTCTTCCTCGGCGCGGGCGACGATGGCCTTGCGCGCGGCGAAGCGGTCCATGCCCTGATACTCGGCCGGGACGGCGTCGTTGAGCTTGGCTTCCGGGGTCAGGATGTTGATCGACGGCAGGCCGGCGCGCTTGCCGACCTGGAAGTCGTTGAAGTCGTGCGCCGGGGTGATCTTCACCGCGCCCGAGCCCTTGGTCGGGTCGGCGTAGTCGTCGGCGACGATCGGGATGCGGCGGCCGACGATCGGCAGGACGACGTCCTTGCCGACCAGGTCCTTGTAGCGCTCGTCGGTCGGATGGACGGCGACGCCCGTGTCTCCCAGCATCGTTTCGGGACGGGTGGTGGCCACGACGATGTAGTCGCGTGTCTCGAATTGGGTCGGCTTGCCCTCGTCGTCGAATTCGACGGGGTGCTGGTAGGTCACGCCGTCGGCCAGCGGATAGGCGAAGTGCCAGTAGGCGCCGTCGACCTCCTTCTGCTCGACCTCGAGGTCGGAGATGGCGGTCTGGAACTGCGGGTCCCAGTTGACCAGGCGCTTGTCGCGATAGAGCAGACCCTGCTTGTGCAGCTGGACGAAGACCTTCCGGACGGCGGCCGACAGGCCCTCGTCCAGGGTGAAGCGCTCGCGCGACCAGTCGCAGCTGGCGCCCAGGCGGCGCAGCTGGTTGGTGATGGCGCCGCCGCTTTCGGCCTTCCATTCCCAGACCTTGTCGACGAAGGCCTCGCGGCCCATGTCGCGGCGGCCGATATTGCCGGCGGCGGCCAGCTGCCGCTCGACCACCATCTGGGTGGCGATGCCGGCGTGGTCGGTGCCCGGCAGCCACAGGGCGGCCTTGCCGCGCATGCGGTGGAAGCGGGTCAGCACGTCCTGCAGCGTGTTGTTCAGCGCGTGGCCGATGTGCAAGGACCCCGTCACGTTCGGCGGCGGGATCACGATCACGAACGGCTCGGCGTTCGGATCCTCGGACGGCTTGAAGGCCCCGGAGGCCTCCCAGGCTTCGTACAGGCGCGGTTCGACGGCTTTGGGATCGAAGGTCTTTTCAAGCATGGCGGAGGGGATATGCCATCTGCGGCCGCCCGGCGAAACCGGGCGACGGGATTATCGGGGATTTTGAACGGGAAAAGGCGGCCGCGAGCGCGACCGCCTTCTCAAAGTCCGGGCGTCGTACTCCGCTCAGCAGCGGAGCGACGCCGATGTCATACGCCGCGGCCGCGCGAGATCCGGTGGACCTCTTCCTCGACCTTGTTCTCGACGATGCGCGGCAGGTTCTGGTCCAGCCACTCTTTCAGCAGCGGGCGCAGCAGCTCGCGCACGACGTCTTCCAGCGTGCGGCCGTTGGCCGGCATCAGCAGGGCCGAGCTCAGGCTGCCGAAGGCGCTGGCGGCCAGGCCCGCGGCGTGGTCGCCGACCAGGGTCTCGGCCACTTCGTCTCGGTTGAACACCGGCGGCGGGGTGTAGGCGGGCTCCGGAGGCGGCGGGGGCGGCTCATAGGCCGGCTCCGGCTCGGGCTCCGGGGTGTAGAGGTCGAGGTCGCCGAGCGTCTCGACCGGGGCCGGCGGCTCGATCGGATCGGTCAGCTCGAGGACGTCGTCCTCGATCACCGGCTCGGGCTCGGGAACCGGCTCGGGCGCGGGCGGCGGCGCCGCTTCGGCCGCCGGAGCGTCGTCTTCGGAGATGATCCGCCTGATCGAGGCGAGGATCTCCTCCATCGTCGGTTCTTGGGAGCTCTGGTCGGACATGTGGGCTGGGCCGTCTTGAAGGGGCTACGAATCCTTGCACGTCTCGCAAGACGCGTGCCGCCGATGGTGCAGACTTGCACGGCTTAAGCAAGCCAAGGATTCGCGCCGCGTTGATTCGTCCTGAAGTTGGACGCGATTACTTGCCGTCGGACGAGGTCGCGATCGCCGGCGAGGCGACCTTGTCGAGGGTCCGCACCAGCGGCTCCCACGGCACCGAGCCCGAATTGACCACGCGATCGTACGAGGTCTTCGGATCGTAGCGCTCGACGCTCGGGGCCAGCTTGACGACGTCCAGCGCGCCCATGGCCTGCAGCACGCCGGCGCTGGCGACGTATTCGTCGCGACGGGCGGTGACGAGGGCCAGTTCGGCGGCGCGCAGCTCCTGCTGGGCGTTCAGCACGTCCAGCGTGGTGCGCAGGCCGACCTGCTGCTCCTGGCGCACGCCCTCGAAGGCGATCTTGGTCGCCCTCACCTGCTCCTCGTTGGAGACGAGGTTGGCGCGGGCGGCCAGCAGCGTGCTCCAGGCGGCCGAGACCTGCTGGACCACGTTGCGCTTGGCGCCTTCGACGGCGATGCGGGCGGCGTTCTCGCGCTCCTTGGCGCTGCGGACATTCGAGGCGTTCAGGCCGCCGGTGAACAGCGGCACCCGGGCGGTGACCGAGCCGCTGATGGCGCGGTCGTATTCGCCGAACTGCTTGTATTCGCCGTTCACCTCGTTGGCCGAGTAGCCGAGGCTGGCGCCGGCCGAGACGGTGGGCAGGTAGGCCGACTTGGCCTGGGCGACGCGGGCCGAAGCCGCGCGCTCGCTGTAGCGGGCGGCCTGGACCGTCGGATTGTTGGCCTCGGCGGCGTCGAAGGCCTGCTCGACCGAGGCCGGCAGCAGCTCGGCCAGCGACGGCTCGGGCGCGAGGTCGGTCGGGTTCTGGCCGACGACCTGGGCGTAGTTGGCGCGGGCGACGGCCAGATTGGCCTGCGACGACGACAGGCTGGCCTTGGCGGCGGCCAGGCGGGCCTGGGACTGGGCGACGTCGGTGCGGGTGATCTCGCCGACCTCGAAGCGGGCGTTCGACTCGTCCAGCTGGCGGGTCAGGACGCTGACGTTCTCCTGGGCGATGCGCAGGCTTTCCTGGCCGCGACGGACATCGACATAGGCGGTGATGACATTGGCCAGCACGCCCTGCTCGACGCCGCGCAGGTCTTCGCGACCGGCCAGCACGTCGGCTTCGGCGGCCGACAGGCGGGCGCTGGCCTGGCCGCCGGTGTAGAGCGGCTGCGACAGCGAAAGCGTGGCGCTGCTGGACGCGGACTTGGTGGTGTCGGCGCCGGTGACCACCTGGCCGCCGACCAGGGTCGTGCGGGGGTGGGCCAGATCGGTGCGCGATCCCGAGATCGAGCCGTCCAGGCCCACCGTCGGCCTGAAGCCGGTCTTGGCCTGGACCACGCCCTCGTCGGCGGCGCGCTGCACGGCGCGCTGCTGCTGGATGGTGGGATTGGTCTGGTAGGCCAGGGCGACCGCATCGGTCAGGGTCTCGGCGCTAGCCGCCGAGGCCAGAAAACCCATGCAGCAAGCAGCGGCCAGCAAACCGGCCCGACGGCTCTTCGACATCCCTTATTCCCCAACACACGCGAAGTCCGCGCTTTACACCCAAGCGCTGTAAGGCCCACCGTGGACCATCGCTAGTTAAGCTTTTTTCACGCGGAGTTTGCGCGCTTGTCACCGAAGACGCCAGACTAGGCCTGGCCAAGCTTGGATGAAATACCCAACCCTGGGCAGCAGTCCCTGGTTTCAAGGACTTAAGTGAAGCGTTCGGGCGGGTTCAGCACCCGAACGCCCATTTTTTCAAAAGACTAGAACGCGAAACCGGACTCGACCGGGAAGCCGGCCAGAAGCGACGGAGTCGAATCAAAGGCGGCGCGACGGGCCAGGCCGTCCTCGGCGCGGGCGTAGATCGCGGCGCGACCGACCGGGCCTTCGCGCTCGACGACGCCGAGGCGGCCGTTCAGGGCCAGGGCGCCGGTCCACGACGCGGGAGCCTTCGGCACGGCGCCTTCGCAGACGATGACGTCGTACTCGCCGCCCTGGACGGCGGTCAGGTCGTCGCCGTCGAGACGGGTGACTTGCAGGCCCATGGTCTCGAGCACCACGGCGGCGTAAGGCGCGGCGATGGCCAGGGCCTTCTCGCCGGCGCGCGGCTTGAGGTTCTGCAGCAGCTTGCCGATGTCGCGCGGGCGCATCAGGGTGCGGCCCGGAGCGTATTCGACCTCGGCGTCGGCATAGGCCAGATAGGCCTTGCCGGCGGGCACGAGGTTCTCGCGCGGAACCACCCGCAGGGCGTCCTGCAACGGCAGGTCGGTCACGTCGGCGGTGCGGATCTGGCTTTCCACCATATTCAGGCGGGCAGCCGCGAAATCGGAGCTCATGGACTTCCTCGGACAGCAGTTCGAGAGGCTTATAGGTCCGGGCCTCGCCGGAAGGCAATCAGGCCCGTGCATCCAATCGCGCCGAGGATTTGCCCGACTCAGGCCGTCTCGCCGAGCAGGCGGCGCAGCTGGTTCACCGCCGGCTTCATCAGCGGACAGACGGTGGCGGCGGTAGCCAGCGGCGGACCCAGCACCGCGGCGCGCGAGGCGTCGTTCTCGCAGAGCTGCACGGCGATGCGCGCGATCAGCGGCAGATCGGGATCCAGCAAGGCCGTTCGCTGGTCGATCAACCGGGTCAGGTAACGAGGGTCGGCGTCGTCCGGATAGGCCTCGATGGCTTCCTCGACGCTCTTCAGCAGCACTTCGATACGCTCGGCCACGCCGACGGCGGCCGCCGCTTCTCGCAATCTGGCTTCGATTTCACTCATGCCCCAACGCGCCCCCCGCGTCCGCTTTCCCCTGAATCGGCGGCCCGTATGGCGCAAATCGCGGCGCGGCGCCTCCTCGAAAAGCACTCTGTCCCCAAAATGGGGACATGGTGAATTTTCTCACAGAGACGACTCGGCCTCAGCCTGCACCGAACGGCTTTCCCTGGGAGCAGGCATGAGTACGGATGTTCGGCGCGCGGTCATCCGCCTATCGGCGGGCTATTTCCTGCGCTCGCTGGACGTGGCCAAGGGCCTGCACGCCGACGATCCCGTGAGGGCCATCGTCTTCACGACCATCTGGGTGGCCAATGTCGCCCACATCCGCCCCAACGCCGGCTTCGACGCCAAGGACGAACTGGCCAAGGACGCCCAGCGCCGACCGATCACGGTCGTCCAGGTCGCCGACTCGCTGGCCATGCCGGCCGAGACGGTGCGTCGCCATGTCGGCGCATTGATCGCCGACGGCCTGTGCATGCGGCACGGCCGCAAGGGGGTGACGATTCCCGCAGAGGTCTTCACCCGCCCCGGGATGCTGGAGGCGCTGGATCGCCAGCACCAATATACCGAGACCTATTATCGGGAGCTGCAGAAGCTGCTGACCGCCTGAAGCAGGCGCGCCGAGACCTTATACGAAGAAACCAGATACTGGGATCTCTTCACCGGCGACGAAACCTTCGACAAACGAAGGAGAGTGGCTCCGCGGGTAGGATTCGAACCTACGACCAGCCGGTTAACAGCCGGCTGCTCTACCACTGAGCTACCGCGGAACAGGTCGCTCTCAGTTGAGGAGGCGGTTGATAGCGGCCGCTGCGACTCGACGCAAGACGCATGAACGTCGCATCGAAGACAAAAGCTTATGTTCTTGTGGAGGAATTTTTCGGCGAGGCGGCTTCGACGGATCGAAGGAAGAGTGGCTCCGCGGGTAGGATTCGAACCTACGACCAGCCGGTTAACAGCCGGCTGCTCTACCACTGAGCTACCGCGGAACAGGTCGCTCTCTGTCGAGGCGCGGTTGATAGCCGCCCGACTGACTCGGCGCAAGCGCCTTCTGACAAAAAAACAGCCCGGCCAGAAAGCCGGGCTGTGAAAAGTTGAGTGATGGTGGGGCGCCTTCAAAAGAAGACATCCACAGGCTCGCCAATCATGGTTAACGAGATCCTAATTTGAGCCCAGCTTGCCAAAAGGTCGCAGGCCGAGCCGCGCGGTCGCGGCAATGTGTAACGGCGATACGCCGCTCCCTTCCCGCGACGCGACTCGGTCGCTAAAGCGTTCATGATGAACGAACCCGACGACCAGTGGTCCGTCACGCTCCAGCGCGGCGTGGCCAGCCTTGACTTCACCATGACCCGCGACCCGGCCGTCGGAACCCCGGTGATGACGGGTGCGCTGGGCGACGTACGCGGCGCCCGGGCCCTGGTCCAGGCCGCCGCCCTGGCCGCCGTGGAAGCCGACCGCTGGGTGGCCACCGGGGCCGGCGACGTTCCCATCCCCCGCGACCTGGTGCTGACCCGCCGCGACCTGGCCAACGCCAAGGCGGCCGAACCGCCTGGCAGCACGACCTCGCCGTTCACCGCCGGCTATGCGGCCGTCTATCGCCTGGAACTGGCTCGCCTGCTGTGGTCGGCGATCTCGGACGCCCCTGCCCGTCGGCTGGAAGAACTGGCCCGCCGCATCCCGTCCTGAAGCCTCAGAAACGCCGCCACACGGCCAGCACCGCGCCCCGCTCGCGCAGGGCGTTGCGGCCCGAGGCGGTTCCGATGGCCCCAGCCTGCACCGACCAGCCGGCCGGCAGGTCGTAGACCGCGGTGAATTGCAGGTTGCGATAGCGGTAGGCCTCGAAGACCCCCTGCCCCGCGCCCGCCGAAGTTACGTCGAAGACCTGGGCCAGCAGCATCAGCCGCTTGCTGGGGCGTCCGCCAAGGGTGACGTCCAGGCGCCGCTCGTCCGGCGCGTCGCCCTCGCGACGGCGAATCCCCGCCTGCAGGTCGAGGAAGACCGGCGTCCCCGCCAGCTTGCCGCTCTTCCCGAGCAGGAAGCGCGCGTCGTACTCGGCGTCGGGCGAACCACGCTGGGCCGCGCCCGGGTCGCCGTCGCCGCCCGGCAGCCGCACGGCGCTTTCGCTCGATAGCACCCAGGTCTTGCCCGACAGGATCTGGTAGCGGGCGGCCAGCTCCACGTGGCCGGGCTCGGTGTCGCGGGCGTTGCGCGTGCGCAGTCGTCGGACGGAGCCCTGGGCCCTGACGGTCAGGCGATCAGACAGGCCGTATTCGGCGAAGGCCTGCAGCTCGATCTTGCGATAGTCGACGATGTCGACCGCCTCGCCATCGAGATCGAAGCCGTGGGTGCTGTCCTGGCGATGGAGACTGACGATGATCTCTTTGTCGCCCTTGCCTTGGGTCCAGGCCGCGGCCTCGCCCCTGCCCGCCACGCCGAGCGGGATCGCCAGCGCCATCCAGGCGAGCGCCATCGATCGTCGCGCCATGTCACCCCCACACGACCGGTTCGCGACGATAGAAGCACAAACTCTCGCATAGGATGTATATGATTTTATGCGATTGACTCGCAACAACAGTCGACCTAGACCTTGTTGCGATCAATTCTCAAATCCGATGTCGGGTTTCCTCCCCTCACCCACATCGACTGCGTCCGGCGGGGCTCCCCTCCGCCGGACGCCTTTTCCCGCCCGGAGCCCTTGATGAGTTGCGCCTGCGGACTGGACCTCGATTTCGAAGACACCGGCCCTGAAGGCCTGGCCCGCGGCGAGCGGCTCCTGTTGTGGGGCGTGCGGACCTGGGCCGCGTTGCGCCTGCAGGGCCAGCCGGCCGACGCCACGATCAGGGCCGCCTTCGCCCGCGCGGCCTCGCCCCGCACCGCCTCGCTGTTCCTGCAAACGATGATGTTGATCGAGGGCGAACTGGTGCGCCCGCTGCAGATCCAGTGCCCGCACTGCGTCGGCTACGCCATCGACGAACAGAGGCTGGTGACGGCGTGCGGTCTGGCGGCGGCGGCGCCGGGCCTGGCCTCGCGCCTGCTGTCGCCGCTGGTGGCGCGCCCGGACGTGACGGCGGTTCTGGCCCGCGCCCTCAATCACGCCATGGCGCTCGACGGCGCGCCCCTGCCCGTTCGCATGGGCGAGCCGGCCGAGGATGCGCGGCCGATGCAGACCGCGACGCTGCACTAGGCCCTAGACGGCGACCTCGAACCGCATGCCGTCATAGGCGGGCTCGACGCCCGCCGGCAGCCTGGCCGCCAAGGCGTTGTAGTCCAGATCGATGTGCAGGTTGGTGAGCACCGCCCGCTTGGGCTGGGCGCGCTCGATCCAGGACAGCGCCCGCTCGACATTGGCGTGGGTGGGGTGCGGGGTCCAGCGCAAGGCGTCGACGATCAGGACGTCGAGCCCCTCCAGCACCGGCCAGCTTTCCTCGGGGATCTGCAGCGCGTCGGGCGCATAGGCCACGCCGCCGAAGCGGAAACCGGCGGCGCGGATCTCGCCGTGGTCGACATCGAAGCTGGTGACCGGGATCTGGCCGCTGGGCCCGCCGACTTCCCAGGCGTGGCCGTGCGGCGGCAGGTGGCGGGCCTCGCAGATGGCCGGATAGCCGCCCTTGGTCTCGAAGACGTAGCCGAAGCGCGCCAAGAGGCCGTCATAGGTCGCCGGATCCATGTAGGTCGGGATCCTGAAGCGGTGATTGAGGAAGAACGGCCGCACGTCGTCGATGCCGTGAGCCTGGTCGGCGTGATCGTGGGTGAAGAGAACCGCGTCGATGCGCCCCGCCCCGGCCCGGGCCGTCTGCAGGCGCAGGTCCGGCGAGGTGTCGACCAGCACGGTGGTGTCGCCGCGCGGATCGCCGCCCGACAGCCGGCGCACCAGCATCGAGCAACGCGAGCGGTGATTCTTCGGCTCGGCCGGATCGCAGTCGCCCCAATTGCCGTCGGCGCGCGGCACCCCGCCTGAAGAGCCGCTGCCGAGGATGGTGAACTCGAGCCGGCCGCCGGTCATGGACGCGGTATCGCGTCGAACAGGGCGAAGAAGGCGTCTTCGGAGCGCTTCTCGGCGTCGGCGCGGGTCCAGCCGCGAATCTCGGCCAGCTTGTCGACGATGTGCGGCAGGTGGGCGGGCTCGCAGCGGCGGCCGCGCATCGGCACGGGCGCCAGGTACGGGCAGTCGGTCTCGACGATGATCCGGTCCTCCGGCATGTCGCGGATCACGGAGCGGACATCCTCGGCCTGCTTGAAGGTGGCGATGCCCGAGACCGAGAACCAGGCGCCCAGCGCGGCGGCCCGGCGGGCGAGTTCGGCGCCGCTGGTGTAGCAGTGCATCAGGATCTTGAAGGCGCCCTTGGCGTGCTCCTCCTCCAGGATCTGGCCCATGACGTCATCGGCCTCGCGGGTGTGGACCACCAGCGGCAGGCCCGTCTCGCGGGCGGCGGCGACGTGCTGCCTGAACACGGCGGCCTGCACGTCACGCGGCGACAGGTCGTAGTGGAAATCGAGCCCCGTCTCGCCGATGCCGACGACCCTGGGCTTGCCGGCCAGCTCGACCAGGTGGGCCGTCGTCAGGTCGACGTGGTCCTTGGCCTCGTGCGGGTGGGCGCCGACCGTGCACCAGATGTCGGCCTCGGTCATGGCGATGGCGTGGACGGCCGGGAAGCTCGCGATCTTGTCGCAGATGGTCAGCATCATTTCGATGCCGGCCTCGCGGGCGCGGGCGATGACCGCGTCGCGGTCCTCGGCGAACTGGGGCGCGTGCAGGTTTACGTGGCTGTCGATGAGCATGCGGTCAGATGGAGGCCTTCGCCGCGGCGCGCAAGTCCGCAATCGCCGTCCAGAACACGTCGGCGCGGTCGAGGTTCACGGCCTCGGCCTCGATCGGCCAGCGCACCAGGCGCTCCCAGGCGGCGGCCCAGCGGTCGAGGCCCGAGGGCGTGCGCTCGCCGGCCATGCCCACGGCCATGGCGTGGATCTGGTCGGCCAGGCGCTCGAACAGAAGCTCGAAGCGGGCCTGGCCCTCGGCGCCCTTGAAGGTGTCGGCCAGGGCCAGCAGCGCGGCCTCGTCGATCTCGGGCAGCTTGCGCAGGATCTCGCCGGCGGTGTCATCGGCCTCCAGCGCCTTGGCGGCGGCCAGTTGCAGGGCCTTGCCGGGCGCGCCGTGGGCCATGCGCCCCAGGCGCTCGGCCTGGCGGCGATCCAGGCCCAGTCGGTGCTCGACCATGTCGGCGGCGCGCTCGACGCCCGGCGCGGGCACGGCCAGGCGGCGGCAGCGCGAGCGGATAGTCGGCAGCAGCTTGCCGGGCGAATGGCTGATCAGCAGGATCACCCCGCGCGGCGGCGGCTCCTCCAGCGTCTTGAGCACGGCGTTGGCGGCGTTGACGTTGAGGTCGTCGGCGGCGTCGATGATCGCCACCCGATAGGGCGAGGTCGCAGGCGAATTGGCGAAGAAGCCCGGCAGCAGGCGGGCCTCGTCGACGGGGATCGACTTGCGGGCCTTGCCGTCGTCGGTGGCGCGCTCCAGCACCATCAGGTCGGGATGCGAGCGGGCGGCGACCTGGCGGCTGACGAAGTCGGATGGAGCCGAGCCCAGCACGCCGAACGACTTGTCCTCGCGCGCGCCCAGCAGGCGGCGGGCCATGCGGTAGGCCAGGGTGGCTTTGCCGACGCCCTCGGGACCGGTCAGCAGCCAGGCATGGTGCAGGCGGCCTCGCCCCAGGGCGTCGAGGAACGACAGCTCGGCCTTCTCCTGGCCGTCCAGCGAGAAGACGTCGCGGGGGTGCGGAGGCGCGTCGCTCATGCCAGGTCCAGCCGTTCGCAGACGGCGCTCCAGACGGCTTGCGAGACCTCGTCGATCGAGGCCGTGGCGTCGATGACCGCGCAGCGTTCCGGCTCGCGGCGGGCGATCTCGAGGAAGCCGGCGCGCAGGCGCTCGTGGAAATCCAGGCCCTTGGATTCGAAGCGGGCCGCGCCGCCCCGGGCCGAAGCGCGCTCAAGACCCACCGTCGCGGGCAGGTCGAAGACCAGGGTCAGGGCCGGGATCGTGGCGCCCAGCACGTGCTCTTCCAGGCTGGCGATCAGCGAGGCCGGCGCGTCGCCGCCGGCGCCCTGATAGGCCCGGGTCGAATCGGCGAAGCGGTCGCAGACGACCACCGCCCCGCGCGCCAGGGCCGGACGGATGACCCGCTCCACGTGGTCGCGGCGGGCGGCGTACATCAGGAGGGTCTCGGTGACCGGCGACCAGCGGTCTGCCGCGCCGTGCACCAGAAGCTCGCGGATCGCCTCGCCGCCGGGACTGCCGCCCGGCTCGCGGGTCAGCACGACCTCGCGGCCCAGCGCCTCCAGGCGCTGCGCCAGGAGGCGCACCTGAGTGGATTTGCCGGCGCCCTCGCCGCCTTCGAAGCTGATGAACGTTCCGCTGGCCATCGGCCTCAAATCGGCCGGAACGCGTGGCTTGTCCAGAGCCGGTTAGGGCCGCAGCACCGTGGCGTCGCCAAAGCCCAGCGAGGCGACGCGGTCGCGGACGCCCCAGGCCAGGCCCTCGTCGTCGCCGGCGCTGACCAGCACGCGATAGAGCGTGCCGCCGGCGCGCTCCATGGGCTCGACCGTCACGCGGCCCGCGCCCGACAGGCGTTCGGCGGCGCGCTCGGCGTTGTCGCGGTTGGCGAAGCTGCCGGCCTGGACGCGATAGGCGCCGGACGGCGGGGCGGAAACATTGACGATCTCGGGCTCGCGCGGCGGCGGCGCGACCGGCGGACGGTACGGCGCGGCCGGCGGCGGCGTGGCGGGAATCGCCGCATAGCGCCGGGGCTGGTCGGCGGCTTTCTTGGGCGCGGGGCCGATGTAGCGCACGCGCACCTTGGCCAGGCCCTTGCCGCGATAGCCGAGCTCGTCGGCGGCGGCCTTGGACAGATCGATCAGGCGATCGCCGACGAACGGCCCGCGGTCGTTGACCCGCAGGCGCATCTTGCGACCGTTCTCGAGATTGGTGACCTCGACGATCGACGGCAGCGGCAGCGTCTTGTGGGCCGCCGACGGCAGGTCCATGTCGAAGACCTCGCCGTTGGCGGTGCGGCGGTTGTGGAACTGCTCGCCGTACCAAGAACCGGTCCCGACCACGTCGTAGTTCGGATCGGCCTTCGGATAATACCAGATCCCCTTGATCTGATAGGGCTTTTCGGTGCCGCGCAGGCCCTGGCCGTAACCGGGCGGCGGCGGGCCGTGATACTCGCGATCGGGCGTGGACTTCGGAACGCCCTTGGCGATCGGCAGCCGCGGCGAAGGCGTGGCGCAGGCGGCCAGGCCCGCGGCGCCCAGCGCCACAAGGCCCAGGACCTTCAGCGCCCGGATTTCAGATCTGTGCTCGCGCCGCATACGTCGCCAAAACTCCGGATGGTTCGTCCCCCATCATGGTTTCAGCTTCGTTCAGATGTTTTTAGGCTTGGTTAAGGATGCCTGCGACAGATCGCTCTGGAGCCGAAGCACGGGCGCTGATATAGCCGCCCGCTCCGGGCAGGTGGCCGAGTGGTTTAAGGCAGCGGTCTTGAAAACCGCCGTGGGTGAAAGTCCACCGTGGGTTCGAATCCCACCCTGCCCGCCACTTCTTCGTCGTCGCGGCCGTGCTATCCCGGCGACATGACCTTTCGCCCCCTCCTGCGCTCAGCCCTTATCGTCGCCGTGCTCGCCTGCGCAGCGCCCGCCATGGCCAACGACAGCTCGGCCGAGCTGGCGGCCGGCGGGCTGGTGCTGACCAGGACCACCGCCGTCGCCATGCGGTCGGAGGACCTCTACATCTCGCCGACGGCCGTCAGGGTCCGCTACGTGTTCGAGAACACCAGCGGCAAGGACGTGACGCTGCGGGTGGCCTTCCCGATGCCCGACATCGGCGGCGACGGCTTCTTCATGGGCGACGTGTCGATCCCGGTGGACGATCCGGCCAACATCCTGGGCTTCTCGACCAAGGTGGACGGCAAGCCGGTGAAGGCGCAGGTCGAGCAGAAGGCGTTCGGCGGCGGTGTGGATCGCACGGCCTGGCTGGTCGCCAACAAGATCCCGCTGGCGGTGCACCAGGAGGCGGCGACCAAGGCCATGGAAGCCCTGTCGCCGGCCAAGCTGAAGGAAGCCCAGGCGCTTGGCCTCTACGACGAGGACCAGGGCCCGATCTGGGTGCTGAAGACCACCTATCACTGGCTACAGGCCTTCCCCGCCGGCAAGCCGATCGTGATCGAACACGCCTACACGCCTTCTGTCGGTGCGACGGTGGCGACCTCGGTGGGCAGCGCCTATGGCGCGGAGACCGAGACGAAATACTGCGTCGATCCGGGCATGGTCGCGGCGGTCAAGCGCGCCGGCGGCGAGGACGGCGCCTTCATCGAGAAGTGGATCGACTACGTGCTGGTCACCGGCGGCAACTGGAGCGAGCCGATCGGCGACTTCCGGCTGGTGGTCGACAAGGGCGCGCCGCGGAATCTGGTCAGCTTCTGCGCCGACGGCGTCAAGAAGATCGGCCCGACCCAATTCGAGGTGCGCCGCAAGAACTGGCGGCCGGAAAAGGACCTGCAGATCCTGCTGCTGGAGCGGCGGGAGCCGTAGGGCGCCTCATATGAACCCTCTCTCTTTGAGAGAGGGAGGGGCCCGCCGCGAAGCGGTGGGAGGGTGAGAGGTTTCAGCGCCAGCCGGAAACACGCCCTTTGCGCGGTCCTGTCCAGGCGGCTCGAATATTCAAACTGACCAGCCAAACGACCGTGCCTAGTTCTGGGAGGGTGTAACCTCTCACCCTCCCACGCCTTTGGCGTGGGCCCCTCCCTCTCTCGATGAGAGAGGGTTTTACGTTCTACCCCAGCCTCGCCAGGATCTCGTCCGTCCGCGTGACCACCGCGTATTCGCCGTCGAGGTTGGAGAGGCTCATCAGGTGCCATTCGGCCGCGTCGCGAACGACGCCTTCCAGGTCGGCCTTGTCGAAGGTGAAGCAGGCGTCGCCCGGTACCGCGACGTCGAATCCCAGGCAGGCGGCGGCGCGGACGGTGGCCTCGACCGAGTTGTTGGTGGCCACGCCGACCACGACAAGGTGATGCACGTCGCGCAGGCGCAGCCATCGTTCCAGGCCGCTGCCGGCGAAGGCGTCGGGCACGTTCTTCTCCATCCGGTGTTCGGACGGCAGGGGCTCGAAGCGCGGCTGGAACTCACAGTTGGACGAGCCCGGCCAGAACGAGCCCTCGGGCGAGCGGCTCATGTGGCGCACGTGGACCAGCGGCAGGCCGCGAACCCGCCAGGCGTGCAGCAGGTGGGCGGCGTTGTCCTCGGCCTGCGGGTTGTTGCGAGGCCCGGTGTTCTCCGGAAGCATGCCGCGCTGCAGGTCGATGAGGATGAGGGCCGTGGCGTTCATGGCCAAAGCTTGCTTCGACGCCCCACGCCAGGCAATGCCCGCGAGCGGTCAAAGCGTGAAAGTCTGGCGTCGGAGGCCCGCCCAAGGTAACCAACGGCCCTTTCCCGCCCTTTGCGTTCCACGGCCCAAGATCCTTAGCTCATGACCGACACTGCCTCCGCCGCCGTCTATGGCTTTCCTCCCCGCGAGGTGATCGAGACGCCGCGCGGCGCCGTGCAGACCGCGCCGACCGTGCCGGGCGCGCAGCCGCTGGAAGGCCTGGCCGACGCCTCGCTGGACACTTTTGTCGTCCTGGCTCCGGCCGGCGCGGTGGAACGGCGCTATGTTCTGGCCCAGGCCCTGCGCGCCCTGAAGCCGAGCGGCCGCCTGACCGTGGCCGCGCCCAAGGATCGCGGCGGCCTGCGCCTGAAGAAGGAGCTGTCGGGCTTCGGCTGCACCATCGGCGAGGACGCCCGCCGCCATCACCGCATTTGCGTAACCCTTCGCCCCGAAGCGCCCACGGGCCTCTCCGAAGCCCTGGCCGAAGGCGCGCCGCGCCGCATCGACGGTGAGGGCCTTTGGACCCAGCCGGGCGTGTTCAGCTGGGATCGGCTCGACACCGGCACCGCCCTCCTCATGCAGGCCCTGCCCGCCTTCTCTGGCGCCGGCGCGGACCTGGGCTGCGGCATCGGCGTGCTGGCCCACCAGGTGCTGGCTTCGCCCAAGGTGACCAAGCTGGCCTTGGTCGACATCGACCGTCGCGCGCTGGACGCGGCCCAACGCAATGTCGACGACGCGCGGGTCAGCTTCTCGCACGCCGATATCCGCCTGGGCCTGCCTGAGCTGTCGAATCTCGACTTCGTGGTCTCCAACCCGCCGTTTCACGAGGGCGGCGGCGAGGACAAGGCGCTGGGCCAGGCCTTCATCCGCGGCGCGGCGGCCCTGCTCAAGAAGGGCGGCGTGCTGTGGCTGGTGGCCAACCGTCACCTGCCCTACGAGGCGGTGCTGGCCGACCACTTCGCCCGCGTGAAGCCCGTGGTCGACCAGGAAGGCTTCAAGGTGCTCGAGGCCGTGAAATGACCAAGGCGCTGATGGCGCGGCTGGACCGGCTGCTGGCCAATCTGGGCTATGGCGCGCGGCGCGAGGTCCAGGCCCTGGTCGCGGCTGGCAAGGTGACCTTCGACGGCGTGCCGCTGAAGGACGCCGGCAAGCGCATCGCCGTGACCGCCGACCTGCCCCAGCACCTGTTCGTGCGCGGCGTGCCGCTGGATCCGCCCGCGCCGCTGGTCCTGCTGATGAACAAGCCGCTGGGCGTGGTGTGTTCGCACCGGGAGGACGGGGCCAAGATCTACGACCTCCTGCCGCGCCGCTGGCAGATCCGCGACCCGGCCCTGTCGAGCGTTGGACGGCTGGACAAGGACACCTCGGGCCTGCTGCTGATCACCGACGACGGCGACTTCCTGCACCGGGTGATCTCGCCCAAGCGGCACGTGGCCAAGACCTATCTGGCCAGCCTCGATCGGCCGCTGTCGGGCAAGGAAGCCGAGGCCTTCGCCAGCGGGACACTGATGCTGGAGGGCGAGGAAAAGCCGCTGCTGCCCGCGCAGTTGGACGTGGTGGACGACAAGACCGCCCGCCTGACCATCACCGAGGGTCGCTATCACCAGGTGCGCCGGATGTTCGCGGCCATGGGCAACCATGTCGTGGCGCTGCATCGCGAGCGGATCGGCGGCATAACCCTGCCCGCCGACCTGGAGCCCGGCAAGCACCGCATCCTCACGGCAGAGGAAGCCGAGCAGGTGTTTTCGTGAGCGACATCGAGGTCGACGCGCGCGGCCATCGCTGCCCAGTGCCGACGCTGCGCCTGCGCCGGGCGCTGGAGCACGCGCCGGCCGGGGCGACGGTGCGCCTGCTGGCCGACGACCCGCTGGCGCGCATCGACGTGCCGCATTTCGCCCGCCAGTTGGGCGCGACGCTGGAAAGCGTCGAGGACCAGCCCTCTGGGGCGATCAGCTTTCGGGTGACGAAGGCGCCTTGAGGGCGATGGCCTTGGGGCCGTCGACCAGGGCCTGGGGCCGCTCGTCCAGCGCGATCTCGACCTCGGTGGCCAGGGCGCCGCCGAAGAACACCGCGTTCACGCTCCACGACAGCCAGATCAGGAAGATGATCACGGCCGAGATCGAGCCGTAGGTCGCGCCCAGGTGCGCCACCTTCTCGACGTAGAAGGCGCTGGCCCACGACATGAAGACGCAGAAGAGGCCCGCCGCGAAGCCGCCGGTCAGCGAGGCGCGCCAGCCGACGGGCTGGCGGGACATGGCGTAGCGATAGATCAGGGTCATGCCCACGATCAGGCCCATGGTCGCCCAGGTCCACTCGCTCTGGATCCACGACACCCCTTCCAGCGGCCTCAAGTTCAGGGTGCTGGAGAGCAGCCGGAAGGTCAGGAACACCCCCGACATCAGGAACAGCAGGCCAAAGGCGGCGATCAGCACGAACAGGGCCATCAGGTTGAAGCCGAAGAAGCCGCGCTGGTCTTCCTCGTCGTGGATGAACGACAGGCCGGCCAGCAGGGCCTTGAAGCCGCGATGGGCGGCATAGACGCCGATGACCAGGATCACGAGGCTCTGCAGAGAGACGGTGTAGACCGGCGCATGGGCCAGACGCTGCATCTCGCTCTGGAAGATCGGTCGCGCGCCGGTGGGCATCATGAAGGCCAGGGCGTCGGCCTGGCGGGCGGCGGTGTTGGGGTCCAGGAGCAGGCTGTAGAGCCCGATCAGGATGGCCAGGCCGGGAAACACCGCCAGCAGGGCGAAGAACGAGACGCCGCCCACATAGAGCATGACGTCGCGCCCCCACAGCCTGGACAAGGCCAGGCCGAGAACGCGAAGGATTTCCTGAACCCAGTGGATCGGGTCGAGATCGAGGTCTCGCCAGCGAATGGGGGCCTTGGGGGGCTGCATTCGGCGGAAACTGCCCCCGGCCGTCCGGTGAAGCAACCCTTGGACGGCGACGCTCTCGATAAAGTCGCGCTATTCCAGATGGTCAAAGACGCGCCGCCTCAGGGAAAGCGACGCGTCTCCGCAGGTCTTGCCTGAACCGGCCGCCACATCGAGGGACGGGTTGGCGCGGCGGCCGGTCACAGTTCGAAGGTAGGATTCGCCGCCTGAACCGCATCTGAACGCGGTTGTCAGCTTGCGCGGGGATAGCGAAACCCTCGCCCTTCGACAGGCTCAGGGTGAGGTCTTCTACTGCGCCGCCTGCGCCTTGATCCTCATCCTGAGCTCGTCGAAGGACGAGGATCACACAGGACGACTACAGGGCCCCCACGGCCTCCAACGCCGCAATGGCTTCGGGATCGAAACCCCAGTCGCCGAGCGCGGCGGCGTTGTCGGCCCCGATCTTGGGCGGCGGGCCCTGGATCACGCCGGGCGTGGCCGAAAAGCGCGGCGCGGGGGCGGGCTGGACGACGCCGGCGACCTCGACGAAGGTCTCGCGGGCCTTGTTGTGGGCGTGGCCCGGCGCCTCGTCCATCGACAGCACCGGCGCGAAGCAGACGTCGGTGGCGTCCATGATCTCGCACCACTCGTCGCGGGACTTGGTGGCGATGACGGCGGCCAGCTTCTCGCGCAGGGCCGGCCAGTCTTCGCGGCTCATCTGGGCCTGGAAGTGCGGATCGGTGATGCCGGTCTTTTCCAGCAGCAGCAGGTAGAACTGCGGTTCGATGGAGCCGATCGACACCCACTTGCCGTCGGCGCAGCGGTAGGTGTCGTAGAAGTGAGCGCCGCCGTCGAGCAGGTTGCTCCGCCGACCCTCGCGCCACATGCCCATGGCCTTGAAGCCATAGAACATGGCCATCAGCGAGGCCGCGCCGTCGCTCATGGCGCAGTCGATGACCTGGCCCTGCCCGGTCTCGCGGGCATGGATCACCCCGGCCAGCAGGCCGAAGGCCAGATAGAGCGCACCGCCGCCGAAGTCGCCGACGAGGTTCAGCGGCGGGATCGGCTTGTCTTCCGTGCCTATGGCGTCCAGCGCGCCGGTGATGGCGATGTAGTTCATGTCGTGGCCGGCGGCCTTGGCGTATGGACCGGTCTGGCCCCAACCGGTCATGCGGCCGTAGACGAGCCTGGGATTACGGGCCAATGCCGCGTCGGGACCCAGGCCGAGCCGCTCCATGACTCCGGGACGGAAGCCCTCGAACACCGCGTCGGCGGTCTCCATCAGCTTCAGGCAGGTCTCGACGGCGGCGGGCTGCTTGAGGTCCAGCGCCACCGAGCGGCGGCCGCGGGCGGTGACGTCGGCCGGCGAAGAGCGGCCCGAGCCCTTGCGGTCGATGCGCACCACGTCGGCGCCGAGGTCCGACAGCAGCATGCCGCAGAACGGCCCGGGGCCGATCCCGGCGAACTCCAGCACCTTCAGCCCCGACAGCGGTCCCTGGCCCATCGCTTCCTCCCGTCTTCGATCTCGTTGGAAGCAGTAGGACCCGGTTGACGCCCGGTCAGGCAAGCCCAGGCGAAATCGCCTGTCGACAAGGTAAAGACTGCGACCACGCATCCCTTTGCCGCACCCTCGCCTCTGCTATGTTGGCTCGCGAATCGAAGGCCTGCGCCAGCGGAGAACGAATTTGGCGGTGAACGCCCGGATCCTGATCGTGGCGCGTGACGACACGCGGGCCGGTCCCCTGTCCGAAGGGCTGGACCGCCTGGGCTGGCGCACCATCACAGCGCGCGGCCCCTACGCCGCCCTCGCCGCGCTGGGCGACCTGCAGATCGAGGCGGTGATCGTCGACCTGGACGCGGCCGGCCCCGACAGCCAGACCCTGGCTCGCCGCCTGAAGGCGGCCGTCGCCCCGCGCCGCCTGCCGGTGATCGCCATCGGCGAGCCGGGGACCGACGTGGGCCAGAGCGCCTTCGACCTGACCCTGTCGCCGCCGCTGCATCCGTCGCAGGCGGTGCTGCGCCTGGAATCGCTGGTCCGCACGGCCATCGCCGAGGAAGAGTTCGAGCTTCGCTTGACCACCTTCGGCGATCGCGGCCGCCGGCTGGACCTGCCGGAAGCCTCCGCCGTCCCCTATCGCGTGCTGGCCATCGGCGAGCCCGCCCCGCAGTTCCTGGCCCTGTCCAACGCCCTGACCCGCGGCGGCGCCGACGTGGTCGGCGCGTTCACCGCCTATACCGCCTTCGACTACCTGCACGAGCGGGCCTTCGACGCGGTGGTGCTGTGGGCCGGCGAGAACCAGCAGGAGGCGCTGTCGATCGCCGCCGGCATGCGGCGCAACACCCGCCTCTTCCACATCCCGGCGCTGCTCTACATGAACGCCGAGAGCTACGTGACCATGTCCGAGGCGTTCCATCGCGGCGTCTCCGACGTGGCCTCGCCGCAGACGCCGGAGGGCGACACCGCCCGCCGCGTCATCGAGCTGGCCCGCAACTATCGTCGCGGCGAAGCCATTCGCGGCGCGCTGGAGAAGGCCCGCAGCTCGGGCCTGATGGACGCGGCCACGGGCCTGTTCACCCGCGACCTGTTCGCCGCCCACCTGGCCCGCCTGGCCGGCGCCGCCCGCGAGCGCGGGCGTCCGCTGTCGATCGGCGTGCTGCGCGTGGCCGACAAGGCCGAGGTCGTCTGGGCCAGGCAGAACGGCTGGCTCGACCGCGCGATCCCGCAGATCGGCTCGATGGTCGGCCGCCTGGTCCGCGTCGAGGACACCGCCGCGCGCCTGGCGCCGGAAGTCTTCGCCCTGGCCCTGCCGGCCACCAACCTGGCCGCCGCCAAGGCCGCCGCCGAGCGGATCGCCGCCGTCATCGGCTGCACCGCCTTCGACGCCGGCGAGGACCGCAGCCCGTTCGTGTGCGAGTTCGACATCGGCGTCGCCCAGATCGAGCCGGGCGAGACCGCCATCCACGCGCTGGAGCGCGCCGCTTCCCTGGCCCTCCAGAAGGCCATCTAGTTTTCGAGGAGTTCCCATGGGCCAGCCGATCACCGTCGACGTCGTCGCCGACGTCGTCTGCCCCTGGTGCTATCTCGGCTGGCGCCGGGTGAAGAGCGCCCTGGCCGCGCGGCCCGACCTCGAGCCGATCGTCATCTGGCGTCCCTACCAGCTGGACCCCGCCCTGCCCGAGGAAGGCGTCGACCGCGCCGCCTACATGGCCGGCAAGTTCAAGGATCAGACGCGGCTGAAGGCGGTGCACAAGGCCCTGCAGGACGCCGGCGCCGAGGAAGGCATCGCCTTCGCCTTCGACAAGATCGCCCTGTCGCCCAACACCAGCGCCGCCCACCGCCTGATCCGCTGGGCGCGCGGCGCGGCCGTGCAGGACGCCGTGGTCGAGGGCCTGTTCGCCGCCTATTTCGAGGAAGGCCGCGACATCGGCGATCCGGTAGTGCTGGGCCAGATCGCCAAGGCCGCCGGCATGGACGAGGTCGCGGTGCTGCAACTGCTGTCCGACGGCGCCGACAAGGACGTGATCGCCCAGCAGCACGCCATGGCCGTGCAGGGCGGCGTCACCGGCGTGCCGGTGGCGATCTTCGCCGGCAAGGTGGCGGTGGTCGGGGCCGAGAGCCCCGAAAACCTTCAGAAGGCCATCGACCAGGCGCTGGCTTAAGAACCTCCCCCTCTGGGGGAGGCGATCGCGCAGCGATCGGAGGGGGGCGTAGCTGCCGAGACGGCCAACGCTCTGATGGCTGAAAACTTCCCCCCACCGGCCTTCGGCCGCCTCCCCCACAGGGGGAGGTTCCCTAGGCCAGCGTCGGCTGGGCCTCCAACCGCATCCGATAGGCCATCACCGCCGTGTGGCCGAGCTTCTCGACCAGGCGCCAGTTGACGATCGCGCCCACCGGCGCGCCGACGATCGGCAGCAGTTGGGCCAGCTTCGCCAGGTCGATGTGGTCGCGGTACTGCTGCTGGAAGGCCCGCCAGTCGAAGCCCGCGAGGTCGGTCGGATGCGTGCGGGCGTCCCAGCCATCCATGGCCTCGAACACCTTGGCGCGGTGCGCCGCGTCCGAGAACGCCAGCTCGAAGATGTGCAGGATGTAGAGGCGCTCCGACAGCTCCGAGCCCTCATGGCCGAAGGCGGCGGCGATCTCGAACAGCAGCTTGATCTTGAAGCTCATCAGCAGCGGGAAGTCGGCGGCGGCCAGGACGAAGCCCCCTGCTCCGGCGATCCCGCCTTCGGCGGCGGCGGTCTTCTTCCAGTTATCGATTGCCGCCCGAACCCGCTCCAGCCGCTCGTCCAGCGTGGCCTGTACCAGCGGCGCGCCGGTGGCGAAGTCCGAGCCGGTGAGGATCGCCCGGGTCATGCCCTGCATCGCCGTGGTGATGGCGGCATGGACCTTTTCCGGAATGATCCGATTGACCTTCAGCTGGACGGCGCGAGCGGCCAGGCCCAGCGCGCCGGGCGGCCTGGTCATCTCGGCTCGCCAGGCGGCGAGGTCGGCGGTGGCGGCGGTCTGGGCCAGGTTGAAGCTCCGAAAGTGAATCGCGGCGGCGCAGAAGCGTTCGCCGCCGGATCATGCCGCAGTCGGCGAGGCGGTCGAAGTCCCCAGAAGATTAACGCTCAACAGGCCCGTGGATCATTTGACCACGGCCGTCCACACCGGCGTCCACACGGGCATCCACACGCGCTTCCTGCGTCCACACCTATAGTGGCCTATATCCCCAAGACCGCCCGCCCGCCGTCTCGCGGCGCAGCGGCCCACAGCCTATACCTTGCCTACCCATTCACCATGTGACTTCGCGACGACCTTGAGCCAGCTGAAATTGCCGTTGGAACGCCTGCCCACCTTCGAGCGGGTCGACTTCGCCGTCTCGCCGGCCAACGAGGACGCCGTGCGCGCCGTCGACGCCTGGCCGGAATGGCCGAACGGCCGCCTGGCCCTGATCGGCCCCTCGGGCAGCGGCAAGACGCACCTGGCGCGCGCCTGGGCCGCGGAGGCCGGCGCGGTGATCATCGACGCCACCGATCCCCATCAGGCGCCGCTGAACCTGCCGGCCCTGCGCGGCCGCGCCGTGCTGGTCGAGAACGCCGACCGCCGCGCCCTGGGCGGCGTCGTGTCGGACGAGGACCTGTTTCACCTCCTGAACATGGCGGGCGTCGACGGCGGCAGCCTGCTGCTGACCGCCCAGACCGCGCCGCTGGAATGGCAGACGATCGTGCCGGACCTGCGTTCGCGCCTTAACGCCATGACCGCCGCCGTCATCGACGAGCCCGACGACGTGGTGCTGGAGGCCGTGCTGCGCCGCGCCTTCGCCGACCGCCTGATCCGCCCCGCCGACGACGTCTACGCCTATCTGCTGCGTCGCATTCCGCGCAGCGCGCCGGAAGCCGTCGCGCTGGTGGCGCTGCTGGACGAGGCCGCCTCGGAGGGCAATCGCGGCATCACCCGGGCCTTCGTCGCCCAGGTGCTGGCCTTCGGCGAGGACGACGCGTTCGAGGACTGAACGGGACTGATCGAAAGCCCGGCTTTTCTTGAACAAATCCCTGTTTGTCTTGCGGCTGTCATCGGGCTCGTCCACCATGCCGGGCATTGCCCTGGAGTAGACGATGACAGACGCCGCCGCCCTCGCGCCCTCCCTTCACAAGGTGGAGACCGCGCCCGAGGATCGCGTGCGCCTGACGCTGGACGAGGACCTGCTGGCCTCGCCGGAACGGTTCTTCAATCGCGAACTCTCGTGGCTGGCCTTCAACCAGCGCGTCCTCGAGGAAAGCGCCAACCCGCGCCACCCGCTGCTGGAACGCCTGCGCTTCCTGTCGATCAGCGCCAACAACCTCGATGAATTCTACATGGTCCGCGTGGCCGGCCTGAAGGGCCAGGTGCGCGAGGCCGTGCGCGTGGTCAGCCAGGACGGCCTGACCCCAGGCGAGCAGCTGACCCGCATCAACGCGTCGGCCTTCCAGCTGATGAGCGAGCAGCAGAAGATCTGGCGCGAGGTGCGCGCCGAGCTGTGGGCCGAGGGCCTGAAGCTGCTGGACGCCAAGGACATCGTCGGCGCCGACCGCGAGCGCGCCGAAGAGATCTTCAAGTCGCGCATCTTCCCGGTGCTGACGCCTCTGGCGGTGGATCCGGCCCACCCCTTCCCGTTCATCCCGAACCTGGGCTTCTGCCTGGCGCTGAAGCTGCGCCGGATCTCGGACGACAAGCATCTCTACGCCCTGGCGCCGATCCCCTATCAGGTGCAGCGCTTCTGGGAGATCGCCAGCACCGCGCGCGGCCGCAAGCGCGAACGCAAGATCGTGGCGCTGGAAAGCTTCATCATCCTGTTCCTCGACCACCTGTTCCCCGGCTACGAGGTCGAGGGCCGGGGCCTGTTCCGCCTGATCCGCGACAGCGACCTGGAGATCGAGGAAGAAGCCGAAGACCTGGTGCGCGAGTTCGAGGCGCGCCTGAAGAAGCGCCGCCTGGGCCGCGTGGTGCGGGTGAAGATCCAGACCACCATGCCCGCCGACCTGCGCGAGTTCATCATCGAGGGCCTGCGCGCCCAGCCCGAGGACGTGGTGCTGGTCGACGGCAAGCTGGGCCTGGCCCAGATGAGCGAGTTGATCCCGCCCGACCGTCCGGACCTGAAGTTCAAGCCCTACAACGCCCGCTTCCCCGAGCGCGTGCGCGACCACGGCGGCGACTGCTTCGCGGCGATCCGCGAGAAGGACATCCTGGTCCACCACCCGTTCGAAAGCTTCGACGTGGTGGTGCAGTTCCTGCGCCAGGCCGCCCGCGACCCCAACGTGCTGGCCATCAAGCAGACGCTGTACCGCACCTCGAAGGACAGCCCGATCGTGGCGGCCCTGATCGAGGCGGCCGACAACGGCAAGAACGTCACCGCCCTGGTCGAGATCAAGGCCAGGTTCGACGAAGAAAACAATTTGAAGTGGGCCCGAGACCTGGAACGGGCCGGCGTGCACGTGGTGTTCGGCTTCGTCGACTGGAAGACCCACGCCAAGCTGTCGGTGGTGGTCCGCCGCGAGGGCGACGCCTTGCGCACCTACTGCCACTTCGGCACCGGCAACTATCACCCGCAGACGGCGCGGGTTTACACCGACCTTTCCCTGTTCACCTGCGACCCGGCCATGGGTCGCGACGGCGGCAAGCTGTTCAACTTCATCACCGGCTACGCCCAGCCCGGCGCGCTGGAGAAGCTGTCGTTCTCGCCCCAGACGCTGAAGCCGGACCTCCTGGCCATGATCGCCGCCGAGGCCGCCAACGCCCGCGCCGGCAAGCCCGCCGGCATCTGGGCCAAGATGAACGCGGTGGTCGACCCGCAGATCATCGACGCCCTCTAC
Organism: Caulobacter radicis; assembly: GCF_003094615.1. Classification (GTDB taxonomy): domain Bacteria; phylum Pseudomonadota; class Alphaproteobacteria; order Caulobacterales; family Caulobacteraceae; genus Caulobacter; species Caulobacter radicis. The sequence continues at coordinate 155,543 of NZ_QDKO01000021.1, read as the reverse complement.
GCCGCCAGCCAGGACGGCGTGCAGATCGACCTGGTCGTGCGCGGCATCTGCTGCCTGCGCCCGGGTATTCCGGGCCTGTCCGACAACATCCGTGTCAAGTCGATCGTCGGCCGCTTCCTGGAGCACGCCCGCGTCGTGGCCTTCGCCAACGGCGCCGACATGCCCAGCGCCCAGACCCGCGCCTTCATCAGCTCGGCCGACTGGATGCCGCGCAATCTCGACCGCCGGGTGGAAAGCCTGGTGCCGATCGAGAACCCGACCGTGCACCAGCAGGTGCTGAGCCAGATCATGGTCGCCAACCTCAATGACGAGGCCCAGAGCTGGCGCCTCGACAGCGAGGGCCACTACGCCCGCGATCCCGCCTGGGACACCAAGGGCGCGTTCTCGGCGCACGAATACTTCATGACCAATCCGAGCCTGTCGGGCCGAGGTCATCACGTGCAGGACCTGCCGCGGGCGTTCGACCACGTCGGACCCAAGCGGAAACGCTAGGATCTGGCGCTGAAAAACTGGGGAGCGACGGCTTTCGTGACGGTTTCGTCCAAGGCCGCCGCTTCCCCTGCGCGACGAATGCGTTAAACCAGCCTCATGCCTCTCTCGGCGCCGCGCGACGCGGCCGTGATCGATATCGGCTCCAACTCGGTCCGCCTGGTGGTGTACCGGCTGGAAGGTCGCGCCATCTGGACCGTCTTCAACGAGAAGGTGCTGGCTGGCCTTGGCCGTGAACTCGGCTCCAAGGGCCGACTGGCGCCCGACGGCGTTTCCCAGACCCTGGCGGCGCTGAAGCGCTTCAAGGCGGTGCTGGAAGCCGTGCAGCCCGCCGAGACCTTCGTGGCCGCCACCGCCGCCGTGCGCGAAGCTTCCGACGGCGCAGCCTTCGTCAAGCGTGTGGCCGAGGAGACCGGCCTCACCATCCGTGTGCTCTCAGGCGAGGAAGAGGCCCGCTACGCCGCGCTGGGCGTGCTGGCCGGCGCGCCGGACGCCACGGGCGTGGTCGGCGACCTGGGCGGCGCCAGCCTCGAACTGGTGCGGCTGGAGCCGACCGGCGCGGGCCAGGGCGTGACCCTGCCGCTGGGTCCGTTCAGCCTGGGCCTGACCGAGGGCTTCGACGCCGACCGCGTGCGGCGCCTGGCCGCCCAGCGCCTGGCCCCGGTGGCCGAGGTGTTCAAGGCCGACGCCTTCCACGCCGTGGGCGGCGCCTGGCGCAACCTGGCTTTGCTGCACATGCGCCTGTCCGGATATCCGCTACAGGTGGTGCACCAGTACGAGATCGGCCGCAGCGAGGCCCTGGAGGCCGCGCGCCTTGTCTCGCACCAGTCCAGAAGTTCGCTCGAACGCATCGAGGGGATGTCCAAGAAGCGCATCGAGACCCTGCCCTACGCGGCCGTGGTGCTGGAGAGCCTGATCGAGCGCCTGGACCTCAAGCGCATCGAGATCTCGGCCTTCGGCGTGCGCGAGGGCCTGCTGTTCGAAGCCATGGCGCCGCGCGTGCGGGGCCTGGACCCATTGATCGAAGGCTGCGCCTCGTTGACCGCTCGCCAGGGCGTGGCCGACGACCTGGGCGTGGCGTTGCAGGCCTGGCTGGAGCCGGCGTTCGGCAAGCTGGAAAGCCTGTTCGACGGCCGTGACGCGGTGCTGACGGCGGCCGCCTGCCGCCTGGCCGACCTGGGCGCGCGGCTTCACCCGGACCATCGCGCCGACTTAGTGTTCGAGCAGGTGCTGCGCGCCCCGATCGCCGGCCAGACCCATGTAGAGCGCGCCTTCCTGGCCGCCGCCGCTTTCGCCCGCCACTCCACCCCGTTCAACCCGCCCGAGATGGACGTGCTGGAACGGCTGCTGACCCCGGCCCGCTTGAAGCGCGCCCGGGCCCTGGGCGCGGCGATCCGCCTGGGCTGCGACCTGTCGGGCCGTAGTCCCGCGCTGCTGTCGCGCTCGCGGCTGGCGATCGAGAAGGCAGACGTGCAGCTTTCGGCCGAACCCGGCTACGCGGCGCTGCTGCTGGGCGAACAAACCGCCAAGCGAGCCAGCAGCCTGGCCCAGGTGCTGGGCCTGAAGCTCAAGGTGCTGCCGCTCTAGGCCGCGACAGCGGGCCGCAGGCGAACACCGTTCTTCCAGAATGGTTTGTTAGCCACGCCACGCCGAAGCTTCTTCCCCTCAGCACGGGGAGAAAAACGACATGCAGAAGCAGGTCGCCTACGACGTTCACGACAGCATCGACGCCGCTCGACAGCCGCCGGCGAAACCCGAAGTGGTGCGGTTGGCAGGCGCCTCAGCCGCCCCCGTGGACAGTCCGGCCAGGCAGTTGCAGCGCGACGTCGCGGCGGCCTTCGGCGCGAAGCGTGGATGGTCGGTGCGGCGGACGGTGGTGCTGGGCGCGGCCTATCATGGCGTGATCCTGTCGGCCCTGGTGATGGCGGCGGTCGAGACCTTCGGACACGTCGCCGGCTAGGCGGCCTCCTCGTCGCCGAGCACGCGCAGCAGGACGGCGTAGAGCGCGGTCACCTCGAACGGTTTCTCGACGAAGTCCTGCATGCCCGCGGCCTGGCAGGCGGCGATGTCGCCCTCGGCCACGGCGCCGGTGACGGCGATCACCGGCGTGGCGCGGTTCAGCCCCTCAGCGCGCAGGCGCCGGGTCGTGTCCAGGCCGTCGAGGCCCGGCATGTTGACGTCCATCAGGATGGCGTCGAAGCGGGTCTCGCCGGCCAGCAGCAGCGCCGTCTCGCCGTCGGCCGCCAGGGCGACCGAAAGCCCGAAGGCCTCCAGAACCTGGGCCAGGGTGCGGCGGTTGATCTCGTGGTCGTCGACGACCAGCACCGTCGGCGCGTCGGAAAAGCCCTCGGCCGGAGCGTCGAGCGGCTCGGGCGTCGGCGGCTCCTGGCCCTCGGGCGCCGGCAGGGTCAGCACGAAGCGCGCGCCGCGCCCCTCGGCCGAGACGGCGCTCAGGTCGCCCCCCATCAGGCGGGACAGGTCGCGGCTGATGGCCAGGCCCAGGCCCGTGCCGCCGAAGGTGCGCGCGGTGTCGGCGCCCAGCTGGTCATAGGCCGTGAACAGTCGCGCCAGTTGCTCGGGGCCCAGGCCCGGCCCGGTGTCGGTCACCGCCAGGGTCAGTATCAGCCCGCCTTCGACGCGGGGCGCGATCGACAGCTCGATGCAGACCCGGCCCTCGGGCGTGAACTTGATGGCGTTGGACAGCAGGTTGTTGAGCACCTGGCGCAGGCGCACCGGATCGCCCTTGATCCAGCGCGGCAGGCGCCGCCCGCCGGTGAAGCGCAGGGCCAGCCCCTTGTCGCGGGCCTCGGCGCGCCAGAACCGCAGGGTGTCGCAAATCAGGGTGCGCGGCGCGAAGTCGATGGATTCGACGGTCATGCGGCCGGCCTCGATCTTCGACAGGTCGAGCAGGTCGTTGAGCAGGGCGCGCATCATCACGCCGGCGTCGGCGATGAGCTCGGCCTTGGCCTTGGCTGGACCGCCCGCCCCTCGGGCCAGTTCACCCGCCCCGGCCAGAATGGCGCTGAGCGGCGTGCGCAGTTCGTGGCTGACCATGGCGACGAAGGCGCTCTTGGCGGCGTCGGCGGCAACGGCCTGTTCGCGTCGGATCTCGGCGGCGGCCCGGGCCTCGCGCTCGGCCAGCAGCGTCTGGCGCGACCAGCCGAAGACGAGCGAGGTGACCAGCACCATCAACCCGCTGCCGATCAGGAACGCCTTCACGCCCACGTCTTCGTGGTTGGCGGCCAGGATCGGGGCCGCGAACAGATAGCTCAGGTGCGGCGTGGCGGTGACCGTGAAGGCCAGCCGCGAGCCCTTGGCGCCCATCAGGGCGGTCATCACCGAACCGGCCAGCAACAGGGCCGCGCCCGCCGCGCCGGCGGGCAGGCCTGTCCGCCACAGCGGGACCGCCAGCCAGCCGAACGCGACGGCCAGCAGGAAGTCGGCGCCCAGGCAGGCCAGAATCCAGCGGCGCGGATTGCGCTCGAAGGCGCGCAAGGCCAGGGCCTGAAGTCCTTGCGCCGCGAGACAGGCGAACGCCCAGGGCAACATGAAGGAGAATCGCGGCGCCAGGCCGATCGCCGCGCACACCATCGCGATGACGAACAAGCGCAGCGGAATCTGTTGCCGCAGGGCCTTGGCGGGCCTTGCATAGTTACGCGCGGCCCTGACCAGCCACGGATCCGGTTCCGCGTACGCCAACTCGACCAAGTTCCCCAGTCTTCGGCCGTCCCCACAGCCGACTGCCCCCGCGACGCTTATAGCGCCCGGAGGTCAACAATCGTTTTTCAAAGCATGTCGGCCATGAGGCAGCTGTGCCGTCTTGCACAAAGACGTCGCTTGCGACTTCGCGCCGGAGACGCCGGCGGCGCAACCCTCTTTTGAGTCGCGCCGCCGACAGGTCTCGATCAGGCCGGACGCGGGGTCCGGCGGACTTCCACGACGCGGACCTTGACCCCGTCGAGCACCAGGGCCAGTTCGCCCCGCTTGATCTTCAGGGCGTCGCTGCCGAAGGCCTCGCGACGCCAGCCCTGCAGGGCGGGCGTATCGGCCTCGTCGTCGGCGGCGATCTTTTCCAGGTCCGAGACCGTGGCGATCAGCTTGGAGGCCACGCCGGCTTCTTCGGCGCGGGCCTTGAGCAGCACCTTCAGCAGCTCGACCACGGCGCCGGCGGAAGGCGGCGGCGGCGGGCCGGGCTTGTCGACCACGGGGGCGTAGCCCTCGGGATCGGCCAGGGCGGCCTTGATCGCGGCGATCAGGTCGGGACCGAACTTGCTGCCGCCGAAGCCCTTGGGCACGCCGCGCAGGGTGTTGAGCCCCTCCAGCGAGGTCGGGGCCTGGGTGGCCAGCTCGTCGATGGCCTCGTCCTTGAGGATGCGGCCGCGCGGCTGGTCGCGCTGCTGGGCGGTGCGCTCGCGCCAGGCCGAGACCGACTTGAAGACCGCCAGGTACTTGGCTTGCGTCTTGCGCGGGCGCAGGCGGCGCCAGGCCTTTTCCGGATCGACGTCATAGGCGGCCGGATCGCTGAGCGCCTTCATCTCCTCCTCGACCCAGGCCAGGCGGCCTGATTCTTCGAGGCGATCGCGCAACACCGGGAACAGGCGCGCCAGGTGCGTCACGTCGGCCAGGGCGTAGGCCAGCTGGGCGTCGGTCAGCGGGCGGCGGGCCCAGTCGGTGAAGCGGCTCGACTTGTCGATCTCGATCTTCAGCATCTGACGCACGAGGGCGTCATAGGCGATCTGCTCGCCGAAACCCGCGGCCATGCCGGCCACCTGGGTATCGAACAGAGGCGTCGGCATCGCTTTGAGATTATTGAAGATCTCGACGTCCTGACGCGCGGCGTGGAACACCTTCAAGAGGGTCTCGTCGCGCATCAACTCAAGCAGCGGCTCAAGGTCGAGGCCCTCCGCCAGCGGATCGATCACCGCGTCGGAAACGGGCGAAGCGACCTGGATCAGGCAGAGCTTTGGCCAATAGGTGGTCTCGCGCATGAACTCGGTGTCCACGGCGATGAAGGGCTGCCCCTTCAAACCATTACAGAACTCCGCCAGCGCGGCGGTGGTGGTGATCGGCGTCATCGGCTGCTAATAGCCTCGCGCACCCCCGAGTCTGCAAGCGTCAAGCGTTGCGGAGCAGCCACTTTTCTGACCCAAAGCGCCCGAGACGGGCTGCGAAGGGCCTGGAACCACAGATGAGCGACCCGATGAGCGATCCGAAGACCGACCAAGCCGGCGGCCTGACCTACGCCCAGGCGGGCGTCGACATCGATGCCGGCAACGCCCTCGTCGACGCGATCAAGCCGCTGGCCAAGGCGACTCGCCGTCCGGGCGCGGAAGCCAGCCTCGGCGGTTTCGGCGCGCTGTTCGACCTCAAGGCCGCCGGCTACGAGGACGCCCTGCTGGTGACCACCACCGACGGGGTCGGCACCAAGCTGCGCATCGCCATCGACGCGGGGATGCACGCCACGGTGGGCATCGATCTCGTCGCCATGTGCGTCAACGACCTGCTGGCGCAGGGCGCCGAGCCGCTGATGTTCCTGGACTACTTCGCCACCGGCAAGCTGGACGTCGAGACCGCCAAGAGCGTCGTCGCCGGCATCGCCGAGGGCTGCAAGCTGGCCGGCGCGGCCCTGGTCGGCGGCGAGACCGCCGAGATGCCAGGCATGTACGGCGACGGCGAATACGACCTGGCCGGCTTCTCGGTCGGCGCGGTCGAGCGCGACGGCGTCCTGCCCAAGCTGGACAAGCAGCGCGCCGGCGACGTGATCATCGGCATCGGCTCGTCGGGCCCGCACTCGAACGGCTATTCGCTGGTGCGCCGCGTGGTCGAGCGCTCGGGCCTGGCCTGGGACGCCACCTGCCCGTTCGAGGAAGGCAAGACCCTGGCCGAGGCCCTGATGGCCCCGACCCGCATCTATGTGAAGTCGATCCTGCCCCTGCTTCAGTCGGGTCGGGTCAAGGGCGGCGCCCACATCACCGGCGGCGGCCTGATCGAGAACCCGCCGCGCTGCATCGCCGAAGGCCTGGTCCCCGAGTTCGACTGGAACGCCTGGGCCCTGCCGCCCGTGTTCGAATGGCTGCAGGAAGTCGGCCAGATCGACGCCCATGAACTGCGCCGCACCTTCAACTGCGGCGTCGGCTTCATCCTGATCGTCGCCCAGTCGGACGTCGAGCCGGTGCTCGCCGCCCTGCTGAACGCCGGCGAAGACGCCTTTGTCTGCGGCCAGCTGGCCAAGGCCTGATCGGCTGAGTGAAATCCTCGTCCTTCGACAAGCTCAGGATGAGGATTTCAGTTCAAGCGCCTCAGTAGCCCTCATCCTGAGCCCGCCGAAGGACGAGGGCGGTTCCACGAAAGCCGCCGCGTGACCACCAGAACAAAAGTCGCCGCCCTGATCTCGGGCCGGGGCTCCAACATGGAAGCCCTGGTCCGCGCCGCCCAGGACCCGGCCTGCCCGTTCGAGATCGCCCTCGTCCTGGCCAACAAGGCCGACGCCGGCGGCCTGGCGACGGCGGAAGCGGCCGGAATCGAGGCCCTGTGCGTGCCGAGCAAGCCGTTCGGCAAGGACCGCGAGGCCCATGAGCGCGCGGTCGACGGCACCTTACGCGAACGCGGGATCCAGGTCATCGCCCTGGCCGGCTACATGCGGATCCTCACCCCGTTCCTGGTCGACGCCTGGGAAGGCCGGATGCTGAACATCCACCCCTCCCTGCTGCCCAAGTATCCGGGCCTGGACACCCACGCCCGCGCCATCGCGGCGGGCGAGGCCGAAGCCGGCTGCACCGTGCACCTGGTCACGGCCGGCGTCGACGAAGGCCCGATCCTGGGCCAGGCCCGCGTGACGATCGAGCCCGGCGACGACGATCATGCGCTGGCGGCTCGGGTGCTGGTGGAAGAGCACAAGCTCTATCCGGCGGTGCTGGCGGACTTCGTGCGGGGGCTCTGAGGCCCGTTTTCGCCTACTCCCATTCGCCTTCCTCGCCCTCGTGGCGAGGAAGGCGAGCTTGTTGGGAAACCGGAAAACACCGACTTTTCCAGTGGCGCTTTTCCCCGGCGCAACTTCACGCTCACCGCATGCAGAGCGAAGAGCGCTACATCGCCGTCTACATCATGGCCAACGAGCGCCTGAAGACGCTCTACATCGGCGCGACGGGGTATCTGAACCGGAGGGCCTGGGAGCATCGCGAGGGCCTGATCCCGGGCTTCACCAAGAAGTACGGCCTGACGCGACTGGTCTGGTACGAGCCGCACGACGACATGGCCACGGCGTTTCAGCGTGAGCGGTCGCTGAAGCGCTGGCCTCGGCAGTGGAAGATCAACCTGATCGAGCGGACGAATCCGTTCTGGGAGGATCTGTATCCGGGGCTGGGCTAGCCGCTTAGCCCGGTACCCAATTCCGCCTTCCTCGCCCTTGTGGCGAGGATCCATGCCGGAGCGTTCTCAGACCTCGGCTGTTGGAGCTCGACGGCCAGTGCATGTCCTGAACTATCTGGGCAAGCGGACACATGGGTCCTCGCCACAAGGGCGAGGAAGGCGAAGAGAGGGAAGCAAAACCCTCAGAAAACAAAAAGGCCGGCGGGTCGCCCCGCCGGCCTTTTCGCTAGCCTAAAGCCCGGAAGCCTTAGCCGACGATGTCGGCGTCGGTGAAGAACTGGGCGATTTCGATGCCGGCGTTCTCGAGGCTGTCCGAACCGTGGACCGAGTTTTCGCCGATCGACAGGGCGAACAGCTTGCGGATGGTGCCTTCGGCGGCGTTGTCCGGGTTCGTGGCGCCCATGACTTCGCGGTACTTGGCCACGGCGCCTTCGGCTTCCAGGACCTGCACGACGACCGGCTCGGCGGTCATCTGGGCGACGAGTTCACCGTAGAACGGGCGCTCGGCGTGGACTTCATAGAACTTCTTGGCCTGTGCTTCGGTCAGGTGGACGCGGCGCTGGGCGACGATGCGCAGACCAGCTTCCTCGATCACGGCGTTGATCTTGCCGGTGATGTTGCGGCGGGTCGCGTCGGGCTTCAGGATCGAGAAGGTACGTTCGGTCATTCCGAAAATCTCACAGAGAAAGTTTGTGAATTGGGAGGTTGCGGGCTTATAGCCGGGCGCCTCCTCCCCGCCAACCCCGCGTCCCCAACATGCTTCAGATCAACGACCTTACTTTCGACGCCTGGGGACGCCGGTTCTTCGAAAAGGCGACCGTCAGCCTGCCGCCGGGCGCCAAGGTCGGCCTGATCGGCCGCAACGGCGTGGGCAAGTCGACGCTGTTCAAGCTGATCCTGGGCCACCTGGTCGCCGCCGGCGACGAGATCAGCCTGCCCAAGAACGCCCGTATCGGCTCGGTCGACCAGGAGCACCCGGCGACGCCCGTCTCGCTGCTCGACACCGTGCTGGAGGCCGACGAGGAGCGCCACGCCCTGCTGACCCGCCTGGAGACCGCCGATCCGGAGGAGATGGGCGAGATCTGGGGCCGGCTGATCGAGATCGACGCCGACTCGGCCCCGGCCCGGGCTTCTGAAATCCTGGCGGGCCTGGGCTTCTCCCAGGACGACCTTGCGCGGCCGATGAGCGAATTCTCGGGCGGCTGGCGGATGCGCGTGGCCCTGGCCGCTGCGTTGTTCGCCGAGCCCGACATGCTGCTGCTCGACGAACCGACCAACTATCTCGACCTGGAAGGCGCCCTCTGGCTGGAAGCGCGGCTGAAGAAGTATCCGCACACCGCCCTGATCGTCAGCCACGACCGCGAGCTGCTCAACAACAGCTGCACGCACATGCTGCACCTGGCCGGCGGCAAGCTGGAGCTCTACACCGGCGGCTACGACGACTTCGAGAAGCGCCGCGCCGAGAAGGCCCGCCTGCAACTGTCGGCCAAGGCCAAGCAGGACGCCGAACGCGCCCACCTGCAGGCCTTCGTCGACCGCTTCAAGGCCAAGGCCTCCAAGGCCGCCCAGGCCCAGTCCCGCATGAAGCGCCTGGCCAAGATGGAGCCGGTGGCGACCACCATCGAAGAGCGCGTCGCGCCCTTCACCCTGCCCTCGCCGCCCAAGCCGCTGGCCCCGCCGCTGATCCGGCTGGAAAAGGCCGACGTCGGCTATGAGAGCGGTCGCGCGATCCTGAAGAACCTCAACCTGCGCATGGACCTGGACGACCGCATCGGTCTCCTGGGCGTCAACGGCGCGGGCAAGTCGACCTTCGCCAAGATGATCGCCGGCGCGCTGGACATCCAGAAAGGCGACCTGCACCGCGACAAGAAGATGAAGGTCGGCTGGTTCCACCAGCACCAGATCGAGGCGATGGATCCCAAGGACACGCCGCTGGAGATCGTCCGCCGGGCCATGCCCGACGCCAGCGAATCCTCGCGCCGCTCGCGCCTGGCGCAATGGGGCCTGAACTTCGACAAGCAGGACACCACGGTGGCCAACCTGTCGGGCGGCGAGCGCGCCCGCCTGCTGCTGAACCTGGTGGCCATGGACGCCCCGCACGTCCTGATCCTGGACGAACCGACCAACCACCTCGACATCGACAGCCGCCGGGCCCTGCTCGACGCCCTGAACGACTACGAGGGCGCGGTGCTGCTGATCACCCACGATCGCTCGCTGATGGAGCTGGTGGCCGACCGCCTGTGGCTGGCGGCCGACGGCAAGGTCGTGCCGTTCGACGGCGACATGGACGACTACGCCAAGTTCGTGCTCGAGCGCGCCAAGCAGGCGGTGAAGCCGACGCAGGTGGCGCGCGAGCCGGCCAAGACGGAGGCCGCTTCCCCGGCCGCTCCCAAGAAGGTCGCCGTCGAGCCGCTGCGCCGCAAGGTCGAGGCGGCCGAGCAGGTGATGAACCGCAAGACCCGGGACCTGGCCGAGCTGGAAGCCCAGCTGGCCGATCCGCAGCTCTATGTGAAGACGCCCGCCAAGGTTCCGGAACTGGAAAAGCGCCGCGACAACGCCAAGGCCAAGCTCGACGAGGCCGAGGCCGCCTGGATGGAGCTGGCCGAACAGCTGGCCGAGGCCGAGGGCTAGGTCCGCAACTCTCGGTAAACGCCGGTAAACCAAGAGCTTTAGCCGTTCCGACAGACCTTGGGGCGTATCCATGCGGTCATGACCGCAGCCCTTTCCAGCCGCAACCACGTCGTCGCCAACCCCGAAGGGTTGTCGGCCGCCGCCGTGCTGGAAGCCTTCGCGACCTGGCTCGACCAGCGCCTGGCCGAGGCCACGCGGCTGGAGATGGACCTGGCCTTCCGCGACCGCCCGTTCGACGTCGAGATCGGTCGCGTCCCGGCCCTGGTCGGCTGGGAGCATCGCTATCTCGCCCCGGGCGCCGCGGCCCCCAAGGGCAAGATGTGGACGGTCTATCGCCTGCACGACCAGACCGGCCGCCCCAGCGAACTGGCCACGGCCCGCGCCCAGGCCGACAAGCTGGAAGACCTGACGCCGCTGCTGGGCGAACTGGGCTATCTGGGCGTCTTCGACGGCGAGGCGGCGATGTTCCCGGGCCTGGGCAAGCGCTAGGGTCTCTTGCGCATCGCTTCCTCCGCCTCGTACGCCTTGAGCGCCTTGGCGATGCCAGGCCAAGCCGGCGATCGATCACGCTGAAATTCGTATTGCATGTCGCGAACAGCCGTCCAGCAGCGGATGCCTTCGTTCGTGTGCTCGCGAAAGTTGGCCACCTCCTCGGCCGGGGCCCTGAGCGCCACCTGTTCGACCTGCCGCTGCATCCGCTGGAGGAAGGCGATATTGTCGTCGCAGGCCGCGATCATCCGCTGCCGAGCGTCACTGAGGGGCTTACCGTTCGGGGCGCGGCGCAGGCGGGTGCGCGGGGGTTTGGACTTGGGCATGGGGTGTCTCCGCTTTGATCCTTCTCCCCTTGCGGGAGAAGGTGTCGCCAAGGGCGACGGATGAGGCATCGCGCGGACGGTTCTGGGAGACCCTTCACCCGACCTCGCTTCGCGAGGCCACCCTCTCCCGCAGGGGGAGAGGGACATGGATAGGCGATCTCCCGTGGACATCCACGAAAGCTGGTGGGGAGGCGCGGAGCGGCCGGGCGGAGCCCGGAGACCGTGGGTTTGTTTAGCGTTTCGGCTTCGTCGACCGCTCCGCCGCGTCGTTATTCCGAAGGGCCGGAGGCGCGGGTGCTGTTTCAACCCTGGACCCGGCTGTCCCACGGACGGGCAGGACCAATAGCCCCGCGGTAATCCGGCGGCGGCCTCGGCTGATCCTGTTAGGCCGGTTTGAACGATCCCGGCCCTGTCGACCCGCTCGTTACGCCATGGACGGCTTGGCGGCCCATTCACGCCTTCTGAGCGCTCCTGCAAACCCGCCCTTCCCATGACGCTCCGAGCGGCCCCGCTCGATGCGGTCCTCGCCACGCTTGGGCCGGTACCAAGAGCCCTCCCCATGGCGGGGACGGGCTTGATTATGACCCAGGGCTGGGCGCGTCTGATAAGTTTGGCTGAGAAAGTTGCAAGGGATTGGATTGGTTCAAGAATTTTCGGCCAACGCCGGGGATCCACGCTGCTCTATCCCCGTCCGGCTCTCTTCTCCCTTCCCCCTCGATGGGGGAAGGGCCGGGGTTGGGGGTGGCTGCGGCGGTCGGTCTCGATGCGGCCTTGCGGGCTGAACGGCCGCATCACCCCCATCCCAACCCTTCCCCCATCGAGGGGGAAGGGCTTTAGCGAGTGGAAAGGCGATGGAAACCGGCCAGCGTCTCAGCAGCTGAGAACGTCCCCCCTCCGTCGCCTTTGGCGACACCTCCCCCAGAGGGGGAGGATCTGGATCGGCGGACCTCTATGGGAGAGCGTTCAGGATCACCGACACCGCCTCCGCCGCGCCATCCGACGTCAGCACCAGCACGTTGGTCCCCGCCAGGAGGGTCACCGTTCCGCCCGAGGTCACGCCGGCGTCGCCGTTGGCCGACACCGTCATCGGCCCCTGCCCCTGGATCCGCACCGCATAGGTCCCGGCCCGGTCGGCGGTCACCGTGTAGCGCAGCCACTCGCCGGCGGTGAAGTCGGTGACGCGCTTGCCGTCGGGGGCGATGTCGACGCCGTCGTTGCGGTACGCGCGGCCGTTGTTCCAGAGCGTGCGTTCGCCGCCGGTGGCGACGTGGTAGTTGGCGGCGTCCTGGTCCCAGTAGGCCTTGCCGATGGGGCCAAGGTCGTAGTCGACGGCGGCGATGCTCGCGCCCTTGGCGGTGATCCGGTGCGGCCTGAACGGCCGGACGGAGTCGTCGTGCGGCTGGCGCAGCATGGCGTCGATCACGTCGGGATGGGGCGTGTTGTTCTCGAAGCGAACGTCGTGCGAGGCCAGCTTCATCAGCACCGCATAGGCCTTGTCGGCCAAGACGGGCGTCCTGGCCTCGCCCGTCAGCGTGGCGGCCACGGCGTCGTAGTCGGGGCCGACCTCGACCTGTAGCGGCTGGTTGAAGCCGATCTTCTTCAGCGGCCAGAAGGCCCAGCCGACGCCATGGCTCTCGACGAGGCGTATGGCGTCGGCGAACCAGACGTTGGAGTTCTCGCCCGACTCGCCCAGCCACACCGGCAGGCCGGTCTGCTCGCGCAGCTTCAGGAAGGGCTCGAGCGCGGCCTCGTCGTTGCGGTTCCAATACTTGTGGAACGACAGGGCCATGTTGCCGTCCCAGGGCTTGCCCATGCCCTTGTAGTTGTTGCCCCAGCAGTTGCCCTCGATGATCACCAGGTGGCGCTGGTCGACCTCGCGGATGGCCGCGGTGACGCGGCGCTGGAAATCCCAGAGCAGCGCCTGTTCCTCGTCGCCGCAGCCGTTCTTCGTCGCCGGCTTGTCGAAGTCCCAGTTGGGCTCGTTGAGCACGTCGTAGGCGGCGATGGCCGGCTCGTCCTTGTAGCGGTCGGCGAGCTTCTTCCAGAGGGCGATGGTCTTGCGCTGGTTCTCGGGGCTTTCCCACAGCGAGGGCTTCCCTGGATCCCGATCGGCGATGGCCAGGTCATTGCCCTGCCCGCCCGGCGCGGCGTGCAGGTCGAGGATCAGGTGCATGCCGGCGGCCTTGGTCCAGGCCAGCAGGTCGTCGATGCGCCTGAAACCGTCCTCCTTCCAGGTGTCGGCGCCGGGAACGGGTTCCTGGTCGGCCGGCAGGGTCAGCAGGGCGTAGTGCATCGGCAGGCGCACCGAGTTGAAGCCGGCGGCGGCCATGTAGTCGATGTCGGCCTTGGTGGTGTGGTTGTCGAGCCAGGCAGTGTGGATCGCCGCTTCGCGCTCGGCGCCGACCAGGGCGGCGATCTTGCCGCGGATGACGTGCTCCTGGCCAAGCTTGGACAGGCGCAGCATGTAGCCCTCCTGCAGCATCCAGCCCCCCAGGCCCATGCCGCGCAGGATCACGGGCGAACCGGTCTCGTCGACGATGCGCCCGTCCTTGGCCTTCAGCCAATGAGGCCCCGGCGACGGCGCGGGACCGGCGGCGAAGGCGGTGGAGACGGCCAGCAGCGAGGCGGCGGCGGCCAGGACGGCGGCGAACTTCATGCTCAAACTCCCCAGGCGCGCGCGGCTGGTTGGGAGCGCCGCGACGTCGCGCGCAGACTTGGCCCGGGGACTTGGATTCTGTCTAGATGGACTCCGCATTTGTCCATGAGGACAAATGGTTAGGAGAAATTCTGCAGGTTGTCGGCGCTAGCTCTTCAAGCTGCCAAATCGCCCGTCATCCCGGCCGTAGCGAAGCGGAGAGCCGGGACCCAGGGGCCGCGCGCAGGGATGCGGCAATCGTCGGAAGCGCGAGTCTTTTCGCCGCGCCCAGTCCCCTGGGTCCCGGATAAGCGCTGCGCGCTTTCCGGGATGACGACCAAGAGAGGAGATGTAGCGGCTAGCCGCACTTCACCTGCTGGACCACGCCGGTGTCCGGATTGAACAGGATGTTCAGGCGGTCGGGGCGGTAGTCCATGGTCACCGGGCAGGTGGTGCAGGCCACGCGCCAGCGCGAGGGATCGACCGGGGCCGGCAGCTGCGTGCGGTTCTTGCCGACGAAGGCCTGCGCGTCCTTCAGGCCGCACTGGTCCTTTTCAGGCTCGGGCGGCTTGGGCAGGGCGATGGCCGGCGGGGCCACCGGGGTTTCGGGCGGCGGCGGCGGCGCGGGTTCGGGCGTGCTGGTCGAGCAGGCCGCCAGGACCATGGTCGCACCCAGAACCATCAGGAGCCGCTTCATGCCTTCTTCTCCCATCCGCGTTCGGCCTGCTGCCAGTAGGACACTGGGTGGCCGGCGGCCTTGAACGCCTTCCAGCGGCCCCGCGCCAGCCGCAGGGCCTCTTCGTCTCGGCCGTCGAACAGCAGGATGCAGCGCGTAAAATCGCTCAGATCCCCCGGCTCGGCGCCGTCGAGCAGGAACAACGCATCGCCGCCGTTCGGGTTGTCGAGGGCGGCGCTGAGCAGCACCGGCTGGCGCTCGGCCAGCGGCTCCTCGGCAAGGCCGTGCGGCAGGAAGCTGTCGTCCCGAAAGGTCCAGAGGTGGGCGTCCAGCGCGTTGAGGCGCGCCGGATCCCCTCCCCTGACCAGAGCCTTCCAGCCGCGCCCCAGGGTCTTTTCCAGCAGCTCGGGCAGCACCTGCTCGGCGCTGCTTCGCTCCAGGTGGTAGAACCAGATCTCGCAGGGCGCGGCCGACATCAGGCGGATCAGCCCTCGTAGGCGTCGGCGACGAGGCGGTTGAGCAGGCGCACGCCGAAGCCCACGGCGCCGTCCGGCACGGTCGGATCGGTCGAGCCCTTGCGCCAAGCGGTCGAGGCGATGTCGAGGTGGGCCCACGGCACGCCGTTGACGAAGCGCTGCAGGAACAGGCCCGCGGTGATCGAGCCGGCCGGGCGGCCGCCGATGTTCTTCATGTCGGCGATCGGGCTTTCGATCTGCTTCTCGTAGGCCTTGGGCAGCGGCAGGCGCCACAGCGGCTCGCGCTCGGCGTCGCCGGCGGCCAGCAGCTTCTCCGACAGGCCGTCGTTGTTGCTGAACAGGCCCGCATAGTCGTTGCCCAGCGAGATGATGATCGCGCCGGTCAGGGTGGCCAGGTCGACCATGAACTTCGGCTTGAAGCGGTCCTGCGTGTACCAGAGGGCGTCGGCCAGAACGAGGCGGCCTTCGGCGTCGGTGTTGATGACCTCGATGGTCTGGCCCGACATCGAGGTGACGACGTCGCCGGGACGCTGGGCGTTACCGTCGGGCATGTTCTCGACGAGGCCCAGCACGCCGATGGCGTTGACCTTGGCCTTGCGGCCGGCCAGGGCGTGCATGACGCCGGCCACGGCGGCCGCGCCGCCCATGTCCCACTTCATGTCTTCCATGCCCTCGGCGGGCTTGATCGAAATGCCGCCGGTGTCGAAGCAGACGCCCTTGCCGACGAAGGCGATCGGCTGGGCCGACTTGTCGGCCGCGCCGTTCCACCTGGCGATGACCAGCTGGCTCTCACGGACGCTGCCCTGGCCGACGCCGAGCAGGCTGCCCATGCCCAGAGCGGCCATTTCCTTCTCGCCGAGGATCTCGACCTCCAGGCCCAGGCTCTCGAGGCCCTTCACGCGGGCGGCGAACTCTTCGGGGTGGAGGATGTTGGCCGGCTCGGAAACCAGGTCGCGGCTGAACAGGATGGCGTCGGCGATCGGCTCCAGGGCGGCGAAGGCCTTCTGGGCCTTGGCCGGGTCGGCCGCGGCGACCTTGACCGTGGCGACCGAGGGCTTCTTCTCGGCCTTCTCGGTGGTGCGGTACTTGTCGAAGCGGTAGGCGGCCAGCTTGACGCCGAAGGCGACGCGGGCGGCGGTCTCGGCGTCGCCGCCGAGCTTGAGCAGCAGCTCGGTGACGCCCGAGGTCTTCACCGCGTTGTAGGCGTGGGCGGCGGCGATCTCGACCGTATCGGGCTCGACGACGCCGGCGCCGTCGACGCCGATCACCACCACGCGGGCGGCGTCGAGGCCGGCCGGGGCGACGATGTCGAGCACCTGGCCCTTGGCGCCGATGAATCGGCCGCCGGCCGCGGCGCGGACGATGGCGCCGCCGGCGGCCTCGTTGACCGCCTTGGCCTCGGGCGAAAGGGCCGCCGCCTCGTAGGCGAGAACCGCGAGAGCGGCGGTGGCGCCGGCCTGGCTGTCGGCGGGGACGAACTCGATACGCATTGAGCGCTCCTCAGGAAGCGGGAGATCCGATCGCGGCGCGGCCTTGAGAAGGCCGCGATCCGACGCGACAGGACGTGAACGCCCGGCATAGTCCATGCCGTCCCTCGCGAAAAGACCGTCGCCGTTCACAGCCCCGTCACGCCGCCCCGCATAATGTCTTCGGTTGTGCCAAGCCGAGCCAGACGTGTAGAACACGCCCACCGCCGGGGTTCGCCGCGCGAATCCGTGAAGCCCCCGAAACCACCCCCTGCATGCGCCTGATCGAACGCTATCTCTTCCGACAGCTGGTCGGGCCGACCATCCTGGCCACCGCGGCCCTGGCGGCGCTGGCGCTGTTGGCGCGCAGCCTTTCGGAATTCGATATCCTGGTCGAGCAACGCCAGACGGCGCTGATCTTCGCCAAGATGATCCTGCTGGCCCTGCCGCAGCTCCTGAACATCATCATGCCGATCGCGCTGTTCGTGGCCGCCCTGGTGGCCCTGAACCGCCTGCACACCGAGCAGGAGATCGTCGTCTGCTTCGCCGGCGGCATGAGCCGCTGGCGGGTGATCTCGCCGGCCATTCGGCTGTCGGTGTTCGCGGCGCTGATCTCGCTGGCGCTGGGCCTCTGGGCGCAGCCGTGGTCGGCGCGGCTGATCCGCGAGACGGCCTTCGACATGAAGACGGACCTGGCCTCGACCCTGGTGCGGCCCGGAGAGTTCACCGAGCCCGGCCCCGGGCTGACGGTCTACGCCCAGACCATCGATCGCGACAACCTGATCAAGAACCTCTTCATCCACCAGGAAAAGCCCAACGGCGGCTCGGTTACCTACACGGCGCGCGAGGGCGTGATCGCCAAGCGCAACGACCTGCCGGTGCTGATCATGCGCAAGGGCTCGAACCAGGAATTCTCCAGCGCCGGCGTGCTGAACTACCTGTCGTTCGAGGAATACGTCTTCGACCTGTCGACCCTGTTCCAGAGCGACGAGCTGCTGCACTACAAGATCGCCGACCGCTATCCGCACGAGCTGTTCTTCCCGGACATGACCCAGGACTGGGAACAGCATAACCGCGTGAAGATGCTGGCCGAGGGCCATTCGCGGCTGTCCAGCCCGCTCTACAACATCGCCATGATGGCCATGGCCCTGGCGGCTGTGATCGGCGGCTCGTTCAGCCGCATGGGCTATGGCAAGCGCATCGCCGCCGTCGGCGCCGCGGCGGCCGTGGTGCGGATCCTCGGCTTCGGCGTGCAGGCCGCCTGCGACGACCAGGCGTGGCTGAACGTCCTGCAATACGCCGTGCCGATCGCCGCCACCTGGTGGGGCCTGGCCCAGATCTTCCGCCAGAAGGTGCAGCGCTACGTGCCGATCGGCGCGAAGGGCGGCCTGCAGCCGCTGGGTGGCCTGTCGTGATCGGCATCGGCATGCTCGAGCGCTACGTGCTGCGCAAGACGCTGGCCTCGCTGGGCGCGGCCCTGGCGGTGCTGGGCGCGCTGGTGATGCTGATCGCCTTCGTCGACATCACCCGCAACGTCGGCACGCGTTCGGAGGACGCGGGCTTTGGCCAGCTGCTGTACCTGACGGTGCTGCAGGCGCCGGCCACCCTGCTGACCCTGACCCCGTTCATCTTCCTGTTCGGCACCCTGGGCGCTTTCGTCGGCCTCAACCGGCGCAGCGAGCTGATCGCCATGCGCGCGGCCGGCGTCTCGGCCTGGCGCTTCATCCTGCCGGCGGCCTTCGCGGCCTTCGCCATGGGCGTGGTCACCGTCACCCTGCTGAACCCGCTGACCTCGGCGATGAGCGCGCGGTTCGAGACCGAGCGCGACGCCCTGCTGGCCGGCTACCTGAAGAACGCCCCCAAGGGCGCCTGGCTGCGCCAGGGCGACGACAAGCGCCAGATCGTCATCCGCGCCCGCATGCGCGACATGGTGGACGGCGCGGTGCGCCTGCGCGGGGTCTCGTTCTTCGTCTACGACGTCAAGCCGGACGGCAGCCTGGTGTTCACTCGCCGCTACGAAGCCGCCGAGGCCCGCCTGGAGCCCGGCTTCTGGCGCCTGACCGGCGTCAGCGAGGCCACGCCCGGGGCCGGCGCCCTGCGCTCGGAAAGCGCCTCGGTGCCGTCGGACCTGGACGAGCGCACCGCCGCCGACCGCTTCAAGAACCCGCAGGCCGTGGCCTTCTGGCGACTGCCCGAGACGATCGCCCGCACCGAGGCGGCCGGTTTCTCGGCGACGCCGTTCAAGATGCGCCTGCAGCAGATGCTGGCCACGCCCCTGCTGTTCGCGGCCATGTCGATCCTGGCGGCGGCCTTTTCGCTGCGCCTGATGCGCCTGGGGGGTCTTGCGGCCCTGGCCGGCTCTGGCGTCGCGCTCGGGTTTGGCTTCTTCTTCTTCAACGAACTTTGCGGCGCGCTCGGCAAGGCCGACGTCCTGGGGCCGATCCTGGCCGCCTGGACCCCTCCGGTCGCGGCGCTTTTGGCGGGGCTGACCCTGCTTTGCTATACCGAGGATGGTTGAGTCTGTGACGCCGGCATCGAGGCCCCTGATGATCGATCTAAGCCCAGCGCCGGGCGCGGCGGTTCGCAAGCTGCTGATGGCCGGCGTCGCCTGGCTGGCCGTGGCCGCCGCGAGCAGCGCCGCCCAGGCCCAGCAGCCGCTCGCCACCATTCCGGAAGTCCCGGCCAAGCCGGCGGCGGCCGACGATGGCCTGGGCGACCAGGGCTACTATCTCGAATCCGACCTGCTGATCCGCGACGACGCGTCCCAGACCATGACGGCGCGCGGCTCGGTCGAGGTCCGCTACCAGGGCCGCACCCTGCGCGCCCAGGAAGTGATCTACGACACCAAGACCGGCGTGGTGACCGCCCACGGCAAGGTTTCGCTGATCAACGCCGACGGCACGGCCCAGTTCGCCGACGACCTGACGCTGGACAAGGACATGCGCGCCGGCTTCGCGCGCAACTTCTCCACGCGCATGGACCAGAACGTGAAGATCGCGGCCGCCACCGCGATCCGCCGCAACGAACAGGTCACCGAACTCAACCAGGCGATCTACACCCCCTGCGACGTCTGCGCCGAGAAGCCGACCCCGACCTGGTCGATCGAGGCCGACAAGGTGGTGCAGGATAAGAACCGCCAGATCGTCTACTACCACGGCGCCAAGATCCGCCTGTGGGGCGCGCCGCTGCTTTACCTGCCGCTGTTCTGGCACCCGGACCCGCAGGCGCCGCGCAGCTCGGGCTTCCTGACCCCGAAGGTGGGCCTGTCCCAGCGCCGCGGCCTGTCCTACCAGCAGCCCTACCTGCAGGTGCTCTCGCCCTCGCAGGACGTGATCATCAGCCCGCAGATCAACACGAAGGTGAACCCCTTCGTGAACGTCGACTACCGCAAGCGCTTCTATTCGGGGATGCTCGAGGCGCGCATGGGGGCGACGTACGAGAAGGAGTTCGACAACCGCGGCAACCGCTTCGGCGACGCCACGACCCGCAGCTACATCCTGGCCAAGGGCGCGTTCGACATCGACGAAAAGTGGAAGTGGGGCTTCAGCGCCGAGCGCGCCTCCGACGCCCTGATCTTCGACAAGTACGACATCAACAATGTCTACGAGCAGCGCGGCCTGTTCACGAGCGAGGACCGCCGCCTGACGTCGCAGATCTATGCGTCGCGGCAGGACGACCGCTCGTGGCTGTCGATCTCGGCCGTCTCGGTGCAGGGCCTGCGCGTGGTCGGCACCGACTCCACGACCGGCCTGGGCAACAAGTTCGAGAACAGCGGCGCCTTCCCGGTGATCGGCCCGCTGGTCGAAGGTCGCTGGGAGCCGGAATCGCCGGTGCTGTTCGGCCGCCTGCGCCTGCAAGGCTCGGGCGTGATGCTGAACCGGTCGGAATCCCAGTTCGGCGAATCTCCGTACCTGTTCTCGAGCTACGCCCACGAGAGCGGCGTCGACAGCGTGCGCGGCAGCGTCCAGGCCGACTGGCGCGCCAGCGCCGTGGTCGGACCGGGCCTGCGCATCCAGCCGTTCGCCCAGGCCCGCGCCGACGCCTACAAGATCAAGGGCATCTATCTGTCGACGGCCGCCCTGGCGACCGGGGACGACGCCTCGGTCGACTACTCGCGTACGCTGGGCGTGGCCGGGGTCGACCTGAGCCTGCCGCTGTACAAGGGCCTCAAGAAGGGCGGCAGCGTCATTCTCGAGCCGCTGGTGCAGATCGCCACCGGCTCCGACAGCTCCCGCGTGCCCGTCGTCGTGGCCCGCAACGTCGTGACCCAGAACGGCGTCACGACCACCGTGCCCTACCTCTACAACGAGGACAGCTCGGCCTTCGAGTTCGACGAGACCAACCTGTTCCGCACCAACAAGTCGCCGGGCTTCGACCTCTACGAGGGCGGCACCCGCATGAACGTGGGCGGCCGGGCGACCTTCAACACGGCCGACGGCCGCGGCGGCAGCGTGCTGGTCGGCCGCAGCTTCCGCACCGAGTACGATCCGCTGCTGCCCAGCCGCACGGGCCTGCAGGACAAGTCGTCGGACTGGATCGTGGCGGCCACCGTCACGCCGGTGCCTGGCATCAACGCCTATGTCCGCACGCGCCTGGATTCCGACACCACCAAGATCAACCGCCTGGAAACCGGCGCCGACGCCTACACCTCGCGGATCCAGGGCTCGTTCCGCTACCTGAAGGACAATGTCGACTCCAACGGCGAGCGGCAGGAAAACTTCGAAGCCCGCGGCCAGTTGCAGCTTACCAAGAAGTGGGCCCTGACGGCCTTCGGCCAGCTGGACCTGGTGGCCGAGACCTGGCGTCGCCGCGACCTTGGCGTGGCCTATACGGACGATTGCATCCGCATCGACATCATCTATCAGCACGAAGACCGCTATAGCTCGACGGTGAGCGGTCTGAGGCTCCAGCCTGACCGTTCGGTCGTCGTGCGCCTAACGCTCGCCACATTGGGTGATACAGGGTACAGCGACTAAGCAATCCTACGTCCGGGGGGACGTGCGGGCGTCCGCACGCGTCCTCGTGGCGCAACCAGACGCGACCGCCGAAGGCCCGCCGGAAGCTCGCCGCGTCAAAGACATTGAAATCGAGGCCGGCCAGCCAAGCCGGGCTCCAGAGGAACGACACTACCCATGCGGTCTGCGCGTAGCGTGACGACTTTTGCGGCCAGCGCCGCGTCCATCCTCGCCCTGACCGTGGCGGGCCTTCCCGCCCAGGCCCGGCAGGCCGCGCCGCTGGTCGACGCCCCGCCGGCGGCCGCCGAGCCCCGCGCCAATCCGCTGTCGGAAAGCGTCGCGGCCGTGGTCAACGACGACATCATCTCGTCCTATGACCTGATGCAGCGCATGCGCCTGCTGATGGTGACCTCGGGCCTGCAGCCGACCCAGGAAAACCTGCCCCAGCTGGAGCAGGAAGCCCTGCGCTCGCTGATCGACGAGCACGTGCAGATGCAGGAGCTGCGTCGCGTCGAGCGCGAACAGAAGATCACGATCATCTCGACCGAAAAGGAAGTCGACGAGGAGATCGCCAGCATCGCACAGGGCAACAAGATGACCGGCGAGCAGCTGCTGGCGAGCCTGGCGGCCCAGGGCGTCAGCGCCGACACCTGGCGCGCCCAGATCCGCGCCGAAAGCAGCTGGCAGAATTGGATCAGCGGCCGCTACGGCTCGCGCCTGCGGATCGGCGAAGACCAGATCAAGGCCTTCGAGCGCCGCCTGGCCGATTCGGCCAGCAAGCCGCAGTACCAGGTCAGCGAAGTGTTCATCGACGCCGTGCGCGTCGGCGGCGCCGAGGTGGCGCTGAACGGCGCCCGCCAGCTGGTGGGCCAGATGCAGCAGGGCGCGCCGTTCGCGGCCGTGGCCCGTCAGTTCTCGGCCGCCTCGACGGCGGCCAACGGTGGCGACGCCGGCTGGGTCAGCCCGGGCGAGATGCCGGCCGAGGTCGACGCCGCGCTCGAGCAGCTGCGCCCCGGCCAGCTGTCGGCCCCGATCCCGGTCAAGGACGGCGTCTACATCGTCTACCTGCGCGACAAGCGCTCGGGCGCCAAGGCGACCCTGGTCGACCTCAAGCAAGTGGCTGTCGGCCTGCCCAAGGACGCCCCGGAAGCCGACGTCCAGGCCGCCACCGCCCTGCTGGCCGCCCTGAAGCCCAAGCTGACCAGCTGCCAGACGCTGGAAGCCGAGGCCGGCAAGGTGAACGGCGTCGTCGCCGGTGATCTCGGCGAGGCCGAGATCGGCGACCTGGCCCCGTCGTTCCAGGCGGCCGCCAACAGCCTGAACATCGGCCAGGTGTCGGATCCGATCCGCACCGACGCCGGCCTGCACCTGATCGCCGTGTGCGGCAAGCGCCAGTCGGGCGGCGCGGCCCCGTCGCATGACCAGATCGAAAATCGCCTTAAGGGTCAGCAACTTGCGCTGATCTCCAAACGTTATCTGCGAGACCTGCGCAACTCCGCCACCATCGAGACCCGGTGAAGACAGACACCCTGGCCCTGAGCGTCGGCGATCCCGCCGGCGTCGGGCCCGAAATCATCGCCAAGGCCTGGGCCGCGCTCCGCGAGAGCGGCCCGGTGTTCATGGCCGTCGGCGACCTGCAGAGCCTGGCCGCCGCCGGCGGCGGCGTGAAGGTTCGTCCGGTGACCGGTCCGGTCGAGGCCGCCCAGGTGTTCTCCGAAGCCCTGCCCGTGCTCGACCTGCCGCTGCAGTCGCCGGTGGTGGCCGGCAAGCCCTCCAGCGCCCATGCCGGCCAGATCATCCGCTGGATCGAGACCGGCGTCGGCCTGGCGCTTTCGGGCGCCGTGGCGGGCCTGGTCACCGCCCCGATCGCCAAGGCCCCGCTCTACGAGGCGGGCTTCAAGTTTCCCGGCCATACCGAGTTCCTGGCCGAACTGACGGCGCCGGCGCCCTTCGAGGGCGCCCGGGGGCCGGTGATGATGCTGACCGCCGGCGACCTGCGCGCCACGCTGGTGACCATCCACCAGTCGGTGGGCAGCGTGCCGGCTTCGCTGAGCGTCGAGCGCATCGTCGAGGCCGGGCTGGTCACCGCCCAGGCCATGAAGACCGATTTCGGCATCGCCGCGCCGCGCCTGGCCGTGGCCGCCCTGAACCCGCACGCCGGCGAGGGCGGCGCCCTGGGCCGCGAGGAGATCGAGACGATCATCCCGGCGGTGCGGGCCCTGCGCGAGCGCGGCGTCGACGCCCGCGGCCCGGCTCCCGCCGACAGCCTGTTCCACGCCGACGCCCGCGCGACCTACGACGCGGTGCTGTGCATGTATCACGACCAGGCCCTGATCCCGGTGAAGATGCTCGACTTCTGGGGCGGGGTGAACGTCACCCTGGGCCTGCCGATCGTGCGCACCTCGCCCGACCACGGCACCGGCTTCGACATCGCCGGCCGGGGCCTGGCCCGTCCCGACAGCCTGATCGCCGCCATCCGCCTGGCCGCCGACATCGCCGCTCGCCGCAACGCCTAGAGCCGGCTAGGCTTTCGAGGCGTTTGGCTCTAGAGGGAGGCGATGACGTCCCCTTCCCTCGCCGACCTGCCGCCGCTGCGTGAGGCGCTCGAGCGCCATGGCCTGCTGGCGCGCAAGAGCTTCGGCCAGCACTTCCTGCTGGACCTCAACATCACCCGCAAGATCGCGCGCCTGGCCGAGGTCGGCGAAGGCGACACGGTGATCGAGGTGGGTCCTGGCCCCGGCGGCCTGACGCGGGCCCTGCTGGAGACCGGCGCCAATGTGGTGGCGGTCGAGAAGGACAGCCGCTTCCTGCCGCTGCTGGGCGAGCTGGCCGACGCCGCCGACGGCCGCCTGACCCTGGTCGAGGGCGACGCCCTGCGGGCCGACATGGCGACGCTGGCCGGCGGCGGCCCGGCCCACATGGTCTCCAACCTGCCCTACAATGTCGGCACCCAGCTGCTGATCAACTGGCTCACGGGGCCCTTCCGGCCGCTGTCAATGACCCTGATGTTCCAGAAGGAGGTCGCCGACCGCATCGCCGCCCAGGACGGCGACGACGCCTATGGGCGCCTGGCGGTGCTGTCTCAGACCGTGTGCAGCGCCAGGGTGGTCATGGACCTGCCCGCCCGCGCCTTCACCCCGCCGCCCAAGGTGGCCTCGGCCGTGGCGCGCCTCGTGCCGCTGGAACCGGCGCCGGACAAGGCGCTGGTCTCGGCGCTGGAACGGGTGACGGCGGCCGCTTTCGGCCAGCGTCGCAAGATGCTGCGCTCGAGCCTCAAGCCGATCGGCGGCGGCGCGCTGTGCGAGGCGGCGGGCATCGACCCCGACGCGCGGGCCGAGACGATCCCGATCGAAGGCTTCCAGGCCCTGGCCGCGGCGCTGCTGAAGGCCTGAGCAGGCGCGACCACGGCTTGCATTCGCGGTCAGGTGGAGGAATCTTCACCACATGCAGCCCGCGCCCGAGCAGCAACATCTGGTCCTGGTGGTCGACGACGACCCGCTGGTGACCGAGTTCGTCAGGTTTCGGCTGGAGATGGAGGGCTTCGCGGTGGAGGTCGCCCACAACGCCGAGGACGCCTTGACGGCCGCCCTGCGCCGGCCGCCGCACCTGTTCCTGCTCGACGTCGCCATGCCCGAGATCAACGGCCTGACGCTGCTGCGCCGCCTGCGGGCGGAAAAGCGGTTGAAGACCGCGCCGGCGATCATGATAACCGCCTCGGCCGACGGGGCGAACGTCAAGGCGGCCATCGAGGCCGGCGCCGTCGGCTACGTCCTCAAGCCCTTTTCCGCCTCGGACCTGCTGGCGCGGGTGCGGGCGGCGACCAAGAATCAGTCCCGCGTCTGGCTGTGACGCGTCCCCGGAGTTCCCCATGACCTCGCGCCCCCTGGCCCTGGTGATCGACGACGACCCGCTGATGCTGGAGTTCGTGTCGACCGCGCTCGAAGGCGGCGGCTTCGAGGTCGAGACCGCCGAGGACGCCCAGCGGCTGCTGGCCGACGTGCAGGACCGCCATCCGGCCATCGTGTTCCTGGACGTGCGCATGCCCGGCGAGACCGGGATCGAGGTGCTGCGCCGCCTGCGGGTCAGCGACTGGGGCCGCGAGGTGCCGGTGGTGATCATGACCGGCGAACGGCGCCTGGACCGCGTGGTCGAGGCCATGAGCGCGGGCGCGACGACCTACATGATGAAGCCGTTCACGCCCGTGCAACTGGTGCTTCGGGCGCGAGAGCTGATCCAGCCGCGCGAGAGCGGCAGCTTTCATTATTGATTGGGGTGAAAACCTCGCCCTTCGACAAGCTCAGGGTCAGGTTTTCAATCGCCCGATCCATCAATGATCCTCATCCTGAGCTTGTCGAAGGACGAGGATCACGCAGGGCGTCGCCCCTCAGATATCTTCCGCCAGCAGGTCGCCGACCAGGTCGCCGATCCAGGGGTTGCGCGAGCGCTTCTGGCGTTCGGCGTGATAGATGTGGGCGAGGTCGGCGTAGGCCTTGTCGAAGTCGTCGTTGAGCACGACGTAGTCGAACTTCTCCCAGGCGGCGACCTCGTCCTTGGCGCGCGACAGGCGGCGGGCGATGACTTCCTCGCTGTCCTGGCTGCGGGCGTGCAGGCGGCGGCTCATCTCGGCCAGGGACGGCGGCAGGATGTAGACCAGCACGCTGTCGGGACCGGCCTGCTCGTGCACCTTCATGGCGCCCTGGAAGTCGATGTCGAACAGCACGCTCTCGCCGCCCTCCAGCGCCTCCATGATCGGGGCCTTGGGGCTGCCGTAGAAGTTGCCGTAGACCTCGGCCCATTCGAAGAAGGCGTTCTCTTCGATCATCTCCTTGAACTTGTCCTTGGAGACGAAGTGATAGTCGCGGCCATCGTGCTCGCCCGGACGCGGGTCGCGGGTGGTGGCGCTGATCGACAGGTGCAGGTGGCCGTGATCGGCCACCAGGCGGCGGGTCAGCGAGGTCTTGCCGACGCCCGAGGGGGCCACGACCATCAGGAGGAGGCCGCGGTGCTTGCGCCCGTGCTTTTCGGCCGGGTTATTCGACATTCTGAACCTGTTCGCGAAACTGTTCGATCGTGGCCTTGAGTTCGAGGCCGTGGGCGGTCAGCGCGGCGAGCGCCGACTTGCTGCATAGGGTGTTGGCCTCGCGCATGAACTCCTGCGAGAGGAAGTCCAGCCGCCGGCCCGAAGCGCCGTCGCTGGACAGCAGGGTGCGCGCCGCGGCCACGTGGCCGGCCAGGCGGTCGAGCTCCTCGCGGACGTCGGCCTTGACCGCCAGGGCGGCGGCTTCCTGCAGGATGCGGTCCTGCGAAGCGCTTTCGCCCAGGAGTTCGGACATGCGGCGCTCGAAGCGCTGCTTGAGGATGGCCGGCTGGCCCTCGGCCTCCGCGGCGGCGAGGCCGGTGAGGGTCTCGATCCGGTCGACCAGGCCCGAAAGCACCGGCGAGAGCGAAGCGCCCTCCTCCAGCCGCGCGGCCTTCAGGCCGTCGAGGGCCTGGTGAATGCTGGCGGCGATGGCGGCTTCCAGGGCGGCGCGGGCGTCCGGATCCTCGTCGTCCTCACGGACCTCGATGACGCCGCGCAGGGCCAGGAGGCCGTCGAGACTGGGCTTGCCGACCATGCCGGTGGCGACATAGGGCGATCCGGCCTTGAGGTAGCGCTCCAGCACCTCGACATTGACCTGCGGGGCGGCGGCGGCCTCGGCCTTGCGGGCCTGGACGCCGAGCGTCAGCTGGCCGCGCTGGAAGCGGGCCTGCGCGCCGTCGCGGGCGGCCCGGTCGAGGCTTTCCAGGCCTGGCGGGCCCCGGAAACGGGTCTCGAGGTTACGGCCGTTGACGCTGCGCGCCTCGACGGCCCAGCTCCAGTCGCCCAGAGCCCCCTCGACACGCGCGAACCCGGTCATGCCCGACAGCGCCATGGTCAGTTCCCCGCTGCTTCCGAGGCCTTGGCCTCGCGCTCGATGCGACGCCACTGGACGACGTTGCGCTCGTGCTCTTCGTACGTCCTGGCGAAGACGTGGCCGCCGGTGCCGTCGGCGACGAAATAGAGCTCGTCGGTCTTGGGCGGGTTCATCACCGCCGCCAGGGCCTCGCGGCCCGGATTGGCGATCGGCGTCGGCGGCAGGCCGGTGATCTTGTAGGTATTGTAGGGCGTGAAGGTGTCGAGTTCCGACCGCCGCAGGCCCCGCCCCAAAGGCCGGCCGCGGGTGATGCCATAGATCACCGTCGGGTCGGTATCGAGACGCATCCCCAAGCGCAGGCGGTTGGTGAACAGGGCCGCGACGCGCGGACGCTCGCTGGCCAGGGCCGTTTCCTTCTCGACGATCGAGGCCAGGGTGACGGCCTCGTCCTTGGTCTGGAACGGCAAGCCCGCCTGACGCTGCTCCCACAGGGCGTTCAGCACCTTGTCGCGGTCGTCCATCATCCGCTGCAGGACGGCGGCCCGCTCCTCGCCGCGCTCGACCTGGTAGGTCTCGGGAAGGACGGCGCCTTCCGGCGGGGTCGGCACGTCGCCGACCAGCACGGGCGAGCGCTGCAGGATCTCGACGACCATTTCCGAGGTCACGCCCTCGGGCACGGTGACCTGGTGGCGCACGACCTTGCCGTCGCGGACCATGGCCAGGACGTTGGCGAGCGAGGCGCGGTTGGGGAATTCGTATTCGCCGGCCTTGAGCCGACGCGCCGCGCCGGTGACCTGGGCGGCGGTCAGGAACAGCGACGAGGAGCGGATCGCGCCACCGGCTTCCAGGGCCCCGGCGATCTCCGAGACGCTGGCGCCGCGGCGGAGCACCACCGAGGTGTATTCGCCGTTCTTGGCCTTGGGGCCTGGCCCGCTATAGAGCCAGACGGCCCCGCCGCCGACGGCGAGGGCCGCGACCGCGGCGACCACGAGACCGCCGCCGGCCATGGCGGCCAGGCGACGTCCCAGGGTGGCGGTCTCCCGCTTGCGGGCCTTCGACGCCCGCTTGGGCGCCGAGGCCTTCTTCTGCGGACGCGGCGGCTTGCTCACGAGACTTGGCTCACGAGATTTTACGGAACACGACGGAGGCGTTGGTGCCGCCGAAGCCAAAGCTGTTGGACACGGCCACGTCGATCTTCATCGGCACGGCCTTGTGGGGCGCGAGGTTCATCGGCACGTCGACGTCGGGATTGTCGAGATTGATGGTCGGCGGCGCGATCTGGTCGCGAATGGCCAGGATCGAGAAGATCGACTCGATGGCGCCGGCCGCGCCGAGCAGGTGGCCGGTCATCGACTTGGTCGACGACATCACCACGTTCTTGGCGTGATCGCCGAGGAACGCGGCCACGGCGCCGGCTTCCAGGCCGTCGGCCATGGTCGAGGTGCCGTGGGCGTTGATGTAGTCGATGTCCGAGGGCTGGAGACCCGCATCCTTGACGGCCGCCGCCAGGGCGCGACCGCCGCCTTCGCCGTTCTCCGACGGGGCGGTGATGTGATAGGCGTCGCCCGACAGGCCATAGCCGACCACTTCGGCGTAGATCTTCGCGCCACGGGCCTTGGCGTGCTCGTACTCCTCGAGCACCACGACGCCGGCGCCTTCCCCCATGACGAAACCGCCGCGGTCCTTGTCGTAGGGACGCGAGGCCTTCTCGGGCGTGTCGTTGAAATCGGTGGCGACCGCGCGGCAGGCGATGAAGCCGGCGATGCCGAGCTTGCAGACGGCCGCTTCCGCGCCGCCGGCGATCATCACGTCGGCGTCGCCGTACTTGATCAGGCGTGCGGCGTCGCCGATGGCGTGGGCGCCGGTGGCGCAGGCCGTGACCACGGCGTGGTTGGGGCCCTTGAAGCCGTACTTGATCGAGACCTGGCCCGAGATCAGGTTGATCAGGGCCGAGGAGATGAAGAACGGGCTGACGCGGCGCGGACCCTTGGCTTCCAGTTCCAGCGCGGTGTCGGCGATGGTCGACAGGCCGCCGATGCCCGAGCCGAG
This sequence comes from Caulobacter radicis, assembly GCF_003094615.1. Lineage (GTDB taxonomy): Bacteria > Pseudomonadota > Alphaproteobacteria > Caulobacterales > Caulobacteraceae > Caulobacter > Caulobacter radicis. The sequence goes on along the minus strand of NZ_QDKO01000021.1, from coordinate 126,089 downwards.
GATGACGCCCGTGCGCCACTTCTGCTCGTCGGTTTCCGGAACCCAGCCCGAATCCTTCACGGCTTCGTCCGCGGCGGCGATGCCGTACAGGATGAAGTCGTCGACGCGCTTCTGGTCGCGCGGGCTCATGGTCTGGTCGGGGTCGAACGACCCCTCGACGTCCGGACCGCCGCCGCCGCGACCATCGACGCGCGGCACTTCGCACGCGACCTGACAGGCATAGTCGGTCGGGTCGAAAGCGGTGATGCGACCCGCGCCGGACTTGCCGGCCACGATGTTCTTCCAGGACACTTCGACGCCCTGGCCCAGAGGAGTCAGCAGGCCCAGCCCGGTGACGACGACTCTACGCATGGATTGCTCCCAAACCTTCCGACGCGCCGGCCTGGACGAAAGGCGAAAGCCCTAAGCCAGGTTGCGGCGCGAATCTTGGCCACATACGAAAACCGCCGCGCGCACGATGGCAAGAGCCCGTGCTGCGCGGCGGCTGATAGTGCTGTTCGCCCGTGAGGGTACGAACCCGACGCCCTTAGGCGCCGGTCTTTTCCGTGATGAACTTCACGGCGTCGCCAACCGTCTGGATGTGCTCGGCGGCGTCGTCCGGAATTTCGATGTCGAATTCTTCTTCGAACGCCATCACGAGCTCGACGTTGTCGAGGCTGTCGGCGCCCAGGTCGTCGATGAAGCTGGCCTTCTCGGTGACCTTCTCGGGATCGGCATCCAGGTGTTCGATGACGATCTTACGCACGCGCTCGAGAATGTCGGACATTCTGTTAGTCCCTCGTTTTGAAATCTGTTTACCCCCGGACGGTATGAAATCTGCTTCACCGTCCGTGAGATGTCGGGTCACCGCCTATCACGTTCCTTTTCGGGTGACCAGCGGGTCAGCCGCCAAGAAGCATGGCCGTTGTGGACCAAGGCGGCGTTCGCCTAGATCATGGCCATGCCGCCGTTGACGTGCAAGGTCTGACCGGTGACGTAACCGCCCTGATCGCTGGCCAGGTAAACGCAGGCGGCGGCGATATCGCTCCCCTCGCCCAGCTTGCCAGCCGGGATGGTCGACAGGATGCCGGCCTTCTGCTGGTCGTTCAGGGCGTCGGTCATCGGGCTGGCGATGAAGCCGGGGGCCACGCAGTTGACGGTCACGCCACGGCTGGCCAGTTCCTGGGCCAAGGCCTTGGAAAACCCGATCATTCCGGCCTTGGAGGCCGCGTAGTTGGTCTGGCCGGGGTTGCCGGTGACGCCTACGATCGAGGTGATGCCGATGATGCGGCCGGCGCGGCGCTTCATCATCCCCTTGGCGGCGGCGCGGGCCAGGCGGAAGTAGCCTTCCAGGTTCACCTTGATGACGGTGTCCCAGTCCTCGTCCTTCATGCGCACGATCAGGCCGTCGCGGGTGATCCCGGCGTTGGCGATGACGATGTCGAGCGGAGCGCCGGCGGCTTCCTCGGCCTTGGCGACCAGGCCGTCGACCGCTTCAGCGTCCGACAGATTCGCCACCACGAACGAGGCGCGCTCGCCCAGTTCGTTCTTCAGCTCGGTCAGCGCCGATTCGCGGGTGCCCGAGAGCACGACATGGGCGCCCTGGCCGTGCAGGGCGCGGGCGATGGCGCCGCCGATGCCGCCGGTGGCGCCGGTGACGAGGGCGGTCTTGCCGGTGAGGTCGAACATTTGAGTTCTCCGTTTCGGAGGGATTGGGGTGCGGGATCCTCGCCCTTCGACAGGCTCAGGATGAGGACCCCGAATGATCCGCCGTGAACATTAGCCCTCACCCTGAGCTTGTCGAAGGGCGAGGGCTAACGCACCGCGTCTACAATCAGAGCGACTGGGCGAAGGCTTCCAGGTCGGCGGGGCTGTTCAGCGGGGTCGCCTCGGCGTCCGGGGCGATGCGCTTGGCCATGCCCGACAGCACCTTGCCCGCGCCGGCTTCGGCGAAGCGGGTGACGCCGCCCTCGCCGGCCAGCCAGGTCATGCTTTCGCGCCAGCGGACGCGGCCGGTGACCTGCTCGACCAGCAGCTTGCGGATGACGTCCGGATCGTGGACCGGGGCGGCGGTGACGTTGGCGACCAGCGGCGCGCGCGGGGCCAGGATCGTGGCGGCGGCCAGGGCGGCGGCCATCTCGTCGGCGGCCGGCTGCATCAGCGGGCAGTGGAACGGCGCGGAGACGTTCAGAGGAATGGCGCGGGCGCCCAGCTCCTTGGCCTTCTCGATGGCCTTGTCGACGGCGGCCTTGGCGCCGGAGATCACGACGTTGCCGTTGTTGTTGTCGTTGGCCACGACGCAGACGCCGACTTCCGAGCCGGCGGCGGCGGCGGCCTCGGCCAGGGCGATGTCGGTCTTGGGACCGATCAGCGAGGCCATCGCGCCCTCGCCCACCGGCACGGCGCGCTGCATGGCCTGGCCGCGCAGCTTCAAGAGGCGCGCGGTGTCGGCCAGGCTGATGGCGCCGGCGGCGGCCAGGGCCGAGTATTCACCCAGGCTGTGACCGGCGACGAATGCGGCGCGATCGATACCGACGCCGAACTCCTTCTCCAGCGTGCGGGTGACGGCCAGGCTGACGGCCATCAGGGCCGGCTGGGCGTTCTCGGTCAGGGTAAGGTCGCCCTCGGGACCTTCGCGCATCAGTTGGGACAGCTTCTGGCCCAGGGCGTCGTCGACTTCCTGGAACACCTCGCGCGCGGACGCGAAGGCCTCCGCCAGCTCGACGCCCATGCCGACCGATTGGCTGCCCTGTCCCGGGAAGATGAAGGCGATGCTCATGACGGCCCGCTCCTCTAAGATTCAATGTCTTGGGCGCGGAGGGTTAGGGGAAAGCCGGTGACTGGGCAAGCCGGACCGCTGTTTTGCCGATACTTGCTTTCCGTTGGGGCGCGTCCACATTGCTGGCCACGCCGCATCCAAGGCCCCGGAGTCGCCAAGATGAACCGCCCCGCCCTCGCCGCCTGCCTGCTCGCCCTGGGCTTCGCCGCCGCCTCGCCGGCCCTGGCCGCCCTCAAGCCCGGCGACAAGGCGCCCGACTTCACCGCCCCCGGCGCGCTGGCGGGCAAGGACTTCCAGTTCAAGCTGTCCAAGGCCCTGAAGAAGGGCCCGGTGGTGCTCTATTTCTTCCCCGCCGCCTACACGGCTGGCTGCACGGCCGAGGCCCACGAATTCGCCGAGGCCACGCCCGAGTTCCAGAAGCTGGGCGCGACCGTGATCGGCGTCACGGCCGGCAATGTCGACCGCATCAAGGACTTCTCCAAGGAGCACTGCCGCGACAAGTTCGCGGTGGCCGCCGCCACCCCCGACCTGATCAAGACCTACGACGTGGTGCTGGACAAGCGCCCCGAATGGTCGAACCGCACCTCTTACGTCATCGCCCCGAACGGCAAGGTCCTGATGGCCTACACCGACGGCAACTTCCAGGGCCACGTGACCAAGACCATGGACGCGGTGAAGGCCTACAAGAAGAAGTAAGGTTGGGCTCCCGCCTTCTCTTCAATCGTCATCCCGGCCCCCCGGGTCGCGCGAAGCGCGCCCGAGGACAGGCTCCGCGAAGCGAAGAGCCGGGACCCAGGGGCGGCCGCAATGCGCCGGCAAGCGCTTTGGGCGCTTGCTCAGCCCAGTCCCCTGGGTCCCGGATAGCCGCTGCGCGGCTTCCGGGATGACGAAGTTGGGGGACTAGAACTTCACCTTCACCCCGGCGCTCCACATGGCCGGCTCGTCGGCCAGGCGGTAGACGATCAGGCCGGGGATGAAGACCGCGCCGGAGACATAGTCCTTGGCGTCGAGGACGTTGCGTCCCTGCACGAACACCCGCCAGGCCGCCGAGGGCGATTCCCAGGCCAGGCTGGCGTTGACGCGATCGACCGCCCCGATACGGCCGGCCTGAGCGTTGGTGGCCTCGGCGTAGCGCGGGCCGCGGTGGCTGTAGTCGGCCGAGACGATGATCGCCCCGCCCTTCAGCGCCCGCGGCTCGATGCGCCAGGAGCCGCCGACCTGGGCCTGCACCTTCGAGATCAGCGGCAGCGTCTCGGCGCCGGCCTGGGCCGCGGCGGTCGAGGGATCGAGCTTCTCGTACTCGGCGTCGGTCAGGGCCAGCGAGGCGAAGAGATCCAGCCCCTTCACCGGCGTGGCGGCGGCCTCGACCTCGAGCCCCGCGATCCGCGCCTCGGCGGCGTTCTGGGTCAGGATCGAGCCGTTGCTGATGACGTTCTGCTGCAGGTCCTTCAGCTGCTGGACATAGGCGGCCAGGTTCAGGCGGGCGCGGCGGTCGAAGGCCTCGATCTTGGCGCCGGCCTCGTAGGACCAGGCGGATTCGGGATCGTAGGCCTTGGTGAAGATCGACGGCTCGGCGATCGACAGGGCCACGAAGCCGCCGGCGCGGTAACCGCGCGCGATCGTGCCGTAGACCATGACGTCGTCGCTGGCCTCGTACTGAAGATTGAACTTCGGGGTCCAGACCTTCCACTCGCCCTCATTGGATCGGCTGGTCAGGCTGGGCGGATAGGCGACCAGCCCGTTCTGGATCGTGCCGGCGATGGTCTTTTCGTCCCTGGTCCAGCGCAGGCCGGCCGAACCCTTGAGGCGGTCGGTGAAGCGCCATTCCAGCTGACCGTAGGCGGCGATGCTTTCCGAGGTCGCGTGGATCATGGTCGGCAGCAGCGGCACGGGGAACGGGCCGTAGATGCCCGAGCCGACGGTGTCGGACAGCACCTGGGATCCGGTCTCCTTGAACCAGAACAGGCCGCCGATCCATTGCAGGCGGCCCTCGAAAGCCTCGCCCAGGGCCTGGAGCTCCTGGCTGGCCTGTTCCTGCTGGGTCGAGCTGCCGCGCAGGAAGCCGGGGACGAGACCCGATCCGGTCACCAGGCCGCCCGAGAAATCCAGGCTCCAGCGATCGTCCAGGCGCTGGTAGGCCGTGATCGACTTCAGCTGGACGCCGGAAAGGTCATAGCCCAGGTGGAGCGCGAGACTCTTCTGCTCGGTCTTGGTGTCGGTGTTCAGCGGCGAGCGGGTCGAGCCGAAACCGCCGCCGGCCAGGGGCGCCAAGGTCACCGGATCGAGCGGCGAAAAGTGCTGGCCGTCGGTGTCGGTGCGGGCATAGGCGGCCGAGACGGTCGCGCTGAGCGGGCCGGTGTCGATCAGGCCCAGGGAGAAGCGCGCGCCGGCGTCGCGGCGTTCACCGACGCGGCGCTTGAGGGCCGTATTCTGCTGCCAGCCGTCGCGGTCGGAGAACAGGGCCGAGACCGTGGCCCCGACATGGTCGGTGATCCTGCCGCCGGCGCTGCCGCGATAGCGTTGCAGACCGTAGTCGCCCCACGAGGCCTCGACGAAGCCGCCGGGCGCGTCGCCGGGCTGGCGGGTGACGTACTTCAGCGCGCCGGTCATCGAGTTGCGGCCGTAGAGCGTGCCCTGCGGGCCGCGCAGCACCTCCACACGCGTGACGTCGGCCAGATCGAGGTTCGCGACCGACAGGCGGGCCTGGTAGACGTCGTCGACATAGATGCCGACGGGCGGCTCCGACGTGATCATGCCGCCGGTCTGGTCGAGCGCGCCGCGCAGGGCGACCTGCACCGTCGAGGGCGAGGCGCTGATCTGCGAGACATAGAGACTGGGCACGGCCGCGCCCAGGGTCTCGGCCCGGGTGATCTGCAGCTGGTCCAGCGCCCTGGCGCCGAAAGCGCTGACGGCGACCGGCGCGTCCTGCAGCTTCTGCTCGCGCCGCTGGGCGGTGACGACCAGATCCTCGACCGCGGCCGGCGCCTCCTGGGCCAGGGCGGGCGCCGCGCCGACCAGCATGGCCAAGGCCGACGCGCCCCATAGAACCGACTTATCCATGTATCCGCTCCCCCTCTGGTGGAGCGATCAGGAGGGAAAGGCCCGCAGGCGGGCGCAAACGCGCCCTCGCCGGCGCCCGCTGGTCGGACAGGCGTTCGGGAAATTTCCAGAAGATTGTCGGGAAAGCGGCGCGGCTGCGCCCGCGGTCACCAGTTGGTCTTGACCAGCTTGACCATGAAGCGGCCGTCCTGGACGCGTTCGTCCTCGGCGCGGACGCTGACCGAGAACTCGGCCGGGATGTCGAACGGGCGGATCAGGCTGAAATCGACGCCCTCGTCGCCCATGGTGCCGCCGCCCAGGCCGATCGAGGCGATCTGGCGGCCGTCGAGGGTCAGTGCCGAACGCACGTTGGCGCGGGCCACCGGGATCGAGGCCGGCAGGACCATCGAGCGCGTGGCGTTCATGTCGACCGAGACGCTGACATAGTTGGACTTGGGCAGGTCGCCGAAGCCGAACAGCCGCGACAGCGACGAGCGGACGCCGGCCTCGCGCTTGTTCAGCGACGCGCCCAGCGCCAGGGCGCGGGGGCTGGGCCCCTGCTCGGCCTTGGCCGTCATGTTCAGATTGAAGTCGTAGGTCGGCTGCTCGATGCTGCCGGCGACCTTGGCCACGAAGGTGGTGCTTTCGGCGTCGGACGACAGGTCGAGCGGCAGGGCCGCCGAATAGCCCGTGAAGCGGCCGTCATTCGACGACACCGACAGGTCGGGCTTCCTGATCGCCTGGGCCATCACCGGGACAGCCGTCATCGACAGCGCGAACGCGCCGCCAAGGATCAGGCTCTTCACGGTTGCACCCCGCATGCCCCTTCCCTAACCACCCCAGGTATTAACGGCAAGCTGCGTTGCGTCAGGAAAACGACTCCGAGCCCGCCTTTTTCGGTTTCGCCCAGGACGCGGGCGCCGCCCTGCCCGCCGCCGAAGCCAAGGCCAGCCTTGCCTCGCCGCCGCGTTTCCTGTAGTAGCGCGCGTTCTCACGGAAGGCGGTCTTGAGCGAACCCCTCACGGGGCCGGGATTATCCCGCTCGTCGCACAGGATCCATCGTGGTCGTCGGACTTCCGCCGCCGACCGCGCCGCTTTCCATAACGGAAGAGGAAAACATGTCGTTCTACGAACACGTGGTCATCGCGCGGCAGGACATCTCGCCGCAACAGGCCGAAGCTCTCAACGAGCAAATCAAGACCCTGATCGAAGAAGGTGGTGGTCACATCGCCAAGATCGAATACTGGGGTCTGCGTAACCTCACCTACCGCATCAAGAAGAACCGCAAGGGCCACTATTCCCTGCTCGCCATCGACGCCCCGGCGCCGGCGGTGAAGGAAATGGAACGCCAGCTGTCGATCAACGAAGACGTGCTGCGTTTCATGACCATCCGCGTGGAAGAGCTGGACCTGGAACTGTCGCCGGTTCTGGCCCGTCGCGACCGTGAGCGCAGCGATCGCCCCGAGCGTTCGGACCGCCCTGAGCGTTCCGAGCGTCCGCGCGAAGACTTCGCCCCGCAAGCGTAAGGGAGAAATAGATCATGACCGATACGACTGCTCCCGAAGCCGCGGCTCCGGCCGCCGCCACCGGCGGCGCCCGCCGTCCGTTCTTCCGTCGCCGCAAGGTTTGCCCGTTCTCGGGCGCCAACGCTCCGAAGATCGACTACAAGGACGTGAAGCTGCTGCAGCGTTACGTTTCCGAGCGCGGCAAGATCGTTCCGTCGCGCATCACCGCGGTGTCGGCCAAGAAGCAACGCGAACTGGCCAAGGCCATCAAGCGCGCCCGCTTCCTGGCTCTGCTCCCCTACGTCGTGAAGTAAGGGAGACGCCACGATGAAAGTGATCCTGCTCGAACGAGTCGAAGGCAAGGGCGTCCTGGGCGACGTGGTGACGGTGAAGGACGGGTTCGCCCGTAACTACCTGCTGCCGCGCAACAAGGCTCTCCGCGCCAACTCGAACAACCTGAAGGCCTTCGAGGCGCAACGCGCCGAGATCGAAGCCCGCAACCTGCGCAACCGCGAAGCCGCCGGCAAGTCCGGTGAGTCGCTGGACGGCACGCAGTACGTCCTGATCCGTCAGGCTGGCGAAAGCGGCCAGCTGTACGGTTCGGTCGCGGGCCGCGACGTCGCCGACGCCATCAAGGCCGAAGGCGGCAAGGTCGACCGCTCGATGATCGTGCTGGACAAGCCGATCAAGACGCTCGGCGTCCACGAAGTGAAGGTGAAGCTGCACGCTGAAGTGACCGTCACGGTCACCCTCAACATCGCGCGCAGCGCCGACGAAGCCGAGCGCCAAGCGCGCGGCGAAAACGTCATCGCCTCGCAGTTCGAGGAAGAGCGTCTGGCCGACGCCGAAGCCGCCCAGGACCTCCTGGAAGGCGGCGCCGGCGCGCAAGAAGGCGACTACGAAGCCTGATTTTTCAGGACCTTCGCAGACGAATGAGAACGGCGCGGAGCAATCCGCGCCGTTTTTTTCTGCGCCGAAACCTAGAATTGCTCAGATTGTAGGAAGAGCGACGTTCGCGCAGGTTGAGCCTGTCTAACCGCCTGTCGGCCAGAACGAGACGCGAAAGCGCCCCCGACCGACAGCGTTTCGAGGGGATTACACCATGCGTACTCAACTGCTGCTGCTCGCCGCGGCCTCGGCTTCGGCCCTGGCCGTCTCCACCGCCAACGCTCAGACCACAGACGATCAGACCGCCGTCGAGGAAGTCGTCGTCACCGGCACCCGCACCGCCGGACGGTCGCGTCTCGACACCGTCTCGCCCGTCGACGTCGTCGACAGCAAGGCGCTGACCCGCCAGGGCTCGACCGAGCTGGCCCAGGCGCTGTCGACCCTGGCGCCGTCGCTGAACTTCCCGCGCCCGTCGGCCGTGGACGGCACCGATTCCGTGCGTCCGGCCACGCTGCGCGGCCTGGCGCCCGACCAGACCCTGGTGCTGCTGAACGGCAAGCGCGGCCACGCCGCGGCCCTGGTCAACGTCAACGGTTCGGTCGGCCGCGGCTCGGCCGCCTTCGACCTCAACACCATTCCGACCGCCGCCCTCGACCGCGTCGAGATCCTGCGCGAGGGCGCGGCCGCCCAGTACGGCTCGGACGCCATCGCCGGCGTCGTCAACCTGCGCCTGCGCGAAGCGCGCAGCGGCGGCGGCGCGACCGCCAGCTACGGGCTCTACAACACCGAAGTGAAGACCGCGCGCGACACCGACGGCCGCAAGGCCACCGACGGCGTCACCTACACCGCCTCGGTCTGGCAGGGCTTCGGCATCGGCGAGGACGGCTACCTGACGGTCACCGCCGACTGGTCCAAGCGCAACCCGACCAACCGCAGCGACGTCTCGTCGGCCTTCAGCCCGGGCGTCGTCACCGGTCGCTACGGCGACGCCGAGGTCGAGAGCAAGTCGCTGTTCGCCAACGCCGGCCTGCCGATCGGCGAGACCTGGAAGGCCTATGGCTGGCTGGGCTACCAGCACCGCGACGGCGAAAGCGCCGCCTTCCCGCGCCTGGCCAACAACGCCGCCAACATCCCGTCGATCTATCCGAACGGCTTCCTGCCCAAGATCGCCACCGACATCGACGACTACAACGCCGCCTTCGGCGCCAAGGGCGAGGCCGGCGCCTACACCATCGACGCCAGCTTCACCTACGGCCAGAACGACATCGAATACGGGGTCAAGGACAGCCTGAACGCCTCGTACGGCCCGGCCTCGCCGACCTCGTTCAACGCCGGCTCGATGCGCTACCGCCAGGCCGTGGCCTCGCTGGACATCACCCGCCCGCTGGCCATCGCCGCCTTCGCCCAGCCCTCGACCCTGGCCTTCGGCGCCGAGTACCGCAAGGAAAGCTACGACATCGTCGCCGGCGAGCAGGCCTCGTGGGCCAACGGCGGCTACAACGGCCTGGCGGCCGGCGCGCAGGGCTTCCCGGGCTTCCGCCCGAGCAACGCCGTCGACGTCAGCCGCGACAACTACAGCTTCTATGTCGACCTCGACAGCCAGGTGACCGACAAGCTGGACGTCGATATCGCCGCGCGCTTCGAGGACTATTCGGACTTCGGCACCAAGACGACCGGCAAGATCGCCGCCCGCTACGACATCCTCGACGGCTTCGCCGTGCGCGGCGCGGTGTCGACCGGCTTCCGGGCCCCGGCCCTGCAACAGCAGTATTTCACCGCCACCTCGACCAACATCATCAGCGGCACGGCCACCGAGGTCGGCACCTTCCCGGCCACCAGCCCGGTCTCGGCCGTACTGGGCGCCAAGGCGCTGGAGCCGGAAGAGAGCACCAACTACTCGCTGGGCCTGGTCTATCACCGCGGCCCGTTCGAGGTGACGGTCGACGCCTACCAGATCGACATCGACAACCGCATCGTGCTCTCGGAAAACATCCAGGGCAGCGCCACCGGCACGGCGACCCAGCAGGCGATCTACGCCCTGCTCGCCCCCTATGGCGTGACCACGGCGCGGTTCTTCATCAACGGCGTCGACACAACGACCAAGGGCGTCGACGTGGTGGTGCGCTATCGCCTCGACGCGGCCGAGGCCGGGCGCTTCGACCTGACCCTGGCGGGCAACTACAACGAGACCGAAGTCACCCGCCTGCCGACGACCAACACCCTGTCGTCGCTGCCGGTCCCGCCGGCCCTGTTCGCCCGCGTCAACGTGCAGACCTTCGAACGCGGCACCCCGCGCACGAAGTTCGTGGCCAGCGGCGACTGGAGCAAGGGCCCCTGGGGCGCGACCCTGAAGCTGACCGGCTACGGCACGGTGCTTCAGCCCAACGCCACGCCCTCGCTGGACTACTGGACCGGCCGCAAGGCGGTGATCGACCTGGAAGCGCGTCGCACCTTCGCAGACAAGCTGACCTGGGCCGTGGGCGCCAACAACCTGTTCGACGAATACCCCAACCGCACGCCGGCGGCCGTCAACAGCACCAGCGGCGTGGTCGGCTTCCCGAACTACTCGCCGTTCGGTTTCAACGGCCGGTTCGTCTACACCCGCCTCAGCTACAACTGGTAAGCTGACCTAGGGTAAGACTCGAAGGGGACGCGGCGATCAGCCTGCGTCCCCTTTTGTCGCCTCGAAGATATACACAGAACATCCCCATTCATCTGCGCCGTTGACCACGCTCCGAACGCGCGTCGCGGCCTCGTTCGCGTTAACTTATGGCGATGTCCCTGGTCCCCGCTCTCGACCTGCGCCCGCCCGCGCAGGATACCCCTCAGATCACCGTCGCGCCGCACAACCTGGAAGCCGAACAGGCGCTGCTGGGCGTGCTGCTGTACGACAACTCGGCCTATGAGCGGCTGACCGACAGCCTGCAGGGACGCCACTTCTACGAGCCGTTCCACCAGCGGCTGTTCCAGTCGATCGAGACGCACATCCGCAAGGGCCAGCTGGCCGAGCCGATCCTGCTGGCCGACGAGTTCAAGCGCGATCCGGCGTTCGAGGAACTGGGCGGCATCCGCTACCTGGCCGACCTCGTCGACCGCGCCCCGCCGGCCGCCAATGTCGGCGACTATGCCCGCGCGGTCTTCGACCTGGCCCTGCGCCGCGACCTGATCCGCATCGGCGGCGAGATCGCCTCGGCCGCCCACGGCCACGGCGACGAGAAGCGCCCGGCCCGCGACCAGATCGAAGCGGCCGAACAGCAGCTCTACACCCTGGCCGAAAGCGGCACGGCCAGCTCGGGCTTCGTCAGCTTCGGCGACGCCCTGCGCGGCGCCGTCGAGATGACCGCCGAAGCCTTCCAGCGCGACGGCGGCATGTCGGGCCTGGCGTCCGACCTGATCGACCTCGACCAGAAGATCGGCGGCCTTCACCCCTCCGACTTGATCGTGCTGGCCGGCCGTCCGTCGATGGGCAAGACGGCGCTGGCGACCAACATCGCCTTCAACGTCGCCAAGAAGTACGCCTGGGAGCCCCAGCCCGACGGCAGCCGCAAGACCGTCAACGGCGGCGTGGTGGCCTTCTATTCGCTGGAAATGAGCGCCGAGCAGCTGGCCCTGCGTATGCTGGCCGACGCCTCGGGCGTATCGGGCGACAAGCTCCGCAAGGGCGAGATCGACGCCAGCGAGTTCGGGCGCGTGCGCGACGCGGCCATGGAACTCCAGGAAGCGCCGCTTTATATCGACGCCACTGGTGGTATCTCGATCGCCAAGCTGACCGCCCGGGCGAGGCGCCTGAAGCGCCAGGTCGGCCTCGACCTCATCGTCGTCGACTACCTGCAGCTGGTGACCGGCTCGGACCTCGGCTCCAACGCCAGCCGCGTGCAGGAAGTCTCGCAGATCACCATGGGCCTCAAGGCCCTGGCCAAGGAACTGGCCTGCCCGGTCATCGCCCTGTCACAGCTGTCACGTCAGGTCGAAAGCCGCGACGACAAGCGCCCGCAGCTGTCGGACCTTCGTGAATCCGGCTCGATCGAGCAGGACGCCGACATGGTGTGGTTCGTGTTCCGCGAAAGCTACTATGTCGGCCGGGCCGAGCCGCGCGAAGGCACGCCCGAGCACCTGACCTGGCAAGAGGAAATGGACAAGCTGCAAGGCCTGGCCGAGGTGATCATCGCCAAGCAGCGTCACGGCCCGATCGGCACCGTGCGCCTGTCGTTCAACAGCGACACCACCCGCTTCGGCAACCTCTCGCGCGACCACTATTTCCACCAGATGCGCAGCGGCGACGACGAATAGCCGCCTCGCGCTTTACCTGCATCGGCGCGTCGGGCAACGCTCGGCGCGCGATTCAGCGAAAGAGCGCCGCCAGATGGAATTCAGCCCCCTGCCCGTTTCGACCTTCGTCGGGGCTTTCCTGCTGGCCTTTCCGGCCCTGTTCTCGATCGTCAATCCGGTCGGGGCGGCGCTGATCTTCCACCAGATGCTGGCCGACCATCCGGCCGAGACGCGCAAGCGCCTGGCGCCGACCATCGCGCTCTACGCCTTCTTCATCCTGCTGGGCTCGCTGCTGCTGGGCGGCTATGTGCTGAACTTCTTCGGGGTGAGCCTCGGCGCCCTGCGGGTGGCCGGCGGCCTGGTGGTGGCGATCCGGGCCTGGGCCTTGCTGATGGCGCCCGAGGAACACGAAGAACGAAAGGCCGACCAGGCCAGCTCGCCCGCCAAGGCGCGGGCCGAGGACATGGCCTTCTTCCCGCTGACCATGCCGTTCACGACGGGACCGGGCGCGATCTCGGTGGCCATCGCGCTATCGTCGCAGCGCCCGGCCGAGGGCCATTCGGTGGTTCCGTTCTTCATGGGCGCGAGCCTGGCCGTGGCCGTCATCGCCCTGATGGTCTGGGTGTTCTACCGCGCCTCTGACCGGGTGCTGTCGCTGCTGGGCGTCAACGGCGCGCGGGTGATGTCGCGGCTGATGGCGTTCCTCCTGATGTGCATCGGCGTGCAGATCGTCGCCAGCGGCGTCGAGGCCCTGGTGGGGCAGTTCCTGGCGACGCGCTAGGCTGGGCGACGCGCTAGCCGGCATCTCCACAGGATCTGCACTGGCCTTGCGGGCGCGGGTCGGCTACCTCCGCAGCCGTGACCGACGCCCGCCTGACCCTCGACCTCGACGCCCTCGCGGCCAACTACGCCACGCTGCAAGCGACGGCCGGCGACGCCGAACTGGCGCCGGCGGTGAAGGCCGACGGCTATGGCCTGGGCGCGGGCCTCGTCGCCCGCCGGCTGTGGGACGAAGGCGCGCGCGGCTTCTACGTCGCCCGCCTGTCCGAAGGCGTCTCCCTACGCAAGGCGCTGGGCGATCGCGAGGCGAAGATCCATGTGCTGGACGGCGCGACGCCGGGTTCGGGCCCGACGCTGATGCAGGCCGGACTGATCCCGGTGCTCAACAGCCTGCCGCAGGTCGAGGCCTGGAACAGCCAGGCCGGCAAGGGCGTGCTGGAGGCGGCGATCCACGTCGACACCGGCATGAACCGGCTTGGCCTGCGCCACGAGGAAGCCGCCGTGCTGACGGCCTCGATGGATCGCCTCAAGCATCTGAACGTCTCGCTGGTGGTCAGCCACCTGGCCTGCGCCGGCGAGCCGGAGCATCCGCTCAACGCCCGCCAGTTGACCCGCTTCCGCGACGCGGCGGCGCTGTTCCCGAACGCCCGCAAGAGCCTGGCCAACTCGGCCGGGGTGTTCCTGGGCGACGACTATCATTTCGACCAGTGCCGGCCGGGCATCGCCCTCTATGGCGGCGGTCCGCGCGACGTGACCGATGCGCGGCTCAAGGCTGTCGCGACGCTGGAAGCGCCGATCCTGCAGGTGCGGGTCGTGCCGCGGGGCGAGTCGATCGGCTACGGCGCGGCCTTCACGGCGAGCGAGACGACGCGGGTGGCGGTGCTGGCCTGCGGCTATGCCGACGGGGTGCTGCGCGGCTCCAGTCCCGCCGGCCACGTGTGGTTCGACGGCGCGCGCCGCCGGCTCCTGGGCCGGGTGTCGATGGACCTGATCGCCATCGACGTCACCGACTGCGACGCGGCGCGTCCCGGGGCGCTGGTCGAGCTGATCGGCCCCAACCTGCCGGTCGACGAAGCCGCCGCCGCGGCGGGCACCACGGCCTACGAACTGCTGGTGCGCCTGGCCGGCCGCGCCCGCCGCGTGGTGCTGGGCGAGGCCTGAAGGCCCCGCCCCTCTCCCCGGCCTAGCGCGCCAGGCTCTTCAGCTTGCCGGCGTCGACCGAGGCCACCGCGCGCTTGAGGTCGTCGATGCTTTCGGCGTCGCCATTGGCCTCCACCGAGAACCGGTTGCCGATCACGACTGTGTAGCCGCCGGACTTGGCCTCGCGGTCCCACTTCTCGGTGGTCAGCTGGCCGCCGGCGGTGCTGGTCTTCTCGTAGCCGGTCTCGGTTTCCGAGGTGCTCTGGGCGTTCATCGCCGAGGCCATGGCCGTCATGCCGCCCAGCGCGCCCAGGTCGGTGACCGCCAGGGTGAAGCGCCTGCCGTCCTTCTCGTAGTCGCCGCGCGCCACCGACATGCCCATGCCGCCGGCGCCGCCGGAGCTGGATTCGACGGCGGTGCGGGCATAGCCGCCGGCCGCGCCGGGCAGCAGGCCCTTGAGCACGTCCGGCGAGGTCAGGGGGATGTCCTTGCCGGCTTCGATCGAGGCGGCGGCCGCCTCCATCTTCTTGCTGGCCTCGTCCATCTTGCCCAGGTCGTAGGTCTGGCCGCCCAGCGTCACCGAACCGCTGTCGGCGCCCGCCACCTTGGAGGCCGCAATCCCGCCGCCGATCGCGGCCGCGCCGACGACGGCGCCGGTGATGAAGCCGACGATGACATAGAGCACGATGGCGCAGAGGACGGTGACGATCGTGTAGCCGATCGCCTTCTCCTTGGGCGCCTTCATCACCCGCGGCAGGCCCGTATAGAGCAGGTAGAGACCGTAGAGGCCCAACAGGCCGCCGATGACCGCCAGCGGCGGGAACAGGCCGAAGATCCCGGCCACCCAGCCGGCGGTGCCGGAATAGGCCGCCACCTTGAAGGCCTGCAGCCTGTTCTTCTGGCCGTCGAACGACGGCGCCAGGGCGTCGATGATCAGGCCGAGCACGAACACCGACAGCAGCGACAGGCCATAGCCGACCACGGCGCCGACGATCGCCCCGACGGGCGAGGGCCGGATCGTCGCCAGGCCAGGAATGCCGTGCCCGAACACCAGGCTGCCCACCAGGCCGGCCACGGCCGGGATCGCCGCCAGTATGCAGATGTAGCCGACATAGAGCCCCTTGATCGTGGCGGGCTCGGTGTCGATGCGCTCCCACTCGGGCGACGGCGTCAGCAGCAGCCGCTTCACGCGGCCGACGAGATCGGAAGAAACGGCTCCGGGTTCGACCACGGACATCTAGGCGCCTCCAGCAAGATCCTGAATTTGCGCCCCCCGATACTTATCTACACCGAACACACCAAAAACGGGAACAAGGTTCGGCGACATCCTGGATCCCGGCCTGCGTCCGGCTTTGGCGCAGGGCGCCGCCAACCTGTAGTCTGCACCCATTCGAGAATCAGGAGACCTCATGGCCCGCGACGGCGCCGTCTACGCCTGCCAGTCCTGCGGGGCGGTCCAAGCCAAGTGGGCCGGGCAATGCCCCGCCTGCCAGAGCTGGAACACCCTCGTCGAAGAGGTCGGCGTACGCCCGCCCGGCGCGATGTCGACCACGAAGGCCACGCGCAACCGCGGCCTGCAGTTCACCGGCCTGGAGAGCGACACCCCCGCCCCGCCCCGCATCCTGACCGGCGTCGACGAGTTCGACCGGGTCTGCGGCGGCGGCGTGGTGCCCGGTTCGGCGATCCTGATCGGCGGCGACCCGGGCGTGGGCAAGTCGACCCTGCTGTTGCAGGTCTGCGCCAACGCCTCGAGCCGGGGCGTCTCCTGCGCCTATATCTCGGGCGAGGAGGCCGTCGAGCAGATCCGCGGCCGCGCCGACCGCATGGGCCTGGCCGGCGCGCCTGTGAAGCTGGCCGCCGAGAGCAGCCTGCGCGACATCCTCGACGGCCTCAAGCGCGACAAGTTCGACCTGGTGGTCATCGACTCGATCCAGACCATGTGGAGCGACGCCCACGAGGCCGGCCCCGGCACGGTGACCCAGGTGCGCGCCTGCGCCACCGAACTGGTGCGCCTGGCCAAGAAACAGGGCGTGGCCATCCTGCTGGTCGGCCACGTCACCAAGGACGGCCAGATCGCCGGCCCGCGCGTGGTCGAGCACCTGGTCGACGCGGTGCTGAGCTTCGAGGGCGAGCGCGGCTATCCGTTCCGCATCCTGCGCGGCGCCAAGAACCGTTTCGGGGCCACCGACGAGATCGGCGTATTCGAGATGGGCGACATCGGCCTGCGCGAGGTCAAGAACCCCTCGGCCCTGTTCCTCAACGAGGGCGGCGAGCGCGCGGCGGGCGCCGCGGTGTTCGCCGGCATCGAGGGATCGCGGCCCGTCCTGGTGGAATTCCAGGCCCTGGTCGCGCCTTCCGCGTACGGAACGCCCCGGCGCGCCGTGGTCGGATGGGATTCCGGACGCCTGGCCATGGTGCTGGCGGTGTTGGAATCGCGCTGCGGCCTTGGTTTTGGCGACAAGGACGTCTATCTGAACGTCGCCGGCGGGCTGAGGATCACCGAACCCGCCGCCGACCTCGCGGCGGCGGCCGCTTTGGCCTCCTCGGCCCTCGATGTCGCCCTGCCGCAGGATTGCGTGGTGTTCGGCGAGGTCAGCCTCTCCGGCGAGATCCGGCCCGTGAGCCGAATGGAGTCGCGTTTGAAGGAAGCCGCCAAGCTCGGGTTCGGCCGCGCGCTGGGACCGCTGTCGGGCCTGCCCGAAGGCGGCGGCGCCCTGCCGGTGGCCGGCGCGGCGCGGCTGGCCGACGCGGTCCGTCGAATCGAGAACGACATCTGGAGCTCGCACGCGTGACGCCGTTCGACATCATCGCCGGACTGATCCTGCTGGTTTCCGGCGCCGTCGGCTTCTTCCGCGGCGCCTCGCGGGAGCTGACCTCGGCGCTGTCGTTCATCGTCGCCGCCGTGGTGGCCCTCCTGGGCCTGCGCCTGACCGGCCCGCTCTTTCGTGAATTCATGGACCCGGACTGGGCGGCGACCGCCGCCGCCATCCTGGTCACCTTCGTCATCGCCTTCGTCGCCCTGCGCCTGATCGGCGGCCAACTGACCAAGACCCTGCACGCCGACGGCGCGCTGGGCCTGCTGGACCGCCTGGTCGGCCTGGGTTTCGGCCTGCTGCGGGCGCTGGTGGTGCTGGGCGTCTTCAACCTCGTCTTCCACATGGCCACGCCGCGCGACCGCGTGCCGGCCTGGGTGTCGGAGTCGATGTTCTATCCGCTGTCCAACGCCAGCGCCCAGGTGCTGAAAGTGTTCGCCCCCAAGGGCGCGGGCCTGGCCGGCAAGCTGGCCCCCGCCATCGAGGACGCCGTCCGCGACGGGGCCAGCGACAAACCGTCCGACGCCGAGCGCGGCGAAGAAGGCTATGATAAGGACCAGCGTCGGAAGCTCGACGACCTGGTGGAGAAATCGCAATGACGTCTATCGGCCAGTCGACCGACCGCTTCTCGTCCGCGCCCTGGCGCGATCCCGAGGACGACACGCTGCGCCTGGAATGCGGCGTGTTCGGCGTGTTCGGCGCCCGTGACGCCGCCGCCATCGCGGCGCTGGGCCTGCACGCCCTGCAGCACCGCGGCCAGGAAGCCTGCGGCATCGCCGCCTTCGACGGCGCCCGCTTCCACACCGAACGCCACATGGGCCACGTCGGCGACGCCTTCACCGGCGCCGACCTCGTCCAGCGCCTGCCGGGCAACATGGCCATCGGCCACACCCGCTACTCCACGGCCGGCGGCAGCTTCATCCGCAACGTCCAGCCGATGTTCGCCGATCTCGAGACCGGGGGCCTGGCCCTGGCCCACAACGGCAACCTGACCAACTTCCTGACCCTGCGCGAGCGCCTGGTGCAGGAAGGCGCGATCTTCCAGTCGACCAGCGACAGCGAGGTGATCCTCCACCTGATCGCCCGCTCGCGCAAAGCCAAGATCGTCGACCGCTTCATCGACGCCCTGGGCCAGATCGAAGGCGGCTACGCCCTGGTGGCCATCACCAACAAGAAGATGATCGGCATCCGCGACCCGCTGGGCATCCGCCCGCTGGTGCTGGGCGACCTGGACGGCAAGCCGGTCCTGGCCTCGGAAACCTGCGCCCTCGACATGATCGGCGCCCGCTTCGTGCGCGACGTCGAGCACGGCGAGATGGTCGTGATCAGCGACACTGGCGTGAAGTCTCTGCGCCCGTTCGCGGCCCCGGCCGCCCGCCCCTGCGTGTTCGAATACGTCTACTTCGCCCGTCCCGACAGCGTCGTGAACGGCCGCTCGGTCTATGAGGTGCGCAAGCGCATGGGCCGACGCCTGGCGATCGAGACCGGCGTCGAGGCCGACGTCGTCGTGCCGGTGCCGGATTCGGGCGTGCCGGCGGCGATCGGCTACGCGGCCGAAAGCGGCCTGCCCTTCGACCTGGGCATCATCCGCAACCACTATGTGGGCCGCACCTTCATCCAGCCGACGCAAGGGGTTCGCGAGCTAGGCGTGCGCATGAAGCACAGCCCCAACCGCGCCGTGCTGGAAGGCAAGCGCGTCATCCTGATCGACGACTCGATCGTGCGCGGCACCACTTCGCTGAAGATCGTCCGCATGGTCCGCGAGGCCGGCGCCAAGGAAGTGCACCTGCGTTCGGCCAGCCCGCCGATCAAGTGGCCCGACTTCTACGGCATCGACATGCCCGAGCGCGAACAGCTGCTGGCCGCCACCAAGTCGCTGGAAGAGATGGCCAAGTTCCTGGAAGTGGACTCGCTTGGCTTCCTGTCGGTGGAAGGCCTGTACGAGGCCCTGGACTGCGCGCCGCGCGATCCGGCCGCCCCGCAGTTCACCGACCACTACTTCACCGGCGACTACCCCACCCGCCTGACCGATCGCGAGATCGCCGAAGGCCGCAACGACCAGGCCGAAAAGCAGCTGTCGCTGCTGGTCAGCGCCTAATCAGCGCCTTTCCAGGGTCCTCCGACTTGTTCGGAGGACCCAAGCTGCGCTACCCCCGGTATGCGGCCCGCCCACGCTGATCTTCGGCCGCTCGGATCGCCCGGACGGACCGGGCGACGATCCATTTGAGAGTCGCTTCTTGGCCAATCCCGTCTCCGCCGTCCTCTCCAAGCTGAAGATCGACGCCTACATCATCGCCCTGTTCGGCATGGTGGTGCTGGCCTCGTTCCTGCCGGTACGGGGCCAGGCGGCCGAGATCACCGGCTGGGTGGTCAAGATCGCCATCGCCCTGCTGTTCTTCCTGCACGGCGCCAAGCTGTCACGCGAGGCCGTGATCGCCGGGATCACCCACTGGCGGCTGCACCTGACGATCCTGGCCTTCACCTTCGTGCTGTTCCCGATCCTGGGCCTGGCGATCAGCAAGGTCGGGGTGCTGACGCCGACCATGGCGGCGGGCATGGTGTTCCTGGCCTGCCTGCCCTCGACCGTGCAGTCGTCGATCGCCTTCACCTCGATCGGTCGCGGCAACGTCGCCGCCGCCGTCTGCGCGGCCTCGGCCTCGAACCTGTTCGGCATCTTCCTGACGCCGGTGCTGGTCGGCTTGCTGATGAACGCCCACGGCGACGTCGGCGGCTGGGACTCGATCAAGTCGATCGTCATCCAGCTGCTGGTCCCGTTCATCGCCGGCCAGATCGCCCGGCCGCTGGTCGGCAAGTGGATCGAGAAGCACAAGACCCTGGTCGGCCGCGTCGATCGCGGCTCGATCCTGCTGGTGGTCTATTCGGCCTTCAGCGCCGCCGTGGTCGAGGGCCTGTGGCGCAAGGTCTCGCCGCTGGAGCTGATCGTGCTGCTGCTGGTCTGCGGCGTGCTGCTGACGCTGGTCATGCTGGCCACCATGTGGGGCGCGCGCCTGCTGGGCTTTTCCAAGGCCGACGAGGTGGCGATCGTGTTCTGCGGCTCCAAGAAGAGCCTGGCGACCGGCGTGCCGATGGCCGGCATCCTGTTCCCCGGGGCCACGGCCGGCGTGCTGGTGCTGCCCCTGATGATCTTCCACCAGATCCAGCTGATGGCCTGTTCGGTCCTGGCCCAGCGCTACGCCGCGCGCCCGGCCGACGACGAAGCCTGATCACCCCGACAAGCAAACGCCCGCGAGAGGCGCAGGAAACGCTCATGACCACCACCGACACGCCGCTGGCCGGCCGCATCGCCCTCGTCACCGGCGCCACGCGCGGCATCGGGCAAGCCATCGCCCTGGGCCTGGCCAAGGCCGGCGCCCACGTCATCGCCATCGGACGCACCCAGGGCGCGCTCGAGGCCCTGGATGACGCGATCTTCGCCGCCACCGGCGAGCACGCCACCCTCGTGCCGCTGGACCTGCGCGAGGCCGACGGCCTGGATCACCTGGGCGCGGCCCTGCACCAGCGGTTCGGCAAGCTGGACATCATGGTCGGCGCGGCCGGCGTGCTGGGCGCGCTGACGCCCGTGGGCCACCTGGACCCCAAGGGCTGGGACATGATCCTGTCGACCAACCTGACGGCCAACTGGCGGCTGATCCGGGCCATGGACCCGCTGCTGCGCGCCTCGGACGCCGGCCGGGCCATCTTCCTGACCAGCAGCGTCGCCAAGAGCCACCGGGCCTTCTGGGGCGCCTACGCCGCCTCCAAGGCGGGCCTGGAAGCCATCGTCGACTGCTATGCCGACGAGATGGAGAACACCAAGGTCCGCGCCTTCTCCATCGACCCCGGCGCCATGCGCACCAAGATGCGGGCCGGCGCCTTCCCGGGCGAGGATCCGATGACCGTGCAGGATCCGGCCGAGATCGCCCCCTTCGTCGTCGACCTTGCTCGCCCTGACCGCGAGCCGCCCAAGGGCGTCGTTCGCTTCAAGGAACGAGGTCAAGAGTCAGCAAGCGTCAACGCATAACTGAACCCTCGTAAACATTCGCAGGTTCAGTTTTCACACGTGAAATACAGATAAACCGAGAAACATTCGTACCTGACGGAAATTGCGGATTTTCTGCGGTCAAGCTGGTGGTCGACTCCACGACACATAGCCCAAAAACACTAAACTGCGACAACCTGACGCAGATGACGTTTTCGGAAACCGGCGCTCGTTAAGCATGGAATAAGACTCGAGGTCTCACCCTAAGGATGCAGCGCTAATCCGGCGCGGTCCTCGGGGTTTGGACAAATGCCGTTTTCGTTCAAGCGTGGTCGCGCCGCGACCGACGAGCGTCTCGCCGAGCTGGAGGCCACCGTCGCGGCCATCCATCGCTCTCAAGCCGTCATCGAGTTCCAGCTCGACGGCACCATCCTCACGGCCAACACCAACTTCCTGAAGACGGTGGGCTATTCGCTGGACGAGATCCGCGGACGCCACCACAGCATGTTCGCCGATCCCGACTTCGCCCGCAGCGACGAATACAAGCAGTTCTGGCTTAACCTGGGGCGCGGCGAGTTCTTCGCCGGCAAGTTCCAGCGCCAGGGCAAGGGCGGCGTCGAGATCTGGATCCAGGGCGCCTACAACCCGGTGTTCGACGCCGCGGGCAAGCCCTGCAAGGTCATCAAGTTCTGCACCGACATCACCCAGGCCGAGCACGAGCGGCTGGCCAACGAGGCCCTGCGCCGCACCGAGGCCGAACAGGGCGCCGTGGTGCTGACCCTGGCCGACAACCTCAAGCGCCTGGCCGGCGGCGACCTGACGGCCGACATCACCGCCGCCTTCGACGGCCGCTTCGCCTCGATCAAGAGCGACTACAACGCCGCCCTGCAGTCGCTGCGCCAGGCGATGACCGAGATCGGCCAGTCGACCCAGGGCGTGCACAACGGCTCCAACGAGATCACCGGAGCCTCGGAAGACCTCTCCAAGCGCACCGAGCAGCAGGCGGCCGCGCTGGAGGAGACCGCAGCGGCGCTGGACGAGATCACCGCCACGGTGCGCCGCAGCGCCGAGGGGGCCCGCGCGGCCTCCACCGCCGCCTCCAGCACCCGCCAGGAAGTCACCCGCTCTGGCGAGATCATGCGCGACGCCATCGCCGCCATGGGCGAGATCGAGCAGAGCTCGGGCAAGATCGGCCAGATCATCGGGGTGATCGACGAGATCGCCTTCCAGACCAACCTCCTGGCTCTCAACGCGGGCGTCGAGGCGGCGCGCGCCGGCGAGGCCGGTCGCGGCTTCGCGGTCGTCGCCCAGGAGGTGCGGGCCCTGGCCCAGCGCTCGGCCGAGGCGGCCAAGGAGATCAAGACCCTGATCGCCAACAGCAGCAGCCAGGTCGATCGCGGCGCCAAGCTGGTGAGCGACACCGGCCAGTCGCTGACCGGCATCGTCGGCCGCATCGCCGAGATCGACACCCTGATTTCCGAAATCGCCCAGTCGGCCCACGAACAGGCCACGGGCCTCAACCAGGTCAACACCGCCATCAACCAGATGGACCAGGTGACCCAGCGCAACGCCGCCATGGTCGAGGAGGCCACGGCCGCGGCCGCCTGCCTGCGCAATGAGGCCTCGTCGCTGGCCGAACTGGTCTCGCGCTTCGAGACCGGTGCGGCGCCCGCCCAGGCGGTCGCTCGACCGGCGCCGCCGGCCCAGCGTCCGGCGACCGAGAACCCGGTGGCCGCCGCCCAGAGCCGCATCGCCCAGTCGTTCCGCCCGGGCGTCACCGTCGGCCAGGACTGGGAGGAGTTCTAGCCTCCTCCCCGCCTTGAACTAGCGTCCCTTGGGCTTGCCGCCGGGCGTCTTGTTGCCCCGCACCACGCGCGAGCCGGCCACCGGACGGCGCGGACCACCGGCCTTGCCGCCGGCCGTCTTGGTCCCGACCTTGTAGCTCGGGGTGGTCGAGACCTTCTTCTGGGCCTTGGGCCCCTGCGGCTTCACCGACTTGACGGCCGCCTTGCCGGGGTCGGACTTGACCGCCTCGCCCTTGGCGGCATCGGCCTTGACCGCCCCGGCCTTACCGGAGACGGCCTTGGCCGAGACAGCCTTGATCGGAGCGGGCTTGCCCGCGGCGGCAGCGCCGGCGTCCGCCGAAGCCTCGGCCAGGATCGCGGCCCTCTGGGCCGACTTCTTGACCGTATTGCGCGAGGCCTTCAGGCGGGCTTTCTCGGCTTCCTTCTTCTCGAAGGCGCGCTTGCCCTTAACAACATACCCCTGGTCGGCGTCGGCATAGGGGTTGGCGCCCGACTTGATGGTGATGCGCAGCGGCACCCCCGGCAGGTCGAAGCTCTCGCGCAGGCTGTTGACCAGATAGCGGCGGTAGTGGTCGGGCATCTGGTCGGCGCGGCTGGAGAACAGCACGAAGGTCGGCGGGCGGGCCTTGGTCTGGGCCATATACTTCGGCTTCACGCGCTTGCCGCCGACCGAGGGCGGCGGATGGCGCTGCATCGCCAGCTGCAGCCAGTCGTTCAGGTCGCGGGTCTTGACCTTGGTCGACCAGTCGCGGTGCGTCTTGATGACGGCCGGCATCAGGCGCTCGACGCCGCGGCCGGTCTCGCCCGACAGAGCCACGACCGGCGCGCCGCGCAGCTGGGGCAGCATGCGCTCGGCGTGCTCGTTGAATTCCTTGAGGATCTGGCCGGGGTCCTCGATCAGGTCCCACTTGGCCAGCACGAAGACGACGCAGCGCCCTTCCCGCTCGGCCAGGTCGGCGATCTGCAGGTCCTGGGTCTCGAACGGATGGGTGGCGTCCATCACCAGCAGCACGACCTCGGCGAAGGTCATCGAGCGGATGGTGTCCTGGGTCGAGAGCTTCTCGAGCTTCTCGTTGACCTTGGCCTTCTTGCGCAGGCCGGCGGTGTCGACGAGGCGGATCTTGCGGCCGTCCCAGGTCCAGTCGACCGAGATCGAGTCGCGGGTGATGCCGGCCTCGGGGCCGGTCAGCAGGCGCTGCTCGCCGATCAGGCGGTTGACCAGGGTCGACTTGCCGGCGTTCGGACGGCCGATGATGGCGATCTTGATCGGCTTGGTGTCGTCGTCGTAGTCCTCGAACTCTTCCTGCAGCTCCTCCGGCGTCACCGCCAGGAGCGCAGCGTAGAGGTCGGCCATGCCCTCGCCGTGCTCGCCGCTGATCGGGATCGGCTCGCCCAGGCCCAGCTGGTGGGCTTCGGCGGCGCCGATCTCGGCCTGCTTGCCTTCGGACTTGTTGGCCGCGACCACGACCGGCTTGTTCCGGCGGCGCAGCATCTCGGCGAAAATCCTGTCGAGCGGCGTCAGGCCCTCGCGGGCGTCGAAGACGAACAGCGCGACATCGGCCTCGTCGATCGCCAACTCGGTCTGGGCGCGCATGCGCGACTCCAGGCTTTCGTCGGTGACGTCCTCGAAGCCGGCGGTGTCGATCAGCTCCAGATCGAGGTCGCCGAGGCGGCCGTGCGCGAACCGGCGGTCACGGGTGACCCCCGGCTGGTCGTCGACCAGGGCCAGCTTCTTGCCGGCGAGGCGGTTGAACAGCGTGGACTTGCCCACATTGGGGCGGCCGACGATGGCGAGTTTCAAAGGCATAGGCGGTCAGTAGTCGATTTTTCGGGTCCCGGCAAAGCAACAAGCCCGGGCCGGCGATTCGCCGGCCCGGGCCCGGGACAGGTTACGAGTGCAGCCGAGGCCCGAAGGCCCCGGATCGGATCAGCGGATGGCGATCAGGTCGGCGTCGTCGGTGGTGACGTAGATCTTGTCGCCCACGGCGATCGGAGCCAGCAGCACCGGCGCGCCGATCTTCAGGGTCTTTTCCGTGGCGCCGGTCTTGGGGTTCAGGGCCACGGCCTCGCCGTAGCTGGACACCGTGATCAGGCGGCCCGAAGCCAGGATCGGGCTGGACCAGATGCGCGGACGCTTGGCCAGCTTCTTCTTCTGCTTCTTGGAGAGCTTGTCGGTTTCGTTGAGGTCGCGGATCCAGTGGACCTGGCCGCCGTCGCGCGAGGCGCAGATCACCTGGCCGGCCTTGTCGACCACGTAGACCACGTCGCCGACGGGCCAGGGCGTGGTGATCGCGGTGACCGGCAGGGTCCAGCGGGCCTGGCCGGTGCGCAGGTCGGTGGCGGAGAACACGCCCGAGTGGCTGACGGCGTAGACATCGCCCTTGTAGATCACCGGACGGCCGGCGATGTCGCGCAGTTCCGACAGGGCGTTGGTGCGGCTGGCGCGGCTGAGGGCCTCGCTCCACAGGTCGTTGCCGTTGCCGGTGCGCAGGGCCACCAGTTCGCCGGAGGCGAAACCGGCGACGACGGTGTCGCCGCTGATGGCCGGGCTCGAGCCGCCCAGGATGCGGGCCGGCTCGATCAGGGCCTGGTAAGTCCAGCCCGGCGTGCCGTCGGCGGCCGAGTAGGTCAGCAGTTCGTTGTCGGTCGAGACCACGAAGACGCGGCCGTCGGCCACGGTCGGCGCGGCGTGGACCGGCGTGCTGGTCGCCTGGCGCCAGTTTTCCTTGCCCGTGGCCGCGTCGAGCTGAGCCACGAAGCGGAAGCCCGACGAGACGTAGAGCTTGCCGTCGGCATAGGCCACGCCGCCGCCGAAGCCCTTGGTGTCGTCCTTGCGGCCGCCGATACCCAGGAACCCGCGCTTGCCCGGCTGGCGAGCCGGACGCAGGTCCTTGCGCCACAGCGTCTCGCCGGTGACGGCGTCCAGCGCCGAGACCTTGGCTTCGCCGTCGAGCACGAAGATCTTGCCCTCGGCCGAAACGGGGTTGGCGGTGATGTGGAAGGTGCGGTTGGCCTTCTGGCCGAAGCCCTTGCGCCAGGCGATCTCGAAGTCCTTGCCGGCGGCGACATGCTCGACCGATTGCTCTGGGCTGCCGCCCGGCAGGCGCCAGTCGGCCTGGGCTTGCGGTTCGGGCAGGAAGAAGTCGACGCCCTTCAGGCCGTCGGCCGCCTCGACCTTCTGGTCGAAGGCGATGACCGAGATCCGCTGGCCTTGGCTGGCGGTGGCCTTGTTCTTGTCGTCCTTGCCGAAGGGGTTGAGCTTCGACACCG
The DNA here is from genome assembly GCF_003094615.1 of Caulobacter radicis. Lineage (GTDB taxonomy): Bacteria > Pseudomonadota > Alphaproteobacteria > Caulobacterales > Caulobacteraceae > Caulobacter > Caulobacter radicis. The sequence goes on along the minus strand of NZ_QDKO01000021.1, from coordinate 99,843 downwards.
TCGAGCAACCGGTCACCGACACCGCGGCCGACATCATCGCGGCGAGCAGCAGGGAACGCTTCAGAGTCATGGGTCGGCGGCTCATTGAGCTTGGGGTTGCAGGCCCGGCGGCAGCTGGCCGGGCGCGAGTTGGATCGGCGGCGGCAGCGCGGCCGCGGCCTTGACGGCGGCCGGCAGGGCCTTGGCCGAGCCGGAGTCGATCATCTGGATCGCCGCCTGCGCGCGCTGGCGGGTGTCGTCCGAACCGTCCGACAGCAGCGAGAGCACGACGAAATCGCCGCGCGCCTCGGCCGTCTTGCCGGCCTGGAGCTTGGCGAACGCCAGGGCTTCCTTGGCCTGCACGCGATAAGGGCTCTTCTCGCCGGTCAACGGGGTCAGCCTCGACTCGATCTCCTGATAAGGAGCCGTGTCCATGAGCGCGAAGGCGGATTTGAGGCGCGCTATGTCACCCATGACAGGATCGGGAGCAATCTTGGCCGCTTCGTCGAAATAACCGACGGCTTCCTTGGTCTTGCCCTCGTCCAGGCGGATGCCGCCCATCTGCATGAAGGCCAGCGCGCGGTAGCCGGCGTTGCCTTCCTTGGACAGCTTCTCGAACTCGGTGAAGGCCTTGGCGGGCCCTTCCTTCTCGTAGGATTCGAGGGTCGCCTGCACGGCTTCGGAGGCCTTGTTGGCGCGGTTGCTCTCGTAGGCGGTCCAGCCCCACCAGCCGCCCACGCCCAGTACCGCGATCGCGGCGACCGCGCCCAGGAGGGGCAGCGACTTCAGCGCGAAGGTCTTGTAGCGGTCGGAGCGAAGCTGCTCTTCGACCTCGTCAAACACATCGACCACGAACGAGGCTCCAGTACGGGCGCCGACGGCGCCGGGGCGTCGCTGCCCGGACGGTTCCGGACGACGCAAGGTTGAAACAGCAGGAGTCGAGGCGCTGGCCGCGACGCAGGCGGCGAACCTATAGCGTGTCCGCCGCCGCCGCAACGGCGTGGAACCCTGGTTTGGAAGGCTATCATCCTCCCCCTTCCCCCTTGATGGGGGAAGGGCCGGGGTTGGGGGGTGATCGCGGCGGCCAGTCTTGGAGCACCCATGCGACGGAACGCACGGCGCCACCCCCATCCCAACGCTTCCCCCATCAAGGGGGAAGGGCTTCAAGCGCCTCCTCAATCCTTCTTGGCGTAGTACGTCTCGGCCGGGCCGGGGAAGCTGCGGTCCTGGACGTCGCGGGCGTAGTCGGCGGCGGCCTTCTCGATCGCGCCCTTCAGGTCGGCGTAGCGACGGACGAACTTGGGGGTCCAGTCGAACAGGCCCAGCATGTCGTCGCTGACCAGCACCTGGCCGTCGCAGCCGGCCGAGGCGCCGATGCCGATGGTCGGCGGGGCGATGGCTTGCGTGATCTCGCGGGCCAGGGCTTCGGCCACGCCCTCGATGACCACGGCGAAGGCGCCGGCGTCGGCGGTGGCGCGGGCCTCGGCCAGGATCTTCTGGCGACCTTCCTCGTCGCGGCCCTTGGCCTTGAAGCCGCCGTCGACCAGCACGGCCTGCGGGCGCAGGCCCACATGGCCCATGACCGGCACGCCGCGGTCGACCAGATAGCGGATGGTTTCTGGCACGGTCGGGCCGCTCTCGACCTTCACGGCCTGGGCGCCCGTCTCCTTCATGATGCGGACGGCGTTGGCGTAGGCCTCCTCCGGCGCGCCCTCGTAGGAGCCGAAGGGCATGTCGACCACGACCATGGCCTTGCGGGAGCCGCGCATCACCGCCTGGCCGTGCAGGATCATCATCTCCATGGTCACGCCGACCGTATTGGGCAGGCCGTGAACGACCATGCCCAGCGAGTCGCCGACCAGCAGGACGTCGCAGGCGTCGTCGAGGGCGGCGGCCACCGGGGCGGTGTAGGCGGTGAGGCAGACAATGGGAACGCCGCCCTTGCGAGCGGCGATATCGGGGGCGGCGAGACGGCGGACCGTCTCCTGACGATGGGCGGACAAGATTCGCTCCGGCTCTATTGCGGACGCCCGGAGCGCGGCGCGGCCGCCTCCGGATTAGAACTCTTCGACCAGTCGGGTGACGGCGAAGGTCAGAGCGATAGCCGCAAGCGCGGCGCCGAGCCAAAGGGTTTCTACGCTGGCCGGGGTGGCGATGAACTGATTCACCTGGGCCATCAGCTTGTCGACGCCCACATCCACGCCCGAAACGCCCTCGCTGGACGCGTGGCGCAGGTCGCCGGCGAACCGGCTGGTGATCAGCTGTCCCACCGCGAAAAGCCCGGCCACGCCGCCGGCGGCGCCGATCGCCAGACGCCGTATCGCCCAGCCCCGGTCGAGTCGGTTTTCCACCCGACCACGGAAGGCCTCCGCGTCGGAAAACGCCGGCGGCTCGGCGAACAGCCGCGAGAGCTGCGCATCGAAGTCGCGATCAACCATGACCTTCCCTCCGCGCCGAGGTGTCCGTGGGCGGGGCCAGCCTGGCCCTGAGTTTATCCAGACCACGTTTGACATGGGATTTGACCGTCCCGATCGGGATATTCAAGGCTTCCGCAGCCTCCGCATGAGACCAGTCCGCGCCGTAGCACAGCGAGACGCATAGCCGTTCGCCGCGCGACAGGCCCTTGAGCGCCTCGTCGAGATCCAGCCGGTCGCCGGACGCATCGCCCTGAACGGGCGGTTGCGGCTCTTCGGGCGCGGCGTCCGAGAAGATCAGGCGCGCGTCGCGCTTGACCTTGCGCAGATAGAGCCGCGCGGCGGTCTTCTTGATCCAGCCGCCGAAAGCGCCCTCGCCGCGATAGTCGGCGATCTGCTCGAAGCCGACCAGGAAGGCGTCCTGGGCGACGTCGTCGGCGGTGGCCGGATCCGCGCCCAGGCGACGCAGCAGGCCTCTCACGGACGAGCCGTGCCTGCGCACCAGCTCCCCGTAGGCCCGGCGGTCGCCGGTGGCGGCCAGGGCCGCCAGCTCGACGTCGTGACCGGTAGTGGGTGGGCGTTCGCTGCCCATGATGAAAGTCCCCTCTTCCCCCAAGCGCCTGCGTCAGACGTCCGGCTGGTGGCCCTTGTTGGGGTTGAAGAAGCTCAGAATGACATAGGCCACGCCGATCAGGGCCGGGATGGCGGCCGCGCCCATGACGGGGTGCAGAGCCTCGTCCGCGATCTGGCCCAGCATGAAGCCCAGCACCGCCAGGCCCGCGCCGACGGAGATCAGGATGACGCCGGTGCGCATGTCGCGCAGGGCCGACGAGACCTTGGCCGGCTTGACCTCCTTGGTCATCGCCTCGATCAGTTCGGGCGGCAGCGCCTGGCCCTTTTCGATGGCGGCGCGGACGGTGGCCTGCATCTCCCGGCGATCGCGGCTCTTGAGCCACATCGGGATGACGACGATGCAGACGACCATGATGAACGGCGCCAGCGGCACCAGGATTCCAAGGTCCATGACCTGTTCCCCTCGAATTGTGTCGACGAGAGCCTGTCGCTTTCGTCTCGTACAGGGAAGAGGCTTTGACGGCGCCGTTTGGAGGCGCCGGACGAGATGAAACTTTCGTAAGGCGGATCAGGCCGTGGCGACGGCCGGGGCTTCGGCCCGCAGGGTCAGGCGCGCGACGATGTCGTCGACGGCGTCGAGCAGCACGGTCGGCGCATGGTCGACCAGCAGCTGGCGGGTGGCGTAGCCCCAGGTGACGGCGCCGGACGCCAGGCCCAGCGCGTTGGCCGCGTCGATGTCGCGGGTCTCGTCGCCGATCGAGATCACCCGGCCCGGCTTCACCCGGGCGGTCTTGATGACCTTGGTGAACTTCTTGGCCTTGCCGAACAGCGAGGCGCCGCAACCGTAGTGGTCGATCAGCCTGGCAAGGTCGGGTCCCAGCACGGTGCGGATCGTGGCTTCGCTGTTGGAGCTGACCACGGCCAGGCGCACGCCGCCGGCCGAAAGGGCCTTGAGCATGTCCGGAACGCCCGGGAACAGCCCGATCGAGCCGATCTCGGCGGCCATCAGCTTCTTGCCGTGGGCGGCGATGATCGGGATCTTCCAGGCCGAGACGCCCAGGTACTTGATGATCTCGCGATTGGGACGGCCGCGCAGCATCTCGACTTCCTCGTCGGTGACGCTCTTGAAGCCGTACATCCTGGCCATCGGATTGACGAGCTTCAGCACCACGGCGCCGCTGTCGGCCAGCGTGCCGTCGAAATCAAAGATCGCCAGATCGTAGGGAAGCCCCGAAGTCACGCCCACTCAATGCCCTGCCGCCGGACGAACCGGCTGTTTCCCCTAGACTTAGCCGCTGGACGCGGCCCTTGTCGCCCCAAAGTTCGCCAACTCGCGTCAATCGCGCAAGCGGCGTTTCGCTCGTCAGGCGAGAATGGCCGTATACTGATCGGGTTTGAAGCCCGCCAGCAGCTTGCCGTCGACGTCCAGCATCGGCCGCTTGATCATCGAGGGCTGGGCCAGCATCAGCTCGACGGCCTTCCTGGCGTCGATGCCGGCCTTGTCGGCGTCGGGCAGCTTGCGGAAGGTCGTGCCGGCGCGGTTCAGGACGGTTTCCCAACCCAGCGCCTCGACCCAGCGCTCGACGTCGGCGCGAACCGCGCCCGAGGCCTTGTAGTCGTGGAAGGCATAGGCCACGCCGTGCTCGTCGAGCCAGGTGCGGGCCTTCTTCATCGTGTCGCAGGCCTTGATGCCGTAGATCGTCACCGTCACCGGGCGCGCTCCAGAACTTGCGGCCGCGAGTCGGCCCTTCCCCACCCGATTAGCATTTTCGCACCGGCCGCGGTCGGATTTGACCTGGAGCAGTTGCGTCTCACTCGCGACATGCCAACATTGACCCCATGACCGATCTCGCTCTCGCCCAGGCCCCGTCCCTCGCCAAGCGGCTGAAGGCCGGCACGGAGGCGACACACGACCGGCTCGACAAGAGCATCATGGCCGGCCGCCCGTTCGCCGACCGCGAGCGCTATGGACGGTTCCTCGAGGTGCAGTACCGGTTCCATCGCGACATCGACGGCCTCTACCAGCGTCCGGAACTGGCCCAGCGCCTGCCCGACCTCGACGGCCGCCGACGCCTGGCGCAGATCACCGCCGACCGGGCGGACCTTGCCCTCCCCGCCCTGGCCGAGCTGCCGCCGCCGGCGTTCGCGGCCGACAGCGAGCCCGACCTCGCCACCGCCCTGGGCTGGCTCTACGTGGCCGAGGGCTCGAACCTGGGCGCGGCCTTCCTGTTCAAGGCCGCGGCCAAGCTGGGGCTCGACGAAAACCTCGGCGCGCGCCACCTTGCGGGCCATCCTGACGGTCGCGCCGCCCACTGGCGGCAGTTCACCGCCGCCCTCGACGCGGCCGGACTGGACGAAGCGGGCGAAGCGCGCGCCATCGCCGGCGCCGACGCCGCCTTCTCACGGGTGCAGGCCTATGTCGACGCCGCCTTCGGCTGAACCGCCGGCCATCGAACTTGACGCTCCGGCGGCGCCGACCCTGCCGGCCTCGCGCGGCGTGCGGGTCGGCTACCTGATCGCGGGCCTGGCCTTCACGGCGCTGGGGATCATCGGCGCCTTCCTGCCGCTGATGCCGACGACGATCTTCCTGATCCTGGCCGCGGGCTGCTTCGGGCGCTCTTCGCCCAGGCTCGAGGCCTGGCTGCTGAACCATCCGCGCTTTGGCCCCTCGGTTCGCGCCTGGCGGGCCAACGGCGCGATCCCGCGCAAGGCCAAGGTCTTCGCGTGCCTGGGCATGGCCGGCGGCATGGCCGTCTTCCTGCTCGCGGCGCGGCCCAAGCCGTGGCTGGGCCTGCTGGTCGGCGCGATCATGGCGGGTTGCGCGGCCTTCGTGGTCTCGCGACCGACGCCGCCGGCGGCCTGACAGCAAGCTTGGCGCTGGGAACGGCCCCGCCGTCCCGACGGTTTTCTTCCGACAGACAAAAAGGAGGAAGCCATGTCCAAGGCCCCGCCCATTCCGCCGGAACAGCGCGCCTTCAAGGGCCAGAAGCCTGACATCGAGGGCCACGCCAGCCGCGAGGGCCTGCAGTCGCCCGATCCCGGCAACGCGGACGTCAACCTGTCCGAACAGGGCCGGCACGGGAACCTGCGCCAGAACACGACCCATTCAGGCAACGTGCAGGATCGTTGAGGTTGGCGCCCTACCCCTTCAGCGCCCAGCGCCCGAGCACGATGTGCCGGGTCTGGCCCAGCAGGCTGTGGATCAGCACGAACTCGGAGACACGCCACGACACCGGCTCCACCGGCGTCTCGGGCGCCAGGGCCCGGTCGTAGAGCAGCGTCACGTGCGGATTGAACTGCCTGGCGACCTGTTTGCTGAGGCCGGCATGGGCCATCGAAAGGCCGAGCGCCTTCTGGAAGGCATCCAGGTCGGCCAGCCCCTCCCCGCCCTGCAGGACGAACGGGTTGTTGCCGCGGTTGTTGAAGCTGGCGGCCTTGTCGAACCTCACCTCGAACGCCGCGGTCGAGGCCGCGGCCTCGCCGGCTTCCAGCGCCTGGGCGACGATTCCGCGCGGCAGGCCGGCATAGTCGCCGATGTGATGCAGGGTGACGTGGAAGCGCTCGGGCGTCAGAGGCGCGCCCGACAGGCCAAGGCGCCCCTTCAGGTCGCGGGCGCGGCCGGCGATGGTCTCGGCGACCGGCGCCTCCGGGAAGATCCCGAAGAACAGGCGATCGGACGGCGGGCCGTCGAGTTCGGGAAACAGCGACATGATCAGAATCGGCGGCCGTTGCAGGATGGACCGCTTATGGCGCCGGAGCGGACGGCTGTCGCCGCCCGCTCCTGATCGATCAGGGACGCGCCGGGATGTTCAGGCCACGCTGCACGGCCGGACGGGCCAGACCCCGCTCCAGCCAGGCCGGCACGTTCTTCAGGCTCTTGAAGTCGACCAGTTCGGCCGCCTCGTAGAAGCCGACCAGGTTGCGCACCCAGCCCAGGGTGGCGACGTCTGCGATGGTGTATTCGTCGCCCATCAGCCAGTCGCGCCCTTCCAGGCGGGTCTCCAGCACGCCCAGCAGGCGCTGGCTCTCGGCGCGATAGCGCTCCAGCGGGCGCTTGTCCTCGTACTCGCGGCCGGCGAACTTGTGGAAGAAGCCCAGCTGGCCGAACATCGGGCCGACGGCGGCCATCTGGAAGAACACCCACTGCAGGGTCTCGTAGCGCGCCGCCGGATCGGTCGGCAGCAGCTTGCCGGTCTTCTCGGCCAGATAGACCAGGATCGCGCCGCTCTCGAACAGGCCGAAGGGTTTGCCGCCCGGGCCGTCGGGATCGATGATCGCCGGGATCTTGCCGTTGGGATTGAGGCTGAGGAATTCCGGGGTCCAGGTCTCGTTCTTGCCGATGTCGATCAGGTGCGGCTCGTACGGCAGGCCCACCTCTTCCAGCATGATCGACACCTTCACGCCGTTGGGCGTGGGCAACGAATAGAGCTGGATGCGGTCGGGATGGGCGGCGGGCCAGCGGCTGGCGATCGGGAAGGCCGAGAGGTCGGTCATGGGAGTTCCTCGAAGGGGATCCCAGCCGATATAGGCGCCGCCGAAAGAAGGCCCAGCCCCCTACCGTAACTTTCTTGGTGTCAGTTACGATTGGCCGATCGCAGGATGAAGCCCAGGATCTCGGCGACGGCGACATAGAGCGCCTCGGGGATCTCCTCCTCCATCGGAATGGTCGACAGGGCCTGGGCCAGGGCCGGGTTCTCCTCCAGCGGCACGCCGTGCTCGCGGGCGGTCTCGACGATCTTGTCGCCCACCCAGCCGCGACCGCTGGCGACCACGCGCGGGGCGTTCGGCTCGTCGTAGCGCAGGGCGACGGCGATGCGAGGACCGGAGACGCGGGTCATGTGGCCTGGTCCAGGAAACGGCCGGGCGCGGCCGGCGGCGCAGGCGGCGGCGCGGCGGCGTAGAACGCCACCTCCGGCTCAAGAGCGGCCTCGCGCAGAGCGGCGTTCAGCATCTCTTCGCCGCCGCGCAGGCGGGCCATGGCTTCGGGACGCTCGGCCCACAGCGAGACGCGGGCCCGCTCGCCGGTCAGGGCCAGCTGCGCGTCGATTCGGCCCATGGGCTCGACGTCGAGCGAGAACCGGACCTTCCAGGTGCGGGCCTCGGCGACGCCGCCGGCGGCCCCGCCCCCGCCGCCGTCGCGGCTGATCTCGAACTGGGCGACGGCCGAGCCCTGCGGCGTGGCGAAGGGCACGTCGAACACCCAGCGCGGCCCCGCCTTGTCCTCGACCGCGCGGCCGTCGACGGGACGCGCGACGTCGACGCGCTCGGGCAGCGAGGCGGCCTGCAGCAGCTCCTGGCGAGCCAGCGCCGCGTCGACGCCCTTGGTGAGCTGCTGGGCGACCAGGGCCGGATGGGCGTTCGGCGCCAGGGTGGAGGACGTCGCCGGCTGGGCGACCACGGGCCCGCCCGCGAACGGCGGCGGCGGTCCCTTGCCGGGCGGCGGGGCGAGCGGAACCAGGGCCGAAGGCGGCTGGCGAACGACGGGGGCGTCCTCGAAGCCGGCGGCGGCCTCCTGCGCCAGCACCAGCAGCGCGGCGGCGGGCTGGGCCGCCTGTCGCGGCGCCGGCGGCGGCGCCACCGCGGCCAGGAAACGGGCGACGGGCGACTCGGCGGCGGCGTCAGACGGCCCCGGCCCCGGCCCCGGCATGGCCGGCGGCGGCGTTTTGGCTTCAGGAGCGGCGGCGGCCGGCGACGAGCTCTGGGCCTGCGCCTGGGTCGTGGTCTGGAGCGGAGCCGCGGTCGACGCGGGGAGTTGAGGCGAAGTGGGCAGAGCGAGCGGGTTCGCGGCTATCCCCTGAGGCGTCGGCACCTGCTGCGGGGCGGCCCCGACGGCTTGCGAAGGCGTCGAAGGCGTCGATGCGGCCGTCGACGGCGCGGGGCCCGTCTGGGCGCTCCAACTGGCCACGGCGGCGCGCAGCACCAGCATGGCGGCCTTGAGGTCCTTGGCGGCCAGGGGCGCGGCGCCCGGCCCGGGCGCCTCCTCGGCCAGCCGGCTTTCCATGAACAGGCCCGAGCGCCCGAAGGCCTGGCGGATCTCGCCGGCGGTCACCGCCCCGTCGATCGGCGAACGCAGGGCCAACATGTTGGCGGCGGCCTGGCGCACCAGGACCGGCGCCTGGGACGAGGTCGAGACGCGCTCCAGATCGGCCAGCAGCGGCGCCATGCCGCCCTGGGCCGGCGCGGCGCGGCCGACCATGTCGGAAACCACCTTGGCCTGGACGGTTGAGCTGGCGAGCAAGATCTCGCGCGCCTGTCCCGTGGCTCCCCCCTTCAGCAGGCTTTCCACCGTGTCGGGGGCTTCTGGCGCGGCGCCGGGCTGGGCGACGATCTTGCCCAGCGCCTCGGTCGCCTCGGCCAGGGCCATCTGCGCCAGCATGGCCGGCGGCGGCAGGCCCGTCTGCCCCGTCTGGCCCCCCTGTGGACCGGCCGGCGCGATCGTCGCCGTCGGCTGCACCGAGGCGAGGTTCGGGACGACGGCTCCAATCGGCAGGACCGACACAGGCGGGCTCCACGGCGGCGCGAGGACGCGCAAGGTTGCCGCAAGATTAATCCACAGGCGTGAAGCGGGTCTTAAGCGGTTTTGGCGCTTCGCTTTTCCAGGAACGAGAGCATGGCGTCGGCCGCCGCCTCGGCGGGATCGGGCATGCCACGCCCCAGGCGCTCTAGCGCCGCATACTGCTCGGCCACCTGCCGCTCGCGCAGGGCCGGATCGTCGAGCCGCTCGGCCAGCGCCGCGGCCAGGCGTTCGCCCGTGCAGTCGTGCTGCAGCAGTTCAGGCGCCACTTCCTTGTCGGCGGCGATGTTGAACAGCGTCACCCAGCGCGGGGTCATCAGGCGCTTGAGCAACGCATAGGTGATCGCGCCGATCTTGTAGCCGACCACCATGGGAACACCCGCCAGGGCCAGCTCGAGAGTCACCGTGCCGCTGCAGGCCAGCCCGACCGTCGCGGCCTTCATGGCGTCGTCCTTGGCCTGGTCGTCCTCGATGACGTGGGCGCGGAACGGCCAGCCGGCCACGCGCGCCTTGACCGCCGTCGCCACCGTCTGGGCCGCGGGCACGACGACGTGCAGGCCGGGGCGGTCGGCCTTGAGGATGCGCACGGCGTCCTCGAAGGCCGGCAGCACGCGCTCGATCTCGGACGGCCGGCTGCCCGGCAGCACGGCGAGGACAGGATCGTCGGGTCCCGCCCCGATCGCGGCCCGGGCCCGGGCCGCGTCGGCGCCGCCGAAGTCGCGCGCCAGAGCCGGATTGCCGACGAAGACGCTGGGCAAGCCCACCGCGTCGAAGAACGGCTTGTCCATCGGCTGGGTGGCCAGCAGCAGGTCGACCGCCTGGGCCAGGACCTTGGCCCGCCCCGGACGCGAGGCCCAGACCTGGGGCGCGACGTACTTGACCAGCGTCATCGACGGATCCAGCGCCCGCAGGCGCTTGGCCAGGCGGATGTTGAAGCCCCAGGAATCGATCAGCACGGCGACGTCGGGCTTCTCGCGCTTCGCCAGGGCCTCGATGTCCTTGAGCCGGCGCAGGACGCGCGGATAGGCCTTCAGGCCCTCGAACAGGCCCAGGATGGACAGCTCGGCGATGTCGAAGGGGCTTTGCACCCCCTCGGCCGCCATCCGCGCCCCGCCGAGGCCGACGAAGCGCACCCCGGTTCCCAAACGCGCCCGCAAGACCTTGGCCAGGCCCGCGCCAAGATTGTCACCCGAGGCCTCGGCCGCGATCAGCATGACCGTCAGCGGCCGGTGGGAAGACATCAGCGTGGCTCGACGCCGTAGACGAAGAGGCCCAGGTCGTCGGCGCAGGCGATCACCTGGTCGCGGTCGACGATCAGCAGGCGGCCGGCCTCGCCGACCACGCCGGCCAGGCCGGCGCGCGCGGCGCGCTGGATGGTGGCCACGCCGATGGTGGGCAGGTCGACCTTGGTCTCCTGGATCGGCTTGGGCGCCTTGGCCAGCACGCCCTTGGGCGCCTCGGGACAGCCGCGGACGGCCTGAGGCAGGTCGGCGACCCGGCGCAGCATGGCGTCGGTGCCTTCCTGGGCCTCGACCGCCAGAACCAGGCCGTCGCAGACGACGGCCCCCTGCCCCACGTCCAGCCCGCCGATGGCGCGGGCCACGGTCAGGGCGCGGTCGATGTCGGCGCCGTGCTGCTCGCGCGGGGCGTAGCGGCCCAGCGGGCCGACCGGCAGGGTCATCTCGCCGCGCACCTCGTGGGCGCCCTCGACGACGAAGCCTTCCTTCTCGAACTCGGTCAGCACGCGGCGCAGCAGGGCGTCGTCACCCTCGCGCGCGGCCTTGATCAGGCCCGGCAGCACCTTCACGCCCCGGAAGTCGGGGATCAGGGCCGAGAAGTCCGGGCGATCGACGACGCCGGCGAAGCAGACGGCCTCGCAGCCCTCTTCCTTCAGCGCCTTGAAGGCCTTGCCAAACTCGGCGATGCCGACTTCCGCGCCGGGATACTGCTCCAGCGACGGATCGGCGAACCCTCGCACCCGCATCACCGAGAACGGCCGGCCGGCGCGCTCGCAGTGGGCGGCCAGTTCGATCGGCAGGGCCCCGCCGCCGGCGATCAGTCCAAGCTTGCGCAAGATCAGACCTCGCGCTCGGGCAGGCACAGCGGACGGTTGCCGTCGGCGCGGATGAAGTCGACGATCTCCATCACCTCGGGCGTGGCCGAATAGGTCTCGACCACGTCGTCCAGGCGCTCCTGGAAGGTGCCTTCGTCGGCGAACATCAGGCGATAGGCCGCCCGCAGCGCATTGATCGTCTCGCGCGAGAAACCCCGGCGCTTGAGGCCGACAAGGTTCAGGCCCTCGAGGTGGGCGTGGTTGCCCCACACCGAACCGTAGGGGATGACGTCCTTGGTCACCGCCGCCAGGCCGCCGATGAAGCTGTAGCGGCCCACGCGCGAGAACTGGTGGATGGCGGCCAGGCCGCCGACGAACACGAAGTTGCCGACGTCGACGTGGCCGCCCAGGGTCGCGCCCTTGGCCAGCACGACGTTGTCGCCGACCGCGCAGTCGTGGGCGACGTGGGCCTCGGCCATGAAGAAGCCGTCGGCGCCGATCGTGGTCACGCCGCGGCCCGAGGCCGTGCCGGTGTTCATCGTCACCTGCTCGCGGATCGTGTTGCGCGGGCCGATGACCAGCTGCGTGCGCTCGCCCTTGTAGCCCAGGTGCTGGGGCGGACCGCCGAGCGCCGAGAAGGCGTGGACCACGGTGTCCTCGCCGATGGTGGTGACGCCATCGACCACCACGTGCGACAGCAGGCGCACGCGGGCCTGCAAGGTCACGTCCGGGCCGACGATGCAGAACGGCCCGATCTCGACGTCGTCACCAAGCTTGGCGCCGGCGTCGACGATGGCGGTCGGATGGACTTTGGTCATTTCGTCGGGGTCTCCACGACCATGGCGGCGAACTCGACCTCGGCGGCGACCTTGTCGCCGATCTTGGCCACGCCCTTGAACTTGAAGATGCTGGAACGCGCGCGCAGGACCTCGACCTCCATGCGCAGGACGTCGCCCGGGCGCACGGGGTTGCGGAAGCGGGCGTTGTCGACCGACATGAAGAAGATCGTCTTGCCGGCGGTGTCGACTTCCAGCGACTTGCTCATCAGCACCGCGCCCGTCTGGGCCAGGGCCTCGATGATCAGCACGCCCGGCATCACCGGGTTGCCCGGGAAGTGGCCCTGGAAGAACGGCTCGTTGACCGTCACGCACTTGATGCCGACGATCGACTTGTGCGGCTCGTAGGCTTCGGCCCGGTCGACCAGCAGGAACGGGTAGCGGTGCGGGATCCGGTTCAGGATCTCGGCGATGTCGATGTCGGTCTGCGGGGCCGCGGTTTCGGTCTGGCTCATGCCTCGTCTTTCATCCCCCGGCTGCGCGCGCTGCGCGACAGCCATGCGGTTTCTCGCAGCCACCGTTTGATCGGTCGCGCGGGAAACCCTGTCCATGTCTCGCCCGCCGGCACGTCCTTGAACACCGAGGCGGACGCCCCGATGCTGGCGCCGGGGCCGATCGTCAAGTGGTCGGCGACGCCGGCCTTGCCGCCGAAGGCGACTCCGTCGCCGACGACGGTGGTGCCCGACAGCCCGGTATAGGCCGCCAGCACGCAGTTGCGGCCCAGCTGCACGTTGTGCGCAACATGGACCAGATTGTCGATCTTGGTGTTCTCGCCCACCGTGGTGTCGTCGAAGGCGCCGCGATCGATGCAGCTGTTGGCGCCGAGCGTAACCCCGTCCTGCAGGACCACGCGGCCCAGCTGCGGAAGGTCGACAACGCCCCTGGCGCCGGGCGCAGCGCCGAAGCCGGCCTCGCCGACCGCCGAACCGGCGTGCAGGCTGACGCGGTCGCCGATCAGGGCGAACCCGACCACGGCGTTGGCGCCGACGAAGCAGTCTCGGCCGATGGCGACGCCCGGACCGATGACGGCGCCGGGACTGATCGTGGTGCCGCGGCCGATGCGGGCGTCCTGGCCGATGACCACCCCGGGCGACAGGCGCACGCCCTCTTCCAGCACGGCGGAAGGATGAATGGCGGGCGCGTCGGCGTCGTGGCGACGCGGCGCGTAAAGCAGCGCCGTCGCGGCGGCCCAGGCGGCCTGCGGATGCGGCGTCAACAGCACGGCGCAGCCTTCCGGCGCGAACTCGCGATGCTGCGGACGCATGAAGATCGCGCCGGCCTTGCAGGCCGACAGGCCCTTGGCCCTGCGTGGATCGGAAAGGAAGGAGACGGCGTCCGGTCCCGCGCCGTCCAGCGGCGCGACAGTGGCGATCAGGCATTCGCCCAGGCCGGGATCAGCCAGTTCCGCGTCTCCGGCCTTGGCCAGGACGGACACGGAAACCGGACCCAGGGTCTCGAAAAAACGGGGGTCCGGCATGCAAACCTCTCGACGACGGCCGTCCCGGGAATCGCCCGATACGGACGAAGTGTAGGCGGCCGAAAGCCGCCCCGAGTCAATGCCGTAACGGAAAGCGCCCGCCCAGCCGCAAAGGCCGAGCGGGCGCTCCCAGTGCTTAGCGCTGCAGTTGGGCGGCCAGCTGGGCGGCTTGCTGCGGCGTCAGCTTGGTGCGCTCCAGGGCCTGGAACGTGCCGGCCTTGCCGCGGGCGTCCAGGGCGGCGACGATCTGCGGGGTGATGTCCATGGCCGGGTTGAAGATGGCCACGGCGCTGCGCTCGAGGAGCACGCCGCACTGCTTGGACTGATAGGCCGAGATCACGGCCGGCTGCAGCTCGGTCGAGTAGGCCTGCTGGGCGCTTTCGTTCGTGGCGAACAACTCCATCTGCATGTGGGCGACGTCACGCTGAAGGGCGCTTTGCTCCAGCTCCAGGTCGGCCTTCTGCTTTTCGCGGGCGTTGATGTCCGGGGCCGGCGTCTTGGCGGCGGCGTTGAAGGCGTCGATCTTGGTCTGCAGGGCCTTCTCGCGGGCCGACAGCGGCTGCTCGGCGGTGGTCTGCAGGGCCTTGATGCGGGCGTCCATGGCCTTGCCGGTCTGCGACGTGCCGCGCACGCCGCCGGCCGAGAACACGCACAGGCTGGCGATCGGCGCGCCATGAGTGATCGCCGGGGCGGCCGGGGCGGCCGGAGCCTTGGCGAGCGGGGCGGCGGCTTGAGCGAAGGCGCCCGAGGCCACGGCGAACGCGGCCAGACCCGAAGCGGCGGCGGCGAAGAACTTGGAGGACATGTCGTCTAAAGCCTTGTGGAGATTAGAAACGAGTGGAGGTGGAGAAACGGAAGGTTTCCGTCCGGTCGTAGTCTTCCTTCGCCAGGATGCGGCTGATGTCGAACCGGATCGGTCCCATCGGCGACTTCCAGTCGATGCTGACGCCGGCCGAAGCGCGCAGACCAAGGTTGTCCCTGATCGTCTCGCTGAACTTGCCCGGCGAAACCTGGCGGTCAACGTCGTCCAACTGGCCGGCGGTGCCGAAGTCGGAGAACAGCGCGGCCTTGATGCCGTACTGCTCGGGCAGGAAGGTCGGGACGGTCAGTTCCAGCGAACCGATGGCGTACAGCTTGGCGCCCAGGGCGCTGTTGTCGCTGGCGGTGTCGCGCGGGCCGATACCGGCCGTCTCGAAGCCGCGGAACGTCTGGCCGCCCTTGTAGAAGCGGTCGTTGATGCGGACGCTGTCGCCGCCCCAGCCTTCGATGTAGCCCGCCGAACCGGTGGCGCTGAACACGAAGTCCTTGTTGAAGCCCCAGTACCAGCCGCCGTCGACCTCGGTCTTGAGGTAGTTCACGTCGCCGCCGAAACCGGCGAGGTCCTGGTTCAGGTCGGCGAAGAAGCCGCGGGTCGGACGCAGCGGGTCGTTCCGCTTGTCCAGGCGCAGGCCGTAGCCGACCAGCGAGGTCATGTAGGCGCCGCGCTGCAGGCAGAGGATCGTCGAGACGCTGCCGTTGGCGCAGTAGCTGTCGGCCACGTCCACCTCGTCCTGGCGCAGGGTGTACCGCAGGCTCATCGAGGTGTTTTGCGTCAAGCCGAAGCCCATGGTGAAGCCGCCGCCGATCGACTTGGTGTCGTAGGCCGCGAACTCGCTGAGGTCATATCGGTACGAATAGAGGTTCACGCCCGCGGCCAAATTACGGCCCAGGAAGCGCGGCTCGGTAAACGCGAAGTCGACCTGCTGCCGCAGCGAGCCCACCGACACGCGGGCGCGCAGGTTCTGGCCGCGGCCGCGGAAGTTGCGCTGGGTGACGCCGACGTCCAGCACCAGCTGGTCGACCGAGCTGTAGCCGGCGCTGAACGACAGTTCGCCCGTCGGCTGTTCCTCGACCTTGACCCGCAGGTTGGTGCGGTCCGGCGCGGCGCCGGGCACTTCCTCGATGGTCACGTCCTTGAAGAAGCCCAGGCGGCGCATGTTGTTGCGCGAACGGTCGACCAGCACGCGGTTGTAGGCGTCGCCCTCGGCGACTTCCATTTCGCGGCGCAGGACGTAGTCGAGCGTGGCGGTGTTGCCGACGATGTCGATGCGGTCGACGTAGACGCGCGGGCCTTCACGCACCGAGAACACGACGTCGACCGTCTGGGTCTCGCGGTTGGGCACGTAGCGCGGACGCACGTCGACGAAGGCGAAGCCGGCCGCGCCGGCCGCGAAGGTCAGGGCGTCGGTGGCCTGCTCGATGCGCTCGTCTTCGTAGATCTGGCCGGTCTTGATCGGCAGGATCTGGGCCAGCAGGTTGCCGTCCAGCTTCTTCAGTTCGGTTTCGACGGTGACCTTGCCGAACTTGTACTTGGGGCCTTCGTCGATCGTGTAGGTGACCGCGAAGCCGTTCTTGTCGGTGGCCAGTTCGGCCGTGGTGGCCACGACGCGGAAGTCGAAGAAGCCGCGGTTGCGGTAATATTTGCGCAGTTGCTCGCGGTCGTACTCGATCCGGTCAGGGTCGTAGTTGTCGTTGCTGGTCAGGAACTTGTACCAGTGCGACTCCTTGGTGACGATGACGTCGGAGAGCTCGTTGTCCGAGAACTCCTTGTTGCCCAGGAAGTTGACGCCCAGGACGCCGCTCTTGGGGCCTTCGTTGATCTCGAACACCAGGTCGACGCGCTTCTGCGGCAGCTCGACCACCTTGGGCGTCACGGTCGCCGAGATGCGGCCCGAGCGACGGTAGAGTTCGATGATGCGCTGGACGTCGGCCTGCACCTTGGCGCGGGTGAAGATGCCGCGCGGACGGATCTGCACCTCGTCCTTCAGCTTGTCTTCCTTGAGGGCCGAATTCCCTTCGAAGACCACCTGGTTGATGATCGGGTTCTCGACGACCTTGACCACCAGGTCGCCGCCGACCAGCTCGATCGAGACGTCGGCGAACAGGTCGGTGCGAGCCAGGGTCTTCAGCGCCAGGTCGAGGCGCGCGGGATCGACCGTCTCGCCCGGCTGGATCGGCAGGTACGAGAGCACCGTGCCCGCTTCGATCCGCTCGTTGCCCTGCACCACGATGCGCTGCACCACGCCCGAGGTCTGGGCCTGGGCGAACGCCACCTGGGGCGCGATCAGGGCGGTGGAGCCGAAGAGAAGCGCAACGCCGGTGGCGAACGCGGCGCTATGGGCGCGAATTTTGCTCATGGGACCAATCATGGACGGGCGGCGGTCGTTCACGTGAACAGGCCGCCGATGAATTTGAACACGTCGTAGCGGTTGAGATCGTTCCAGGCCGCGAACAGCATGAAACAGAGGATCAAGGCAAGGCCGGCGCGGAACCCGGCGGCCTGGAAGTCGGCCCGCAGAGGACGCCGGAAGACGGCCTCGTAGGCGTAGAGCAGCAGATGCCCGCCATCCAGAACCGGGATCGGCAGCAGGTTCATGAAGCCGATGCTGACCGACAGGCTGGCGATCAGGATCGCCTGGCTGGCGACCGTGCGGACGATCATGGTCTTCAGGTCGGGCGCGCCCTCGACGCTGGTCTGGGTCACCGCGCCGGCGGTCTTGCCGATGCCGATGATGCCGCTGATCTGGTCGGCCGGCAGCTGGCCGGTCACCAGGCGCCCGAGATAGAAGCCGATGGTCTTGAGCATGTCCCAGACCTGCACCGTGGCGCGGGGGATCGCCATCCAGACCGAGGACCGTTCGAAATAGCCGCGGCCGCCGAGCGAAACACCCAGACGGCCGACCTTCACGCGGCCGGCGATCTCGTCCTTCTGCTCGACCAGGGTCGGCGTGGCGGTGAGCTCGAGCGTCTGCTGGGCGCGCTGCACGGTGAACTGCACCGGCAGCTTGGCGCGCAGGCTCACATAGGCGGCGACGTCGCGATAGCTTTCGACCGCCTTGCCGTCCATCTTCACGATCACGTCGGCGGGCTTGAAGCCGGCGGCCGCCGCGGCGCTATTGGCCTCGACGCCCTGCACGATGACCTGGGTCTTCAGGTCGCCGATGGCTACCTGCATCACGGCGAAGACCAGGATGGCCAGGATGAAATTGGCGATCGGACCGGCGGCGGCGATGATCGCACGCTGCCAGACCGGCTTGAAATGGAAATACTGCTTCAGCGCCGCGGCGCCCTCGCGATCGGCGATCTCGCGCTTCATCGCGTCCAGGTCGCTCTGGTCGGGCACGCTGGCGGCGTTCTCGTCGCCGGCGAAGCGCACGTAGCCGCCGAGCGGGATCGAGGCGATCCGCCACTCCACGCCGCGCTTGTCGCGCCAGGAAACCAGGGGCGCGCCAAAGCCGATGGAGAAGCGATCGATCGCCACCCCGCAGGCCCGCGCGGCCCAATAGTGCCCCAGCTCGTGCACCGTCACGACGACGGACAGCACGATGACCATGGACACGATCGCGATCAGAAGACCGATCATCGGCTTGGAATCAGAGCTCCCCGGTCACTTTCCTAATGCCGCTTGTGAGCGACAACCTCGGCCGCAATACGGCGAGCGGAACCGTCGATCATGACGGCTGTATCAAGAACGTCACCTGCCGTTACGGCGAGGTCCCCTACCCCGTTCATGCGTTCCAGCGTCCCCTCAACCGACGCGGCAATATCGAGAAAGCCGATCTGTCGGTCAAGGAAAGCCGCGACCGCGACTTCATTCGCCGCGTTCATCGCCGTCGGCGCGCCGCCGCCCAGGCGCAGGGCCTCGCGCGCGACGCCCAGCAGCGGGAAGCGGGCAAGGTCCGGATCCTCGAAGGTCAGCTGGCCGTAAGCGCCCAGATCCAGGGGCTTGGCCGGCCAGGACAGGCGCTCGGGCCAGGAATAGGCGTAGGAGATCGGGCTGCGCATGTCGGGCGGGCCCAGCTGCGCCAGGGTCGAGCCGTCGGTGTATTCCACCAGGCTGTGAATCACCGACTGCGGGTGGATGACGACGCCGATGCGGTCTTCCGGCGTGTCGAACAGGTAGGAGGCCTCGATCATCTCGAGCCCCTTGTTCATCATCGACGCGGAATCGACCGAGATCTTGGCGCCCATCGACCAGTTGGGATGGGCGATGGCCTGCTCGGGCGTGGCCAGGGCCATCTGCTCGCGGCTCCAGGTGCGGAACGGACCGCCCGAGGCCGTCAGGATCAGGCGCGCGACGCGATCCAGACACGCCGGCTGCAACACCTGGAAGATCGCCGAGTGCTCGGAGTCGACCGGAATCACCGTCCCGCCCGCCTCGCGCGCGATGCGCAACAGTTCGGGGCCGGCGCAGACCAGGCTTTCCTTGTTGGCCAGGGCGACCACGGCGCCGGTGCGGGCGGCCGCCAGGGTGGGCGCCAGGCCCGCCGCCCCGACGATCGCCGACATCACCCAGTCGGCGCCCATGGCCGCGGCCTCCGCGACGGCGGCCGAACCGGCCGCGGCCTCGACGCCGGAACCGGCCAGCCGCTCGCGCAGGTCGCCCAGCAGGGCCTCGTCCTCGATCACCGCCAGCTTCGGACGCCAGCGCAGCGCCTGCTGCGCCAGGCGCTCGACGTTGCGACCGGCCGCCAGGGCCAGGATCTCGACCGGGACCTTGGACTGCTCGAAGAGATCGAGGGTGGAAACGCCGATGGAGCCGGTCGAGCCGAGCACCACCACCTTACGCATGGTCAAGGCAGCCATCCCCACTGGTCGAACAGGCGCACGGCGGCGACGACGATGGCGGCGAACATCAGGCCGTCGACCCGGTCGAGCAGGCCGCCATGGCCGGGGATCAGGTCGCCCGAATCCTTCACGCCGAAACGGCGCTTGAGCATCGATTCCCAGAGGTCGCCGGTCATGGTCGCCAGGCCGCCGAGGAAGCCGATGACGGCCGCGACCGGCCAGGTCAGGTCCATGTCGGGCAGGCGCGGCAGGGCCTCGGCCAGCAGGTCGACGCCGATCGCCGCCAGGGCCGCGGCCGCCAGGCCGCCGAAGAAGCCCGACCAGGTCTTGTTGGGCGAGAACCGGGGCCACAGCTTGGGCCCCTTGAAGATGCTGCCGGTGACGTAGGCGAAGATGTCGGCGAACCAGGTCACCGCGAACAGCAGCAGCGTCCACGACAGGCCCGCGGGGCTGAGGCGCAGCCACAGCAGCGTGATGCAGGCCGGCGCGATGTAGATCACGCCATAGGCCGCGTCGGCCCGGCGCTCCACCGCGCCGCGGGCCAGCAGGGCAGCGGCGACCGCGCCGGCGGCGGCCAGCGGCCAAGTGAGGATGTAGTGGCCGCGGAAGGCCGCCACCAGCGAGATCAGCACCGCCACGCCGACGGCGACGGCGACGCCGACCGGGGCCTTGGGAGCGCTCATCATGCCCCATTCGCGCGCCAGCAGCGCGGTGCAGACAGCCAGCAGCAGCAGGAACCACACGCCGCCGAACCAGACGGCGGCCACGACCGTGGGCACGAGCACCGTGGCCGATGCCACGCGCGTACCCAGATTGCTCCAGTTGAAGCGCTTAGCCGGCGACGGCGACGTCATCGGCCGCAATGCCTCCATAGCGCCGGTCACGGCTACGATATTCCGCGACGGCGGCGGCCAGGTGCTCGGGGCCGTAGTCGGGCCACAGCACGTCCTGGAACACCAGTTCGGCGTAGGCGCATTCCCAAAGCAGGAAGTTCGAGATCCGGTGCTCGCCGCTGGTGCGAACGATCAGGTCCGGCGCAGGCGCGGCAGAGGTCGACAGCAACGAGCCGAACATCGCCTCGTCCAGGTCGGCCGCCCTCGCCTCGCCTCGCTCGACGCGCTCGGCGAACCGGCGCGCGGCGTCGGCGATGTCGGCCTGGCCGCCATAGTTGAAGGCCACCTGCAGCAGGAAGCTGTCGTTATGGGCGGTGCGACGCTCGGCGCGCTCGATCACTTCCAGCACGTCGGGCGACAGGCCCGTGCGCCGGCCGATGATCCGCACGCGGACGCCTTCGCGGCTCAGCCGGTCGAGGTCCGATTCGACATAGGCCTTGAGCAGGCCCATCAGTTCGGAGACCTCCTGGGCCGGACGACGCCAGTTCTCGGTCGAGAAGCCGAACACCGTCAGCACGCCGACGCCGGCCGCGGGCGCACCCTCGACCGTGCGCTTCAGCGCATTGACGCCGGCCCGGTGACCCAGCGCGCGCGGCATGCCGCGACGCTTCGCCCACCGGCCGTTGCCGTCCATGATGATGGCCGCATGCAGTCCCGCGCCGGCCTCGCCCCCGGGGCGCGCGGTCTTGGTCTGCAGGCCGGTCTTCGGCGACATGCGCTCTTAGCCTTCCCTTCTCATCCCCCAGGAGCCCGCTAATCGGGTCTGACCAGAGAGGACGGTCAGACCTGCATGATCTCTTGTTCCTTGGTTTTCAAGGCCTCGTCGATGCGCTTGATGGCTTCGTCGGTCAGCTTCTGGACCTCGGCCTCCATCTTCTTGCGCTCATCCTCGTTGACCGCGTTGTCCTTCTCGGCCTTCTTCAGGTCGTCGTTGGCGTCGCGGCGAATGTTGCGCACGGCGATCTTCTGCTGCTCGGCGTACTTGCCGGCGATCTTGGAGAGATCCTTGCGGCGCTCCTCGGTCAGCGGCGGGATCGGAATACGCAGGTTCTGGCCTTCAACGACCGGGTTCAGGCCCAGGCCCGAAGCGCGGATGGCCTTCTCGACCGAGACGACAACGCCCCGATCCCAGACGCTGACGTTGATCTGGCGCGGCTCGGGCACGCTGACCGAAGCCACGGCGTTCAGCGGCGTGCTCGAACCGTAGGCTTCGACCATCACCTGGTCGAGCAGGCTGGCCGAGGCGCGGCCGGTGCGCAGGGAACCGAACTCGTCCTTGAGGGCGAGCACGGCTTTGTCCATGCGGTCTTTATAGCGGGAAAGGACGGGCTTTTCGGCGGCGGCCATGGCTTGGGCTCTCTTCGCTTTGAATGATCAGGCGTTCGCGACGACGGTGTGCGTGCCTTCGCCACGCAGCACGCTGAGCAGGTTGCCCCGCCCCTTGATCGAGAACACCACGATCGGGATGTTGCTGTCGCGCATCAACGCGACCGCCGAGGCGTCCATGACGCGCAGGTCCTTGGCCAGCACGTCCATGTAGGTCAGGCGGTCATAGCGCTGAGCGGTCGGATCCTTCTTGGGATCGGCGGTGTAGACGCCGTCGACGCTGGTGCCCTTGAACAGGGCGTCGCACTGCATTTCGGCGGCGCGCAGGGCGGCGGCGGTGTCGGTGGTGAAGAACGGGTTGCCGGTGCCGGCGGCGAAGATCACCACGCGGCCCTTCTCCAGGTGGCGCTGGGCTCGGCGACGGATGTAGGGCTCGCAGACCGTGGCCATCGGAATGGCCGACTGCACGCGCGTCTCGACGCCGATGCGCTCGAGGGCGTCCTGCATGGCCAGGGCGTTCATGACGGTGGCCAGCATGCCCATGTAGTCGGCGCTGGAGCGCTCCATGCCCTTGGCCGCGCCGGCCATGCCGCGGAAGATGTTGCCGCCGCCGATCACCAGGCACAGCTCGACGCCGGACTTGACGATCTCGGCGATGTCCAGGGCGACGGATTGGACGGTGTTGGTGTCGATCCCGTAGGGCGTGTCGCCCATCAGCACTTCGCCGGAAACCTTGAGCAGAAGGCGACGATACGGCTTGGCGGGGGTGGGATCGGACATGAACCGGGCTCTTCCTGAGTCGTCGGCACGCACCATAGTGCGCGTTACACAAAAGTGGGATCGGTTTTGCGCCATACCGGCGCGTCGCCGTTCAAGCGCAAAAAAAGGGCGCGGCGCGCGTCAAACGCGCCGCGCCCTTGCTTTGTCGACCTTGCAGACGACGGACCGGAGGCCCGTCGCCTTCATTGTCTTAGCTGGCCTTAGGCCTGGCCGGTCATCGAGGCGACTTCGGCGGCGAAGTCGTCCTGCTTCTTTTCCACGCCTTCGCCCAGGGCGAGACGGGTGAAGCCCTTCACGGTGATCGGCGCGCCGAGGGTCTTGCCGGCTTCGGCCACCAGCTGCTCGACGGTCTGGTCCGGGTTCATGACGAAGGCTTGCTTCAGCAGCACGACTTCTTCCAGGAACTTGCGGATGCGGCCTTCGATCATCTTCTCGATGACCGAAGCCGGCTTGCCCGACTCCAGAGCTTGCTCGGTGAACACGGCCTTTTCACGCTCGATGGCGGCCGGGTCCAGATCGTCCGGCGACAGCGACAGCGGGGCGGTCGCGGCCACGTGCATGGCGATCTTGCGGCCCAGCTCGCGCAGGGCGGCCTTGTCGCCGGTCGACTCGAGCGCGACCAGCACGCCGATGCGGCCGAGGTCCGGCGCGGTGGCGTTGTGGACGTACGAGGCGACGACGCCGTTCTCGACGCTGTGCTTGGCGGCGCGACGGACCATCATGTTCTCGCCGATCGTGGCGATCAGGTTGGTCAGGTGGTCCTGCACGGTCTCGCCGCCGGCCAGCTTGGCGCCGGTGATGGCGTCGATCGAGCCGTCGGTGCCCAGGGCGGCGCCGGCGATCTGACGGGCGGCGACCTGGAACAGGTCGTTGCGCGACACGAAGTCGGTTTCGGCGTTCACTTCGACGGCGGTCGCGGTTTCACCAGCGCCGTTTTCCGACACGGCGATGGCCACCAGGCCTTCGGCGGCGGCGCGATCGGCCTTCTTGGCGGCCTTGGACAGGCCCTTGGCGCGCAGCCAGTCGATGGAGGCCTCGATGTCGCCGTTGTTCTCGGCCAGGGCCTTCTTGCAGTCCATCATGCCGACGCCGGACTTCTCGCGCAGTTCCTTGACCAGCGCAGCCGTGATCTCAGCCATGGAAAATCTCCAGATTCAAACGTTTAGCGACCGGGCTTGATAGCCCGGTCGCGTGTCGGTAGCGCGACGACCGCCAGCCCCTCAGGGAGAGCCGGCAGTCGAAGAGAAATCAGCCGGCGGCCGATTCGTCGGCGGCGGGAGCAGCGACTTCTTCAGCAGCAGCTTCCGGGGCGGCCGCTTCGGGAGCGACTTCCGGGGTCAGTTCGCGGGCCAGGGCCGGCTCGATCGGAGCGACCGAAGCGCCCAGGTCGACGCCCGAGGCGGCTTGACCGGCGGCCAGGCCGTCCAGGACGGCGTCGGCGACCAGGTCGCAGTACAGCTGCAGGGCGCGGGCGGCGTCGTCGTTACCCGGGATCGGGTAGGTGATGCCGTCCGGATCGCAGTTGGTGTCGAGGATGGCGACGACTGGGATGTTCAGCTTGCGGGCTTCGAGGATCGCGATCGCTTCCTTGTTGGTGTCGATCACGAACATGATGTCGGGGATGCCGCCCATGTCCTTGATGCCGCCCAGCGACAGTTCCAGCTTGTCGCGCTCGCGGGTCAGCTGCAGCAGTTCCTTCTTGGAACGGCCGGCGCCTTCGCCGCCCATGATGCCTTCCAGCTCACGCAGGCGAGCGATCGAGCCCGAGACGGTGCGCCAGTTGGTCAGGGTGCCGCCGAGCCAGCGGTGGTTGACGTAGTATTGGGCGCAGCGCTTGGCGGCCGTGGCGACCGGATCCGAAGCCTGGCGCTTGGTGCCGACGAACAGCACGCGGCCGCCGGCGGCGGCGACTTCACGGACCTTCACCAGGGCCTGGTGCAGCAGCGGGATGGTCTGCGACAGGTCGATGATGTGGATGTTCGAGCGCGAACCGAAGATGTAGCGGTCCATCTTCGGGTTCCAGCGGTGCGTCTGGTGACCGAAGTGGGCGCCGGCTTCCAGGAGCTGACGCATGGAGAATTCGGGAAGAGCCATCGGGCCTTTATCCTTTTTCCGGTTGAACCTCCGTGGACACCCCCGCTCCAGACCATTCTGGAGACGGGACCGGAACGGCGACGACGGGATGTCTCCCCGGCGCTGCCGAACGTCCACGTGTGGAATGGCGCGCAGATAGTCGTGAAACGCGGAGAATGCAAGCCTTTCCCGACGCGGACCGGTCGCGAGGGCCGTCCTTCCCGAACATTCACGGCCCGGCGCACGTCCTGGCCCCGGCGCCCGCGCGAGAGGCCGGACCGAGGCAGCGAGCCGGGGTTGGAGCCCGGCGAGGACACCCGCGAGGGCGCCCAACGCCCATCGGCCCGGTGTCGCGGAAAACCCCGACAGCCATTCGAGATCCTGGCGCGCCGATGCGCTTAGCCCGGAATGACGCCCCCTCTTCGAACTCCGCCCACCCCAGCCCGAAGCGGTCCTTAATTCGACCAGCCCGCCGCAGCCTCCCCCCGTCCATCCATGGATCTACCTACAGGCGGCCAGAATGCTGGCGCGAAGTCGGACGCTGGTCCGACAGGCCGCCCCGTCACCTCGCCGCCGCGGAAGCGGGAGACAGGAGGCCCCGCGGGACCGCCAGACCGCCCGTCCAGCTCATGGCCGGCGTCGCCCCCTTTGAGCGAAGGGCCTGGCGAGGCCTCCGCCTTCCAGCCGTCAGAACCAGCCGTCAGAACGACTTGCCATCGACCTGCTGCGGTTCGAGCCCGAAGACGTCGACGCCGTCGATGCAGCGGACATTGATCGCCGCCATCTTCGCGCCGTTCGGGGCCTCGCCCCGAGCGAAGGATTCGATACCGCAATCGGCGCAGAACAGATGCTGGATCTTGCCGGTGTTGAACCGGTACTCGGTCAGGGCGTCCTCGCCCGACAGCAGGGTGAAATCATCGATCGGCGCGAAGGCCAGGACCGAGCCCAGCTTGCCGCAACGCGAGCAGTTGCAGGTGATGGTCTGCGACAGGTCGGCCTCGACCTCGAAGCGGACCCTGCCGCATTGGCAGCCGCCAGTGTGCTTGCTCATGGTTTCCTCCCAAGGGCGCCGGCCAAGGAGGCAGGCGCCTTCGACCATACCGACCGGAAGGGGTCGAACGCCCCTCCCCGCCGCATCCAATGCACCGACCGCGAGCCTGCCGGGACGCCAGCGCCACCCAGACGAACTTACGGTCGATCAGCAGCGCCACGCCCCTGAGCGGACGCACCGCGCCGGACGACTCGGCCCCGGCTTCTCCCAGCCGCCTCGCCTGATCGCCGGGCCCAAGACCCGCGAAAGCCAACCGCGAGGCCTCAAGGTGCGAGGCCGTTAGATATCTTCCAGCAGCGCCACGCCCGGCGCGGTCTTCAGCGCCCCGCGCAACGAGGCGTCCAACGTATAGCGGCCCGGCAGCTTCAGCTCGATCTCGCGCCCGCCGCCCAGGGCCGCGACGAAGCTGATCTCCCCGCCTTTCTGGGTCGCCGCCGGCTCGATGCGGCGCTTGAGGGCCTCGATCTCGGTGGCCGCCGGCGACAGGTGCACCCGCAGGCCGGCCACGACGTTCTCGATGGCCTTCTCGATCGGCTCGGCGTCGTCGCCGAAGAACCGCACCTCGCCGTCACGGGCCTTGGAACGGACCTTGATGACCACGCCCTTGCCCGGCTCGAGCACGTCGCGGCACTTGCGCAGGGATTCCGGCGGGAACAGCACCTCGTACTCGCCGGACGGATCCGACAGCGACACGAAGGCGAAGCGCTCGCCGCTCTGCGAGGCGCGTTCCTGGCGGCGGCGGACGATGCCGCACATGCGCAGGGCTTCCGCCCCGGCCTCGGCCTGGGCCATGGCCTCGGTCAGCATCACGGTGCGCCGGCGGCGCAGCATGCCGACCATGTCCTCCAGCGGGTGGCCGGTCAGGTAGAAGCCGACGGCCGACAGTTCCTCGTCCAGAAGATCGACCTGCGTCCAGGGCTCGACCTTCTTCAGGCGCGGGCGGCTGGCGGCCGCGTCGCCGCCGAACAGCGCATGCTGGCCGCCCTGGCGGTCGGCCGCGACGCTCTGGCCGTGGGCGATCAGCACGTCGGCGTTGGCGAACACCTGGGCGCGGTTCTTGTTGAACGAGTCGAAGGCCCCGGCCCGCGCCAGGTTTTCGATGGCGCGCTTGTTGACCTGCTTGGGGTCCACACGCTCGACGAAGTCGAAGATGTCGCGGAACGGACCGCCCTCGTCGCGCACGGCCACGAGGTGCTTCATGGCTTCCAGGCCGACGTTGCGCACCGCGCCCAGCGCGTAGAGAACCTCGCCGTTCTCGACCTCGAAGTCGGCGCCCGACCGGTTCACGTCAGGCGCCCGCACCGTGATGTTGAAGCGGCGCGCGTCCTGGTGGAAGACCGCCAGCTTGTCGGTGTTGGAGATATCCAGGCTCATCGACGCGGCGAGGAACTCGACTGGCGTATTGGCCTTCAGCCAGGCCGTCTGGTAGGCGATCAGGGCGTAGGCGGCCGCGTGGCTCTTGTTGAAGCCGTAACCGGCGAACTTGGCCACCAGTTCGAAGATCGAGCCCGACTGCTCCTCGGGTACGCCCTTCTCCTTGGCGCCGGAGACGAAACGGATCTTCTGGAGATCCATCTCCTCCTTCTTCTTCTTACCCATGGCGCGACGCAGCAGGTCGGCCTCGCCCAGGCTGTAGCCGGCCAGGATCTGGGCGATCTGCATCACCTGCTCCTGGTAGACGATGACCCCATAGGTCTCGCGCAGCACGCCCTCAAGCGACGGGTGCAGGGTGTCGACGGGCTTTCGGCCGAACTTGCAGTCGACGAAGGTGTCGATGTTGTCCATCGGGCCCGGGCGATAGAGCGAGATCAGCGCCGTGATCTCCTCGATCGAACCGCAGCGCATCTTGCGCAGGGTGTCGCGCATGCCCTGGCTTTCGAGCTGGAACACGCCGACCGTCTGACCCGAGGCCAGCAGTTCGTAGCTCTTGGTGTCGTCGAACGGCAGGCGGCCCAGGTCCACTTCCATGCCGCGCTTGCGCAGGTGCTTCACCGCGCGGTCGAGCACGGTCAGGGTCTTCAGGCCCAGGAAGTCGAACTTCACAAGCCCCGCGCTCTCGACCCACTTCATGTTGAACTGGGTGGCCGGGAAATCCGAGCGCGGATCCTTGTAGAGCGGGGTCAGCTGGGTCAGCGGCCGATCGCCGATCACCACGCCGGCGGCGTGGGTCGAGGCGTTGCGGAACAGGCCTTCCAGCTGCAGGGCCACGTCCAGGCAGTTGGAGACGTTGGCGTCCTCGTTCTTGGCCTGTTTCAGGCGCGGCTCGATGTCGATGGCCTGGGCCAGGGTCACCGGGGCGGCCGGATTGTTGGGCACCATCTTGCAGAGACGGTCGACCAGGCCCAGCGGCAGCTGCATCACCCGGCCGACGTCGCGCAGCACGGCGCGGGCCTGCAACGAACCGAAGGTGATGATCTGGGCTACGCGGTCGCGCCCATACTTGTCCTGCACGTAGGCGATCACCTCTTCGCGTCGCTCCTGGCAGAAGTCGACGTCGAAGTCGGGCATGGAGACCCGCTCGGGATTGAGGAAACGCTCGAACAGCAGGCCAAAGCGCAGCGGGTCGAGGTCGGTGATGGTCAGCACCCAGGCGACCAGAGAACCGGCGCCCGAACCCCGCCCGGGCCCGACCGGGATGCCGTGATCCTTGCCCCACTTGATGAAGTCGGAAACGATCAGGAAGTAGCCGGGGAAGCCCATCTTGACGATGATGCCCAGCTCGAAGTCGAGCCGCTCCCAGTAGACGTGCTCCTCCATCGCCAGGGTCAGGCCCTCGAGGCGCATCCGCAGGCCTTCACGGGCCTGGTGAGCCAGCTCCTCGGCCTCGTTGCGGCCGTCGCCGGTGGGGAAGCTGGGCAGAATGGGATCGCGCTTCTTGACCATGAAGGCGCAGCGGCGGGCGATGTCGAGGGTGTTGTCGCAGGCCTCCGGCAGGTCGGCGAACAGCTTGCGCATGTCCTCGGCCGGCTTGAACCAGTGCTCGGGCGTCACCCGGCGACGCTCGTCCTGGCCGACGAACGAGCCGTCGGCGATGCACAGCAGCGCATCGTGGGCGTCGTAGAGATTGGGCTTGGCGTAGTAGCAGTCGTTGGTGGCGACCAGCGGCGCGTCGTGGTCGTAGGCCCAGTCGACCAGACCCGGCTCGGCCGCCGCCTGCTGCGGCAGGCCATGGCGCTGCAGCTCCACATAGAAGCGGTCGCCGAACACCCTCTGCATCTCGGCCAGGGCCGCATTGCCCTCGGCGGTCTTGCCGGCGGCGAACAGACTGTCGACAGGACCGTCGGTTCCGCCCGACAGCAGGATCAGGCCTTCGGAATACTCGACCACCTTGGCCCAGGGCACGACCGGCTCGGCCAGTTCGCCGCTTTCCAGATAGGCCAGCGACGACAGCTCAGAGAGGTTCAGATAGCCCCGCTCGTTCTGCACCAGCAGGGTGATCGTCGGTTCGCGCGCCCAGCGCTCGGCCGGCTTGGCGCCGATGCCCTTCACCGGCAGGGCGCAGCCGATGATCGGCTGGACGCCGTTGTCCTTGGAATAGACGGAGAACTCCAGGGCGCCGAACAGGTTGGCCCGGTCGGTGATCCCCGCGGCGGGCATGCCGCCGGCGGCGGCCATGCCCGGGATCTTGTCGGCCTTGATAGCCCCCTCCAGCAGCGAATAGGCCGACCGGACGCGGAGGTGGACAAAACCCTGACCTTCCACACCCGACATGACCAGACCCTCGCTGCTATTCGACTCAGGTCACCAACTGGGCGACCGAACACATCATCCAGACGAAGCCGGCGACAGATACAAGCGCCAAAGACTCACGCGCGATCCGGACCATAACATCCCTCCACAGCTCGTTGGCCAGTTGCCGTTTTGTTCTATATTCCCCTTTCGTTCTTACCACAATAGTCCACAGGCACGTTGCGAGCTTTTTTGTCGCGCGGGGCCGATCGCCGCGGATCAACCGGGCGGCTCTGGCCTTCCCGCGCGGAACGCGGCAGAAGCCCGCCATGCGCCTGATCATCGACACCGACACCGCCGGAGACGACGTCTTCTCCCTGATGCTCGCCCTGCGCCGCCCGGGCGTCAGCGTCGAGGCCATCACCATCAGCCACGGCAATGTCGGCTTTACGCAGCACGCAGAGAACGCCCTGGTGACGCTGGAGGCCTGCGAGGCTGCCGGCGTTCCGGTCTATCTGGGCGCGGGCAAGCCATTCAGCCGTGTCCCGCTGGACGCCGCCTACGTGTTCGGCGAGGACGGCATGAGCGACGCGGGCTTTCCCAAGACCGCCCAGCGCCCCTCCCCCGGCCACGCGGCCGACGAGATCGTGCGGCGGGTGATGGAAGCGCCGGGCGAGATCACCCTGCTGGCCCAGGCGCCGCTGACCAACATCGCCCTGGCCGTGCTGCGCGAGCCGGCGATCGCCAAGGCCGCCAAGGCCCTGTGGGTCATGGGCGGCGCCGACAACGGCGTGGGCAACGTCACGCCGGCGGCCGAATACAACTTCTATGTCGATCCCGAGGCGGCCAAGATCGTCGTCAACGCCGGCTTCGACCTGCACGTGGTGACCTGGACCGAAACCCTGCGCGACGGCCTGCTGACGACCGCGCAACTGGGCGAGCTCGACGCCCTGGGCACCCCGCGCGCCAAGTTCTTCACCAAGGTCAACGAGGCCTCGCTGGCCTTCGCCCGCGACACCGAGGGCCTGGACGGCAGCCTGCACCCCGACGCCCTGACCTGCGCGGCCATGCTCGACGAGACCCTCGTGCTGGAAGCCGAGCGCTGCGTGATCGACGTCGAGACCATGGGCGAGCTGACGCGCGGCTATCTCAGCGTCTCGCACTCGATCCTGCCGGACATCGAGATCGCCGACCCGGCCCTGAAGCGCCGCGAGCCCAACGCCCGGGTCATCAAGAAGATCGACCAGGCCGGGTTCTTCGCGGCGATGCGGCAGGCGCTTCTCTAGGAAGCGCCTCGACGTCCTAGAACGTCTGCGGCTCCAGGTGGCCGTCGCGCAGGGCGAAGACCCGGTCCATGTAGCGGGCCAGTTCCATGTTGTGGGTGGCGATCAGGGCGGCGACGCCCTGCCCGCGCGCCAGGTCGTACAGCGCCTGGAAGGTGGCGGCCGAGGTCGCCGGATCGAGGTTGCCGGTCGGCTCGTCGGCCAGCAGGAGCTTGGGCGAATTGGCCAGGGCGCGGGCGATGGCCACGCGCTGCTGCTCGCCGCCCGACATCTGGCCGGGCTGGTGATCCACGCGGGCGGCAAGACCCAGTTGGCTCAGAAGCCCCACGGCCCGCTCGCGGGCCTCGGCCCGGCGACGGCCGGCGATCATCTGCGGCAGCTCCACGTTCTCGGCGGCCGTGAACTCCGGCAGCAGGTGATGGAACTGATAGACGAAGCCCACGGTCGACAGCCGCACCTTGGTGCGCTGGCGCTCGGAGAGCTTGGAGCAGTCCTTGCCGTCGACAGCGATGATGCCGGCGTCGGGGCGCTCCAGCAGGCCCGCCGCATGCAGTAGCGACGACTTGCCCGAGCCCGACGGGCCGATCAGGCCCACGACCTCGCCCGGATAGACGTCGAGATCGGCGCCGCGCAGTACCGTCAGCTTGCCGGCCTCGGTGACGTAGGTGCGCTCGACGCCGCGCAGCGACAGGACGGGGCTACTCATAGCGAAGGGCCTCTACGGGATCGAGGCGCGAGGCCCGCAGCGCCGGCGGCAAGGTCGCCAGCACGCTCATCAGGGTGGAGATCGAGACGACGCCGCCCACCTCGACCCAGTCGATCTTGGCCGGGATATGGGCCAGGAAATAGATGTCGGCGCTGAACACCGCCGTGCCGGTGGCCCATTCGACGAAGTTCTGGATGGCGGTGATGTTGGCGCAGAACAAGACGCCCAGCAGCAGGCCCATCAGGGTGCCGGCCAGGCCGATCGAGGCGCCGGCCATGATGAAGATGCGCAGGATCGACGACTGGCTGGCGCCCATGGTGCGCAGGATGGCGATGTCGCGGCCCTTGTTCTTCACCAGCATGACGAGGCCGGAGATGATGTTGAGGGTGGCGATGGCGACGATGAAGAACAGGATCAGGCGCATGACCTTGCGCTCGACCTGCAGCGCGTTGAAGTAGCTGCTGTTCTTGTCCATCCAGTCGGTGATGAAGGCGCCGGGGCCGACGGCCTGCTCGATGGCGGCCTTGGCCTGCTTGGCGTTGTCGGGATCGGTCAGCTTGACCTCGACATAGTCGATGGCCGTGTCGCGCCCGAAGAACAGCTGCGCCTGGGCCAGCGGCATCATCACGTAGCTCTCGTCGAACTGGCTCATGCCGACGCTGAACACGCCGCCGACGACATAGTCCTTCTCGCGGGTGGAGGTCCCGAAGGCCGTTGCCGGGCCGGACGGCGAGATCAGCGTGATCGGATCGCCGACCGAAAGCCCCAGGTTGCGGGCCATGCGGTCGCCGATCAGCACCATGTCGCCGCCGTACTCGCCCTCGCCATAGCCGTCGAGCGAGCCCTGCTTGATGTTGCCGGAGATCAGCTTCATGCCGCGCAGGTCGGCGGGGTTCACGCCCCGCACGATGGCGCCGGTCACCTGGTTGGGACCGATGACCATGGCCTGGGCCTCGACCAGCGGCGCGGCCTGGATCACGCCGGGGGTGGCCTTGATGCGGGCGATGACGCCCTCGCGGTCCGGGCCGTTGACCAGCGGCCCCTGCGCGTAGATGTGGCCGTTGAAGCCGAGCAGCCGGCCGAGGAGTTCGGCGCGGAAGCCGTTCATGACGCTCATCACGGTGATGAGGGCGAACACCGCCAGCATAACCGCGCTGAACGAGATCACCGAGATCAGGGCGACGCCGCCGTTCTTGCGCTTGGTGCGCAGGTAACGCCAGGCGACCGTCCGTTCCCAGATCCCGAAGGGCCCCGCGCCGAACGCCATCAGGCGGCGGCCTTGCCGGTCAGGCGGGCGATGACCGCGTCGAGCGGCTCGGACACGCGCTCGCCGGTCTTGCGGTTCTTCAGCTCGACCACGCCGTCGGCGATGCCCTTGGGACCGACGATCAGCTGCCAGGGCAGGCCGATCAGGTCCATGGTGGCGAACTTGGCGCCGCCGCGAGCATCGGTGTCGTCATAGAGCACGTCGACGCCGGCGGCCTGCAGGGCCTTGTAGGCGCTGTCGCAAGCCGCGTCGCAGGCGCCGTCGCCCTGGCGCATGTTGACGATGCCGACGTGGAAGGGCGCGACGCTTTCCGGCCAGATGATGCCGCCTTCGTCGTGGCTGGCCTCGATGATCGCGCCCAGCAGGCGCGAGACGCCGACGCCGTAGCTGCCCATCTGGGCCGGTACTTCCTTGCCGTCCGGACCCATGACATAGGCCTTCATCGGCTCGGAATACTTGGTGCCGAACGAGAAGATGTGCCCGACCTCGATGCCGCGGGCCGACAGGCGGTCGCCCTCGGGGATCGCGTCGAAGGCGGCTTCGTCGTGCATCTCCTCGGTCGCGGCGTACAGCGCCGTGCGCTGGTCGACCAGCGGCTGCAGGTCGCCGTACCAGTCGACGTCGGCGCCGGGCGGATCCATCTCGACCAGGTCCTTGTGGCAGAAGACGGCGCTTTCGCCCGTCTCGGCCAGGACGATGAACTCGTGGGAGAGGTCGCCGCCGATCGGGCCGGTGTCGGCGCGCATCGGCACGGCCTTCAGGCCCATGCGGGCATAGAGGTTCAGGTAGGCCACGAACATGCGGTTGTACGACTTGCGCGCGCCCTCGGCGTCGAGGTCGAAGCTGTAGGCGTCCTTCATCAGGAACTCGCGGCCGCGCATCACGCCGAAGCGCGGGCGGCGCTCGTCGCGGAACTTCCACTGCACGTGGTAGAGGTTCTTGGGCAGGTCCTTGTAGCTCCGCACAGAGGCGCGGAAGATCTCGGTGACCATCTCCTCGTTGGTGGGCCCGTAGAGCAGCTCGCGCTCGTGGCGGTCGGTGATGCGCAGCATCTCCGGGCCGTAGGCGTCGTAACGGCCCGACTCGCGCCACAGGTCGGCCAGTTGCAGGGTCGGCATCAGGAGCTCGACGGCGCCGGCGCGATCCATTTCCTCACGGACGATCTGCTCGACCTTGTTGAGCACCCGCAGGCCCAGTGGCAGCCAGGCGTAGATGCCGGCCGCCTCCTGGCGGATCATGCCCGCGCGCAGCATCAGCTGGTGCGACACGATCTGGGCGTCGGAGGGAGCTTCTTTCAGGACGGGCAGGAAGTAGCGCGACAGGCGCATGGACGAGACGTCTCCGGGAGTATTCGAGGCGTTGAGATAGCCGGTCGCCGTTCAGCTTGGCAACGCGCGCGGCGAAAAGATGACGTTTTGAGTGTCGAGGGCGCCTGACTGTCGAAAGAGTTGGGCGAGGCCGCGCTCTCTTCGACCCGACACCCCGAGCGGAGCCATAACGAAAAGAAGGCCGCGCGGTTCAATCGCGCGGCCGTTCAAGTTCATCGTCGGGGAAGACGCCACAGAGCAAGGCCGAACCCGGCCTCGTCATGACAATCTACGACCGTCGAACGGCTGTTGGGGCATGCGATTGCCGCCCAGATGCGAGGTCCGCGCGTTTCGCCCAAGACATGGGCGTTTGACGGGCAGGAGATCGCAGGTCGCCCATGTCTTGGGCGCCCAGCCCCGGGCTGCAAAAGTTTTCAGTAGGTCGAGGGCAGGTCCGGCAGGGTCACCAGCTGAAACTTCACCACCAGCCAGAGAATCGTGAACAGCACCGCGGTCACCCAGGTGGTGGTGAGGAACTTGCGCTTCAGGTTCGGGTTCACCGGCGCGCCGGGATCGGCGCCCGGCGGCGGCTCGATTCCCATCTCGTGATAGCTGCGCACGCCCAGCGGCAGCACGGCGAACAGCACCGTCCACCAGATGGTCAGGAAGATCGCGACGCTGGTGATCGGTCCCATCAGTGATGCGCGTCCTTGGGGCTTTCCATCAATTCCACGAGCATGCCGCCCATGTCCTTGGGGTGAACGAAGATGATCAGCGTTCCATGGGCGCCGATCCTGGGTTCGCCTAGCACGGTCGCGCCCTTTGCGACCAGAGCGTCGCGGGCCTCGTAGATGTTCTCGACCTCGAAGCAGACGTGATGCTGGCCGCCCTTGGGGTTCTTGGCCAGGAAGGCGTGGATCGGGGATTTCTCGCCGTAGGGCTCGATCAGTTCGATCTGGCTGTTGGGCAGGTTGACGAAGCAGACCCAGACGCCCTGCTCGGGCATGGCCCACTTTTCGGTGACCGAGGTGGCGCCCAGCAGCTCGCGGTACATCTTCACCGACTCGTCGATGGAGGGCGTGGCGACGCCGATGTGGTTGAGCCTGCCGATCATTGATCCTGTCCCGGTTGGTGCGGAGTTGGAGACCAACTAACCGCGCCTCCGGTCACGGCAGTCAAGCGCCGCGAAGGCCCTTCAGCCAGTGGAAGCGCACCGGCAGCACGCCGACCAGCAGCAGGCCGAGCACGAAGCCGCCCAAGTGCGCCTGCCACGAGACGAGGATCAGGTCCTGCTGACTGGCCAGGCCGTAGGCGCCGGCGGCGACCACGACGACGAGGTTCATGACCAGGAACGACAGCGCCGAACGGCCGACGGCCTTGGAGAAGATCGGATGCAGCTCTTCCCTGCCCGGCCCGACCAGGCGCGCGCCCGCGCCCCACAGGCCGCAGATGGCGCCGGACGCGCCCAGCAGCCAGGCGTCGGGCATCAGCAGCCCGGCCAGCGCCACGCCGGCCAGGCCGCAGCCGACATAGAGACCGCCGAACAGCAGGCCGCCGAACGCGTCGCGCCCCAGGCGCTGGGCGATGCCCGGCCCCAGGGCGACCAAGGCCGCCGAGTTCATGACCACGTGCAGCCAGCCGGCATGCAGGAACATCGAGGTCAGCGGCGTCCACCACAGACCGTCCCGGAAGTTGCCGGGATGGAAGGCGCCGTAGCTGAGCATCCGCTCCTCCAGCCCCAGCGGCGCGCTGGCCAACTGGGCGGCGAAGACGATCCAGATCAAGCCCAGGGTCACCAGGACCGGCCAGGCCTCGAACCAGATGACGGCAGGCCCCTGGCCGAAGATCCCCTCGCGCCGCGCAGGCGGCGGCTCGGGGGGCTCGGTCGGGACCTGGTCGTCGATGCTCATGCGGGCGTCAGAGGCGCAGGACGGTCGTCTCGACGACCGGCTTGCGTTCCCAGATGCGGAAGGCGGCCTTCTTCACCGCGCGCGAGATGGCGTTCTCGATCGTTTCGTCGATCTCGCGGTCGTCGCCCGACAGGCGCTTGAAGGCCTCTTCGGCCTCTTCGGCCAGGTCGTCCAGGGCCTCGTCGAGCGGGTATTCCTCGTCGCCGGCCAGGCCCAGGCCCCGGACCTGCGGGCCCGAAACGACCTTGTTGCGGCCGTCCAGCACGATCGACACGGCCAGCACGCCGTTGAACGCCGCGTGGCGACGCTCGCGCAGGGCCTCGCCGTTCTCGGGCGTCACGACGCCGCCGTCGACGTACAGGCGACCGGCCGGAACCTCGTCGATGATCTCCGGATGACCAGGCGCCAGACGCACCATGTCGCCGTTGCGCGGGCTGACGGCGTGCGGAACCTGCAGGTCCTTGGCGAAGGCGGCGTGCTCGAGCAGGTGGCGGCGCTCACCGTGGGTCGGCACCGCGATCTGCGGACGGGCCCACTGGTACATCTGCTTAAGCTCGTCACGGCACGGGTGGCCGCTGACGTGAATGCCGGGGGTGTCGCGCTCGGTGTGCAGGCGCACGCCGCGATCGGCCAGCTTGTTCTGCAGGTTGCGGATCGGAATCTCGTTGCCCGGGATCACGCGCGAGCTGAACACCACGTGGTCGCCCTGCGAAAGCTTGACGTGCGGGTGGTTGCCCTCGGCGATGCGGGCGAGAGCCGCCCTCGCCTCGCCCTGGCTGCCGGTGCAGAGATAGAGGATCTCGTTCTCCGGCATGTGCTTGGCCTGATCGTCGGTGAGGAACGGCTCCAGCCCGTCCAGCAGTCCGACCGAGCGGGCGGCGGCGGCCATGCGGTGCATCGAGCGGCCGGCGAGGCAGACCTTGCGGCCGGCGGCCTGGGCGGCGCGGATCACGGTGTCCATGCGCGCCACGTTCGAGGCGAAGCAGGCCACGGCGATCTTGCCCGTCAGGCCTGCGATCAGCTTGTTCATCTCGACGCGGACGTCGGCTTCCGAGCCCGACTCGCCCTCGACGAAGACGTTGGTGCTGTCGCAGACCATGGCCAGCACGCCCTCGTCGCCCAGTCGGCGCAGGGCGTCGACGTCGGTGGCCGCGCCCAGCTGGGGATCGGGATCGATCTTCCAGTCGCCGGTGTGCAGGATGGTGCCCAGCGGCGTCTTGATCGCCAGGCCGTTCGGCTCGGGGATCGAGTGCGTGAGCGTGACCATTTCCAGGTGGAACGGGCCCAGGTCGAAGCTGCCGCTCAGCGGCACCTCGATGATCTCGACCTCGTCCAGCAGATTGGCGTCCCGCAGCTTCTCGCGCAGCAGGAAGGCGGTGAAGGGCGTGGCGTAGACCGGCGCCTTCAGCTGCGGCCACAGCCAGGCGACGGCGCCCAGGTGGTCTTCGTGCGCGTGGGTCAGGACGATGCCGAGGATATCGTCGGCATAGGGGACGATATATTCGGGGTCGGGCAGGATGATCTCGACGCCCGGCGTCGTCTGGTCGCCGAAGGTGACGCCGAGGTCGACGACGATCCACTTGCGGTCGTCGGCGGGCCCGTAGCCGTACAGATTGAAGTTCATGCCGATCTCGTTCGACCCGCCCAGCGGCAGGAAGACGAGCTCGTCGTTGGTTTGCTTTTTCATTCGGTCCCTAGATGGGTATTGCGGCGGTGAATTTCGAGGAGACCACGGATGGTCAGATCAGGGTCGAAGTGGTCGATGCTGTCGGTGGCGCCCTCGAACAGCGAGGCGACGCCGCCGGTGGCGACCACGGTCAGGGCCTCGCCGCGCTCTTTCTTGATGCGCGCGACCAGTCCTTCGATGAGTGAGATGTAGCCCCAGAACACGCCCGACTGCATGGCGCTGACGGTGTCGGTGCCGACGACGCGGTTGCGCGCGGGACGCTGGATGGCGATGCGGGGCAGCTTGGCGGCCGCTTCGTGCAGCGCCTGCATGGAGAGGTTGATGCCGGGGGCGATGATGCCGCCCTCGAAGGCGCCGTCGGCGGCCACGACGTCGAAGGTGGTGGCCGTGCCGCTGTCGATGACGATCAGCGGCCCTTTGTAGAGCATGCTGGCGCCCACGGCGTTGACCAGGCGGTCGGCGCCGGCCTCCGACGGCTTGTCGATGCGGATATCGACGCCCAGCTTGGCGTTCTCGCCGATCACCAGCGGCTCGACGTTCAGGTAGCGGCGCGACAGGTTGCGCAGGTTGAACAGCGATTGGGGCACGACGCTGGAGATGATGCAGGCGTCCAGCGAGCGGAAGCCCAGCCCCTGCATCGACATCAGCTGCGACAGCCAGACGACGTATTCGTCGGCGGTGCGGGTGCTCTCGGTGGCGGCCCGCCACTGGGCGATCCACGACTGGCCGTCGTGGATGGCGAACATGGTGTTGGTGTTGCCCTGTTCGATGGCCAGCAGCATCACGAAGCTCCGAAGAAGACGTCGCCGGCGGTGATCCGGCGCAGTTGGCCGTCGGCCAGGCGCAGGCGCAAGGCCCCATCGCCGTCGAGGCCCTCGGCTATGCCCTCGACCGTCTCGGTCCCCAGGCGGGCGACGCAGGGCTCGCCCAGGCCGTGGGCCTTGGCGGTCCAGGCGTCGGCGATGGCGGGAAAGCCCAGGCGCAGCCAGACATCCAGCCAGCGGTCGAACGAGGCGGCCAGCACGCCGATCGCCTCGACCGGCGTCGGCGGCGGCTCGGCGCGCCAGGTCGGCAAGGCCGTGGTCGGGCGTTCGCTGTCGATGGGCTTGCGGGCCAGGTTCACCCCGATGCCCACGGCCAGCCACAGGCCGCCGTCCGGCGACTTGCCGGACTCGATGAGAATGCCGCTGATCTTGAGGCCGCCGACCATCGGGTCGTTGGGCCATTTCAGGCTGACCAGGCGCTCGGGCACGTAGGCCGCCAGCAGGTCGGCCACCGCCAGGGCGGCGACGAAGGAAACCTGGGCGGCTTCGGCGGGCGGCTTGTCGAGGGTCAGCAGAAGCGTGGCGGCCAGGTTGCCGTCGCCGGTTTCCCAGGCGCGACCCCGGCGGCCTCGACCCGCGGTCTGGCGCAGGCCGACGATCCAGACGGGCTCGGTCCGCCCCGCTTCTGCGCGGCGGCGGACCTCGGCATTGGTCGAGTCGATCTCGTCGAGAACGACGACGGGCGGCCCCTTGCCCGCCCCGTTATCGAACGGGGGGCCGCCCGTCACGTCAGAGGTGGCCGAAGGCGGCCGCCGCCGCCTTGGCGGCGGGGTCGAGCCAGACCAGGGCGGCCAGGACGATCGGGAACGAGAACAGGGCCGCGGCGAAGCCGATCGCGCGAGCGGTCGGTTGCGGCTTGTCCACCGAGCCCGCGGGCGCGTCGAACCACATCGCCTTGATCAGGCGCAGGTAGTAGAACGCGGCCACGACGCTGCCCACCAGGCCGAGCACGGCGGCCCACTGCAGCGGCACGTCGCCCGAGCCCATGGCGGCCTTGAAGACGTAGAACTTGGCCCAGAAGCCCGAGAACGGCGGCAGGCCGAGGGCCGACAGCGAGAACGCGGTCATGGCCAGGGCGATGCCGGGACGTTCCTTCACCAGGCCGGCCATGTCCTCGATGGTCTCCATCGGCTTGCCGTCGCGGCTCAGCGCCTGCAGGCAGGCGAAGAAGCCGGTGACGTCCACCATGTAGAGCACCATGAAGACCAGCATCGAGTGCAGGCCGATCTCGCCGCCGGTGGCGACGCCCAGCAGGGCGTAACCGACGTTGGCGATCGAGGAATAGGCCCAAAGGCGCTTGAGGTTGGTCTGGGCCAGGCCGGCGAAGGCGCCGACGAACACCGACAGCAGGGCCGCGATGATCAGCACCTGGCGCCATTGCGACACGGCGTCGGGGAAGGCGTCGCCCAGCACGCGGGCGAACATCATCATGGCCGCCAGCTTCGGCGCGGCGGCGAAGAAGCCGACGACCGGGGTCGGGGCGCCTTCGTAGACGTCCGGGGTCCACATGTGGAACGGCGCGGCCGAAACCTTGAACGCCAGACCGCAGATCACGAAGATCAGGCCGAACAGCAGACCCAGGCCGTGAGCGCCGTGCGAGGCGGCGGCGATGTCGGCGAAGCGGGTCGAGCCGGCGAAGCCGTAGATCAGCGAGGCGCCGTACAGCAGGATGCCCGACGACAGCGCGCCCAGCACGAAATACTTCAGACCCGCTTCCGAGGCCTTGGCGTCGTCGCGGCGGAAGGCCGCCAGGACGTACAGGGCCAGCGATTGCAGCTCGACGCCGATATAGAGGCTGATCAGGTCGCCCGCCGAGGCGGTGATGCCCATGCCGACGGCCGACAGCACCACCAGGACCGGGAACTCGAACTTCTGGTCGCCGCGGGCGGCGAGCCAGCGGTCGCCGAGCACGACGGCCAGGGCGCTGAACACGAAGATCGCGACCTTGGCGTAGCTGGCCGCGGCGTCGGCCGAGTAGACGCCGTTGAAGGCGTGGCCGTGCGGGCCGATCGCCGCCAGGACGGCGGCGGCCAGCAGCGCCAGCACCGAAGCGCCCGTGAAGACCGGCGTGGTCTTCTTGGAGAAGGCGCCCCAGACCAGCAGGACCAGGGCCGAGACGCCCAGGACCAGCTCGGGAAGGACGAGGGAGATGTTGGCGGAGAACGTCATGGGATCCCTCACCCGCCCACGGCGGCGCGCCAGGCGCCGACGAGCCCGTCGACGGACGACGCGGTCAGGTTGAACACAAGATTAGGATAGATGCCGAGCACCAGGGTCATGATGATCAGCGGCACGAACAGCAGGATCTCGCGCGCGTCGAGGTCGGTGATCGTCTTCAGTTCCGGGTTGACGATCTCGCCGTACATGACGCGGCGGTACAGCGTCAGGGCGTACATCGCCGACAGGATCACGCCGGTCGCCGACACGATCGCCGTCCAGGTCGAGGCCTGGTAGACGCCGGTCATCGTCAGGATTTCGCCGACGAAGCCCGAGGTGCCCGGCAGGCCGACATTGCCCATCGTGAACAGCAGGAACACGAAGGCGTAGTGCGGCATGCGGTTGGTCAGGCCGCCGTAGAAGGCGATCTCGCGGGTGTGCATGCGGTCGTAGACGACGCCGACGCAGAGGAAGAGCGCGCCGGAGATCACCCCGTGGCTGATCATCTGGAACAGGGCGCCCTGCTCGCCGGCGGCGTTGCCCGAGAAGATGCCCATGGTC
Organism: Caulobacter radicis; assembly: GCF_003094615.1. Lineage (GTDB taxonomy): Bacteria > Pseudomonadota > Alphaproteobacteria > Caulobacterales > Caulobacteraceae > Caulobacter > Caulobacter radicis. The sequence goes on along the minus strand of NZ_QDKO01000021.1, from coordinate 58,896 downwards.
ACGAAGCCCATGTGGGCGACCGACGAATAGGCGATCAGCTTCTTGATGTCGGTCTGACGGAAGGCGACCAGCGAGGTGTAGACGATGGCGATGCCCGACATCGCGAACACCAGCGGCTGGAACATCTCCGAGGCGTTCGGGAACATCGGGATGCTGAAGCGCATGAAGCCGTAGCCGCCCATCTTCAGCAGAATGCCGGCCAGGATGACCGAACCCGCCGTCGGGGCTTCCACGTGGGCGTCAGGCAGCCAGGTGTGCACCGGCCACATCGGCATCTTCACCGCGAACGAGGCGAAGAAGGCCAGCCACAGCCAGGTCTGGAGCCACGGCGCGAACTTGTAGGTCATGAGTTCGGGGATCGACGAGGTGCCGGCGATCGAGATCATGGCCAGGATGGCCGCCAGCATCAGCACCGAGCCGAGCAGCGTGTAGAGGAAGAACTTGTAGGCCGCGTAGATCCGGCGCTTGCCGCCCCAGATGCCGATGATCAGGAACATCGGCACCAGGCCCCCTTCGAAGAAGAGGTAGAACAGCACGAGATCCAGCGCGCAGAACACGCCGATCACCAGGGTCTCGAGGACCAGGAAGGCGATCAGGTACTCGACGACGCGCTTCTCGACCGACTTCCAGCTGGCCACGATACAGATCGGCAGCAGGAAGGCGGTGAGCAGGACCAGCAGCACCGAAATGCCGTCGATGCCCATGCGGTAATGCAGGCCGGCGAACCAGGCGAAGTCTTCCACGAACTGGAAGCCCGGGTTCTTGGCGTCGAACTGGAGCGTCAGCACCAGCGCCAGGGCGAAGGTCACCAGAGTGGTCGCGAGCGCGATCCACTTGGCCAGGGTGTCGGTGGCGGCGCCCGCGCCCTTGGCGGCGCGAGCCGCCAGGATCAGGGCCACGCCGACGAGCGGAGCGAAGGTCGTAAGGCTGAGCAGACCAGTCATCGATCCGTCCTCAACGGAATGCGTAAAGGGCGAACGTCAGCAGGCCGGCGACGCCGAGCAGCATGACGAAAGCGTAGTGGTAGACGTAGCCGGTCTGGGCTTTGCCCGTCTTGCGGCCGACGGCGTAGGAGACGGCGCTGACGCCGTCGGGACCCAGGCGATCGATGATCTTCTGGTCCCCGCCCTTCCAGAACAGGTCGCCGAGGAACTTGGCGGCGCGCACGAAGGTGGCGTCGTACAGCTCGTCGAAGAACCACTTGTTGTAGAAGAACACGTACAGCGGACCCTTGCGCTCGGCGAGCTTGAGACCCAGCCGCTCGTTGCCCTTGATCAGGTAGACGTAGACGGCGATGGCCAGGCCGAGCAGCGAGGCGACCAGCGGGCTCCACTTCACCCAGGTCGCAACGTTGTGCGCGTCGTGCAGCACGTGGTTGGTCGGGGCGTTGTAGATCGCGCCGCGCCAGAACTCGGCCTCGTGGTGACCCACGAAGTAGCCGGTGAAGACGAAGCCGGCGGCGACCGCGCCGATCGACAGCACGATCAGCGGGAACAACATCACCCACGGGCTCTCGTGCGGCTTGTGATCATGGCCGTGGCCATGGTCGTCATGACCGTGATCGTCGTGCGCGCCGTGGGCGTGGTCGTCATGGCCGTGAGCGGCGTGCGCGTCATGGCCGTGGTCGTCATGACCCCAGCGGGCCTTGCCGTTGAAGGTGAAGAACGCCAGGCGCCACGAGTAGAACGAGGTCAGGCCCGCGACGAGGACGCCGATCACCCATGCGAACATGGCGATCTGGTTGTGGCCGCCCGCGGCGAACGCGGCTTCGATGATGGTGTCCTTCGAGTAGAAGCCGGCGAAGCCCAGGTGCAGCGGCGGGAAGCCGAGGCCCGTGATGGCGATCGTGCCGATCGTCATGGCGATGAAGGTCACCGGCAGCATCTTGGCCAGGGCGCCGTAGCGGCGCATGTCCTGCTCGTGGTGCATGCCGTGGATCACCGAACCGGCGCCCAGGAACAGCAGGGCCTTGAAGAAGGCGTGCGTGAACAGGTGGAACATGGCCGCCTGGTAGGCGCCCACGCCGGCCGCGAAGAACATGTAGCCCAGCTGCGAACAGGTCGAGTAGGCGATCACGCGCTTGATGTCGTTCTGGGTCAGACCGACCGTGGCGGCGAACAGGGCCGTCACCGCGCCGATGACCGTGACGATGTTCTTGGCCACCGGGGCGTACTCGAACATCGGCGACAGCAGGCACAGCATGTAGACGCCGGCGGTCACCATGGTGGCCGCGTGGATCAGCGCCGACACCGGGGTCGGGCCTTCCATGGCGTCCGGAAGCCAGGTGTGAAGGAAGAACTGGGCCGACTTGCCCATCGCGCCGATGAACAGCAGGAAGCAGGCGATGTCGACCAGCGGCCAGCTATGGCCGGCGAACTGCCAGCTGCGGGCGGCGCCCGACTGGATCATCGGGAACAGCTCGGCGAAGTTGATCGTGCCGAACGCCCAGTAGACGGTCATGATGCCGAGCGCGAAGCCGAAGTCGCCGACGCGGTTGACGACGAAGGCCTTGATGGCGGCCGCGCTGGCCGACGGCTTCTTGAACCAGAAGCCGATCAGCAGGTACGAGGCCAGACCCACGCCTTCCCAGCCGAAGAACAGCTGCATGAAGTCGGCGGCGGTGACCAGCGACAGCATGGCGAAGGTGAAGAGCGACAGGTACGCGAAGAAGCGCGGCTTGCTGTCGTCCTCGGCCATGTAGCCCCAGGAATAGATGTGCACGAGCGCCGAGACGGTCGTGACCACGATCAGCATGGTCGCCGACAGGGCGTCGATGCGGATCGACCAGTTGGCGATGAAATCGCCCACGTGGATGAAGGGCAGCAGCGAGACCGTGAAGGCCTCCATGTGACCCCAGGTCCACTGGCTGAAGGTGACCCACGACAGCGCGCAGGCCAGGATCAGCAGGCCCGTGGTGACGGCTTGCGAAGCGACGTTGCCGATCCGCCGGCCGAACAGGCCAGCGATGATCGCGCCCACCAGCGGGGCGAAGACGAGAATGGTGACGAGCGATTGCACTGGGTCAGCCCTTCATCATGCTGGCGTCGTCGACCGCGATGTCGCCGCGGTTCCGGAAGAAGGTCACCAGGATGGCGAGGCCCACGGCGGCCTCGGCGGCCGCCACGGTCAGCACGAACATCGCGAAGATCTGGCCCACCACGTTGTGCAGGTAGGCCGAGAAGGCGACCAGGTTGATGTTCACCGCCAGCAGGATCAGCTCGATCGACATCAGGATGACGATGATGTTCTTGCGGTTCACGAAGATCCCGAAGACGCCGATCGTCAGAAGGATGGCGGCGACGATGAGGTAATGCGGAAGGCCGATCATTCGCTGATCCCCTCGCCCGGCTTGATCTGCACGAGTTCCATTCCGGTCTTGGGCGTGCGGGCGACCTGCTTGCCGATGTCCTGGCGCTTGACGCCCGGCTTGTGACGCAGGGTCAGGACGATGGCGCCGATCATGGCGACCAGCAGCACCAGGCCCGCTGCCTGGAAGAAGAAGATGTAGTCGGTGTAGAGCACCCGGCCGATGGCCTCGGTGTTGCTGACACCGCCCGGCGAAGCCAGCGGGGTCGCGTTCTTGGACGCGGCGCCGTTGGTGGCCACGCTGACGGCGACCATGATCATCTCGATCGTCAGGACGCCGCCGACCAGACCGCCGATGGGCAGGTACTGGGCGAAGCCGTCCCGAAGCGCTTCGAAGTCGATGTCGAGCATCATGACGACGAAGAGGAACAGCACCGCGACCGCGCCCACATAGACGACGATCAGCAGCATCGCGAGGAACTCCGCGCCCAGGAGGACGAAGAGGCCAGCGGCCGAGAAGAAGGCGGTGATCAGGAAGAGCACCGAGTGCACGGGGTTCTTGGCCGAGACGACGAGAAGACCCGCCGCAATGGTCACGAACGCCAGCAAGTAGAAAGCTATCGCCTGCAAGGCCATTGGCCCAGGTGCTCCCCTGATAAGTTCAAATAACAGCGACGTGCGAAGCGCACGCCGCCAACTCGGATTCGCGCCGACCGTTTAGCGGTACGGAGCGTCCAACTCCAGATTCTTCGCGATCAGCCGTTCCCAACGGTCACCGTTGTCGAGCAGCTTTTCCTTGTCGTAGTAGAGCTCTTCACGCGTCTCGACCGCGAACTCGATGTTCGGGCCTTCGACGATGGCGTCCACCGGGCAGGCCTCCTGGCACAGGCCGCAGTAGATGCACTTGACCATGTCGATGTCGTACCGGGTCGTGCGGCGGCTGCCGTCCTCGCGCGGTTCGGCCTCGATGGTGATGGCCTGGGCCGGGCAGATGGCCTCGCACAGCTTGCAGGCGATGCAGCGCTCTTCCCCGTTGGGATAGCGACGCAAGGCGTGCTCGCCGCGGAAACGAGGCGACTGCGGGCCGCGCTCGTTCGGATAGATCACGGTCTTCTTCGGCGCGACCAGATACTTCATGGCCAGGCCGAAGGCGCCCGCGAAGTCCAGCAGGGCGACGCCTTTGACGGCTTGGGTGATACGACTCATCATGGCCGCTTAACCTTCGGAATGACGCAGGTGTAGTTCGAAAGCTGGGCGGGATCTCCCCCGTCCATCTTGGCTTGCAACGATCCGCCTTCGGCCTGGCACTTGTCGCCGGCCCGACGCAGCTCGTCGTAGTTCACGATCCCTCGCCCCAGCGAATAGGAGCGGTCCTCGGCGACGGACGCGCAGGCGCCCGTAGCCATCAGGACCAGCCCCGTCAGGGCCAGGGCGAGCGGACGCCTCATCCCGCCACCGGCGAGAAGACGCGCCAGGCCGCGACCAGGACGACCAGCACCAGCGACATCGGCAGGAAGACCTTCCAGCCCAGGCGCATCAGTTGGTCGTAGCGGTAGCGGGGCACGATGGCCTTGGCCATGGCGAACATGAAGAACCAGAAGCAGATCTTGGCGTAGAACACCAAGGCCAGCAGCAGGTTGGCCGCGAACGTCGGCCAGGTCGCCATGAAGTCCGTCGGGAAGCCGGGGTTCCAGCCGCCGAAGAACAGCACGTTGATCATGGCGCACATCAGAACGATGTTCGAATATTCGGCGACCATGAACAGCAGGTACGGGGTCGAGGAATACTCGACCTGGTAACCGGCCACGAGTTCGGATTCGGCTTCCGGCAGGTCGAACGGCGGGCGGTTCGTCTCGGCCAGGGCCGAGATGTAGAACATGCCCATGGCGATCACCATGACCGGCAGCAGGACGATGTTCTTGAGGCCGCCGCCGAAGACGTTCCAGTTCCAGATCCAGCCCGACTGGGCCTCGACGATCGTCGACAGGTTCATCGAGCCGGCCAGCAGGATCACCGTGATGATGATCAGGCCGATCGACACTTCGTACGACACCATCTGCGCCGCCGAGCGCAGCGCGCCCAGGAACGGGTACTTCGAGTTCGAAGCCCAGCCGCCCATGATGATGCCGTAGACGCCCAGCGAGCTCATCGCCAGCAGGTAGAGGATGCCGACGTTCAGGTTGGAGACGACCCAGCCCGGCGCGAACGGCACCACGGCCCAGCCGACGAAACCCAGGATCAGGCTGATCAGCGGGGCCAGCAGGAAGATGGCCTTGTCGGCGCCGGCCGGGATGACGATTTCCTTCAGCACGAACTTGCCGAAGTCGGCGAACGACTGAAGCAGGCCGAAGGGACCGACGACGTTCGGGCCCTTGCGCATCTGGACGCCGGCCCAGATCTTGCGGTCGGCGAGCAGCAGGAAGGCCAGGCTCAGCAGAACCCAGATCACGACCAGCAGGATGCCGCCGAGCGTGAGGCCGAACCAGAGAAGCGGATTGATCTCGTTCACGGCTTACTCCGCGGCGATCTTGGAGGCGGCCGAGACGTTGGCCGCGCACTCGGCCATGGTCACGCTGGCGCGCGCGATGGGATTGGTCAGGTGGAAGGCCTTCACCGGGCTCTCGAACGGAGCGTCGGTCGCCTCCCCTTCCCCGCCGATACCGGCGAGGTCGAACACGGTGGGAACCGAGCCCGGAGCGAAGTCGATCTGGCCGAAAGTCGGGTGATCGGCGAACAGCTTGGCGCGCAGCTGGTCCAGGCTGTCGTACGGCAGCTTGTGGCCCAGAGTTTCCGACAGCGCCCGCAGGATCGACCAGTCTTCCTTGGCCTCGCCCTTCGGGAACACGGCGCGCTTGCCCATCTGCACCCGGCCCTCGGTGTTGACGTACAGGCCGTTCTTTTCGGTGTAGGCGGCGCCCGGCAGGATGACGTCGGCCTTGTGGGCGCCGGCGTCGCCGTGGGTGCCGAGATAGATCTTGAAGGCGTCGCTGGCGGCGCTTTCGCACTCGTCGGCGCCCAGCAGGAACAGCACGTCGACCGCGCCCGGCTTCAGCATGTCGCCAGCGGCCAGGCCACCCTCGGCCGGCACGAAGCCCAGGTCGAGGCCGGCCACGCGGGCGGCGGCGGTGTGCAGCACGTTCCAGCCGTTCCAGCCTTCGCGGACCACGTTGAAGGTCTTGGCGAGGCCGGCGGCGGCCTTGAGGATCGCCGCGCCGTCGGCGCGGGCGATGGCGCCCTGGCCGATGATGATCGCGGGGCGCTCGGCGGCCTTCAGGGCGGCGACGAAGTCGTTCTTGGCCTTGGCCAGGCCCGACAGGGTCTTGGCGCCGGCGCCGAGGTAGTCGTAGTCGAAGGTCAGGTCGGCTTGCTCGCCGATGACGCCGAAGCGGGTCTTGCCGGCGATCCACTGCTTGCGGAAGCGGGCGTTGAGGACCGGGGCCTCGAGGCGCGGGTTGCTGCCCACGAACAGCACGACGTCGGCGTCTTCGATGCCGGCGATGGTCGAGTTGAACAGCCAGCTCTCGCGCGGGCCCGCGCCCAGGGCGGCGCCGTCCTGGCGGGCGTCGAGGTTCTTCACGCCCAGGGCGGTGAAGAGGTCCTTGGTCGCCTTCAGGCTTTCGGCGTCCTGCAGGTCGCCGGCGATGACGCCGATGCGCTCAGGGGCGGTCGCCTTGATCTTGGCCGATACGGCGGCGAAGGCTTCGGCCCAGGTGGCCGGCTTCAGCTTGCCGTCGACGCGGACGTACGGACGGTCCAGGCGCTGGCGCTGCAGGCCGTCGACGGCGTAGCGGGTCTTGTCGGAGATCCACTCTTCGTTGACCTCCTCGTTGATGCGCGGCAGCACGCGCAGCACGGCGTTGGCGCGGCCGTCGACGCGGATCGACGAGCCGAGCGCGTCCATCACGTCGATGCTTTCGGTCTTCTTCAGTTCCCACGGACGGGCTTCGAAGGCGTACGGCTTGGAGGTCAGGGCGCCGACCGGGCACAGGTCGATGACGTTGGCCGACAGCTCCGAGGTCACCGCGGCGCCCAGGTAGGTCGTGATTTCAACGTCTTCGCCGCGCGAGATCAGGCCGATTTCCGGCGAGCCGGCGACTTCGGTGATGAAGCGGACGCAGCGGGTGCACTGGATGCAGCGCGTCATCACGGTCTTGATGAGCGGGCCCATGGCCTTCTCTTCGACCGCGCGCTTGTTCTCGTCGTAGCGGCTGTCGTCGCGGCCGTAGCCGACGGCCTGGTCCTGCAGGTCGCACTCGCCGCCCTGGTCGCAGATCGGGCAGTCCAGCGGGTGGTTGATGAGCAGGAACTCCATCACACCTTCGCGGGCCTTCTTGACCATCGGGGTGTTGGTGAAGATCTCCTGGCCCTCGGCCGCCGGCAGGGCGCACGAAGCCTGCGGCTTCGGCGGACCGGGTTTGACCTCGACCAGGCACATGCGGCAGTTGCCGGCGATGCTCAGACGCTCGTGATAGCAGAAGCGCGGGATCTCTTCCCCAGCCAGTTCCGCGACCTGCAGAACCGTCATGCCGGGTTCGAACTCGACCTCGACGCCGTTGACCTTGGCGATTGCCATTCTCGTTACTCCGCCGCGATCAGCTTGGCGCCCTGCACGTGCAGGCGACCGCTACGATAGGAAGCGATCCGCTCTTCAACCTCGTGGCGGAAGTGGCGGAACAGACCCTGGATCGGCCAGGCGGCCGCGTCGCCCAGGGCGCAGATGGTGTGACCCTCGACTTGGGTCGTGACGTCCAGAAGGGTGTCGATTTCCTTCGGATCGGCTTCGCCGGTGGCCATGCGCTCCATGACGCGCCACATCCAGCCGGTGCCTTCACGGCACGGCGTGCACTGGCCGCAGCTCTCGTGCTTGTAGAAGTACGACAGGCGGGCGATGGCGCGGACCAGGTCGGTGGACTTGTCCATGACGATGACGGCGGCGGTGCCCAGGCCCGACTTCAGGTTACGCAGGGCGTCGAAGTCCATCGGCAGGTCTTCGCACTGCTCGGCCGGGATCATCGGAACCGACGAACCGCCCGGGATGACGGCCTTGAGGTTGCCCCAGCCGCCGCGAATGCCGCCGCAGTGGTCTTCCATCAGCTGACGGAAGGGGATGCTCATGGCTTCTTCGACGTTGCAGGGCAGGTTCACGTGGCCCGAGACGCAGAACAGCTTGGTGCCGGCGTTGTTCTGGCGGCCAAAGCCGGCGAACCACGAGGCGCCGCGGCGCAGGATGGTGCCGGCGACGGCGATGCTCTCGACGTTGTTGACCGTGGTCGGCATGCCATAGAGGCCGGCGCCGGCCGGGAACGGCGGCTTCAGGCGCGGCTGGCCCTTCTTGCCTTCCAGGCTTTCCAGCAGGGCCGTCTCTTCACCGCAGATATAGGCGCCGGCGCCGTGGTGGACGTAGATGTCGAAGTCCCAGCCGTGGACGTTGTTCTTGCCGACCAGCTTGGCCTCGTAGGCCTGCTTGATCGCCGCTTCCAGGCGCTCGCGCTCGAAGACGTACTCGCCGCGGATGTAGATGTAGCAGGCGTGGGCCAGCATGGCGCGCGAGGCGATCAGGCAGCCCTCGATCAGGAGGTGCGGGTCATGCCGCATGATCTCCCGGTCCTTGCAGGTGCCCGGCTCGGACTCGTCGGCGTTGACGACGAGATAGTGCGGACGGCCTTCCTTCACTTCCTTGGGCATGAAGGACCACTTCAGACCGGTCGAGAAACCAGCGCCCCCGCGGCCTCGCAGACCCGAGTTCTTCATGTTCTCGATGATCCAGTCGCGCCCGGCGTCCAGAATATCCTTGGTGCCGTTCCAGCAACCGCGCGCCTTCGCACCTTCCAGACCCCAGTCCTGGAGCCCGTAAAGGTTGGTGAAGATGCGATCCTTGTCTTCGAGGATACCGACCATGACTCTAGCTTTGCGGATCGAATGGATGGGTGCGGACATAGCGCGTCCGCCGGACGATGACATAGGCGAAAAGCAGCCAACCGGCGCCGATCACCAAAAGACCTGTGGGCGTAGCCCAGGCTGGCGCGCCGGGGACCTCCCGGCCCCAGATCAGCAGCAGCACCCCGGCCAGGCAGGCCACGAAGCCCACGGCTCTTTCCTTGCGGTAGAGCCCTCGGATCGTGGCCACGTAGGCCCGCCGCTTGTCGGCGAGGTCGTCGCTCATGGCGCCCTCCCCGCTTGCGGGTCCTGCGGCCTGGTGGCCTTCAGCCACCCGACCACGAACCAGATCTGGGCGCTTAAGCCCGCCACGATGGCCAGGACGAAGACCGGCAGCAGCCAGCCCACGCCGAAGGCCACGTGGCCGACGATCGCCGCGCCGGCCAGCAGGAAGCACACGACGTCGATGGCGATCATCGTCGTGAAGCGCTTCTTCTGTTGGACGGCCACGTCGGTCATCAGGCGGCGGGCTCCGCCTTGGTCTTCTTCGGCTTCTCGGGCAGGTTCGGGATCTTGATCTTCTTGGCCGCCGAGCCGTCGTACAGCTTCGGGTCGGTCAGGGTCTGGATCTTGTCCTTCGGCTCCGAGGACTTGCGGCCCTCATAGCTGCCCGGCTGCGGGGCCTTGCCCGCGGCGAAGTCGTCGAGGATCTGGGCCAGGCTCTCCGGCGTCAGGTCTTCGTAGTAGTAGTCGTTGATGGCGGCCATCGGGGCGTTGCAGCAGGCGCCGAGGCACTCGACCTCTTCCCAGCTGAACTTGCCGTCAGCCGACACCGAGTGGGCCGGACCGATCTTCTTCTCCAGCACCGAGCGCAGGTCGAGCGCGCCGCGCAGCTGGCACGGCGTGGTGCCGCACAGCTGGACGAAGGCGGTCTTGCCGACCGGGGCCAGCTGGAACATCACGTAGAAGGTGGCCACTTCCAGAACGCGGATGACCGGCATCTCGAGCTGGCGGGCGATCTCCTGGATCGCGGGCTCCTGCACCCAGCCCTCTTGCTTCTGGGCCAGCCACAGCATCGGGATCACCGCCGACTGCTTGCGGGCGGCGGGGTACTTGGCTTTCCACCAGTCGGCCTTGGCCTGGCTTTCGGCCGAGAAGGCGAAGCTGGCGGGCTGTTCCTTGGCGAGACGACGGACGCTCATCGTGCGAAATCCACGCGGACGATCTTGTCGCCCTTGAAGGTGTAGATGGCGGCGACCTGGAAGGGTTCGTCGCCGTTGCCGCGGTCGACATGCTCGTGATCGATCACGTTCGAGCCGACCACGATGCGGTTCAGCAGCTTCGCGTGGTTCTTGGGGAACTCGGCGAAGGTCTTGGCGTAGAAGGCGCGGTAGGCCTCGATGCCCGTGCGCGCCACCTCGCCGTTCAGGCCGGCCACGACCACGTCGTCCGAGAAGTGGGCGCAGTGGGCGTCCAGGTCCTGGGCGTTGTAGGCGTCGAGCTGGGCCTGAGCGACGGTTTCGAGGGCGATGGTCTCGAGGCTCATCGGTCGACCTCGCCGAACACGATGTCGAGCGAGCCCAGGATGGCCGAAACGTCGGCCAGCTGGTGGCCGCGGTTCATCCAGTCCATGGCCGCCAGGTGCGAGAAGCCCGGAGCCTTGATCTTGCAGCGGTACGGCTTGTTGGTGCCGTTGCTGACGACGTAGACGCCGAACTCGCCCTTGGGGGCTTCGACGGCCGCGTAGACCTCGCCTTCCGGCGTCTTGAAGCCCTCGGTGTAGAGCTTGAAGTGGTGGATCAGGGCTTCCATCGAGCGCTTCATCTCGGCGCGACGGGGCGGAGCCACCTTGTTGTCCTCGCTCAGCACCGGACCCGGCGTGGCGCGCAGCATGGCCACGGCCTGCAGGATGATCTTGGTGCTCTCGCGCATTTCCTGCATGCGGCAGAGATAGCGATCGTAGCAGTCGCCGTTCTTGCCCAGCGGGATGTCGAACTCGAACTCGTTGTAGTTCTCGTACGGCTGGTTGCGGCGCAGGTCCCAGGCGATGCCCGAACCGCGCACCATCACGCCCGAGAAGCCCCAGGCCCATGCGTCTTCCTTGCTCACGACGCCGATATCGACGTTACGCTGCTTGAAGATGCGGTTGTCGGTGATCAGGCCCTCGATGTCGTCGCAGATCTTGGGGAAAGCCTTCGCCCAGGTCTCGATGTCGTCGATCAGGCTCGGGGTCAGGTCCTGGTGGACGCCGCCCGGACGGAAATAGTTGGCGTGCAGGCGAGCGCCGCAGGCGCGCTCGTAGAACACCATCAGCTTTTCGCGCTCCTCGAAGCCCCAGAGCGGCGGCGTCAGGGCGCCGACGTCCATGGCCTGGGTCGTCACGTTCAGCAGGTGGTTCAGGATGCGGCCGATCTCGCAGAACAGCACGCGGACGATCTGGCCGCGCTTGGGCACTTCCACGCCCAGCAGCTTCTCGATCGCCATGCAGAACGCGTGTTCCTGGTTCATCGGCGCCACGTAGTCGAGGCGGTCGAAGTACGGGATGTTCTGCAGATAGGTGCGCGCTTCCATCAGCTTCTCGGTGCCGCGGTGCAGCAGGCCGATGTGCGGATCGACGCGTTCGACGATTTCACCGTCGAGCTCCAGCACCAGACGCAGCACGCCGTGCGCGGCCGGGTGCTGGGGGCCGAAGTTGATGTTGAACTTGCGGACCGGGGTTTCCGGGATCGCCGGAACGGTCGGTTCGTCGCGGAAGAAGTCGGTCGCCGCGGCGGGAGCGTTCGTGCCAGTCATGACTTAAGCCTTCTCCGCCTTCTCGTCGCCCGGCAGGGCGTACTTGGCGCCCTCCCACGGAGAGAGGAAGTCGAATGCGCGGTACTCGGTGATCTTCACGGGTTCGTAGACGACGCGCTTGAGTTCGTCGTCGTAGCGGACCTCGACATAGCCGGTCATCGGGAAGTCTTTCCGCAGCGGGTGGCCGTGGAAACCATAGTCCGTCAGGATCCGGCGCAGGTCCGGGTGGCCTTCGAAGAACACGCCGTACATGTCGAACACTTCGCGCTCGAACCAGTCGGCGACCGGGAACACGGGCGTGGCGCTCGGCACCGGGGTGTCTTCGTCGGTCTGCACCTTCACGCGGACGCGGACGTTCTTCACCATCGACAGCAGGTGGTAGACCACGTCGAAGCGCGCGGCGCGCTCGGGGTAGTCGACCGCCGTCAGGTCCACCAGCTGATGGAACCGATAGTCGGGGTGGTCGCGCAGGTAGGTCAGCAGCTCGACCGCGCGGTTGGCCGAACCCAGCAGGTTCAGCTCGCCGAACGCCACGTTGTACGAGGCGATCGCGCCGGCCGAATTGGCGACGATCGCCTGGCCGAGGGCTTCGAGGTCTTGGCTCATCGCTCGATGGTCCCCGTGCGACGGATCTTCTTCTGGAGCTGCAGCACGCCGTAGACTAGCGCTTCGGCCGTGGGCGGGCAGCCCGGCACGTAGATGTCGATCGGCACGACGCGGTCGCAGCCGCGCACGACGCTGTAGCTGTAATAGTAGTAGCCGCCGCCGTTGGCGCAGCTGCCCATCGAGATGACGTAGCGGGGCTCGGGCATCTGGTCGTAGACCTTGCGCAGAGCCGGGGCCATCTTGTTGGTCAGCGTGCCGGCCACGATCATCACGTCCGACTGACGCGGGCTGGCGCGGGGGGCGAAGCCGTAGCGCTCCAGGTCGTAGCGCGGCATGGCCGAGTGCATCATCTCGACGGCGCAGCACGCCAGGCCGAACGTCATCCACATCAGCGAGCCCGTGCGGGCCCAGGTGATGAGGTCGTCGGCGGCGGCCGTGATGAAGCCCTTGTCGGCCAGTTGCTGGGAGACGCCGTCAAAGAAGGCGTCGTGCAGCTTGGGGTCATAGCCCTGCACGGTCGAGCGGCCAGCGGCGCCGGCCGGAACGACGGGCGAGCTGTTGGCGGGAACGATCACTCCCATTCGAGGGCGCCCTTCTTCCATTCGTAGATAAAGCCGACGGTAAGAACGCCCAGGAAGGCCAGCATGGACCAGAAGGCGTATTGAGCCACGTCAGGCGGCAGCTTCAGCAGGGTGACGGCCCACGGGAACAGGAACGCCACTTCGAGGTCGAAGATGATGAAGAGGATCGACACCAGGTAGAACCGGACGTCGAACTTCATGCGCGCATCGTCGAAGGCGTTGAAGCCGCATTCGTACGCGGACAGCTTTTCCGGGTCCGGCGCCTTGGGCGCGAGCACGGCGGCGGCCAACATGAAGACGATGCCGATAACGGCCGCGATCCCGATGAAGATCACGATCGGCAGGTACTGGAGAAGGAAGGCGGTCATGACAGCCCTTGGCTTGAATCGGCCGCGTTGTAGCCCAGCATTTCCCACGCTTCAAACGCCCGGGGCACATTGAGAAACGATCGCAACTACAAGGCATCCACAGGTTCTGCGACATGGCCGTTGACACGAGTCTCGGCCCGACATATCAGACGCCCCTCGCCGCACGGCGGGTCGCACTTCCGCCTCGGCGGACAGCAAATGCGGATGTAGCTCAGTTGGTTAGAGCGCCGGCCTGTCACGCCGGAGGTCGCGGGTTCGAGCCCCGTCATTCGCGCCACCTTCTTCTCGAAGGTAGCGATCCGAGGTAAAAGCGAGCGCTTCGTAAGGGTTTAGGCCTTTACGCGACGCGGATGTAGCTCAGTTGGTTAGAGCGCCGGCCTGTCACGCCGGAGGTCGCGGGTTCGAGCCCCGTCATTCGCGCCACTTTCCCCTTCCCCACTTTTTCAAGTTGCTCGTTTAAGCGCCTGGCGCTGCCGCTTGCGCGCGCGTCCGCTGGAACGACTGCGACAAATTGTGTCGCCGGACGGTTGTTACCGACCGGTCGCATCCCATGTAGCGGACATGACCCAGTCCGCCGATATCCCTTTTTCCGTCCTCGATCTGTCGCCGGTTCCTCAAGGAACAACGGTCAGTAAAGCGCTCGCCAATACTTTGGACCTCGCGCGACATGCCGAGTCGCTAGGTTTCCACAGATATTGGCTGGCCGAGCACCACAACATGCCCGGTATCGCCAGCGCCGCCACAACCGTGGTCATTGGTCACGTCGCCGCCGGAACCCAGAAAATTCGAGTCGGATCGGGCGGCATCATGCTTCCCAACCACGCGCCGCTGATGATCGCCGAGGCTTTCGGCACGCTCGCGGCGCTGCATCCTGGCAGAATCGACCTGGGCCTGGGCCGCGCGCCGGGCACCGACCAGGCCACGATCCGCGCTTTGCGCCGTTATGCGGGCTCGGTCGACCGCTTCGCCGAGGATGTCGTCGAGCTGCAGCACTGGTTCAAGCCGGCCACGGAAGACCAGGCCGTCCGCGCGATTCCCGGCGAAGGCCAGGACGTGCCGCTGTGGCTGCTTGGTTCCAGCACCTATGGCGCACAGCTGGCGGCGGCGCTTGGCCTGCCCTACGCCTTCGCCGCCCACTTCGCGCCGGAACAGCTGATGCAGGCTGTCGAGGTCTATCGCCGCGGCTTCCGCCCCTCGGCCCAGCTCGACAAGCCCTACTTCATGATCTGCATCGGGGTCTGCGCGGCCGACACCGACGAGGAGGCCCAGCGCCTGCACACCTCGACCCAGCAGCAATTCCTGGCCCTGCGTCGCGGCAACCCCGGCCTGCTGCCGCCTCCGGTCGACGACATCACCGCCATCGCTTCGCCCGCCGAACTGGCCGGCGTGAACAACACCTTCCGCTATTCGGCGATCGGCTCGCCCACGACCGTGGCGGCCAAGCTGCGGGCGGTGATCGAGGCCACCGGCGCCGACGAGGTGATGGCCGCCTCGCAGATTCACGACCACGCCGCGCGGCTGCGCAGCTACGAGATCCTGGCGAGCCTGCGCGACGATCTGCGCCAGGCCGCCTGAGGCGCTCTCTTTACTATCTAGTGCGAGGCGGCCGCCGCGGCCGCTTCGCCAAGAAAGGCCCGCGAGCCGCTTAGGCGGCCGTAGATCTCGGTCAGGCGCTCGAACACCGGCGTCCAGCCATGCCGGGTCTCGGCCCGCAGGCGCGCGGCATGCCCGAGGGCGACCATGTCGCGGGCGAACAGCGCCTCGACCGCCTCGGCGAACACCCCGCCTTCCGACGCCTGGGCCAGCACGCCGACCTGCTCGTCGACGCTTTCGGCGACGCCCCCGGCCGCCACGCCCACCACCGGCAGGCCGCAGGCCATGGCCTCCAGCACGATCAGGCCGAACGGTTCGTTGTCGTTGGCGTGAACGAAGGCGTCGCAGCCGGCCAGGATCGCGGCCAGAGCCTCCGGGTCACGCTGATAATCCATCGAGATCACCCGATCGCTGGCCCGCGCGCCCGCCCCGGCCCCGATCAGCAGCAGCACATAGGGCTCGCCCAGCCGCTCGACGGCGTCGACCAGCACGTCGAGCTTCTTTTCCCGCGCCGGACGGCCAGCGAAGACGAGGATTCGGTGACGATCGGTCAGGCCCAGTCGCCGCCGCAGCGCCGCGCGATCGCCGCGCGCGGGATGAAAGGTGTCGACGTCGACGCCCAGCGGCAGGCCGATGGCGTCTCGAACCCCCGCCTCGATCAGCCGTCCGGCGATGAAGTGGCTCGGCGCCACGGCCTGGTCGAACTGGCGATAGATCGCCGCCCAACGCTTCTGGACCGGCTTTTCGGCCCATTCGCCGATATGCAGCGCCGCCAGGGCGCCAAGATCGGTGTGGCAGAAGCCGACGACCGGCACGCCCAGGGCGTCGCCCGCCTTCAGCGCGGCCAGGCCCGGCGTATAGGGATCGCCCGCCTCGATGATGTCGGGACGCTGGCGGATCAGCCGCTCCATCCAGCTGGTCTTGCCGATCGGCCAGCGATAGCCGTCACCGAACGGCAGCGGCGCGGCGTAGATCGACACCCGGCCATGGCCGTCATGGGCGTCGCGCGGCCCCGGCACCACCAGGGTGTGGCGCACGCCGGGCCGATTCTCCGCCAGCCAGGCGCGTTTGGCGTTGAGATAGCGGCGCACGCCGCCGCTGCGCGGGGCATAGAGCATCGTCGTATCGATGAGACGGGCGGGCCGCCCCGGGCTTGATCGAATCTGGTCCTGCGGCGCGCCGGCCTCGGGGCTCGGCGGGGGAGTCAGCAGAAGATCGATCACGCCGTACCTCGCTACTGCAGAGGGAGCCGTCTTGCGCGGCCGCCAAGCGATAAGGTGCTCGAGCGCCGGGAGGTTCCTCCGAAGCTGGACCGTTGTCCAGCCACGCAACGCCACCCTACGTCGCGTCGCGCATCGGCGCAAAAACCATATTTCGGTTCGCCTGGATTGAACGGCTCCCGCGTCGTAGGAGGAGCCAAACGGGGGTATCGACATGGCGCGTTTTCTGTTCACCACCTGGGAAGGCGGCGGCCACGTGCAGCCGCTGCTGATGGTCGCCGCCGACATGATCGCGCGCGGCCACCAGGTGCTGGCGATCAGCGATCCGGCCAACGCCGCCGACGCCCAGGCCCTGGGCGTTCCCTTCCGGCCATGGACGACCGCGCCGTTCCAGACCGGCAAGACCCGCGAGGACGACCGCCTGCGCGACTTCGAGGCCGACAATCCGATGGCCGTGATCGAGCGCCTGCTCGAGCGGGTCATGGCCGGCCCGGCCAGCGCCTACGCCCACGACGTGCTCGAAGCCCTGGACGCCTTTCCCGCCGACGTCATCGTCACCCAGGAACTGCTGCTGGGCGTGATGGTCGCGGCCCAGGCGCGCGGGACGAAGCTAGCCCTGCTGTCGGCCAACATCTGGTCGCTGCCCAACCTGCCCGGCGCGCCGCCGTTCGGGGCCGGCATGGCTCCAGCGGCCGACGACCAGGAGCGGGCCATGCACGCCATGGTCGCCCAGATGGCGCGCGGCCTCTTCCAGTCGGGCCTGCCGGCGCTGAACGCCGCCCGCGCCGAGTACGATCTCGCCCCCCTGGACGATCTCTTCACCCAGTTCGATGCGGCGGACGCGATCCTGCTGGCCACCAGCCCGGCCTTCGACTTCGCGCCCGATCCCCTGCCCGCCCCGTTCGCCCATGTCGGCCCCTATCTCGCCGATCCGGCCTGGGTGGAGCCCGCCCCGCCGCCCGAAGGCGACGCGCCGCTGGTCGTGGTGTCGTTCTCCAGCCTCTACCAGGCGCAGGAAAAGACGCTGCGCAACGTGATCGCCGCCCTCTCGGCCCTGCCCGTCCGCGCCTTGGTGACGACCGGGCCGACGCTGGACCCGGCGGAGTTCGAAGCGCCTCCCCACGTCAGGATCGTCCGCAGCGCGCCGCACGGCGCGGTGCTGGACCAGGCCGCCGCCTTCGTCACCCACGCCGGCCACGGCTCGACCCTGCGCCCTTTGATGGCCGGGGTCCCGCTGCTGTGCCTGCCCATGGGCCGCGACCAGAACGACAACGCCACGCGCGCCGCCCACCGCGGCGCGGCGATCACCGTATCGCCGGACGCCCCGCCCGAGAAGATCGGCGAGGCGCTGACGCGGCTTCTGGACGATCCGGCCTATGCCGAGGCGGCCAGGGCGCTGGGCGCGAAGATCGCCAGCGACGTCGCGGGTCGCAACGCGGCCCAGGCGCTGGAGGCGCTGCTTTAGACCTCTTCGGTCGTCATCCCGGAAAGCCCGTAGGGCTTATCCGGGACCCAGGGGCCAACGCATTGCAGCTGCCCCTGGGTCCCGGCTCTACGGTTCGCTACGCGCACCTTCGGCCGGGATGACGGCAAGAGGTTTTACCGCTCCCCCCTCACCAATCATCCCGCCCGTTGAGATGCACCACAGGCAGCGGGGCCAGGTCGAAGTTCTCCAGCAGCCGCACGTTGATGCTGACGCGCGGATGGTCGTAGTCGGCCTCGCCGCTGCTGAAATCCGGGAACTGGCTGAAGGCGCCGCATCCGCAGATCGAACAATGATGGTGCGTGCCCATGTAGTCGCCCCACTGGTAGGTCGACACCCGGTCGCGCGCGGTCAGCAGCTTGAAGCTGGACGGCTGGTAGTAGGCGACGAGATTGCCGCGCTTGGAACAGAACGAGCAGTTGCAGTCGGTCAGTTCGGTCGGCGCGGTCTCGACCTCGAACTGGATGGCGCCGCAGTGGCAGCTTCCCTTGACGGACATGACGATCTCCCTTTTGGCGTCCAACGCCGGGGAGACTGCCGAAGGTCCGCTGACAGCATGGTGTCAGCAACCCCAACCTTGGGGTCCCTGGTGGGCGGTGAGGGGATCGAACCCCCGACCCTCTCGGTGTAAACGAGACGCTCTACCGCTGAGCTAACCGCCCCTTCGCAGGGTCGCGCCTTCTAGCCGCAGTCGGGCGGCATGGGAAGCGCGCATAGAAAAGGGCGGGCCGTCATCCAACGCCCCGCCCCTTAGAATCCGAAACGGGATCAGCCGTTCAGGGTCGTCTTCAGGCCTTCGCCGACCTGGAAGCGGGCGGTCTTCGAGGCCGGACGCTCGACGGTCTCACCGGTGCGCGGGTTGCGCGCGGTGCCGGCGGCGCGGGTCACGGCCTTGAAGGTGCCGAAGCCCACCAGACGCACGTCCGAGCCCGACTTCAGCGAAGTGGTGACGGTGTCGATGAAAGCTTCCAGAGCGTCCTTCGCCTGGTTCTTGTTGATGCCCGCCTTTTCGGCGATCGCCGTGACGAGTTCGGCTTTCGTGGTCATTTTTGTCTCCCAGCCAATAAGCGGCGGCGCTGCAACAGCTTACGCCGCTTCGCTCGCGTGGAAGTATGCGGGCTTCGCAAGCCCCGTCAAACGAAGGCGGCGCGGAAAGGTCCCGCGCCGCCCTACTTATCAACAATAAGTTACTGTCAGTGCGTAAGAACTGCGTCGTCCCCGGCGTCGTCGGCCTTGGCGGGGCTCGAAAGGGGCTCTTCCGATTCGCTCCACTCGACCGGAGTCAGCGGTCCGACCAGGGCGTGCTTGAGCACTTCGTCGACCGTCGAGACCGGAATGATCTCGAGACCCGACTTCACGCTTTCCGGCACGTCGACGAGATCCTTCTCGTTTTCCTGCGGGATCAGCACGGTCTTCACGCCCGAACGCAGGGCCGCCAGCAGCTTTTCCTTCAGGCCGCCGATGGCGGTGACCCGGCCGCGCAGGGTGATCTCGCCGGTCATGGCGATGTCCTTGCGGATCGGGATCCCCGTGAGCACCGACACCATGGCCAGGGCCATGGCGATACCGGCCGACGGACCGTCCTTGGGCGTGGCGCCGTCCGGCACGTGCACGTGGACGTCGGTCTTCTCGAAGATCGGCGGCTTGATGCCGAACGAGGTCGCCCGCGAACGGACGTAGCTGTTGGCCGCCGAGATCGACTCCTTCATCACTTCCTTGAGGTTGCCGGTGACCGTCATGCGGCCCTTGCCCGGCATCTTCACGGCTTCGATGGTCAGGATGTCGCCGCCGAACTCCGTCCAGGCCAGACCGGTGACGATGCCGACCTGGTCGACCTCGTCGGTCTCGCCATAGCGGTACTTCTTGACGCCGGCGTACTTGGCCAGGCGCGCGTCGTCGATGGTGATGCTGGTCAGCTTCTCGCGAGCCAGGTCACGCACCGTCTTGCGGGCCAGGTTGCCCAGTTCCCGCTCCAGCGACCGCACGCCGGCTTCGCGGGTGTAGTAGCGGATCAGGTCGCGGATGGCCGCGTCCGGAACGATGAACTCGCTGTCCTTCAGGCCGTGATCCTTGGCCAGCTTCGGCAGGACGTGGCGCTTGGCGATCTCCAGCTTCTCGTCCTCGGTGTAGCCGGGGATGCGGATGATCTCCATGCGGTCCAGCAGCGGCTGGGGCATGTTCAGGCTGTTGGCCGTGGTGACGAACATCACCTGGGACAGGTCGTAGTCGACCTCCAGGTAGTGGTCGCCGAAGGTCGAGTTCTGCGACGGATCAAGCACTTCGAGCAGGGCCGAGGCGGGATCGCCGCGGTAGTCGCTGCCCATCTTGTCGATCTCGTCCAGCAGGACGAAGGCGTTGGTGGTCTTGGCCTTCTTCATCGACTGGATGACCTTGCCGGGCATCGAGCCGATGTAGGTGCGGCGGTGACCGCGAATTTCGGCCTCGTCACGCACGCCGCCTAGGCTCATGCGCACGAACTCGCGGCCGGTCGCCTTGGCGATCGACTTGCCCAGCGAGGTCTTGCCGACGCCCGGAGGGCCCACGAGGCAGAGGATCGGGCCCTTCAGCGAATTGGTCCGGGCCTGAACGGCCAGGTATTCCAGGATCCGCTCCTTGACCTTGTCCAGGCCGTAGTGGTCGGCGTCGAGGATGTCCTCGCTCTCGGCGAGATCGATCTTCTTGCCCTTGGCCTTGCCCCACGGGATCGACAGCAGCCAGTCCAGATAGTTGCGGACCACCGTGCTCTCGGCCGACATCGGGCTCATGTTGCGCAGCTTCTTCAGCTCGCCCTCGGCCTTGGCCCGGGCTTCCTTCGAAAGCTTGGTCTTCTTGATGCGCTTCTCGAGCTCGATCAGCTCGTCGCGCGAGTCGTCGGGGTCGCCCAGCTCGCGCTGGATCGCCTTCATCTGCTCGTTCAGATAGTATTCGCGCTGGGTCTTCTCCATCTGGCGCTTCACGCGCGAGCGGATCTTCTTCTCGACCTGCAGCACCGAGATCTCGCCTTCCATCAGGGCGAAGACCTTCTCCAGGCGCTTGGTGACGTCGAAGATTTCCAGCAGGTGCTGCTTGTCGCCGATCTTCACCGACAGGTGGGCGGCGATGCTGTCGGCCAGCTTGCCCGGCTCGGCGATCTGCGGGATCGCGGCCAGGGCCTCGGGCGGCACCTTCTTGTTGAGTTTGACGTAGTTCTCGAACTGCTCGACGACCGCGCGCGACAGCGCCTCGGCCTCGGGGCCGGCGCCCTGGTCCTCGCTGACCTCGCCGACCTGGGCCTCGTAATAGGCTTCCTGGTCGGTGAAGCGCACGACCGCGGCGCGGCCCTTGCCTTCGACCAGCACCTTGACGGTGCCGTCGGGCAGTTTCAGCAGCTGAAGCACGGTGGCCAGCACGCCGACATCATAGATGTCGGCCGGCGCCGGATCGTCGTCCGCGCTGTTCTTTTGGGTGACGAGCAGGATCTGCTTGTCCCCGCGCATCACTTCCTCGAGGGCGCGCACGGACTTGTCGCGGCCCACGAACAGCGGAACCACCATGTGCGGGAACACAACGATATCCCGCAGGGGCAACACAGGAAGCGTACGGATCTCAGACATATTTTCACTCCCGGCCGGCGCGTGAACCTCGCGCCTCGCCATGCGGACTGCCGTCACTTCAGACGATGCGCCTGAGTCGTACAGTCCGTCCGCCCGGGACTGGACGGATGGTCGTTATTTATGTGGACCTTTTGCGACGCGGTTCAAGCGCGCTCGCCTTCCAGCGGCGACAAGTCGCGCCGTGGTGGCAAAGCTGCAGGAAAACAAGCTGGGCGACGCGTGCTGAAGGCAAGATCGGCGGCTTGGCCGCGGGCCTCGCGGCAAAATCATGCGCTGTTGCAGCGCGGTACGACCTCCGGCGGCCCCGATCCGCGACGCCAAAGGGCTAAGGCGCCGGCGCCCTGATCACCGGAGGCTCGCGCTTGCCCAGCGCCGCCACCCGCGCGGCGGCGTCGGCCTCGATATCGGCCCAGAACAGATTGAAGCCGTCGACCTTGCGGCGGTCGGTCCACGAGCCGGTGTCGCGCAGCGAGGCCGACTTGGGACGGCCCGTGTGCAGCAGGCCGTTCTCGCACTGGGCCCAGACCTGGCGCTTGAGGAAGGCCGGCCGGGCGCCCCACTCCAGGCCCGTGGCGTTGACCGAACCGAGATTGAGCCGGGCCGGGGCCCGTTCGTCGGTCTGGGCGCCGAGCAGCGGATTGACGCACAGCGGCTTGCGGCCGTTGAGGTTCTCCAGCTGGTCTCCGCCCCTCCAGGTCAGCGAGCGGCCCAGCCACTCCTGGGCCTTCTGGAAGTCGCCGTCGGTCAGCGAGGCCCAGGCCACGACGCAGCCGGCCTGGTCGCGGCGCGCGCAGGCGGGGACGGCCGCGACCGGACCGTACTCGTCGGCCGGCACGGCGGTCTCGATCAGGTAGACGCCGGCCAAGCGGGCCTTGAGCGCGGGATCGGGCGCGATCTCCTCGGCCGCCAGGCGCGCCAGCAGGCTTCCGCCCTGCTCCACCCCGACCAGCACCAGCGGCCGCCCTTTGTCATAGCGGTCGCGCCAGGCCCGGAAGGCGTCCCGCACATCGCCATAGGCGAAGCGTCGAGCCTCGCGGGCGTCGTCGCGCAGGGTCAGGAAGGTGTAGAGGCTGGCCTGGCGATAGTGGGGGGCGAAGATCCGCCCCACCCGCGAGAACGGCGCGGCGTAGTTGGGCAGCACCACGCGATTGAGATAGCGATCGGCCTTGGGCTGGTCATAGGGCGCGTTCCAGTCCCGCCCGCCGTCGAAGGTGGTGGGATGGACGAAGAACACGTCGGCGGCGCGGTCCATGCCGGTCGCGCCCCTGGGCAGCAGCGCCCAGGCCGCTGGATCGGCGTAGTTGGGCGCCGGCGGCGGGTCGTAGGTCTGGAACGGCACCTTCGGGTCCAGCGTCGTGCGCAGGATGTCGTAGCGCCAGTAGAACGCCGCCGTCAGGACGATCCCCAGCACGAGGACGCATCCCGCGAAGATCCAGCGCTTGAAGCCCTTGAAGCGTCCCGACATGCCTCTCGACTACACCAGGTCGCCGCGTCGCACTACGCCCCTTCCCGCCCGATGATGGCCACCGAGCAGACATTGCTGGCCGGCGCGCCGCCGAGATTGTGGGTCATGCCCAGGACCGGGTCGCGCAGCTGCCGCTCGCCCGCCCTGCCCTGCAGCTGCAGGTACATCTCGTAGAGCATCCGCAGGCCCGAGGCGCCGATCGGATGGCCGAAGCACTTGAGGCCGCCGTCGATCTGGCACGGCACCGGGCCGTCGGCGTCGTAGAAGCCGTCGAGCACGTCGCGCCAGCCGCGTCCCTCGGCCGAGATGAACAGGTCCTCCATGGTGACCAACTCGGTCACCGAGAAGCAGTCGTGCACCTCCATCATCGAGATCTGCTCGCGCGGGCGTTCGATGCCGGCCTCCTTGTAGGCCTTGCCGGCGGCGATGCGAGCGGTGTGGAAGTGGCTGCCGTCCCAACCATTGTATTGGCTCTCGTAGCCGTTGGAGACCGACAGTTGCAGGGCCTTCACCGTGACAAGGTCATGCTTGCCCAGCGCCCGGGCGATCTCGGGCGTGGTGACGATGGCCGCGGCCGCGCCGTCCGAGACGCCGCAGCAGTCGAACAGACCCAGCGGCTCGGCGATGATCGGCGCCTTCAGCGCCTGTTCCTCGGTGATGGCTTTGCGCAGGTGGGCCTTGGGGTTCTTGGCGCCGTTGGCGTGGCTCTTGACCGAGACATGGGCGATGGCCCGCTTGAGGTCCTCCTTGGAGACCCCGTGCTTGGCGCGATACGCGCTGGCCAGTTGCGCGAAGTTGCCGGGCGCCGAGCCGTTGGGCATGACCTGCGGCGTCAGCGTGCCCGGCGCGCCGAACGGCAGGCCGCCATAGCCGGTGTCCTTCAGCTTCTCGACGCCGACGGCCAGCGCGATGTCGGCCGCGCCGGCCGCGACGGCGTAGACCGCGCCCCGGAACGCTTCCGAGCCCGAGGCGCAGAAGTTCTCCACCCGGGTGACGGCGATGTTGGGCAGGCGCAGGGCGATCGACAGCGGCGTGCCGCCCTTGCCCGTGCCGATCTCGTCGATGTGGGTCGAGAACCACGCCGCGTCGAGCTGGCTGGCCTCTATCCCCGCATCGGTCATGGCCTCCACATAGGCCTCGACCATCAGGTCGTCGGGTCCGGCGTCCCAGCGCTCGCCGAACTTGCTGCAGCCCATGCCGAGAATGGCGACCTTGTCGCGGATGCCGCTGGCCATCGTGGTCTCCCTCAGCTCGCCTTCTCGGGCGTATTGATCGGGTGTAACGTCGCGGCCATGGGCATGGTGATCCACGACGAGGAAACACTGCGCATGGCGCAGGAGCTGGCGGACCGTAAGGGCGTGAGCCTGAGCGACGTGTTCGCCCACGCCGTACGGGCCGAACGCGATCGCATGCCGCCCCGGCCGCCCCCCAAGACACGCGAGGAGAAGCTGGCCTTCATGGCAGAGCTGCAGAAGCGCTCAGCCGCGCTTCCCATCCTCGACCCCCGAACGCCTGAAGAGATGCTGTACGAAGACGGCCTTCCGAAGTGATCGTCCTCGATACTTCCGCGGTTCTGGCCATCCTCTGGGACGAGCCCGAGGCCGGTGCGTTCATGAAGGCCGTCGCCGACGCGGAGGCTCTTCTGATGTCGGCCGCAACACGCCTCGAACTTCAGGTCGTGTGCCTGCGGCGCAAGGGCGAAGCCGAGGTCGAGAACATCAGGCGCTTTGTCGACGAATTCGAGGTCAGCCTGGAGCCGTTCGACGAGCCGCAACTGACACTCGCGCAGCAGGCCTTCGCCGAATACGGCGCCGGCCGCCACGGCCTGAACTTCGGCGACTGCTTCAGCTACGCCCTGGCCAAGGCGCGCGACCTGCCCCTGCTGTTCAAGGGCGAGGACTTCGCCGCCACCGACGTCAAGCGCGCGCTCTGACACCGCCCTACTCCGCCGCCTGGGCCGAGGTCGCCGCCAGCGCCGAGCGGTCCGGCGCGGCCTTCCAGAAGTAGCGCACGAAACCGCGCTTCTCGTCGCGGTCCTTGATCCGGAAGACCATCTTCACCGGCAGGCCGGTCTCGACCTCGCCGGGCGCGACGTCGGTGATGTCGAGCATGATCCGCCCGCCGCCCTCGAAGACGATCATGCCGTAGTGGTTGGGCGGGCTCATCGAGAAGGTCAGGTAGTCGGCCGAATAGGTCAGCACCTGGGCCGCGCGCTCGGCGAAGCGGTAGGGCTCCTGGGTGTCGACGGCCGGGTTGTTGGGGGCCACGGAAATGCGCGTGCGCGGGAACTGCACGACGCCGGTCTCGCGGCAGCGGCCGCCGACCAGCCCCAGGATCTGGTCGCGGTTGCGATAGAGGGTGGTCAGGGCCGTCTTGTTGTCCTTCTCGGCCCGCATGCCCCTGTCCCATTCGACAAGGTCGTTGAAGACCAGGAACTTCAGGTAGTTGGTCTCTTCCTGGCGATCGGCGAGCGCGCCGGTCACGCCGCGCGCGGGACGCACAGCGGCCTCGCCGACGCGGAACACCAGGGCTTCGGCGCCCTGGCCGAACTGGGCGACCAGCACGATCTGGCCAGGCAGCGCCTCCTCCAGGGCGTGGGCCAGCAGCAGCGGCCCGTGGGCGCAGCCGGCCTCGCCGAGCTGGGCGGCCAGGGTGTCGCGGACGGCCTCGGGACGAATGCCCAGCGCCTTGGCCAGGGTCGCGCCCATGCCGGGGAACACCGACGGGAAGCAGAAGTGATCGACCTCGGCGGCCGTGACGCCCGCCGCCTCCAGGGCGTCGCGAACGGCTGGCGGAACCAGCTTGACGATCCCCTCGTCGCGGATCCAGCGCTCCTCCCAGGCATAGTCGAACTGCGCGTCCGCCCCACGGAAGTGGTCGACGAAGTCGTCGGTGACCGTGCCTCGGCCCAGGAACGTCGCCGCGCCGCCGTCGGGCGAGACGACGAAAGCCGCCGCCGCGTCGCCGAAGTCGAGCTCCTGCGGCGAGGCCGCGCGAGCCCGGCGATGCTCGCCGGCGGCCACAAGGACGCGCTTGCCGGAAGCGGCCGCATCGAGCGCCTGCCCGAGGGCCGTGAGGCCGCAGCGCTGCGAGCCGGTGACGTCGGCCGAGGCGATCGACGGCGGCAGCGTCAGGGCGGCGGCCAGGATCCCGGCGTTCTGGCGATCGACGAACGGCGCGGTCGTCGAGGCGAAGATCGCCGTCTCGACCACCGCCCGGTCCTCGTCTTCCACGCCGAGGGCGTCGCGAGCGGCCTCGACGGCCATGGTCAGGGCGTCCTCGTCCCAGTTGGCCATCGAGCGTTCGCCCCTGGCCTTGCCCGCCAGGCCGGGCGCGACCCAGGCGTTGGCGGCGACGACGGCCTTGCGGCTGAGGCGAAGACGCGGCGCATAGGCGCCCCAGGCGGCGATGCCGACCATGTTCCACTCCCTGACCGACGCCCGTTCCGGCGACTTATCAGGGTTCAGGTTACGCGCGCGGCAGGGGTCCGCAAGCGTGCCCCTTGGTCAACCGGAAAAGGCGTTCGGCGACCTCACCCTCTCCAGGCGAAAGCCGAGGCCGAGCACCCGGGCCGGGATGCGGCGCAGGCGCGGAAAGCGCTCGAACAGCTTCATCACCGCCGGCGGCCTCATCGGCCGCCCGCTGAGCGCGGCGCTGATCACTCGGTTCTGGATCAGCAGCTGCAGTGACTGCATGGCCCGCGTGGGCGGCAGCCGACGGCGCTGGACGGCCTGCGCCCGGCCATCCAGCGCCGCCTCGTCCAGGCCGAAGGCGTCGTGCAGAAGGTTGGCGGCGGCGATGGCGTCCTGGACCGCCAGGTTGATGCCCACCCCGCCCACCGGCGACATGGCGTGGGCGGCGTCGCCGATGCACAGCAGGCCGGGCTTGCTCCACCGCGTCAGACGATCGACGGTCACGGTCAGCAGGTGCACGTCGTCGAAACTGGCCAGCTCGTCCACGCGGTCGGCCAGGGCCGGCGCGGCCTGCGCCACCTGGCGGCGGAAGGCCTCTATCCCCGCGGCCTGGAGGGCGTCGAACCCGCCCTTCGCGGCGACATAGCCGCACTGATAGTAGCCTTCGCGCGGGATGGTGACGAACAGCCGTCCGGCGCTGGCCCGGCCCAGCGGCGCCTCGGGATCGTCGGTCGGCTTGCGCGACAGCCGCATCCACAGCACGTCCATCGGCGCCCCCAGGTCCTCGACCGGCAGGGCGGCCGCGTCACGCAGCAGCGACCGGCGCCCGTCAGCGGCGATCACCAGGCGAGCGCGAACCTCCAGCGGGCCGTCGGGCGCGCGGGCCTGCACGCCGACGATGCGGCCGCCGAGCTCGATCGCTCCAAGCGCTTCGGCGTTCATCCGCAGGTCGAAGGTCGGGTAGCGCCGCCCCTGCCCGGCCAGGAAGTCGAGAAAGTCCCACTGCGGCATCAGGGCGACGAACGGCGCGGCGGTCTTCAGGCCATGGAAGTCGGCCAGATGAACCGTCTCCCCGCCGATCTCCGCCGAGAGCGTGCTCACCTCGGTGTGGGGCAGCGCGAGGAAATCCTCCAGCCAGCCCAGGTCGGCCATGGCCTGCAGGGTCGAGGGGTGGACGGTGTCGCCCCGGAAATCGCGCAGGAAATCACCGTGCTTTTCCAGCACGGCGACTTTGATCCCGGCGCGGGCCAGCAGCACGCCGGCCATCATCCCCGCCGGACCGCCCCCGACCACGCAGCAATCGACTTCGAGCAAGGCGGGATCGGCGGACATGGCGGACCTCTCGTCAGCGGTAGGGATCGTCCGTGTTCAGGAACCCGGCCACATAGTCGGCCACGCCATCCTCCAGCGAGGTCATCGGGGCGTTGTAGCCGGCCGCCCGCAGGCGGCTCATGTCGGCCTGCGTGAAATACTGGTACTTGCCCCGCAGCACTTCGGGCATGTCGAAATAGGTGATCTCCGGCTCGCGAGCGATGGCGCTGAACGTCGCCTCGGCCAGGTCCTTGAACGAGCGGGCCTTGCCCGAGCCCAGGTTGTAGACGCCGTTGACGTGCGGGCTCTTGGCCAGCCAGGCGATCACGTCGGCCACGTCGCGCACATAGACAAAGTCGCGCAGCTGGCCGCCGTCCTCGTAGTCGGGGTGGTGCGACTTGAACAGCCGCACGCCCTCGCCCGCCTGGATCTTCGGCCAGATCTGGCAGACCACCGACTTCATGCCGCCCTTGTGGTCTTCGTTGGGGCCGTAGACGTTGAAGAACTTCAGCCCCACCCATTGGGGCGGGGCGTGGCCGCGGGCGGCCTCGCGCACGGCGAAGACGTCGAACAACGCCTTGGACCAGCCATAGGCGTTCAGCGGGCGCAGGCCCATCAGGGTGTCGATGTCGTCCTTGCCGTCGAAGCCCTGAGCGCCGTCGCCGTAGGTGGCGGCCGACGAGGCGTAGATCAGGCGGGTGTTGTTCTTTGCGCACCAGCGCCAGAGGTCGCGCGAAAGCACGAAATTGGACTGCACGATCAGGTCGGCGTCGGGCTCGGTCGTCGACGAGATGGCGCCCATGTGGATCACCAGCTCGACCTCGTCGCCACGCACGGCCAGCCAGTCGAACAGCTGCTCGGGCGCGACGAAGTCGGCGATCGGGTGCTTGGCGATGTTGCGCCACTTGCCCTCGGCGGCCTGGCCCAGCCAGTCGCAGACCACGACATCGAGCGCCGGATCCTCGCAGAGCCGGGCCACGATGTTGGAGCCGATGAACCCGGCGCCGCCGGTGACGAGAACGATGCGTCTGGACATGGGCGGGTTATGGCACAGGGGAATGGCGGGGCAACCCCACCACCCTTCTCCCAGAGGGAGAAGGAGGGGCCCGCGCCGCAGGCGTGGGAGGATGAGGGGTTAGGGACCGAAGACGGCGTGCCGGCACGACGGCCGACGACGTCACCCCTTACCCTCCCAGGCTATCGCCGGGGAGAGGGGCTTAAATCAAGCCGCCAGCTTGCGCTTGGCCAGGGCGTCGAACTCGAGCAGCTCGGCCACCAGGCCTTCGAACTGGCTCAGCGGCACCATGTTGGGGCCGTCCGACGGGGCGTGGTCGGGGTCGGGGTGGGTTTCCATGAACACCATGGCCACGCCGATCGAGACGGCGGCGCGGGCCAGAACCGGCACGAACTCGCGCTGGCCGCCCGAGGACGTGCCCTGCCCGCCCGGCTGCTGCACGCTGTGGGTGGCGTCGAACACCACCGGGCAGCCGATCTCCTTCATGATCGGCAGAGACCGCATGTCGGAGACCAGGGCGTTGTAGCCGAACGAGGCGCCGCGCTCGCAGGCCATGACGTTGGGATTGCCAGCGCCAGTCACCTTGGCGATGACGTTCTTCATGTCCCAGGGCGCCAGGAACTGGCCCTTCTTGATGTTGATCGCACGACCGGTCTTGGCGGCGGCCAGCAGCAGGTCGGTCTGGCGGCACAGGAAGGCCGGGATCTGGATCACGTCGACGGCCTCGGCGACCGGATCGCAGTGGCTGATCTCGTGCACGTCGGTCAGGGTCGGCAGGCCAGTGACCTCGCGGATCTCCTGGAAGATCGGCAGGCTGTCATAGAGACCGATGCCGCGCGCGGCGGTCGCCGAGGTGCGGTTGGCCTTGTCGTAGCTGGTCTTGTAGATCAGGCCGACGCCCAAGCGCTCGCCGATCTCCTTCAGCGCATGCGCCGTTTCCAGAGCGTGCTGGCGGCTTTCCATCTGGCACGGACCGGCGATGAGGGTCAGGCGCTCGGCGTTGCCTATGCGGACGGCCTTGCCGGTCTCGGTCTTCACTTCGACGACGGCGTTGGGGGCGACGGGCTGACTCAAGGCGGGACTTCCGAATAAAGGTGGGACCGACAGGCTTAGGCGCCGATTTTGGCCCACAGGTGGCCCCAACGGCGGAAAGGTGCAAGTGCGGATCGATCCAGGCGTCCCCGGACCCGTCATCGTGTGGCTGCGCAACGACCTGCGCCTGGCCGACAATCCGGCCCTGAACGCCGCCGCCGAAACGGGGCGGCCGGTGATCCCCCTCTATATCCTCGACGAGACCCCGGGTGTGCGGCCGATGGGCGGAGCCTCGCTATGGTGGCTCGACAAGTCGCTGCGGGCGCTCTCCGAAAGCTTCAAGGCGATCGGCTCGAAGCTGATCCTGAGGCGCGGCCCGGCCCAGGAGGTGCTGAAGGACGTAATCGCCCACGCCGGAGCCGCCGGCGTCGTCTGGAACCGCCTCTATGAACCAGCCGCGATCACCCGCGACGCCGAGATCAAAACCGCGCTGAAGGCCGACGGCGTCGTAGTCGAAAGCTGCGTCGCCGGCCTGCTGAACGAGCCCTGGACGGTCGCGAACGGCTCCAAGCAGCCCTACAAGGTCTTCACCCCCTACTGGCGGGCCGCCCGCGCGCACCTCACCCATGTCGAGGTCGAGGCCGCGCCCAAGCGACTGGAAGAGCCCGAGCACTGGCCCCACAGCGACGCGCTGGATGGCTGGGGCCTGCATCCCAAAAAGCCCGACTGGTCCAGCGGCTTCTCCATCTGGACACCCGGCGAGGCCGGCGCGCTGGCGCGGCTGGACGACTTCCTGTCGGGGCCCGTCGACGGCTACGGCGAAGGCCGCGACGTTCCGGGGCTGGAGGCCACCTCGCGCCTCTCGCCCCACCTGCATTTCGGCGAGATCGGCCCGCGCCAGGTCTGGAACGCCGCCCGCCACGCCGCCGAGGCCGGCGACGCCCCGCATGGCGAGATCGAGAAGTTTCTCTCCGAGGTGGGCTGGCGAGAGTTCAACCACGCGATCCTGTTCAACTGGCCGGAGCTGCCGAAGAAGAACTTCCGGCCCGAGTTCGACGCCTTCCCATGGTCGAAGAACCCGCGCGGCTTCGAGGCCTGGACCGAAGGGCGCACCGGCTATCCGCTGGTCGACGCCGGCATGCGCGAGCTGTGGGCCACGGGCTTCATGCACAACCGGGTGCGGATGATCACCGCCTCGTTCCTGATCAAGCACCTGCTGGTCGACTGGCGCGAGGGCGAGGCCTGGTTCTGGGACACCCTGGTCGACGCCGACCTCGCCAACAATGTCGGCAACTGGCAGTGGGTGGCCGGCAGCGGCGCCGACGCCTCGCCCTACTTCCGGATCTTCAACCCGATCGGCCAGGGCGAAAAGTTCGACCCCAAGGGGACTTACGTCAAACGCTGGATCCCGGAGCTGGCCAACCTGCCGGCCGACGTGATCCACCAGCCGTGGACCGCGCCTGAACGGCTGAGCGCCGGCGCCAGGGCCGTCTACGGCAAGCCGATCGTCGACCATCCCCGCGCCCGGGCCGCGGCGCTGGAGGCCTATCGCCAACTGCGCGGAGACGCCGGCGACGAATGATCCCCTGGTGAACGTCGGCCGCCAGACCCATTTACAGTTCGGCTTTCGGGGGTCTTACTTGTCCCATTCAAGGGATTGGGAGCGCTGATGACCGACACCTTGCCCGCCTCCTGGCGAGACGAAGATCTTAGGGCCGCGCCGCCGGCCTTCCGCACGGCGCTGCGCATCGCCGTCGAGAACTGGGCGATCGGATCCCTGACCTTCGTCCTGCCCTCGGGCAAGCCACTGCGCATCGACGGCAAGACCCCCGGCCCCGACGCCGTGGTCCGCGTCCGCGACTACCGCTTCATCCGCCGGGCCTTCGCCTCGGGCGACATCGGCTTCGCCGAGGGCTATATGGCCGGCGAGTGGGACACGCCCGACCTGTCGGCGGTGCTGACCGCCTTCGCGCTGAACTTCGACAAGCTGGCGGCCCTGGTGCGGGGCAATCCCGTCATGCACCTGATCAACGTCATCTTCCACTGGATGAACCGCAACGACCGCAGCGGTTCCAAGCGCAACATCCACGCCCACTACGACCTGGGCAACGCCTTCTATTCCCAGTGGCTGGACCGGACGATGACCTATTCGTCGGCCCTCTACGACAAGGACGCCGCCGCCTCGCTCGACGCGGCCCAGACCCGCAAGTACGAGGCCCTGGCCCAGTCCATCGGCCTGGCGCCCGGCAAGCACGTGCTGGAGATCGGCTGCGGCTGGGGCGGCTTCGCCGAGTACGCAGCCAAGGAGGTCGGCGCCAAGGTCACCGGCATCACCATCTCGCAGGCCCAGCACGACTTCGCGAGAAAGCGGCTGTTCGACCAGGGCCTGGCCGAGAAGGCCGACATCCGGCTGATCGATTATCGCGACGTGCAGGGCCAGTTCGACGGCGTCGCCTCGATCGAGATGTTCGAGGCCGTCGGCGAGGAGTACTGGCCGACCTATTTCGGCAAGATCCACGACGTGCTCACCCCCGGCGGCCGCGCCGGCCTGCAGATCATCACCATCAAGGACGACCTGTTCGACCGCTATCGCCGCCACACCGACTTCATCCAGCGCTACATCTTCCCCGGCGGCATGCTGCCCAGCGAGACGCGGCTGCGCCAGGAGACCGACAAGGCCGGCCTCTCGTGGGACGGCGTGCGGCGCTTTGGCCAGGATTACGCCGACACCCTGGCCGAATGGGCCAGGCGGTTCGAGGCGGCCTGGGACCAGATCCGCCCGCTGGGCTTCGACGAGCGCTTCCGCCGGCTGTGGCACTTCTATCTGAGCTACTGCGAGGCCGGCTTCCGCACCGAACGCACCAACGTCGTCCAGCTTGGCCTGGCGCGCAGCTAGAGGAGCATCAAGCGTGTCGCTCTTCACCCTGGTCCTCGACTACCACGGCGGCACCTACCTCTCGCAGTTCGACGCGGCGACGCCCGTCGAGGCGGTCGGCGCCTGGTGCCGCGAGCTGCACGACAACCAGCTGCTGGGCGAGCCGTCGTCCCTGGTCGCCGAAGGTATCATGGCCGACGCGGTCGAGAACAGCCTGGTGGGCATCGACGGCCTGTGCGGGGCCTGGTGCGCGGCGACGGCGGCCGCAGGCGGCCTGGCCTTGCTGAACGTCATCCAGACCGAGCCGACCGCACACTGAACCTGCCCCGCCGACCGCCGCTTTCAGGAAAACTGGATTGATCCGGGCGGCCGCATCGCGATCTACCGTTGCCTCCAACGGCGCCTCTTCGCGCGAAGCCGCAGATTTTCGACCATGCCCGTCACCGCCAACGTTCTCGACGCCATCGGCAACACCCCGCTGATCCGCCTCAACCGCGCCAGCGAGGCCACCGGCTGCGAGATCCTGGGCAAGGCCGAGTTCATGAACCCCGGCCAGTCGGTCAAGGACCGCGCCGCGCTCAGCATCATCCGCGACGCCGAGGCCAAAGGCCTGCTGCGCCCGGGCGGCCGGGTCGTCGAGGGCACGGCCGGCAACACCGGCATCGGCCTGGCCATGGTCGCCTCCGCGCTCGGCTACAAGACCACCATCGTCATCCCGCGCACCCAGAGCCAGGAGAAGAAGGACGCCATCCGCCTGCTCGGCGCCGAGCTCGTGGAAGTCGACGCCGTCCCCTACTCCAACCCCGACAACTACGTCCGCTACTCCGGCCGCCTGGCCGAGGAGCTGGCCAGGACCGAGCCCAACGGCGCGATCTGGGCCAACCAGTTCGACAACGTCGCCAACCGCCAGGCCCACTACGACACGACCGGCCCGGAGATCTGGGAACAGACCGGCGGCAAGGTCGACGGCTTCATCTGCGCGGTCGGCTCGGGCGGCACCCTGGCGGGCGTGGCCCAGGCCCTGCGCGAGCGCAAGCCGGACGTGAAGATCGGCCTGGCCGACCCGGGCGGCGCCTCGCTCTACAACTGGTACGCCGCCGGCGAGCTGAAGGCCGAGGGCAATTCGATCAGCGAGGGCATCGGCCAGGGCCGGATCACCGCCAATCTCGAAGGCCTGGCCATCGACCATCCCTACCGCGTCTCCGACGAGGAGATGATGGAGCAGATCTTCGACCTGGTGCAGCACGAGGGCCTGTGCCTGGGCGGCTCGACGGGCATCAACGTCGCCGGCGCCGTGCGCCTGGCCAGGGACCTGGGCCCCGGCCACACCATCGTGACCATCCTCTGCGACCACGGCTCGCGCTACCAGAGCAAGCTCTTCAACCCCGCCTTCCTGGCCGAGAAGGGCCTGCCGACGCCGCCCTGGCTGTAAGGCGCGCTTGCGCGGGGCGGCGGCGCACGTGAAGTTGCCGCCCCTGTTCGCCAGTCCGAAAGGCCAGCCATGACCCACGCCGATCCCCTCGTCTCGACCGCCTGGCTGGCCGACCACCTCGACGCGCCGGACGTGCGCATCGTCGACGCCTCGTGGTTCATGCCCGGCACGCCGCGCGACCCGAAGGCCGAGTTCGAGGCCGGCCACATCCCCGGCGCGGTGTTCTTCGACATCGACGAGATCTCCGACGAGACCTCGCCCTTGCCCCACATGCTGGCCAGCGGCGTCAAGTTCGCCTCGCGGGTGCGCAAGCTGGGCCTCGGCGACGGCTCGCGCATCGTCGTCTACGACAGCACCGGCATCCTGCCGGCCGCCCGGGCATGGTGGAACTTCCGCGTCATGGGCCACGAGGACGTCGTGGTGCTGGACGGCGGCCTGCCCAAGTGGATCGCCGAGGGCCGCCCGCTGGAGGACGGCCCCGCCGCACCGCAGGAACGCCACTTCACGCCCCGCCTGCAGGCAGACCTCGTCCGCTCCTTCGACCAGATTAAGAAGAACCTGGAGACCGGTCGCGAGCAGGTGATCGACGCCCGCGCCGCTGGCCGCTTCAACGGCGAGGTTCCCGAGCCCCGCGCCGGCCTGGCCAGCGGCCACATCCCCGGCTCGCGAAACATCCCGCTGGCCGCCATCCTGGCCGCCGACGCCACGATGCTGCCCGCCGACCAGTTGAAGGCCGTCTTCGCCGACGCCGGGGTCGACATCGAAAAGCCGATCGCCACCACCTGCGGCTCGGGCATCACCGCCTCGGTCGTGTCTCTGGCCCTGCATCGCCTGGGCAAGCCTCGGGCGGCCGTCTACGACGGCTCGTGGACCGAGTGGGGCGGCCGCGACGACGCCCCGGTCGCGACAGGCCCGGCTGTGTAAAAACACTCAAAGTTACGCGATTTCTGAATACAATCCTGAATTGACAAGGCGCTTCATGTGACCGACCCTCGATGCGTTGGGGGTCGGCCTCGCGCCGCCATGAAGCGCGGCCAAGTCGCGCATCGCTCCCCGCAAGTGCCCGTCAGCTTAACGACCATCGGCGCGCCAACCGCGCCGAGCACGCAACCGCGCGACCGGCGCAACCGCCGGCGCGCCCGTGGGGAGAAAACGTCATGTCGTCGTTTCGACCGCTTTACGCCGTCACCATCACCGACGCCATCGCCACCGGCGACCTGGATCAGCTGAAGAAGCTGGCCGCCGAGGCCGAGGAGCACGTCAACCAGTATGGCGACGTCGCCACCCTGCTGGCCGCCCTGAAGATCGAAATCGCCAAGGCCGAGGCCTGATCGCCATGAACATCAAGCCCTACGGCGTCGCCGTGACCGACGCCATCGCCTCGGGCGATCTCTCGCGCCTGAAGGAAGCCGAAGCCGCCGCCGAGGCTCACCTGGCTCAGTACGGCGACGTCAAGACCCTGCTGGCGCTTCTCAATGTCGAGATCGCCAAGCTGGAAGGCGGAAAGAGCTAACCGGGCGCGGGCGGCGCCGCCTCGCCGGCGACGTCGCCCGCCCATCGCGTTTCGGGGCCAGCCCGTCGCGTTTCGGGGCCAAGCTATCGCGTTTCGGGGAATGAGCGCGCATGACCGACACCTTGCCGCCCGCCGTTCGGACCACGCCGGAAGGCAAGTCTGTCCGCTTTCGCACGGACGAGGACTATGAGCAGCTCACCCCCGTCCACGTGGTCTGGGAGGTCACGCTCGCCTGCAACCTCAAGTGCCAGCACTGCGGCTCGCGCGCCGGACGGCCGCGTCCAGACGAGCTGAACACCGCCGAGGCGCTGGAACTGCTCGATCATCTGGCCGCCCTGGGCACGCGTGAGCTGACCCTGATCGGCGGCGAGGCCTATCTGCGCCGCGACTGGATCGAACTGATACGCAGGAGCCGCGCCCACGGCATCCGCACCGCCGTCCAGACCGGCGCCCGCAACCTGACCGACAAGCGCCTGGACGAAGCGGCCGAGGCCGGCCTGCAAGGTATCGGCGTGTCGATCGACGGCCTGCCCGACCTGCACGACCGCGTGCGCGGCGTGCCCGGCTCCTACGACCAGGCGATCAGCGCCCTCAAGCGGGCCAAGGCCCGGGGCCTGGCCGTCTCGGTCAACACCCAGATCGGCGCCGAGACCGCCGCCCACCTGCCCGAGCTGATGGAACGGATCATCGAGGCCGGCGCGACGCACTGGCAGATCCAGCTGACCGTGGCGATGGGCAACGCCGTCGACAATCCCGACCTCCTGCTCCAGCCCTACCAGCTGCTCGACGTCATGCCCCTGCTGGCCAGGCTCTATCGCGAGGGACTGGAGCGGGGCCTCTTGATGATCGTCGGCAACAATGTCGGCTATTTCGGCCCCTATGAGCGCATGTGGCGCGGCCTGGGCGACGAGGCCGACCACTGGAACGGCTGCGCCGCCGGCCAGGGCGGCATCGGCATCGAGGCCGACGGCACCATCAAGGGCTGCCCGTCGCTCGCCACCTCGCTGTACGCCGCCGGCAACGTGCGCGAGATGAGCATCGCCGACATCTGGCGCCACAGCGAGAAGATGGCCTTCGGCCGCGTGCGCGACGTCGAGGAGCTCTACGACTACTGCCGCACCTGCTACTACGCCGATGTCTGCCGCGCCGGCTGCACCTGGACCTCGGAGTCCCTGCTGGGCAAGCGCGGCAATAACCCCTACTGCCACCACCGGGTGCTCGACCTGGCGCGCCATGGCTGGCGCGAGCGGGTGACGAAGATCAAGGACGCTCCGGCCGCCAGCTTCGCCATCGGCGAGTTCGCCCTGGTGCGCGAACCCATACCCGGCGCCCAGACCGTTCCCCTGCCCGTCCGCGACCCGGCGAAGGTGCATGTGGCCCATCGCGAGCGCACCGAAGCCGGCGGCGCCCTGCCATCCAGACTGAAAGTCTGCCGCTCCTGCGACCAGTACGTCTGGCCCCACGAGACCGAGTGCCCCCACTGCGCCGCCGACCTCGCGCAGGTCGAGCGCCAACACGCGCAGGCAGCCGAACGCCGGCGGGCGCTGATCCAGCAGGCTCAGCGCGTGCTGGGCGGGATCGGCGCCGCTCCTGGCCAGGCCTGAAGGCGACTGGAACCTCCCCTGTGGGGGAGGTGGCCCGAAGGGCCGGAGGGGGGCCGTTTTCAGCTTCCGAGACGCCTGTGGTCATCCCCCACCAATACATCCGCCTCCCTCGCCCTCGTGGCGAGACGCTCAAGAGGAACCTCCCCCTGTGGGGGAGGCGGCCGAAGGCCGGTGGGGGGAAGTTTTCAGCTTCCGGTGCGCCGGCCGGTTCCCTCCAACACCCCCCACCGATCGCTGCGCGATCGCCTCCCCCCTCTGGGGGAGGTTCCCTCGCGCACAGTCCATCCCCGCGAAATCCAAAGCAAACCCACACGAAATCAACAGCCTGCACAAAAATAGTCGTTGTTGATCCGACGGGACTCAGGGCGCTCGCATAATCAAACCCGTCCCCGCCATGGGGAGGGCTCTTGGTAC
The DNA here is from genome assembly GCF_003094615.1 of Caulobacter radicis. Taxonomy (GTDB): domain Bacteria; phylum Pseudomonadota; class Alphaproteobacteria; order Caulobacterales; family Caulobacteraceae; genus Caulobacter; species Caulobacter radicis. The sequence goes on along the minus strand of NZ_QDKO01000021.1, from coordinate 21,402 downwards.
CGGCCCAAGCGTGGCGAGGACCGCATCGAGCGGGGCCGCTCGGAGCGTCGTGGAAAAGGCGGGTTTGCAGGAGCGCTCACAAGGCGCAATTGGGCCGCCAAGCCGTCCATGACGCGACGAGCGGGTCGACAGGGTCGGGATCGTTCAAACCGGCCTAACAGGATCAGCCGAGGCCGCCGCCGGATTACCGCGGGGCTATTGGTCCTGCCCGTCCGTGGGACAGCCGGGTCCAGGGTTGAAACAGCACCCGCGCCTCCGGCCCTTCGGAATAACGACGCGGCGGAGCGGTCGACGAAGCCGAAACGCTAAACAAACCCACGGTCCCCGGGCTCCGCCCGGCCGCTCCGCGCCTCCCCGACCTAACGCGTGTGAACGCGGGAGAATGCGAACCCGTGTCTCAAGGAACCTCCCCCTATGGGGGAGGCGATCGCGCAGCGATCGGTGGGGGGAGAAACTGCGAAACCGGCCACCGCCCCGAAAGCTGAAACCGCCCCCCCACCGGCCTTCGGCCGCCTCCCCCAGAGGGGGAGGTTCGCCGACCAAGATCCTCCCCCTGAAGGGGGAGGTGGCCCGGAGGGCCGGAGGGGGAAGTCCCTGATGAGGTCAGCACATCCCCAGCGTCAGCAGTCCCTTCCCCCTCAGTCGCTCCGCGGCAGCTCCCCCTTCAGGGGGAGCATCTTGAGGATCGCGGGACCTTACGGACACCCCGCCCGCACGAGCTCATAGCTCGCGAATCCCTGCTCCTTGCCGCTCGCGCCGCGCATGACGATGGACCAGCTCAGATGCTCCCCAACCCGCGCCCAGCGATTGACGAAGGCGGCCTCGCCATAGGGATAGCTGACCTCGAAGCCGTTCGGCGCGACCCTGCCCGCGCCCTGCGAGGCGCCGTCGCCGCCGAAGCTGTCGGCCCACAGGCCGACGATCGCGGCCGGCTCGCCGGCCTTGGTCGTGCGGCCGCCCAGCAGCAGGTGGGCGGCATAGGTGTCGGCCGGATCGGCCTTGGCGACGCTGTCGGCCTCGACCAGCATCATCGCCCCGCCCACGATCGGCCGCGCCGACAGGGCGATGGTCACCGGCTTGCCCATGACCGTCCCCTCGCCCTTCCAGCAGCCGGCCAGGGCCGAAACCTGCGCCGGCGGCGGCGTGGGCGGCGGGTCCTCGGCCCGAGCGGCGGCGGCGAGCATCGACGCCGACAGCGTCAGAAGCCAAACCAGAACTCTCATCCCATCCCCCGATACGGCGCCGGCCCCCGCCGGACGCCCCCTCCTAGATGGCCGATTCCCCGCGCCGCTCGCCAGGACGTTGATCGAACGCTTGAACCCCGGCCGCCCACGCCCTTAAACGACGGGTTCCTTCCCGTGCTTACGAGTCCCGCCGCCATGGACGAAAAGACCCGCCTGATCCGCTCGGGCCTGCAGGCCCCGTCGCTGGCGCGCACCGTCAATCCGCCGATCCAGCGCGGCTCGACCGTGCTGATGCCGAACGCCGCCTCGCTGTACGACGACAGCCAGCTGACCTACGGCATCACGGGCCTATCCTCGCCCGCCGCGCTGCAGGCGGCCCTGGCCGAGCTGGAAGGCTCGCCGGACGTGACCCTCTATCCGTCCGGCCTGGCGGCGATCACCGGGGCGATGATGGCGGTGCTGAAGGCCGGCGACGACGTGCTGGTGGTCGACAGCGCCTACAAGCCCACCCGCCGGTTCTGCGACCGCTTTCTCACCCGCTTCGGCGTCACCACCCGCTATTACGACCCGGCCCTCGACGCCGACGCCCTGATGGCCCTGGCCCAGCCCAACACCCGGCTGATCCTTCTGGAGGCCCCGGGCTCGCTGACCTTCGAGATGCAGGACGTGCCGGCCATCGCCGCGGCCGCCAATGCGCGCGGCGTCCTCACCCTGATCGACAACACCTGGGGGGCCGGCCTGCTCTTCAAGCCGCTGGCGCACGGCGTGACCATCAGCGTCCAGGCCCTGACCAAATATGTCGGCGGCCACTCGGACTGCTTCATGGGCAGCGCCACGACCATGGACCCGGTGATCGGCGACGAGCTGGGCAACGCCATGTGGGACGTGGGCTGGTCGGTCTCGCCCGACGACGCCTACACCATGCTGCGCGGCCTGCGGACCCTGGCCACGCGCATGCCGCGCCACGAGGCCAACGGCCTGGCGGTGGCTCGCTGGCTGGAGCAGCGGCCCGAGGTGGCCCGCGTGCTGCACCCCGCCCTGCCCGACGATCCCGGCCACGCGATCTGGAAACGCGACTTCACCGGCGCCTGCGGCCTGTTCGGCGTGGTGCTGAAGCCGACCACCCAGCGCTCGGTGCACGCCTTCCTCGACGCCCTGACGCTGTTTGGCCTCGGCTTCTCCTGGGGCGGTTTCGAGAGCCTGGCGATCCACTGCGACCCGCAGTTGAAGAGCCGCTCGACGCCGGTGAACGTCGAAGGTCCGCTGCTGCGCCTGCATATCGGGCTGGAGGATCCGATCGACCTGATCGCCGACCTGGAGCGCGGCTTCAGGGCCCTGGCGGCGGCCTGACGGAAGGGCGGCCGATTGCCGCCCTCGAGCCGATCTTTTCCGCATCGCAACAAAGCGCCACATCCTTGCCGCAAGCGCGGCCAGATTATGCCTAAAGGCCTAAATATGCGAAGTTATTCAGCAGTACGTAGCGCGACCACGCGTCTCTGAAACTTGACCGTGGTTATATTTCCTTCGCATCGCAACTGATTGTCGCCGTGAGGGTTCTTCGCGCGAAAGGACCCTTGATGGACATACGCCTCGCCGACCGGCTTCCGCCTTGCAACGTTCCCGATAAGGCGCCGCCGGCCGCCTGGCTCCCCGCCGAGTCCGCGATGGACATGCCCGTCCGCGAACTGTCCGACCCCGACGTCGGCTGGCGGCGACTGGCACGCTCGCGGCAGCGTCGGCGCCTTGGCCTGGGCGCCTTCACGATCCTGGCCTTCGCCTTCGGCCTGACGACGATGCTGGACGCCTTCACGGCCGGCGGCGTCACCCTGCTGGAATGGATCGACGCCCTGCTGGTGGCCGTGCTGCTGGCCTGGACCGGCTTCTCCTGCGCCGCCGCCCTGGGCGGCTTCCAGCTGGCCCTGAACCCCGACACCTGGGAACGCCGGCTGGACGATCCGCCGCCGCACCTGCGCAAGAAGGTCGCCCTGCTGGCGCCGATCTACAACGAAGACGTCGCCGCCGTCTTCGCCCGCATCGAGGCCATGCGCGCCGACCTCGACCGCGAGCGGCTGTCGTCGACCTTCGACATCTTCGTGCTCAGCGACACCCGCGATCCCGACATCGCCGAGGCCGAGCGCCTGGCGGTGATCGCCGCGCGTTCGGGCCCCTCGCCCACCCGCCTCTACTATCGCCGTCGCGAGCAGAACACCGACCGCAAGACCGGCAACCTGGCCGAATGGGTGCGGCGGTTCGGCGGCGCCTACGAGTGCATGGCGGTGCTCGACGCCGACAGCCTGATCAGCGCCCGCTCGCTGCGCCGCATGGCCGGGGCGATGGAGACCGATCCGGTGCTCGGCGTCCTGCAGGCCGGCACGACCATCGTCGGCCGCACCACCCTGTTTGGCCGCGCCGAGCAGTTCGCCAGCTGGGTCTACGGTCCCCTCGCGACCTGGGCCCTGGCCTGGTGGAGCGGCGCCGAAGCCAACTATTTCGGCCACAACGCCATGATCCGCACCAAGGCCTTCGCCGAGTGCTGCGGCCTGCCGCACCTGCCCGGCAAGGCCCCGTTCGGCGGCGCCATCCTCAGCCACGATTTCGTCGAGGCCGCCCTGATGCGGCGCGGCGGCTGGGCGGTGCGCATGGCCCCGTCGCTGGACGACGTGCACGAAGAGGCCCCGCCCACCCTGTCCGACATGCTGGTGCGTGACCGCCGCTGGAGCCAGGGCAACCTTCAGCACCTGGGCATCCTGGGCGTGAAGGGCCTGCACCCGGTCAGCCGCCTGCACCTGCTGCGCGGGGCCCTGGCCTATGCGCTGGCGCCGGCCTGGCTGCTGCTGGTGGTGCTCAGCGCCATGCTAGCCGCCTTCCCCGTCCTGGGCGGCGCGCGGGCCGAGCTCTTCCTCGTCGAGGGCGCGGCGGCGGCCTTCGCCGTGTCGCTGGGCTTCCTGTTCGCGCCCAAGCTGCTGGCCGTGATCCTGACCTGCAAGGAGGGCAAGGCCGGCGGCTTCGGCGGGGTCGGCCCGCTGCTGGTCTCGGTGGCGGTGGAAACGCTGCACTCGACCCTGACGGCGCCGGCGATCCTGTTCGGTCACGCCCGCTGCCTGGTCGACATCCTGGCCGGCCGTGACTCCGGCTGGGCCGCCCAGCGACGCGAGGCCGAGGGCACGCTCTGGCGCGAGGCCTTCAAGCGCCACACGCCCGAGATCGCCGCCGGCCTCTTGCTGCTGGCCTGCGCCGCCCTGGCGGGCCCGTCCCTGGGCGTCTGGATCCTGCCGGCGGCCATCGGCCTGCTGATCGCGCCGGCCGCCTCGGTGCTGACGGGCAGCGCCCGCTGGGGCCTGGCGCTTCGCAAGCGCGGCCTGCTGCTGGCGCCGTGCGAGCTGTCGCCCTCGCGCCTGCTGCGCGAGGCCTACGGCCGGGCCGCTGGTCCGCAGCTTCGGCTGCGGGAAGAAGAGGACGAGGGCGCTACGGCGATGGCGACGGCCTGAGGCTCACGCCCGCCGCGCGGCGTCCTCGATCTGCGCCAGTTCCGGCGTCCAGCGCAGATCCTGGGCCCGGCGCGCCACCGCGCCGATGACGATCAGGACCGGACCGCCGGTCCCGCCGGCCAGCAACTGTGGCAGCGTGTCGAGGCGGCCGGTGCGCAGGGCCGCGGCCGGGTCGCCGGCCCGCTCCACGACCAGGGCCGGCGTGCTCGGCGCACGGCCAGCGGCGATCAGGCGACGACCAAGCTCGGCGGCGGCTTCACCGCCCATATAGACGGCGACCGTGGCCTCGGGATCGGAGGCGGCCGCCCAGTCCTCGATGACATCGCCGCTGCCGACCCGCGCCGTGGTGAAGATCACCCGCCGGGCCTCGCCGCGATGCGTGAGCGGGAAGTTGAACTGCGCGGCGGCGGCGCTGGCGGCGGTGACGCCCGGCACGACCTCTACCGCCACGCCATGGGCGCGCAGGAACTCGGCCTCCTCGCCCACCCGGCCGAAGACCGACGGATCGCCGCCCTTCAGCCGCACGACGCGCAGGCCGCGACGGGCCAGGCGCAGCATCAGCCGGTTGATCGCCTCCTGCTTCATGCTGGGCCGGCCCGAGCGCTTGCCGGTGAGGATGCGCACGCAACCGGGCGGCGCCAGGGCGATCGCCTCGTCCGAGACCAGGGCGTCGTAGAGCAGCGCCTGCGCGCTCTCCACCGCCCGGGCGGCGCGCAGGGTCATCAGGTCGACCGGACCAGGACCGGCGCCGACCAGCAGGACGTCACCCAGAGCAGCAGCGTCAGGCATCAGCGGTCTCCTTGGCCTTGAGGGAAGCGGCGGCGGCGATCATCCGGGCGATCTCCGGGCGGCACGAGCCGCAGTTGGTTCCGGCGCCGGTGGCCGCGCCGACCGCATCGGCGGTGGCGGCCCCGGCGGCGATGGCCGCGTCGACCGCCTTGGCGCCCACCTTCAGGCAGGCGCAGACCATCGGGCCCTTGTCGACCGGAGCGCCGGGCGGGCGGCCGATCAGCAGGGCCGAGCGGGCCTCGGCGGTCAGTTGGTCCAGGGCGAACAGGTCGGCCAGCCAGTCGCGCGGCGGCAGGCGGCCGGCGGCGGTCTGGAACAGCACGGCGACCAGCCGGCCGTTCTCGATCCAGGCCTCGCGGCGCGAGCCGGCGCCGGCGTCCTCGAACACCGTGGTCTCGCCGGTCAGGCCCTTGGTCAGGCGCTTGCGCAGGGCGTCGCGCTCCGAGGCGTCTCCTCGGCCGGCGAACTCGTGCAGCTGCGCGGCGTCCTGCGGGATGCGCCGCCAGACGAGGTCGAGATTGGCCGGCGCGGCGATGGTCTCGCGGGTCAGGAAGAAACCCTTCCAGGTCTCGCGATAGGGCCGGGCGCGGGCCGGGGTGTGCTTGAACTCCGGCTGGCCGGAGGTCGGGTCGAGATTGGGCGCGATCAGGTGATTGGACTTGCCCGACGGCGCGAAGGCGTCGGTCCAGTGCATCGGCATGAACAGGCCGCCGAGCCGCTGGCGGTCGGTGACCTTGGCCAGGGCGACGGCCTCGCCGCGCGCCGTGGAGACGCGGGTGAGCGCGCCGTCCTTGATGCCGGCCGCTTCGGCGTCGCGGGGGTGGATCTCGACGAAGGGCTCGGGCGCATGGCGGCACAGGTCGGGGGCCAGGCCCGTGCGGGTCATGGTGTGCCACTGGTCGCGGATGCGGCCGGTGTTCAGCGACATCGGGAACGCGTCGCTGACGGCGTCGGCAGGTCCCTTGGGACGCACAGGGACCATGCGGGCGCGGCCATCGGGCGTTTGGAAACGACCGTCGACGAACAGGCGCGGCGTGCCCTTGCCGTCAGCGCGGACCGGCCACTGGATCGGGGTCATGGCCGCGTAATCGTCGGGAGCCATGGCCGACAGACCCGTCAGATCGAGCAGACGCGAGCCCCGGTTCTCGTAGGCCGTCAGGCGCGCCCATTCGCGGAAGATCGAGGCCTGGGAGGGCCAGCCGAAACCGTCGAAGCCCATGCCTTGGGCGACGTCGGCCATGATCCGCCAGTCAGCGCGGGCCTGGCCGGGCGCCGGGAACAGCGCTCGCTGGCGCGAGATGCGGCGCTCCGAATTGGTGACCGTGCCGTCCTTCTCGGCCCAGGCCAGCGCGGGAAGCTTCACATGGGCGTAGGCCGTGGTGTCGGTCTCGACGCAGTCGGAGACGACGACGAAGGGACAGGCCTCCAGCGCCTCGCGCACCGCGCCGGCGTCAGGCAGGCTGACGGCCGGGTTGGTGGCCATCACCCAGATCGCCTTGATCTTGCCCGACCGCACGGCCTCGAACATCTCGACGGCCTTGAGACCTGGCGCGCGGGCGGTGTGTGGCGCGCCCCAGAAGCGGGCGACGCGGTCACGGTCTTCCGGCGCGAAGTCCATGTGCCCGGCCAGGGTGTTGGCCATGCCGCCGGTCTCGCGGCCGCCCATGGCGTTGGGCTGGCCGGTGATCGAGAACGGGCAGCTTCCCGGCTTGCCGATCCGGCCCGTGGCGAGGTGGACGTTGAGGATCGCCAGCCCCTTGGCCACGCCCTGCGCCGACTGGTTGGAGCCCATCGAGAACAGGCTGACGGTCTTGGGATGAGCCGCGAACAGGTCGTAGAAGGCCAGAAGGTCTTCGACCGTAATACCGCAGTCAGCGGCCACGGCGGCGGCCGACTGGTCGTCCTGGGCCAGGGCTTGGCGAACGGCGTTGATCCCGTTCACGTGCTCGGCGACATAGGTGAGATCCAGCAGCCCGCGACGGTCGAGTTCGGCCAGCAGGCCATTCCACAGCCGCACGTCGCTCTGCGGGGCGATGGCCAGGTGCAGGTCGGCGCCCTCGGCCGTGTCGGTGCGGCGCGGGTCGATGACCACGTGCTTCTGGCCGCGGGCCTTGGCGGCCTCCAGGCGACGGAACAGGATCGGGTGGGTCCAGGCGGCGTTGTGGCCGGCGAAGACCACCAGGTCGGCCTCGTCGAGGTCCTCGTAGCAGCCCGGCACCAGGTCCGCGCCGAAGGCCTGCTTGTGCGCGGCGACGGCCGAGGCCATGCAGAGACGGCTGTTGGTGTCGATGTTGCCCGAGCCGATGAACCCCTTCATCAGCTTGTTGGCGACGTAGTAGTCCTCGGTCAGCAGCTGGCCCGAGACGTAGAAGGCGACGCTGTCTCGGCCATGGCGGGCGATGGTGTCGCGAAAGCGCTTGGCCACCAGCGCGGTGGCTTCGCCCCAGCTGACCGTGCGGCCATTGATCGACGGCTCAAGCAGGCGCCCTTGCAGGCCGACCGTGGCGCCGAGGGCCGAGCCCTTGGAGCACAGTCGGCCCTTGTTGGCCGGGTGGGCGGGATCGCCGGACACCGCCAGCGCCCTTTCCCCGCCTAGTTGGGCCCCGCCCGCCGCGCCCGCGACGCCGCAACCGACGCCGCAATAGGGGCAGGTGGTCCTGACCGTCGCGATGACGCCGGAGCCGTCGGCCATGACGTCAGCCCGCCATCACCGGCTGGGCCAGCAGGACGCGGCCGTCCTGCACCCTCACCGGCACCACCGGCGTGCAGCCCTTGCCGGCGTCGGCGCCGGTGGGGTGGCCGGTCTTCAGGTCGATGACCCAACTGTGCAGCGGGCAGGTCACGCCGTGGCCGTGGACGATGCCCTGGCTCAGCGGGCCGTGCTTGTGCGGGCAGCGGTCGACCAGAGCGAAGACCTGGCCGTCGCTCGTGCGGAACACCGCCACGTCGCCCTGCGCCGTCGCCACCCGACGCGCACCGCGCTCGGGGATGTCGGTGACGGCGCCGACGTCATGCCAGGCGGGATCGATGTCGAAAGTCTGGATCGTCATTCCGCAGCCATCCCCATCGGAAGCGTCGCCATCGGCGCAAATTCACCGGCCTCGACGCCCTTGCTGGCGCGCTCGGCCCACGGATCGACCTGGGCGGTCTCCTGCGACTTCACGAAGCGGGCGAAGAGCGCCGCGCGGTTGTCCAGGTCCTCGACGGTGGCCGCGTGGATCGTCTCCAGGCCGATGCGGGCCATCCACTTGTAGATCCGCTCCAGGTACCAGCCGCCCTCGCGGTACATCTGCATGACCGCCGAGATCAGCTGGATCGCCTCCTCTTCGGTGGCGACCTTGGTCAGCAGCTGCGTGCCCTGGATGTGCAGGCCGGCGGCGCCGCCGACATGGATCTCGTAGCCGCTGTCAACACAGATCACGCCGATGTCCTTGCAGGTCGATTCCGCGCAGTTGCGGGGGCAACCCGAGACGGCCAGCTTGACCTTGGCCGGCGCCCACGAGCCCCACATGAACTTCTCGAGCTTGATGCCCAGGCCCGTGGAGTCCTGGGTGCCGAACCGGCACCATTCCGAGCCGACGCAGGTCTTCACCGTGCGCAGGCCCTTGGCGTAGGCGTGGCCACTGACCATGCCCGCGGCGTTGAGGTCGGCCCACACTGCAGGCAGGTCGTCCTTCTGGACGCCCAGCAGGTCGATGCGCTGGCCGCCGGTCACCTTCACCGCCGGGATGGCGTACTTGTCGGCGACGTCGGCGATGGCGCGCAGCTCGTCGGGCGTGGTCATGCCGCCCCACATCCGCGGAACGACGCTGTAGGTGCCGTCCTTCTGGATGTTGGCGTGGACGCGTTCGTTGATGAAGCGCGACTGGCTGTCGTCGACATACTCGCCGGGCCAGGCGCACAGCAGGTAGTAGTTGAGCGCCGGACGGCACGAGGCGCAGCCGTCGGGCGTGGTCCATTCCATGGCCTGCATGACCGCCGGCATGGACTTCAGGTCCTGGGCCAGGATCGCCTCGCGCACCGCGCCGTGCGGGTGCGAGGTGCACTTGCACATCGGCTTGGGGCCTGTCTGGGCCTTGAAGCCGTCGCCGAGCGTGGCCCGGATCACCTGCTCGACCAGCGGCGTGCACGAGCCGCACGAGGCCGAAGCCTTGGTGACGGCGCGCACGTCGTCCAGGGTGGTCAGGCCCTGGGCGGTGATCGCGGACGTGATCGCACCCTTGCAGACGCCGTTGCAGCCGCAGATTTCCTGCGTGTCGGGCATGGCCGCAACGGCCGCGCTAGGGTCCAGGCCGGACAGCCCCTCCGTGATCGCCTGGCCGAAGATGATGGTGTCGCGGATCTCGGCGACGTCGGTCCCGGCCTTCATCAGGTCGAAGTACCAGCCGCCATCGGCCGCATCGCCGAACAGCACCGCGCCGGCGACCCGGCCGTCCTCGATGACCACGCGCTTGTAGACGCCGCGGGCCGCGTCGCGGAACACGATGTCCTCGCAGCCCTCGCCGCCGGCGAACTTGCCGGCCGAGAACACGTCAACGCCCGAGACCTTCAGGCGGGTCGACAGGACCGAGCCCTGATAGGCGCCTTCGCCGTCGGTCAGTTCCTCGGCAAGAGCCCGGCACATGTCCCAGATGGGAGCCACCAGGCCGTAGCAGTTGCCGCGGTGCTCGACGCACTCGCCGACCGAGAACACCGCGGGATCGGAAGTCCGCATGGCGTCGTCGACGATGATGCCGCGATTGACCTGCAGGCCGCTGGCCTTGGCCAGGGTAGCGTTCGGGCGGATGCCGACAGCCATGACCAGGATGTCGCAAGGCAGGGTCCGGCCGTCCTTCAGCTTCAGACCCGTGACCTTCCCGTCCTCGCCGACGATGGCTTCGGAGTGCGCGCCGAGCACGGTCTCGACGCCGCGCTCAAGCAGGGCCTCGCGCAACAGATAGCCGGCGCTTTCGTCGAGCTGGCGCTCCATCAGCACGTCCATCAGGTGGACGACGGTGGCGCCCATGCCGCGACGGGCCAGGCCGTAGGCGGCTTCCAGACCCAGCAGGCCGCCGCCGATGACCACGGCGCGGGCGCCCGGCTTGCCCGAGGCCGCGATCATGGCGTCGACGTCGTCGAGGTCGCGGAAGGTGACCACGCCCGACAGATCCGCGCCCGGCAGCGGCAGACGGAACGGATCCGAGCCAGTGGCCAGGATCAGCTTGTCGTAGGCGACCTCCAGACCGCCCTCGGCGATCACCTTGCGGGCCTCCAGGTCGACACCCGTGACCCAGCGGCCGGCGTGCAGCGTGATGCCGTTGTCGCGGTACCAGGCCTCGTCGTTGATGACGATGTCATCGAAGGTCTTTTCGCCCGCCAGCACCGGCGAGAGCATGATGCGGTTGTAGTTGACGCGCGGCTCGGCGCCGAAGATGGCGATCTCGTAGCGCTCGGGATCGCGCTTGAGGATCTCCTCGACCGCCCGGCAACCGGCCATGCCGTTGCCGATGACGACCAGCTTTTCCTTGGTCATGGTTCTAGCTCGTTGCGGAGAGAGGGAAATCAGACGCGGACCGGTGCGGCGTCGCCGTGCAGGGTCGGCCAGACGGCGCGCCAGCGGGCCTTCAGGCCGTGCAAGGCCAGCAGCGCGAACAGCGCCAGGGCCGCGAAGCCGAGGAAGCCGATCTGGTAGTCGCCGGTCAGTTTCTTGGCGAGGCCGAGGGTCGAGGCCAGGTAGAATCCGCCGATGCCGCCGGTCATGCCGATCAGGCCGGTCATGACGCCGATCTCCTTGCGGAAGCGCTGCGGGGCCAGCTGGAACACCGCGCCATTGCCCGCGCCCAGGGCCAGCATCGAGAACATCAGCACCGCCAGGGCGATCCAGTGCGAGGGCAGCTTGAAGCTGGCGACACCCAGGCCCAGCGCCGCCAGGGCGTAGACGATGCTGAGGGTGCGCACGCCGCCGTGACGGTCGGCCAGGGCGCCGCCGACCGGACGGATGAACGAGCCGGCGAAGACGCAGGCGGCGGTGAAGAAGCCGGCGATCACCGGATCCAGGCCGTATTCGGCGTTGAAATAGATGGTCAGCGACGAAGCCAGGCCCACGAAGCCGCCGAAGGTCACGCCGTACAGCAGCATCAGCCACCAGGCGTCCGGAACCTTCAGCACGTCGAGATACTCGGCCAGCTTCTTGGGCGCGGGCTGCTCGGGGGCGTCCTTGGCCAGCAGCATGTAGACGACGAACGCCACTGCGAGAGGGATGGCGGCCAGGCCGATGACGTTCTGCCAGCCGAAGGTCTTGGCCAGCATCGGCGCGAACAGGGCGGCCAGGGCGGTGCCCGAATTGCCGGCGCCGGCGATGCCCAGAGCCAGCCCCTGGTGCTCCTGCGGATACCAGCGCGAGGCCAGCGGCAGGGCGACGGCGAACGAGGCGCCGGCCACGCCGAGCACGACGCCCAGCGCCAGGATCTGGTGGTAGTTGTGAACCCCGAGGGCCCAGGCCACGGCCAGGCCCGCCAGCACGATCAGTTGGCCGATCATGCCGGTCTTCTTGGGGCCGATGCGGTCGACCAGAATGCCGTTGACCAACCGCAGCAGGGCGCCGGCGAGGACGGGGATGGCGACCATCAGGCCCTTCTGGGCGGGGTCGAGGCCGAAGTCCTTGGCGATGGCCACGCCCAGCGGGCCCAGGATCACCCAGACCATGAACGACAGGTCGAAATAGAGGAACGCGGCGAACAGGGTCGGCGTATGGCCGGCCTTGAGGAAGTCACGAGAAATCATGATGCGCCTCGGAGTGTTGCGTGTCTGCGAGAGCGAGGCGTCGTCGCCTCGTCGGGTGACCGCATCCGAGCGGTCGTCTCTGGCAGCCACGGACGCCGTTGTCCGAAGGCTTGACGTCACTGAACATCGGTCCGGGGACGGATGTCACGGACTGTATGGAGCACGCCCCCGCACAACGCTTGCACAGTACGAATGCTCAGCAAAAAGGCGCCAGCGGCGCCCTTCAATTGTGCAGATGCGAAGTCGCAGTGCGGCCTGAAGACCGGTCAGGCCCGCGCGCGGCCGATCGAGAACGCAGCGGCATAAGGCCCGGCCCGCTCGGAATCAAAGTCAGGACCGGCGAACAGCGGCGCAAGATCTCCCGGCGCGTCGGCGAAGACCTGGGCGGGATCGAGCATCGGCCCTGCCGACAGCGCGGCGGTGCGGAACATGTCCGGGCGATAGACCGCATCGGCGGCGGCCTCGAGATCCGCCCCGGCCGAAACCTGCCCCCAGCGCACCATCTGCGACAGGAACCACAGGGCGTGCTCGCGCCGCGGCACGCCGGCGCCGTCGCGATGGAAGACGATCTCGTCGGTCAGGGCGCGGGCCAGGGCCTCGGGCGCGACACCCACGTGCTCTGGCCGCGCCAGCAGGGCGATCAGGTCGTCGCGGTTGCCCGCATCGTCGGCCCAGGCCGAGGCGCGGATCAGGGCCCGCAAGGCGGCCCGCAGTTCGTCGGGATAGTGATGGGCCCAGGCTTCGGTGACGCCGAACACCTTGTCGGGACCGCCCGGCCAGAAGGTCGAGGCGGCGATGACGATCTCGCCCAGCCCCTCGCGCTCGGCCACGGCGTTCCAGGGCGCGCCGACGCAGAAGCCGTCGATCTCGCCGGCCCGCATCTGTTCGACCATGCGCGGCGGCGGCGTGACCACGAGGCGCACGTCGCGGTCGGGGTCGATCCCGGCCTGCGCCAGCCAGTAGCGCAGTTCGTAATTGTGCATCGAGTATGGGAAGACGACGGCGAAGGTCAGCGGCGCGGCGCCCTGCCCCGTCCGCTCGGCGATGATCCTGGCGAGGGCCCGCGCCGAGACCGGCTGCTCGGCCATGGCCTGCGGATCGGCGGCGCGCATCGCTTCGGCCAGCGCTTTCGAAACCGTGATCGCGCTGCCGTTGCGGTTCAGGGCCATGGGCGCGATCAGCGACGGGCCGACGTCCAGCGTCAGGCCGCCCGAGGCCCCGGCCGCGGCCGCCAGGGCCATGGGCGCCAGCATGTGTGCGCCATCGAGCGCCCCGACGGCGACCTTGTCGCGGATCGTCGCCCACGAGGCCTCGCGGCTCAGCGACACGTCGAGACCCTCTTCGGCGAAGAAGCCCATGGACTTGGCGACGACCAGCGGCGCGCAATCGGTCAGCGGGATGAAGCCCAGCTTCAGGTCGGCCAGGCCGCTCACGAGGCGTCTCCCTTCAGCACCCCCGCAAAGGCCAGCAGGTCGGCGGCCACCGCCCCGATCGGCTTGCCCCGGTCCATTGCCAGCTTGCGCAGCAGACGATAGGCGCCGTCCTCGTCGAGGCCGCGCTCCTTCATCAGGAGACCCTTGGCGCGCTCGACCGTCTTGCGAGCCTCCAGGTCGGCCTTCACCTTGGCCAGGTCGCCCCGCAACTGCTGGGTCAGGGCGAAGCGGCTCATGGCCACGTCGAGAATCGGACGGACGCGGGCCGGCGCCAGACCGTCGACCACGTAGGCGGCGACGCCGGCGCGCACGGCCTGCTCGGCCAGGCCCGGCTCGGAGCGGTCGACGAACATCACGACAGGGCGCGGATTGGACTGGCTGGCCTCGCGCAGGCTTTCCAGGGTGTCGCGATCGGGGCTTTCGGCGGCGATGACGACGACGTCGGGCGCGAACTCGACAGCCTCGCGCTCGTCGAAACGGGCCGAGCGGCGGACCTCCAGCGGATGCACGCCCTCGAGCCCTTCCGCCACCAGGGCGGCCCGGGCCGGATCCGGATCAATGACGAGAACGCGCATGCCCAACGCCCTAAGGACCATGGACGCCCCGGGGGAGCGTTTTGCGGCCATGGTCACGCTCGAACACGGTTCCGCTCAATCCGCGGGCGCCGCTGCATATTGCTAGAGCACGTGGACGCCTTCGGCCCTGCGACCTAGCGTGGCGCCCCGCTAATCGACAGCCAGGATGACGTCGGAGGGGGCGATCATGGCGTGGATGGCCACGCCCGGGGCCAAGCCCGCGGCCAGCGTACTGGGGACCGTGGCGACCAGGGTCTTGCCCTCGGCCAGGGCGACCACCACCTCGCTGGCGGCCTCGCCATCCTCGCGGTCGAGCACCTCCCCGGCCAGGACATTGTCGGCGGCGCCGGCCGGCGCGTCGGCCGCCAGGCGTACGAAGCTCGACTTGATCAGGGCCACCGCTGGACGGCCGACGGCCAGGCCAAGTTCTTCGGCGCTGCGGCGGGTGATCACCGATACAATCGAGAGCCCGTCGCCGAGCGCCAGTCGCACCTCGACCGTCACGCCAGACGGGCTGAGGACCGCCACCGTGCCGCGCAGGGCGTTGCGGGCGCTGGTGCGCAGACCAAGGCTCCAGAACAGGTCCTCGCCGACCTCGGACGCCAGACCCGCCTCCAGCCGCGCCAGCGCCGCCCCGACCTCGCGCTCCATGTCGCGGAAGGCGCGCACGACGGCATGACCGCGCGACGTGACCTGCGCGCCGCCGCCCGAACGACCGCCTGCGCCGGCGGCGATCAACGGCGCGTCGAACAGGTTGTTGAGCGCCTGCACAGCGTCCCAGGCGCCCTTGTAGGACAGGTCCAGCCGCTTGGCGGCGGCGCTGATCGAGCCGAGCTCGGCCACGGCTTCGACAAGGGCGACGCGTTCGAGGCCGACACGCGCCAGGGCCCCGCGCCGCAGGATCAGGCTCGCGCTGAGATCGCCCGCTCCGCTCATCGCTGTTCCTTCCGACTCCGTTCGACCGCTTGTCGCCCGACCAGCGCCGAAAAAACAGCCTGACAGCACCCCAAAGCTCGTTATGTACTCGCCATACATATCCGTCTGATACGAGCCGCCGATGTCCTTCGCCCGCCGCCCCCTGATCGCCGCCGCCCTCGCCACGGCGCTGTCGATGGTCGCCGGCGCCGCCTTCGCGGGCGAGACCAAGGTCGCCGTGGCCGCCAATTTCACCGAGCCGGCCAAGGCCATCGCCGCCCAGTTCGAGAAAGCCACGGGACACAAGGCGACCTTGAGCTTCGGCTCGTCGGGCCAGTTCTACGCCCAGATCGCCAATGGCGCGCCTTACGAGGTGTTCCTGTCGGCCGACGTCGAGCGACCGCAGAAGGCCGAGGCCGACGGCCTGGCCGTGCTCGGCTCGCGCTTTACCTACGCCACCGGGCGGCTCGTCCTCTGGAGCAAGACGCCGGGCCTGGTCGACGGCCAAGGCGGGGTGCTGGCCAAAGGCAGGTTCGAGAAGCTGTCGATCGCCGATCCCAAGGCCGCGCCCTATGGCCTGGCGGCGGTCGAGACCCTGACCAGGCTGAAGCTCCATGACAGCCTCAAGCCCAGGATCGTCACCGGCTCGTCGATCACCCAGGCCTACCAGTACGTCCAGACCGGCGCCGCCGAGCTGGGCTTCGTGGCCCTGTCGCAGGTCGTCGACGACAAGGGCGGTTCGCGCTGGGTCGTGCCCAAGACCTATCACACGCCTATCGACCAGCAGGCCGTGCTGCTGAAGACCGGTGCGAACAGCGACGCGGCCAAGGCCTTCCTGGTCTTCCTGAAGGGCCGCGAGGCCAAGGCGATCATCCGCCGCTACGGCTACGAGGTGCGCTGACCGCCATGGTCGAGGCCGTCTGGCTGACCCTGAAGCTGGCGACGGTGACCACCGTCCTGCTGCTGCTGCTGGCCACGCCGCTGGCCTGGTGGCTGGCGCGGGGGCGCTCGCCCATCAAGCCGGTCGTCGGCGCGCTGGTCGCCCTGCCGATCGTGCTGCCGCCGACGGTGCTGGGCTTCTACCTGCTGATCGCGCTCGGTCCCGAAAGTCCGCTGATGGCGGCGCTGAAGCCGCTAGGCATCCGCACCCTGGCCTTCACCTTCGAGGGCCTGGTGATCGGCTCGCTGGTCTATTCCCTGCCCTTCGCCGTGCAGCCGCTGCGCAACGCCTTCCTGGCCATCGGCGACGAGCCGCTGGAGGTCGCCGCGACCCTCGGCGCGGGCAAGGCCGACATCTTCGCCCGCGTGGCCCTGCCGCTGGCCCTGCCCGGCTACGCGGTGGCCGCCCTCCTGGCCTTCGCCCACACCATCGGCGAGTTCGGGGTGGTGATGATGCTGGGCGGCGGCATTCCCGGCGAGACCCAGGTGCTGTCGATCGAGATCTATCGCCTGGTCGAGAGCCTGGAATGGGACAAGGCCCACCAGTTGTCTGCGCTGCTTCTGGCGTTCGGCTTCCTGGCCGCCCTGACGCTGCTGCTGCTCGAAAAGCGGCGGAGCGCTCCGGCCTGAACCGGCGTTTCCCCAAATAGAGCTTGTGGGCTGGGCGGTCGCTTCGCCTGTGGTATTGACGCGCCTCGTCTCCCTCGGCGTCCTTTTCGAGTCCCATCGCGCATGTCCGATCCCGCCGCTCCGCAAACCGGTCCCGACGACGCCGAAGACAAGGCCCCGGACGCCGTGGTCGAGGCCGCGCCCGAGACGCCGGCGAGCACGGCCGACGAGCCGGTAAAGCCCAGGCGGGTTCCGATCTGGAAGCAGCGCCCCTGGCAGATCGGCGCCGGCGTCGTGGTGCTGGCCATCGTGGCGGTCGTCACCTGGCTCCTGTGGTCGCTGCCGCTGGGCCGGGCGCTGGAGCCGGCCAATAATCCGACCATGGTGCTGCTGGCCTCGGACGGCACGCCGATCGCCCGCCGCGGCTCCTACAAGGAGGCCCCGATCGAGGCCGCCAAGCTGCCGGCCTATGTGCCGGGCGCCTTCATCGCCATCGAGGACCGCCGCTTCTATTCGCACATGGGCATCGACCCGAAGGCCATCGCCCGGGCCCTGGGCGCGAACGCCAAGGCCGGCGGCGTCTCCGAGGGCGGCTCGACCATCACCCAGCAACTGGCCAAGAACGCCTTCCTGAGCAGCGACCGCAATCTTCGCCGCAAGGCCCAGGAAGCCCTGATCGCCCTGTGGCTGGAAGCGCGGCTCTCCAAGGAGGAGATCCTGTCGCGCTATCTGTCGGCGGTCTATTTCGGCGAAGGCGCCTTTGGCCTGCGCGCCGCCGCCCGGCATTATTTCGACACCACGCCCGAGAAGCTCAGCATCGGCCAGGCCGCCATGCTGGCCGGCATGGTCAAGGCCCCCTCGCGCCTGGCCCCCACCGAGAACTTCGAAGGCGCCCGCGAGCGCATGGACGTGGTGCTGGGCGCCATGGTCGAGACCGAAGTGATCACGCAAGCCCAGGCCGACCGGGCCAAGCGCGACATGCATCCGATCCCCGAACGCGAAAAGCTGCCGACCGGCTCCTACTTCGCCGACTGGGTGTTCCCCCAGGCCCGCGCCGCCTATGACGCCCGCTACGGCGAGACCATCGTCAAGACGACGCTGGACGCCAAGTTGCAGGCCAAGGCCGAGAAGATCCTCAACGACGCCATCGCCCGCGACGGCAAGGTGCTGAACGTGACGCAGGGCGCGCTGGTGGCCATGCGCACCGACGGCAGCGTCGTGGCCATGGTCGGCGGCCGCGACTACAAGACGAGCCAGTTCAACCGCGCCGACGCCGGCCGCCAGCCGGGCAGCGCCTTCAAGCTGTTCGTCTATCTGGCCGCCATCCGCCAGGGCATGACCCCGACCTCGCCGATCCTCGACGCGCCGGTCGACGTGCGCGGCTGGAGCCCGAAGAACCACGAGGGCAAGTACGCCGGCCGCGAAGTGCCGCTGATCACCGCCTTCGCCGGCTCGTCCAACGTGGCGGCCGTGCGCCTGGCCCAGCAGGTCGGCCGCAAGGCGATCGTCGACACCGCCCGGGACCTCGGCGTCACCGAGCCGATCCCCGACGACCTGACCCTGGCCTTGGGCACCGGACCGATGAGCCTGGTGCAGCTGACCGGCGCATACGCCGCCATCGCCGCCGGCGAGACCCCGGTGACGCCGCACGGCCTAGCCGACTGGAAGGCCCCGAAGAAGGCCCGCGCCCTGTCGAAAAGCGAGCTAGCCGGCATGCGCGACCTGCTGCGGTCGGCCGTGCACCGCGGCACCGGGGTCGAGGCCGCCATTCCCGGCGCCTTCGGCAAGACCGGCACGACGCAGGGTTATCGCGACGCGATCTTCGTCGGCTATGTCGGCGACCTCGTCATCGGCGTCTGGGTCGGCAACGACGACAACAGCGCCATGAACGGCGTGGTCGGCGGCGGCCTTCCGGCCAAGATCTGGAAGGCCTTCGCCTTGTCGGCCACCGGCGGCGCGCCCAAGCCGCCCGAGGACGACGCGCTCAGCGCCGCCGAGGACGCCAGCCTGGCCGAACCGATCCTGGGACCGGACGGCCTGCCGCTGCCGCCGGAAGCACCGCCGGTCGAGGGCGAGGCGCCGGCCGATCCGACGGCCCCAGCCCCGGTGGTTCCGGCTCCGGCTGTCCCCGCGCCTACGGTCCAGCCGGCCGAGCCGCGCGGTCCGACGAACCTTCCGTAAATCCGATCGTCATCCCGGACGGCCGCAGGCCGATCCGGGACCCAGGGGACCGGACTCAGCGGCATGATCCGCCGCCCCGGCGTTAGCCACCGCATTGCGGCGGCCCCTGGGTCCCGGCTCCACGCGCTGCGCGCTTCGGCCGGGATGACGGCATTTGTAGCTAGAAAACAAGAAAGGGCGCCGGCGGAAGCCGGCGCCCTTTGTCATTTCAGGGCCTGAAGGCTCAGTTCAGGTCCAGCACCACCACCGACTTGGCCGGCAGGGTGGCCGTCAGGGTGTCGCCCTTGATGGTCGCGCCCTTGAACTCGGCCGGCTTGACCGCGTCGGGCTTTTCGAACGTGTTGCGCGAGGCCATTTCAGGACCCGTCAGCACCCGGCCCTTGGCGGTCTTGGCGGTCGAGCCCGAAAGCTTGACGGTGACCGTCGCCGACTTGTTGGGGTCGAGGTTCACGAGCGCCACGTGCACGGCGCCGTCCGTCCCCTTGCCCGCCGAGGCGGTCACGGCCGGGACCGACGACTTGCCGACCACGTACTGCGGGGTGTCGATCTCGACCGGCAGCAGGGTCGCGCCCTGGAAGGGCTTATAGAGGTCGAACACCCAGTAGGTGGGCGTCAGGACCATCTTGTCCTTGTCGGTCAGGATCATCGCCTGCAGCACGTTGACCATCTGGGCGATGGCGGCCAGGCGCACCCGGTCGGCGTGCTTGTGGAAGATGTTCAGGGTCGCGGCGGCCACCACGGCGTCGCGCATGGTGTTCTGCTGGTAGAGGAAGCCCGGCTCGGTGCCCGGCTCGACGTCGTACCAGACGCCCCATTCGTCGACATAGAGGCCGACCTTCTTCTCGGGGTCGTACTTGTCCATCACCGCGCTGTGCTTGGTGACCAGCTCTTCCATCCTCAGGGCCTGGACCATGGTGTCGCCCCAGCCCTGCTCGTCGAACACGGTGGCCGAGCCCTTCTTGGTCCAGTTGCCGGTCGGGATGACGTAGTAGTGCAGGCTGAGCGCGTTCATGTTCTTGGCCGCGCCCTTCATCAGGACCTCGGTCCAGTTGTAGTCCTCGGCGTTGGGACCGGCGGCGACCTTCACGGGGCGATTGCCGCGCGGGGCGCGAACGAACTCGGCGAAGTTGCGATAGAGGTTGGTGTAGTGCTCGGCCGTCATCTGGCCGCCGCAGCCCCAGTTTTCGTTGCCGACGCCGAAATAGTCGACCTTCCAGGGCTTATCGCGGCCGTTGGCGCGGCGCATGTTGGCGATCGACGAGTTGGTCGGCGAGGTCAGGTACTCGACCCACTCCGACATCTCCTGCGGCGTGCCGGTGCCGACATTGCCGGCGACATAGGTCTTGGTGCCGATCAGCTCGGCGAAGTCCATGAACTCGTGGGTGCCGAAGGTGTTGGGCTCCTCGACGCCGCCCCACATGACGTTGACCTTGACGGGGCGCTTGTCGCGCGGGCCGATCCCCTCGCGCCAGTGATAGTCGTCGGCGAAGCAGCCGCCCGGCCAGCGCACGACCGGCACCTTCAGGGCCTTCAGGGCGTCGACCACGTCCTTGCGATAGCCCTTGATGTTGGGGATCTTGCTGTCCTCGCCGACCCAGACGCCTTCGTAGATGCCCCGGCCCAGGTGCTCGGCGAACTGGCCGTAGACTTCCGGCTGAATGACGGCGCCGGGTTGGTCGGCGCGCAGGGTCCCGCTGACCTTGGTCTGGGCGACCGCGCCGCCGGCCATCAGCAGGGCCGCGGCGACGCCGCCCGTCAGGGCGTGCTTCAGCATCTTGGAATTCACGTCGTTTCTCCCTTGGCTCGCCGTGCGCGCGACGCCGGCTCGGACAGGCGCGCATTCCGGCGCAAACGACGCGACGGAGGCCCCTTGTTATTTGTCTGAGTATACTCGCGTGAGAGGAGCGTCAATCGAGGCGGAGCTTCGGCCGACGCCAGCAATACAACGGTGTGGCGCAGGTTTGGCGGGGCGGGTTTGTCGGATGATTGCCCCCGGAGCGATCCTTCCGGATGCTCCCCCTGAAGGGGGAGCTGTCGCCCCCGGGTCCGGCCAAAGGCCGGCCCGAGGATAAACTCCGCCGACTGAGGGGGAAGGTTCTGTAGTCGTTTGGGTCTCACCGACCTCATCAGATACTTCCCCCTCCGGCCCTTCGGGCCACCTCCCCCTTCAGGGGGAGGATCTTGGTCGGCGAACCTCCCCCTCTGGGGGAGGCGGCCGAAGGCCGGTGGGGGGGGGCGGTTTCAGCTTTCGGTGGGGTGGCCGGTTTCGCAGTTTCTCCCCCCACCGATCGCTGCGCGATCGCCTCCCCCTCTGGGGGAGGTTCCTTGAGGCGCGGCTTCGCGGTCTCCCGCGTTTGCACGCGTTAGGTCGGGGAGGCGCGGAGCGGCCGGGCGGAGCCCGGGGACCGTGATGTGTTTTAGCGTTTCGGCTTCGTCGACCGCTCCGCCGCGTCGTTATTCCGAAGGGCCGGAGGCGCGGGTGCTGTTTCAACCCTGGACCCGGCTGTCCCACGGACGGGCAGGACCA
>NZ_QDKO01000020.1 GCF_003094615.1 Caulobacter radicis | reverse complement strand
GAGCTCCAAGCACCTGCGCGGCGACTTCAACTACGCCTGGCCCACCGCCGAGATCGCGGTGATGGGGGCCAAGGGCGCGGTGGAGATCATCTTCCGCCAGGAGGCCAAGGATCCGCAGGCGCTGGCCGCCCGCGAGGCCGAATACAAGGACCGCTTCGCCAACCCGTTCGTGGCCGCATCCCGCGGCTATGTCGACGACGTCATCATGCCCCACGGCACCCGCAAGCGCATCGTCCGGGCCCTGCACTCCCTCAAGGGCAAGGTCCTGACCAACCCCGCAAAGAAGCACGACAACATTCCGCTTTAGGCACGAGATGCTCCCCCTGAAGGGGGAGCTGTCGCGGAGCGACTGAGGGGGAAGAGGCTCCCGCCATCCCTAATCCGTAAAATCCCCGCGAAAGCGGGGACCCAGGTGTTTTATCGTCGAGCGCCGTGGGTTTCAGAAAAAGCCTGGGTCCCCGCTTTCGCGGGGATTTTACGGGAGAGGTGTTCGGCCTCAGGAACAACTCCCCCTCCGGGCCACCTCCCCATTCAGGGGGAGGCTATACGCCCTCCGATAACATTGATCCGCATCATCGCTTCGTGGTTGTGTAGGGCCTCGACAATTCCGGGGGGAACCATGAAGACGAACCATTGGGCGCGCGGAATGGCCGTGCTCTGCCTTGCCGCCGCGCTGGGGCTCGGCGCCGCGCACGCCCAGACGCCGGCCCAGGCCCCGCCGCTCCAGGACGGGACGGCGACCTTCTCCACGCCCGCCGCCACGCCGGTCCCGGCGCCCGATGGAGCCCTCACCGGCGGGGCCCAGGATCGCGCCGAGGCGGCCGACCTGTCGGCGCTGGAATACGAGACCATCTTCCGCATCCTGTTCGGCGTGCTGGCCATCGCCGTGGTGCTGGAGTCGGCCCTGGCCGTGCTGTTCGGCTGGCGGGTCTTCCAGAACCATTTCAGCAGCCGTGGCCTGCGCACCCCGGTGGCGGTGATCGTCGGCTGGCTGGTGGCTCATGGCCTGAAGTTCGACGTCGTCGCCTCGCTGTACCAGGCCCTCTACGGCGGGCAGGGCGAGGTCTCGCCGCTCGGGGGGCTGGGCGTCTTCATCACCGGCCTCGTCCTGGCCGGCGGCAGCGCCGGGGTGAACAACATCCTCAAGGCCCTGGGCTTCCGGCGCATCGGCCCGGCCGAGGGCGCGACGCCGCGTCCGGCCGCCACCGAGGCCTGGTTCAGCGTCACCTTGCAGCGCAAGGACGCCGTCGGCCCCGTGCAGGTGCTGCTGCTGAGCGACGCCGGCCCGGCCGTGCTGGTCGGCATGATCAGCGGCAAGACCGCCCCGCCGCCCTGGGCGAGCGATTTCGTCTCCAACCAGATGCGCTTTCCGCCGGTGGCCGGCCACGTGCTGGCGC
Source organism: Caulobacter radicis (assembly GCF_003094615.1). GTDB lineage: Bacteria > Pseudomonadota > Alphaproteobacteria > Caulobacterales > Caulobacteraceae > Caulobacter > Caulobacter radicis. The sequence continues at coordinate 290,540 of NZ_QDKO01000020.1, read as the reverse complement.
CGGGAACCACCTACACCTTGAGCCTGGCCGGCGCCGACAAGGCGGGCGCTCCGATCCACAAGGACTGGGGCCCGTTCACCCCCGGCGCCGGGGCGATCATCGACGTGTCGCTGACGCTCTGAGCGTCAGATCCGCAGACGCGCCTCGGCCAGGTCGAGTTCGCGCGTCAGCTTGGCCTGGATGGCGCCGTCCACGGCCCGCTGGCGCAGGAGCCTGTGCAGCGCCTGGCGTTCGGCCTGTACGGCGACCAGGCGAACCTCCTTCTCGAAGCCCCGGCCGCGACGGGCGGCCAGCGCCACCTCGCCGGTCTGGGTCAGGCCGTCCAGGCGGTCGCGATAGACGTCGACCACCCGCGCCGAGGCCGTCTGGAAGTCGGCGTCGGCGGCGTGGGGCGAGGACGACTGCATGTGCTCGATCGCATGGACGGCGGCGATCGCCAGGGTCGCCCGGGCGCGCTCGGCGTTCTCCAGGCCCGCCGTCTCGGGCGGCAGCTGCAGGTTCTTCATCAGCAGCGGCAGGGCGATGCTGGAGATCAGCAGCGACAGCACGATCACGCCGGCCGCCAGGAAGATGGCCAGGTCCCGGGCCGGGAAGGCCTCGCCCGCGGCCGTGACCAGCGGCAGGGTCAGCACGCCGGCCAGGGTGATGGCGCCGCGCGCCCCGGCGCAGGCCGTGGCGGTGATGATCTTCCAGTCGGGGCTGGCGCGGTCCTCGCCGCGCCGGCGCGCACGCAGCAGGGTCAGCTTCAGCGACCCCCACACCCAGGCGAAGCGCAGCACGCCCAGGCTCAGCGTGATGGCCACGACATAGATGGCCAGCCACCAGGGTTCGTGGTGGCCGGTGGAGCGGACGGTCTCGACCGCCCCGGCCAGGATCGATGGCAGCTGCTCGCCCAGCAGCACGAAGATCACGCCGTTGGCGGTGAATTGCAGGGTGTCCCAGACCATGTTGCGGCGGACGCGCGTGGCGGCGACGGTCTGGCGGGCGACTTCCGAGAAGCTCATGGCCACGCCGGCGGCGACGGCGGCCAGGATGCCCGAGGCGTGCACCCGCTCGGCCAGCAGGTAGGCGGCGAACGGGATCAGCAGGCTGACCAGGGTCTGGGGACCGGCGTCCTCGGCGCCGGCGCGGGTCAGCCAGGCGTTGAGGGTGGTGACGACCAGGGTGGTGACCACGCCGATGGCTATGCCCGCCAGCGCCACCCAGGCGAAGTTCAGCACCGCCTCGTGCAGCACGAAGCTGCCGGTCAGGGCCGCGGCGATGGCGAAGCGCAGGCAAACGAGGCCCGAGGCGTCGTTCAGCAGCGACTCGCCCTCGAGGATGTGCATGAGCCGCTTGGGGATCGGCACCCGCTGGGCGATGGCCGACACCGCGATCGGGTCGGTGGGCGAGATCACCGCGGCCAGGGCGAAGGCCACGGCCAGCGGCATGGACGGGATCATCCAGTGGATCAGCAGGCCGACGCCGACCACGGTCAGCACCACCAGCCCCAGCGCCAGTTCGAGGATGATCGGCAAGTCCTTGAAGAACTCGTCCTTGGGAATGCGCCAGCCGTCGAGGAACAGCAGCGGCGGCAGGAAAAGCAGGAAGAAGAGGTGCGGGTCGAGCGAGACAGGCGTCTTGGTGACCATCGCGATCAGCGCGCCCAGGCCGATTTGCACCAGCGGCGCGGGGACGGCGAGGGGAAGGAACCGGGCGGCCGCGCCGCTCAGGACGACGGCGGCCAGAAGGGCCAGGACGATCTCGACAGTCTGCACGCTCACCTCACGACCATTGAAGTCGCGGTTACCCTAGGGTGATGCGTCCGGGGATGCGACCCATAAAGCCCCCCGCTCGCGGACCGGCCGGAGCGGGGGCAGGAGGGCGTCAGGGCGACGTCAGGCGTCGACCGCCTCGCGGGCCGAGGTCGAGGCGCCCAGGCCGTTGTTGATCGCCGCGGCGTAGTCGGCCGGCGTCGGCCCGCCGGAGGGCTCGGTCGAGAAGATGCCGCTGCTGTTCCACAGGAAGCCGCCGGTGATGCCCGAACCGGCCAGTTGCGAGAACACCTGCTGGATGGAGGCCGGGCCCTCGCCCTGCGCGCCTTCGACCGCATAGCCGGGCACGATGAAGGCGTAGGGGTTGGCGACGCCGGTGTTGGGCGTCTGCTGCACGGCCTGGGCCCATTGGGTCGGGTCGTTGCCCGCGCCGCCGGCGTAGCACTGCAGGTTCATCCACTTGACGATCTGCTGGTTGTTGTTCTGGGCGTAGACGTCCGCCAGGCAGCCGGTCCAGAAGTCGGTGGCGGTGTAGGGGCAGTAGGTGGCGTAGAGCCCCAGCGACCCGACATCCAGCGTCAGGGTGACGATCATCTTCCGGTCGTTGGCGGTGTAGTCGCCCTCGTAGTCGAAATCGACGCCGGTGATCCCGAAGGTCGACTGCAGCACGGCGAGGTTCGTCTTGACCTGGTCGCGCGCGCCCAGCCAGGCGGTGAAGTCGCTGGTGGTGCCCCAGGCGCCGACCGAGACGATCAGGTCGCGCACGCTGCCGCCGCTCATCAGCTGCTTCACCAGCGCCGGATAGTCCGGATTGACGCCGCTCGAGCCGTCGGTGGCGTACTTGACCTGGCCTTTGCTGACGAACAGCGTGTCGTTCAGATAGAGATCGCCGCCGTCATGGATGTGGATCGACCACAGGATCACGGTGGTGATCCCCTGGTTCAGCTGCTGCGCCTGCGTCGTGTAGGGCACGGGCGGGGTGGGATAGCCGTCCTGGAACAGGCCGTTGCCGTAGATGGCGATGGGATAGGCCGACATGACGTTTGCCTCCGGCTCGGGAATGAGCGGAGCGCACGCTATGAGTGGGTGCAATTTCAGGGTGTGATTTTCTTCACTCTCGCAAAAAGTTTATATGGCGCAGCTTGTCCTACAGGTCGAACCGCACGCCCTGGGCCAGGGGCAGGGCGCCGGAATAGTTCACGGTCGCGGTCTGGCGGCGCATGTATTGCTTCCAGGCGTCCGAGCCGCTTTCGCGCCCGCCGCCGGTCTCCTTCTCGCCGCCGAACGCCCCGCCGATCTCGGCCCCCGACGGGCCGATATTGACGTTGGCGATGCCGCAGTCGCTGCCCCAGGGACCCAGGAAGCCTTCGGCCTCGCGCATGTCGTTGGTCATCACGCAGGAGGACAGGCCCTGGGGGACGTCGTTCTGCATCGCCACCGCGTCCTCGAACTCGGCATAGGGCACGACATGGAGCAGCGGCGCGAAGGTCTCGCGGGCCATGCCGGCGGTCGGCGCGGGCAGGCGGGCCAGGGCGGGGCGGACATAGAACGCCTCGGGCGCCTCGGTCTCGTTCAGCCGCTCGCCGCCGGTGACCATGGCGCCGTCGGCCCGGGCCTGGTCGACGGCGTGGACGAAGGCCTCGTAAGCCGTCCTGTCGACCAGCGGCCCCAGCAGCACCCCGTCCTGGCGCGGATCGCCGGCCGTCAGGCGGGCGAAGGCGGCCTCGACCGCGTCGGCGACCTTGTCGACCACGCTCTCGTGGACGATCAGACGGCGCAGGCTGGTGCAGCGCTGGCCGGCCGTGCCTGCGGCCGAGAAGACGATGGCGCGCAGGGCCAGCGACAGGTCGGCGCTGGGCGTGACGATCATCGCGTTGTTGCCGCCCAGCTCCAGGATCGAGCGACCGAAGCGCTCGGCGACGACGGGGGCCAGGGCCTTGCCCATCCGGGTCGAGCCGGTGGCGCTGACCAGCGGGATGCGTGGATCGCGCGCCAGGCGTTCGCCGGCGTCGCGGCCGCCCAGCACCACCGATGACAGCCCGGCCGGAGCGTCGTCGCCGAAGCGGGCCAGCGCGCGATCCAGCAGGGCCTGGGTGGCCAGGGCCGTCAGCGGGGTCTTCTCCGACGGCTTCCAGATCACCGGATCGCCGCAGACCAGGGCCAGGCAAGCGTTCCATGCCCACACCGCGACCGGGAAGTTGAAGGCGCTGATCACCGCGACCGGCCCCAGCGGATGCCAGGTCTCGCGCATGGCGTGGCCGGGGCGTTCGGATGCTATCGTGAGGCCGTGCAGCTGGCGCGACAGGCCGACGGCGAAGTCGCAGATGTCGATCATCTCCTGCACCTCGCCGGCGCCCTCGGAGGCGATCTTGCCAGCCTCCAGCGTCACCAGGGCGGCAAGGTCGGCCTTGGCCGCGCGCAGTTCCTCGCCAAGCAGCCGGACCAGCTCGCCCCGGCGCGGGGCCGGAACGCAGCGCCAGGCGCGGAAAGCGCGGGCGGCGCCCGCGACCTTGGCCTCGATGGCCTTGGCGTCGTCGAAGGCGACATGGGCCAGGGTCGAGCCGTTGATCGGCGTTCGCACGGCGGTCCCGCCGTCGGCGGAAAGGCCGGCGACGCCCAGGCGGGCCAGGATCTCGCGGGCGTGGTCGGCGGGAGAGGGCAGGGGCTTGGACATGCCGCCATGGACGCGCCGCGCGCGGCCGGGGTCAAGAGCCGCCCGCTGCGCGCTCGGGTTGACGCCGCGACAGGGCGCCTTCAAATGACTGGCTCCTGGAGGGGCGGGGAGCTCGACTCGCGAGATGGACGATCAGGTCGCCTTGCAACAGGGACTGCTGACGCGGGTGGAAAGCCTGCGGGCGCGCGTCGACCGCCGCCTGGCCGAACTGGCCCCGGCGCATGGCGCCGCGCCGGACCGCCTGGTCGAGGCCGTGCGCTATTCGCTGCTGGCGCCGGGCAAGCGCTTTCGTCCGATGCTGACCCTGCTGGCCGCCGAGGCCTTCGGCGCCAATGACGGCGCGGCGCTCGACGCGGCCTGCGCCTTCGAGATGATCCACGCCGCCTCGCTGATCCTCGACGACCTGCCGGCCATGGACGATGCGGGCCTGCGTCGCGGCCTGCCGACCATCCACCGCGCCTTCGACGAGGCCACGGCGATCCTCGCGGGCGTCGGCCTGCTGAACCAGGCCTATGCCGTGATCGCCGCCGACAAGGGCCTTCCGGGCGAGCTGCGGGCCGAGGTCTGCGGCCGCGCGGCGGAGGCCGTGGGCTTCATGGGTCTGGTCGCCGGCCAGGCCCGCGACCTGCTCGATCGCGATCAGCTGCGCGACATGAGCCAGATCGACCGCCTGAACCATGAGAAGACCGGCGTGCTGATCATCGCCGCCGCTCAGGTCGGGGCGCTGATCGGCGGCGCCGACGAGGCGGCCGTCGAGCAGGTGGGCGAGTTCGCCCGCCGGGTGGGCCTGGCCTTCCAGATCCGCGACGACCTGATCGACGCCGAGGGCTCGGTCGAGGCCGCCGGCAAGGACACCGGCAAGGACGCGTCCATGACCACCGCCGTCTCGCGCCTGGGCGTCTCCGGGGCCCGCGCGGCCATGGAAGAGCACCTGGCGGCCGCCGAAGCCGCCCTGGCCGCGGCCGGCGGCGGCGGGCTGCTGGGGGCCTATGCCGGACGGCTGTTCGCCGCGCGCAAGGCGGCGGCGTGAATCCAGAGCCTGTTCCGGCGGCCCCCATTCTCGTGGCTGAAGGCGTGGTGCGATCCTATGGCGATCGCCGCGTCCTGAAGGGCGTCGGCCTGTCGCTGCATCCGGGCGAGATCTACGCTCTGCTGGGCCACAACGGGGCGGGCAAGACCACCCTGGTGCGGGCCATCTGTGGCCGCCTGCGGCCGGACGCGGGGACCGTGCTGCTGAACGGCGCCGATCCCGCCCGCACGCCCGCCGCCCGGGCGGGGCTCGGCCTCGTGCCGCAGGAGATCGCCCTCTACGCCAACCTGTCGGTGCGCGAGAACATCGAGACCTTCGCGACCCTGGCCGGGGTGCCGCGCGCCAAGGCGCCGGCGGCCGTGCGCCGGGCCATGGAGCTGACCCGCACGCTGGATCGCGCCGATGCGCCGGTGCGCACCCTGTCGGGCGGCCTGCAGCGCCGGGCCAACATCGCCGCGGCCATCGTCCACGAGCCGACCCTGCTGATCCTCGACGAGCCCACGGTGGGGGTCGACATCGACGCCCGCGAGGCCGTCGACGCGGTGATCCGCGACCTGCGCGGCCTGGGGGTAGCGGTGCTGATCGTCACCCACGACCTCGATCAGGCTGGGGCCCTGGCCGACCGCGTCGGCTTCCTGCGCGACGGATCGATGGTGCTGGAGGGGGAACCCCGCGCCCTGGTGGCCGAAGCCTTCGGCGACCAGATGGAGATCCTGGTCCATCTGGCGGAAGGCCTCGACATGGCCGGCGAGATCCACCTCGCCGCCGAAGGCCTGGAGCCGACCCGCCGTCCGGGCGTCTGGACCCGCCTGGACAGCGGCGGCTATGGCGCGGCGGGGCGGCTGGATGCGCGCCTGCGCCAGTTGGGCCTGGCCCCGCGCGAGATCCGCGTGCGCCAGCCGTCGCTGGCCAACCTGTTCAGCCTGGTCGCCGAGCGGAAGGCCGCATGAGCGGGCGGTTGGCCATGTCGCTGGCGATGATGCGGGTCATGGCGCTGGAGCTGTGGCGCGACCGCGCGGCCCTGGTCATGACCTTCCTGCTGCCGCCGCTGGTGTTCCTGATCTTCTCGTCAGTGTTCGCCGGAACCTCGGGCGACAACCTGCAGCCCAAGCTGGCCGTGGCCGACCTGGCCCGCACCGACGCCTCGCGCCGGGTCGCCGCCGCCCTGCTCAAGAGCCCCGAACTGCGGGCCGAGACCGCCCCCGACGCGGCGGCGGTGCGCTCGCGCGTCAAGTCGGGCCAGGTCGACGCGGGCCTCGTGATCCGCGCCGACCCCGCCGCCCCGGGCAAGCCGTTCCTGATCGTCGCCGACCCCTCGCGGGCCGTCGCCGCGCCGCTGGCCCAGGCCCGCACCCAGCAGGCCCTGGCCGCCGCCGCTCCCGACGCGGCGCTGCGCCGGTCGATCGACTCCGTCGCGCCGGCCCTGGGCGAGTTGACGCCCGTGCAGTCGGCCCGCATCGACGCCGCCGCGGCGCAGCTGCGCGAGAAGCCCCAGCCCGTGAAGGACGACCTTTTCGACCGCGAGGACATCGCCGGCGCTCGCAAGGGCGGGGCGGTGATCGCCTACTACGCCGGCGCCGTGATGATCCTGTTCGCCTTGTTCTCGGCCATGCAGGGGGCGCTGTCGCTGATGGAGGAGCGCCGCGCCGGCGTCGCCGACCGCCTGCTGGCGGGCGTGGCGGGCATGGGCCCGGTGGTCACCGGCAAGTTCCTGTTCCTGACCGCCCAGGCCTTCGTGCAGGCGGTGATGATCTTCGTGGTGGCGCAGGCCATCTACGGCGTCGAGGCCTTGCAACACTTCGTGCTGTGGCTGCCCACCACGCTGGCGGCCGGCGTCTGCTCGGCGGGCCTGGCCCTGGGCCTCGTCTCGCTGTGCCGCACGCGCGATCAGGCCCAGATGCTGTCGACCTTCGTGATCCTGGTGTTGGCGGCGATCGGCGGCAGCATGGCTCCGCGCTTCCTGATGCCCGCCTGGCTTCAGAGTCTGGGCTGGCTGACGCCCCACGCCTGGGTGATCGACGCCTATCAGGCCGTGCTCTGGCGCGACGCCGGGATCGCGGCCGTGTATAAGGCCTGGATCGTGCTGGCCGCCGTAGGCGCGGCGGGCCTGCTCGTGGCCCAGGCCCTGTCGCGCGATCCGCAGCGTTAGGACTTTGCGCTAGAACAAGGACGGGAGCCGAGGGCCTGTTGCAGTCAGGTCGCCGGCTCTGGAGTTAGAGAAGCGATGGTCACCTTCGGTCTCAAGGTCGCCCTGTTCCTGGGCGCCTTCGCCTTCATGGAAGGCTTCGCCTGGTTCACCCACAAGTACGTCATGCACGGCTTCGGGTGGGTCTGGCACCGCTCGCACCACGAGCCACGCCACGGCGCCTTCGAGCTGAACGACCTGTTCGCGGTGGTGTTCGCGGCCCCGGCCATCGTCGCCATCTATTTCGGGACCAGCGGTCATCCGTGGCTGCTGCCGATCGGCCTGGGGATCACCGCCTATGGCGCGGTCTATTTCATCTTCCACGACGGCATGGTGCACCAGCGCTTCAAGGTGCCGCTGGGCAAGTCGGCCTACTGGAAGCGCCTGATCCAGGCCCACCGCATCCACCACGCCGTGCACACCAAGGAGGGGGCGGTGTCGTTCGGCTTCCTGCTGGCCCGGCCGATCCGCGAACTGAAGGCCAAGCTGAAGGCGCGGGGCGTTCAGGCCTGATGCCGCCGCTGCTTGTCGAGGTTCTGTGGAAGGGGCTGCTGGGCGGCCTCGTCACCGCCCTGATCGTGCTGGCCTCGAAGAAGGGAAACGTGCTGCCCGGCATCCTGCCGCTGGCCCCGACCTTCGCGATCATCGCCCTGCTGGCCGTTGGCTCCAAGGGCGAGGCCGGCGGCTTCCGCACCGCGTGCCTGGCCGGCGCCAAGACCATTCCGGCCTATCTCGTCTTCCTGGGCGTCTCGTGGCTGCTGGTCGATCGCGTCGACTATCGCCTGGCCATCCTGGGCGGCCTGGCCGCCTGGCTGGTCGCGGCCCTGGTGATCTTCTTGGCGCCGAAGTTCCTGTGAGCGGAGAGAGACCGCTCCATCCAGCCCCAAAAACAGTCGTCATCCCGGAAAGCGCGCAGCGCTTATCCGGGACCCAGGGGACTGGGCGTGGCGCCTGAGGCTAACGCCGCGGCGTTGGCAAATGCATTGCGGTTGCCCCTGGGGCCCGGCTCTTCGTTACGCTGCGGCCGGGATGACGCAGATAAAAAAGGGCGGCGAGCAAGCCCGCCGCCCTTCGGTCTTCACCCGGTCCGAGCGCCTTACTCCGCGCCGCCGGCCTTGCGGTAGTCGAGCGGGGGCTTGCGGTCGCCGACCATGGCCTTGTACTGGAAACCGTCGCCGCGGCGGGCGTTCAGCTCGGCCTTGGCGTCGGCGATCAGCTTGGGGTTCATGAACAGCTCGGCGCCGGTGATCGACAGGGTCTTGGCCGCCACGGCCGCGCCCTTGAGGCCGATCGACGAGCCCGCCGCCGCCACGTTCTGCCAGCTGTGGCCGGCCGAGCCCGGGACAAAGGTCGCCGTCGACAGGCCCACGGTCGGGGTTACCCACGAGATGTCGGACACGTCGGTCGAGCCGCCGACGCCGCCCTTGGTGTCGGCCGGGGCGTAGGACTGGACCTTGCCCACCGAGGCCAGGTCGCCGCCGCCGCCGTTCAGGCTCTTGGCCAGGGTCTTGGCGAACTCGGTCTCTTCCGGCGTCCAGGTGATGCCGCCCACGCTGGTCAGGCTGTCGTGCATGACCTTGCCCAGCACGTCGTTGGGCAAGAGGTTGTAGACGCCGCCGGTCTGCTCGAACTCGACGGTGGTCTCGGTGGCCATGGCCGCGCCGTCGGCGGCCTTCTTGATGCGGTCCATGACGCTGACCACGATCTTCGGATCGCTGTTGCGGACGTAGTAGTAGACCTCGGCGAAATCGGGCACGACGTTGGGGGCCTTGCCGCCGTTGGTGATCACGTAGTGGATCCGCGTGCCGTCGGGGATGTGCTCGCGCATGAAGTTGGCGGCGGTGTCCAGCACCTCCACGCCGTCCAGCGCCGAGCGGCCGGCCCACGGCGCGCCCGAGGCGTGCGAGGACTTGCCGCGGAAGCGGAACTTGCCGCTGATGTTGGCCATCGAGGTGCCCTGGCGGGCCGAGTTCTCGTTGCCCGGGTGCCAGTGCAGCGTCACGTCGACGTCGTTGAACAGGCCTTCGCGCACCATGTAGACCTTGCCCGAACCGCCTTCTTCGGCCGGGGTGCCGTAGACGCGGATCTCGCCCTGCACCTTGTTCTGGATCATCCACTCCTTGAGGGCGACCGCGCCGGCCACCGAGGCCGCGCCGAACAGGTTGTGACCGCAGCCGTGGCCGTTGTCGGTCTCGGGACGGGGGGTCTTGGTCGGGGCGGCGGCCTGCGACAGGCCCGGCAGGGCGTCGAACTCGGCCAGGATGGCGATCACCGGACCCTTGCCCTGCTTGAAGCTGGCGACGAAGGCGGTCGGCTCGTCGGCCACGCCGGCCTTCACCTCGAAGCCGGCGGCCTTCAGCTGATCCTGCAGCACCACCGTGCTCTTGGCCTCGAGGTAGCCCAGCTCGGCGTAGTCCCAGATCTTCAGGGCCGCTTCGTTCATCTGCGGGGTGTAGGCGTCGACGTTGGCCTTCAGCTGGGTCTTCTGCGCGGCGTTCAGCGGCGCGGCGATGGCGCTTGAGGCCATCAGCATGGAAACGCCAACCAGCCCGGCGGCGGCGGTCTTGAGGATCGAAGTCACGAAAAGCCTCCCTGCGAACGGCGCGAACGGCGCCGCTGTCGGTATTCATGACGCAGGCCGCAGGCGGTTCCTCAACCGTCGACGATATTTCCCTCTCTCTTTGAGAGAGGGAGGGGCCCGCCGCGAAGCGGTGGGAGGGTGAGAGGTGACAAATTTTCCGAAAGGAGCGCTGTCAGAGTGCAGGATCGAACGATCCGCACCATGTCGTTGGATCTCTCAAGCGCGGCGCCAATATCCGGGTTTTTCCGGCAGAGGGTGAAGCCTCTCACCCTCCCACGCCTTCGGCGCGGGCCCCTCCCTCTCTCTCAGAGAGAGGGATTTAGCTCACGGCGAAACCAGGACGATCTCGCCCGCTTCGCCCGTCTTCACCTTGGCCGCGCCATAGGCGCTGAGCGCGTCGACGAAGCCGGAGACGTCGCCGGTCTTGAAGCGGCCGCTCATCGGAGTGGCGGCCACGCGCGGCGAGTCGATGCGGATCTTGCGCACCGAATAGCGGTTCAGCTCGCCGACGATCTGCGCCAGCGGCTGGTTGTCGAAGGTGACGCTGCCGTCGCGCCAGCTGGTCAGGGCGGCCACGTCGGCGGCGGCCACGGCCCAGGTCGAACCGGCCTGCTGCTCCAGGCGAGAGCCCGGCAGAAGGTCGACGCTGTTGTGGGCGGCCGGGTCGGCGACGCGGATCTTGCCTTCCAGCAGGCTGACCGACCACTTGCCCGGATCGATGCGCACGTTGAAGGCCGTGCCCAGGGCGGTGACCGTGCGGCCGTCGGCGGTGACCACGAAGGGACGCTGCGGGTTCTTGGCCACCTGGAAGAAGGCCTCGCCGCGATCCAGGGTCAGGGCGCGCCGGGCGCCCATCTCGGTGACGCGCAGCACCGAGTCGGTCGACAGGGTGGCGACCGAGCCGTCGGCCAGGGTGATGACCTTCTGCTCGCCGACGCCGGTGCGATAGACGACCTGGGCCATCTGGGCCGGAGCGACGGCCGGGGCATGGTCCGATGGCGCGGTGGCCAGCCACAGGGCCGTGCCGAAGCCGCCGGCGGTGACCAGGGCGGCGACGGCCGCGGCCCAGCGCATCTGCGGGCGAGCGCGGCGGTGGCGCTGGTCGGCGGCCAGCTCGGCCTTCAGACGGGCGCGGGCGGCGACAATCTCGGGTTCGTCCGACAGGGCGCCGATACGCGTCCAGGCGTCCGAGGCCGAGGCGTAGGCGTCCTTGTTGGCCGGATCGGCCTTCAGCCAGGAATCGAAGTCACGCCGCAGGGTAAGGTCGTTCGGCCGGTTCTGCAGGCGCGCGACCCATTCCGCGGCGTCCGGTTCACCGGAAGAAGCCAGGTTTGGGACGGTGTGGCGCATCGTGTTCCTGCAGGCGGCTCGTCAGGTGCTTGAGAGCCTTGGCGACATGTTTTTCGACCGCGCTGACGGAGAGTCCCAGTTGAGCGGCCGCCGCCTTGTAACTCATGCCTTCAAATCGGACGAGCATGAATGCAGCGCGCGTCCTTAAGGGAAGGTCACCGAGGGCGGCCGCGGCGACGGCGGCCTGCTCCTTGGCTTGCAGGATACGGTCCGGCGACAGCTCGTCCAGGGGGTGGTGGATTTCCTCCAGCTCGCAGTGCGCCTGGCGTTTTCGCACCGTGTCGCGGCGGCGACGGTCCAGCAGGACGTTGGTGGCGGTCTGGAAAATGAAGCTGCCGAGGTTCGACACCTCGCCGCCGTCACGGCGGTTGTGCAGTCGAAGAAGCACTTCCTGCACGAGGTCGTCGACCTCGCCGCCTTCCACTCTTCGGCGGAAGAAAGCCTTCAGGGCCTGCTGGTAGGGCAGGGAAGCATGGGCCAGGCCCTCGCTTCCACGCGCTCCAGCGGCAAGATTCGCCAGCGCCATTCGTCGTCCCCGACACAACGAGTCTTTTTTGTTGCGATCATTCGTCAGCAGCGTGACGGCGCGGTCAACCCACACTCTCGCACTTGCCGTCGGGGCGCCCCGCCTGCCAGATTATCAGGCAGAGTCTTCCGCGCGGTCCCCCTGGCCCGGGCGAGGGGGCCGGATCGCCGGTCAACGGCGACGAGGGGACTGGCTTTGGCGAACGCAGCAGTAAAGGAAGGGGCGCTGCCGCGTACTGGAGCCCCGGGGGTATTGCACACACGTCATCGCCGCTGCGCGCTCGCCGGTTGGCTGGCGCTCGCCGCGTTCGCGACCCCCGTGGTCGCGGCGGCCGCGCCGCGTCGCGTCGACATCGCCGCCGGCACGCCGATGGCGCGCGCCCTGACCGCCTTCTCCGCTCAGACCGACATCGAGATCCTGTTCAACCCGGCCCTGGTGACGGGCCTGCGCGCGCCTCGTGTGCGGGGCCAGATGGAGGCCGACGAGGCCCTTGAGCGCCTTCTGGCCGGCTCGGGCCTGGTCGCCCGCCGCCATGGCGGGCGGCTGCTGATCGAGCGCGGCGCGCCCGAGCGTCCGCCGCCGGCGGCCCTGCCCGCCGCGCCCATGGTCTCGGCCGAGGTCGACGCGGTGATGGTCACCGCCCTGCGCCGCGCCACCGCCGAGCAGAACACGCCGCTGTCGATCCGGGTGGTCAGCGGCGAGGCGCTGCGGGCCACCGGCGCCGTGACCTTCGAGCGCGCCGCCCAGCGCCTGCCGGGCCTGACCCTGACCAGCACGGGCGTGGGCCGCATGCGCATGACCCTGCGCGGCGTCTATGGCTCGGGCGAAGCGACGACGGCCCTCTACTACAACGACATTCCGGTCTCCGGGCCCAGCGGCACCACGGCCGACCCCGGCGGATCGTTCCCCGACCTGCTGCTGGTCGACATCGACCGGCTGGAGGTCCTGCGCGGGCCGCAGGGCACGCTCTACGGATCCAGCGCCATGGGCGGGGCCATGAAGGTGGCCTTCAACCGCGCCGATCCGGCGCGCGACCAGATGGGGCTGGAGGTCGAGGGCGGGGTGGTCGGCGGCCGGGCCGGCGGCGCGGTCACCGCCGTCGCCAACAAGGCGTTCGCCGACGATCGCGCGGCCGTGCGCCTGACCGCCTATCGCCGCGACGAGGCGGCCTTCTCCGACAACGCCCGCCTGGGCCTGCAAGGCGTCAACGCCGGCCGCACGGTCGGCGGGCGGCTGGCGGCGGTCTGGCGGCCGAGCGAGGCGATGCGCTTCGACCTGTTGCTGGCGGGCCAGGAATCGCGCCTGAACGACACCGGCGCCGGCGCGCCGGGAGAGCCCTCGCACGTCTCGCGCAACTTCGTCCGCACGCCCTTCGACAGCGAGGTGTGGTTCGGGGCGCTGTCGATGGAAAGCCGCCTGCCGGGCGTGCGCTTCTCGGCTTCGCTGGCCCACTACCAGTGGAACAACACCCGCCAGATCGACTACACCGGCACCCTTCAGGCCGAGCGCGGCAGCGCCGCCGGCTGCGCCCGCTGGCTGGGCCTGGGGTCGAGCCTGGCCTGCGACGCCGGCCAGATGGGGGCCTATGCGTCCTACGTCGACAGCCGCACGCCGGGCCTGCTGTACCAGCCCATCGACCTGACCGCCGACGTGCGCGAGGCGCGCTTGACCTCCGATCGCGACGGTCCGCTGCAATGGACGGTCGGCGTCTTCTCCGAGACCCGCAGCGACACCATCGACAGCCAGGTCCGTGTCGCCGACCCCGTCACCGGCCTGCCCATCGACGCGGCGGGCTTTACCGGCCGGCGCATCGTCGACACCCGCCTCGACCAGGTGGCGGTCTATGGCGAGGCGACGCTGGCGGTCGACGACCGCTCCGACATCACCATCGGCGCCCGCCGCTTCTCCTACGACAAGAAGACCATCGGCGAGGTGCTGGTGGTCAATGTGATCTCCGACACTTCCGGCGGCAATTTCCGCAACCGGGTCGAGGAGGACGGCTGGAGCGTCAAGGGCCTGGCCTCGCGCCGCTTCACCCCGCGCCTGATGGGCTACATGCAGGTCTCGCAGGGCTTTCGGCCCGGCGGCATCAATACCGCCCCCGGCCTGCCGGCCGCCCTGCAGGGCTACGGCTCGGACACGCTGTGGAACCGCGAGCTGGGCCTGAAGTCCCGCTGGCTGGAGGGGCGGCTGTCGGCGAACCTGGCGGTCTACAGCATCGACTGGCGCGACATGCAGTATTCGGCGACCAGCGAGAACGGCGCCTTCGCCTTCGTCACCAACCTGGGCCGCGCGCGCATCGACGGGGTCGAGTTCGACGCCACCTGGAGCCGGGCCGGCTCGAAGGTCGGGTTTAACTTCGCCGCCACCGAGGCGGTGCTGACCCAGGACCAGACCACCGGCGCCATGGCGGGCCTGGGCCGCGAGGGCGACCACCTGCCGGCCGTGCCGCGCGTCGCCTTCACCCTGTGGGGCGAGACCCGCCGCGAGTTGGCCGGCGGGGCCAGCCTGGTCCTCAACGGTTCGGCCGCCTATGTCGGCGAGTCGCGCTCGACCTTCGAGTCCGTCAGCCCAGGCGCGGGCCGGGACCTCGGCGGCGTGACCCTGATCGACGGCCGCATGGCGATCGAGGTCGGCCGGCGCTCGGTCGGGGTGTTCGTCGAGAACCTGCTCGACTCCGACGCGCCGCTGTTCATCACCGCTGGCCGCCTGCCGCAGTCGTTCTCGCCCCAGCCGCGCCGCGTGGGGCTCAGCATCCGCTTCGCCTACTGAGCGAGTTTTTCGCCTTTTGGGTGAGCTCGTGTTAACCTTCCGCCACGCGCCCGCCAGAGGCGCCTGATCGTCAGGGAGGTTCAGCCATGGCCCACGCCATGCGTGTTTCCACGCGTCCCGTGTTCTTCCGCAAGTGCGACGTCAACAAGCCCGAGGCGTCCGAGCTGCGCCATGCCGGCCCCTGCATCCAGTGGGATCGCGTCGGCATCGTGGCCATGGTGCTGCTGCTGGGGGCGGGGCTGGGGACCTTCGCCTACGCAGCCTTCTAGAAACGCTCCGCGACCGGTGTTTTCCAAGGTGACGGCCCGACCGCCGCCGCGCATGCTCGCGTCTTGAGTGCGGGCTCGGGGGAGCGCATGAGCGACGAAGGCGGAAACCTCTGGAACGAGGATCTGGCGCCGACCACGGCGGCCCAGCGCACCTGGCGCGCCCGCCATTTCGCGGCCCTGTGGCTGGGCATGGTCATCGCCGTGCCGGCCTACATGCTGGCCGCCGGCCTGGTGGAGCAGGGGATGTCGGCCGGCCAGGCGGTCTGGGCCGTGCTGCTGGGCAATGTGATCGTGCTGGTTCCCATGCTGCTGATCGGCCATGCCGGCGCTCGGCACGGCGTGCCCTACGCGGTGCTGGCGCGCGCCTCGTTCGGCTGGCGCGGCGCGCGGCTGCCAGCGCTGGCCCGCGCCATCGTCGCCTGCGGCTGGTACGGCATCCAGACCTGGATCGGCGGCGGCGCGCTGCTGACCCTGCTGGGCGTCATGGTCGGCGCGAAGCTGGACGGCCCGCCGATCCCGCTGCTGGGCATCGGGGTGGGCCAGATGCTGGCCTTCCTGGCCTTCTGGCTGATCCAACTGGCCTTCGTCACCAAGGGCCTGGAGACCGTCCGCAAGCTCGAGACCTGGACCGCGCCGATCAAGGTGCTGGTGTGCCTCGCCCTGGTCTGGTGGGCTCTGTCCAAGGCCGGCGGCCTGGGCCCCATCCTGCATGAGCCCTCGGCCTACGACCCCGGCGGCGCCAAGGCCGGCCGTTTTTGGGCCGACTTCGGACCGGCGGTCACCGCCATGACCGGCTACTGGGCCACGCTGGCGCTGAACATCCCCGACTTCACCCGCTTCGCCCGCACCCAGAAGGACCAGATCCTCGGCCAGGCCCTGGGCCTGCCCGGACCCATGGCGCTGCTGGCGGCGATGAGCGTGGTGGTCACCTCGGCCACGGTGCTGATCTTCGGCAAGGCGATCTGGGACCCGGTGGCCCTGTCGGGCGACATCGGCGGGATCGCCGTGCTCGTGGGCCTGGTGATCATCAGCCTCGACACCGTCTCGTGCAACATCGCCGCCAACCTGGTGGGTCCGGCCTACGACTTCGCCGCCCTCTGGCCCCGGCGGATCACCTACCGCATCGGCGGCTGGATCACGGCCGGGATCGGGGTGCTGATCATGCCCTGGAAGCTGCTGGAGAGCACCGCCGGCTACATCTTCGTCTGGCTCACCGGCTACGGAGCCCTGCTGGGACCGATCGCAGGCATCCTGATCGTCGACTACTGGATCTTGCGCCGCACGGCCCTGGACGTGCCCGCCCTTTACGACCGCGCCGGCGCCTACACCTACAAGGCCGGCTGGAACCCGGCCGCGCTGATCGCCTTCGCCGTCGGGGTCGCGCCCAACCTGCCGGGCTTCCTGCACGCCGCCGCGCCGCACGCCTTCGCCGGGATCGGCCAGCCCTGGACCACGATCTACCAGTACGCCTGGTTCGTCGGCGCCCTTCTGGCCGGAACGCTGTACGGCCTGCTGATGCGCGAAAAAACACCCGGGTAATATTGACTCCATAATTTGCCCGGGTAAAAAGGTCGCCAGCAAGGAGGCGGCCATGAACTCGCGCAAGGCGCTGCTGCGCGCCTACAAGGAAGAAAAGACCGAGCCCGGGGTCTACGCCGTGCGCTGCCAGCGCACCGGCCAGGCCTTCGTCGGCGCGACGCAGAACGTCGCCACGCGCAAGAACGGCGTATGGTTCAGCCTCAAGCTGGGCTCGCATCCCAACGCCCGGCTGCAAGGCGCCTGGAACGCTCATGGCGAGGCCGCCTTCGCCTTCGAGGTGCTGGAGACGATCGACGACGACGGCCTGGAGCCGAAGGGCAGGGCGCTGCGCCTCGCCGACGCTCGCAGGCGCTGGTGCGAAGCCCTGAACGCGGTAGACCTCGTCCGATGACCTACGCCCTGTTCGAATCCGGCGCCCGTCTCGCCGCCGGCGACAAGCTGGCTGTCGCCCTGGCCGCCCAGGCGGTGGTGAACGAGCGTCCAGGCGCCCCGATCCTGATCTTCGATCCCGACGGCCGGCAGGTGGACTTCGACCTGCGCGGTTCGCCCGAAGACCTCGCCGCCCGCCTGGCGCCGGCCGAAGTCGAACCCGAGGCCCCGCGCGGCCGCGGCCGCCCCAAGCTGGGCGTCGTCGCCCGCGAGGTCACCCTGCTGCCCCGTCACTGGGACTGGCTGGCGAGCCAGCCCGGCGGCGCGTCGGTGGCCCTGCGCAAGCTGGTCGAGGCGGCCCGCCGCGAGGCCGAGGCCCCCGACCGCCAGCGCCGCGCCCGCGACGCCGCCTACCGCTTCGCCAGCGCCGCCGCTGGCGACGCCCCGGGCTTCGAGGCCGCCATGCGAGCGCTCTATGCGGGTGATCGGGAAGGCTTCGAAGCCGGCCTGGCGCAATGGCCGGCCGACGTGGCGGCGCATGCGAGAGAGCTGGCGGAGCTCTAGAGATCCTCCCCCTCTGGGGGAGGTGGCCCGGAGGGCCGGAGGGGGGACGTTTTCAGCTTTCTGGGATGCGGCCGATCTTCCAGCCACTCCCCCCACCGATCGCTGCGCGCTCGCCTCCCCACAGGGAGAGGTTCCTAACGGGGCGTCTTCGCCCTGACCTCCGCCAGCAGCGGCTGATAAGCCGCCTCGAACCTCGTCCGGTCCGCCTCCGGCTTGCCCGGATAGGCCCCCCGCAGCGCCGCGATCCGGCCCGCGACCGCCAGCAGCCAGGTCTGGTCCTTAGCCCGCGCCAGCCGCGCCTCGACGTCGGTTTCGCCGGCATAGGTCAACAGCGCCCGCAGCTGGTCGAGCGCCTGCTCGCGCGGGTTGGGTGTGTCGTCGCCGCGCGCCTTCCAGGCCGTCCATCGCACCGCCCGCACGATCTGGTCGGCGAAGCGCGGATCGGCCCAGGTCGCTTCGTTGTGGCCGAGGTTGGTGAAGAACAGGCGGCCGCTCCCCACGCTCCGCACCCAGCTGACCGGCACGGCGTAGGGCCGCTTCAGCGGCGTGCCGGAGAAATCCAGGCTCTGGATCACCCGCACGGCGGCCGGGTCGAAGCGCTTATATTGGTAGATCTCCTCGACCAGGTCGACGCTGCGGCTCCACGGCGCGGCCAGCGGATGGTTGTCGAGCGCCCTGACCCGGACCTTCTGGTCTTCCGTCCACGGATGGCCGGCGAACTGACCGTTGAGCATCGTCGTGTAGTCGAGCCCCGGCCCCGCATAGTCCCAGGCCGTGTCGGCGGCGCTGTGCAGGCCCACGAACCCCAGCTTGCCGGCCGCGAGCCGCTGCTGCACCGCCGCCCAAGCCTGCGCCGAAATCGGCAGGGCGCCGGTGGTGTAGAACACCAGCACGTCCACGTCCTTCAGCCGCTCGGGCGTGATCTCGCGGGCGTCCTGCGTTACCTGCGCCTCGAAGGCGCCGCTGGCCTTGCCTATGGCGATGATCGCCGCTTCTGAAGGCGCGAGGCCTTCGGCGGGCCGGGTCACCGGGCGATGGCGCCAGCCGACCGACTGGTCGAGATAGAGCACGCGGATCGGCGCCTCCGCGGCGCCGGCCGCGCCGGCCGCCAAGGAGAAGACGATCGCGACGAGAGCCAGCAGGAGGCGCACGGGCTCAGGCCTTGCCGCCGCGCGGCTGAAGCAGGTCCCAGCGATTGCCGTAGAGGTCCTCGAACACCGCCACGCTGCCATAGGCCTCGTGGCGCGGCTCCTCGAGGAAGCTCACGCCGGCCGTGCTGAGGCGCGCGTGGTCGCCCTCGAAATCGTCGGTGTGCAGGAACAGCCAGACCCGGCCGCCGCCCTGGCCGCCGATCATCGCGACCTGGCGCTCGTCGGCCGCCTTGGCCAGCAGGAAGCGCGAGCCGCCCGGACCGGGCGAGACCACCACCCAGCGCTTGCCCGCGCCCAGCTCGCTGTCCTCCACGAGGTCGAAACCCATCTTGCCGACATAGAAGGCCAGAGCCTCGTCATAGTCGCGCACGAGCAGGGACAGGAGGGCGAGGTGCTGGGCCATGGCGACTCACGCTGGGGAAGGAAAAGCTGGCGGACTTTGCGGCCAATCCCTCGTCCGTAAAATCCCCTCAGCCCCCGAAGAGCTTGAGGATGTAGCTCGGCGCGGCGTTGGCGATCGACAGCGACTTGATGGCCAGTTGCTGCTTGATCTGCAAAGCCTGCAGGCGGGTGGCTTCCTGGGCCATGTCGGCGTCGATCAGGCGGCCGACCGAGGCCTCCAGCGTGTCTTGCAGCTTGTCGATGAAGGTCAGGTGGGTGTCGAGCCCATTGGCCTGGGTGCCCAGCCGCGACAGGGCCGAGGTGACGTTCTGCATGGCCGTGTCCATGGCCTTGATGTCGGTCGAGGAGGGCGCGGTCAGCAGGTCGGCGCGCATGCCGGCCAGGGCCGCGCCGCCGGTCGACAGGTCCACGTGGTCGACATCGATGGTCTGGTCGGCCTTGGCGTTGGCCAGGGCGCGGATATTGCCGGTGTTCCCGGCCGAGATCAGGTTGACGCCATTGAAGCTGGCGTTCTCGACGGCGCGGTCGATCTGCTTGCGCAGCGAGACGTAGTCGTCGTTCAGCAGCTTGCGGCTGGCGGTGGTCAGGCTGGGGTCCGACGCGGCCAGCATCTTCTGCTTCATCTGGTCGAGCAGGTCGGTGACCGTGTCGCCGGCCGCCAGGGCCACGTCCACCGTCGACTGGCCGCGCTGCAGCGAGGCGCGCACGGCGTCCAGCGACTTGGCCTCGGAGGCCTGCATCTTGGCGGTCGCCCAGACGGCGGGATTGTCCTTGGGGGATGAGATCTTCAGGCCGGTGGCGATACGGCGCAGCGTCGTCGCCAGATCACGATTGATCGTGTTCAGCGACTGCAGGGCGATCATCGCCCCGACGTTCGTGTTGATGCTGTTCTGCGGCATCGACCCGTTGTTCCCGGTGCGGCCTTCTGGCCAAGGGCGCGTTTTGCGCCCGAGGCCCAGCTATGCACGCGTTGCGTTAGCAGAACGTTAGGGGACGCGTAAAAAGCGCTGCGGTCGTGGCGCTCTCCCATAAGGAGAGGCCGGCCTGCTCCAGATCCTCCCCTTGAAGGGGGAGGTGGCCCGGAGGGCCGGAGGGGGAAGTGTCCGATGAGGTCAGCACATCCCCAGCGTCAGCAATCCCTTCCCCCTCAGTCGGCTTCGCCGACAGCTCCCCCTTCAGGGGCAGCGTCTTCAAGGAAAGGCCGCGTCTACCTCACCACGCCAGCGCCGCTTCCCCCCGCAGGATCGCCTCGGCCTGGTCCGAATGTTTCCCCCCGCCGCGCTCGTGCATCACCAGGGCCGGCAGCAGCACCAGCGGGGCCTTGCCGGTCTTCACCGCCCGCACCAGCACCCGCTTGGCCGGCGCGTCGGCGAAGGGCTGGATCGGGCGGATGCGGAACGACCCGGCCTTGGGGGCCAGCAAGGCCAGAATGTCGGCCAGTCGGTCGGCGCGATGGATCAGGGTGATGGTCCCGCCCTCGCGCACCGCCTTCAGGGCGAAGGCGGTCCAGGCGGAGAGGCCCGCATCGGCCATCCAGGCGCCGGTCTTCTCCGGCGCCGGGGCGCGCAGGGTCTTGGGGTCGTCGAAGAACGGAGGGTTGCTCATCATCGCGTCGAAGACGGGCAGGGCCAGCGCCCGGAAGCCGGCCGCCACGTCGCCCTCGACGACCTCGACGCGGTCGGCCAGGCCGTTCAGCGCGGCGTTCTCGCGCGCCAGGGCGGCGGCGGCCGGATCGCGCTCCAGTCCGGCGAATCGCGCGCCCGGGCGACGGGTCGCCGCCGCCAGCAGGGCCGCGCCGACACCGCATCCGGCTTCGATGACGCGGTCTCCGTCGCCGGCGTCGCAGGCGGACGCCAGCAAGGCCGCATCCAGCCCGGCCCGGTATCCGGCGGCCGATTGGCGAAGCTTCACGCGTCCGTCGAGGACGCGGTCTTCGGTGAAGGAAGGAACAGAGGTGGGGTCGGACAACGTTTCGGGCCTTGTGCTCGCCTTGACCCTGACCTATCCCGCCACCATTGTCGCTCGCAACGCCCATGGCGCTACGAGCGGCGTCGCCTGAGGAGTACATGGTCTTGGACGCAGCTGCAGCGACCCTCGCCCGTCAGCCGGGATCGGTGGATCGTCTCGTGCGCCTGGCCGCCGCCGACATGGGCGGCGTGGACCGCCTGATCACCGATCGCATGCAAAGCGACGTCCCGGTGATCCCGGCCCTGGCCGAGCACCTGATCGCCGCCGGCGGCAAGCGCCTGCGCCCGCTGCTGACTGTCGCCGCCGCGCGCCTGGCCGGTTCGGATAACGAGCACTGCCTGAAGCTGGCCGCCGCCGTCGAGTTCATCCACACCGCCACCCTGCTGCACGACGACGTGGTCGACGGCAGCCAGCTGCGTCGCGGCAAGGTCGCCGCGCACCTGATCTGGGGCGCGGCCCAGAGCGTGCTGGTCGGCGACTTCCTGTTCGCCCGCGCCTTCGAGCTGATGGTCGAGACCGACTCGATGCGCGCCCTGCAGATCCTGGCCCAGGCCAGCCGCGTCATCGCCGAGGGCGAGGTGCTGCAACTGATGCGCAGCCACGACCTCAACCTGTCGCAGGCGGTCTATCTCGAGATCATCGCGGCCAAGACCGCCGAGCTGTTCGCCGCCGCCGCCGAGGCCGGCGCGGTGTCGGCCGGGGTCGACGCCGAAAAGTCCAAGGCCCTGCGCGACTACGGCATGAGCCTGGGTCTGGCCTTCCAGCTGGCCGATGACGCCCTCGACTACGGCGGCGCCACCGAGACGCTTGGCAAGAACGCCGGCGACGACTTCCGCGAAGGCAAGGCGACGCTGCCACTGCTGCTGGCCATCGCCCGCTCGGGTCCGCGCGAGGCAGAGTTCTGGGAGCGCGCCATCGGCCGTCGCGAGCAGACCGAGGCTGACTTCCGTCGCGCTCGCGAACTGATCATCGGCACCGGCGCCCTGGACGCCACGCTGGACCTGGCCGCCGAGTACGCCGACAAGGCCAAGGCCGCCCTGGCGGTGTTCCCGGCCAACGACTGGCGCGAAAGCCTTGAAAGCCTCGCCGACTTCGCGGTCAGCCGCCGGGCCTGATGGCGAAGGGCTACAACCCGTCCGGCGATCCCCATGGCGAAGGCCGCCACCACGGCGCGCACGCCGCCGGCGAGGCGGCCGGCAAGGTGATCGGCGGCGGGGTAGGGGTCCTGGTCGGTCTGGCCCTCATCCTTCTCTTCTTCGGCCCGCTGCTGTGGGCGCCGCTGCTGGCCGGCTTTAGCGCGGCGCGCCTGGCGCCGGGAACCTGGCAGCCCTGGCTGGCCGGCTTCGCCGCCGCCTCCGCCGCGATCTTCGTCCAGTTCCTGCTGCTGGTGCAGAAGAGCCCGATCCTGCGCTATCCGGCCGTGGCCTTGTTTTCGATCGCCTGGGTCGGCGGCCTCTGGCTGGAGCTGACCTCGCCCCCGCATGACTGGCTGACAACGGCCCCGACCTGGCAGGCGCCCGGCGCCTGGAGCTGGGCGCTGATCGGCCTGGGCGTCGTCGTCTATGCCGGCCTCTACCTTCTGGCGCTGTCGCGCTTCGGCAAGGGCCGCTGGGCCAAACGCTGGCAACTGCTGCGGTGAATTCGCCGTAAGGTCGCACCGTCAAGCTCGACAACGGGCCGACGAGATCCCAAGTCTTGGCCGAGACGAAAGGACCGCGATGATCCGCTTCATCCTCAACCTGCTCTGGTTCTTCCTCGGCGGCTGGCTGTCGGGACTGCTCTGGCTGCTGGGCGGCCTGCTGCTGGCCATCACCATCGTCGGCCTGCCCTATGCCGGCGCGGCCTGGCGCATCGCCGGCTTCGCCTTCTGGCCGTTCGGCAAGGAGATCGTCAGCCGCGAGATCGTCACGGGACGCAGCGACATCGGCACCGGTCCGCTTGGCTTCCTGCTGAACCTGATCTGGTTCGTGCTGGGCGGCTGGTACATCGCGCTCAGCCACCTGCTGATCGCCGTGGCCGAGGCCATCAGCATCATCGGCATCCCGTTCGCCATCAAGGACCTGCAGCTGGCCTACATCGCCCTGGCCCCGATCGGCCGCACGGTGGTTCGCCGCTAGAAGCCGGTGAACAGCCGGTCCAGGGCGCGCCGGATCGCGTCCTCGTGGGCGGCGAGGGAAGAGATGCGCTGGCGGAGTTGGCGAGCATCGATGCTGAACAGCTCGCTGATCACCAAGGTCAGCGGCTGATCCTCGATCACGACGGGAATCTCCAATTCGGCGACGATGCTCTGCGCATCGTTTACGGCGGGCGCAACCACGACCTCGGTGAGGCCGTGAAGATGATGGGAAGAAAGGACAACGAGGAACGGCGCGACGTGGCGCGCGGCCGGGGCTGGATTTCTGTAGGCATCAAACTGCCTCAAGCTACCACTTTCGGAAGTGGTCCGAGATGAGTCCGCGTCGGGCCACCCGCGCGTTGTGGTCTGTGATCGCCTCGGCGTTCTCTTCGGCCCAGCGCCTGGCGCGTTCCTCGGCCCCGGCGGGATCGACCTTCTGCAGGTGCAGCCGCAACTGCCGCTCGCTCATGCCGGCGACCGAAATCCCCAGCCGTTGAGCCTGCGCCAGCAGTTCTGGGTCGATGGCTTCAGGCGCGATGTCGAGTTCGGGCTTGCCCATGGACGGAAGGCTATCACGCCTCATCGTCGTCCGACAGCAAGACGTCCAGGAAGGTCTGGCGGCGGTTGAGGAAGTTGCGGGTCACCTGGAAGTGCTCGGTGTCCTCGTAGTCCACCCGTTCCAGCCCGCGTTCGGAGGCCTGGTAGATCCAGGCGTCGGGATAGCCCAGCAGGATCGGCGAGTGGGTGGCGATGATGAACTGCGACCGGGCCTGCACCAGCTCGTGCAGGCGCGCCAGGAACGACAGCTGGCGGCTCGGCGACAAGGCCGCTTCCGGCTCGTCGAGGATGTAGAGGCCGTCGCCTCGAAAGCGGTTGTCGAACAGGGCGAAGAACGCCTCGCCGTGCGATTGTTCGTGCAATGGAACCTGGCCGTAGCCCGAGACGCCGACCTCCTCGATATAGCTGGCCACGTTGAAGAAGCTCTCGGCCCGCAGGAAATAGCCGTCGATGGGCCGCAGATGCCCACGGACCTTGCGGATGTGCCGGCTGAGCGGCGAGTGCGAGGCACGGGTGGAGAAGTTGACGCTGGTCGATCCGCCCTCGGCGTTAAAGCCCCAGGCCACGGCCAGGGCCTCGATCAGGGTCGACTTACCCGAGCCGTTCTCGCCGACCAGGAACGTCACGCGCGGATGGAAAGGCAGAGTGTCCAGGCCGCGAACAACGGGCAGATCGAACGGATAGGCGGACGGGTTCCAGCCTTCGCCGCGCTCGAAGCGGGCTTCGATCCAGTAGGGGCGGACAAGACCGGTCATGCGACGTTCCGCATAGCATCGGTTCACCGTGACCGGGATACGAAAACGGGGCGGTCGCCGATGCGCCGCCCCGTCTTGTCAGTCGCTTGGTCGGACGAGGCCTCAGCCCGGCGAGACCATCTTTTCCGGACGGACGTACTGGTCGAACTCTTCGTTCGTCAGGTAACCGCCGCCGACGGCTTCCTCGCGCAGGGTCGTGCCGTTCTTGTGGGCGGTCTTGGCGATCTTGGCGCAGATGTCGTAGCCCAGGCGGCCGTTCAGGGCCGTGACCAGCATCAGCGAGTTCTCGACGCCCTTCTGGATGTTGTCGATGCGCGGCTCGATGCCGACCACGCAGTTGTCGGTGAAGCTGATCGCCGCGTCGGCCAGCAGGCGCACCGACTGCAGGAAGTTGTAGGCCATCACCGGGTTGAAGACGTTCAGCTCGAAGTGGCCTTGCGACCCGGCGAAGGTCAGGGCGGCGTGGTTGCCGAACACCTGCACGCAGACCTGGGTGAGCGCCTCACATTGCGTCGGGTTGACCTTGCCCGGCATGATCGACGAGCCCGGCTCGTTTTCCGGCAGGGCCAGTTCGCCCAGACCGGCGCGGGGGCCAGAACCCAGGAAGCGGATGTCGTTGGCGATCTTGAACAGCGAGGCGGCGACCGTGTTGATGGCGCCGTGGCTGAACACCATGGCGTCGTGGGCGGCCAGGGCTTCGAACTTGTTCGGAGCGGTCGTGAAGGGCAGGCCGGTGATGGCGGCGATGGCCTCGGCCACGCCCTCGGCGAAGCCGATCGGCGCGTTCAGGCCGGTGCCGACGGCGGTGCCGCCCTGGGCCAGTTGCATCAGCTTGGGCAGGGTCTGCTCGATGCGCTCGATGCCGTTCTCGACCTGCTGGGTGTAGCCGCCGAACTCCTGGCCCAGCGTCAGCGGGGTGGCGTCCTGGGTGTGGGTGCGGCCGATCTTGATGATCTCCGCCCACGCTTCCGACTTGGCCTTCAGGGCCGCGTGCAGGTGCTTGAGCGCCGGCAGGAGGTCGGAGACGATCTGCTCGGCGCAGGCCACGTGCATCGCCGTCGGATAGGTGTCGTTCGACGACTGGCTCATGTTGACGTGGTCGTTCGGGTGGACGGGCTTCTTGCTGCCCATCTCGCCGCCCAGGATCTCGATCGCGCGGTTCGAGATCACCTCGTTGGCGTTCATGTTCGACTGGGTGCCCGAACCGGTCTGCCAGACGACCAGCGGAAAGTGGTCGTTCAGCTTGCCTTCGATCACTTCGTTGGCGGCCTGGACGATGGCGTCCTTGATGGCCGCATCCAGCTTGCCGAGCTTGTGGTTGGTCTCGGCGGCGGCGCGCTTGACGATGCCCAGGGCCCGGACGACCGGCAGCGGCTGCTTTTCCCAGCCGATCTTGAAGTTGCCGAGGCTGCGCTGGGCTTGCGCGCCCCAATAGCGGTCGGCGGCGACTTCGATGGGGCCGAAGGTGTCGGTCTCGGTGCGCGTGGCGGTCATGCGGGTCTCCCGGAAAACGGTCGACGGGGGGTCTAGACCCTGAGGGCCGCCAGGGCAACGCTCCCGACGCCGGTTGACACCAGGCGCGAGCATGCGAACCCTCCGCGCCCAGAAAAAGTGTTCGGGGGAAGCGTACATGGCGTCGGGCAAGGGCGGCGGTCGGATCGTCGCGCTGGATCTTCTTCGTGGTCTGGCCGTGGCCGGGATGATCATCGTGGTCAGCCCGGGATCATGGAGCCAGGTCTACGCGCCGCTGGCTCACGCGCCGTGGCATGGCTGGACGCCGGCCGATCTCGTCTTCCCGACCTTCCTGTTCTGCGTCGGCATGGCCATCGGCTTGTCCGTCCCGCGCCTGACGCCCGGCGACCGCGCCTCGGCCGGCTTCTGGATAAAGGTCGCCCGCCGCACGGCGATGCTGATCCTGCTGGGCCTGGTGCTGAACGCCCTGCCGAAGTTCGATTTCGCCCATCTTCGCCTGCCGGGCATCCTGCAGCGCATCGGCCTCTGCTACGCGCTGGGCGTGGCGATCTGCGTGCTGGCCGCGCCGCGCGCCGGAAGCCGCCTGAAGTTCAGCTTCGTGGCCGTCACCATAGCCGCCGTCGTTCTGCTGGCGATCTACTGGGCGCTGCTGGCCTTCGCGCCGGTCCCGGGCTTCGGCGCGGGAAGGCTCGACTCGCACGGCTCGCTGCCGGCCTTCATCGACCGGACGGTGATCACCATCCCGCACCTCTGGAAGCACGGCACGACGGAGGGCGTTGGCGTCACCTATGATCCCGAAGGCCTGCTCTCGACCCTGCCGGCGGCCGTCAACGTGCTGATCGGCGCCATCGCCGCGGCCTTGCTGGCGAGGGGCGGGGCCAGCCGCATCGCCCTGGCCCTGCTGTCGGCCGCGCTGATCGCCGGCGGCCTGCTGCTGGACGGCGTCATGCCGATCAACAAGTCGATCTGGACGCCCAGCTTCGCCCTGCTGAGCAGCGGCCTGTCCATGGCGGCCCTGTTCGTGCTCGACCTGCTGGCGGGACTGAAGCCGGCGCTGAAGCTGGCCGCCCCGCTGACCATCTTCGGCGGCAACGCCATCCTGGCCTTCATCCTGTCGCAGCTGCTGGGGATCTTCGGTTCGATGCCGCTGCTGCCGGGCGGACATTCGGCCCAGGGGCTGACCTACGACCTGGCTCTTCGTGTGATCCCCGATCCAAAGGCCGCGTCCCTGGCCTGCGCCCTGGCGGTGCTGGCCTTCATCCTGGCGATCCTGATCCCGCTGCATCGGCGCGGGATCCATTTGCGCCTCTAGGCCCGGGCCGCGTAGACAGCGCTTCGACGCCCGCCGCGACGGCGGGCCTGGAGGCCTCGCGCTTGCAAGACGACTGGACGCATCACGGCAAGGTCCGCGCCCGCGAGGCCGGGGGCGAGCTGACCATCGTGGTCGACGGCCTGACGACCCAGGCCAAGTACTACAAGCCGCTGATCTACGAGTTCTTCCGCAAGAGCTGGCGCGGCTCGCGGCCGGCCTGGGGCGAGTTTTCGGTCGAGATCGGCATGGAGTTCGTCGGCGAACCGCCGTGGCTGGACCTCGACAACCTGGCCAAGGCCCTGCTCGACGCCATCAAGGGCTACGCCTTCCACGACGACGCCCAGGTCGCCCGGCTGCTGGTCGAGCGGCGTCCGGGCGAGCGCGAGCGGATCGTGATCGTGGTGCGAAAGCTAGAGTCGCGCTTTCTGCGGGGCACGCTCGAAGACTGACGCGCCGATCGAGATGTAGAGCACGATCAGGAAGGCCAGATAGCGCCCCAGGCTGGAGGGCTCGGCGCCGGGCGCCAGGGGCACGAGGCCCAGCAGGATCAGGTTCGCCGCCGCGACGCCGGGCAGGGCGAAGGCCATGGCGGGAAAGAGGCGTCGGGTGCGGGGAATCCGCAGCAGCCGGGCTGTGGCCTGGAATGCGAAGGCGCCCAGCGTCGCGGCCAGGAATGCGTTGAGGGCGTAGAACCAGAAGGCCCGTTCGATCAGTTCGGTCCCGAAGGCCCCGTAGAACAGCGTCGCGGCCAGCCAGACGCCGAGGCCTGCCCCGGCCAGGATACAGACGTTCCGTTTCGACACGCGCCAACTCCCCCATCGTCGCCACGACGGGGGAGCCTGCACGCGGCGTGCCGGATCAGGTGTTCCAGAACTCGAGGAAGCCCCAGGCGGCCAGCACCACCGAGAAGCCGATGAAGATCAGCGCCGTGACCGTGAAGCACAGCTTGCGCAGGTCGTTCCAGCTGTCGACGCGGCGGCCGCCGCGCCAGACGACCGGCGCCATGGCCAGGGTCAGCAGGGTCAGCAGGGTGGCGATGAAGGCGCAGGCCGAGGCCGTCAGCAGCCAGCCGCTGGGCCAGCCGAAGACCACGGCGGCCACGTCTCCCGAGCCCAGCGCGAAGGCGCCCACGCAGGCGATCGCCGTCAGCCACAGCACCGCCTGGGTGGTCTGCAGCAGGCTGGCGCGGGCCTGGCTGGTGGTCTGGCGGGTGTCGCGGCGGCTGCGCACGAACACGCCGGCCAGGGTGGCGATCGAGGCCAGGGCGGCCAGCAGGGTCATGCCGGCCAGGACGCCCTGCTTGAACAGCGGGCCGACCCGCTCGTAGGCGGCGACGCCGGAGGGCGCGAAGAACCGCGCGGCCGCGCCGTCCTGGCGTTGGAAGACCAGCATGTCGGCGCTGTCGGCGGCCTTGAAGACGTCCTCGCGGTCGGTGGGGAGCCACAGGCGGGTCTGGCCGTCGGTGGTCACGGCGAGGCCGCCCTGATCGCTGACCCGCACCTTGGCGACGCCGATCAGGCGGTTCACGAAACCCTCCAGGCCGCCATAGGCGCGGCGGTCGGTCAGGTAGTCGCCCTCGTAGACGGCCGCCGCTTCGGCCGAGAGCGGCGTGAAGGCCGGCACGGCCCGGGCCGGGGCGTAGAAGCGCTCGACGATGGCCGAGGGCAGGGTCGCCGGCAGGCTCTGGCCGGTGTCGGTGTTGACCGAGACGAAGACGCCCAGGCCCAGGTCGGGCGCGATGACCATGTTGGAGTGGAACCACAGGGTGGCGCCGGCATGGCCGAAGCCGCGGCGATTGCCGGGCAGGGCGATGTCCTGGAAGCCGCTGTTCAGGCCGGCGGCGCCGGCCGCGGGGCGATAGCTGGGCGTGCGGAAGGCCTGTGCGGCGCGGGCCGAGAACACGGTGCGGCCGTCGATCGCCCCGCCGTTCAGCAGCAGGGTCATGTAGCGGGCCATGTCAGCGGCGGTGCTCGAGGCTGAGCCGGCCGGCGCGATCTGGCCGATGAACTCCACCGGCTGGGCCTGCAGGCCCAGCGGCGTCCAGCGATAGCCTTGGGCCATGTCGGCGGCCAGGGCCGGGGCCATCGGCGCGGGCAGGTCGTCGCGCCAGGCGCGGGGCTCGCGGAAAGTGGTGCGGGTCAGGCCCGCGGGAACGATCACGCGCTCGGCGATCAGGTCCTCGAACGGCTTGGCGCCGGTGTTGGCCAAGGCCGCGCCGACCAGGGCGACCCCGTAATTGGAGTAGGCCGGCAGCACGCCCGGTTCACGCACCCGGTTGGGGCGCTCCTGGCGCAGATAGACGTCCAGCGGCCGGATGCGGCGTTCGTCGCGCTCGAACAGCTGGCCCAGGGCGCGGTCCTCGAATCCGGGCGTGTGGTTGTAGAGGTCGCGCACGCGAACCGGGTTCTTCTTGCCCTGGTCGCGCACCTGAAGCTTCTCGGGCAGGTAGACGTTGATCGGCGTGTCGGGGCGGATGCGGCCGGCGTCGATCTCGTTTTGAAGGGCGATCCAGGTGAAGGTCTTGGAGATCGAGCCGATGCGGAACAGCGTCCGGTCCGGGTCGACCCGGCGACCATCGGCCAGACTGGCGACGCCATAGCCCTTCTTCAGAACGACCTGACCGTTCTGCACCACCGAGACGGTAACGCCGGCGATGTGGTCCTGGTTCATCGAGCGGCGGACGAAGCCGTCGACGAAGGCTTCCAGTTCAGGCGCGGGCAGGGGCATGACGCCGGGCAGGGCGGGCGCGACGGGAGGCGTCGCGGCGGGCGTGGCGGCCGGCGTGAGCGGACGTGTCGCGCGAACGGCCGGCGCGGTCCTCTGCGTGGTCGTCGCCGGACCAGGGACCGAAGCGCGCGGCGCGGTCGATATGGGGGCTGTCGGCGCCGTGCCTTGGCTCGTGGCGCTGCTCGCGCCTCCCAGCCAGATTCCCACGACCGCCGCGCACCGCGCGACCTTGGACGACAAACGCAACGTCACGTATCCCACCTCGCCGATAGAGCCCCTCAGGGCCTTCTTAGGCCAATTCGCGCGGCGAGGGACACCGGCGCCGGGAAGAAAACTGCCGCTGCGTCAGTCGGGCTGTTCAGTTTCCAGCCGGCGGCGGCGAAGCAGCCGGCGAGGGCGCCGGCTTTCGCGCCTTGGCGAAGGTGTAGAGCGGCAGCAGGGGGCGCAGTTCGGGGCCGATCCACATCTGCGGTTCCGACGGCGGAGTCATGCCGGTGTCGACTTCCTTGCGAGCCACGCAGGCCTGGACCGCCCGGCCCAGCGCGACGAAGTCGCGCGCCTTGCCGATCTCGGCCAGGAAGCAGTCGTCGAAATAGGGATAGCGATCGCTTTCGCCGCAGCCGAACGAGGTGCGGTCCGGACGTGCGGCGGTCAGGATCATGCGGTCGTCGCGTTCCAACGCGGGCACGAACACGCCCGAGAAGCAGGCCGAGACGACCACGATCGAGGGGCGGCCCGGGCAGGCGCCGTCGACCATCGCCGCCAGGCGCTGGGGGCGCAGGACCTTGTCGCCCATCACCACGCCCTCGGGCGCGCCGTGCGAGGTGATGTAGACGAGGCAGCCGGCGGGAGAGACCTCGGCGGCCGAGGCCAGGCCCGCCTGGATCGACTTGGGATCGGATGACGCCACGCCTTGCGACGGGTAGCGCTTTGGACGCGTCGAGAATTGGGCCGGCGCGGGGAAGCCGAGCGCCGTCAGGCTTTGGGAGACGTCGCGGCGAGCATTGTCGAAGGCCTCGGTCGAGCCGCCGGAATGGGCGCGGAAGTCGCCGGCCACGACGACGGCGGCCCAATGGTCGAATGGACCTTCGGCATGGGCGGGCGCGATGGCCAGGCAGGCCAGCAGCAGGCCGATGAGGAGGTTCGCCGTCCGGGCCATGGCGCGCCTATTTCTTGAACTTGGCGAAGGGCGTCGGCAAGGCCGTGCCCGTCGACGTGGCCAGCAGACGGCCCTCGGCGTCGTATAGCTCGCCTTCCATGAAGCAGACGGTTCTCCCCCACTTCACCACGCGGCCGACGCCGCGCAGCGGGCCGGGCATGGCCGGCCGCAGGAAGCTGGTCTTCATTTCGAGCGTGGGGACCACGTGGGTCATGCCCGAGGTGATCAGTCCGGCCACCGACATGCACTCGTCCAGCATGGCGCAGACGAAGCCGCCCTGGACCTGGCCCATCGGATTGGCCAGCAGGTCGGCGCGGGCGTCGAAGGCGATCTCGACGCGCCGCTCGGCCTGGCTGACGGCGATGAGCTTGAAGCCCAGCGTCAGGGCGCTGGGCGGCGCGTTCTTGGAAGCCGTGAAGCGGGCGAGTATCGCCTCGTCGGTAAGAGCGCTCTTCTCCTCCGAGACGACGTCGTTCAAGGCCTACTTCTTCCGGAACTGATCGAGGGAGATGATCTTGGGGGCCTCGTCGCCGTCGGCGGGGGGCGGGGTGGGCTCGGGTTCCGGCTCGACCGGCGCGGGCTCGATCTCGGGCGCCTCGAACTGCAAGGCGAACTGAACCGACGGGTCGTAAAAGCGGGTCACGGCGGCGTACGGGATCGACAGCCGCTTGGGCTGGCCGCCGAATTTCAGCGTCACCGAGAAGAAGGTCTCGCCCGGCGCCAGGTCCCAATACTGGTGCTGCAGGATGATCGTCATCTCGTCGGGGTACTTGCCGAGCAGGTCCTGCGGCGCGGAGACGCCGGGGGCCTGGGTCTTGAAGGTGATGTAGAGATGGTGCGGTTCGGGCAGGCCGCCGGGCGCGGCGGCCTTCTTCAGCGCGGCCTTCACGACGCCACGCAGGGCGTCCTGGGCCATGGCCTCGTACTGCATCAGGTCTTCGGTCGGAGGAGTGCGGGCCATGGGTCTTCGATAAAGCAAAAACGACAAATCCAGCCGCCAGCGTAACCCGTCGCGGGGCTGCGGCAAAGGCGCCCGTATACGGTAGCGGCGTACAAATTTTCGAGGGCGACCGGCGAGCTCGAAAAGTGGCGGATTTCCACCATCAGCCTCCTCGAATCCGCTGGATACGGAAGAGAAGGGAGCCGTCCACATTTCTGGAAGGTGGAGGGATTCTGTTGCCAGGCTCCCTCATTCCACTTTTGGCAAAGAGGAGGGAGCCGTCCACATTCCTAGAAAGTGGAGGGATTCTGTTGCCAGGCTCCCTCATTCCACTTTTGGCAAAGAGGAGGGAGCCGTCCACATTCCTGGAAAGTGGAGGGATTCTGTTGCCAGGCTCCCTCCGGGCCCCGCCTAGGGATCTGAACCCCTAGGACTTAAGAGGCGAATTCACCTGCACCGCATTACGCAGCGACGGCGAACTCTTCAGCGAAGTTATCGTTCGCATTTAGTTTAAAGGCCCGAAACGGTGGGCCAAGCCGAGAGAAAGCAAACACCTTTACACGTCTGTCGATGCTGATCGGCCCCATGCAGTCCCGTGATAACTCGGGAGAGATTTGGTGGAGCCGCCGGGAATCGCACCCGGGTCCAGTCCGCTTATTACGTGCGCGTTTATCCCCATAGTTCGGCCGAAGCCGGACAAACTGAATATAGGCCCTCGGGGCCGCGGATGGAAGGGGCGCGGCTAAACCGTCCCCAGGCTGAGGCGGCCGTCGGAGAGGCGGCCGGTGACCACGGCGCCGTGGTCCTCGAACAGTTTCAGCGTTTCGCCGACCAGGACGTAGGCGCCGGTGAAGACGCTGTCGGGGTTGGCGTGGACCTCGACGAAGCGGCCGTCGGGGCGCAGCTCCAGGCTGAAGCGGCCATCGGGCGAGGACCAGACGCCGGAGACAGGGAGGTGATCGATCATCATGGCAGGATCCTCCAGGCGGAAGCGGACGAGAGCAGGGCGGGCAGGGCGGCCATCGCGCAGGCGCCGGCCCAAAGGGCGATGGCGAACCAGCGCGGCGCCGCCGTCGCGCGACGGGGCATGTGGCGGGTCATGGCCAGGCTTTGACTTGGGGTTTGGTTTGGGGGAACGCCGCAGGGGAGCTACGGCGGAACGAGGCCAATATGACCGGGCCGGCTGTCCAGCCGGTAGAGCGATGCTCCGGGTTGATTGCACGATCCTACGGATCTGCGGTCAGCGAGGCTCGGGCGTAACGGGAGCGGGCGGCTCGACCGGTTCGGGCTCGTCGTCGGCGACCGGCACGGCTGGCGGCTGCGGGCGGCTGGACGTTCCGGCCTTCAGCTTGCCGCCCTGGGCCTTGAGGTCGGCATAGGCCGCAGCCTGGCGCGAGAAGTCGCCGCCGCGCGGCAGCACCGCGTCGAACAGCGGATCGCGGCCCGCCGCCGCACCGACGACGGCCGAGAGGACGCCGGCGATCGAGCCGACCTCGGCGTCGTCGCAGGCGCGGCGCAGGTGGCGCGCCTGGCCGGGAACCAGCAGGGTCACGTCCCAGGATACGCCGTCGACGCAGACGCCTTCGACCGCGCCGGCGCCGTAGTCGACGATGACGCTGCGGGGCTGGCCCCAGGCCGGATCGCCGGCCATGGCCTTGAGTACGGCGATGCGGTCGTCCGCCAGTTCGGCGTTGATGTCGACGCGGCGGCCAATCTCGGGGGTGCAGCAGCCGAGGCCCGCGCGGGCCTGGACGAAGGCGCGGCCGTCGCGGCGCACCGTGACGCGCACCACGGCCTGGCGGACGCCGCGCGCCGGGCGGGCCCAGGCCTCGAGCACGAGTTCGCCGCCGCGCACCAGCTGGGTCTGCAAGGGCTGCAGGCCCCACAGGCGGTAAAGCAGGGGATCGACGCCGTTGTCGATCGGGACCGGCTGTTCCTTGCGCCCCAGCCGGCGACCGGCCAGCGGGTCGATCTCTGACGAAGGGCGGGGAATCTCGTTCGACCACCACACCGCCGGATCGAGCGGCGGGGCGGGCGCGGCCGGAACCACGGGCGCGACCGGCTGGGCCTGGGCCGCGAGCGCCAGGGCTCCCGCGATGACGGCCGGTCCGATGACGCCCATGCGGCTTACATCCCTTCGAAGCCCCGCTCGATGGAAAGGACGCCGGTGCGGGAAAGTTCCACCAGGCCCAGCGGACGCATCAGGTCGAGGAACTTGTCGATCTTCGACGGCGCGCCCGAGATCTCGAACACGAAGCTTTCCA
This sequence comes from Caulobacter radicis, assembly GCF_003094615.1. Classification (GTDB taxonomy): domain Bacteria; phylum Pseudomonadota; class Alphaproteobacteria; order Caulobacterales; family Caulobacteraceae; genus Caulobacter; species Caulobacter radicis. The sequence goes on along the minus strand of NZ_QDKO01000020.1, from coordinate 256,102 downwards.
GCGTGGTGTCCACGGGCTTGGCGCGGAAGATGTCGGCGATGCGCAGGGCTTCCACGCGCTCGGGGCCCGAACCGCGCACCTTGACCAGGGCCAGCTCGCGCTCGACGCCATTGGGGTCGCGGGTCACGTCGTGCACGCGGCGGACGTTGACCACCTTGTTCAGCTGGGCCTCGATCTGGTCGAGCACCTGGCGCGTGCCGCGGGTGACCACGGTGATGCGGCTGGTGTGGGCCTTGCGGTCGGTCTCGGCCACCGTGAGGCTCTCGATGTTGTAACCGCGGGCGGCGAACAGGCCGACCACGCGGTGCAGCACGCCCGGCTCGTTGTCGACCAGCAGGGCGAAGGTCGCGGTCTGCTCGGCCTGCTCGTTGGGGCTGAGGTCATAGGCCGAGGCGGGGGCGGGTTGGACGTTTGCGGTCATGAATCGAGCCTAGAACAGTGTGTCGCGAAGGGCGAGGTCGATCAGACCAGCCCCGCGCCCTCTTCGCCGATGACGTTCCCGATGTCCTCGACCTCGCCCATGATCATCTCGTTGTGGGCCTTGCCCGAGGGGATCATCGGCAGGCAGTTCTCGTGCTTCTCGACGCGGCAGTCGAAGATCACCGGCTTGTCGCTGTTGATCATCTCCAGGATCTTGGCGTCGAGCTCGGCCGGATCCGAGCAGCGGATGCCGACCGCGCCATAGGCCTCGGCCAGCTTCACGAAGTCGGGCAGGCTGTCGGAATAGGAGTGGCTGTAGCGCTCGCCATGCAGCAGCTGCTGCCACTGGCGGACCATGCCCATCCATTCGTTGTTCAGGATGAAGATCTTGACCGGCAGGTCGAACTGGATCGCCGTCGACAGCTCCTGGATGCACATCTGGATCGAGGCTTCGCCGGCGATGTCGACGACCAGGCTCTTGGGGTGGGCCAGCTGCACGCCCAGGGCGGCGGGCAGGCCGTAGCCCATGGTGCCGAGGCCCCCGGAGGTCATCCAGCGGTTCGGCTCCTCGAAGCGGAAGAACTGCGCGGCCCACATCTGGTGCTGGCCGACCTCGGTGGTGATGTAGACGTCCTTGTCCTTGGACAGCTCGTACAGGCGCTGGATGGCGTACTGCGGCTTGATGACCGTGTCCGAGCGCTTGTAGGCGAGGCACTGGCGAGCGCGCCAGGCGTCGATCTGGGTCCACCAGTCGGTCAGGGCGGCCTTGTTGGGCTGGTGGCCGGCGGCTTTCCAGGCCTCGATCAGGTCTTCCAGGATGCTGCCGGCGTCGCCGACGATCGGCAGGTCGACGCGGACGTTCTTGTTGATCGACGAGGCGTCGATATCGATGTGGATCTTCTTGCTGCCCGGCGAGAAGGCGTCCAGGCGGCCGGTGACGCGGTCGTCGAAGCGGGCGCCGACGCAGATCATCACGTCGCAGTCGTGCATGGCGTTGTTGGCTTCGAAGGTGCCGTGCATGCCCAGCATGCCCAGCCACGCCGGATCGGCGGCCGGGAAGGCGCCCAGGCCCATCAGGGTCGAGGTGACCGGCGCGCCGGTCAGGGCGGCGAACTCGCGCAGGGCCTGGCTGGCCTTGGGGCCGGCGTTGATGACGCCGCCGCCGGTGTAGAAGATCGGCCGACGGGCCTGGGCGATCATCCTGGCGGCCTCGGCGATGCGGCCGGCGTCGCCCTTGATGCGCGGCGAATAGGCGTGGCTCGAGGCGACTTCCGTCGGGCCGTAGTATTCGCCCTTGGCGAACTGGACGTCCTTGGGGATGTCGATCAGCACCGGGCCGGGACGGCCGGTGGTGGCGATCTTGAACGCTTCGTGGATGATCTGCGGCAGGTCGCGAACGTCTTTGACCAGGTAGTTGTGCTTGGTGCACGAGCGGGTCATGCCGACGGTGTCGGCTTCCTGGAAGGCGTCGGTGCCGATCAGGTGGGTGGGGACCTGGCCGGTGATGACGACCATCGGGATCGAGTCCATCAGGGCGTCCATGATGCCGGTGATGGCGTTGGTGGCGCCAGGGCCCGAGGTGACCAGGACGACGCCCGGCTTGCCCGACGAGCGCGCATAGCCTTCGGCGGCGTGGGTCGCGCCCTGCTCGTGGCGGACCAGGATGTGCTGCAGGCGCGGCTCGTGGAACAGCGCGTCGTAGATCGGCAGGACCGCGCCGCCCGGATAGCCGAACAGGACTTCGACGCCCTGGTCCACGAGGCCGCGAACCACGATCTCGGCGCCGGTCATGGCGCGGTTCGCGGCGTCTGCGGGAGCGTTGCTCTCGATGGTCTGGTGGGCGGTCATGGCGGAAGTCCCGGATGGACGTGAAACTGGGCTTTGGCGGCGGCGGAAAAGAAAAAAGGCCCCGAAGGACCTTTGTGCGCGCGACCGATCTATCAACGTGACTTCGAGGTCACGCCGTGAACGGCCGCTCCATAAGTACGATCATGGTGGTGCGCACGAGTGTTGCTCCAAATGGATGATCGGGGAATGCCATGCTCGCGGAGGGGCGTCAAGGCGCGGTTTGACGCAATAAAAGACCTCGATTGGACGTGCTGGCGATCTCTTTGGCGGCAACTTGCTTCGGTCTCATCGTGCTGGGCGCAATGAGCTTGCGCGCGATGGCCGTCTGTCGGTCACGCTCTGCCTGTAATCTTGCGGCTGCGCGCATGGGGGCGCCGTCTCGCGTCGGACTTGCCGTCTACCGCGACCGTGCGCGAAGCTGACGCGTGAGTTGAGGGGGAGATCAAAATGCCACAGGCCGATACGCCGCCAGCGGCCGTCGCCGAGCCGCCGGCCATGCATCGCCTGGTGTCCATCGCGACCGAGGATCGGCCGCTGGTCCTGGTCAAGGGCGAACGATCGGAAGCCGCGCTGGCGCGGCAGGCGGTCTTCCTGAAGATGTCGGCCAGGGAGGAGGCGGCTCTGGCGACGCAGGGCGAGGGACTGGCCTTCAAGTGCCGGTGGATCATCGAGGCCTATCACCAGCGGGACTTCTGCTTCACCTCGATCACCGGCCAGACGGCCTGCACCGAACCGATGACCCGGATCCTCACGGAGACCGAGGCGGGAGAGACGCTGAGCGGGCCTGATGCACCGTGCGGCCTGGAGCTTCCGGAAGTGGCGCGGGCGTCCGACCGCCTGGGGGCGATCGTCCAGGCGCGCAGTGCGGTCCTGTTCAAGGCCGAGTACGAGCAGCGCGTCCGACCGGGCCTGCTGGCGTCGGGCGTCAAGCTGACGGAACGGCCCCCGGCGAGAGCCGCGACCAGTCCGACGTCTGGTTCCGGAACCAGGTGAGCTGGCGCTTGGCGTAGCGGCGGGTCTCCTGGCGGGCGGCGTCGAGGGCCTGGTCCTGGCTGGTTTCGCCGCGCAGGTGGGCGGCCAGTTCGCGATATCCGACGGCCTTGAGGGCGGGCAGGGCCGGATCGAGACGCCGCGCCTCCATCGCGGCGACCTCTTCGAGCGCGCCGTGCTCGACCATCAGGCCCAGCCGCGTGTCGCAGCGGGCGTAGAGCTCGGCGCGCGGCGGATCCAGGACCACGCCGCTCCATTCGCCGGGCTGCAGCGCGGGCCGGGTGTCGGCCTGCCAGTCTGACAGCGCGCGGCCGGTGGCCACGGCGACGGCATGGGCGCGGACCAGGCGCTGGCGGTCGCCGCTCTCGATCCGGGCCTCGGCTGCGGGGTCGAGGGGGCGCAGCAGGTCGCGGAAGGCGGCCTCGCCCTGGGCCGCGTAGAGCAGGCCGGAGATCTCGCGCTGGCTTTCGGGCACCGGCGGCACGTCGGCCAGCCCGTGGGTCAGGGCGCGGAAATAGAGGCCGGTGCCGCCGACGACGATGGCGGGACGGCCGCGAGCGGCGATGTCGTGCAGGGCCCTGACGGCCGCCGCCTGCCAGCGCCCCACCGACCAGCCCTCGGCCGCGTCGGCGACGCCGAACAGGTGGTGCGGGGCGCGGGCTTCTTCCGCGGGAGACGGAGCGGCCGTCAGCACCCGCAGGCCGGCATAGATCTGCATCGAGTCGGCGTTGACGATCTCGGCTCCGGTGCGCTCAGCCAGGTCCAGGGCATAGGCCGACTTGCCGCTGGCGGTGGGGCCAGCGATCATCCAGACGCGCGAGTCGGGTGCAAAGGGCGTTTCGACGGTTGCATGGGGGGCGTCACGGTCCATGAAGCGTACATACATGATCGCGGCCGCGATGGTCGCCTTCCTGACGGCCGGATCCGTCCAGGCCGCCACCACCGAGGCCGCCAAGGCCAAGGCGCCGCCGCCAGCCGCCCAGGCCGCGCCCGCGCCGGCCGAGTTGACCTCGCGGGAAAAGGCCGGCTGCGGCGCGGTGCTGGTGATCCTGGGCAAGGTGGCGACCAGCTATCCGCAGCTCTTCGCCCAGAAGGGCAATGACGGGCGCGGCGCGCAGTTCATGCTGGAGGCCTTCGGCGCCAAGGGACGCATGATGATGGACGAGGCCTTCGAGGACGGCGCCGAGCAGGGCGTGAAGCCGACCAAGGTCTATGAGGACGGCCTGGGTTTCCTGTTCGAGAGCGTCAAGCCCGAGCCGGGCGAGAGCAACGAGGCCGCCGGCAAGCGGGCCGCCATGGCGCTCTTGCAGCGCTGCACGGGCATCAGCACGAACTAATGCGGGTTGACGGCGGGGGGCGACTGGCTTAGCCGCCCCGCCATGCACGTCCTGACCCTCGTCGGCCCGGAGGCCGAAACTCTCGCCGCCGCTCTTGCGCTGGGCCAGATCGTTCCGCTCGGCCCGGACGCCGTCGACGTGACCTTCGAGGGCGAGGCCGCCCCGGTCCGCGACCGGGTCATCGCCGCCATCGGCGACAAGCCCGTCGACTTCGCGATCCAGCCCGCCCTGAACCGCAGGAAGCGCCTGCTGATCGCCGACATGGACTCGACGATCATCAATGTCGAATGCCTGGACGAGCTGGCCGACTTCGCCGGCGTGAAGGCGCAGGTCTCCGAGATCACCGAGCGCGCCATGCGGGGCGAGCTGGCCTTCGAGGGCGCCCTTCGCGAGCGGGTCGGCATGCTCAAGGGCCTTTCGACCTCGGCGCTGCAGACCTGCTTCGACGAGCGCGTGCGGCTCAACCCCGGCGCCGAGACGCTGGTCAAGACCATGGCCGCCCACGGCGCCCGCTGCGCCCTGGTCTCGGGCGGTTTCACCTTCTTCACCAGCCGGGTGGCGCAGGCCGCCGGCTTCCACCTGAACCGCGCCAACACCCTGATCGAGCAGGGCGACGCCCTGACCGGCGAGGTCGGCGATCCGATCCTAGGCAAGGAGGCCAAGCTGGCCGCCCTGAACGAGGAGACCGCCGCCCTGGGCCTGACCCCGGCCGACGCCCTGGCCGTGGGCGACGGCGCCAACGACCTGGCGATGATCGAGGCCGCGGGCCTGGGCGTCGCCTACCGCGCCAAGCCGATCGTCGCGGCCCAGGCCCATGCGAAGGTCGACCACGCCGACCTGACCGCGCTGCTGTATTTCCAGGGCTATCGCGCCGAGGAGTTCGCGCAGTGAGCTTCCCGCGCCGTGTCGAGGCGGTGGTCTTCGACATGGACGGCCTGCTGCTCGACACCGAGACCGTCTATCGCGCCGCGATGATCGACGCCGGCCAGGCGTTCGGGGTTCCGGTCACCGCGGCGACCTACGCCTCGATGGTCGGCAAGACCAATCCCGAATGCGCGGTGATGCTGCGCGACCTCTATGGCGAGACCTTTCCCGTCAAGCCGTTCTTCGAGCGGCTGTGGGCCGACGTCGAGCTGCTGCTCAAGGCCGAGATCCGGCTGAAGGACGGGGTGCAGGAGATCCTCGACCACCTGGACGAGCTGGGCCTGCCCCGCGCCATCGCCACCTCGAACGGCCTGCCGGCGGTGGAGCGCTATCTGGGCCGCTTCGATCTCCTTCCCCGGTTCCACGCGGTGGTCGCCCACCACGACGTGACGCGCCACAAGCCGCACCCGGATCCCTACCTGCTGGCCGCCCAGCGGCTGGGGGTCGATCCGCTGGCCTGCCTGGCGCTGGAGGATTCCCACCCCGGCGTCCGCGCGGCGCACGGGGCGGGGATGATGACCATCATGGTGCCCGACATCCTCGATCCCACCGAGGAGATGCACGAGAAGTGCGTCCACATCGCCGACAGCCTGCACGTGGTGCTGGACCTGCTGAAGCGGGCGGGGTGAGGACCCAAGAAACCTCCCCCTGTGGGGGAGGTGATCGCGCAGCGATCGGTGGGGGGAAGACGTTCGGACATGGCGGAAGCTGAAAACGTCCCCCCTCCGGCCCTTCGGGCCACCTCCCCCACAGGGGGAGGATCTTATCCCCCGGGACCCTTGTCGAAGTATTTGAAGTAGGCGCTGTCGGGCGACAGGACGAAGGTGGTGTCGCCCTTGCCCATCGACTGCTCGTAGGCCTGCATCGAGCGGTAGAAGGCGGCGAAGGACGGGTCGCGGCCGAAGCTGGAGGCGAACAGCTGGGCGCGCTGGGCGTCGGCCTCGCCTCGGATCTTTTCGGCTTCCTCGTAGGCGGTGGCGACGATCTCGCGGCGCTGCTGCTCGCCGATGGCGCGCAGTTCGGCGGCCTCCTGCTTGCGGGCCGTCTGCATCCGCTCGTAGACGGCCTGCTGGTTGGGCTCGGGCAGGTCGGCGCGCTTGATGCGCACGTCGATGATCTGGATCCCGAGGTCCGAGGCCTTGACCTGGCGCGCCACCTCGTCGCGGATCGCGGCCATGATCTGGGCCCGCTTGCCGGCGATCACGTCGCCGGAGTCGGCGCGGCCGATCTGCTCGCGCAGGGCGGCGTTGACGATGCGGTCCAGGCGGTCGCGGGCCACGGTCTCGCTGCCCAGCGCCCGGAAGAACTGGCGGGTGTCGGAGATCCGGTAGCGGACGAAGGCGTCGACCACCAGCTTCTGCTGGTCGGCGGCGGTGACTTCCTCCTGGTTGGCCGACAGGTCGATGTTGCGCTTGTCGAAGCGCAGCACGTTGTCGATCGGCGACTTCAGGTGCAGGCCGGGCGCGGTGACCACGGCGACCGGGTCGCCGAAGCGGACCACCAGGGCCTGCTGGCGCTGGTCGACCTTGTAGACCGTCGTGCTGACGAGGATCAGCGCGCCGACCGCGGCCACGCCGGCGGCGATCAGGGGCGTGTTGCTGGCGGGGCGGCTCATCGGGCGACTCCGTCGGTGGCGGCAGGGGCGGCGGCGGCGGCCGGGGCGACGGGCCTGGCGCGGAAGGTGTCCGACGGCAGGATCACCGGCGCGTTGGCGCCCTTGTTGTCGACGATGACCTTGTTGGAGTTGGCCAGCACGCGCTGCATGGTCTCGATATAGAGGCGCTCGCGCGTCACGGCCGGGGCCAGCTTGTACTGATCGTAGACCTGGTTGAAGCGGGCCGCGTCGCCCGAGGCCTCGCGCACCACCTGCTCGCGATAGCCCTTGGCCTGCTGGATCACCTGGGCGGCCTCGCCGCGGGCGACGTTGGCGGCCGACTGGGCGTTCTGGGCCGCGCGCTGCACGTCGCGGAAGGCGTCGACGACCGGCTCGGGGGCGTTGGCCACCTGGATGCGGACGCCCTCGACATAGACGCCGATGTCGTAGCGATCGAGCACCCGCTGCATCAGCAGGCGGGTCTGGGCCTCGACCTCGCCGCGGCCGTTGGTGAGGATCGGGGTGAGGGCGGTCTTGCCGACCACCTCGCGCATGGCGCTTTCGGCCACGTCCTTGAGCACGACGTTCGGCTCGCGGACGTTGAACACGTACTTGCCGGCGTCGGACACGCGCCACTGCACCGTGAACGACAGGTCGACGATGTTCTCGTCGCCGGTCAGCATCAGGCGCTCGGCCGGGACCTCGGCGCCGGGCACGCCGCCGATGTCGAGGGTCTGGATCGAGGTGACGGGCACGCGCTGCACGGCCTCGAACGGCCAGGGCAGGTGATAGCGCAGGCCAGGATTGCTGGTGCGGCTATAGGCGCCGAAGGTGGTGACCACGCCCTGCTGGTTGGGCTGGACGACATAGGTTCCCGTCAGCAGCCACAGGCCGACCACGGCGCCGGCGCCCAGCATGATCGCCTTGCCGCGGCCGGGGCCGCCGAAGGTGGCGCGCAGGCGCTCGGTGACCCGCTCGACCAGCTCGCTGACGTCGATCGGAGGCGGCGGAACGCCAGGCGGGCCGGATGCGGGGCGGCGGCCGGGGTCGGACTTGTTCCGCCCACCGTCGTTCTTGTCGTCGCCCGGCGGGGGAGAGCCCCAGGGGCCGGGTCCGGCGTTGTCGTTCCAGGGCATGGGCGGCGCTATCTTCCCGTCGCTCGTTCTTGCGGATGGCGGGGTTGTAAAAGCCCCCCCGTACGCGGATATGAGGACCCCCGCACGACAAGGCAAGACAAAGACGTGACCGCGACCCCTTCCGCCACCCCCGAAGACGCCCGCGAGGCCCTGGATCGCATCGAGGATCCGGCCACCGGTCTTGGCCTGGTCAAGGCCGGCCTGGTGCAGGGCCTGGTGGTGCGCGAAGGCAAGGCGGGCTTCGTCCTGGAGGTTCCGGCCGCGCGGGTCGGCGGCTATGGCCCGGTGCGCGAGGCGGCAGAGAAGGCCCTGGCCGCGCTGCCCGGGATCACCCGCGCCCAGGTGGTGCTGACCGCCCAGGCCCCGGCCGAGACCACGCGGGTGCGCAAGGGCGCCCGTGTCGCCGACGACCCGCAGGCCCAGGTCGGCCCGCCGCCGGCCTCGGAAAAGCCCGCTCACGTGCGCCACGTCATCGCCGTGGCCTCGGGCAAGGGCGGGGTGGGCAAGTCGACGGTCTCGACCAACCTGGCCTGCGCCCTGGCGGGGCTGGGCCTGAAGGTGGGCTTGCTGGACGCCGACATCTACGGCCCCTCGGCCCCGCGCATGATGGGCGTCGACGGCGAGCCGACCTTCGAGGACAAGAAGCTGCTGCCCATGGAAGCCCACGGCGTGAAGCTGATGTCGATCGGCTTCATGGTCGACGAGGGCAGGGCGATGATCTGGCGCGGGCCGATGGCCTCGTCGGCGGTGCGCCAGCTGATCCATGACGTGGCCTGGGGCAGCGAGGCCGAGCCGCTGGACGTGCTGGTCGTCGACCTGCCGCCGGGCACCGGCGACATCCACCTGACCCTGGTCCAGAAGCTGCGCATCGACGGAGTGGTGCTGGTCACCACGCCGCAGGAGATCGCCCTGATCGACGCGCGCCGCGCGGCGGCGATGTTCGCCAAGACCGCGACGCCGATCCTGGGCCTCATCGAGAACATGGCCTTCTTCGCCGACCCGGCGACGGGCGCGCCGATCCCGATCTTCGGCTCGGGCGGCGGCGTGGCCGAGGCGCAGGCGATCGGAACGCCGGTGCTGGCCCAGGTGCCGATCGAGATGAGCGTCCGCGAAGCGGGCGACGCGGGCCGGCCGGTGGTGCTGGCGGCTCCCGACAGCGCGGCGGCCAAGGCGTTCGTCGAGGCGGCCGGCGCGGTGTGGAAGAGCATTTCGCATTAGAGCCAGAGATGCTCCCCCTTCAGGGGGATCTGTCGCCCCCGGGTCCGGCCAAAGGCCGGCCCGAGGATAAACTCCGCCGACTGAGGGGGAGGGGACTGCTGGGTTTGGGGCGGTCGCTGTCTCGTCAGACACTTCCCCCTCCGGCCCTCCGGGCCACCTCCCCCTTCAGGGGGAGGATCTTTGGCGAGGAACCTCCCCCTCCTGGGGGAGGCGGCCGAAGGCCGGTGGGGGGGCGGTTTCAGCTTTCGGGGTGGTGGGTGAGTTCGTAGTCACTCCCCCCACCGATCGCTGCGCGATCGCCTCCCCCACGGGGGGAGGTTCCTCAAGACACGGCTTCGCATTCTCCCGCGCGGATGCGCGTTAGGTCGGGGAGGCGCGGAGCGGCCGGGCGGAGCCCGGGGACCGTGGGTTTGTTTAGCGTTTCGGCTTCGTCGACCGCTCCGCCGCGTCGTTATTCCGAAGGGCCGGAGGCGCGGGTGCTGTTTCAACCCTGGACCCGGCTGTCCCACGGACGGGCAGGACCAATAGCCCCGCGGTAATCCGGCGGCGGCCTCGGCTGATCCTGTTAGGCCGGTTTGAACGATCCCGGCCCTGTCGACCCGCTCGTTACGCCATGGACGGCTTGGCGGCCCAATCGCGCCTTCTGAGCGCTCCTGCAAACCCGCCTTTTCCCATGACGCTCCGAGCGGCCCCGCTCGATGCGGTCCTCGCCACGCTTGGGCCGGTACCAAGAGCCCTCCCCATAGCGGGGACGGGTTTGATTATGACCCAGGGCTGGGCGCGTCTGATAAGTTTGGCTGAGAAAGTTGTAGTACGTTGAGTTCGTTCGGTTCTTTGGCGAATTCACCGGGGATGGAGCTGGGTCTATCCCCGTCCGGCATCCAAGATGCTCCCCCTGAAGGGGGAGCTGTCGGCGAAGCCGACTGAGGGGGAAGGGATCGCCGACGTTGGGGTGCGCTGACGTCATCAGGCACTTCCCCCTCCGGCCCTTCGGGCCACCTCCTCCTTCAGGGGGAGGATCTTGGCGATTCAGTCGCTGGTCGGCCCCTGCGGCGTCGCCGGCTGGACCGGTTGCGGGGCGGCGGGGACGGGGGTGATGGGGTAGGCGGGTTTGCGCTTGCCCTTGGCGGTTTCGGGCGGGGCGTCCGCGGCCGGCGGGGCGTGGACGTCGGGAATCGGCTCGACGGTGGGGCCGACCACCGAGGGCTTGGGCTTGGGCGGCGGGGGCGGCGGCTCGTCCTTGCCGCCCATGAACGGGAAGCGGCGCTTCTTGGCCGGTTCGGGCTGGGCCTCGCCGCGGTGCTGGGGCGTGGCCGGCGGCATGCAGCCGCGCGCCTCGCCCAGGCCCTTGAGATAGGCGCGGCGCACGGCGCCGGCGGCCATGGCCGACTGGACCATGCGGTCGTGCTTCTCGGCGCCCGACAGCTTGCGCACCCAGCCGCGCATCGGGATCAGGTCCTGGGCGGCGCTGGCCATGGCGCCCAGGGCCGCGTCGCCGGCGGCCTTGCGGCCCCGGTCCATCAGGTCCTCGTCCTCGCCCGGCGGCACCTGGTCGAGGTCGATCCCCAGCGCCGCGTCGAGCGGCTTCACCAGGGCGGTCAGCTGGCCGCAGCTGGAGGGCTGGGGCCGGGCGTAGGGGTCCTGCATGGCCTCCAGCAGCACGGCCGGGATCTTGGTGCGCATCAGGTTGACGTCGCGCAGCGGGGCGGTGACGGCGCCGGAGAAGCCGTCCTTGTTGGCCTCGGAGGTGGTCTGGATCTTGTCGGGGTTCTCGACCTCGGCCGGAGCCGTGGAGACCTGGGGAGCGGGCTCGCGCGTGGTGGCGCAGGCGGCCAGCAGGGGCAGCGCGGCGGCGAGGAGGAGCAGACTTCGCATGACTTGACCCTAACGCGCGAGAAGCCGTGTCGTCATCCGCCGTGTCGCGTACGAATCGAACAGCCCCCCGAAGAGGTCGCGGAAGTTGCGGGCCGACTACGGCCTAGATTGGGCGGCAGGATGAACGCGGCCACGCCGGTCCCCGCTGGATGTCCAGTTCGGGGCTGATTTCGTTCAGGTTTTCGAGGAAGGTTTGGTGGGCCGGCTGGGATTCGAACCCAGGACCATTCGATTAAAAGTCGAATGCTCTACCACTGAGCTACCGGCCCGCTGTCGACACGGAAGGCCGTGAGAAGCGGCGCGGAACATAGTCGGGCCTCGGCTGCGTCGCAAGCCGGGTTTCGACCGTGGCTGTGGATGGGATGGCAATTGAATCCCACATGATGAGTTCGCGTGGCGATATGTGAAATATCTTGCGTCCGCGCCCGTTCTTCGGGATGGTCCGGCCTCAGAATGACGGCCGCGGGTCGCGGTACGAAGGGGGAGGCGAATCCAGGATGCAGCTCGCGCGACGCAGTGTTCTGGCCGGCTTGCTGCTGGCGCCCGCGACCGCCGCCACGGCGCTGGAGGCGCAGATGACGGCCCGCAGGTTCGACTTCACCGCCAAGCCGCGCGAGGGCTTCACGCCCGTCGCCGCCGATCGCCTGTATGATGCGGCCACGGGCTACGGCTTCGAGCCGGGCGAGAGGCGGTCGTTCTCGGTCGCCGTTCCGGAGGGCGACTGGCGCGTGACCCTGGAGGTCGAGGGCGGCGCCGACCTGACCGTCAAGGCCGAGTCCCGCCGGCTGATGGCCGAGCAGATCCGCACCAAGGCCAAGGAGCGCCGCGAGGTGGTGTTCGTGGTCAACACCCGCGACGCCTCGCTGCCGCCGCCGCCCAAGAACGCCCCGGGCGGGACCGGCGTGATCCTCAATCCGCGCGAGAAGGGCACGCCCAACTGGGACGACAGGCTGACCGTCGAGTTCTGCGGCCCGGCGCCGAAGGTGGCGCGGATGACCGTCGAGGCCGCCAGCGTGCCGCGCGTCTTCCTGCTGGGCGACTCCACGGTCACCGACCAGCCGTTCGAGCCGGCCGCGGGCTGGGGCCAGATGCTGCCGCGGTTCTTCGCCCCGACGGTGTCGGTGGCCAGCCACGCCGAGTCCGGCGAGACCATGAAGTCGTTCCTGATGGAGCACCGGCTGGACAAGGTGCTGAGCCAGACGCGGGCCGGCGATTTCGCGCTGATCCAGTTCGGCCACAACGACCAGAAGGAAAACTGGCCGCAGACCTATGTGGCCGCCGACAGCACCTATCGCGACTACCTGCGGGCCTATGTCGGCGAGTTCCGGCGCAGGAAGGCCACGCCCGTGCTGGTGACCTCGATGCATCGCCGGCGGTTCGACGGCGAGGGCAGGATCATCAACACCCACGGCGACTATCCGGCCGCGGTGCTGGCGGTGGGCGCCGAGCTCGGCGTGCCTGTCATTGACCTGGCGGCGATGAGCCGCGTCTTCTACGAGGCGCTGGGGCCCGTGCAGTCGCCCAAGGCCTTCGCCGACGGCGGCAAGGACATCACCCACCACGACAACTACGGCGCCTATGAGCTGGCCCGCTGCATCGTGGAGGGGATCAAGGCCGGCGTGCCCGAGCTGGCGCGCCATCTTGCCGCCGACGCCGGGTCGTTCGATCCGGCCAGGCCGACGCCGCCCGACAGCTTCGTCATGGCTCCCAGCGCGGCCCGCAGCAACGCGGCCCTGCGCGGCAACTGAATACTCGCGAGGTTTCCCGATGATCGACCGTCGCTCCCTGCTGGCCCTGGCCGGCGCGACCGCCGCCAGCCCGGCCCTGGCCCAAACCACCCAGGCGACCCCGGCCGTGAAGCCGTCCCTGGAGATCCAGCCGATCTGGCCGGGCAAGGCCCCGGGCGGCGAGAAGGTCACCGTCAAGGAGCAGGTCATCCTGCGCACGCCGGGCGGCGATCCCAACGACACGGCGTTCCTCAACATCACCGACCCGGTGCTGATGATGCGGCGTCCGGAAAAGCCCAACGGCGCGGCGATCCTGATGATCCCCGGCGGCGGCTACAAGCGCGTGGCGGTCAGCAAGGCCGGCGGGGCGATCGACAGGTGGATCGCCGACCAGGGCGTGACCGCCTTCGTCATGACCTACCGCCTGCCGGCCGACGGCTGGGCGGCGGGACCGGACGTGGCCTTGCAGGACGCCCAGCGGGCCATCCGCATCATCCGCTCGCGGGCCGGCGAGCTGGGCCTGGACCCGGCGCGCGTCGGCGTGATGGGCTTCTCGGCTGGCGGCCACCTTGCCGGGCGCCTGTCGACCCAGTTCAAGCGCGAGACCTATGCGCCGATCGACGCCATCGACCAGCTGTCGACCCGGCCGTCGGTGGCGGGCTTGTTCTATCCGGTGGTGACCATGCAGGCGCCGTTCGCGCATGGCGCCTCGATGAAGGAGCTGCTGGCCGGCGACGCCTCGGACGCGCGCCGCAAGGCCGCCTCGCTGGAGCTGGACGTGCCGGCCGACACGCCGCCGACCTTCATCGCCACCGCCGCCGACGACAAGGTGGTGCCGGCCGACAACTCCCTGCTGCTCTATTCGGCCCTGCGCGCGGCGGGCGTGCCCAGCGAGCTGCACATGTTCGAGAAGGGCGGCCACGGCTTCGGCGTGACCGGTCCGCAGGGCATGGACATGGGCTGGCCGCAGCTCTTGCCGCCGTTCCTGCGCCGCCACGGCCTCTACACGTGACCTTCGACGTCACGGGCTTCGGCGGCAGGGGCGACGGGCAGGCGCTGGACAGCGACGCGATCAACGCCGCCATCCAGGCCGCCGGCGCGGCCGGCGGCGGGACCGTGCGGCTGCCGGCGGGGCGGTATCTCTGCTTCTCGATCCGGCTGGCCAGCGGCGTGACGCTGAAGCTGGAGGAGGGCTGCGTGCTGGTCGCCGCCGATCCCGCGCGGCATGGCGGGTCCTACGATCCGCCCGAGGAGAACCCGCACGACCTCTACCAGGACTTCGGCCACAGCCACTGGCGCAACAGCCTGATCTGGGGCGAGGACCTGGAGGACGTGGCGATCGAGGGCCCAGGGCGCATCGACGGCGAGGGCCTGACCCGCGAGGGCCCGGGTTCGCGCTGGCGGCGGCAGGCGGGCGAGTTTCCGCTGAGCATGGTCGGCCTATCGGCCGAGGCGATGGCGGAACTCGTGCCCGAGCGGGCGGCGATGATCGGCCAGGGCAACAAGGCCATCGGGCTGAAGCGCTGCCGCAAGGTGCGGCTGTCGGGCTTCACGCTGGTGCGTGGCGGGCACTTCGCTGTGCTGGCCACGGGCTGCGAGGATCTGACGATCGAGAACCTGCTGGTCGACACCAACCGCGACGGGCTGGACATCGACGGCTGCAGTCGCGTGCGGATCAGCGGCTGCCGGGTCAACACGCCCAATGACGACGCCATCGTGCTGAAGGCCTCGATGGCCCTGGGCGAGGCGCTGCCGACGCAGGACGTCGAGATCGTCGGCTGCCACGTCTCTGGCTTCGACCTGGGCACGGTGCTGGACGGCACGCTGGGCCGCGAGCAGCGGCTGTCGCCCGACCAGGACCGGGTCACCGGCCGCATCAAGATCGGCACCGAGAGCAACGGCGATTTCCGGCGGATCCGCATCGCCGACTGCGTGCTGGAACGCTCGCGGGGGCTGGCGCTGGAGACCGTCGACGGCGGGACCATCGAGGACGTCGAGATCGAGAACGTGCGGCTGGTCGAGATGACCAGTTCGCCGCTGTTCCTGCGCCTGGGCGCGCGGCTGCGCGGGCCCGAGGGAACCCGGCCGGGCGCGCTGCGCCGGGTGAGCGTGCGCAACCTGGACGGCGAGGGCGCCTTCGCCGACCTGCCGGTGATCCTGGCGGGCCTGCCAGGCCATCCGATCGAGGACGTGCGGCTGGAGAACCTGAACCTGTCGTTCCTGGGCGGGGCGGAAGAGGCGGGCGTCGAGCCGCCGGAGCTGGAGGACGCCTATCCCGAGCCCCGCATGTTCGGCGATCCGCCGGCCTGGGGCCTGTGGGCGCGGCACGTGCGGGGGCTGGAGGTGACGGGGCTGTCGCTGGACGGCAACGCCGACGCCCGCTCGCCGGTGCGGGTCGACGGCCAGCCGGTCGCGCCGGAGGCCTTGGCCGGGCGTCCGTACGGTGCGGCTTAGCGTCGCGAGGCGCGATTAAACGCGCGCGACGCGTCGATTTTAGCACCTTCGCCTCATAGATGAGCGACAAGGGGCGGGATCGAGCCGTTCGATCCGGCGTGACGTCGACCCTGGGGCCATGTTTCTAGCCACGTTCCTGAGAACCGTTGCGACTGTCGTTCTGGCCGCGTTGATGGCCGTGACGACGGACTACTGCGTCAACATCCTGATCCTGAAGCGGGCCGAGGTCTTCACGCCGTGGATGACGATGGTCATCGTCGTCATCGTGGGCGGGCCGCTGTTCTACTTCCTGCACAGCCAGCGCCTGAACCTGAAGGCCGCCAAGCGGGACCTCTCGCACAGCCTGAAGATCCAGCGCCAGACGGCCGAGGAGGCCGAACGCCGGCGTCGCGAGGCCGAGCAGACCCTGTCGCGCCTGCGAGAGCATGAGTCGCTGTACCGCATCCTGGCCAACAACCTGACCGACGCCCTGTCGATGTGGTGGCCGGACGGCCGGCGGCGCTACAACTCGCCGGCCATCGAGCGGCTGACGGGCTACACCCCCGCGCAGTTCCTGGTCGCGCCCAACCTGCTGGGCGTCAGCGACGAGGACGGCGCCAAGGCCGTCGCGGCCATCCGCGCGCTGCAGAGCCCCAGCGACAGCAGCACGCTGGAGTACCGGTTCCGCCGCAAGGACGGCCAGGAGATCTGGATCGAGAGCACCTATTCGCTGGTGCCCAAGGAGGAGGGCGGCGGCTTCATCGCCACCAGCCGCGACATCACCGAGCGCAAGCGCCTGGCGCAGGAACTGGCCCAGGCGGCGCAGGAGGCCCAGGCGGCCGCCGCGGCCAAGGCCGACTTCCTGGCCAACATGACCCACGAGCTGCGCACCCCGCTGACGGCGATCATCGGCTTTTCGGGCCTGCTTCGGCAGTCGTCGGGCCTGGGCGAGACCGACGCGCGGCAGGTGCGCCTGATCCACGAGGCCAGCAACACGCTGCTGGGCGTCATCAACGACGTGCTGGACTTCTCGCGCCTGGAGGCGGGACTGGAGCTGGACGCCGAGCCGTTCAAGCCCTGCGACATCGCCCGCTCGGCCGCGGCCCTGATCGAGAGCCAGGCCCAGGCCAAGGGCCTGCCGGTGCTGATCGAGTTCGGGCCCGGCCTCACGCCGCTGCTGGGCGACGCGGCGCGGCTGAGCCAGGTGATGCTGAACTTTCTGTCGAACGCGGTGAAGTTCACCAGCGAGGGGCAGATCGTCATCAGCGTCGAGCAGACCGGCACGGCCGCGGGCCAGCGCTTGCGGATGGCGGTGCGCGACAGCGGCATCGGCCTGCCCGACGACATGCACGAGGCGGTGTTCGAGCGCTTCATCCAGGCCGACGCCGGGGTCGCGCGGCGGTTCGGCGGCACGGGCCTGGGCCTGGCGATCTGCAAGCGGATCATCGAGGCCATGGGCGGGCGCATCGGCGTCGAGAGCGCGCAGGGGCGCGGCTCGACGTTCTGGTTCGAGGTCGAGCTGCCGGTGACCGAGAGCGTGGCCAACGACCTGCCCGTCGCGTCCCAGCCGGCGCCGCTGGAACGGCCCGTGCGGCTGCTGCTGGTCGAGGACAACGCGGCCAACCGCGAACTGATCGGCGCCCTGCTGGCGCCGTTCGAGGTCGAGGTGGACATGGCCGTGGACGGGGTGGCGGCGGTCGACGCCTTCAAGGCCGGCAAGGGCTACGACCTCGTCCTGATGGACGTGCAGATGCCGGTGATGGACGGCCTGACCGCCACCCGTCGCATCCGCGCCCTGGAGCCCATGGGGATCCGCACCCCGATCGTGGCCATGACCGCCAACGTCCTGCCCGAGCAGGTGGCGACCTGCATGGCCGCCGGCATGGACGACCACCTGGGCAAGCCGATCAATCCTGGGCGGCTGCTGGAGATGGTGGCGCGCTGGGGGCAGGCGGAGGCGGCTTAGGTTTTAAGGAACCTCCCCCTGTGGGGGAGGTGATCGCGAAGCGATCGGTGGGGGGCGTGATTGC
Organism: Caulobacter radicis; assembly: GCF_003094615.1. Taxonomy (GTDB): domain Bacteria; phylum Pseudomonadota; class Alphaproteobacteria; order Caulobacterales; family Caulobacteraceae; genus Caulobacter; species Caulobacter radicis. Next base: position 238,570 of record NZ_QDKO01000020.1, on the reverse strand, counting down.
GGGCTGGCTAACGCCGCGGCGGTTGAAAACTTCCCCCCACCGGCCTTCGGCCGCCTCCCCCAGAGGGGGAGGTTCCTGTAGTCCTGAAACGAAAATGGGGGCGGAACGCGCGGTTCCACCCCCATCCCAACCCTTCCCCCATCGAGGGGGAAGGGCTCTAGTTTCAGTCTCAGTTGATATCCGGGATCTGGTCGCTGGTGACCGAGGGCCTGGCCTTTTCGCCGCGGCCCCAGAGGCGTTCGTACTTCCAGCCGGTGAGGTCCTCGACGATGGCCTTGGATTCCGGCGTCTCGGCTTCCGTGGCGCCGGCGCGCAGGCGTTCGACCTCGTGGACCAGGACCTCGTGGGTCTTGGCGTTGAGGCGGAACTTCCACGAGATGATCATGCCGGTGACCATCACCAGGATCGGGCCGCCGACCATGATCAGCACCAGGGTGTGGATCGCCTGCGGCGTCTGCTGGACCACCTGGCCCTTGCCGCCCGAGACGAAGCCGCCCAGGCCCAGCAGGGTGGTGGTGAGCAGGATGGCGCCCGACTGGGCGATCTTGCGCACGAAGGTCATGACGCCGGCGAAGATGCCCTCGCGGCGCTGGCCGGTGACGGCCTCGTCGACGTCGGGCAGGTAGTTGTAGACGCCCCAGGGCACGAAGTTCAGCGTGCCGCGGCCCAGGCCCGCCAGGATGATCGGCAGGAACAGCCAGAACAGGACCGTGGGGTTGAAGCCCGAACCGGCGGCGTTGAAGATGTTGCCGTGCAGGCCCTCGACGCCCGCGGCGAAACCGGCCGGCTTGACCAGGTAGAAGCCCAGGAACAGCAGCAGGGCCGCGCAGACGAAGCTGATGGCCATGCGGTAGGCGGCCGTCGGGCCGGTCTTGATGATCACGCGGATGGCGATCATCACCGAGATCAGCTGGGCGAAGTACATCATCGTCATCGCCTGGGAGATCACCAGGGTCGAGCCGACCATCACCGTGGCCACGAACAGCGGGAAGGCGGTGTTGAAGATGTCCTGGCTGATGTAGCCGCCCAGGTACAGCGACAGGTGCTGGCGGAAGGCCTTCAGCTTCAGGGTCGAGAACAGGTCGCGGAACATGTTGACCGGGATCAGCGCGGCCTTGCCCCAGTCCATGGGCTCGGGCTGGATCAGCTTCTCGTCGTCGGTGTAGGGGCGTTCCCAGGTGAACAGCACCACCAGCACGACGACCAGGCTGAACAGGCCGCCGAAGATGGCCGCCATGATCAGGAAGGTGTTGGAGCTGTCCTTGCCGCCGAAGTTGTTGATGATCAGCGTGGGCAGGTACGAGGCCAGGATCGCCGAGCTTTGGGCGATCAGCATGCGGGCGCCCGCGAACTTGGCCTTCTCCTTGTAATCCTTCGTCATTTCCGCCGCGAGGGTTTCCCACGGGATCAGGAACATCGTGTAGACGAACTCGAAGAAGATGAAGGTCACCAGGTAGTAGGTGAAGGTCTGGCCCGAGACGAAGATCAGGGCGAAGCTGGGCAGCAGCGGGATCGTCAGCAGCAGGAAGATCTTCCGCCGCCCGACCTTACGGCCGATCCAGGTGTGGCGCAGGTTGTCGGAGATATAGCCGATCAGCGGGCAGGTGATCGCCTCGAGCAGGCGCGGCAGGCCCAGGATCAGGCCGGTCTCGACCGGCGACAGTCCGCAGAAGGTGATGAAGAAGTAGGCCAGCCAGCCGGTGATCACGGCTTGCGCGCCGGCCCCCAGCATGTCGCCGGAGCCCCAGCCCCAATAGTTGATCCAGGACGGTTTGCGGGCGTCTGGCGTGGCCATGTTCGTTTCATTCCCAAGAGAAGGGGGTCTTGTCGCCCCCCAAGTCCGGTCCGGTCGATCGACCAAACTGGGTAGTTCGAAGTGTCTGGCGTCTGAGCCGAAAACCTCGCCCTTCGACAGGCTCAGGGTGAGGTTTCTCTAGCGGCCGGGCCTATGGGTGGTCCTCATCCTGAGCTTGTCGAAGGACGAGGACCACGCAACGGACCGAAGCAGCGGCTTAGATGAAGGCGCGCTGGAACTCGCCGAGGGCCAGCATGGCCAGCGACTGGCCGTACGGCATCGAGGTCAGCGGGATGTCCTTGTAGCCCTGGATCGTGTCGAACACCGGGGTGCCGAACGAGACCTGCTGCAGTTCGCCGGCGTCGTCGATGTTGGCCAGCACGCCCTTGATGGCGCGGATGGCGACGGCTTCGTATTCCTTGCCGATGTAGCGCTTGCGCACGGCCTTCAGGACGCCGTAGGCGAAGCCGGCCGTGGCCGAGGCTTCAAGGTACGAGGTCTTGTCGTTGATGATCGTGTGCCACAGGCCGGTTTCCTGGTCCTGGTACTCGGTCAGGGCCTTGATCTGGGCTTCCAGGGCGTCGATCAGGAAGGCGCGCAGGCCGTCGCCCGGCTTCAGGTCGAGCAGCTCGATGAATTCCGGGATGGCGATCGTCACCCAGCAGTTCCCGCGGGCCCACAGGGCGTCGGCGAAGTTGTGACGGCCCTCGAAGGTCCAGCCGTGGAACCACAGGCCGGTCTTGCGGTCGGCCAGGTACTTGATGTGGACCATGAACTGGCGCTTGGCCTCCTCGACGAAGTCGGGGCGATCGAGCAGCAGGCCGATCTTGGCCAGCGGCAGCACGCTCATCATCAGCGTGTCGTCCCACAGCTGCTGCGGGTTCTCGCTGTTGAAGACGATGTGCTGGAAGCCGCCTTCCTCGGTGCGCGGACCCTCGTACATGACGTAGTCGGCCCAGGTCTCGAGGTAGGGGATGTAGGTGTGGTCGCCGGTGGCCTCGTACAGGTAGGCCAGGGTCAGGAACGGCGAGACCGTGTTGATGTTCTTGGTCGGGGTGCCGGCCTCGAAGCGGTCGGCGAACCACTTGGTCATGATGTCGAAGGCGCGCTCGTCGCCGTACATCTCGTACTGCTTCCACAGGCCGTAGAGGCCCACGCCGTGGGTCCATTCCCAGTCGTTCCAGCCCTTGGTGTCGATGACGCGGCCGTCGTCGAGGCGCAGCAGGAACTCGCCCGTCTCGTCGGTGATGTCGACGAGGTTGCTGATCAGAAGGGCGATCTTGGCCTTGACGTCCTTGGCCTCGATGCCGTGTGCGAGATTGGGCACGGTAGTCTCCTAAAGGGTAGGTCTGTAGCGGTAGACGGGGGCCTACTGCTTGTAGTTCGGCGCGGGGACGCGGGCGACGGGCACGCCGCCTTCCACGTTGCGCAGCACTTCCAGTTTGACGGCTTCCAGGGCGTCGCCGGGGGCGCCGTCGCTGGTTACGGCCAGAGCGATGGTGTTCTTGCCGTGCGGATCGACGATGCCGGTCGGCAGGACGAAGGTCCGCTGCGGGCCGACATGGGCGATGAACTGGCCCATGTTCCAGCCGTTGACGAAGATCAGCACGCGATAGCGGCCGGGCGAGCGCGGGGTCTTCGGATCGCCGATCGTCAGGCCCAGGGTCACGTCCTGGTCCTTGGGCAGGGCCAGGTCGAAATTGGTGCGGTACCAGGTGGTGCCGGCATAGGGCGCAGGTGCGGCCATGTCGGCCTTGGCCCAGCCCTGGTCGGGGAAGCCCGGCAGGTGCCAGCCATTGCGTTCGCCGTACTGGCCGCCCTCGTTCATCGGGCCGCGCACCGGATCGGCGATGTCCTCGCCGCCCTTGTTGCCCTGGATCTTCCAGCTGATCGGCACGGCGAAGCTGTAGCTCGTCGGGCTCGACAGCGAGGCAGAGACCAGGCCGCGGGCTTCCTTGTGGAAGTCGTCGGCGTCGAGGTCCCAGTTGTGGCCGTTGTTGCGCACCATCACCGACAGCACGTGCTCTCCGTCGCCGCGCAGGGCTTCGGGCAGCTTGAAGGTGGCCACGCCCGTGGTGATCGGGCGGGGCAGGCCGCCGTCCAGCTCGTGCTGGCCCAGGAACTTGCCGTCCAGCCACACCTGCAGCATGCCGGCGCCGCCGGCGCCGTAGTGCAGGGTCAGGGTGTCGATGTCGGCCCGGCCCTTGTAGCGGCCGCGATACCAGACGTCGCCGTGGTGGAAGCCGTGGGTGCTCATGTCGAGCGCCGGCTGGCCCGTCGGCGGACGCACGGTCGAGCCGCCGCGCTTGCCCTCGGCCTTGGCCCAGGCGCTGTCGTCGAAGGCCGGGTCGGACTCGGGCGAGCCGGCGGCGGTCTTCCAGTCAAGCCTGGCGAGATCCGGCACGGTGACGGCGGTCGGGCCGGCCAGCGACTTGGACGCCAGCAGCGAGCCCGAAGCCGTGGCCTTGGCGGCGACGGCCGCGCCGTTCCAGCGGACGGACTTCACGCCCTTGGGGGCGAAGATTTCCAGGGCGCTTTCGGTTTCGGTGTCGCCGGTCAGCGACAGGACCGCGCCCTTGACGCTGGCGGTGCGAACGAGGCCGGGGCCGCGTTGCAGGGTCGGGCCGGCGGCGGTGTCCTGGCGCCAGAAGGTCTGGCCGGTGGCTTCATCCGCCAGCAGCAGCACCAGCGGCGGACGGCCGCCGCCGGTGATGCGCACGCGGGCCAGGCCCGTGTGGCTGTAGGAGAGCTTCAGGTCGCCCTTGGCCGCGTCGAAGGCCGACGTCACCTGGCCTTCCAGCACCTCGACCTTGGGGGCCTGCGCATAGCGCAGGACGGTCTCGCCGGCCTCGCCGGCGCGGCCGTACATCAAGGCCAGGTCGCCGCCGTTCCAGGGCAGGTGGGTCTGGATCTCGGACGTCGAATAGACGAGGCGCTGGCCGCCCAGGTCGTACGAAGCCATCAGCATCTTGCTGTCCTGGCCCTTGATCCGCGAGGGGACCACGTACTCGCCGTCGCGGGTCTTGACCTTGAAGGTGAAGGCCTCGTCGCCGGTGGCGCTGCTGGGGTTGTGGATCACCACATAGAGGTGGCTGCCGGTCTCGGCGTTGACGTTGTGATAGACGCGGACCTTGTCGTTCGAGGGAACGACGGCCTCGCCCTTGTCCATGCGGGTCAGGTCCGGAACCGCGTTCAGGAACTGGCCCATCTGCTTCATGACGCGGGCCTTGTCGCGCAGGCCGCGGGCCTCGTCGATGGCCGAGCCGTAGTCGTAGGAGCTGAACACCACCGGGGCCGGCGACCAGCCCCAGCTGGTCCCGCCATAGGTCATGTAGAAGCTCTGGATCGTCAGGCCGTTGGCGATGTTGGTTCCGTAGAACACCCGCTGGTAGCCGACGCCGCGATGGATGGCGGTGCAGTCGTAGTCGCCGTTGCTGCCCCAGTAGTCGAACCAGCCGCCGCCGAACTCGGCCGCGAAGCCGGGGGTGTTGGGGCTGGCCGAGGCGCCGCCCTTGGCCCCGCCGGCGCCGTAGAGGCCCCAGTCGGGGGCCACGCCGGGCGAGGAGGGGGTCGAGTCGACCTTGCACGAGCCGCCCGGATAGCCGTCGAAGGCGTAGAGGTCGGTCGGGCCTTCGACCGCGCCGGGCACGTTGGAGCCCTTGGGCACCCAGTAGCCGTTGCGGCCCTTGTCGTTGTGGAACAGCGGGACGGTGATCCCATCCGCGCGGGCCTTGTCGGCCAGCCACTGCATGTAGCGCTGCTGCGGCGCGCCGACGACGTCGAGCTCGTTCTCGATCTGGTGGGCGATGACCGTGCCCTGGCCGGTGGTCAGCTGGTGGCGGGCGATGACCTTGTTGATCTGGCTCAGCCACTCGTCGGCGGCCTGGATGTATTCCGGCGCGTCGGTGCGGGCGCGGGCCTGCTGGTTGACCAGGTGTCCGGGGAAGCCGCCGCGCGTCAGCTCGGCGTTCACGTACGGGCCGGCGCGGGTGATGACGTAGAGGCCTTCTTCCTTGGCCATGGTCAGCACGCGATCCATGTCGCGGATGCCCGAGAAGTCGTAGACCCCCTGCTTGGGCGAGTGGTAGCCCCAGTCGATATAGATCGCGACGGTGTTGTAGCCGCTGGCCTTCATCTTCTGGAGGATGTCGCGCCACAGGTCGGGGCTGGGCACGCGGAACGGGTGGAACTCGCCGCCCCAGGAATAGATGCGCTCGCCGTCGACCTTCAGGGAGTACTTGTCCCAGGTGATCTTGTGGGCTTCGGCAGGCTTGGCCGCGACCGCCTGGTCGCCGCCTTCCTTCAGCACGGTGAAGTGGCGGACCGTGCCGGAAAGCTCGGGCAGCTCCTTCTTGGGCGTCCAGGTGCGGAAGCCGTCGGCGCTGTCGGAGTACCAGTAGCGCTTCGACATGTACTCGTCGAAATAGATGCGCCAAGCGCCTTCCGGGGTGCGGGTGAGGGCGGGGCCTTCGAGGAACTTGCCCCAGCCGGCCCAGTCGCCGCCGCCTTTGACCTGCCAGGGGCCGTCCAGCGACGGGGCGGTCAGAAGCTCGATGAACTTGGTGGTCTCGTTCTTGGCGAAGGCCTGGTACTGCGAGCCCTCGCGCACGACGAAGGCGTCGATGTAGTTGGGACCCATGCCCGACAGCGGGCGCGGGTTACTCCAATTGGCAAGCTCGGCGTCTTGGGCCGTGATCCTGTAGGGCTGAAATTGCCCGGCGATGCCGGTGGTCGAGACCGACAGGATCAGGTGCTCGGAGCCGTCGGCGTCGACGAACCACTCGGGCGCCCAGGTGTTGGTCGAGCCGGGCACGTCGACGGTGACGTCGCGCAGGAAGGTCCAGTCGACCAGGTCCTTGCTGCGGGCCAGGCCGATGGTGTTGCCGGTCCAGCCGGTGGTGTAGGCGACGTAGTAGAAGCCGTCCTTGCGCTTGATGACGCTGGGATCGCGGATTAGCCCCTTGGGCGGGGTGTAGGCCAGCGGCTTCTGAAGGGTGAAGCGCGAGCCGTCGGCCGAGTCGTACACGCTCATGTTCGACTGGCTGGCGTTGGTGAACGCCGTCATGACGTAGCGCGTCGGCTCAGCCGCAGTCGCGCCGGAGAGCGCGGTCGTGGCGAGCAGGGCGGCGGCGAGGCCGAGGAGGGCGGGACGCTTGATCACTGGTCTTAGCCCTCGAAGTAGAAGACGGGCTTGAGCGGCCATTCGACCGGCTTGTTGTCCGGATGGACGTCCATCAGGTCGGCCATGAAGTCCCACCAGCGCTTCATCACCGGCTGCAGGGGCAGGGCGTCCTTGTCGTTGTCCGGCTTCAGGCGAAGCACGGCGAACAGGCTCATGGTCTCTTCGTCGAGGAAGATCGAATAGTCGTAGATGCCGGCGCCTCGCAGGGCTTCGGCCAGGTCGGGCCACAGCTCGTCGTGACGGCGCTCGTACTCGGCGGCGACACCGGCCTTCAGCTGCATGCGGAAGGCGATCGGGCGGCCTTCGGTCAGCGTGCTCATGGTTTCCTCCTGGCGTCGTTTCTTGGTTTTCAGGCGATGCGGTAGACGGCGGCGGCCGTGCCGGCGAACAGGCGCTGGCGCTCGGCGTCGCTGAACTCGGCCGTGATGGCGTCGTAGGCGCTGTAGAAGGCGTCGAAGCTGCCGTGCACCTTCTCGACCGGGAAGTTGCTGGCGAACATGGTGCGCTCCACGCCGAAGGTTTCGATGACCTGCAGGACGAACGGGCGCAGGCTTTCCACCGTCCAGGCGCGGTCGACCATCGCCAGGCCCGAGACCTTGCAGGTGACGTTCGGACGCTGGGCCAGCGCGGCCAGGCCCGAGCGCCAGAGCGCCAAGCCGTCCTCGTCGCGGTCGGTGGGCATGCCGGCGTGATTGACGACCAGCGGAATGTCGGGATGGGCGTCGGCCAGGGCCGCGGCGGTTTCCATCTGGGCGGGATAGAGTTGCAGGTCGAACGACAGGCCATGCTTGGCCAGCAGGCCGAAGCCCGCGCGCCACTGGTCGTTCAGCAGCAAGTCGGCCGGGCCGTAGGTCTTGGCCGGGTCCGCGTGGAAATTGACGATCTGGCGGATCCCGCGCACGTGCGGCCGCGAGGCGTGAGCCTCCAGCAGGGCCTCGACTTTGGGGTCATCCAGGTTGGCGCCGGCGACGATCGCGCCGATGGGCGCGCCGATGGGGGCATTGGCGGCGATCAGGCTTTCCAGCCAGTCGGTCTCGGAAAGCTGCTTGTCGGTGGGCAGGCCGCACTCGACATGGACCAGGCTCTCGACGCGCCAGGGCAGGGCGTCGGCGGCGTAGTCGGCGGGCAGGTAGTTCTTGCCGGCGATCAGGCTCATGTCGCCCGCCGGATTGCCCGGCAGGGGAACGTCCTGCAGCCAGGAATAGTAGTGCTTGTCGAGATCCCACAGGTGCATGTGGGCGTCGATGATCGGACCCGTGTACGCCATGCCTGTCCCCTTGGTCTCGTAAGCCCGGGCCCGTCCATCCCGAAGGATGGACGGGCCCGGTCTCAAACTAGAAGGTCGTCCGGCCGCCGGACGTGTCGAAGGTGGCGGCGGTGGTGAAGCTGCACTCCTCGCTGGCCATGAAGCAGACCATCGCGGCGCTTTCCTCGACTTCGCCCAGGCGACCCATCGGGATCTTCGAGCGCATGTACTCGACCTGGCTGGCGGGCAGCTGCTCGAGGATCGGGCTTTCGAAGGTGGCGGGGGTCAGGCTGTTGGCGATGACGCCCTTGCCGGCCAGTTCCTTGCCCAGCGACTTGGTCAGGCCGATGACCCCGGCCTTCGACGCCGAATAGGCGCTGGCGTTCGGGTTGCCTTCCTTGCCGGCCACCGAGGCGACGTTGACGATGCGGCCGTAGCCGGCGCCCAGCATGTGCGGCACCACCGAACGGCAGCAGTAGAATAGGCCGTTCAGGTTGATGTCGATGACGCGCTTCCAGCTATCGAGCGGGAACTCGTGCACCGGCACCGTGGCGCCGGTGATGCCGGCCGAGTTGACCAGCACGTCGATCTTGCCCAGGGCCTCGACGCTGGCGGCCGTGGCCGCGGCCACCTGGGCCTCGTCCGAGACGTCCAGCGCGTAGGTGAAGCTGGCGCCGACTTCCTCGCCGGCGGCCTTCAGGGCGTCGGCGTTGAGGTCCCACAGGGCGACCTTGCCGCCTTCGGCGACGATGCGGCGGGCGGTTTCCTTGCCCAGGCCCGAGGCGCCGCCGGTGATGACGGCGGTGCGGCCCGAAAAGCGGTTGGCGTAGACGGTCATGCAACGCCTTCCTTGGTCCAGGCGATGACTTCCTGGCGCTGCTCGCCGAGCTTCTCGATGCCCAGCGTCATGACGTCGCCCGGCTTCAGGAAGATCTTTTCCGGCTTCTGGCCTTCGCCGACGCCCGGAGGGGTGCCCGTCGTGAGGATGTCGCCCGGCTCGAGGGTGACGAAGCGGCTCATATAGGCGATCAGCTCGGCGACGCCGAAGATCATCGTCTTGCTGTTGCCGGTCTGCATGCGCTTGCCGTTGAGGTCGAGCCACATGTCCAGGTTCTGGCAGTCGCCGACTTCATCGGCGGTGACGACCCACGGACCCACCGGACCGAAGGTGTCGCAGCCCTTGCCCTTGTCCCACTGCGAGCCCAGTTCCTTCTGGAAGGCGCGCTCGGAGACGTCGTTCACCAGCACGTAGCCGGCGACGTAGTCCAGGGCTTCGGCCTGCTCGACATAGCGGGCGCGCTTGCCGATCACGACGCCCAGCTCGACTTCCCAGTCGCCCTTCTCGGCGCCCTTGGGCAGCATGACCTGGTCGTTCGGGCCGTTGAGGCACGAGATCGCCTTGGTGAAGAAGATCGGCTCGGGCGGGGGCTCGAGGCCGGCTTCCTTGGCGTGGTCGGCGAAGTTCAGGCCGATGGCCAGGAACTTGCCGACATTGGCGATCGGCACGCCGTAGCGCGGCGAGCCTTCGACCACCGGCAGGGTGGCCTCGTCGATGGCGGCGATCTTGGCCAGGCCTTCCGGGGTCAGGTCCGCGGCGGTGATGTCGGACACGTGGCCCGACAGGTCGCGGATCTTGCCTTCGGAATCCAGCAGGCCGGGCTTTTCGGCGCCCCGCGGGCCGTAACGCAACAGTTTCATGGTCTTCTGGCTCTAGGGGTAAATTGGGGGAAGGGGAGGCGCGGCTTACCGCGGATACGGACGGTGCAGGCCGACGTCGCGGTTCAGCTCGACGCCGAAGCCGGGCGCGTCGCCGAGCTTGAGCTTGCCGTTGACCGGAACGGGCTCGCCGATCAGCTGGGGATGGAACATCGGCACGACCTCGTCGGCCTTCGGCGCCATCATCAGGAACTCGGCGAACGGGCTGTTATGGCGCGTGATGACGAAGTGGTAGCTGTAGACCGACGAGCCGTGCGGGATCATCATCACGCCCTTGCTGTCGGCCAGGTTGGCGATCTTGATCAGTTCGGTGACGCCGCCGCACCAGCCCACGTCCGGCTGGATGATGTCGCAGCACTCCATCTCCAGCAGCATGCGGAAGCCCCAGCGGGTGGCTTCGTGCTCGCCGGTGGTGACCAGCATGCCGGGAGGGGCGTTCTTCTTCAGGTCGCGATAGCCCCAGTAGTCGTCGGGGCTCAGCGCCTCTTCGATCCACTTCAGGCCGTACTCGTGGGCCTTGTGCGCCAGCTTGGTGGCGTAGTTCAGGTCCAGCGACATCCAGCAGTCGAACATCAGCCAGAAGTCCTCGCCCACGCGGTTGCGCATGGTTTCGAGCTCTTCGAGGTTCTTGCGCAGGCCTTCCTCGCCCTCGGCCGGGCCGTGGTGCAGGGGCATCTTGCCGCCGATGAAGCCCATCTCCTTGGCCAGGTCCGGACGCGCGCCGGTGGCGTAGAAGGTCAGTTCGTCGCGAACCTTGCCGCCGAGCAGGGCGTAGACCGGCTCCTGGCGCAGCTTGCCGATCAGGTCGTAGAGCGCCAGGTCGACGCCCGAGATGGCGTTCACGACCAGGCCCTTGCGGCCGTAGTACTGGGTGGAGAAGTACATCTGGTCCCAGATCTTCTCGACCTCGGTCGGATCACGACCTTCGAGGAAGCGGGCCAGGTGCTTTTCGACGATGTAGGCGGCCGGCTCGCCGCCGGTGGTCACCGCGAAACCGATCGTGCCGTCGACGGCCTCGATCTCGACGACCAGGGTGCCCAGGACGTTGATGCCGAAGCTCTGGCGGCTCTGGCGGTATTCGGGATAGCGCGACATCGGCGTGGCGATGTGGTCGTCGATCCAGTGGCCTTCGCCCTGGTCGTGATAGTCGGCGCCGCCCCCGCGGACCACATAGGCGCGAACAGCCTTGATCAAGGGAAGCGGCATCTCGTGCTCCAACCATCGCCCGGTCTCTCGTGACCGGATCTGCCCCTATTAGAGGAGGCGCGCCAGCGGGGCCGCCGAACGACGCGAACGGATGTTCGCGCTACCTCCCCAGAACATCGTATGACACGCTTGTCGCAGGACCCCCGCGACCGAAAGAGTCGCTGACGCGAGCCCTTGTCTTGCGTTCCATATTATGAGAGGTAGTGCTACAAAATGAAACCCAGCACGTCAAGGGGAGCGGAACCGGTGGCGGACGACGAAGGCGCGGCGACCAAGAGCCCAAGCGGCAGCCAGACGCTGTTTCGCGGCCTGGACGTGCTCGACGTGGTGGCCGACGCGGGGGCCATCGGCCTGCCGGCGCTGGCCGCGCGACTCGGCCTGACCCGCAGCACCACGCACCGCCTGGCCACCGCCCTTGTCGAGCGCCGCCTGCTGACCCAGACCCCGCGCGAAGGCTACAGCCTGGGCCCGAAGCTCCTGGAGTTGGGCTATCTGGCCAGTCAGCAGATGGACCTGCCGCGCATCGCGCGCCCGCACCTGGAAAAGCTGTGGGAAGAGCTGGAAGACACCGTCCACCTGGGCGTGCTCGACGACGACCGCGCGCTTTACCTGGACAAGCTGACCGGCCGCCGCCGCATCAACATCTCCTCGCGCGTGGGCGATCGCCAGCCGATCCGCTCGACCGGCCTGGGCAAGGCCCTGGTGCTGGACGATGACGAGGGTCGCTGGCGGACGCTGTATCGCAAGGAAGGCCCGGCCGCGGCCGGCGCGCCGAACGAAGAGCAGTGGATCGCCTGGATGCACGACTATTCCCAGCGCGGGATCGCCTTCGACTTGGAAGAAAACGAAGACCGCATCCGCTGCGTGGCCGCGCCCGTGCGCGGGGCGGGCGGTCAGATCGTCGCCGCGATCAGCGTCTCGGGCGCTGCGCAATACATGGACGACGAACGGATGGGCGGGCTGGTGGACGACATCCGCCTGGCCGCCGACGCGATCAGCCGCGATCTGGGCTGGAACGGTAAGCGGGGTTCGGGCGCCAAGACCTGACGCCTCCCGCGCGTATGTATGACGGAGGAACTATGCTTCTGAAGGACAAGGTGGTGCTGGTGACCGGCGCCTCGGGCGGTATCGGCAAGGCGGCCGCCATCGGCGCGGCGCGTCATGGCGCCGACGTGGCGATCAACTACCACTCCGACGAGGCCGGCGCGGCCGACGCCGTGGCGCAGATCGAGGCCCTGGGCCGTCGCGCCATCGCCGTGAAGGGCGACGTGGCCCAGGTCGAAACCGCCCAGGCCTTCGTCGACGCCGCCGTGGCGGCCTTCGGCAAGGTCGACGTCTTCGTCAACAACGCGGGCATCTGCCCGTTCCACGCCTTCCTGGACATGCCGCCGGAAGTGATGGAGCGGACCATGAAGGTGAACCTGTTCGGCGCCTACTACATGGTGCAGGCGGCGGCCAACCAGATGGTCAAGCAGGGTCACGGCGGTTCGATCATCGCCGTCTCCTCGATCAGCGCCCTGGTCGGCGGCGGCATGCAGACGCACTACACTCCGACCAAGGCCGGCGTGCACAGCCTCATGCAGTCGACCGCTATCGCGCTCGGGAAGCATGGCATTCGCTGCAACTCGGTGCTGCCGGGCACGATCGAGACCGCGATCAACAAGGAAGACCTCGCCGACGTCGCCAAGCGCGAATACATGAGCGGCCGCATCCCGCTGGGCCGTCTGGGCGAGCCCGACGACCTGGCCGGCCCGATCGTGTTCCTGGCCTCGGACCTGGCCAACTACGTCACCGGCGCGGCCCTGCTGGTCGACGGCGGCGCGTTCGTGAACCTGCAGTAGATCGATCGCCCTTCCATGATCGTCTCGTCGACCACCGACTTCCGTGAGGCTGCGCGGCGCAAGCTGCCGCGCTTCCTCTTCGACTACATCGACGGCGGCGCCTACGCCGAGCGGACCCTGGCCCGCAACGTCTCCGACCTGGCCGATCTGGCCCTGCGACAGCGGGTGCTCAAGGACGTGTCCAAGGTCTCGACGGCGACCAGCCTGTTCGGCGTGGAGCAGTCCATGCCCGTGGTGCTGGCCCCCGTGGGCCTCACCGGCATGTACGCCCGGCGCGGCGAATGCCAGGCGGTGCGCGCGGCTTCGGCCAAGGGCGTGCCGCTGTGCCTGTCGACGGTGTCGGTGTGCGACGTTGACGAGGTGGCGGCCGCGTCGAGCCGGGCGCTGTGGTTCCAGCTCTACGTGCTGCGCGACCGGGCCTTCATGCGCGACCTCCTGGCGCGGGCCGAGGCGGCGGGGGCGAGTACGCTCGTCTTCACCGTCGATATGCCCGTGCCGGGCGCCCGCTACCGCGACGCCCACTCGGGCATGAGCGGTCCGAACGCCGGGGCCCGCCGCATCCTGCAGGCCATGGGCCGGCCGCAGTGGGCGTGGGACGTCGGCTTGATGGGCCGCCCCCACACCCTGGGCAACGTGGCCCCGGTGCTGAAGGGCAATACGGGCCTGGAGGACTTCATGGGCTGGCTGGGGGCCAATTTCGACCCCTCGATCCAGTGGAAGGACCTCGAATGGATCCGGCAGTCCTGGAAGGGGCCGCTGGTGATCAAGGGCGTGCTCGATCCCGAGGACGCCAAGGCCGCCGCCGACATCGGCGCCGACGGGGTGGTGGTGTCCAACCACGGCGGCCGCCAGCTGGACGGCGTGCTGTCTTCGGCGAAAGCGCTTCCGGCCATCGCCGACGCGGTCGGCGACAAGCTGACCGTGCTGGCCGACGGCGGGGTGCGCTCGGGCCTCGACGTGGTGCGGATGCTGGCCTTGGGCGCCAAGGGCGTCCTCTTGGGCCGGGCCGCCGTCTACGCCCTGGCCGCGCGCGGCCAGGCGGGCGTGACCCAATTGCTGGACTTGATGGAAAAGGAGATGCGGGTGGCCATGGCGCTGACCGGCGTCAATTCCGTCTCCGAGATCGACCGTTCAATCCTGGCGGAGACCCGCTGATGAAGATCGCCGCCGCCCTCGCACTGGCCATGGTCATGGGGGCGGCGCCGGCCGCCCTGGCCGACCCGAACCGTATCGTCATCGCCAGCGACTCCACCGCCGCCGACTACAGCGCCCGCAGCTTCCCGCAGATGGGCTGGGGCATGGTGCTGAAGTGCTCGCTGACGCCCGAGGCCCAGATCGTCAACCTGGCCCGCGGCGGCCGCTCGACCAAGACTTTCCAGGAGGAGGGGCTGTGGTCGGTGCTGATGGCGCAGCTGAAGCCGGACGACACGGTGCTGATCCAGTTCGGCCACAACGACGCCGACACCAAGAAGATCGTCCGCTTCACCGATCCGAACGGGGCCTATGCCGATAATCTGCGCCGCTTCGTGGCCGACGTGCGCACGGCCGGCGCCAAGCCGGTGCTGATCACCCCGATCGCCAAGCTGATCTTCAAGGACGGCCAGATCCAGGACACTCACGGCCCGTACTCGGCGACCGTGCGGCGCGTGGCGGCCGAGACCAGGACCCCGCTGATCGATCTCGACAAGGAAAGCCAGGCGGCTCTCCAGAAGCTGGGCGAGGCCGAGGGCGCCAAGCGCTTCATGATCTATTCGGCGGCCGACAAGATCGCCAGCCATCCCGACGGGATCAACGACACCACCCACCCCAACGAGCTGGGCGCGCGCATGGCGGCCGGCATCGTGGCCAAGGGGCTGCGGGGGGCGAAGGTTCCGGCGTCCAAGCTGGTGCTGCGGGGCGAGGCTGATGCGTCCGCGCGTGGCGAGCCGACCTGCGCGGCGAAGCCTTGAGTTCAGTCCTGGAGGTTCTCTTCCTTCCGTAAAATCCCCGCGAAAGCGGGGACCTGGGCTTTTTCTGAAACCTCTGGCGCTCGACGACAAAACACCTGGGTCCCCGCTTTCGCGGGGATTTTACGGAAGTGGGGTGTGCTGCGGGCAAAAAGAAAGGAGCGACGGCTGGGCCGGCGCTCCTGGACCTCAGAGGGGGAAGTACGAGGTCAGGCAGAACAGGGAAGGATCGAGCTTCGATCCATCGATCAATTCTCACAATATGGACAATTGATCGATATATTGAGAATAGCATCGAAGCGGCGAACGTCAACCGCCGTTGTGGGGAAACGCTGATGAACCGATCCATCCTGTCCGCCGCCCTGGTGCTGGCGCTGGCGCCCGCGCCGCTGCTGGCCGCGCCGAAAGCCCGCCCGGCCGCCGTCTCGGAAGCGCCGGCCTGGCGCAGCGCCTGGGGCAATGCGCCGATCGCGCCGCAGGCCGTGGCCCGGCCGGGCGAGGCGCGGGCCTTCACCGACGTCACCGTGCGCCAGGTGATGCGCCTGAACGCCGGCGGCGACGCCGTGCGGCTGCGCCTGTCCAACGAGCTGAACGAGCGGCCGCTGGCGGTGGGGGCGATCACGCTGGCGCCGGCCGACGCCGACGGAAAGATCATGGGCGCGCCGATCGCGGTGACGGTCGGCGGCAAGGCCGAGTTCACGATCCCGCCGGGCGCGCCGGTGCTGAGCGATCCGGTGGCGCTGCCGGTGAAGGCGATGGACCACGTCTCGGCGGCGATCTTCTACGTCGGGACCCAGGCCCCGGCCGGGCACCGCGTGCGGCTGTTCGTGGCCCCGCCCGGCAACCACGTCGCCAAGGACGCGATCCCGGGCGAGCAGGCCCTCAAAGGGCCGGGTCTGGTCAGCGGCGTCGAGGTGCGCGGGCCGGGCGAGGCGCCGGTGCTGGTGGCCATCGGCGACTCGATCACCGAAGGCTCCGGCTCGACCCCGAACGCCGACAAGGGCTGGCCCGAGCAACTGGCGGCGCGGCTGGCCGCGCGCGGCCAGGGCTGGAGCGTCGTCAACATGGGCGTCGGCGGCGGGCGGTTGCTGCGCGAGGTCTCGGGCCCCAGCGCGCTGTCGCGCTTCGATCGCGACGTTCTGAGCGTGGCGGGGGTCAAGGCGGTGGTGGTGCTGGAAGGCATCAACGACATCGGCCGCCCCGCCCAGCCGGGCTTCGCCGCCGACGCGGTGACGTCCGAGGACCTGATCGCCGGCTATCGCCAGCTGATCGCCCGGGCCCACGCGCGCGGCGTGAAGATCTATGGCGGCGTCATCCCGCCGTTCGAGGGCGCCGCCTACTATCACGACAAGGGCGAGGCTACGCGAGCGGCGGTCAACGCCTGGATCCGCACCGGCGGCGAGTTCGACGGCGTCATCGACTTCGACGCGGTGCTGCGCGATCCGGCCAAGCCGAGCCAGCTGCGCGGCGAGACCCACGGCGGCGACCACCTGCATCCCAACGATGCGGGCTACGCCCTGATGGCCGAGGCGGCGGACAAGGCCGTCTTCTCTGGCAAGTAGACCCGTAACCCGCCTTGCCGCGAAGGCGGCGGGCGGGTTAGCTCCCTCTTGAGTATTCGCGAGGGGGCTAATCCATGAAGACCATCAAGTCGCTGCTGATCATGACCGCCGTGCTGGCGACGCCGGCCCTGGCCCATGCCGCCGACGGCGATTCCAAGAAGTCGGTGGCGATCTTCGCCGCTCTGATCGCGGTGTTCGCCGGAGTGGGGACCACGTTCCTGGCGGTCTACGCCTCCAAGGCGAAGAAGAAGTAGCCGGTCATCCCTTTCACCCTTCCCCCTTGATGGGGGAGGGGATCATGTAAAAGCGTTTCCCCATTTGCGGCTGATCGATCCCGGCCGTCGCTCCAAGCGCGATTGCGCCTGTCGCAATCCTGGGTAAGGTCCCTCAAACGGCTGTTTGGGGTGTAGCATGATGATACGGCGTTTCGGGTTGGCGACGGCCCTGGCCCTCTCCCTGGCCCTTTCCTTTGGGGGGAGCGGCGCGCTCGCCCTGGCCGCGCCGAAGGACCAGCTGGTCGCTGCCGCCCCCGAGAGCGTCGGCGTCTCGTCCGAGCGGCTCAAGCGCCTCGACGCCCTGATGAAGGACCTGGTCGCCACCGGCCACCTGCCGGGCGCGACGACGATGCTGGTGCGTCACGGCAAGGTGGTCAGCTTCGAGACCTACGGCGCGCGCGGCTTCGGCGGCCCGCCGATGACCAAGGACACGATCTTCCGGATCTACTCCCAGACCAAGCCGGTCACGGGCGTGGCGATGATGATCCTGTTCGAGGAGGGCAAGTGGAGCCTCGACGACCCGGTGACCAAGTACGTGCCGGAATTCGCCAACCTGCGCGTCTACAAGGGCGTCAACGCCGACGGCTCGTTCGTCACCGAGGCGGCCGACCGGCCGCCGACCATGCGCGAGATCATGAGCCACACCGGCGGCTTCGCCTACGGCCTCGTGCCCAACAACCCGATCGACAAGGCCTATGTCTCGACCGGCGTGCTGGGCTCCAAGAGCGGCCAGGAGTTCGTCGAGAAGGTCGCCAAGCTGCCGCTGGTCGGCCCGCCCGGCAAGCAGTGGAAATACAGCGTCGCCGTCGACATCCAGGGCTTCATCGTCGAGAAGCTGTCGGGCCAGAGCCTGCCGGACTTCATGCAGAGCCGCATCTTCGCGCCGCTGAAGATGAAGGACACCGGCTTCTGGCTGCCGGCCGAGAAGGCCGATCGCCTGGCCAGCCTCTATCTGTGGGACGCCAAGGCCAAGAAGATCATCCCGGCCGAAGGCTTCATGGTGCTGGACGTCAGCAAGCCGCCGGTGGTGGCCTCGGGCGGCGGCGGCCTGGTGTCGACCAACGCCGACTACGCCCGCTTCTGCCAGATGCTGCTGAACGGCGGCGAGCTGGACGGGGCGCGGATCCTGTCGCCGGCCACGGTGAAGCTGATGGCTTCCGACCATCTGCCCGACGCGATCCTGGACGACCCCAAGGCCGAGTTCTCCAAGGCCAGCGGCAAGGGCTTCGGCCTCGACTTCATGGTGGTCACCGATCCGGCCCGGGCCGGGACGCTGGCGGGGAAGGGGACCTACAGCTGGGGCGGCGCGGCCGGCACCTGGTTCTGGATCGACCCCGAGAACGACCTCTTCTTCCTGGGGATGATCCACGTTCTGGCCAAGGACGGCGACCCGGCCCTGCGCGACCTTGGCGACCGTGCTTCCACCCTGGTCTACCAGGCGCTTGTCCAACCAGAGAAATAGGCCAATCCCGAAAAATAAGGCCCGCCAAAGGGCTGACGGAGGAAATCACATGCAGGATCTGTTTTCGCTCGAGGGCCGCGTGGCCCTCGTCACCGGCGGTTCGCGCGGCATCGGCCGGATGATCGTCGAGGGCTTCCTGCGCCACGGGGCGGCCAGGGTCTACATCACCGCCCGCAAGGCCGGCGCCTGCGACGAGGCCGCGCGGGAGCTGTCGCAGTTCGGCGAGTGCGTCTCGCTGCCGGGCGACATCTCGACGATGGAGGGCGTGCAGGGCCTGGCCGCGCGGATCCTCGAGCGCGAGAGCAAGCTCGACATTCTGGTGAACAACGCCGGGGCGGCCTGGGGCGCGGGCATCGACGAGTTCCCCGAGGCCGGCTGGGACAAGACCGTCGACCTGAACATGAAGACCCCGTTCTTCCTGACCCAGGCCCTGCTGGCTCCGCTGCGCGAAGCGGCCAAGACCCGGGTGGCCAAGGTGATCAACATCGCCTCGATCGACGGCCTGTCGGTGACCAAGGAGGAGACCTATCCCTACGGCGCCAGCAAGGCCGGCCTGATCCACATGACCAAGCGCATGGCCCTGCGCCTGGCGCCCGAGAACATCGCGGTGTCGGCCATCGCGCCCGGCGCCTTCGCCAGCGACATGAACCGCACGGCCCGCGATCACGCCGACGCCGTGGCCAAGTTCATCCCCGCCGGCCGCATCGGCGAGGCCGAGGACATGGCGGGGGCGGCGATCTATCTCGCCTCGCGGGCGGGGGATTACGTGGTCGGCGGCACGTTGGCGGTCGACGGCGGAGTGGCCTGGTCGCGCTGAAATGACCCTCTCCCAAAGGGAGAGGGAGGGGCCCAGGCGAAGCCTGGGAGGGTGAGGGGGTAAGGTCTGGCCGATTGGGACGCTGAGTGGGATCAGACGGCCAAGGGTGAAACCTCTCACCCTCCCACCGCTTCGCGGCGGGCCCCTCCCTCTCTCAAAGAGAGAGGGTTCTAGTTACGGCTTCCCAGCCGCGGGCAGTTCGGTCAGCGGGATGGCGTCGGAGAGCTCGACCTCGCGGACGGCCGGGGCCGGGGCGGTCCTGGGCGGGCGGGCGCCGCGTTCGCGGGCCGACATCAGCGACCAGCCGCCGGGCTTGAGGATCTCCAGGGGCGAGAACTTGGCCTTGTAAGCCATCTTCTCCGAGCCCGGGACCCAGTAGCCCAGATAGACGTAAGGAAGGCCGGTCAGGCGGGCCTGGACGATGTGGTCGAGGATGATGAACGACCCCAGGCTGCGGCGTTCCTGCGTCGGGTCGTAGAAGCTGTAGACCAGCGACAGGCCGTCGGCGAGCACGTCGACCAGCACGCAGGCCACCAGCTCGCCCGGGCCGCGATCCACCGACGGGCGGCGGTACTCGATCAGGTGGGTGCGGACAGCGGTGTCCTCGACCATCGCCACGTAGTCGGGCCAGGTCATTTCCGCCATCCCGCCGTCGGCGTGGCGGGCGGTGAGGTAGCGGCGCAGCAGCTCGAACTGCTCCAGCGTGGCCTCAGCCTCGACCAGGCAGCGGACGAGATCGTTGTTGCGATTGAGGGCGCGGCGCTCGGAGCGCGAGAATTCGTAGTCGGCGGCGGGCGCGCGGGCCGACTGGCAGGCGCGGCAGGTCTCGCAGGCGGGCCGATAGGCGATGTTCTGGGAGCGGCGGAAGCCGACCTGGGTCAGGCTATCGTTGACGCCGGGGCCGTCGGACAGGGGCAGGTGGGTGAACACCTTCCGCTCCTGGCGGCCGGGCAGGTACGGGCAAGGGGTCGGCGCCGTCAGGAAGAACCGAAGCTGTCGCGTCGGAAAATGCTGCGTCACGTCGTCCCTGTCCCCTTACTCCCGGTCAGGCCCCCGCCTGATCCGTGAAGGTGATTAGGCGGTATGCCGAGCCGTTGTGCAAGCAGGACAAACGCGCGACGCGGCTAACGGTCACAGGTTGTCGGGCAGGACGGGCTTTTCGCGCAACAGGACGATGGAGATCCGGCGGTTGCCGGCCAGGGTCGGATCGTCGGCGTAGAGGGGCTCGGAATTGGCCTTGCCCGAGACCTGGTAGATGCGGTCGTCGTCGACGCCGGCGCCGCGCAGGATCTGGCGCGAGGTGTCGGCGCGCTGGGCCGACAGGGCCCAGTCGCTGTCGGCCTTGCGGCCGCGCTGGTCGGCGCTGGTGTGGCCCGAGACGGTGATGCGGTTGGGCAGCTGGTTGATGACCTTGGCCACCGCGCGCAGCAGCAGGCGGGCGCGGTCGTTGGGCTCGCGCGAGCCCTCCTTGAACATCGAGCGGCCTTCCTGGTCGACCAGCTGGATGCGCAGGCCTTCCGGGGTCTGGTCGATGAGGATCTGCTTCGACAGCTCGGCCAGCTCGGGCATGTCCTGCAGCGACTGGCGCAGGGACTGGGCGGCCGAGGCGAAGCTGTCCTGTTCCTTCTTGGCCAGGGCGTCGCGCAGGGCCTGCTCGCTGGCCGAGTCGAGGCTGGCGGTGGTCGAGGACTGGCCGTCCTGGTTGGTCTGGTCGGGGGCCTCGGGGGCCATCTGCTGGACGACCGACATCTTGCCGTCGGCCTTGGCGCCGTCGTCGCCGAGCGAGGTGCCGCCCAGGATGCCGCCCGAGCCGCTGGTGCTGGACGAGATCGAGGCCGGCGCGAAATAGTCGGCGATGCCCTGCTTCTGTTCGGGGCTCGTCGTGTTGAGCAGCCACATCAGCAGGAAGAAGGCCATCATCGCCGTCACGAAGTCGGCATAGGCCACCTTCCAGGCGCCGCCATGGTGACCATGGCCGCCGCCCTTCTTGACCTTCTTGATGATGATCGGCGCTTCGCCGGTCGACGCCATCGTGCTTAAGCCTGCTTAACCCTGTCGGGGCAACCTGCGCGCAGGACGTTAAAATGGCGTTGCGATGCGGGGCCGATGGGCTCATGCACGGGGCCAATTCGCAGGGTGCGGCAAGGAGTCTCGCGCATGAAGACGGCGTTCATCGGTCTTGGCGTCATGGGCTTTCCGATGGCGGGCCACCTGCGGGCCGCCGGCCACGAGGTGACCGTCTACAACCGCACCGCCGAAAAGGCCGCGCGCTGGGTGGAAAAGCACGGCGGCAAGAGCGAGCCTACCATCGCCGGGGCCAGCAAGGGCGCGCGGCTGGTCGCCCTGTGCGTCGGCAACGACGACGACGTCCGCGCCGTGGTGGCGGAAATCCTTCCCGCGCTCGAGGCGGGCGCGATCATCGTCGACCACACCACCACCTCGGCCAAGGTGGCGCGCGAGATGGCGGAGCTTTGCGCCGCCAGGGGCGTGGGCTTCCTCGACGCGCCGGTCTCGGGCGGGCAGGCCGGGGCCGAGAACGGCCAGCTGACCATCATGGTCGGCGGTGACGAAGCGACCTACGCGGCGGCCGAGCCGGTTCTGAACGTCTACGCCAAGGCCATGCGCCGCATGGGGCCGTCGGGCGCGGGCCAACTGACCAAGATGTGCAACCAGATCGCCATCGCCGGCGTGGTGCAGGGCGTGGCCGAGGCGCTGCATTTCGCCAAGCGCGCGGGCCTGCCGACCGACGATGTGCTGGCGGCGATCTCCAAGGGCGCGGCCCAGTCCTGGCAGATGGAGAACCGCTGGGGGACGATGTCGCGCGGCGAGTTCGAGTTCGGCTTCGCCGTCGACTGGATGCGCAAGGATCTCGGCATCGCCCTGGACGAGGCGGCCAGCAACGGCGCGACCCTGGAGGCCACCAAGCTGATCGACGGCTTCTACGGCGAGGTGCAGGCCATGGGCGGCAGTCGCTGGGACACCTCCAGCCTCGTGGCGCGGCTGGAGAAGAAGTAAGCCATGCGCCGTCTTCTGCTGACCCTGGCCGCCTGCGCGGCCCTGTCGCCCGCCGCCGCTTTCGCGGCTCCCGCCGTGACGCCCAAGGAAGGCGACTTCGTCGTTCGGGACTTCAGGTTCGGCTCGGGCGAGACCCTGCCGGAGCTGCGGCTGCACTACACGACGCTGGGCGAGCCCAGGCGCGATGCGCAAGGACGGGTGACCAATGCGGTGATGGTGCTGCATGGCACCGGCGGCAGCGGAAAGCAGTTCCTGTCGCCGCAGTTCGCCGACGAGCTGCTGGTTCCGGGCGGCCTGCTGGATCCGGCCAAATGGTACGTGATCCTGCCCGACGGCATCGGCCACGGGAAATCCTCCAAGCCCTCGGACGGGCTGAAGGCGAAGTTTCCGCACTACGACTACGACGACATGGTGCGGGCCCAGCACCAGTTGCTGGTCGAGGGGCTGAAGGTCGACCGGCTGCAGCTGCTGATGGGCACGTCGATGGGCTGCATGCACGGCTTCGTCTGGGGCGAGACCTATCCGGGCTTCGCCGCGAAGCTGGCGCCGTTCGCCTGCCAGCCGGCGGCCATCGCCGGCCGCAACCGCATGTGGCGCAAGATGACCATGGACGCCATCAAGGCCGACCCGGCCTGGAACGGCGGCGACTATGTGCAGCAACCGATGCAGGGCCTGCGCACGGCGACCGACTTCCTGATCATCGCCGGCGCCTCTGCTTTGCCGATGCAGCTGGCCCTGCCGACCCGCGAGGCGACCGACAAGGCGCTGGAGGCCGACTTCAACCGCCGCATCGCGGGCCTGGACGCCAACGACCTCCTCTATCAGGTCGACGCCTCGCGCACCTACGACCCGTCGGCGGGGCTGGAGAAGATCGAGGTCCCGGTCCTCTGGATCAACTCGGCCGACGACTTCATCAACCCGCCGGAGCTGGGCATCGCCGAGCGCGAGGTGAAGCGGCTCAAGCGCGGGCAGTTCGTGCTGCTGCCGGCCAGCGAGAAGACCAAGGGGCATGGCAGCCACACCTGGGCGGTGCTGTGGAAGGACCGGCTGGCGGCGTTTCTGGGGAAGTAGGTCGGTCTGACATTCAGGAACCTCCCCCTATGGGGGAGGTGATCGCGAAGCGATCGGCGGGGGGCGTGACTGCTGAACCTGCCAGCGCCGCGGCGGCTGAGAACTTCCCCCCACCGGCCTTCGGCCGCCTCCCCCACAGGGGGAGGTTCCTTGGTCGGCTCACCCCACCAGCGCCAGCCAGGCCTCTTCGTCCATCACCTGCAACCCGCGCTCGCGGGCCGTGCGCAGCTTGGCGCCCGCGCCGGGGCCGGCGACCACGAGGTCGACGGCCTTGGTCACCGACAGCACCACCCGCGCGCCCATGGCCGCCGCGAGGTCCTGGGCGTCGGGACGGCTCATGGTGTCGAGCTGGCCGGTGAAGACCACGGTGCGGCCGGCCAGGCGGCGCTCGGCGCCGGGCAGCAGGACGGGGCGCGGCGGCGGCGGGGCCTTCCTGGGAAGATGCCGGCTCTGCGACGGAGCGTAGTCACCCTGGCTCAGCCGGCCCAGAGTCAGGCCGATCCGTGTCGGCAGGTCGTGGACGCCGACGGCGTCGGCCTGGCCCGCGGCGGCGAGGGCCACCTGGCCGCAGGCATAGGCGTCGCCGGCCGCGTCGTGGTGCTTGAAGCTGATCCCCAGATGCCGGCCGACCACGTTCAGCTTGTGCGAGGGCAGGCTGGGCCAGACGCTGCGGGCGACCTGCACGGTGCACATGTAGTCGAAGGCCGGCGGGGCGATGCCGTAGTGCTCGCAGGTGCGGCGGATGACGCTGATGTCGAACGCGGCGTTGTGGGCCAGCACCAGGGCCCCGTCGAGATCCTCGCGCAGCCGGTCGAGCACGGCCGGAAACTCGTCGGCGCCGCGCACGTGGTCGGGGCCGATGCCGTGGAAGGCGATGTTGAACGGCGCGAAACGCATGTCCCACGGCCGGATGTAGTGGTGGTCGACGCGGGCGACCGCGCCGTCCTCGATGAAGGCCAGGCCGATCGAGCAGGGGCTCGACCGGGTCTCGTTGGCCGTCTCGAAGTCGATGGCGACGACCTTCATCAGCCGCCCACCAGCTCCAGCCACTCGTCCTCGGTCATCACCTGGATGCCGAGGTCCTGGGCGGTCTTGAGCTTGGAGCCCGCGCCGGGACCGGCGACCACCAGATGGGTCTTCTTGGACACCGAGGAGGCGACCTTGGCGCCGAGGGCTTCAGCCTGGGCCTTGGCCTCGTCGCGGGTCATCTTCTCTAGCGCGCCGGTGAAGACCACGGTCTTGCCGGCGACGGCGGTGTCGGTCTTGGGCTTGGCCACGGCCTGGACGTCGAGCTGGGCCAGGAGGTTCTCGACCTTCTGGCGGTTATGCTCCTCGGCGAAGAAACGGGCCAGGGACTGGGCGGCGACGGGGCCGACGCCGTCGACGGCCGCCAGGTGCAGGTAGTCCTCGCCCGGCGCGCCCTTGGCGGCCTGCGCCAGGCCTTCGGCGAAGGCCTCCCAGGTTCCGTAGCGCTGGGCCAGGGCCGCGCGGGCCGGCTTGGTCAGCTTGGGGACCACCTGGCCGATCTTCAGCTCCAGGTCTTCCGACTGGGGCCACGGATCGGCCGGAACACCGGCGCGGCCGGCTTCGACGAGCAGATCGAGCGCCTTGGGGCCGACGCCGGCGGCGGTCGACAGCTCCAGATAGGTCGCGCCGGGCAGGCCCCTGGCGGCGGCTTCGGAGGCGGCTTGCAGGTCGGCGAACTGGTCGAAGTGGCGAGCCAGAACGGTCGAGGTTGTCTCGCCGATGTCGCGGGCGCCCAGGCCGTAGATCATCCTGTCGAGACCGATGGTGCGGCGGGCCTCGATGCCGGCGACCAGGTTCTTGACCGAGGTCTCGCCATAGCCGTCGCGTTCGCGCAGGGCGGCCAGCTTCTCCTCGTCGCGGGCGAGGGCGAAGATGTCGGCTGGCTCCTTGATCCAGCCCTCGTCGAAGAAGGCCTGGAGCTGCTTTTCGCCCAGGCCCTCGATGTCGAAGGCGCGGCGGGAGACGAAGTGGCGCAGATGCTCGACGCGCTGGAACGGGCAGGCGAACTCGCCGGAGCAGCGACGGACGACCGACACCTCGCGATTGGCGTTGAGCTCCTGGGTCAGAGCCGTCTTCAGCGGGCACTCGCAGACGTGCGGGAACGCGTAGGGCTCGGCGCCTTCCGGGCGGGCGGCGAGGTCGACCTCGACGATCTGCGGGATCACGTCGCCGGCCCGTTGCAGGACGACGGTGTCGCCGATGCGGGCGTCGAGGCGGGCGATCTCGTCGGCGTTGTGCAGGGTGGCGTTGGTCACCGAGACGCCGCCGACGGTGACGGGCTTGAGCCGCGCGACGGGGGTGTGGGCGCCCGTGCGGCCGACCTGGATGTCGATGGCTTCGAGAATGGTCCTGGCGCGCTGGGCCGGGAACTTGCGGGCGATGGCCCAGCGGGGCGAGCGCGAGACGAAGCCCAGGCGGCGCTGCCGTTCAAGGTCGTCGACCTTGTAGACCACGCCGTCGATGTCGAAGGCCAACTGCGGGCGCAGGGTCTCGAAGCGGGCGTAGATGTCGAGCAGGCCCTGCGCGCCCTCGACCCGTTCCGCCGGCGGGGCGGTGGTGACGAACCCCCATTCCTTCAGCTTGCCGAGCGCCTCGGACTGGCTGGCGGCGAAGGGCGCCGACACCAGGCCCCAGGCATAGCCGAAGAAGCGCAAGGGTCGCGTGGCGCTGATCTTCGGATCGATCTGGCGCAGCGAGCCGGCGGCGAAGTTGCGCGGGTTGGCGTAGGTGCGCTGGCCGGCTTCCTCGGCGGCCTTGTTGAAGGCGGCGAAGGCCTCGAGCTCGACATAGACCTCGCCGCGGATCTCGATGACGTCGGGCCAGCCCGAGCCCTTCAGGCGGTGGGGGATGTCGGCGATGGTCTTGAGATTGGCGGTCACGTCCTCGCCGACGCGGCCGTCGCCGCGCGTGGCGCCCTGCACCAGCACGCCCTTTTCATAGCGCAGCGAGGCCGACAGGCCGTCGATCTTGGGCTCGGCCATGTAGAAGACCGGCTCTTCGGCGCCCAGGCGCAGGAAGCGACGGATGCGGGCGTCGAACTCGGCGGCCTCGTCGTTGGAAAAGGCGTTGTCCAGGCTGAGCATCGGCACGCCGTGCTCGACCGGCGAGAACTGGGCCGAGCGCGCGGCGCCGACCTTCAGCGACGGCGAGTTCTCGCGCTGCAGGTGCGGGAAGAGCGCCTCGATGTCGGCGTTGCGGCGCTTGAGCTCGTCGTACTCGGCGTCGCTGACCGTGGGGGCGTCGTCCTGATAGTAGCGCAGGTCGTGGCCGGCCAGCTCGTCGGCCAGACGCTCCAGCTCCTCGACGGCCTGGGCTTCGGTGAGATCGGAGACGGGGATCAGGGGCACGGGTCGGCGAATCCGGTTGCGGTCGGCGGGGCACAGTAGAGGAACCTCCCCCTGTGGGGGAGGCGGCCGAAGGCCGGTGGGGGGAAGTTTTCAGCGTCTTGGGCGTTGGCCGGTCCCGCAGCTACGTCCCCCCACCGATCGCTGCGCGATCGCCTCCCCCACAGGGGGAGGTTCCTTTTCGCTCACCCCTCCAGCATCGCCAGCAGCGCGAAGCTGGCCAGCCAGTGCTCGCCCATGTAGTCGCCGGTGACGTGGGGCAGGGCGGTGGTCAGGTGCAGGTCGGCGGCTTCGGTGGCCACGGCGGCGAGCGCCGGCGGGGCGTCCTTGGCGACGGCGCGCCAGCACCAGGCGCGGGAAAGGGACAGGCCGTCGAGATGGGCGATCTTGCCGTCGGTGCGGTCGCTGACGCTGGGCGGGGTGAACAGCGTGGCGGGCCGGCGGCCGGAAAGGTCCGGAAGGAAGGCGGCGAACCATTCGGCGAAGCTGTCGGGGTGCAGGCGGCGCATGGCCAGGGCCTCGACCAGGGCCGAGGACAGAAAGTCGTCGCCCGACGGCTCCCAGGCCTGGCAGGCGCGGTCCTGGCCGTACCAGGCGGCGGCCTTGGCCGCGAGCACGGCGCGGAACTCGGCGTCGCCGGCGGCGTCGGCGTAGTCGGCGGCCAGGGCCAAGGCGAAGGCGGTGTTGGAGTGTACGCCGGCCCGGATCGGATAGTCGGCGATAGGCAGGAAGGCGCGGTAGCGGGCGACGAAGGCGTCGGCCAACGGCCGCATGGTCGCCGCCCAGGGCGCATCGTGGGCCAGCAGTTCGGCTTGCAGCTTCAGAAGCCAGGCCCAGCCGTAGGGACGTTCGAAGCCCCGGCTTTCGGGGCGGGCCAGATAGGCGACCTCGGCGGCGACCTTTTCGGCCGTGAAGGCGTCGTCGAACAGGGCGCGGATGGCGCCAGCCTCGGCGATTTGCGGATGCAGGCGCAGGATCGTCGCCAGGGTCCAGTAGCCGTGGACGCACGAGTGCCAGTCGAAGCTGCCGAAGAAGATCGGGTGCAGGGCGCGAGGGCCCAGGGCGTCGGCGTCGCTCGCCAGCACGTGGTCGAGCTTGTTGGGATACTCGCGGGCGACGTGCCCGAGAGCGGCCTGGGCGAAGCGGGCGGCGGTCTCAGCGGAAGGCGAGGACATACATCAGGACCATGTTGATCAGCAGCATCAGCACCGCCGTCGGCGCCTGGGCCTGGATGACGGCGTAGCGGTTCGAAAGCTGGAGGAGGGCGGCGGGGACGAGGTTGAAGTTGGCGGCCAGCGGGGTCAGCAGGGTGCCGCAGAAGCCCGACAGCATGCCGATGGCGCAGACCACGGCCGGGTCGCCGCCGAAGCGGCCGATCACCAGCGGCAGGCCGATGCCGGCGGTCATCACCGGGAAGGCGGCGAAGGCGTTGCCCATCATCACCGTGAAGATCGCCATGCCCAGGCAGTAGGCGACGACGACGGCCAGGCGGCTGTCGACAGGGGTGATCGCCAGGGTGATGTCGCCGATGGTCTGGCCGACGCCCGCCAGGGCGAAGACCGCGCCCAGGGCGGCCAGCATCTGCGGCAGCAGGGCGGCCCAGCCGACCAGGTCCATCAGGCGGCGGCCTTCTTGGAGCGGTGCGCTGGCGGGCTGCCTGAAGAGGCGCTGGGCCAGGATCGCGGCGACCACGGCGGCGATGGCCAGCGAGACCAGCGTCGCCTGCTTGGGATCGACGACATGCTGGCCGTTCCAGGTCAGGGCCTTGAAGGTGAAGGTGCCGGCCAGGACGATCACCGGGATCAGCAGGGCGGGCAGGAACAGCTTGAGGCCGAAGCGCTGGGCCATCTGCGCCCGTTCCTCGCCGGTGGTGGTGACGGGCTGGCCCACGCCCAGGCGGCCCGTGCCGGCCAGCAGGGCCAGCGCCACGACCAGGAAACCGTTGCCCAGATCGCCTAGGCTGTCGCCGAACAGGAAGCTGATCGCGAACAGGCCCCAGAAGGCGGCGTTGCCGAAACGCTTGGGGTTGGCCTTGTCGCCCGCGCTCATGGCCGCGAAGGCCGTGAACATGAAGCCGGCGAGCAGGTAGACGAGCGGCAGGCCGATCATGACTTTGCTCCCCGGCGCGAGAGCTTGCGGTCGAAGAGCAGCAGTCGCGCCCCATGCACGAGGAAGGCGCAGATCGCCGTCGGGATGGCCCAGACCGACAGGTGCAGCGGCTCGACCACCAGGCCGTTCTGGTCGAGGAAACCGACGATCAGCAGGATCGAGCCGATGGCCATGAACACGTCCTCGCCGAAGAAGACGCCGACATTGTCGGTGCCGGCGCTCATGGCTTTCACCTCGTCGCGGGTGGCGTCGTCCAGCGCGCCCTGGTTCTCGGCGGCGGCCTCGGCCATCGGGGCGACGAGGGGGCGGACGGTCTGGGCGTGGCCGGCGATCGAGATCAGGCCCATGGCCGCCGTCAGCTGGCGCAGAAGCAGGTAGACGACGAGGATGCGCCCGGCGGTGGCGGCCTTCAGGCTCTTGATCGCCATCCGCGCGCGCTCCTGCAGGCCCGAGCGTTCGAGCACGCCGATGGCCGGCAGGATCAGCCAGGCGATGCTGACATAGCGGTTCTGGTTGAAGGCCTTGCCGAAGGCGGCCAGCACCTCCAGCGGGCCAAGGCCGGCGGCCAGGCCCGAGGCCATGGCGGCGCAGACCACCACCAGCAGCGGATTGAACCTCAGCGCGAAGCCGAGGACGATCACGCCCACGCCGATTGAGGGCAACATGCGGACGATCCCCCGTCTTCGAATCCGCCAGGACCGTCCGACGACGAAAGGGCTCTGGCAAGTACGATCCCGTCTAACGCTGGTCGCTTGACCCGATCGCTTGACTGGGGCGCCCGTCAGCGCGACGCTCAACTCAACAATGATAACCTACGGGAGCAAGCGTCATGGCCGACGGAACCGGCGCGATCGCCGCATCGATCAAGGATCAGGTCAGCGAGGCCGAATGGCAGGCCCGGGTCGACCTGGCGGCCCTCTATCGGCTGGTCGCCCTGCACGGCTGGGACGACATGATCTTCACCCACATCTCGGCGCGGATCCCGGGGCCCGAGCACCATTTCCTGATCAACCCATACGGCATGTTCTTCGGCGAGATGACCGCCTCGTGCCTGGTGAAGGTCGACCTTGACGGAAACGTCATCGACAAGACGCCGTACTTCATCAATCCGGCGGGCTTCACGATCCACTCGGCCATCCACGCCGCGCGCGAGGACGCCCAGTTCGTGATGCACCTGCACACCGACCAGGGCGTGGCCGTGGCCGCCCACGCCGAGGGCCTGCTGCCGCTGAGCCAGCAGGCGCTGATCGTCACGCCGCAGCTGGCCTATCACGACTACGAGGGCATCGCGCTGAACCTGGACGAGCGCGAGCGGCTGGTGGCCGACCTGGGCGACAAGCGGCTGATGCTGCTGCGCAACCACGGCACCCTGGCCACGGGCCGCACGGCCGCCGAATGCTGGCTCGGAATGTTCTTCCTGGAGCGCGCCTGCGCCCAGCAGGTGATGGCTCTCAGCGCAGGGCGCGATCACGTGCTGCTCGCTCCGGAGGCAGCCCAGGCCGAGGTTCGCAGCCAGACGGGGATGGGTCTGGGCATGATCGCGGGGCTGGCCTGGCCCGGTTGCCTGCGCCAGCTGGACCGCCAGTCCCCGGGCTACGCGGATTAGACGCCCGCGGTCAAGCTTGGCGACCGACGTTACGTCAAGCTAAAGCTTTGCAACTGTTTCAAAGTTGAAATGTCACGTAATTCTAGTGTCACTAGACGCGGGTCTAGGGTGGGGTCATATGTCGCCCCAACCTAGACCTTAAGGGCGCCGGTTCAACGGCGCCGGAGCGTATTTGTGATCCGCAGGCACTTCTTCCTCATCGCGGCCGGGGTCGCGTTGGTTCTGATGATCCTGGCCGGCGGAGCCAAGCTGATGCTTGGCGGCAAGGCCGAGGGGCAGGGCGGCCCGGCCGGCCGCGCCACGGCCGTCTCGCAGGTCAAGGTCGGCGAGCGTCCGTTCACCGATCGCATCGAAGTGCTGGGCGTGGCCAAGGGTCGCCAGTCGGTGACGATCACCTCCAACACCACCGAGCTGATCACCGCCGTCCACTTCACCGACGGCCAGCTGGTTTCGCGCGGGCAGGTCCTGGTCACCCTGAAGGACGACCAGGAGACCGCCGACATCGCCCAGGCCCAGGCCAACCTGGACCAGGCCAAGCGCAACTACGACCGCTGGAAGACCCTGGCCGACAAGGGCATCGCCCCGCGCGCCACCGCCGAGCAGAACCTGGCCGCCTATGAGAGCGCCAAGGCCGCCCTGGCCTCGGCCAAGGCCCAGCGCCTGGACCGCGTGATCCGCGCGCCGTTCGCCGGGCGCGTCGGCATCTCCGACGTCGCGCCGGGCACGCTGATCGCGCCGGGCGGGGCCATCGTCAGCCTGGACGACGCCTCGGTCGTGCGCGTCGACTTCTCGGTCCCCGACCGCTACCTCGCCACCCTGCGCGACGGCCTGCCGATCAAGGCCAGCCCCGACGCCCTGCCGGGCGAGACCTTCCAGGGCCAGATCGCCCAGATCGACACCCGCATCGACGCGGCCACCCGCGCCATCAAGGCCCGCGCCGAGTTCCCCAACCCGGGCGGCCGCCTGAAGCCGGGCATGCTGGTCAAGGTCGCCATCGACCAGGGCGTGCGCCAGGGCCTGGCCGTGCCGGAAGCGGCCGTGCAGTTCGAAGGCCAGCAGGCCTCGGTGTTCCTCGTCGCCAAGGGCGAGAAGGGCCAGGTCGCCCGCCGCACCAACATCACCACCGGCCTCACGGCCGACGGCTTCGTCGAGATCCGCTCGGGCCTGAAGGCCGGCGACGTGGTGGTGGCCGACGGCCTCAACCGCGTGCAGGACGGCGGCGCCGTGCGCGACGTGGCCAAGCCGGCCGGCGGCCCGGGCGGCCCAGGCGGCCAGGGCGGCGGCAAGCCCGGCCAAGACCGTAAGGCCGGCTGATGCTGTCCGACATCTCCGTCCGCCGCCCGGTATTCGCCGCCGTCGCGGCGATCATCCTGTGCGTCATCGGCCTGGCGGCCTTCGGCTCGCTGCCGATCCGCGAGCTGCCCAACGTCGACCCGCCGGTGGTGTCGATCTCGACCGTCTATCGCGGCGCCTCGGCCGAGGTCATCGAAGAGCGCATCACCCAGGTGATCGAGCGCCAGGTGTCGGGCATCCAGGGCATCGACCGGGTCAACAGCTCGTCGCGCGACGGCCGCTCGCAGATCAGCATCACCTTCCGCCTGGACCGCGACCTGGACGCCGCCGCCAACGACGTGCGCGACGCCGTCAGCCGGGTCTCGGCCAACCTGCCCGACCAGGCCGACCCGCCGCAGATCGCCAAGGCCAACGCCGACGCCTCGCCGATCATCATCCTGAACCTGACCTCGACCACGCTGGATCCGCTGGAGCTGGCCGACTACGCCGACCGCTACCTGGTCGAGCGGATGTCGACCATCGACGGCGTGGCCCAGGCCAACCTGTTCGGGGCCAAGATCTACGCCATGCGCATCTGGCTGAACGCCGACGCCATGGCCGCCCGGGGCGTGACCGTCAGCGACGTCGAGGACGCGCTGAACGCCCAGAACCTGGAACTGCCGGCCGGCTCGCTGGAAAGCAGCGCCAAGGATTTCACCATCCGCGTGGCCCGCGCCTACGCCAAGCCCGAGGACTTCGCCCGCCTGCCGATCCGCGCGGCGGACGCCAACGGTTTCGTGCTGCGCCTGTCGGACGTGGCCCGCATCGAGGAAGGGCCGGACGAGCGCCGGCGCCTGTTCCGCGGCAACGGCGTCGACCAGGTCGGCATCGGCCTGACCCGCCAGTCGCAGGCCAACGACGTCGCCATCTCCGACGCCGTCCGCAAGGAGGTCGAGGTCATCAACCAGACCTTGCCGCCCGGCACCAAGCTGGTGGTGGCCGTGGACAACTCGGTGTTCACCGCCGAGGCCATCCACGAGGTCTGGATCACCATGGGCATGTCCGTGGCCCTGGTGGCCCTGGTCAACCTGATCTTCCTGGGCAGCTGGCGCTCGGCGCTGATCCCCTCGATCGTCGCGCCGATCTGCATCCTGTCGACCTTCATCGTCCTGGCGCCGCTGGGCTTCTCGCTGAACCTGCTGACCCTGCTGGCCCTGGTGCTGGCCGTCGGCCTGGTGGTCGACGACGCCATCGTCGTGGTCGAGAACATCCAGCGCCGGGTGGACGAGGGCGAGCCGGCCCTGATCGCCGCCCAGCGCGGCTCGCGCCAGGTGTTCTTCGCGGTGGTGGCCACCACCGTCGTGCTGATCTCGGTGTTCGCGCCGCTGATGTTCCTGCCCGGCTATATCGGCCGGCTGTTCGTCGAACTGGCCGTGGCCATCGCCGCCGCCGTGGCCTTCTCGGCGCTGCTGGCGCTGAGCCTCTCGCCGATGATGGCCTCCAAGCTGCTCAAGCCCGCGCACGGCGGGGGCTGGTTCAACAAGCGCATGGACTGGGCGATGGACCGGCTGAAGGAAAGCTACCGCGCCTCGCTGGAGAGCCTGCTGGGCGTGCGCGCCGCCAGCTTCGCCGCCGGCGGGGCGGTGATCCTGCTGGCCGGCTTCGCGGCGCTGCTGTTCGTCAGCCTGCCCAAGGAGCTGGTGCCGGCCGAGGACCGCGGTCGCGTCGACATCCAGATCAGCGCGCCCGAAGGCGCCGGCTTCGACTACACCGCCGGCATCGGCGCCAAGATCGAGAAGATCATGGCCCGCTACCGCGAGGACGGCATCGCCGAACGCACCATCCTGACCATCCCGCGCTTTGGCCAGAGCCAGTTCAACTCGGGCAACGGCGTGGTGGTGCTCAAAGGCTGGGGCGAGCGCGACAAGACCGCCGACGACGTGGCGGCCGAGCTCAACAAGGACCTTTCCAAGATCACCGGCGTGCGCGCCGTGGCCAGCGTTCGCGGCGCCTTCCAGCGCGGCGGGGGCGGTGGCGGCGGGGGCGGCACCAATGTCGACCTGATCGCCGTCGGCAACGACTACGTGCAGCTGTCCAACTGGCTCAAGCCCATCCTGGCGGCGGCCCAGGAGAACCCGGGCTTCTCGCGCCCGCGCATCGACTACGAGCCGACCGCGCCGCGCCTGTCGGTGCAGATCGACCTCGACAAGGCCGCCAGCCTGGGTGTCTCGGCCCAGGCCGTGGGCCGGGCGCTGGAGACGATGTTCGGTTCGCGCCAGGCGACGACCTACATCAAGAACGGCCAGGAATACGACGTCATCCTGCAGACCGAGCTCGACCAGCGCCGCAGCGTCGCCGATCTCGACAAGCTGCAGGTGCGCACCAACGCCGGCGGCCTGGTGCCGCTGTCGACGGTTGTGAAGACCGAGCTGCGGGGCGACACCCCGGACCGTCCGCGCGTCGACCGCCTGCGCTCGGTGACCCTGACCACCCAGCTGTCGCCGGGCTATACCGTCGAGGACGCCGTCAGCTTCTTCCAGGACCAGGCGGCCCAGCACCCGACGCCCGGCGTCAGCATCAAGTGGGGCGGCCAGGCCAAGGACTATCTGGAAGGCTCGGGCGGCATCGCCATCGCCTTTGGCCTGGCCCTGCTGCTGGTGTTCCTGGTGCTGGCCGCGCAGTTCGAAAGCTGGATCCACCCGGCGGTGATCATGCTGACCGTGCCGCTGGCGGTGCTGGGCGGGCTGTTCGGCCTGGTCATGGCCGGCTCGACCATCAACACCTACAGCCAGATCGGCCTGATCATCCTGATCGGCATCGCCGCCAAGAACGGCATCCTGATCGTCGAGTTCGCCAACCAGCTGCGCGACGAGGGGCTGAAGGTCACCGAGGCGGTGATCGAGGCGGCGGCCCTGCGCCTGCGCCCGATCATCATGACCTCGATCGCCACGGCCATGGGCGCCTTGCCGCTGCTTCTCTGGACGGGGGCCGGGGCGGGAAGCCGCCAGACGATCGGGGCCGTGATCTTCTTCGGCGCGATCGTGGCGACCCTGCTAACGCTGTTCATCGTTCCGGTGTTCTACAACCTGCTCGCACGCTTCACGAAATCTCCGGAGTGGACGGCGCGGCAGATCGAGGACTATGAAGCGCGCGAAAAGGCGGGCGAGGGGCATACCTCACCCGTATAAACGGGTGAGGAAGCATGGCTGACGGGTCTCTGACGGCCAAGCGGCAGGAAATCGCGCTGCTGCGGCGTCTCGAGGAACGCATTCTCTGGCTGGCGTCGTGGACGATCCACAACGCCAACCACCTTCGCGAAAGCCGCGACGGGCTGAAGGTCGGCGGTCACCAGGCCTCGTGCGCCTCGATGACCACCCTGATGACGGCGCTCTACATGAAGGCGCTGCGGCCGCAGGACCGGGTCGCGGTCAAGCCGCACGCCAGCCCCGTCTTCCACGCCATCCAGCACCTGTTCGGCCGCCAGAGCCTGGACAAGCTGAAGGCCTTCCGCGCCCTGGGCGGCGCGCAGTCCTATCCCTCGCGCACCAAGGACGTCGACGACGTCGATTTCTCGACCGGCTCGGTGGGCCTGGGCGTGGCGGTCACCGCCTTCGCCTCGCTGGCCCAGGACTATCTGGCCGCGCGGGGCTCGGTGAAGCCCGAGAGCATGGGGCGGATGATCTCGCTGCTAGGCGACGCCGAGCTGGACGAGGGCAACATCTACGAAGCCCTGATCGAGGCCTGCAAGCACGACCTGCGCAACACCTGGTGGATCGTCGACTACAACCGCCAGAGCCTGGACGCGACAACCAAGGACCGGATGTTCACCCGCTACGGCGAGATCTTCGAGGCCGCCGGCTGGACCGTCGAGACCCTGAAGTGGTCCAAGCGCCAGCGCGAAGCGTTCGAGCGGCCCGGCGGGGCGGCGCTGAAGGCCTGGATCGAGACCGCGCCCAACGACCTCTATTCGGCCCTGACCTACCAGGGCGGGGCGGCCTGGCGTGAGCGCCTGACGGCCGACCTGGCCGGCGACCCCGACGCCCTGGCGCTGATCGCGACCTACAAGGACGTCGACCTCGGCGAGCTGATGACCGAGCTGGGCGGCCACTGCCTGGAGACGATCCTTGAGGCCTTCGAGCGGGCTTCGCGCGACGACGCCCCCCGGTTCTTCATCGCCTACACCGTCAAGGGCCTGCGGCTGCCGTTCCAGGGCCACAAGGACAACCACGCCGGCCTGATGAACCCCACCCAGATCGCCGAGCTGCGCGAGCGGCTGGGCGTGGTCGAGGGCGAGGAGTGGGACGCGCTGTCGGGCCTGTCCTCGGCCGAGCGCACGGCCCTGAAGGGCCTGGTCGCCCGCGCGCCCTTCGCGGTCGCCAACGATCGCAACTACACGGCGGCGAGCGTGGCGACGCCGAGCGCCGACGAGCTACTGTCGGCTATCGCTGGCGGCGGCGAGCAGTCGACCCAGGCCGCCTTCGGGAAGGTCATGTTCGACATCGCCGCCCGCAAGGACGAGTTCGCCGGCCGGGTGGTGACCACCTCGCCGGACGTCACGGTCTCGACCAACCTGGGCGGCTTCGTGAACCGGCGCGGCGTGTTCCACCGCCGGGCCCACGAGGACGTCTTCAAGCGTCGCCGCATCCCCTCGGCCCAGGTGTGGTCGATGGGCGAGACGGGCCAGCACGTCGAGCTGGGCATCGCCGAGAACAACCTGTTCATCGCCCTGGCGGCCCTGGGCCTGACCGCGCCGCTGTTCGGCGAGCGCCTGTTTCCGGTCGGCACGCTGTACGATCCCTTCATCGCCCGGGGGCTCGATGCCCTGAACTACGCCTGCTACCAGGACGCCCGGTTCCTGCTGGTCGCCACGCCGTCCGGCCTGACTCTGGCCCCCGAAGGCGGCGCGCACCAGTCGATCGGATCGCCCCTGATCGGCATGAGCCAGCCGGGGCTGGACAGTTACGAGCCCGCCTTCGCCGACGAGACGGCGGTGCTGATGGCCCACGCCTTCGAGCGCATCCAGGCGACCGACGGCTGCTCGACCTATCTGCGCCTGTCCACGCGCTCGATCGCCCAGCCGGAACGCGCCGACGCGGCCTGGAAGGCGGGCGTGGTCGAGGGCGCCTACTGGCTGAAGCCGCCGGCGCCGGATGCGCGCCTGGCTATCGTCTACAGCGGGGCCCTGGCCCCCGAGGCGCTGGAGGCGCACGCGGCGCTTCTGGAGGACGAGCCGGGGGCGGGCCTGCTGGCCGTCACCTCGGCCGACGTGCTTCACCGCGACTGGACGGCCGCCGGCCGCTCACGTTGGACGGACGGCGCCAAGCGCACTTCGACGGTGGAGCGGCTGCTGGCCGACCTGCCGCGCGAGGCGGGCCTGGTGACCCTGGTCGACGGCGCGCCGGCGACGCTGTCGTGGCTGGGCTCGGTGCACGGCCATCGCCTGCGGGCGCTGGGCCTGGAGACCTTCGGCCAGTCGGGGGACTTGCCGGACCTCTATGCGAAGTACCGGCTGGATGCGGAGGCGGTTCTGGACGCCTGCGCGGATCTGCTGGCCTGATCCCTGATCCCAAACACTTCGTCATCCCGGAAAGCCCGAAGGGCTTATCCGGGACCCAGGGGGACTGGACGCGGCATCGAGATCATCCAACCAGACGGCGGCCGGCGCATCGCGGCGGCCCCTGGGTCCCGGCTCTCCGCGCTGCGCGCTCCGGCCGGGATGACGATGAAAAAGTCGTGGGAAGGCGCTCTACCGCGTCCCAGGATCCGGCAGCGGGTCTATCCCCACGATCAGGTCGTCGCGGATCAGATAGGCGATGATGGCGGTGTTCTGCGACCACAGGCGGCCGTCGGGGCGGCGCAGGGCGATCTCGACGTCGGCGTGGACCCAGCCGTCGGTCTGGCGGCGCACGCGCATCAGGCTGATCTCGACGCCGGCCATGGCGAACTGGCGCTCGAAATAGCCCCGCGCCGCCTCCAGGCCCACGACCTCGCCGCCTTCCAGCACGTTGGCGAAGGCGATGTCGGGGTGCAACTGGGCGACCACGGCTTCGAGGTCGCGGCGGCGCGTCGCCTCGAAGTGCCGGGTCAGCAACACTTCAGCCTTCGCCATGCTTACGCCTCGTCCAAACGCTCGACGATATCCATGCGCGACACGCGCTCGCCTTGGAACGTGTAGATATGTCGCACGCAGCTGTCGGACCAGAGCCGGCCCTCCAGGTTATGCACAGTCTGGTTCGTGGCGACGGAAACGCGACCGTCCTCCAGCACCGTGAACTCCATGGGGGCGGCCTCGACCCGGACCATGCCGTCGCGCCGCGCCCAGAAGGCCCGCATCGCCTCGACCCCCACGACCCGGCCGCCGCCGATCTGGTCGGGCCAGTCGACGGCGGGATCCAGCTCGGCCGCGAAGGCGTCGAAGTCGCCTTTGTTGTAGGCGTCGTAGAGCCGGGTCAGGAGGGCGATGCGCGGGGTCATGGGGCCGATGGGGCGGGGGGCGGCGTGGCGGGGGCTGTCGCCGCCGAGGGCTCGGGCTTGTAGCCAGTCTCGACCTTCAGATAGGCGATCAGGTCGATCCGGTCCTTGGGATTGGACAGGCCCGCGAAGGTCATCTTGGTGCCCGGCAGGAAGGTGCGCGGGTTGTCGAGCCAGTGGTCCAGATGCTCGGCGTCCCAGGTGAAGCCGGCGTTCTTGACGGCGTCCGAGTAGACGTACTTCGGATGGGTCCCGGCCTTGCGGCCGAACACGCCATAGAGGTTGGGGCCGGTCATGTTGGGGCCGCCCGGCGTGATCGTGTGGCACGAGCGGCAGAGGGCGAACTTGCTCTGGCCGTTCAGCAGGTCGCCGGTGTTGTAGGGGGCGGGGAGGGCGGCCAGGGCGGCGGCCTTTTCGGCGGGGGTCGGAGGCGGCGGTGGCGGCGCGGCGGCGCCTTCACCGGAGGTTTCGCCGCCCTTCGAGCAGGCGGCCAGAGACAGGCTGATGGAAAGGCAGAGCGTCGCGGTGGCGACGACGGTGAGGGTACGCATCACAATCCCCGTAGGCGTTATGTCGCAAGGCTTGCGACGCCGCGCCGCATTCAAATCCAAGCCGGTTTCTGACCCGTGAATTCATCGCGGAACGACGTTATTCGGTCAAGGTCTTGCCGCAGTTCAAAACGGCTCCCTGCGACATCGTCTGCTATCCGACGGGATTCGTTCGGAAAATGTGATTTCGAGAACCGTGGGTATGCACGGAAGAATTTGACCGTCGTTAACCATGATTCTACCGAAGAAGGGCGGGGGCTGATCCCGCACCCTTAAGAAGCGGAAACCGTCATGGACTGGAACGAGGAACGTACCGCCACGCTCAGGAAGTTGTGGCTCGAAGGGTTGAGCGCCAGCCAGGTGGCGCGCCAGTTGGGCGGCGTCAGCCGCAGCGCCGTCATCGGCAAGATCCACCGCCTGGGCATCACCGTCCGCGAGACGCCGGTGCGCCAGCGCGCCGTCACCGTCCGGGTGTCGCGTCAGGTTCCGCGGACCCGCACCAGCGCCCCGGCCCAGGCTCGTCCGGCCGCCCGCGCCCTGACCTCGGTGATGGAAGAGCTGACCCCCACGGCCGGCATCCTCGACCTGTCGATGCACTCGTGCCGCTGGCCGATCGGCAATCCGGACGCCGGCGACTTCGGCTTCTGCGGCCGCGAGACCTCCAGCAAGCGCGCCTCGTACTGCCCCGACCACACCCAGGGCGCCTTCCGCCGCTTCCAGAGCTCGGCCGACATCGACGCCTGGACCCGCCAGAGCCTGCCCCAGGAACGCCGCGTCCTCTGACGCGCCTTCAAGCCCTCTCAGAGAGAGACATCCCATGATCCTCATCGAGAACGCCGCCGGCAGCAGCCAGGTGATCACGATCATCCAGGAATTCGCGGGCCATTCGGTCTCGCGCGACCTGCAGCCGGGCGACGCCGCCCGCATCCCGGTCGGCCAGTTCAAGTCGATCGTCGTGCGTGAGACCTATCCGGAAGACTGGATGAGCCGAGTGCGCAGCCGCCAGGCCGCCGCCTGAGGTTCGACCATCGGTACGATCTTCGCGGAACAGCGCGCTCGCCCGTAGGGAGGCTGGAGCCAAGCGCTGAGGATCGCGAAGCCGGACCGGCGCAGTACGTCTAGACAGTCCGCGTAAAGAACGACCCCCGCGAACCCGGTTCGCGGGGGTCGTCTTTTGTCAGGCCCGCGCTGTCGGCGTAGCCGTGGCGCGGATCAGCTCGTTCAGCAGCAGGCGGCCGCGCGGCCAGGCGCCGTGACCGGAGTCGACATTGATGTGGCCGGCCCGGCCCAGGTCGACGAAGCGCGATCCCCAGCCCCGGGCGAAGGCCTCGGCCCGGTCGATGGCCACATAGGGGTCGTCGCGACTGGCCACCACCAGGGACGGGAAGGGCAGGCGCGGCCGGGGGATCGGCGAGAAGCCGATCAGCAGCCGGCCGGCCGGGCCCTCGCGGTTGACGTCGGCGGGGGCCACCAGCAGGGCGCCGCGCACGCCCCGGCCGCCGGTCACCTGGGCCAGGTGGCAGACCAGGGCGCAGCCCAGGCTGTGGGCCACCAGGATCGCGCCAGGGCGGCTGCG
Organism: Caulobacter radicis; assembly: GCF_003094615.1. Classification (GTDB taxonomy): domain Bacteria; phylum Pseudomonadota; class Alphaproteobacteria; order Caulobacterales; family Caulobacteraceae; genus Caulobacter; species Caulobacter radicis. The sequence continues at coordinate 198,483 of NZ_QDKO01000020.1, read as the reverse complement.
CACGGCCTCGGCTAGGCTGATGGTCCAGTCGCCCAGGGCGGGCCGCTCCCAGTCGACCTGGTCCACGCGCTCGGCGCCTGGCAGGGCGCGCTCCCAGTGGCTCTGCCAGTGGTCGGGGCCGGAGTTGTAGAGGCCGGGCACGATCAGGATCGGCGGATCGGCGGCGGGATCGGGCGACGAGATGAAAGACATCGCTGAACTCTTCAAGACGGGGCCGCGCGAAGCGGATTTGTGCTGCTTGTCGCTCCCGCGAGGCGGGAGGATCAAACCAGATCAATTCAATAGGAATTGAGAAGTGCTGATGACACCATGCTGGCAGCAGGCCGCCTTGCCCTCGATCCGGGGAACGCCCAAGCTCGCGATCCGTTTTGGACAACGGCCCGCGCGCGCGGCCGGACAACGCCAGGAGCGTGCATGAGTCCCGACGACACCTTCGTCCTGACGTCCGTCGCCGAGGCCGCCGACACGCCGCTGGCCCGCTATCGCGCCGTGCGTGAACGCACCGAAGCCCTGGCCGGGCCGCTGTCGCCCGAGGACCAGGCGGCCCAGTCGATGCCCGACGCCAGCCCGACCAAGTGGCACCGAGGCCATACGACCTGGTTCTTCGAAACCTTCCTGCTGGCCTCGTACGCGCCGGGCTACAAGCCCTATGACCCGGCCTTCGGCTATATCTTCAACTCGTACTACGAAGCCATGGGGCCGCGGCAGCCGCGGCCGCAGCGGGGCCTGCTGACCCGGCCGTCCTGCGCCGAGGTCGGAGCCTATCGCCGGCATGTGGACGCGGCCATGGCCCGGCTGCTGTCGGGTCCGCTGTCGCCGGAGCTGCTGGAACGGCTGGACCTGGGCCTGGCCCACGAGGAGCAGCATCAGGAGCTGCTGCTGATGGACATCCAGCACCTGTTCGCCCAGTCGCCGCTGTATCCTGCCTATCGCGAGCGCCCGGATCCGCCGCGGCCGGCCGTCCCAGCGCCCGGCTTTGTCGGTTTCGAGGGCGGGCTGGCGACCATTGGCGCGGACGAGGGGGTCTTCGCCTTCGACAACGAGCGGCCGCGCCATCGCGTGTTCCTCGAGCCTTTCCGCTTGGCCGACCGCCTGACCACCAACGGCGAATGGCTGGGCTTCATCGAGGACGGCGGCTACGAGCGGCCCGAGTTCTGGCTGTCGGACGGCTGGGCCACGGTCCAGGAGCAGGCGTGGCGCGCGCCGCTCTACTGGCGCCAGGACGAGGACGGCGCCTGGAGCGAGTTCGGCCTGGCCGGCCTCCGGCCTCTGGATGGGGCAGCGCCGGTGGCGCATGTCAGCTATTACGAAGCGGCCGCCTTCGCGACCTGGGCCGGCGCGCGCCTGCCCACAGAGGCCGAATGGGAGCTGGCCGCGCGCTCCGGCCAGGACCTGCGGCAGATGTCGGGCGAGGCCTGGCAGTGGACCGCCAGCGCCTATGCGCCCTATCCGGGATTCCGGGCGGGGGCAGGGGCCCTGGGCGAGTACAACGGCAAGTTCATGGTCAACCAGATGGTTCTGCGCGGCGGGGCGGCGGGCACGCCGCCGGGCCATGCGCGGGCCAGCTATCGCAACTTCTTCCATCCCGCCCAGCGCTGGATGTTCTCGGGCGTGCGCCTGGCGCGCGACGGGGCGGGCGGCCGCGAGAAAGCCATGGACGCCGGATTCCGCGAAGACGTGCTGGCGGGCCTGACCGCCAGCCCAAAGAGCCTGCCCAGCAAGTATTTCTACGACGCCGAGGGCTCACGGCTGTTCGAGGAGATCACGGTGCTGCCGGAATATTATCCGACCCGCACCGAGACGGCGCTGCTGCGCCGCATCGCGCCCGAGATCGCCGCCCGCATTCCGGAAGGCGCGGCGATGATAGAGTTCGGCAGCGGGGCCAGCACCAAGACCCGCATCGTGCTGGACGCCGCGCCGCAGCTGGCCGTCTACGCGCCGATGGACATCAGCGCCTCGGCCCTGGACGCGGCCGCCGCAGCCATCCGCGCCGACTATCCCAAGCTGGCCGTGGCGCCGGCCGTGGGGGACTTCACCCATCCGCTGGGCCTGCCGGGGGCGGCGCGCGGTCGGCCGGCGGTCGGCTTCTTCCCGGGCTCGACGATCGGCAATTTCCCGACGGACGAGGCGGTCGACTTCCTGGTCGCGGCGCGCGAGCTGCTGGGGCCGGGGGCTTTGTTCGTGGTCGGGGCCGACATCGCCAAGGGCGAGGACGTGCTGATCCCGGCCTATGACGACGCGGCGGGCGTGACGGCGGCGTTCAACAAGAACCTGCTGGCGCGCATCAACCGCGAGCTGGACGGCGGCTTTGACTTGGAGGCCTTCGCTCACCGGGCGGTCTGGAACGCCGTCGAGAGCCGGATCGAGATGCATCTGGTCAGCCTGCGCGACCAGGCGGTCGAGATCGCCGGCCGCTCCATCGCCTTCGCCGCCGGCGAGAGCATCCACACCGAGAATTCCTACAAGTACGACCCCGGCGCCTTCGCGGCGATGGCGCAGAAGGCCGGGTGGCGCGTCGAGGCGCGCTGGATCAGCGAGGCGCCGGCCTTCGGCGTCTTCGCGCTTCGCTCCTGAGAACCTGCCAGGAGCGGAAAAGAAGAAGTCGCGGCCGGCCGCTGGATGGCGGACAGCCCAAGAGCCCGGATCGGCTAGACCGATCCGGGCCCTAAAATCCTGATACGTGCGCCACCACCGTCGGCTGCGTCGCCCGTCCCCCCCTCGGCCGCGGCATTCCTAGAGGTCGCGAGCGCCGAGGCGGCCGCCGCCACGCGACGAGGAACCGCCCTTGCGGCCGGCATTGGCGGCCAGGTCGCGGTCCTTGGCGAAGCTGCGCTTCTCACTGGGGACGCTGGCGCCGCCCTTGCGAGCTATCTCGCGGCGGCGTTCCGGATCCATGGCGGCGAAGCCTCGGCGGCCGCGGGGCCGTTCGCTGTCGAGGTCCATGTCTTGCTCCTAATCGGGACTGGTAACGGGAGGGAACGGGGCCGGAGCGACGTCATAGGGCCGATCGTCGCCCGGCTGCACCGGAGGCGGCTGCAGCGGGACTTCGTCGGGCGTCGAGCCCGGCGGATCGTCCGGCGTTTGCGGCTCCAGCGGAGGCGGTGCGTCGGGGTCGGTCATGGCGTCGTTCCAGTGTTCCGGTGAAGTAACCGGTGAAGCCGAGTTCGGTTTCACGTGTCAGGCGAGACAAATGCAGCGTTAAGGACGATTGTCTGGGGAAAAGGCAGGCTGAGAGCGATGCGCAAGAGCACCTTGGAAGGTGGTAAATCCTCATTAATTACAAGGCACTGGAGGCTCTTTGTCGGCGTTCTGGCGGGGCTTCTGGGATGGCTTTTCGCCCGCCAGATAAATCTGCCCGAAAGCACGCATATTTTGATCGGGTGGGACTTCGGCGCCGCAATTTACGCCGTTCTGCTGTGGCGCCTGTTCCTCACCGCCGACGAAGCGACGCTGCGAGCGAAGGCCGCGGCCGAGGACGAGGGGCGTTCATTGATCCTGCTGATCGTGCTGTCGGCGATCGCCGCCAGCCTGGCCGCGGTGGTGGCGGCGATGATCGGCGCGCGCTCGCAGGCGGCCTTCGCCAGGAACCTGACGGCGGCCTGTGCGGGCGTCACCCTGGTGCTGTCGTGGATCGTGCTGCACTCGGTGTTCGTGCTGCACTACGCCCACCGCCATTTCGGCGCGGGGGCGGGGAAGGGCGGGTTCGGCTTTCCCGGTGAACCGGCCCGCACCTACAAGGACTTCGTCTACCTGGCCTTCAGCATCGGGGCGACCTTCCAGGTCTCCGACAACGACGTGCGCACCGGGGCGCTGCGCAACCTGGTCACCGCCCACGCCGTGACGGCCTATTTCTACAACACCGCCATCCTGGCCCTGGGCATCAACATCATCGCCGGGGTGGTGGCGGGGTGAGGGGCGCTAGCGGGGCGGGCGGCGGCCGCCCTTGCCGCGCCGGCCGCCTTCGCGCAGGTCTTCCTCGCCGCTCATGATGCGCTGGACGCGGGTCTGGGGCAGCTCGGCCAGGGTCAGGCGGCCGTCGCCGTCCTTGTCGAGCAGCTTGAAGCGGGCGTTGGCCGCGCGGGTCGCCTCGTCGCGGGTGATGCGACGGTTGAAGTCGGCGTCGGCGCCCATCACCGGCTGGGGCTCGGCCAGCAGGGCGTAGGGCGTGGCGCCCAGCAGCATGTTGCCAAGGCCCCCGTCGCGGCGGGCGCGCGGTCCCTCGCCGTCGGGGCCGTCGCCGCCCGAGGGCGGGGCCTGTTGCGGCATGGCCGAGGCCTGGACGATCTCGGGGGCGATGTTGCGCTCGTAGGCCGAGACCTCGAAGCCGTCGAGGACGCCCGACTTGTCGGTGTCGAGCCTGTCGAAGAAGCGCAGGGAGTCGGCGACGAACTCTTCGCGGGTGAGCACGCCGTCATGGTCGGCGTCGGCGCCGGAAAACCACAGGGCGACCGGGTAGGGCTGGCCAGGATCGGCGCGGAACGGCTCGCCGGCCGGGCTGATGAACACCTGCTTGCCGCCGCCCATGCGCGGGCCGCCGGGGCCGCCTTCGCCCGGAGGCGGACCGCCGCCAAACCCGGGACGGCCGCCAGGACCGCCGGGACCGCGACCGCCCGGTCCGTCCGGCGGGGCGTGGCCGCATGCGGCGAGCGACAGGGCGGCGAGGGCCAGGAGAGGCAGGGCGCGTGCGGTCATGGAAAGAAGCTCCTTCTCTCCGCATGAAGCCCCGCCGCGTTGCGCGGTTATGTCGTCAAGGCCGCGCTTGATTGCGCGGTCGCAACAGACGTCAGGCCGGCAGGGTGACGCGGGCCCGCAGGCCGCCTTCCGGACGGTTCAGCAGGGTCACGTCGCCCCCGTGGGCGCGGGCCAGCGAGCGGACCACGGCCAGGCCCAGGCCGATGCCGCCGGTCTCGCGGTTGCGCGAAGGCTCGCCCCGGAAGAACGGCTCGAACACGCGCTCGAGCTCGCCGGAAGGCACGCCGGGACCATCGTCGTCGATCTCGAGGATCGCGCCGCCGCCCTGGCGATAGACCCGGCCGCGCGCGGCGCCGCCGTACTTGAGGGCGTTCTCGACCAGGTTGGTGACCAGGCGCTTGAGGGCGATGGGGTCGCCTTCGATGACGATCTTCTCGCTCTCCTCGGCCGTGGCGTCGCCGCCGGTCTCGGCAGCCTCGTCCATGACGCTTTCCAGCAGCGAGGCCAGCTCAAGCTTCGTGCGCTCGGCCGGGCGGCTGGTGTCGCGCACGAAGGCCAGGGTGGCCGAGATCATGGCCTCCATCTGGTCGATGTCGCTCTCGAGCTTGCTGCGGACATCGTCGGGCGTGGTCTCGATGCGGAAGCGCAGGCGGGTCAGCGGCGTGCGCAGGTCGTGGGCCACCGCGCCGATCATGGCCGTGCGGTCCTCGACGTAGCGGCGCAGGCGCTCCTGCATCTCGTTGAAGGCGTTGGCGGCCGCGGCCACCTCGGCCGAACCCGACAGGCTGAGCGGCGGCGCGCGCGGGTCGCGGCCCAGGCGCTCGGCGGCGGCGGCGAAGGCGGTGATCGGGCCGGCCAGGCGACGGGCGAACAGCCAGGCCAGCGGCGAAACGGCCGCGGCCGACAGCGCCAGGATCAGCAGGATCCGCACCTGCCAGGTGTCGCGCAGGACGGTGAACTTCGGCTCGACCACCAGCCAGCGGCCGTCGGACTGGCGGATGCCCAGCTCGAAATCGCCGAACAGGAAGGGTTCGTCGCGCATGACGGCCGCGATGCGGTCGTTGAGGATCTGCATGCGAGGCATCGGACCGGGCGGGCCGGGCGGCGGACCGCCTTGGCCGCTGGGACCGCCGGGGCCTTCCGGCCCCCCCGGACCCGGGCGCGGGCCATTGGGCCCTGGCGGGGGCGGCGGACCCTTCTGGCGCTGGGTGCGGACGAAGAAGCGGGGGCCGTTCTCGGTGCGGATCGAGATCCGGTCGACCGGCACGTTCAGCTCGCGGCCGATGGCGGCCTTGAACTCGGCGCGGCGCTGGGAGTCCTCGCCATCGGGCTTGATGCTGGCGCGGTGGCGGACCATCAGGGGGCGACCGTCGCGGGGATGCACGGTTTCGCCGCTCTTCAGCGCCCGGCTGATCTCGCTGAGCTTGTAGAGTTCGGGGGGAGGGGGCGGCACGTTGAATACGACCGCCACGCAGATCAGGATCGTAGCGACCAGTGTGACGAGCGCCAGTCCCAGGGCCTGGGCGAACAGGGGCGCGCCGCCGCGCCCCGGGACTGCGAACTTCATGGCGTGCGGGTGACCTTGGGCGTGAACATGTAGCCCTCGCTGCGGATCGTGCGGATCAACTCGCCGCCGCCGCCGTCGTCGAGCTTGCGGCGAAGCCGGCTGATCTGGACGTCGATGGCGCGGTCGTAGGCGTCGCTGTCGCGACCGCGGGCGAGATCGAGCAACTGGTCGCGGGTCAGCACGCGCTGCGGGCGTTCCACGAAGGCGCGCAGCAGCGAGAACTCGCCGCTGGAGAGGTTGACTACCACCGACTGCGGCGAGCGCAGTTCGCGGCGGACGAGATCCAGGCGCCAGCCGGCGAACTCGCAGGCGGCTCCCATGGTGTCGTCGCTGGAGCGCGGCTCGGTGCGGCGGCGCAGGACGGCGCGCACGCGGGCCAGCAGTTCGCGCGGATTGCACGGCTTGGGCAGGTAGTCGTCGGCGCCGAGCTCGAGGCCGACGATGCGGTCGGTCTCCTCGCCCATTGCCGAGAGCATGATGATGGCCGGGCCGTCCTGGGCGGCCAGGCGGCGGCAGATGGCCAGGCCGTCTTCGCCCGGCAGCATGACGTCGAGCACCACCAGGTCGACCGGGCCCTTGGCCAGGGCCTGTTCCATGGTGCGCGCGTCCTGGGCCGTGTCGACGACATAGCCGTGGCGGACGAGGAAATCGGACACGACGTCGCGGATGCCCGGATCGTCGTCGACGATCAGGATGCGGGCGCCGGCGCCCTTGGCGGTGTCCGCGACGGCGGCGGACGAGGCGGTGGTCGGGGAGGTCTCCATGCCGATGGTCCTTTCATGCCCCTGTCACCGTCAGATTTCACGCTTGCAACAGGCGCGCAACCTGATCGTGGCCCCCTAGCGTCAAATCGCCACGGAGCGTCTTCATGAACCGACTCGTTTCCACCGTCCTCGGATTGTCGTTGCTCGGGGCCGCAGCGGCCCAAGCCCAGCCGGGTCCCGGCATGCGCGGCCCGGACGCCGACGGCGACGGCGTGGTCACCGTCGCCGAGTACGAGGCCTTGGCCGTGCAGCGCTTCGAGCGCATGGACGCCGACAAGGACGGCGTCATCGACGCGGCCGAGATCGAGGCTATCAAGCAGCGCTTCGCCCAGCGCGAGGGGCAGGGCGGTCCTGGCGGCGGTTTCGGCGGCCGGATGCTGGCCCAGCTGTCCGCCCAGGACGCCGACAAGGACGGCAGGATCACCAAGGACGAGGCCCTGGCCGCCGCCCGCGCCCAGTTCGCGGCCGCCGACAAGGACGGCGACGGCAAGCTGACCGGCGACGAGTTCCGCCCAGGCCCGTCGGGCGGCCCGCCGCCGCGTCAGTAGGGATGGCTCACCCCGGCGAGCGGTTCACCGGAGCCGTGTAGCCGGGGCCCTTCATGGCCGCGACCGCGCGGTCGCCGACGAACGGGTTGGTGCGCCGCTCGGCGCCGAAGCTCGACATCGGGCCGTGACCCGGCACGAAGCGGATGTCGTCGCCCAGCGGCCACAGCTTGCCGGTGATGGCGTCGATCAGGTCCTGGTGGTTGCCGCGCGGGAAGTCGGTGCGGCCGATCGAGCCCTGGAACAGCACGTCGCCGACCTGGGCGAACTTCGTCTCGCGGTGGAAGAACACCACGTGGCCCGGCGTGTGCCCCGGGCAGTGCAGCACCTCGAACTCCGTCTCGCCCAGGGTGACGACGTCGCCGTCCTCCAGCCAGCGGTCGGGCACGAAGATGCGGGCCTCGGGCATGCCGTACATCTCGCCGCTTTCCTGGATGCGATCGATCCAGAACTGGTCGTCCTTGTGCGGCCCTTCGATCGGTACGCCGGTCTTGGCCTTCAGCTCGGCCGCGCCGCCGGCGTGATCCATGTGGCCGTGGGTGATCCAGATCTTCTCGAGCGTCAGGCCCTGGTCGTTCAGCGCGCGCAGCAGGCGGTCGACCTCGCCGCCTGGATCGATGATCGCGGCCTTCCTGGTCTTGGAACACCAGACGATCGTGCAGTTCTGCTGCAGCGGCGTGACCGGGGCGATGACGGCGCTGATGGGCGACGGGGTGGTCAAGGTGTCGGCTCCAAACGAAAACGGGCGGGAACCGAAGTTCCCGCCCGTCTGAACTAGAGGCTAGAGCCCCAAGATCAAGACCGTTCCTCGGGCGAGCCCGGGGCCGGGGCGCCCGGCATCGGCGGCACCGGGCCGGCCGGCGCGTCGGCGGCCAGTTCCGGAACCTCGACCAGGCCGCGGCCCAGGTGGCTCTTGCGGATGCCGTAGGCCAGGTAGATCACCATGCCGATGGCGCCCCAGATCGGGAGGACCAGCATGGCTTCGGCCGGCAGGTTGAAGTAGAGCGCCGCGCAGCCGACCATGGCCAGCGGAGCCACGACCCACACCAGCGGGGTCTTGAAGGGACGCGGACGGTTCGGATCCTTCACGCGCAGCACCATCACCGCGATCGCCACCATGAAGAAGGCGAACAGGGTGCCCGAGTTCGAGATGTCGGCCAGTTGGCCGACCGGGAAGAAGGCGGCGGCGATGGCGACGAAGATGCCCGTGACGATGGTCACGATGTAGGGCGTCTTGAACTTCGGGTGGATGGTGGCGAGCTTCTCGGGCAGCAGGCCGTCGCGGGCCATGACGAAGAAGATGCGGGTCTGGCCGTAGATCATCATCAGGATGACCGAGGGCAGGGCCAGGTTGGCGGCCAGGCCCAGGGCGTTGCCGACCACGGGCCAGTTGATCTCGCGCAGGACGTGGGCGAGGGCTTCGTTCGAGCAGACCAGGCGGCCGCTGTTGTCGGCCAGGGAGCAGGCGGCCTGGAAGGCGGCCGAACCGGGCTGGACGGCCGAGCCGTCGGCGCCGAACACCGGCTGGGCGCCGATGGCGCCGATCGCGCCGGCGGCGACCAGGAGATAGAAGATGGTGCAGAGCGCCAGGCTGCCGATCAGGCCGATCGGCACGTTGCGCTGCGGGTTCTTGGTCTCTTCGGCGGCGGTCGACACGGCGTCGAAGCCGACATAGGCGAAGAAGATCGAGGCGGCGGCGCCGACGATGCCCATGCCGCTGGTGCCTTCCGGACCGAACCAGCCGTTGGGGGCGAAGGGCGAGAAGTTGCCGCTCTTGATGACCGGGATGGTCAGCACGATGAAGGCGGTCAGGGCGGTGACCTTGATGGCCACGAGCACGGCGTTGACCCGGGCGCTCTCGGTGGTGCCGACGACCAGCAGGGCGGTGACCGACAGCGCCACGATGATGGCCGGAACGTTGACGATGCCGGCGCTGAAGTCGGCGACCGGGATGAAGCCGTTCATCGACCAGGCCGGGCCGGCCTTGAACAGGGCGGGCCACTGGAAGCCCAGCGCGTTCTCGATCAGGCCGAGGAAGTAGCCGGACCAGCCGGCCGACACGGCGCTGGCGGCCACGGCGTATTCGAGGATCAGGGCCCAGCCGACCATCCAGGCCAGCGGCTCGCCCATCACGGCGTAGGAATAGGTGTAGGCCGAGCCCGAGACGGGGACCATCGAGGCCAGTTCGGAATAGCAGAGCGCGGCGATGGCGCAGACGGCGCCGGCGATCACGAAGCTCCACATCATGCCGGGGCCGGCCTTCTGGGCGGCGGCGGCGGTCAGGACGAAGATCCCCGTACCGATGATGGCGCCCACCCCCAGCAGCGTCAGCTGGATCGGTCCGAGCGAGCGATGAAGGGATTTTTTCTCAGCCGTCGCAAGGATCGCATCAAGCGATTTAACGCGCCACATAGTTCCTCCTGGATAGGCAAGACTCCCCCCCGGGGGTCGCCTTTGGAAAATTTTGCGGACGGTGACCCGTTTATGAGCATGGGGTCAAGGCCGCGCCGCCGAAGCGCGTAAATGTTCTCCACACCTTAGGCTAGTCCAGTCCTGCTTGGCGTTGATCCCCAGCCCAGCTAAAGCCGGCGCAATGCTGCCCATTTTTCAGGCCATTCCCGCGCTCAAAGGCGCCTTGTCCGAACGCGAGACCGCCGTTCTCGTCGCGCCTCCGGGGGCGGGCAAGACCACGGCCGTTCCCTTGGCCCTGCTGGAGGAAGCATGGGTCGGCGACGGCAAGATCGTCATGCTGGAGCCTCGGCGCCTGGCCGCCCGGGCGGCGGCCTCGCGCATGGCCCAGACCCTGGGCGAGGCGGTGGGCGACACGGTCGGTTTCCGCGTGCGCCTGCAGTCCAAGGTGTCGGCCAGAACGCGCGTCGAGGTGGTCACCGAGGGCGTCTTTACCCGGATGATTCTCGACGACCCCGGCCTGGACGGCGTCGCCTGCGTGATCTTCGACGAGTTCCACGAGCGCAGCCTGGACGCCGACCTGGGCCTGGCCCTGGCCCGCGACGCCCAGGGCCTGCTGCGCGACGACCTGAAGATCCTGGTGATGTCGGCCACGCTGGATGGCGCGCGCGTCTCGGCCCTGCTGGGCGATGCGCCGGTGGTGGAGAGCGAGGGTCGGATGTTCCCGGTCGAGACCCGCTATCTGGGCCGCGACGACCGCCAGCGGCTGGAAGAGCGGGTCGGCCGCGCCGTCGAGCGGGCCCTGGCCGAGGAGACCGGCTCGATCCTCGTCTTCCTGCCGGGCCAGGGCGAGATCCGCCGGGCCGAGAGCTGGCTGGCCGAACGCCTGCGCCGGCCCGACGTCGATCTCGCTCCCTTGTATGGCGCGCTGGAGCCGGCCGAGCAGGACCGCGCCGTGCAGCCCGCGCCGGCCGGCCGCCGCAAGGTGGTGCTGGCTACCTCGATCGCCGAGACCAGCCTGACCATCGAGGGCGTGCGGGTGGTCATCGACGCAGGGCTTTCGCGCGTGCCGCGCTTCGACCCGTCCAGCGGCCTGACACGGCTGGAGACGGTGCGGGTGGCCCGGGCCGCCGCCGACCAGCGCCGGGGCCGCGCCGGCCGCACCGAGCCCGGCGTCTGCTACCGCCTGTGGGACGAGCCGGAGACCCGGGCCCTCACACCCTTCGCCCGGCCTGAGATCCTGGAGGCCGACCTGTCGCGCCTGGCCTTGGACCTGGCCCGCTGGGGCGCCAAGGACGCGGAGGGCCTGGCCTTCCTCGATCCGCCGCCCAAGGCCGCGTTCAGCGAGGCGCGATCGCTGCTGAACCGGTTGCAGGCGCTGGACGCCAATGGCGGCCTGACCGCGCACGGCAAGGCGCTGTCGAACATGCCTCTGGCTCCCAGGCTGGCCCACATGGTCGCCCGCGCGGCCGCCAGCGGACAGGCCCACCGCGCCGCCGAGATCGCCGCCGTGCTGAGCGAGCAGGGGCTTGGCGGGCGGGGCGTGGATCTGCGCGGCCGGCTTGAGGGTTTCGGCCGCGACCGCACGCCGAGGGCTCGCGACGCCCGTGCGTTGGCCGAGCGCTGGTCGCGCCAGGCCGGCAAGCCCAGCGGCGCCGAGCCCCTGGACGACGCCCTGCTGCTGGCCGAGGCCTATCCCGAGCGGGTGGCCCGTGCTCGCGGCAAGCCCGGCGAATACCAGCTGGCCAGCGGCCGCGGCGTCTATCTGGAGCCGACCGACGCCCTGGCCCGCGAGACCTGGCTGGCCGTCGGCGAGCTGGGCGGCGGCGACGCCCGCGACCGCATCCTGCTGGCCGCGCCCCTCGATGAAGAAGCCCTGCGCGCCGCCTTCGCCGACCGCCTGGTCGCCGAGGACCGGCTGGAGACCAGCGGCGGCGGCAAGCTGCGCGCCAAGCGCCTGCTGCGCCTGGGCAAGCTGGTGGTCGACGAGAAGATCATAGAGAGGCCCGACCCGGCCCTGATCGCCGGGGCCCTGGCCGACCAGGTGCGCGCCGACGGCCTGTCAGCCCTGAAGCTGGGCGAGCGGGGCAGGGGACTGCTCGACCGCGTGGCCTTCCTGCGCGCGCATGATGGTGACGCCTGGCCGGACCTGTCGGAAGCGGCCCTGGTCGCACGGCTGGACGAATGGCTCGAACCCCTGCTGGCCGGCCGCTCGTCGCTGGCCAGTCTCGACGAGGCCACGCTGGAGGCCGCGATCAAGACCCTGATCCCGTGGGACATGCAAAGCCGCATCGAGGCCCAGGCCCCGGCGCGCTTCACCGCCCCCACCGGCTCGACCTTCGCCATCGATTATGGCGCCGAGGGCGGCCCGCGCGTCGAGGTGCGGGTGGGCGAGCTCTATGGCCTGGCCGAGCACCCCTCGGTCGCCCACGGCAAGGTCCCGCTGACCCTGGCCCTCCTGTCGCCCGCCCACCGCCCGATCCAGATCACCAAGGACCTGCCGGGCTTCTGGAAGGGCTCCTGGCGCGAGGTGAAGGTCGAGATGAAGGGCCGCTACCCCCGCCACGTCTGGCCGGATGATCCGGCCAGCGCGGCGCCGACGACGCGGGCCAAGCCGCGGGGGACGTGAGGGCGAAGTGTATATTTATGTTAGTTGTCTTTAATTAATAATTTCGCTCTTTTTATTGTTTCGTTGTGTCTTGCTGGCCCGTTGTATAGCTTTTCTAGTAGTCCTTCTACGATGCTCATGCCTGCAATAAGTTCCTTGGAATTCATTCCAATAGCTTCGTGTGCGCCAGCATTTCCTCGTCTACGTATTCTGTGAAGAAGGTCTTTTTGGTCTTCGTCTATTAGTTCTTTTGACCGAAGGTCATTTATTTTCGCTGATAGACTTGATCCGAGGCATTCTTTGTCGTTGACGATATATTCAATGGCGAGTCTGAGTCCAATTGTGGCTGTGAGCATTTTTGAACCGGCAAGTGCATAAAGCAATTCGTCCAATATGCGATTCAATTTTGTTGGAGTTGACTCCGTGTTGAAGTTAAAATGAGCTGATACTGGAGCTGGATATTGGGTGGTGTATTCTATTGCGCGTGCTTCTCCGTCTTCATCGTATTCAATATCCTCGCTATTCCATGATGATGTCTCGTAGCAAACTGTATCGCACGCGCCGCATCGAAATATTGAGTGACTACGTCCGCCGTTTACCAAGGCACGATCGTCTGACCAGGAGCCCATGCATCTAGCTTCAAGTTTATGTATGGTAATTCTTTTGCAGTTTACGCAGTGAAGTCTCTTTCGTTCTTTTATATTTTTTTCTCTCTTAAATGTATCCAGCATAACTGGTCTTTCTGGGTGGTAATTTAAAAAATGTAATGTTTGGCAGCGCGATTGCGTTGCGATACCGCTATGGAGTTACTTGAGCGTCATCATATTACTAACGGCCTAGTTGACTCGATCTGAGAGGGTTGTGCAACAGGTGTTTGGGATGTCCGGCTTGGTTGCCGGTCGATTACCGCGCCTTCATGCCCTCGGAGAAGGCGAGGTCGGCGCGGAGGTCAACTGAGGTGGATGGCATGGAAGCACGTGCTCATGCCCCCCCCCGCAACAAACCACCCCGCCAGCCTTGCGCTCCCCGACCCCCACGGTGCATGAGGAACCCTGACACGGCGAGGCCTGCTTCGCCGCCCGCGCTAACCGGCCTTCCGGCGACGGAGGGAGGACAAGAGACATGACCGAAGCTGCTTCCAAGACGATCAAGGGTCGCACCGGCGACTGGGAAATTGTGCTGGGCCTCGAGGTTCACGCCCAGGTGGCCAGCAAGTCCAAGCTGTTCTCGGGCGCCGCCGTCGGCTTCGGCGCTGGTCCGAACGAGCAGGTCAGCCTCGTGGACGCGGCCATGCCGGGCATGCTGCCGGTGCTGAACCGCTTCTGCGTCGAGCAGGCGGTGAAGACGGGCCTGGGCCTGAAGGCTCAGATCAACCTGAAGAGCCGCTTCGACCGCAAGAACTACTTCTATCCCGACCTGCCGCAGGGCTATCAGATCAGCCAGTTCGACCAGCCGATCGTCGGCGAGGGCGTGGTGGTGGTCGAGCGCGACGACGGCACGACCTTCGACGTGCGCATCGAGCGCCTGCACCTGGAACAGGACGCCGGCAAGTCGCTGCACGACCAGGACCCGAACGCCACCTATGTGGACCTGAACCGCGCGGGCACGGCGCTGATGGAGATCGTCTCCAAGCCCGACATGCGCACCTCGGAAGAGGCCGCCGCCTATGTGAAGAAGCTGCGGACGATCCTGGTCTATCTGGGCACCTGCGACGGCGACATGGAGAAGGGCAACCTTCGCGCCGACGTCAACGTGTCGGTCTGCCGTCCGGGGGACTACGAGAAGTTCCGCGAGACCGGCAGCTTCAAGCACCTGGGCACGCGCTGCGAGATCAAGAACGTCAACTCGTACCGCTACATCCAGCAGGCCATCGAGTACGAGGCCCGTCGCCAGATCGAGATCCTGGAAGACGGCGGCGTGATCGACCAGGAGACCCGCCTGTTCGACCCGACCAAGGGCGAGACCCGCTCGATGCGTTCGAAGGAAGAGGCGCACGACTACCGCTACTTCCCCGATCCCGACCTGCTGCCGCTGGTGCTGGACCCGGCCTGGGTGAAGTCGATCGAAGAGACCCTGCCGGAACTGCCGGACGCCAAGAAGGCGCGCCTGCAGAGCGAATATGGCCTGTCGGCCTATGACGCGGGCGTGCTGATCATCGACGCCGAGCGCGCCGACTACTTCGAGGCCGCCGCGAAAGGTCGCGACGCCAAGCTGGTCGCCAACTGGGTCACGAACGAACTGCTGGCCAAGCTGTCGGCCGCCGGCACGGCGTTCCCGGACTCGCCGCTGCCCTCGTCGGACATCGCCCAACTGGTCGAGCTGATCGAGAACGGCACGATCTCGTCGAAGATCGCCAAGGAGGTCTTCGAGCACATGTGGGCCGGCGAAGGCCGTCCCGCGCAGATCGTCGAGAAGCGCGGCCTGGTCCAGATCAACGACACCGGCGCCATCGAGGCGGCGATCGACGAGCTGATCGGCGCCAACCCCGACAAGGCCGCGGCCGTGAAGGACAAGCCCCAGGCCATCGGCTGGTTCGTGGGTCAGGTCATGAAGGCCACCGGCGGCAAGGCCAACCCGGGCACGGTCAACGATCTGCTGAAGGCCAAGCTGGGTCTCTGATCGGGCCTTCCAGGCAAAAGGAAAAGGGCCCGTCGCGAAAGCGGCGGGCCCTTCTCTTTGTCGGAGGGGGGACTCGAACAGGGACGCGTCTACTGAGGCGTGGTCGGGTCCTGCGCGGACGCGCCGGCGGCGGCCGGGTCGTCGTGCTTCTTGTGCTTCTTGGACTTCTTCTCGGCCTTGGTCGTGCCCTCGGCGGCCGGGGCCGTGGTGGTCGAGGTCTCGCCCGGGGCCGTGGCCGAGGTCGGCTCGCCCGCGCTCGCGGCGCTGTCGGCCTGCGGCGTGGTGCTGTCGGTCGTGGCCGGGGCGGTGGTCGAGGCCGACGGATCGGTGGTCGTGGTCGACGAACCCCAGCTGCTGCTGCTGGACGAAGGCGGGGTGGACTGGGCGGAGGGATCGGCCGGGGCCTGCTGGGCCAGGGCCGAACCGGCGTAGCCGGCGGCGGCGAGGGCGAGGACGGCGGCGGAGATGCGCAAGCTCTTCATCGGTAAGCGCCTTCGTGTCTGCTGCGTCGGACTGTGACGCGAGGCTCACGCTGGAGGCGGCTTGCGGCCGAAATGACCCGACAATCGGGCTTTGCGGCCCGATGCATGGCGCGCGCGCGGCGAGCATGGCGCAAAAACGGCGCCCCAGGTGGAGTTCCCGGGGCGCCGCAAGACTTTTCAGATATCGATGATCGCGTTCGGCCTAGTTGTTTATGATCTCGAAGATCAGGCCGGTGGCGATGGCGGCCAGCACGTAGTCGTTGCCGGCGCGGTACCAGTAGTAGCCGCGGGGCGGCTGGCGCAGGTGGTAGCGGCCGTAGTCGTGCACGACATAGCCGCCGCCGCGATAGTAGGGCGGCAGGTAGCCGCCGCGACGCCAGGCGCTGTAGCCCGGGCGATAGTCCGGACGGCCGTAATAGTGGGCCGGCGGGGCGCCGTAGTACCAGCGGTCGCGATAGTAGTAGCCGTTGTAGCGACGGTCGTCCCAGCGGCTGTGGCGGTCGCCGCGACGGTCGTCACGACGGTCCCAGCGGTCGCCCCGGCGATCATCGCGGCGGTCGTCGCGACGATCCCAACGGTCGCCGCGGCGATCGTCACGGCGATCCCAGCGGTCCTCGTTGTGGCCGCGGCCCTGGGCCGAGGCGTCGGTGGCGACGGCGGCCATCGGGCCCGCGACCGAAGCCACGGCGGCGATGGTGAGCAACAGACGTTTCATGTGTACGTCTCCTTGTGGTCAGCGGTCGCCTGGAGGCGGCCTAGTCCCTCGACCTTGGAAACAAGATTGATCCCCGGCGCCTGAACCGTCGCTGAACGGTCATGTCAGGATGGATGTTGGCGTCGCGCGCGCGGATGGCCATGTTCCGTGTCACCAAGACCGACATCAGGGAGTCGCGTGCATGACCAGTCCCATCGAGCTGCACTATTGGCCCACGCCCAACGGCTGGAAGATTTCCATCGCCCTTGAGGAGATGGGCCTGCCCTATGAGATGATCCCGGTGAACATCGGCACGGGCGAGCAGTTCAAGCCGGAGTTCCTGGCCATCAGCCCCAACAACCGCATGCCGGCCATCGTCGATCCCGACGGTCCCGACGGCCAGCCGATCTCGGTCTTCGAGTCCGGGGCCATCCTGCAGTACCTCGCCCGCAAGACGGGTCAGTTCTACGGCCAGGGCGAGCGCGACCGGGTGAACATCGACCAGTGGGTGATGTGGCAGATGGGCGGCCTTGGCCCGATGGCCGGCCAGACGCACCATTTCCGCCAGTACGCGCCAGCGATCATCGCCGATCAGCGCCAGCTGGCCTACGGCGCGATCCGCTACACCAACGAGACCCATCGCCTCTACGGCGTGCTGGAAAAGCAGCTGGCGGGCAGGGATTTCGTCTGCGGCCAATTGTCCATCGCCGACTTCGCCATCTGGCCCTGGATCGTGCCGTGGAAGAACCAGGGCATCCAGATCGAGGAGTTCCCGAACATCAAGGCCTGGTTCGAGCGGGTGAACGCGCGCGAGGCCGTGCAGAAGGGCTTCAAGCTGGGCGCGGAGCTGCGTTCCAGCGGCCTGCAAGCGTCGGGAAAAGCTGCCGAAGAGGCGCGCAAGGTTCTGTTCGGCCAGCGCGCCCGTTAACCACCCGTATACCCGTGTTTATCGGGTGTTACTTCAATGATCGAGGCGTGTTGTCGCGCCTCGATTCATGATCTCTGCGCGCTTAACTATATGTTCAGCGAGCAAGGTTTTCTCTGTGTTCATGGCCGAGCTGGACCACTGGGGACCGGCCGGAAGGACTGGGGAATTGAAGTCATGATGATGAGCATCGAACCGCCCGCCGCCGTGATGGGCCTGCCGCTGCCGACCGCCGACTCGAGCGGCGACGAGCTGTTCCGCATGGGCATGCTGTACTCGACCGGCCAGGGCGGCGCGCCGCTGGACTACGTCTCGGCCCACATGCTGTTCAACCTGGCCGCCATGCGCGGTTCGGTCGAGGCCAAGGTCTATCGCAAGGAACTGTCGCAAGAGATGGCCAGCGAAGACGTCGCCGAAGCCCAGCGCCAGGCGCGCCAATGGCTGGCTCACGGCTGAACCACGGTTCAGCCGTTTCTACTCTCGGGCCGGACGCTCTCTGGATCCGGCCGTGACTTTCAAGGTCAGTTGCTGAAGCCGTTGATGGCGTAGCTGAAGCTGATCGGCAGCAGGTCTCGGAAGTACTGCTGCATGAACAGGCCCGTCTCCGCCGCCCCGCTGCGCGGCACGTAGACGATGTCGAAGCGGCGAAGCGGCACCAGGTCCGCGCCGCGCGGGTCGGTCAGACCCTTCAGAAGATCGGCCGTCCGCATCATGGCCCGGCCGTCCGGGCCGCGCCGGATGATGATCACCTGGCTGCGCTTGGACGAGCTCTTGAACCCGCCGGCCTGGATCACGGCCCGCAGGGCGTCGCCGTCGCCGGCCATGTCGTAGACGCCGGGATTGCCGACCTCGCCGCCGACGAAGACCTTCAGAGGCGCCGTCGCCTTGACCGCCACCTGCACCTGCGGGCGCAGCAGCTGCTGGCCGTAGGCCTGGGTCAGCGAGTCCTCGAGTTCCTCGATCGTGCGGTCGGCGGCCATCACCGGTCCGACCAGCGGCAAAGCGACGCGGCCGTCGGGCTGAACCACAACCGACTTATTAAGCTCCGTGGCCGAAGGTACGGTCACCTCCAGCTCGTCGCCCGGATAGAAGCGATAGGCTGGCTCGCTCTCGCTCCAGTCGGCGTAGCCGATGTTGGGGAACTGGCCGGTGGGCCGCGGGGCGGGCGTCAGCGGCTCGCCGTCGACGTGGCCGCAGGCCGAGAGGCCGGCGCTCGCGAGCGACAGGGCCAGGGCGGTGGAGAGAGCGATGCGCCGATCCATGCGACGACTCTTACCAAACATAGGTAACCAAACCTTAAGCCCGGAAGCCCCAGGGTCGTGTGGAAGTTTGGACCCATTGGATTCGCATGTCGACGAGCGCCTGGACCAGCGTGCCGCACGACCCGCCGTCGCGACGCGACTGGGCGGCGCGGGCTCGCTATGCGCCGACGGACTTTATCACCCTGCTGTGGCGTGAACGCTGGCTGATGCTGGGCGTGTTCCTGGTGATCCTGTTCCTGGGCGCGGCCTTCGCCTTCACGCTCAAGAAGTCCTACACCGCCAGCTCCAGCCTGTTCGTCCGCCTGGGCCAGGAATATGTCTATGAACCGCGCGCCGGCGACGCCGCCCGTGGCGCGGTGCCCGACGTCGACCAGGTGATCCAGTCGGAAAGCGAAATCCTGGGCAGCGGCGAGCTGCGCGAGCGGGTGATCCGCAAGCTGGGCTTCGCCACCGTGTTCCCGGAAGGCGCGGCCAAGTACGCCGCCGCCAATCCCGAGCAGAAGCGCAAGATGATCGCCCAGGGGCGCGACAGCGTCGGCCGCAGCCTGAAGATCGAGACCGCGCCCGACAATTCGATCATCCGCCTGGCGTACCAGCACCAGGACCCGGAAACGGCCGAGAAGGTGCTCAACACCCTGCTGGAAGAGTACCTGATCTATCGTCGCAGCCTGCTGATCAACGACGACGACAAGGTGCTGTCGCGCCAGCGCGACAATTTCGAGCAGCGCCTGGCCGAGACCGACACCGCCTACCAGGCCTTCCTGCAGACCAACGACATCGGCGACTTCACCGCCCAGAAGACCGCCCTGACCCAGCTGCAGGCCCAGGTCGAGGCCCAGAAGTATTCGATCGACGCCCAGCTGCAGGATCGCCAGGGGCGCCTGGCCGCGGTGCAGGCCGAGCTGTCCCGCACGCCGTCCGAAGCCGTGCTCTACCGCGACCAGGACATGTCGGCCTCGACCAAGCTGGCCCAGCTGAAGCTCGACCGCGAGGGGCTCCTGGCCCGCTACCTGCCCAACGCCCAGCCGGTGCGCGACATCGACGCCCAGATCGCCCAGCTGGAGCAGGGCGTGGCCAGTGGTCGCACCAACGGCGAGGGCGCGCGCCGCAGCGGCCCCAACCCGATCTGGCAGACCCTTCAGTCGACCCGCAACGACCTGTCGGCGGAAGTCGCCGCCCTGCGCGAGTCGCAGGGCGCCTACGCCATGCAGGTGCAGGAAGTGAACGAGCGCCTGCTGCGCCTGGCCCAGCTGGAGCCGCAGTTCAACCAGCTGACCCGTGACCGCGACGTGCTGTCGGCCAATGTCCGCGACTTCACCGTCAAGGAGCAGCAGGACGAGGCCCAGCGCCAGATGTCGGCCGAAAGCAGCGACAATATCCGCATCGTCCAGCGCGCCGTCGCGCCGTCGGAGGGCAAGAGCCTGAAGAAGCCGGTGTTGGTGCTGGCCTTCCTGTTCGCCGCCTTCACCGCCGCCTGCGCGGGCCTGGTGCGGATGCTGCTGCGTCCGGGCCTGCAGACCCCGGCCTCGGCCTCGCGCACCCTGGGCCTGCCGGTCCTGGCGACCGCCGGCGTCAAGCGCGCGGCCTAGGGTCAAAGTGGGCGATTTGGTCGCCTTTCGCGCGAACATGGTTAGGCATTAGTTTCAACGGTCTTCAACGCGCGGCGATTCGGGCGAATGGTGGATTTGAACGTGGAAATGGCGGAATTGTGGGGGTCGCTCGGCGCCCCCGCGGCCGGCCGTGCGCACGTCGTCCAGTTCGTGTCGGCCCGGCGCGGGGAGGGGACCTCGACGGTCGCCCGCGAGTTCGCCCGCTTCGCCTCCAGGCGCGCCGGTCGCCGGACCTGGCTGATCGACCTGGACCTCACCACTTCGCCGCAGTACCAGGCCATCGCGGCCCAGCCCGACCGCTACGGCCCGTTGGGCTCCGGCGCGGCGGCCAGCCCCGACGGCTCGATGTTCTTCACCGTGCAGCCGCCGGCCCCCCGTCCCGACGGCGGGGTGTGGCCGGACGCCAAGTACGTCGCCGCCCACAGCGTCGGCGGACCGCGTCTGTGGGTCACCCGCTTCAAGCGCGAGGCCCTGCGCGGCCGCCAGAAGGCCCACATCCTGCCCGGCGTCGAATACTGGGCCGGCTTGCGCCGTCACGCCGAGATCATCGTCGTCGATTGTCCGTCGGCCGACAGCTCGCAGGCGGCGCTCACCATTGCCCAGCACATGGACCAGACCATCCTGGTGGTCAGCGCCCAGGAGGCCGACGTGCGGCCGCCGGGTCTGCTGCGCGACGCCTTGGCCTCGGCGGGCGGGCGCTGCGCCGGGGTGTTCTTCAACCAGGCCTCGGTGACGCCGCCGAGCTTCCTGCGGGCCATACTGCCGTGACCTCGTCCTACGGCGGACCGGTCAGCGTCGCGCCGCCGAGGCTCCTGTTTCCCCAGATCGCCATCTTCACCGCCGCGGTGTTCCTGCTGCTGCTCTATAGCGGCGGCTGGGAGCTGCCGCTGGTGGGCGAGAACGCCGACGAGGCCGGCTCGGCCATCCTGCGGGTCGCCTATCTGCCGGCCTATGCGGCGGGCTTTGGCCTGATCGCCCTGGACCCGCGCAACAGCTTCCGGGCCAGCATCCGCCAGCCGTTCCTGTTCGCCTTGATCGGGATCGTCTGCCTGTCGACCTTCTGGTCGATCGCGCCGGACGTCACCACGCGCCGGGCCTTCGCGGTGACCTGCACCACGCTGGGCGGCGTCGCCCTGGCCGCGCGCTTCCGCTGGCGCGAGCTGGCCGAGGTGTTCGCCGCTGCGTTCGCGGTGCTGATCGTGGCCTCGTACGTGGTCTGCATCGCCGTGCCGCGTATCGGGGTGATGACCGAGTTGTTCCCCGGCGCCTGGCGCGGCCTGTGGCGCGAGAAGAACGGCCTGGGCGGCATGATGGCCTTCGGCTTCTGCATCGTCTCGGCCGCCGCCCTGCTGAACCCCCAGAGGGCCAAGATGTGGTGGGGCTTCGCGGCGCTTGCGGTCGGCCTCGTCCTGATGTCGACGTCCAAGACCTCGCTGGTGTCGCTGATGCTGGGCGTGGCGGCCCTGGGCTTTGTCCTGATCGCCCGGCGCGGCCCGGCGGCGGGCACGGCGGCGACCTGGACGGCGGTGACGGGCTTTGGCCTGCTGATCGCCTTCGTCGTTCTGGCCTCGGACGTGTTCTTCGCCATCCTCGGCAAGGACGCCACACTGACCGGCCGCACCAAGATCTGGAGCGCGGCCCTGGTCGAGATCCAGGAGCGGCCGTGGCTGGGCTTCGGCTATCACGCCATCTGGGGCGACAAGAGCGGCTGGGGGCCCTTCGCCTGGATCAGCAAGAACGCCGGCTTCCAGGCCCAGCACGCCCACAATTCCTGGCTGGAGCAGTGGCTGGGCATGGGCCTGTTCGGCATGGCCGCCTGGGGGCTGTTCTATATCCAGACCATGACGCTCGCCCTGATCGCCGTGTTCCGCGACCGGGGCGCCTTGCTCGCCTTCCCGTTCCTGGTCGTCTACAGCCTCGTGGCCCTGACCGAGAGCATCGCGGTGGCCTATAACGACTTCCGCTGGGTGCTGTTCGTGGCCCTGGCGGTGAAGCTGGCGTTCCCGGACCGCGAGCTGGAGCGGTAGGGAGTTTTCCTCCCGAGCCATTCCATTTCTTCCGTCATTCCCGCCCTTGTGGCGGGAACCCCTGGTTCCGCTCGCAGGTGAAGCGCCTGCGGCGTGCTCAGCACGCCGCCCCATCCATCCTTGCGGCTGATAGAGGGCTTCCCGCCACAAGGGCGGGAATGACGGGAGGATAGGTGGGAGGGGAAGTCGGTTTAAATCCTCGACCACATCGCCGGCCGCTGCGGCGTCTTGCCCAGCCGGTCCAGCGTCGCCGAGCGCAGGGCGACGATGCCGCCTTCCAGGGCGCGCCAGGCCTTCATCCGTCCGCTGACGACCACGCGCTCGTCCCAGGCGGCAGGCCCTGCCGAGACCACGTCCAGGCCGATCTGGCGGTAGACGCCGCGCGCCGCCGCGATCGCCCAGGCCGAGCGGACGGGCAGGTCGCGCAGGCCCCAGCGGGCCGAGGCGTAGTAGGGCTCGGCGGCTTCCACCAGGCGGCGGGCGAGGGCGGCGACGTCGGCGCGGCGGGCCGGGTCGGTGAGTTGCTCGACCGGAAGGTTCAGTTCCGCCAGCCAGGCGCGGGGCACATAGACCCGTTCATTGCGGGCGTCCTCGACGATGTCGCGGGCGATGTTGGTCAACTGGAAGCCCAGGCCCAGATCCTGGGCGCGGCGCAGGGTGGCCAGATCCGAGGCCGGCACGCCCATGACGATGGCCATCATCGCGCCGACGACGCCCGCCACGCCCCAGCAGTAGGCCAGCAGGTCTTCCAGCGTCTCGTAGGTGCGGCCCTCCACATCCATGGAAAAGCCGTCGATCATGTCGAGCGCATAGCGCTCGGGTATGCCGCGCCGCAGGGCCACGGTCTGGAAGGCGGCGAACACCGGATCGGTCGGAGTCTCGCCGGCCAGGGCGCCGCGGGTCTGGGCGTAGAGCGCTTCCAGCCGCGCCGGGGCGTCGGCCACCGGGCTCATGCCGTGGCCCAGGGTCTGGCCGTCGATGACGTCGTCGCAGTGCCGGCACCAGGCGTACAGCATCTCGGCGTCGGCGCGGGTCTGGGCGTCGAACAGCGCCGCGGCGGCCGCGAAGCTCTTGCTGCCTTTCTGGATCGCTTCCCGGCTCTGGGCCTCGAGATCGGTGGCTTCCAGCGCGCTCATTCCGCGGCCGAAGCCTGGGTGGCGAAGTCGTCGATCATCAGCCCGGCCGTGGCCTTGGCGCTGCCGACCACGCCAGGGATGCCCGCGCCCGGATGGGTGCCGGCGCCGACGAAGTAGAGGTTGGGGATCACGTCGTCGCGGTTGTGGGTGCGGAAGAAGGCGCTCTGGGTCAGGATCGGCTCCAGCGAGAAGGCCGCGCCCTTCCAGGCGTTGAGGTCCTTCACGAAGTCGTCGGGTGTGATGAAGCGGCTGGTGACCAGGTCGGCGGTCAGGCCCGGAATGTAGTGCTTTTCCAGATAGGCCAGGATGCGGTCGCGGTACTTGGGCCCCTCGACCGACCAGTCGATGTCGGCCGTCTGCAAGTTGGGCACGGGCGAGAGGGCGTAGAAGGTCGAGCAGCCCTCGGGGGCCATGGCCGGGTCGCTGGCGGTCGGGTGGTGCAGGTAGAGCGAGAAGTCCTCGGCCAGGGCGTTCTTGCCGTAGATCTCGCCGATCAGCTCGCGATAGCGGTTGCCGAAGCAGATGGTGTGGTGGCGGATCTCGGGGTGCTGGGTCTTGAGGCCGAAATAGACCACGAACAGCGACGGGCTCCAGCGCTTGTTCTCCAGCGCCTTGCCCACCTTCTGGCCGCGCGGCTCCTCGCGCAGCAGGTGTCGGTAGGTGTGCATGACGTCGGCGTTGGAGGCGACGGTGTCGAAGGCCTCGAAGCCTTCCCTCGTCACCACGCCCGTCACCCGGCCCTCGCGCACGGCGATGCGCTCGACGGGGTGTGACAGGTGCAGCTTGCCGCCCAGGTCGGTGAACAGCTTGGCCAGGGCCCGCACCAGGGCGTGGGTGCCGCCGCGCGGGAACCAGACGCCGCCGCGACGCTCCAGGGCGTGGATCAGGGCGTAGATCGACGAGGTGGCGAACGGGCTGCCGCCGACCAGCAGGCTGTGGAACGACAGCGCCTGGCGGACGTGCTCGTCCTTCACGAAGCCGGCGACCTTGTCATAGACGCTGCGCCAGGCCTGCAGCTTCATCAGCGACGGCGCGGCGGCGATCATCGAGCCGAAGTCGAGGAACGGCACGGCGCCCAGCTCGACATAGCCCTTCTGGTACAGCTCCTCGGAATAGTCGTGGAAGCGGCGGTAACCCTCGACGTCGGCCGGGTTGCGGGCGGCGATCTGGCGATCCAGGCCCTCCTGGTCGTTGACGTAGTCGAAGACGTCGCCGTCTTCCCACAGCAGGCGGTAGAAGGGATCGACCGGCAGCAGGTCGACATAGTCCTCGATGCGGCGGCCCGAGAGCTCGAACAGCTCCTTCAGGCAGTCCGGATCGGTGACGACGGTGGGGCCGGCGTCGAAGGTGAAGCCTTCCTGTTCCCAGACATAGGCGCGGCCGCCCGGCTTTTCGCGGCCCTCGTACAGGGTGACGTCGAAGCCCTGCGACTGCAGGCGCACGGCCAGCGACAGGCCGCCGAAGCCGGCGCCGATGACGGCCGCCTTGGGACGGGGCGGGACCGGGGCGTGGGCGTTCATGCGTCTTGTCCTCCGAACACGGAACTCTCGCTTATGCACTTCATGGCGGCGCCGATCGGCACCGGCGGCTTGCCGATCAGAACCCGGGCCTTGTCGCGCCAGGTCAGGCGCGCCGCATAGAAGCGCTGAATGAGCGGGACCGATAGCCGATAGAACCGCTCCAGCACCCGATAGCGCTCTTCCGGCGCGCAGGCGCGAAACAGCATGCGGTTGAGCAGGCGCAGGAAGCGCCGCTTGCGCCAGGCGGCCTTGGAGTGGGCCTCGACGCAGGCGCGAACGCTGGCGCTGGTGATGCGGGGCAGGGCGGCGATCTTGTCGGCCAGCCGCGCGGCGTCGGGCAGGGAATAGCCGGTGGTCGGCTGGAAGAGGGCGGCGCGCAGGCCAACCTCCGCCACCTGCGGCCGGGCTTCCTGCCAGTAGGCGTCGATATCGCCGCCCAGGGCGATGGGCAGTACGCCGTGCTCCTCGCGCTCGACCGCCTCGATGGTCCAGCCCTGGGTCTTGGCGTAGTCGGCGATGGCCGCGCCCAGCGAAGCGCGGTCGAGGCCTGGGCCGTCGCTGTAGCGTGTGTCCTCGATCAGCAGGCGATGGGCGTCCAGCGGCAGGACGTAGACGAAGCGGTAGCCGTCGGTCTGCGGCACCGTGGCGTCCATGATGATCGGGGCGGAGAGGCCATGGGGGGCGGAAAGGCGCAGGTCCTGGCCGACGAACTTCTGCCAGCCCAGCGCCAGGCGCTTGCTGCGGCGGGCCCCGCGGCCGTCGATCACCGCGCCGGCGACGATGCGGCGGCCGTCGGCCAGGGTCACCTGGTGCGGATTGACGTCGACGACGGCGACGCTCGTCCAGGCGTCGGGGCCGAGCACGCGGCTCACCATCTCGTGCAGGCGCTTCGAGGTGATGGCGAGGTAGGGCGTGGGCAGGCGGCGGCTGTGGGCGGGGAAGCGCACCTCGTAGCCGGTCCAGCGGTGCACGATCAGCGGCCGCAGCCAGCCGCCGATGGCCGCGTCGACGTCGGTCTCGAAGTGGCACCAGGTGTGCTCGCCGCCGATGGCGGGCTCGCGCTCCAGCAGCAGCACGCGCAGGCCCGGCCGCAGCGCCTTGAGGCGCAGGGCGACCAGGCTGTTGGCCAGTCCGCCGCCCACCAGGACGACGTCGGCGCGAAGCGCGGCGGAAGCGGATTCCATCGTTCTGGCTCTAGCACGAAAGAACGACGCTCACGCCAGCGCTATGACGCAAAGCGGCCGCCCGTTTGGACGTTGCACCCAGGCGGGCGAGACGTTAGGGGAGCGCGCACAGGAGCGCCCCCACATGTCAGAAGCCGCCATCATCGACGGGAAGGCCTTCGCCGCCCGCCTGCGCCAGACCATCGCCGCCGAGGTCGCGGCCCTTAAGGCAGAGCACGGCCTGACGCCTGGTCTGGCCGTCGTGCTGGTGGGCGAGGATCCGGCCAGCCAGGTCTATGTGCGCAGCAAGGGCGAGCAGACCCTGGAAGCGGGCATGCATTCGGAGACCCATCGCCTGCCGGCCGAGACCAGCCAGGCCGAGCTCCTGGCCCTGGTCGAGCGCTTGAATTCCGATCCGGCCGTGCACGGCGTGCTGGTGCAGTTCCCGGTGCCCGACCACATCAGCCAGGCCGACGTGGTCGCCGCCATCTCGCCCGACAAGGACGTCGACGGCCTGACCGTGGCCAATGCCGGACGCCTGGCCAGCGGCCTGCCGGCCCTGACACCCTGCACCCCGACCGGCTGCATGATGCTGCTGCGCGACCAGCTGGGCGAGCTGTCGGGCAAGCGCGCCGTGGTCATCGGCCGCTCGAACCTGATGGGCAAGCCGATGGCCCAGCTGCTGCTGGCCGCCGACTGCACCGTCACCATCGCCCATTCGCGCACCAAGGACCTGCCGGCCGTCGTCCGCGAGGCCGATATCGTCGTGGCCGCCGTCGGCCGTCCGCAGATGGTCAAGGCCGACTGGGTCAAGCCCGGCGCGGTGGTCATCGACGTCGGCATCAACCGCATTCCCAAGGACGACGGCAAGACGCGCCTGGTGGGCGATGTGGCCTTCGACGAGGTCAAGGCCGTGGCCTCGGCCATCACCCCGGTGCCGGGCGGCGTGGGACCCATGACCATCGCCTGCCTGCTGGCCAACACCGTCCTGGCCGCCAAGCGCCTGAACGGGATCGGCGAGTAGTTCTCTTCCTCCCGTCATTCCCGCCCTTGTGGCGGGAACCCCTCTATCAGCCGCAAGGGCGGAGGGGGCGGCGTGCTTGGCACGCCGAGGGTAGCTCACGTACAAGTGGACCCAGGGTTTCCCGCCACAAGGGCGGGAATGACGGGAGTGGGGGTAAACGAAGAAAGCCGGGGCGATGGCCCCGGCTTTCTTGTTTTCAGGTTCTGTATCCGACCGATCAGCCGGCCAGGTATTCGGCCACGCGGCCTTCCAGTTCCAGCGCCAGGGCGCGGCCCACGGGGTGCTCGTCGGTCTTGATGTCGTCGCGGACGCAGGCCTTGATCGCGTCGATGTGGGCGTCGACCAGGAACATCGGCGCCTGCAGGCGCGTCGCCGGATCGTCGATCAGCTTGCACAGCGAGGCGGCCAGGCGCGTGATCAGCGGGAATTCGTAGGTGGCGCCCAGGCCCTTCAGGTCGTGGGCGCGCAGATAGAGGGTTTCGACGGTCTGGGCGTTGAGGCCGTCGGCGCGGACGCCCTGGCGGGCGGCTTCCAGCTTGACGATCTCGTCGTTGAGCCATTGGGCGAAATTGCCCGACAGGCTCTTGAGCGCGGCTTCGGCCTTGGCGATCGCGGCCATGTCGATGCCGCCGCGTCCGCCCACCTTGAGCTTGAGCATGTTCGGCACCTGGATCACCTCAGCGGTGGGCTTGTTCATCGGGTCGCCTCCCCGTCGGCGTTACTTAGGGAACGGTCACACGACAGGCGTTAACAATGAGTGAGACGAAGGTTTCACTCCACAGGCCAGTGTCGGGTTTCCGACGTTCCCGGCTAGGCCGAGAACTGTTCTGTCAGTACGCGCTCCTCGAGACTGCGGCCCGCGTCGAACAACATCGACAGGGTCGAACCCCGGTCCTCGGAGATATGCACCTCGACGACGTCGCGGACCTCGTAGTTGTCGGCCACGGCGCTGACGGGTCTCTTATCGCATTCCAGGACCTCGAACGTCACCCTCGCGCTCTGCGGCAAAAGCGCGCCCCGCCACCTACGCGGGCGGAAGGCGCTGATCGGGGTCAGGGCCAGCACCTGGGCGCCGAGCGGGATGATCGGTCCGTGGGCCGAGAGATTGTAGGCGGTGGAGCCGGCCGGGGTGGCCACCAGGGCGCCGTCGCAGACCAGTTCGCCCATCCGCACCTTGCCGTCGATCGAGATGCGCAGCTTGGCCGTCTGGCGGGTCTGGCGCAGCATCGAGACCTCGTTGATCGCCAGGGCCCGGTGCTGGCGGCGGCGCGAGTCGATGGCGACCATGGCCAGCGGATGGATGACGGCGCGCTCGGCGGCGTTGATCCGCGCCAGCAGCTCGTCCTCGCTGTACTCGTTCATCAGGAAGCCGACCGAGCCGCGGTTCATGCCGTAGATCGGCTTCTGGTTCAGGATCGTCTCGTGCAGCATTTCCAGCATGAAGCCGTCGCCGCCGAGGGCGACGACGATCTGGGCGTCATCGCCGGCGTCGCCGTAGCGGGCGGCCAGGCGCTCGCGGGCCTCCTGGGCTTCGGGACGGTCGCTGGCCTTGAAGGTCAGGCGAGTCGAGTACGGCTGGGCTTGGAACATGCCGCCCCAAGTGGCGGGAACGTCGGTCGCTTGTCAAACGGCGGTCTTGCCGGCTCCGTCAGGCGGCGCTGACGGCCTGGCGGAACGCCATGGCGGCTATGTCCGGGCGGAACGGGCCGAAGGCGCCGCTGGCCTTGCGGGCGGCTTCCGCGCCGCCGCCGGGACGGCCGCCGTTAAGTTGGCGCACGTGCTCGAGGATGGTCGGGAAGACGCTGCGGTCGATGCCCACGGCCGAGCAGGCGAGAGCCAGCAGTTCGGGGCGGTTGCTGTCGATGGCGCGGCGCACCTGGCGCACGTCGAAGCGGCCAAGGCGCGCCATGGCGAACACGAACAGCGGCAGGCGGCCCTCGCGCAACACCCGCAGCAGGTAGCCGGGACGCAGCTGGCCGGCGGCGTCGAGCTTTTCGACCAGCGCGGCTTCCATCTCCTCGCGGTCGGCCTCGTCCTCGACGGCGAGGGCCGCGGGGGCGGAGGGGAGAAGGCCCAGGTGGGCGGCGTGGGTGGCTTCGTCGACGGCGGCCTGCATCTTGGCCGGATCCAGGTCGAAACGGCCGGTGAGGGCTTCACGCAGGGCGCGGCCGACCCACAGATAGAGCTGCTCGGCCAGCAGGGGCGACAGGCCAGGGTGCCGGGCCAGGGGCGAGCGCAGAGCCACGACATCCTTGGCCTGGGCCACGAGACGGCCCATGGCGTCCTGGTTGATCTCGGCGCTGGCGTTGCCGGCCAGGGCGGTCAGCACGGCCGGTTCGCTCTGAGACAGGATGGCCTCGACCACCGGCGCGCGCAGGCCGGGACGGCGGGCGACCTCGATCTGGTGCTCAAGCGTGGCCTGCACCAAGAGGCGGATCAGGTCGTGGTCCTGCAGCACCGGGCTGCGGGCGATGATCGGGCGGGCGATCTCGATCTCGTCGAGGGCCAGGATGTTGACCAGGGCCGACGGGGCCCAGCTGGCGTCGGCCAGGCGTTCGGCCAGCCGCTGGCGGATGTCGCGCTCGGCCTCGACCACCAGGGTCATGAAGATCGAATCGAGCAGGACCTGGATCTCGGGGGCGGCGGGTCTGCCCTGCGCCTCGCCCGCTTCACAGAGGTCGACGATGCCGGCGAGCAGGCGTTCGCGGTCTTCCGGCTCGCGGCTGCGGGCCAGGGCAAGAAGCTCGGCGGTCTGTACGGCTTGGCTCACGACCCTCCTCGGGCGCCAAACGAGACTTTGGCTACCTTGGTGTTCCCAGATGAAAACATGCTTAAACAGGTCAAGCCACGGAACCCGGAGACTAGCGGCGCTCTGTCGCAGGTGAATCCGGGGATGTGAAAGAGGAAACGCGTATGGGGCGAGCACTGATCCTGGCTCTGGACCAGGGAACGACCAGCACCCGAGCCATCCTGTTCGACCACGAGGGCCGGGCGGTCGCCGAAGCCGGGCGTCCGCTGCGCCAGAGCTATCCCCATGACGGATGGGTCGAGCACGACGCCGAGGAGATCGCCGCCGCCTGCGTGGCGGTTATCCGTGAGGCGGTCGAAAAGTCCGGCGCGGACTTGGGCGATGTCGCGGCCCTGGGCATCACCAACCAGCGCGAGACGGTGGTGGTTTGGGACAAGGTCACCGGTCGTCCGATTCACCCGGCCATCGTCTGGCAGGACCGCCGCACCGCCGAGGCCTGCGAAAAGCTGCGCAATGAGGGCAAGGAAGCCCAGGTGACGGCGGTCACCGGCCTGCTGCTGGATCCGTACTTCTCGGCCACCAAGATCGCCTGGCTGCTGGACAACGTGCCCGGTGCCAGGGCTCGCGCGCAGGCGGGCCAGCTGCTGGCCGGCACCATGGACACCTGGACGATCTGGAAGCTGACGGGCGGCGCGCGCCACGTGACGGACGCCACCAACGCCTCGCGCACCCTGCTGTTCGACATCCAGGCCCAGGACTGGTCGGACGAGATGCTGGAGCTTTTCGGCGTGCCGCGCTCGCTGCTTCCCGAGGTGCTCGACTGCGCCGCCGACTTCGGCGAGGTCGGCGCGCAGGTGCTGGGTCGGCCGCTGCCGATCCGCGGCGTGGCGGGCGACCAGCAGGCGGCGCTGATGGGGCAGGGCTGCATCCGCCCCGGCGAGATGAAGGCCACCTACGGCACCGGCTGCTTCATGCTGCTGAACACGGGCGCGACGCGTCCGGTGTCGGCCTCGCGCCTGCTGACCACGGTGGCCGCGCGGGTGGGCGGCCAGGCGACCTACGCCCTGGAAGGCTCGATCTTCGTGGCCGGCGCGGCGATCCAGTGGCTGGGGGAGGGGCTGGGGATCACCGGCGGTCCGCGCGCGGCCGAGGCCCTGGCGCGCGCGGCCAAGGCCGACCACGGCGTCGTCGTCGTGCCGGCCTTCACCGGCCTCGGCGCGCCCTGGTGGGACGCCAAGGCGCGGGGCGCGATCTTCGGCCTGACCCGGGACGCCGGCCTGCCCGAGATCGCCGCGGCCACCTACGACGCCTGCGCCCTGCAGAGCCGCGACCTGATCGAGGCGATGCGCGCCGACGCGCCCGACGCCTTCCTCGGCGAGGCCCAGCTGCGCATCGATGGCGGCATGTCAAAGAGCGCCTGGTTCAGCCAGCGCCTGGCCGACCTGACCGGCCTGCCGGTGGCCCGCTCCAGCTACCAGGAGACCACGGCCCTGGGCGCGGCCCTGTTCGCGGGGCTGGGGGCGGGGCTCTACGACTCGCTGGAGGCGGCCGCCCAGGCGCGCCCGTCCGCCGAGGACCTGAAGCCCGCCATGGCCGTCCACGCCCGCGAGGCGGCCTACGCCCGCTGGCTGGACGCGGTGCCGCGCGTCCGCTCCTGAAATCTCAAATCGCGTTGCACGTCGCCGAAGACGTCTCGCCAACCTGGGCGGGCATTGCTATGACATCGCTGTCATAAGCAAGAACCACAAGCGAGGCCTCAACGCATGACCGCGACGCGCCGCACCGTCACGCTGGCTCTGGGAGCCGGCGCCGCCATTGCCGCCGGAGGCCTTTCCATGTCCGCTCAAGCCGCCATCCAGACCCTGGGCTCAATCCGCCGCCTGTCGCCCGCGCTGGACGCGGTGATCGCCCCCGACGCCAAGATCGAGAAGCTGGCCGACGGCTTTACCTGGTCGGAAGGGCCGGTGTGGGTGAAGAACGGCCAGTACCTGGTCTTCTCCGACGTGCCGGCCAACATCATGTACCGCTGGAGCCAGAAGGACGGCAAAAGCGTCTTCCTTTCGCCCTCCGGCTACGACGGCCCGCCGACCAAGGTCTTTCGCGAGCCGGGCTCGAACGGCATGGCCCTGGACGCCAAGGGCGACCTGCTGGTCTGCAATCACGGCTATCGGGCGATCACGAAACTCGATTTGAAGACCAAGGCCCGCTCGGTCGTCGTCGACCGCTACCAGGGCAAGCGCTTCAACAGCCCCAACGACCTGGCCGTCGCCAGGTCGGGCGCGATCTACTTCACCGACCCGCCGTACGGCCTGGAGGGCCTGGACGCCTCGCCGGTCAAGGAACTGGCCTTCAACGGCGTCTATCTGCTGGCCGCCGACGGCTCGCTGGCGGTGGTCGACGACAAACTGACCTTCCCCAACGGCGTGGCCCTGAGCCCCGACGAGAAGCACTTGTACGTGGCGGTCTCCGATCCGAGCGGGCCGGTGATCATGGCCTATGACCTGGGCGCGGACGGCCTGCCGACCTCGCGCAAGGTGTTCTTCGACGCGGCCGCCCTGCACAAGGCCGGCGGTCCTGGCCTGCCCGACGGCATGTGCCTGGACACCGAGGGGCGGCTCTACGCCACCGGCCCGGGCGGCGTGCTGGTGATCACCCCTGCGGGCGAGCTGATCGGCGTCATCGAGACGGGCGGTCCGATCGCCAACTGCGCTTTCGGCGAGGACGGCAAGACGCTGTTCCTGACCGCCGACAAGACCCTGGCGGGGGTGCGGCTGAAGACGACCGGACTGGTCTGGTAGCAGGACAGGGAGAGGCGAGGGTGATGAACAAGCGCACGTTCATGCAGGCCGGCCTCGCGGCCGGCGCCATGGCCGCCACGGCCCCAGCGGCCGCGCTGGCCCAGGCCAAGGCCGAAGGCCGCAAGCTCGGCTACGCGATGCTGGGTCTGGGCTACTACGCCACCCAGATCATCATGCCGCGCTTTTCCGAATGCGAGCACTCCAAGCTGACCGCCCTGGTCAGCGGCACGCCCGAGAAGCTGGCCAAGTATGGCGCCCAATACGGGATCCCGGAAAAGAGCCGCTATTCCTACGACACCTTCGACAGGATCATCGACGATCCGACCGTCGACATCGTCTATGTGGTCACGCCCAACAGCCTGCACCGCACCTTCACCGAGCGGGCGGCCCGCGCGGGCAAGCACGTGATGTGCGAAAAGCCGATGGCGACTTCGGTCGCCGACGGCGAGGCGATGATCGCCGCCTGCAAGGCCGCGAAGCGCAAGCTGATGATCGGCTATCGCAGCCGCTTCGAGCCGCACAACCTGGACGCCATCGCCCTGGCGCGGGGCGGGGCGCTGGGGCCGGTGGCCACCATCGTCGCCGACCACGGCTGGACCGCCAGCGATCCGAACATGTGGCGGGTGAAGAAGGCGCTGTCGGGCGGAGGCAGCCTGATGGACATCGGCATCTACAGCCTCAACGCCGCGCGCTACCTGACCGGCGAGGAGCCGATCGCGGTCAACGCCATGGAGTCGACCGATCGCTCCAACCCGGTGTTCGCCGAGGTCGAGGACACCATCAATTTCCAGCTGCTGTTCCCGTCGGGGGCGACGGCAAACTGCGTCTCGACCTACAGCGCCAACTGCAACCGCTACCGCGTGTCCGGCCCCAAGGGCTGGGTCGAGATCGATCCGGCCACCAGCTATGGCGGCCAGGCGATGCGGGCCAATCTCGACGGCCAGGCCAAGCCCCGCACGCCGCCGGCGGTAAAGAAGAGCCAGTTCGCTGGCCAGCTCGACCACCTGTCGGAGTGCATCCTCACCGGCCGCGACCCGATCGTGCCGGGCGAGGAAGGGCTGAAGGACCTGCGGATCATCGAGGCCATCTACCAGGCCGCCCGCGAGGGGCGGACGGTGAAGCTCTAGAGGCTTTGCGTCCTTCGAGGCTTGCCTGCGGCTCGCACCTCAGGATGAGGACGATAGTTGCTCTGATTTCCTCATCCTGAGGCGCCCGCGTAGCGGGCCTCGCAGGACGCACAACGACAACAGCAGAACGGAAACGCTATGACCCGTAGGCTTGCCCTCGTTCTTGCCGCCGCCCTGACCCTGCCCGCGCTGGCCCAGGCCCAGCAGCGCGTGGCCCTGTGGCCCAACGGCGCGCCGGGCTTCGAGGCTCGCAAGGCCATCCCCGAGCAGTCGGCCGAATACTGGGCCAAGTCGATCAACGATCCGTCGGTGATCGCCTACCTGCCGCCGGCCGACAAGGCCACGGGCGCAGCGGTGATCGTGCTGCCGGGCGGCGGCCACAAGATGCTGGTCATCCACCCGGAGGGGACCGACGTCGCCAAGGTGCTCAACCCCATGGGCGTGGCGGTGTTCGTGCTGAAGTACCGCCTCAGCCAGGAGGAGCGCTCGCCCTACACGATCGACCATGCTCGCCAGGACGCGGTGCGGGCCGTTCGCGTCGTCCGCTCGCGCGCCGCCGAGTTCGGCGTGGACCCCAAGAAGATCGGCCTGATGGGCTTTTCCGGCGGCGGCGAGGTCGTCGACCTGGCGGTCTACGGCTCGACCGCCAGGGATCCCAAGGTCGACGCTGTCGACCGGGTCAGCGGCCGGCCGGACTTCCAGGTGCTGATCTATCCCGGCCCGACGGGCATTCCCGACAAGATCCCGGCGGATGCGCCGCCGGCCTTCATCCTGGCGGCCGACGACGACGAGTGCTGCTCGGCCCCGCCGGTGGAGCTGCTCGCGAAGTTCCGCGCCGCCAAGGTCCCGGTCGAGTTCCACCTGTTCCAGAGCGGCGGCCACGCCTTCAACATGGGCTTCCGCACGGAAAAGGCCGCGATCAAGGTCTGGCCGGAGCGGCTGCGCGACTGGCTGGCCGACAACGGTTGGCTGGGGAAGCGGTAAAACCCGCCTCGGCTTTCTTTCATTCGCCTCCCTGGGCCCTCGCCACAGGGGCGAGGGGAGGCGGTTACAAGGTGGGGCGCGGCGTCTCAGTCCGCCGCGTCCACATAGGCCCGCACTCGCGCGAACAGTTCCTCGAACATCGGCGTCGTCAGCCGCCCGGTGTTCGTGTTGAGGCGCGAGCAGTGATAGCTGTTGAAGATGCGGTAGGGACCGGCCTGGAACTCCGAGCCGTGGCCGGGAATGCCGGCCGAGGCCTTCAGGCCCAGGGTCTTGAGCACATTGCGGCGCGAGACGTCGCCCAGGGTGACGATGGCCTTGAGGTTGGGGAACATGTCCAGCCGCGCCTTCAGGAACGGGCGGCAGGTGTTCTCCTCGCTGGTCTCGGGCTTGTTGCCGGGTGGGGCGCAGCGCACGGCGTTGGTCACCGCGCTGCCGACCAGTTGCAGGGAGTCGTCGATGCGGGCCTCGAACCTGCCCGTGGCGAAGCCGTACTTGATCAGCGTCTCATAGAGCAGGGTGCCGGCGTAGTCGCCGGTGAAAGGGCGGCCGGTGCGGTTGGCGCCCTTGCGGCCGGGGGCCAGGCCCACGACCAGCAGGCGGGCGTCCTTGTCGCCGAACGACGGCGCGGGCCCGTTGAAATAGTCGGGATAGAGGTCCTGGTTCTCGCGGCGATAGGCCACCAGGCGCGGGCACAGCGGGCAGTCGCGCGGCGGCTCGGCCGGGGAGGGGACGACCTCGCCGGCGATGTTGGAATGCTGCATGTCGTCGGCCCTTAGTATTCGTCTTCGGCTTCGCGCTCGGCCGGGGTGCGCTGGTCGGCCGAGGTGTAGCGCTGTTGCGGCGCGCGTTGCGGGCGGCCGATGATGTTTCCCAGGTCGTTGAGGTCGACGAAGTTGTCGGCCTGGCGGCGCAGGTCGTCGCTGGTCATCGGCGGCTGGCTCTTCATGGTCGAGACGACGGTGACGCGGCGACCCTTGCGCTGCACGGCCTCGACCAGGGCGCGGAAGTCGCCGTCGCCCGAGAACAGCACCAGATGGTCGACAGTGTCGGCCATCTGCAGCATGTCGACCGCGATCTCGATGTCCATGTCGCCGCGCCAGCGCTTGCGGCCCTGGCTGTCGGTGTATTCGCGCGCCGGCTTGGTCACCAGGGTGAAGCCGTTGTAGTCCAGCCAGTCCACCAGCGGACGGATCGGCGAGTAGTCGTCGTTCTCGGCGATGGCGGTGTAGTAGTAGGCGCGCACGAGCAGGCCGCGCTTCTTGAACTCGTCGAGGAGCTTTCGATAGTCGATGTCGAAGCCCAGCGCCTTGGCGGCGGAATAGAGGTTGGCGCCGTCGATGAAAAGCGCCAGCCGCTCGGTCGGATAGAAGGTCACGGATCAAATTCCTTGAAAAATCGGCTGGATAAAAATGGTCGGGACGCGGCCGTGGTCGTCGCCCTGGGCTGTAATCTGCCGGGAGCCTACACGAGTCGCGAGGCTCTGTTGGAGGCGGCCGTGGCGGCGCTGGCGGGCGAGGGGCTGGCGGTGGTCGCCCGCTCGGGCTGGTGGACCTCGGCCGCCTGGCCCGATCCCGCGGGGCCGGCCTACCTGAACGGCGTCGCGCTGGTGGAGACCGACCTTTCGCCTGCCGAGACGCTGGCGGCCCTGCATCGCATCGAGGCCGAGTTCGGACGGGCCAGGTCCGAGCGCAACGCCGCCCGCACCCTCGATCTGGACCTGATCGCCCATGGGCGGACGGTGACGGACGGAAACCTCGTCCTGCCTCATCCTCGGGCCCACGAGCGCCTGTTCGTCATGGGGCCGCTGGCCGAAGTGGCGCCGGACTGGGCCCATCCGCTGCTCGGGGAGAGCGCCGCGGCGCTGGCGGCCAGCGCCAGCGTGGGGGCGGATGCAAAGCCCCACCACCCGTAAAATCCCCGCGAAGGCGGGGATTTTACGGAAGGGTGGTGTAAGGCCCGTTCGCCGAACCAAGCCTTTCCCTTGTTCCGACTGGACTTTGCCTCCTGGAGAAGGCATACACGCCGCCTCGCGAAAGCTGGGTGACAACCGAAGCGGCGTTGCGTGACGCCGCACGGAGCCCTATTTTGCAAGAGCCAACGCTCAGACCGAGGAATTCATGGCCCGCGTCACCGTCGAAGATTGCGTCGAGAAGGTTCCGAACCGCTTCGCGCTCGTCCTGCTGTCGGCGCACCGCGCTCGCGGCATCTCGGCCGGCGCGGCCCTGATGGTCGACCGCGACAACGACAAGAACCCGGTCGTCGCCCTGCGCGAGATCGCTGACGACGTGATCGATCACGAGGGGCTCAAGGAGCACCTGATCACCACGCTGCAGCGCGTCGACGAGCACTCGGAAGCCGAGGAAGAGGCTGAAACCCTCGCCCTGCTGGCCGATCCGACCCACATGCAGATGAGCGAACTGGAACTCGTTCGCGCGCTGCAAAGCGACCGCGACGGTGGTCAGGAGGAGCGGTACTGAGCCCCGACGGCGCAGACCCTCTAGCTATCGAAGCGGCGTTCGCCGCCGCTCCGTCCGAACGCGCGCCCGAATCCTCTCCTTCGCCTGGGGGGGAATCGGGCGCGTCTTCATCTGAGCCCCAGGCCCAACCGGCGCCCGAGGCTCCGCCGGCTCCCAAGCCGCGCAAGTTCCTTCGCCAGTACGAGCTGATCGAGCGGGTCCACGCCTACGACCCGACGGCCGACGAGGCCTTGCTCAACCGCGCCTACGTCTTCGCCATGCGCATGCACGGCAGCCAGACGCGCGCCAGCGGCGACCCCTACTACGCCCACCCGATCGAGGTGGCGGGCATCCTCACCGAGTACCGGCTGGACACCGCGACCATCGTCACGGCGCTGCTGCACGACGTCATCGAGGACACGCCGGTCACCAAGGAGGAGATCGGCAAGCTGTTTGGCGAGGAGATCGCCGAGCTGGTCGAGGGCGTCACCAAGCTCTCGAAGCTGGAGCTTCAGGCCGAGCACACCCGCCAGGCCGAGAACCTGCGCAAGTTCATCCTGGCCATCTCCAAGGACGTCCGCGTCCTGCTGGTCAAGCTGGCCGACCGTCTGCACAACATGCGGACGCTGCACTTCATCAAGAACCAGGCCAAGCGCGAGCGCATCGCCCGCGAGACGCGCGACATCTACGCGCCGCTGGCTCGGAACATCGGCTGCCATCGCATCTGCACCGAGCTGGAGGAACTGTCCTTCCAGCACACCAATCCGGTCGCCCGCGACGCCATCGTCCGGCGCCTGGACGCCCTGCGTGTCGAGCAGGGCGGGGCCGTGACCCTGGTGAATCAAGAGATCATGGCCCGTCTGGAGACGGCCAACCTGCCGGCCCGGGTCTTCGGCCGGGAAAAGTCGCCCTACTCGATCTGGCGCAAATTGCAGCGCAAATCGATCGGCTTCTCGCAGATGTCCGACATCTACGCCTTCCGCGTGATCGTCGACAGCGAGGAGGACTGCTACCGCGCCCTGGGCGTCGTGCACCGGGCCTGGTCCAGCGTGCCCGACCGCTTCAAGGACTTCATCTCGACGCCCAAGCGCAACAACTACCGCTCGCTGCACACCACGGTGGTGGGGCCGCGCGGCATGCGTATCGAGATGCAGATCCGCACCGAGGCCATGGACCGGGTCAACGAAGAGGGCGTGGCCGCCCACTTCCGCTACAAGGACGCCTCCTACGGGCTCGACCTGGAAGGCATGGAAGCGGCCGGCGGCCGCGACCCGCTGGCCAACCTGCGCCAGCTGGTGCAGGTGCTCGAGCATGGCGGCGACAGCGAAGAGCTGGTCGAGCACGCCAAGCTCGAGATGTTCCTCGACCAGGTGTTCGTGTTCACCCCCAAGGGCAAGCTGGTCAGCCTGCCGCGCGGGGCCATGCCTCTCGACTTCGCCTACGCCGTCCACACCAGCGTCGGCGACACCTGCATCGGCGTGAAGATCAACGGCGAGCTGAAGCCCCTGCGCACGATCCTGACCAACGGCGACGTGGTCGAGGTGATCCGCGGCTCCAAGCCGGTGGTGCCGCCTGACTGGCGCTCGCTGACGGTGACGGGGCGCGCGCGCTCGGCCATCCGCCGTCACATCCGCCAGACCGAGAAGGAAGAGTTCCTGCGCCTGGGCCGGGTGTCGGTCGAGCAGACCTTCGAGCGCGCCGGCAAGAACCTCAAGGACGTGTCGCTGCGGCCGATCCTCGAACGCTTCGCGCTGGAGAGCGAGGAGACCCTGTTCGACGCCGTCGGCCGTGGTCGCGTGACGCCCAGCCAGGTGCTGGAGACGGCGTTCCCCGGCATGGTCGACGCCGATCGCGAGGCCGCCACGGCCCGCCGCAAGATCGAGGGCGGCAAGGGCGCGCGGCTTTATGTGCGCGGCGGCGGCCTGACCCCCGGCGTCTCGCTGCACTTCGCCCACTGCTGCAGCCCGGTGCCGGGCGACCGCATCGTCGGCATCCTGCGCGAAGACGGCGCCAAGGAGCAGGACGGGGGCCTGGACGTCCACACCATCGACTGTCCGAAGCTGGCCGAATACGAGGACCGCGAGGATCTCTGGCGCGACCTCAACTGGACGCCCGAGGCCGAGCGCGACACCGTCTCGCTGGCCCGCCTGCACGCCACCATCGGCAATGCGCCGGGCGTGCTGGGCCAGGTCTGCACGATCATCGGCGAGGCGGGCGGCAACATCGTCAATCTGCGCATGCACCATCGGCAGAGCGACTTCTTCGACACCGACATCGACGTCGAGGTGCGCGACGCCAAGCACCTGACCAACATCTCGGCGGCGCTGCGCACCTGCCCGTCGGTCGAGACGGTGGATCGGACGCGGGGGTAGAACCCCTCTCCCGGAGGGGAGAGGGAGGGGCCCATGCGAAGCATGGGATGGTGAGGGGTTACCACCTCACCACATTGATTTAGGCTGTGCCGGCACACCGGCTGACCTCGTAGCCCCTCATCCTCCCGCGCCTGCGGCGCGGGCCCCTCCTTCTCCCTATGGGAGAAGGAACGTTTAAGCCGCCGCCTTCGCCGGCTGTTCGATCCAGAGGCCAAAGCCCACCGCCAGGCGGTTCCAGCCGTTGATGACGTTGATCATCAGGGTCAGCTTGACCTGTTCTTCTTCCGTGAACTCGGCCGCCAGCGCGGCATGGGCGGCTTCGTGCGTATGGCCTTCCGACAGGCGGGTCAGGGCCTCGGTCCAGGCCAGGGCGGCGCGTTCACGCGGGGTGTAGCAGGGCGCCTCGCGCCAGGCCGACAGCAGGTAGATGCGCTGCTCGGTCTCGCCCTGGGCGCGGGCTTCGACCGTGTGCATGTTGATGCAGTTGGCGCAGGCGTTGATCTGCGAGGCGCGGATCTTGACCAGTTCGACGAGGCTGGGTTCGAGGCTGGCGGCGATGGCGGTCGAGGCGGCGAACCAGGGCTTCATCACGGCCGGAGCGGCGGCGAAGGGATCGAGCTTGGCGGTCATGGCGGGTCTCCTTTGAGAGGGTTGCGCCGACATGACGAGGCAGGGGCCGCATGTGTGACGCGGCCCGCCGAAAAAAGTTCAGCTCTCGCCGCGCAGGGCCG
This sequence comes from Caulobacter radicis, assembly GCF_003094615.1. GTDB lineage: Bacteria > Pseudomonadota > Alphaproteobacteria > Caulobacterales > Caulobacteraceae > Caulobacter > Caulobacter radicis. The sequence goes on along the minus strand of NZ_QDKO01000020.1, from coordinate 158,219 downwards.
CCACGGCGTCTTGCGTCGCCTGGGTCAGGGGCGAGGGCAGGGCGTCCAGCGCGAACCAGCCCCAGTCGGCGATGGCGTCGGGCTCCTGGATGGCCGGCTCGCCCACGCAGCCGTCGGCGCGATAGGTGACGGCCAGCCAGTGGCTGTCGGCGGCGATCATGTCGGTCACCGCCAGCACCGGGCCGGCGACGATCTCGATGCCCAACTCCTCGCGGATCTCGCGCTCGGCGCAGGTCCGGCCCGGCTCGCCCCAGTCGAGCTTGCCGCCCGGCTGGCCCCAATGGCCGGCTTCCGGCTGGCGGCGGCGCTGGACCAGCAGGATGCGGCCCTGGCCGTCGATGATGGCCGCGCCGCAGCCGACACGAGGGCGGGGAGGGGAGTCGTTCATGGCCGCTGTCCTACGCCCCTTTGAGGGTGGTTTGTAGACTCGCCGCGCTGGTCTATATCCACGCCTCATGACCAACGACGACGTCCTCGAAGAATTCCGCGCCGCCGGCGCCCTGCGCGAAGGCCACTTCGTGCTCTCCAGCGGCCTGCACAGCCCGGTCTTCCTGCAGAAGAACCTGGTGTTCATGCGCCCCGAGCGCTGCGAGCGCCTGTGCAAGGCCCTGGCCGACAAGATCGTGGCCACGGTGGGCCATGTCGACGTGGCGGTTTCGCCCGCCGTCGGCGGCATCATCCCCGGCTACGAGACCGCCCGTCACCTGAACGTGCCGTCGATCTATGTCGAGCGCGAGGGCGGCGGCTTCAAGTTCCGTCGCGGCTTCCACATCGAGCCGGGCCAGAAGGTCGTGATGGTCGAGGACATCGTCACCACCGGCCTGTCGTCGCGCGAATGCATCCAGGCGATCAAGGACGCCGGCGGCGATGTCGTGGCCGCGGCCTGCATCGTCGACCGCTCTGGCGGCAAGGTCGATGTCGGCGTGCCGCTGATCGCCCTGGCCAGCCTGGAAGTCCCGGCCTATCCGGCCGACGCCCTGCCGCCCGAACTGGCCGCGATCCCGATCGAGGATCCGGGCAGCCGCCGGCTGAAGGGCTGAGCCCCATGCTCCGGCTCGGCGTCAACATCGACCACGTGGCCACGATCCGCAACGCGCGCGGGTCGAGCTATCCCGAGCCGGTGCGCGCCGCCGAGCTGGCGCTCGCGGCGGGGGCCGACGGCATCACCGCGCACCTGCGCGAGGACCGCCGCCACATCAGCGACGCCGACATCGCCGTCCTCACCGACCTCTGCCTCAAACGCGGCAAGCCGCTGAACTTCGAGATGGCGGTCACCGACGAGATGGTCGGCATCGCCATGAACGCCAGGCCGCACGCCGCCTGCCTGGTGCCCGAGCGACGCGAGGAGGTGACCACCGAGGGCGGCCTCGACGTGGTCAAGGGCGGCAATCGCATCGCCGACGCCACGGCCCGCCTGCGCACCGTCGGCGCGCGGGTCTCGCTGTTCATCGAGCCGGACCACGCCCAGATCCAGGCCTCGGCCGATGTCGGGGCGCAGGTGGTCGAGCTGCACACCGGCGCCTATTGCGACGCCGCCCGCGCGGGCGAGACGGAGCGCGCCGCCGCCATCCTGGAGCGCCTGAAGTCGGGCGCGGCCTTCGCCGCCTCGCTGGGCCTGGAAGTCCACGCCGGCCACGGCATCGACTACGCCACGGTCAAGCCGGTGGCGGCGATCCCGCAGATCGTCGAGCTGAACATCGGCCACTTCCTGATCGGCGAGGCGATCTTCGTGGGCCTGCCCCAGGCCATCCTGCGCATGCGGACCCTGATGGACGCCGCACGGTTGGAGACAGCGGCGTGATCATCGGCATCGGTTCGGACCTCAGCGACATCCGCCGGATCGAGAAGACCCTCGAACGGTTCGGCGAGCGCTTCACCAACAAGGTCTTCACCGAGATCGAGCGCAAGCGGTCCGAGCGCAAGCCCGACCGCGCTTCCAGCTACGCCAAGCGCTTCGCCGCCAAGGAAGCCTGCTCCAAGGCCCTGGGCACGGGCCTTAAGCAGGGCGTGCACCTGGGCGACATGGGCGTCGTGAACCTGCCTTCGGGCAAGCCGACCATGGCCCTGACCGGCGGCGCGGCGGCCAAGCTGGCGCAGCTGATCCCCGAGGGCATGGTCCCGGTGATCCACCTGTCGCTGACCGACGACCACCCCTACGCCCAGGCCTTCGTGATCATCGAGGCCGTGCCGGCAAGCTAGGCCCCGGGCGCCGCCTCCCGCCGGTACCGCGATCCGCCGCCCTCGTAGCCGACCGCCTCGAAGGCGCTGACCGCGCCTTTGGCGTCGCGCTCGAACACCACCCGGCGACCCGACTCGCCCGCCACCGTGAAGGTCTCGCCGCCCAGAGGCAGCAGCACGGTCAGCGGACGGCGGCCGCGCTTCATGGCCAGGCGGCCGTCGACCTGCACGATCTCGACCGCGCCATAGGCGCCGACATAGTCGGCCAGCGGCTTGGCCGTCGGCGGCGAGGCCTCGGCGCGCAGGGCCTCCAGCGCCCAGCGGGCGTCCTGGGCGGCCGGGCCGGTCGCGGTCTTCAGCACGGTTTCCAGCGCCAGGGCGCGGGCGGCGTCCAGCGCCTTGGCGGCGGGAACGGCCACGTCGGGCTGCACCCCGTCGCCTTCCCAGTTGGTCTTGGTGATCGGGCTGACGGGCGAGCCGTTGGAGACGAAGATCGAGAAGCCGCCGGCCACCGGCACGGGGCCGCCCGGATTGGCCGCGCCGCCGCTGGCCTCGCCGACGATCACCGCCCGCCTGGCGTTCTTCAGGGTGTAGGCCAGGGCCTCGGCCGCCGAACCGGTGCGGCCGCTGATCAGCACATAGAGCGGCGTTTCCAGGCGCGGGGCCGGATACCAGTCCTTGGGAGCCTCGCTCTCGGTCCCTTCGCGATACTTGAAGGTGTTGTAGATGTCGGCGCCCCTGGGCGTGAAGGCGCTGGCCAGATAGCCGACCATGGCGGGCGAGCCGCCGCCATTGTCGCGCAGGTCGATGATCACCGCGTCCGCATTGGCCACGGTCTGCAGCGCCGCCTCGATGGCCTTGCGGGCCGGCGCGTCGGGCTGGCCGAACTCGAAGTGGGCGAACATCCGCATGTCGATGTAGCCGAGATTGCCGTTCAGGATCTCGACCCGGCGGATCCCGTAGTTGGCGCGCCTGATCGGATCGACGCGCGGCGGGCCGGGAGCCGCGGCGGCTGACGGACCCGGCGCGGGACGCGGTGCAGGTGGCGGCTGCGCCGACCACGAGACGTTGAAGTGATGGTCCAGCGGCCGCAGGCGCTCGCTCAGCGTGGTGGCCAGGTCGCGCGGGTCGGTGAGGCGGTCGTAGGTTCCCTTGGCGGCCTCGGCCCGCAGCTCCGCCGCGACGGCCGCGCCCTTGGCGGCGTCGTAGTAGTTGTCGGCGATGGCCTGCGCCACGCCCTCGACCACCGGACGGGGCGCGACCTCGGCGGACTTGGCCTGCCAGGCCGCCATCAGGCCTACAGCGAGGATGAACAGCGGGGCGAGCGAGCGCATCGGCGAGGTCCTGGGCGAAATCGGCGCCGGGAGAACATCACTCGCCAAACCCGGCGGCCAATGAATAATCTTTAAGGCGAGCCGGCGGCCCGGCGCCAAACGGGCGCCACGAAGCGTCACTATCGCCGGCGGTGCTTGCCCGAGACGACAACCGCGTCTAGCAAGACCTGTCGGGCTCGCCCGACCCCCATTCGCAAAGAGCCCCGCGCGCATGACCGAAGCCGTCGAGACCACGCCCCCCGAAGAAGAAAAGGGCGGCGCCGTCAACGAATTCATCGAGATCATCAAGACCGTGGCCTACGCCCTGGGCATCGCCCTGGTGCTGCGGGTGCTGCTGTTCCAGCCGTTCACGATCCCGTCGGCCTCGATGGAGCCCAACCTCTATCAAGGCGACTACATCATCGTCTCGAAGTTCTCGTACGGCTATTCCAAGCACTCGATCCCGTTCAGCCCGCCGCTGTTCAAGGGCCGCATTCTCGGTGCGGCGCCCAAGCGCGGCGACATCATCGTCTTCAAGCTGCCGCGCGACGGCCATGTCGACTACATCAAGCGCCTGGTCGGCCTGCCGGGCGACAAGATCCAGGTCCGCGGCGGCGCGCTCTACATCAATGGCAAGGCGGTCAAGCGCCAGGAGCAGGCCGACGTCCTGGTCGACAGCGGCTACGGCTTCACCCAGCCGATGAAGCGCATCCAGGAAACCACGCCGGAAGGCCGCACCTACCTGACCCAGGCCGACGCCGGCCCCGACACGCAGGGCGACAACACCGGCGTCTATGAAGTGCCGGAAGGCTGCTACTTCTTCATGGGCGACAACCGCGACAACTCGGCCGACAGCCGTTTCAACCCGGGCATCTCGCCGTTCAAGACGGACTCGGGAACCTGCAAGTGGAACTACGAGAACGACCAGTTCACCGGCGACGCCATCGGCGTGGGCTTCGTCCCGGCCGAGAACCTGGTCGGCAAGGCGCAGATCATCCTGCTGTCGTGGAACGCCGACGCGCACCTGTTCAAGCCGTGGACCTGGTTCATGGACGCGCGTCCGAGCCGCTTCTTCCGCGTGTTGAAGTAAAGCCATGGCCGTGAAGGACAGACGGGTCGCCGCCGTCGGCGACCTGGAGCGCCGGATCGGTCATCGGTTCGAGGATCGCGAACTGCTCGAGCAGGCCCTGACCCACGCCAGCGTCGGCGACGGCGCCAAGGCCAAGGTCCGCGACAACGAGGTGCTGGAGTTCATCGGCGACCGGGTGCTGGGGCTCCTGGCCGCCGAGGCCCTGGCCGAACGCTTCCCCAAGGCCAAGGAGGGCGAGCTCGCCCCGCGCCTGAACGCCCTGGTCAGCCGCGAGACCTGCGCGCGTGTGGCCAAGGGCGCCGAGCTTGGTCCGGCCCTGCGCCTGTCGGCCTCGTCGAGCAAGATCGGCGGCCGCGAGACGGAATCGATCCTGGCCGGCGCCTGCGAGGCCTTGATGGCGGCCTTGTACCAGGACGGCGGGCTGGAGCTGGCCCGCAAGGTGTTCCTCGACCTGTGGTCCGAGGAGTTCGACCGGGCCGGGCAGGGGCGTCCTCGCGATCCCAAGACGGCGTTGCAGGAATGGGCGCAGAGCAAGGGTCGGCCGCTGCCGAGCTATCGCGTGCTCGACCGCACCGGTCCCGACCACGCGCCGGAGTTCACCGTCGAGGTCAGCGTCAAGGACGTCGATCCGGCCATCGCCAAGGGCAAGTCGAGGCAGGAGGCCGAAAAGGCCGCCGCCAAGGCGCTGCTGGAGCGGGTCCAAGGCACTTAAGGAGGCATCTCCCTTCCCCCTTTGATGGGGGAAGGGTCGGGGATGGGGGTTATGCGGCGGTTCAGCCGGCAAGGCCCGAAAACACCCCCACCCAACCCTCCCCCATCAAGGGGGAGGGCTTTTGCAGTGCTCTGTGCTACACGCACGCCCAATGACTGAAAACACCTCCAACACCCGCGCCGGGTTCGCCGCCATCATCGGCGCGCCGAACGCCGGCAAGTCCACCCTGGTCAACCGCATGGTCGGGGCCAAGGTCTCGATCGTCACCCAGAAGGTGCAGACGACGCGCTTCCCCGTGCGCGGCGTCGCCCTGGCCGGCGACACCCAGATCGTCCTCGTCGACACCCCCGGGATCTTCAGCCCGCGCCGCCGCCTCGACCGCGCCATGGTGCGCTCGGCCTGGGCCGGCTCGGAAGAGGCCGAGGTCACCGTCCACCTCGTCGACGTGCAGGCCGAACTGGCCGACCGCGCCCGCAACGCCACCCCGGCCGAGCACCGCGCCGTGCAGGACGTCCAGACCATCATCGAGGCGCTCAAGGAGAGCGGCCGCAAGGTGATCCTGGCGCTCAACAAGATCGACGGCATCAAGCGCGACACCCTGCTGGCCGTCGCCAAGGACTTCTTCGACACCGGCGTCTATACCGACGTCTTCATGATCAGCGCCGAAACCGGCGCGGGCGTCGACGACCTGACCGCCAAGCTGGCCTCGATGATGCCCGAGAGCCCCTGGCTCTATCCGGAAGACCAGACGGCCGACCTGCCGGCCCGCCTGCTGGCCGCCGAGATCACCCGCGAGAAGATCTATCTGCGTGTTCACGAGGAGCTGCCCTACGCGGCCTCGGTGGAGACCACTTCGTTCGAGGAGCGCGCCGACGGCAGCGCCCGCATCGAGCAGACCATCTATGTCGAGCGCGAGGGCCAGCGCGCCATCGTGCTGGGCAAGGGCGGCCAGGTGCTGAAGTGGATCGGCCAGGCCTCGCGCGAGGAACTGCAGGACATCCTGGACCGCAAGGTGCACCTCTTCCTGCACGTGAAGGTCAAGGAGAACTGGGCCGAGGAACGCGGCCTGTTCAGCGACATGGGCCTCGACTTCGATGTTTGACGCTCCGGCGGTCGCCGCGGTGGACCTCGACGCCTATTTCGCGCGGATCGGCCACGCCGGCCCGCGCGAGCCGACGCTTCAGACCCTGCGGGCGATCTGCCAGAAGCACCCCGACGCCATCCCGTTCGAGAACCTCGACGTGCTGCTGGGCCGGGGGATCAGCATCGTTCCGGCCGACGTCGACGCCAAGCTGATCACCGCCGGTCGCGGCGGTTACTGCTACGAGCAGAACAGCCTGCTCAAGCGGGTGCTGGCCGCCCTCGGCTTCCAGGTCGAGGGCCTGATGGCGCGGGTGCTGTGGATGGCGCCGGAAGGCGCGCCGCCGCGTCCGCGCTCGCACCAGGTGCTGGGCGTGACGATCGACGGCGAGACCTGGCTGGCCGACGCCGGCTTTGGCGGCTGCGTGCTGACCGCGCCGCTGCGCCTGTTCGCCGCCGGCGACCAGGCCAGCCCCAACGGCGCCTTCCGCGTCGTCGATGCCGAATGTGACGGCGTGGTCGAGCGTCAGGTGCAGGCCGATCTCTCGGGCCGCTGGGCGCCGCTCTACCAGGTGGCCCAGGGCGCCTGGGCGAGCGTCGACTACGAGCAGGCCAACTTCTTCACCTACACTCATCCCAGCTCGCACTTCACCTGGAGCATGACGGTGGGGCGCACGACGCCGACCGCTCGCTACGCCTTGAAGAACAATCGCCTGACCCACCGCGACGCCACCGGAGCGCTGGTCGAGCAGCGCGACCTGTCGGTGGACGAGCTGGAAGCGATCCTGCGCGACGTCATCGGCCTGCCGGTCGAAGCCGACTGGCGTCCGGTGCTGGAGAAGGTCGTGGCCTGGGGGACGCCGGCCTAAGGCCGCTTCAGACCCCCTTCGGCGGCCTGGCCCAGCTCTGCGCCGGCAGGCGCTCGTCCGGCTGGTGATGCAGGTCATAGCGGGTGAGCTTGGCGTTGCGCAGGTGGGATTCCAGTTCGTCGATGTCGGACTGGCGGGCGAAGAACAGCTTTTCGCCGTCCGATTCCCACCGGCCGCGCGAAGCTCTCAGCACGTCGAGGGCCGCCAGGGTTTCCTCATAGGTGCTGCGGCGCAGGTCGGCGCGGACATTGCCGGCCGCCGCCGCCGCGCGCTCGTCGGCGGTCAGGCGGGCGTAGATGTGGTCGCGCACCAGCGCGGGCGCGTCGGCCTTGCGCACCGCCGCCTCGATGGCGGCCCTGGTCCTGGCCTGGCGGGCGACGTCTTCGGCAGCGGTCTGTTCCATCAGATCGAGCGTCTTGCGCAGACGGGCGCTGGCGGTCTGGACTTCGGCCTGCGAGGCGATGGTGATCGGCGAGATCACCAGCATGCGCTCGGTGGCCTCGTAGTGCGGCTTCAGGGCTGCGATCGCCGCGGCGTCGGCGGCGCGCTCGCTTGCGGCTATGGCCAGCAGCTCGGCCTTCAGTTCGGGTTCGGCGTCCCAGGCCTTTCGAGCCTTGCCAAGCGCGATCTGCTTTTCGACGTACCAGACGCCGTGCACCGACATCGGCGCCAGCACCGAGGTCGCGAAGATCGCGATGGCGATGACGTTGAAGCTGGCCGGGCCCATCGAGGCGTCGCGAGAGCGCACGTAGCCGAAATAAAGGCCGGCCCAGAGCGCCACGGCCAGCACGCCGCAGGGCACCAGCGAGAACAGGAAACGGGTATTCAGCAGCTCCGACGGGTCGAACACGCGGCTGTCGCCGCGCATCTGGGCCAGGCTGTAGGCCGCAATGATCGCCACGCCGATCAGGGCCGTGACGATCACCGCCGGCCAGACGTTCTTGGGCTTGTCCAGCTTGCGGCTGTAGATGTGCGAAGCGATCAGAGATTCATCGGTCATGGCGCCCCCCGGCTCGATGCGACCTGCTTAGTGTCTCGACCATGGGGCGTGCAATGGCGGCGTGCTCGCCTTTCGCGCGTCGGGGGGTTTTGCGGTCGTCGCCGGGGCGTCGTATGCACGCTCATGCCCTCGATGCGAACCGCGCCGCCGACCCTCATGCCCCGATTGGGAGCCGCCCGATGATGGAGTGGGAGGACGACGCCTTCGTGCTGTCGGCGCGGGCGCACGGCGAGACCGGCGCCATCGTCGAGCTGCTGACCCAGGACCGCGGCAAGTTCGTCGCCCACGTGGCCGGCGCGGCCTCGCGGCGGATGAAGCCGTTCCTGCAGGCGGGCGCGCGGGTCATCGCCCGTTATCGCGCCCGGGTCGCCGACCAGATGGGCTCGGCCCAGCTGGAGCCGATGGGGGAGGGGCCGTCGTCGCTGTTCGACGATCGCCTGGCCCTGGCCGGCCTGCAGTCGGCCGCCGCCGTCGCCGCCGGGGCCCTGCCCGAGCGCGAGCCGCATCCCGGCGCGTTCCTGGCGCTGGAAACCCTGATCCGGGTGCTGGAGATCCCCGACATCTGGCCGGCCGTCTATGTGCGCTACGAGGCGGGGCTGCTGCAGGACCTGGGGTTCGGCCTGGATCTGTCCAAGTGCGCGGCCACCGGCGATGTCGACGATCTGGTCTATGTCAGCCCGCGCACGGGGCGGGCGGTCAGCCGCAAGGCCGGCGCGCCCTATCAGGACAAGCTCTTGCCGTTGCCGCCGTTCCTGCTGTCGTCGCAGGGGGGGCTTTCCGAGGGCGACGTGAAGGCCGGCCTCGACATCACCGGCCACTTCCTCGAGCAGTTCGTGTTCGGCCCGCTGAACCGCCCGCTGCCGCCGGCCCGCATGTGGCTGCTGGACCGGCTGGGCGAGGCGGGGCGGCTCTAGAGGCCGCCCCGGCCAGTCCTAGAAGAACACCTTGCGCACGCTCAGGCGCACGCTGCGGCCGAGCGGGTCCAGGTAGTCTTCCTGGTAGGTGATCGGCGTGCCGCCGGCGGCGTTGCGCACCTGCTGCTTCTCGTCGAACAGGTTGGTGACGCCGAAGGTCACCCGCGCGCCGCGCAGCACCGGGTACTTGGCCACCAGCTCGCGACGGGCGCCCAGGTTGGCGAACAGGCGCAGGTTCACCGTCGTCAGGTCGGAGAATTTCAGCGTGCCCGTCGAGCTGCCGGTGGTTCCGCCGGTGACCTCGGTGCCTTCCTTCCAGTTGGCGGTCAGGCGCGCCCCCATCCCCTGCTTGGTGAAGCCCAGCTGGGCCTCGAGCTCGTTGCGGGGCGAGCCGCCGCTGTTGCCCAGGGCGTCGCCGTCAAGCAGGTCCAGCGGGGTTCCGCCGTCGGTGATGTAGATCCGGTCGCGCAGGCGCACGGTGTGGAACAGCGCGAGCTGCAGGCGCGCCGCGCCGAAGCCGGGGGGCGGGCCGCCGAAGCCGCCGCCGGGACCACGACCGCCGAAGCCGCCGCCCGGACCGCCGGGACCGCCAAAGCCGCCGCCGGGACCGCCCTGGTCGCCGCCCGGACGCGGGGCGTCGGAGGACGGCTGGGCGTTGTCGCCGCCGGCGCGCTGTTCGCCGCCGCGGTCGCCGCCCTGGCGCATGGCGCCTTGCAGCAGCTCCATGCCCGGAGGCTGGGCGCCTTCGGTCGCCTGGGCCTGGGCCTGGCCTTGCGTCGCCTGGGTCTGAGCCTGTTGACCGCTCGTGGCCTGGCCGTCCTGGCCGCGACGGCCTTCGCCGCGTCCTTCGCCACCCTGGCCCTGGCGTTCGCGCCAGCGCTGCATCTCCTCGGGCGTCGGGGTGGGGCGGGGCGGCGTCTTGCCGATCTGGCGGCTGTAGTTGAGGCCCCAGCGGATCTGGTCGCTTTCGCGCTTGGCGAAGTTCACCGGGCGGGCATCGATGCGGACCAGGCGGCCGTCCTCGTCACGCACGAAGCGGTCGGGGAAGGCGTCCTCCGTGGCGGCCGTGGCGCTGGGGAAGGACGAGATCGGATTGTCGGTGCGGGTGCGCATGTAGCTGGCGTTGATCGACAGCCCTTCGACGACCGGCGGCTTGAGGGTGAAGCCCAGTCTGACGACGTTCTTTTCCTCGGCCTTCAGGTCCGGATTGCCGCCGGTGATGCGCGAGATCAGCACGCTTTCGCCGCGGACATAGTCGAAGGTGGTCACGTCCAGGGTCGTGACCTGGGCCCCGCCCAGCTGCGACATGCTGGGCGCGGTCTCCTGGTTGTTCACCGAGACGATGAAGCTGATCGGCTTGAGCGGCGACCAGTTGAGCCCGTAGCCCACCGAGGTCAGCGTCCCGAAGTCCGAAAGCTGGTTGGCCGACAGGTTGAGATTGGCCGACAGGTCGCCGACCTTGGCCATGAAGTTGTTCTTCCGGCTGGTGATCGGCACGTCGAAGCTGACTTGGCCGCTGGCCGTGCCGCGCGACAGGTCCGCGCTGCTTTCCGTGACGCCCTGGGCGCCGTTGCGGCGCGACCAGGAGTCGACCCAGGCGCCTTCGGCCCCCAGCTTGATGCTGGTGGAAATGTCGCCCGCAGGCAGGCGCGTCAGCGCGCCGTTCATCACCAGCTGGGTGTTGAGCGTATCGCTGGTCGAGCTGGCGCGGTCCTTGAGGAAGCTGCCGGTGGGCAGGCCCGCGCGCGGATCGAAGGTCGGGTCCAGATCGTCGAGCCTGTCCTGCAGTTCGTCGATGCGGGGGGCGCGATCGGTGCTGGTGCGGCTTTCGTCGTGATCGTAGTTGCCGGTCAGGTTCCAGCGCCACGACTTCATCGAGCCGTCGAGGGTGAAGCCGCCATGGGCGTTCCAGGACCGGCTCCACTGCTCCATGGCGCCCAGGTCGGTCAGATAGCGATAGACGCTCTCGTCGCCGCCCGACAGCGAGAACGGGCTGGCGGCCGGCACGTCAAATTCGGCCCGCGCCAGGCCCGACAGCGACTGGCTCTGGTCGTAGGACAGGCTGCCGTTGACCGTGGCCGAGATCCCGTTCTCGAGAATGCGGTTGTAGACGCCGTTGTACGACAGGCTGTCGGTGCGCGGCCGCAGCGTGCGGTAGGGCGTAAGGTCGCCGACATAGTTGTCGCTGGCCCCGCGCGAGATGATGTCGCGGTCGCTTTCGAGCAGCTTGTCGCTGTGGGCGTACTTGAAGGCGGTGTTCAGGCGGCCCTGGCGGTTGAGGCGCAGGGTGCTGGAGTCGAATTGCTCGGTGGTCTGGCCGCCGTCGGTGGGCGAGGCGACGCTGATCTCGCCGGTGCGGGCGCGGAAGCGCTGGCGCAGCACGATGTTCACCACCTTCTGGTCGGCCGAATAGCCGTACTTCAGGGCCACTTCCTCGGGCAGGATCTCGACGCGCTGGATGGCTTCGGTGGGGATGTCGCGGATTTCGCCCATGCCCGAGATGCGCCGGCCGTTCAGCAGCGTGACGGGCGCGCCGCCGCCGGCGCTGGCGGTCTGGGCCGACAGTTCCGACAGGAGTTCGGTCACCGAGCTGACGCCCAGCGAGCGCACGTCGGCGGCGTTGAAGGTGGTCTCCGGCTGGATGTCGCCCAGCACCGCGCCGTACTGGCGCTGGCCGGTGACGACGATGCCCTCGACCTCGACGTCCAGGTCGGCGTCCGACGCGGCCTGCTGGGCGGGCTGGCGCGGGGGCTGGGTCGGCGCGGCCGTTTCCTGGGCGTACAGCATCGTCGGCGTGATGCAGCCCAGCAGACCCGCCAGGAGGGCCATCTTCCTCGTCATTCCAATCCCCAAATCTCGAACCGAATCCCTCGATTGCAGCCTCTGTAACGCACGCAACCTCGACGTAGCCTGAACGAACTGGTTCAGGTTCGGTTTGGGTTCGTCGGCTATGGATGAGGCATGCGCATCCTGTTGGTCGAAGACGACGCGCCGCTGGCCGAAAGCATCGCCCAGGCCCTGCGCGAAGAGCAGTTCGCGGTGGATATCGCCGCCGACGGCGAGACCGGCGCGCACCTGGGCGCCACCGAAACCTACGCCGCCGCCGTGCTGGACCTGGGCCTGCCCAAGCAGGACGGCCTGTCGGTGCTGCGTGGCTGGCGGGCCCAGAACCGGCCGCTGCCGGTGCTGATCCTCACCGCCCGCTACGGCTGGACCGAGAAGGTCGAGGGCTTCAAGGCCGGCGCCGACGACTATCTGACCAAGCCGTTCCGGGTGGAGGAGCTGGTGATGCGCCTGCGGGCGCTGGTGCGGCGTTCGGCCGGCCATCACGGCCCGCGCATCGTCTGCGGCCGCCTGACCTTCGACGCCCAGATGGGCGGGTTCGAGTTCGACGGCATGCCGCTGAAGCTGACCAGCTTCGAGTGGCGGGTGCTGTCGTGCCTGATCCTGCGCAAGGAGGTGGTGGTCGAGCGGATGGACATCCTGGAGCAGGCCTACGAGGGCGACGCGGGCGGGGATTCCAACTCGCTGGAGGTCATCGTCGGCCGGCTGCGGCGCAAGATCGGCCACGAGATGATCGAGACCGTGCGCGGCCGCGGCTATCGCCTGACGGCGGGGGCGGCGTGAGGGGCGTGCTGAACTCCATCCGGGCCCGGCTGCTGATCAGCGGCGTGCTGTTCACCATCGTGGCGGTGGTGCTGGCTGCCCTGACCATCCGCCCGACGCTGGACCAGTTCGTGCGTCGCAACGTCGACGCCAGCCTGGAATCGCAGATCTCGGTGCTGGCGCGGGCGGTGAAGTCCGATGGCACGCTCGATCAGGACCGCATCCAGTCGGTCGGCCCGTTCATCCGCCGCGGCGCGGGCTGGGCCTGGGTGGTCAGGGGCCCGGCGGGCGTGCTGCGTTCGCAGACCGTGGCCTCGGTCGAGCCCAGGCAGGGCGAGGGGCCGCCGCCCTGGCCGCGTCCGGAGCGTGACCGCGACCGGGATCGCATGCCCCAGCGCGAGATGCGGCCCGACAAGCCGCCGACCGCGCCGCTGAAGGAGTCGCGTCGCTGGCGTTCGCGCAGCGGCTGGAACGAGAGCTTCTATTTCCGCACCCTGACCATCAGCACCAGCCGCGGGCCGGTGACGGTCACCGCCGGCGCGCCGCGCTACATCCGCGACCGCATGCGCGACGAGGGCCTGAGGCCGCTGCTGCTGTCGCTGGGCGTATTGGGCGTGGGCTTGCTGGCGGCGATGATCGGCCAGCTGGAACTGGGTCTGAGGCCGCTGCGCAAGCTCGGCGCCTCGCTGGCGGCCGTGCGCGCGGGCGAGCAGCGCCGGATCGACGACAAGCAGCCGCGCGAGCTGGAGCCGGTCGTCGCCGAGCTCAACGCCCTGCTGGACCACAACGAGCAGGCCCTTGCGAAGGCCCGCAGCCACGTCTCCAACCTGGCCCATGGCCTGAAGACCCCTCTGGCCACCCTGGCCGTGCGCCTGGCCGAGCCAGGGCGCGATCCCGACGGCAGCCTGGCCAGCCTGATCGCCCAGATCGACGGGGCGATCGGCCATCACCTGGGCCGGGCCCGCGCCGCCTCGCCGGGCGCGCCGGGACGGCCGGCCCTGCCGGTGCGGTCGCGTCTCGACGACCTGGTGGCGGCGCTGTCGCGGATCCACGCCGCCGCCGGCGTACGGGCCGAGCTGGACGTGGCCGACGACCTCTATGTCGCCTGCGACCCGCAGGACTTCGACGAGATGACCGGCAACCTGCTCGACAACGCCTGGAAGTTCGCCGAGCGCACGGTGCGGGTCACCGGCCGTCGCGAGGGCGCCCGCGTGGTGCTCGACATCGACGACGACGGGCCGGGCCTGACCGACGAGGCCGCCGCCGCCGCCCTGGTGCCGGGCAGCCGCCTGGACGAGCGCGGGGCCGGTCATGGTTTCGGCCTGCCGATCGCTCTGGAACTGGCCGAACTGCACGACGGCGCCCTGACCCTGGGTCGCGCCCCGATCGGCGGCCTGCGCGTGACCCTGGCCCTGCCGGCCCGCAGCGCCGAGGCCTGAGAAGCGCCAGTGTTCCCAATGCCGTGATCGGTCGGGCAGGCGACCAACGGCCGCGCTTGGCGTGGTAAAGTCACGGTGAGGACCGTGATGAAAACCTATACCTTTGTCTGTTTGGCCGGAAACCAGGTCGCCACGGCGGTCGATATCCAGGACCTGGCCGAGGACGCCTACCGGCGCCACGCCTTGTCGCTGCTGCGTGACCACGCCAGCGCCGAGACGATCGAGGTGTGGCGGGACGAGGCCGTGATCGCCCTCGTCGAGCGGGCAGGGGCCTTTCTGGGGGCGCCCGCGGCGGGATAAGCCGCAAAAACCCCGTCGCGCCTCGAATCGAGCGCCGCATATCTGCTAGGCTGACGGGCCGAAACGAATCTGACTGATGAACAAGCCCGTCCTTCCTCCCCCCGGCGGTCCCGGCGACGGCGACCGCATCCTCGAAGAGCCGCTGACCGAGGCGCTGTCCAAGCGCTATCTGGCCTATGCGCTGTCGACCATCGGCTCGCGGGCGCTGCCCGACGTCCGCGACGGCATGAAGCCGGTGCACCGTCGCGTGCTCTACGCCATGAGCAACATGCGCCTGAACCCCGAGTCCGCCGCGCGCAAGTGCGCCAAGGTGGTCGGCGAGGTGATGGGTAACTTCCACCCGCACGGCGACCAGTCGATCTACGACGCCCTGGTGCGCTTGGCCCAGGACTTCTCCCAGCGCATTCCGTTGGTCGAGGGGCAGGGCAACTTCGGCAACATCGACGGCGATAACGCGGCGGCCATGCGTTACACCGAATGCAAGATGACGGAGGCGGCGACGCTTCTGCTCGACGGCATCGACGAGGACGCGGTCGACTTCCGCCCGACCTATGACGGCCAGGACGAGGAGCCGGTGGTCCTGCCGTCGGGCTTCCCCAACCTCTTGGCCAACGGCTCGGCCGGCATCGCCGTCGGCATGGCCACCTCGATCCCGCCGCACAATCCGGCCGAGCTGATCGACGCCTGCCTGCTGTTGCTTTCGAACCCCGAAGCCACGACCGCCGAGATCCTCGAGCGCGTGCCGGGACCGGACTTCCCGACCGGCGGCGTCATCGTCGAGCCGGCCGCGTCCCTGCTCGAAACCTACGAGACCGGTCGCGGCGGCGTCCGCACACGCGCCAAGTGGGAACGCGAGGAGACCGGCCGCGGCACCTACCAGATCGTCGTCACCGAGATCCCGTATCAGGTGAAGAAGTCGGATCTGGTCGAGCAACTGGCCGACCTGATCGAGAGCAAGAAGGCAGCCCTCTTGGGCGACGTCCGCGACGAGAGCGCCGAGGACATCCGTCTCGTCCTCGAGCCGAAGTCCAAGAACGTCGAGCCCGAAGTGCTGATGGAGAGCCTGTTCAAGCTCTCGGCGCTGGAAAGCCGCTTCTCGGTCAACATCAACGTGCTGGACGCGCGCGGCACGCCGGGCGTCATGGGCATCAAGTCGGCCCTGATGGCCTTCCTGGCCCACCGCCGCGAGGTGCTGACCCGCCGGGCTCGCCACCGCCTGGCCAAGATCGAAGCCCGCCTGCACATCCTCGACGGCCTGCTGATCGCCTACCTCAATCTCGACGAGGTGATCCGCATCGTCCGCTACGAGGACAAGCCGAAGGAAAAGCTGATCGAGGCCTTCGGGCTCTCGGACATCCAGGCCGACGCCATCCTCAACACTCGCCTGCGCCAACTGGCCAAGCTGGAGGAGATGGAGATCCGCCGCGAGCACGCCGAACTGGTGGAAGAGCGTGACGGCATCCTGGCCATGCTGGCCAGCGACAAGAAGCAGTGGGATCTGGTCGGCACGGGTCTGCGCCAGGTGCGCGCCAGCCTCATCAAGATCAAGCACCCGCTGGACAAGCCGCGCCCCACGGGCGTGACCGGCCGCTCGGTGTTCGACGTGGCGCCGGTGGTCGACGCCGACGCCGCCATCGAGGCGATGATCGTTCGCGAGCCGATCACGATCATCCTGTCGGAGCGCGGTTGGATCCGCGCCGCCAAGGGCAAGATCGACGACCCGTCGGAGCTGAAGTTCAAGGAAGGCGACAAGCTGGGCTTCCTGGTCCCGGCCGAGACCACCGACAAGCTGCTGCTGTTCACCTCGGACGGCCGCTTCTTCACGCTGGGCTGCGCCAACCTGCCGTCGGCGCGGGGGCATGGCGAGCCGGTGCGGATGATGATCGAGCTCGACGACAAGGTGAAGATCATCGACGTCTTCCCGTTCAAGGCCGGCCGCAAGCGCATCCTGGCCTCCAAGCAGGGCTACGGCTTCCTGCTGCCGGAAGAGGAGGCGCTGGCCAACCGCAAGGCGGGCAAGCAGGTGCTGACCGTCGACTCCGCCGGTGCGGCCTTCTGCCTGGAAGCCGTCGGCGACCAGCTGGCGGTGGTGGGCGACAACGGCAAGATCCTGATCTTCCCGCTGGAAGAGCTGCCGGAAATGCCGCGCGGCAAGGGCGTCAAGTTGCAGGCCTACCGCGAGGGCGGACTGCGCGACGGCCTGTCGTTCAACGCCGAGACCGGCGGCTACTGGATCGACACGGCCCTGCGCCGTCGCGAATGGACCGACTGGCAGACCTTCGTCGGCCGCCGGGCCGGCGCCGGCAAGCTGGCGCCCAAGGGCTTCCCGACCCAGAAGCGTTTCCGTCCCAAGTGATGTGATATGGCGAGAGCCGGCGTCTTCGGCGCCATGCTCTCGCCAACCCTCTGAGAGAAAAGTCGACTTATGAGCTTGTGGCGCAAGTCCGTCGGGGCCCTGGCCGGGTTCCTGGGCCTGACCGCCGCCCATCCGGGCGTGGCGAGCGCCCTGCCGCGCGCCAAGCCCGAGGCGGTGGGCTTTTCGTCCGAGAAGCTCAAGCGCGTCGACGAGACCATGCAGCGCCTGGTCGACCAGGGGCAGATCGCCGGCGGCGTCACCTTGCTGGCCCGCCACGGCAAGGTCGTCAGCCAGACGTCCTACGGCAAGCGCGCTCTGGACCAGCCCGAGGCCATGCCGGCCGACGCGATCTTCCGCATCCGCTCGGAGACCAAGCCGGTCACGGGCGTGGCCATGCTGATCCTCTATGACGAGGGACGCTGGAAGCTCGACGACCCGATCACCAAGTTCATCCCCGAGTTCGAGGGGCTGCGTGTCGCGAGCGGCGTCGACGCCTCGGGCCGTCCGATCCTGTCGCCGATCAGCCGCCCGCCGACCATGCGCGAGCTGATGACCCACACGGCTGGCTTCGCCTACGGCATCGCCGACGACCCGGGCAGTCAGGCCGACCAGGCCTACTACCGCGCCGGCGTGCTGCAGTCGGACTCGCTGTTCTCGATGGTGCAGAAGATCGCCGGCCTGCCGATGTACGCCGAACCTGGCAAGCTGTGGCGCTACAGCGTCGCGGCCGACATCCAGGGCCTGATCATCGAGCGCCTGTCGGGCCAGGCCTTGCCGGTGTTCATGCAGCAGCGCATCTTCAAGCCGCTGAAGATGAAGGACACCGCCTTCTGGGTTCCGGCCGACAAGGCCGCGCGCCTGGCGGCGATCTACGACGCCGATCCGGTGACCGGAAAGCTCGTGCCGGCGGTAGAGGGCGGCTGGCGCGACGTCACCAAGCCGCCCCCGGCGCCGTCCGGCGGCGGCGGCCTGCTGTCGACGGCCGGCGACTTCGCCCGCTTCGCCCAGATGATCCTCAACGGCGGCGACCTGGACGGCGTGCGCATCCTCGAGCCCGAGACGGTGGCGATGATGCGGCTCAATCATCTGCCGCCCAGCTTCCAGGTCACCACCGACGGCACGTCGGGCGTGCTCAAGCCCGGCCAGCAGAAGGCCTTCCCCTTCGCGCTGGGCATGGGCTACGGCATCGACGTGGCGGTGGCCGTCGATCCGGCCGCCTCGGGCGCGCCGGTCGGTCCCGGCACGATCAGCTGGGGCGGCAGCGCCGGCACCTGGTTCTGGATCGATCCGGCCAACGACCTGTTCTTCGTTGGCATGATCCAGCGCCTGGGCGGGGTGGGCCCGGGCCTCGACGCCGAGACCCGCAAGTGGGTCTATCAGGCCCTTGAAAGGCCGCCGGTCCGCCAGGCCGCCAACGCGCCGCCTCACGCTCCGCCGGCGCCCGCCAAGGGCGGCTCCAGCGGCCGCGCGCCTTCCATCCGCTGAGGCTTTCGGCCCAAGCGCTTGGATTTCCCGTCTTTCCTCGCTATCACGCCCGCTTCGGCGGGCCGTCCCGCCCCAAGATCTCGAAAGCCGACCCGATGAGCGATACGCCTCCCGACCGCCTGTCCGCCAACCCCGACAGCCCGTACTACGACGCCGAAGCGCTCGAGCGCGGCGTCGGCATCCGCTTCAAGGGCGTCGAGAAGACCAATGTCGACGAATACTGCGTCAGCGAAGGCTGGGTGCGGGTGACCGCCGGCAAGACCGTCGACCGCAAGGGCAACGCCATGACCATCAAGCTGCAAGGCGAGGTCGTGCCGTACTTCCGCGACGCCGAAACCTCGGCCGAGTAGGACGCGCGTGAGCGATCCCGACCTGCAGGCCATGGCCGACGACGAGCTGTCGCGGGCCATGACCCTGTCCTGGCGCGAACTGTCGAAGGTGATTCCCTGGGGAGACACCTTCGACGGCATCTCGCCCGCCGGCCGCAACGTCGAGGTCGAGCGCAACTACCTGTGGGCCGCCCAGGATGGCGGCGACATCCTGTGCGAAGTCGCCGTCTATGGTGGCGAGACCCGCTATGACCAGGGCGCCCGCGCCC
This sequence comes from Caulobacter radicis, assembly GCF_003094615.1. GTDB lineage: Bacteria > Pseudomonadota > Alphaproteobacteria > Caulobacterales > Caulobacteraceae > Caulobacter > Caulobacter radicis. Next base: position 139,279 of record NZ_QDKO01000020.1, on the reverse strand, counting down.
GCGGGGTAATTTCCCGCCGCTGATCCCAACCTTGGCCGTGCAAGCGTCACGCGCATGCGTTAACCGTAACGTTGCTCGTCGAACGATGCATGCGGGAGGGTGGGGTGTATCAATCCGAGTTTCCGGTCGAGACGCCGGTGCCGATCTTCGATCCGACCTTGCTGGCCGGCATCGCCCTGATCACCCTGGCCGTCGCGGCCCTGGCCTTCTGCGCGGGGCGCTTCACCGGCCGCAAGGGGAGGGACGAGCGCTGGCGCGACGTGCCCAAGACCATTCACAAGGCGATTCTCGCCCGCTGCGTGGCCGCCACCAGCGCGCCGACGGGCGAGCTGCTGCGTCGCGCCGAGGAGCTGGTCGCCGAAGTCGAGGCCCGGGTCGGAGCGCTGATCGAGTTCGCCGCCTGCGGCAAGGCGCTGAAGAGTCTCGATAAGGCCTGCCAGGGCCATTTCCCCAAGCCCGAGGCCAAGCACGAGCCCAAGGCCAACAAGTCCTGCACCTGCGGCCACAAGGCCAAAGACGAGGGCAAGCATGGTCACGAGGCCGGGCCGGCGTCCGCACCGTCCTCCACATGCAAGGCCCCCGCGCCCTGCCAGTGCGTGATCTGCTGCGTGCCGGTCACCGTCGGCGGCCTGGCCCTGGCCACGCCTCAGGTGAAGATCAGCAGCAAGCAGACCGTCATCGTCAACGCCAACTGCGCGCCCGTGGCCGCCCCGGCCGCCACGCCGCAGCATCACGCCTGCACTTGCGGAGCCGGCGTCCACGGCAAGGACCAGGAGGACGAGCACAAGCCCGAGCCGCCGCTGGAGTGGAGCGAGCACATGCGCCGCCTGCGGCTGGCCGTGGTCGAGTTCGCCGACGTCTGGAACAGCCCTGACAACCTGCGTCTTCTGGAGCGCTGCCAGAGGCAGCTCACCCATACCGAGGCCGCGCCAAAGGTCGGCCACGGGCGCGACGACGGCCACGGCGGCGGTCACGACCACTAAAGGCGCCGCTTGGTTGAGCGCGGTTAGGTGCGTATGCTCATGCGGCGGGCGAAACGCCCGCTTTCCGCCATGGTTGAAGGCGGTCGATTGAGAGCGTTTTCATCGCGGCGCCAGATCGAGGTGCGCCTGCGGTGGGTTGCCAGGGCGTGATTCGGCGTAGAGACGGCTCCGTCTTCGCGGGCCGCGGGCCGGAGCAGGAGGAAAGGAACAGGCATGGCCGCGACGGTCTCATCCCTGACGCCGGGTACGCCGGACGTCGCCAGTGAACAGCTGTCGCTTTCGGACTATGTGCCGTATCGCCTTGCGACGGCCTCCAGCGCCGTCAGTCGCCTGATCGCTCGCGCCTACGAGGACCGCTTCGGTCTGTCGATCCCGCAATGGCGTCTGATGTCGATCCTGATCGAGGGCCCGCTGACCCAGCACCAGGCCGTGGCCCGCACCGCCATGGACAAGGTGCGCGTCAGCCGCGCCGCCCAGGACCTGGTCGAGCGCCGCCTGGTGGCGCGGATCACCAACCGCACCGACCGCCGCTCGCACACGCTGGAACTGACCGCCGCCGGTCGTCGCCTGTTCGCCGAGATCCGTCCGCTGGCCCTGGCCTACGAGGCCGCGCTGCTGGCCGGCCTGGCGCCGGGCGAGGTGGCGACCCTCAAGCGGCTGATGGGCCGCCTGGAAGCCGCCGCCGTCCAGCTCTACGGCGCCGACGCCCCGCCGGAAGTCCCGCCGGTCTCCGAGGACTGAGTTTCGGAACGCTGGGCTTCGTAGGCTCCGCGAGCAATGGCTCGCGCCAGGGTGTCGGCCGCCGCCGAGCCCAGCCGAGCCAGAGCAATGGATCGGCCCGGACCGTCGCCCAGGCTCTGCGCGCCTGACGCCAGGGCGAAGACGATGTCGCCGTCGAAGGGCGTGTGGACCGGCCGGATCGCCCGCGCCAGCCCGTCCTGGGCCATCATCGCCAGCCGCGTGCATTCGGCCGTCGTCAGGTCGGCGGTGACGGCGACCACGGCCAGGGTGGTGTTGGCCCCCGCCTGAAGCCGGCCCAGCGCGGCCAGCTTCGAGTTCTCCGGGATCGGTTCGGCATCGACGGGGGCGTCGGGCGCGGGCCGCCTGCCGCCGAACTCTCCATCGATCTCCCAGGGCCAGGCCCAGAAGGTCTCGCCGTCTGCCATCCGCACCGAGCCCACCGGATTGACCGCCGCCAGGGCGCCGACGACCAGGCCCTCGCCGAGGTCGAGCGAGGCGCTGCCGATCCCGCCCTTGGCCAGGCCCGCCATGGCTCCGAGGCCCGCGCCGACCGAGCCCAGGGCGAACACCTTGTCGGCGGCCGCCGCGGCCTCGACGCCCAGCCAGCGGTAGGGCGGATCCAGGCCCCAGTCCTTGTCGCCGCCGTTGCCCAGGTCGTGCAGCACGGCCGCCGGCACGATCGGGATGGCGGGCGAGGTCGGGGCCAGGCGGATGCCGCGTCCCGCCGCCGACAAGGCCGCCACGACGCCGTCGGCCGCGCCCAGGCCGAACACCGAGCCGCCCGAAAGGCAGATGGCGTGGGCCTTGCTGAAGTTGTTCTCGGGTTTGAGCACATCGGTCTCGCGGGTGCCCGGTCCGCCGCCGCGGACGTCGACGCCGGCGGTCCAGGCGTCGGGGCAGAGCAGGGCGGTGACGCCAGACCGCACCGCCTCGTCCTGGGCGTGGCCGACCAGCAGGCCCTCGACGTCGGTGATCAGGTTGCGGGGACCGGGACGAGGCATGGCGGGGCTCCGATGAGAACGCCCCCGTGTTTGAGACGAAAACCTCGTCCTTCGACAAGCTCGGTATGAGGTTTTTTGAGCGTTGTGTTTCGCCTCCCACCTAACGATCGTCATCCCGGGCGAAGGCGCGTAGCGCCGTAGACCCGGGACCCAGGGGAACCGCATTGCGCCGGCTCCTGGGTCCCGGCTCTCCGCTCCGCTGCGGCCGGGATGACGACGAGGGGAGGCAGGCGCCCCTAAACCGCCGGCGCGTAGCTCAGCCGGCAGACCGTCCAGCCGTCGACGCGGGCCATGGTGAAGGCGCCGCCCAGTTGGCGGGCCATGGCGTGGACGATGCGCAGGCCAAGGCTGGGCGAGGCGGCGGGCTCGAACCCGGCGGGCGGACCCGCGCCGTTGTCGCGGATGGTCAGCACGTGGCTGTCGCCTTCCTGCTCCAGCGCCACGACGATGCGACCGTCGCTGCCGGCCTCGAAGGCATGCTCCAGGGCGTTGTTGAAGCACTCGAGCATGACCAGGGTCACGGGCGTGGCCTGCTCGGGATGCAGCGGATCCTCGCCGCCCTCGACGCGGATGGCGTGGCGGGCGCCGAAGGCCTGGCCGGCGTCGTCCAGCAGGGCCTCGGCGAAGGCCCGGAACGGGGTCGGCTCGCCGGTCTGGTCGTGCAGCTGGCGCTGGATCTTGGCGATGGTCTCGATGCGGCCGCCGGCCTCGACCAGGGCGTGGCGGGCGTCCTCGTCCTTCATGCCCGACGATTGCAGGCGCAGCAGCGCGCCGACCATCTGCAGGTTGTTGCTCACCCGGTGGTGCATTTCGCGATAGAGCAGGTCGCGGCTGCGGGCGAGCTGCGCCTGGGCCTCGCGCTCCCGCGACAGGTGGCGCATGGCCTTGCGCATTCCGTCGATGAAGAAGATGTCGACCGCCGCCACGAAGACGTAGAACGTGATCGCCACCGTCGTGGCGAAGTCGACGTGGAAGCTGTCGTACGGCGGGATGAAGAAGTACCAGGCGCAGAGGCCCGACAGGGCGGCGCACAGGATGCCCGGGCCGCGCCCCGCGAAATAGGCGGTCAGCACGATGGCCGGAAAGAAGGTCAGGTACGGAAAGCCGGGCGGGAACCAGCTGTTGAGCGCCAAGCGCACGCCGAAGGCCCCGCCGGCGGCGGCGACCGCCAGGGCGTAGCCCCACGCGGCAGGAAGAGGCGTGCTCGCCCGCGACATGATCTTCGAAGAGCCCCGACTCGTCCGGCGACGAACGTTCCGCCACCGTGGGGAGAATATTTCCTAAAAAGACTTTCGGGTCACGGCAAATCCCCGTGTCGGTCTCCGGAGACGGAAAAGCCCGCCCATCGTGAGATGGACGGGCCTCCGAAGTCATCTTCCGGGCGGTGATCAGAACCGCTTGGAGATGTTCATGTACCAGTAGCGGCCGGTCGAGTTGTGCAGGGCGCCCGAGTAACCGAAGTTGCTCGAGGTGACTGGCGGCTCCTTGTCGGCGATGTTGCGCACGCCGACCCGCAGGGTCGAGCCGTCGAACTGGCCGCTGCTGAAGGCGTACTGGCCGTACAGGCTGACCGTGGTCCAGTCCGAGATCGGGAAGTACTGGCCGTTCACCTGTGCGGGACCGGTGTCGTAGGTCTCGCCGACATAGTTCACGAAGGCGCCCGCGCCCCAGCCGTCCTTGCGCCAGGTGAAGCTGGCCGTGCCGCGGAATTCCGGGAAGCCGTCCATCTTGATCTGGCTGCCGGCCGACGAGACGGTCAGGCCCGCCAGGGCGCCGCTGGCGATCGCCTCTTGCAGGATCTGCTCGATCGGGCTGGCCGACTGGTCGTACTTGGTCAGCTTGGCCACGTTCAGGTTGAAGCCGAAGTCGCCCCAGGGGGTGTCGTCCAGGTCGTAGGCCAGCGAGAAGTCCACGCCCTGAACCACGCGCGGCTGCAGGTTCATGTAGGTGTCGCTGATGTACGAGATGGCGCCGACGGTGTTCGTGCCGACCGGGGCGTCACGCACGACGTTGGGGTTGAAGCTGCCCTGCTGGCGCAGCAGCAGGTCGTAGGCGATCTGGTTGTAGCCGCCCAGGATGCCGATGACGTTCTTTTCCCGGATCGACCAGAAGTCGGTCGTCAGGGTCAGGCGGCCGTATTCCACCGGAATGAACTTGGGCTGGTAGACGAAGCCGATCGAGGCGTTGTCGGCGTCTTCCGGCTTCAGGTCCTTGTTGCCCTGGCGCACTTCCAGCGTCGAGGTGCTGGCGCAGGTCGTCGCCGTCGGGTTGTTGATCCGGCAGAAGGCGTAGTCGGGACGGCCGTTCGAGACGGTCGAGCCCTCGCTGTAGAATTGCGGCAGGTTCGGCGCGCGGAAGCTCTGCGACACCGAGGTGCGCAGCGACAGGCCCTGGCCGACCTTCCAGAGCAGGGCGCCCTTCGGCTTCAGCACGTTGCCGAAGTCCGAATAGTACTCGTCGCGGGCGGCCAGCTGCAGGGTGACTTCCTCGACGAACGGGATGTTCATCTCGGGCGAGATGATCGGCACGGCCAGTTCGGCGAAGGCCGAGCTGATGACGCGGTCGCCCTTGATGTCCGGCGAGCCGGAGGCCCCCAGGACGTCGCTGTTGTAGGTCACGCCGGTGACGCTGTTGGTGTAGGTCGTCGTGCCGTCCAGGCGGTCGTCACGGTCGTCCTTGTAGGTCTCGCGGCGCACTTCCACGCCCGAGGCGAAGCCGACGTCGCCGCCCGGCAGGGAGAAGAGGTCCTTCTTGGAGACCTTGAAGTCCCACATCGCCAGCGAGGTCTCGCTGATGCGATAGACGTCGATCAGGAACGAATTGATCGTCGCCTGGCTGTTGGGCGTGCCGTCCTCGCCCGACCAGTTGGTCTGCGAGCCGCCGTTGAACGGGTTGTAGGCGGTCGAGTCCGTACGGTTCAGCGCCTGCTGGAAGAGCGTGCTGCTGATGGCGTTGTGCGTCTTGTCCTTCGTGCGGGCGAAGGAGTAGAGGCCGGCCGACTCCCACTTCCAGCCGTCGCCGAACGCGCCCTTCAGGCCGCCCAGCAGGCGGTAGCTGTCCTCGGTGACGGTGTAGGTGCGCGGGCCGGCGTCCACCGGGCGATAGGTGGTGATGTTCATCGCCACGCCCGAGGCGCCGACGCCGGTCAGGCCCGACAGGCGGTTGGGGTTGGCGCTGCCGTTGGCCAGGGTGGTCGGGCCGAAGGGGTTCCAGTAGGCGTTGGCCGCGATGCTGATCGGGGCCGACGAGATCGGCGCCGACTGCTCGCGCTGGCCGGTGAACAGGGCGTGGTAGTAGCCGGCTTCACCGAAGAAGGTCATGCCGTTGTCGAGATCGCGCTCGACGGTGCTGAAGAGGTTGGTCCGCTCCAGGCCGCCCTTGAGGGTGCGCTGGGGGTTCTCGTCGTAGCGCAGGTCGCGGTCGGCGGCGCCGGTGATGGTGCCCGACCTGATGCAGATGTCGCCCGACAGGGTCGCGCTGCTGCAGCCGGCGGCGGTGTTGGCGATCGGCTCGATGTGGAACACGCCGGACGTGGTCAGGGCCACGCCGTTCTGGCGGGGCGCGGTCGACGACGGGATCAGCGTGAACGAACCCCAGGGGCTGGAGGTCGAGCGGTTGTCGAAGCTGGTGTTGCCGGCCCAGGGGGTGTTCGCGACGCGGTCGCGATGGTCTTCGCTGGCGGCGTAGTCGCGCTCGTCGGCCATCATGCGGCTGTGGGCGGTGTATGAGCCGAAGAAGGTCAGGCGGGTGCCGTCTTCCAGGCGCGTGCCGGCCTTCAGGTTGACCGTGCCTTCGCGATAGCCCGTGCCTTCCGAGCCGCCGACCTGGGCTTCGACGCGCAGGCCCTGGAACTTGGTGTCGAGCACGGTGTTGACCACGCCGGCCACGGCGTCCGAGCCGTAGAGGGCGCCGGCGCCGTCACGCAGCACTTCGACCCGCTTCACGCCGGCCACGGGCAGGGCGTTGGTGTTGACGGTCTGCACCGGCACCAGGTTCTCGGTCTGGGTGCCCGGGTGCAGCACGGCGCGGCGGCCGTTCAGCAGGGCCAGGGTGTTGCCGGTGCCCAGGCTGCGCAGGTTCAGCGACGAGACGTCGCCGCGGGCGTCGTTGAGGTTGCCGGTGGTGCGGGCTTCCTGGAACTGGACGTCGCCGGCCTGCGGGATCGAGCGGAACAGCTCGTCGCCCGACACGGCGCCGGTGGCGATGATGTCCTTCTCGGTCACGACCGAGACGGGGAGGGCTTCGGTCGTACGGGCGCCTTCGATCTGGCTGCCGACCACGATGATGGCTTCGACTTCGGCGACTTCTTCGGGAGCCGCGTCAGTCGCGGCGGCTTCCGACTGGGGGCGGGCGGCCGGCGCGGCGCGCAGGGTGATGGTCTTGCCGTCGTCCGAGGCGACGACCAGGCCGGCGGCGTCGGCCAGGCGCTTGAGGGCCTCGGCGTCCGACAGGTCGCCGGTCACGGCGGGCGTGGTGCGGCCGGTGGCGGCCTCGTACGGGAACAGCACCTGCTTGCCGGTCTGCTTGGCGTAGGTCTGCAGCGCCGACACCGCGTCCTGCGGCGGGATGTTGAAGGTGTGGCGCGAGCCCTGGGCGGCGGCCTGACCGGCGATGGTCAGAACGGCGGCCGAGGCCAGCAGCAGGCCGCGGACGGTCCGGCGGCGTTGGTTCGTACGCATGGACAAGTTCGAATTACCCCTTTGTCCGCCGCGCCCCCTCGACGCGGCGTTCTTATCGCCTTCGACGGGGGACCGTGGGGAAACCTCCAGTCGGCGACCGAAATTTTGTGGCGGCGGTGTGACGAGTGTGGCGCCGGCGCCACTTTCGGAGGAACTCCCCCTGTGGGGGAGGCGATCGCGTAGCGATCGGTGGGGGGATGACTTTCAAACGTCTCGAAAGCTGAAAATGGCCCCCTCCGTCCGCTTCGTCCAAGATGCTCCCCCTGAAGGGGGAGCTGTCGCCCCCGGGGTCCGGCCAAAGGCCGGCCCGAGGATAAACTCCGCCGACTGAGGGGGACGGGAGTGCGGGTGTCGGGGATGTGCTGACCTCATCAGGACCTTCCCCCTCCGGCCCTTCGGGCCACCTCCCCCTTCAGGGGGAGGATCTTTGGCGAGGAACCTCCCCCTCTGGGGGAGGCGGCCGAAGGCCGGTGGGGGGGCGGTTTCAGCTTTCGGGGTGGTGGGCGATTTCGCAGTCACTCCCCCCACCGATCGCTGCGCGATCGCCTCCCCCATAGGGGGAGGTTCCTTGAGACACGGGTTCTTGGTCTCCCGCGTTTGCACGCGTTAGTTCGGGGAGGCGCGGAGCGGCCGGGCGGAGCCCGGGGACCGTGGGTTTGTTTAGCGTTTCGGCTTCGTCGACCGCTCCGCCGCGTCGTTATTCCGAAGGGCCGGAGGCGCGGGTGCTGTTTCAACCCTGGACCCGGCTGTCCCACGGACGGGCAGGACCAATAGCCCCGCGGTAATCCGGCGGCGGCCTCGGCTGATCCTGTTAGGCCGGTTTGAACGATCCCGGCCCTGTCGACCCGCTCGTTACGCCATGGACGGCTTGGCGGCCCAATCACGCCTCGTGAGCGCTCCTGCAAACCCGCCTTTTCCCACGACGCTCCGAGCGGCCCCGCTCGATGCGGTCCTCGCCACGCTTGGGCCGGTACCAAGAGCCCTCCCCATGGCGGGGACGGGTTTGATTATGACCCAGGGCTGGGCGCGTCTGATAAGTTTGGCTGAGAAAGTTGCAAGGGATTGGATTGGTTCAGGAGTTTTCGGCCAACGCCGGGGATCCACGCTGCTCTATCCCCTTCGGAGACTTCTCCCTTCCCCCCTTGATGGGGGAAGGGCCGGGGTTGGGGGTGGTTGCGGCGGTCAGGCTTGAAAGGACGTACGGGCTGAACGCGCGGCGTCACCCCCATCCCAACCCTTCCCCCATCGAGGGGGAAGGGCTTTGAGGCGCCGCGGCCGGCGCTTCGGCAGCTGAAAACGGCCCCCCTCCGTCGCCTTCGGCGACACCTCCCCCAGAGGGGGAGGATCTTCGGCTATCCCTTGCGGGCCAGGCGGATCACGCCGTCCTCGCCTTCGCTGGCCCGCACCGGGAAGGTGTGGGTGACGGCGGTGACGAAGGCCATGGGTTCGGTGCTCTGGAAATAGCCGGCCAGGCGCAGGTCGGCGATCGACGGGTCGGCGATGCGGACCTTGCGGCGGTTGTAGCGGTTGAACTCGGCCACGGCCTGGCTAAGCGACTGGCCGTTCAGGGCGATCGCGCCCTGGCGCCAGGCCAGGGCCCGCTCGATCTCGGCGTCCGACAGCGGCTGGGCGTGGCTGCCGGCCGGGCCGTAGACCATGGCCGTGCCGGCCGCGACCTTGGTTTCCTTGGCCGGGCCCTTGCCGTCGGGCTCGACCTCGACCGCGCCGCGACGCACGGTGACGGCGGCGTTCTCGGCGCCCAGGCGGACGGACAGTTCGCCGCCGGTGGTTTCGATGCGGGCGTCGCGGGCCTTGACCACGAAGGGGCGCTTGTCGGCGGCGGCCTCGAACAGGGCCTCGCCCTTGACCAGCTTCACCTCGCGCACGCCGCCGCGATAGCGCACCACGACCTTGCTGTCGGTGTTGAGCTCGATGCGGCTGTTGTCGGCCAGGACCACGACGCGGCGCTCGCCGATGTCGGTGGCGTAGGCGGTCGAGGCGGTGGCGGTCATCACGCCGGTTCCGACCACGCCGGATATGGCGGCGAGCGCGGCCATCAGCGTCCAGGGTGAGCGGCGGTCGAAGGCGTGGCGCGGGGCGTCTTGCGGCGCGAACAGGTCGGCGTCGGGTTTGGCAAGGCCCGGCTTGAAGGCGCGCAGGCGTTCGGTCCGCTCCCAGGCGGCGTGGGCGCGCTCGAACGCGGCCTCGTTCTCGAAGCTCTCGGCGCGCCAGGCCTCGAAGGCCGCGCGCGTATCAGCCGCGCAGGCGGGATCGGACAGCCGCACCGCCCATTCGGCGGCGGCCGCTCTCACCGCTTCGCGTCGCGATCCCGCTTCCCGGCCCATGAACGCCCTTCGTCGATACGCACTGCTTGGGTCGCGCCCGCGCGGCCCAGCTTTTCGGAACAATAGCGAAGCCCCTTGATCAGGTGCTTCTCCACCGTTGAGACGGACAGACCCATGCGGACCGCTATCTCGCCCGGCGACAGGCTATAAACTTTCCGAAGGGTGAATACACGCCGACATTGTGTCGGCAGTTCCGATATCGCCTCGCGAAGCTGGCGCAGCTCGTCGCGCGACACCAGCGTGGCTTCGGGGCCGGGCGTCTCGTCCATGCCGCCGATCAGCTCGAAGTCGGCGACGGCGGTGATGGTCAGCACCTTGCGGCGGCGCAGGCCGTCGAAGGCCACGTTGCGCAGGGTGCGCGAGGCGAAGGCGGCCGGATTGGTGATCTCGCGCCAGGTCTTGCAGGCGATCACGCGGGTGAAGGCGTCGTGGACCAGATCCTCCGGATCGGTCTCGCCGTCGCGGCAGAACTTGCGCGCATAGGCCAGAAGCCTCGGCTCCAGGGGCAGGATCTCCCTCCGGAACCAGGCGCGCCGCTCTTCGTCGTCTGCTGTCATCGCCCCTCTTCCCCGGCCGGGAACCAACCCCGGCAGCGCCGTCGTGGCAAGAGGCGATGGAGCGCCCCGGGCGGCGGGGAGGGCTTATGCGCCTCGTTCCGGCGCTGAGTATTACGAGGCGGGGCAAGGGATTGCGCGCGAACGGGCGTCGCCAAAAGATTGAGCAGAATTTTTGCGCGCAGCGCTCGCCGGGTGGGCGGCTTTGCTCGCTTCAGTCGATCAGTCTTGCAAGCTCGCCCGCAAGGCGCAGGTCGCCGACGAATTCGGCCCGGGCCCGCTCGCGCGCGTCGGCGTCGGGCAGCCGCAGCAGGAACGAGGGGTGGTAGGTGACGACCAGTTGCGCCTGGTCGGGCAACTGGAAGGGGCGGCCGCGGTTGTCGCCGACGGACGTGGCCTTGCCCGTCAACGCCATGGCCGCCGTCGCGCCCAGGGCCACGATCACCCGAGGGCGGACCAGCCGCCGCTCGGCGTCCAGCCACCAGCGGCAGGCCTGCACCTCGCCGCGATCGGGGGTCTTGTGGATGCGTCGCTTGCCGCGCGGCTCGTGCTTGAAATGCTTGACGGCGTTGGTGACGAAGGCGCGATCGCGCGGCGCGCCGGCCTCCTGCAGCGCCGCGTCGAACACCTGGCCGGCGGGGCCGACGAAGGGCAGGCCGGCCAGGTCTTCGTGGTCGCCGGGCTGCTCGCCGACGAACATCAGCGGCGCATGGGCCGCGCCCTGGCCCGGCACGGCCTGGGTGCAGTTGCGCCAGAGGTCGCAGCGGCGGCAGACCTGCACGGCGGCGGCCACCTCGTCGAGGCTGGTGGGCAGGTCGCCATTGTAGGATCCGTCGCGAGCGTGGCGCAGGGTGGCCTTCAGCACCCGGTCGGGCGGCGGCGAGGGCGCGGCGGCGACCATGGCGGCGGCGCGCGCCTGGGCGGTCTCGACCAGCTGCGGGATCAGCCGGGCCTCGGGCAGGTTGCGCCAGTACCGCTTGGGCATCTCCTGGCGCATCATCCTCTCGTTCAGCCGGGCGGGATTGAAGATCGAGGCGTAGTAGGTGCGCCAGAGCTCTTCCTGGGCGTCTTCGGAAGGGGCGTCGGCCGGATCGGCGCCTTCGGAGACCTTCAGGCTCGCGCCGTCCCACGCGACGCAGGCGTCGGGGGTCAGGATCGTCCAGGTCATGTTGGTGAAGCGGCGGGCGAAGAACGGGGCTGCTGCCTCGGTGACGCGATGGGCCGGCTCGAACCAGGCGGCGTACGTCTCCGGCTCGGTCTCGACGAGGCGAAAGCGCGCGAAGGCGTGCATCTTGTGGATCGCCCGGGCGACGGCCTTCTGCATGTCGTGGGCCCTGGCGACGTCGGGATCGGCGGGATTGTCGATCAGCCGGGGTTCGCGCTCCAGCCGCCACAGCAGCCGATAGAGCAGGGCGAAGCGCTCGCCGGAGCGGTGCAGGATCACGGAGCGCGCGAGGTCGACGAAGGCCGGCGGCACGGTGAAGCCCCTCCCCCTTGCGGGGAGGGGTGGAGGTGCTGGCGCCGTCGTGGAGGGCAGGCCAATGGCCAATTCTGAGCCGACACCCCCACCCCCTGCCCCCTCCCCGCAAGGGGGAGGGGAGAAGAGGTCGGGTTCCGTTGTCCAGATTACGGTGTCGGGCGCGACGCCCTCGGCGCGCAGCCGTCGGGCGGCGGCTCGCCAGCCGTCGAAGTCGATCTCCGACGAAAGCCGCACCACGCGCATCAGAACAGGCTCAGTTGGGCCGGTTCGACGAGGCGGGCCTTCAGGTGCTCGCCGTCGGTGACCGCGCCCGGCGTCCAGCCCTCGGCGACGACGAAGGCCCTGGCGCGTTTGACCACCGCGCCCACGCGCTTGAGGTCGTCGATGGTCAGGCGCGCCTGCCTGCGGGCTGCAAGGATGCGGTCGACGGCCTTGGCGCCCAGGCCCGGCACGCGCAGCAGGGTCTCGCGGTCGGCGGCGTTGACGTCGACGGGGAACCTGTCGCGGTTTCGCAGCGCCCACGCGGTCTTGGGATCGACCGACAGGTCGAGATCCTCGCCCTGTCCGATGATCTCGGGCTGGGCGAAACCGTAGAACCGCATCAGCCAGTCGGCCTGGTAGAGGCGGTGCTCGCGCAGCAGGGGCGGGCGGGCCGAGGGCAGGCGGTGGCTGGCGTCCGGGATCGGACTGAAGGCCGAGTAGTAGACCCGGCTGAGGCGATAGGCGCCGTAAAGCGAGGCGCTGCGGGCCAGGATGTCGCCGTCCTTGGCCGCGTCGGCCCCGACGATCAGCTGGGTCGACTGGCTGCGGGCGAAGCTCTTGCGGGGCGCCTTGCGGGCCGGTTCGGCCTTGTCCTCGATCGCCAGGCGCATGCGGCCCATGGCCCGCTTGATGTCGCCGACGTCCTTTTCCGGGGCCAGGGACTTCAGGCTGTCGTCGCGCGGCAGTTCGATGTTGATCGACACCCGGTCGGCATAGAGCCCGGCCTCGGACGCCAGTTCGGGCGAGGCTTCCGGGATGAGTTTCAGATGGATGTAGCCGCGGAAATCGTGCTCCAGCCGCAGGCTTTTGGCGATGCGGACCATCTCTTCCATCGTGTAGTCGCCGCTCTGGATCACCCCCGACGACAGGAACAGGCCCTCGATGTAGTTGCGCTTGTAGAAGTTGAGGGTGAGGTCGACGACTTCCTTCACCGAAAACCGCGCCCGGGGCGTGTTCGACGACACCCGGTTGATGCAGTAGGCGCAGTCGTAGATGCAGAAGTTGGTCAGCAGGATCTTCAGCAGGCTGATGCAGCGTCCGTCCGGCGCGTAGGCGTGGCAGATGCCCATGCCCTCGGTGGAGCCGACGCCCTTGCCGCCCACCGAGTCGCGTTTTTCGCCCCCCGAAGAGGCGCAGGAAGCGTCGTACTTGGCGGCGTCGGCGAGGATGGCGAGCTTGCGGCGGATATCGAGAACGGCCATCCACACAGACTATAGTTCTTCTTTTGTTCCGTCGAGTTCGTCGATGTCGCATCCGCCGCGGAACCGGGGCGAGGCCTCGCGCGATCCCTTTGCAGGCAATGGAGACCCGCCATGGCGCGCCGCAAGGAAGACTGGCCCTCGACGATGCTGGACGCCTGGGCCCTGGGCCTGGAGGCCTCGACCGTCATCGGCCTGCGGACCATGGTCCTGGCCGGCGGCGGGGCCAGGGCCCAGGCCGAGGCGGTGCGGATGACCACCGAGAAGATGGCCGCCGCCGCCGACATCGGCCTGAAGTTCTGGACCGGCGGCCTGCCCCAGGCGCCCGACGCGGCGACGCGGGCGGTGGTCAAGCACTATCGCGCCAAGGTGCGGGCCAACCGCAAGCGGCTGGGGCGGTCCTAGTCGGCGATCATCAGTTCCGACGCGAGAAAGTCGACCAGGGCGCGGACCTTGGGCGTCAACAGCCGGTTGGACGGCCAGACGACGCGGAACATCCCCGTGCTCTTCAGGAAGGGCTCCAGCACGCAGACCAGGGCGCCCGAGGCCAACTGCGCGCGCACCGAGAACAGCGGGACGCAGGTGACGCCCTGTCCCTGTTCGGCGAGATAGATCAGGGGCTCCAGCGTGCTGGCGGTCACGGCCGTGGGCAGGCCGTCGCCGACGAAGACCTCGTCGCGATACAGCGGCCAGCGTTCCAGCTTGCCGGTGGAGGGGTAGCGGTGCTGGAGGCAGGCGTGGCTGGCGAGATCCTCGGGCGCCTGGGGCGTTCCATGGCGTTCGAAGTAGCTGGGAGCGCCCACCACCCGGTGCTCGAACGAGCCGAGCGAGCGGGTCATCAGGCGGGAATCGGAGACCTCGCCCGTGCGGACGACGGCGTCGAAGCCCTCCTCGATGACGTCGACGATGCGGTCGGTGAAATCCAGGTCGAGCTCGATCTCGGGATAGGCCCGCATGAACGCCGACAGGGTGGGCATCAGCAGCATGCCGACCAGCGGGAAGCTGACGCGCAGGCGGCCGCGCGGCGCTTCCCGCGAGGCCGAAAGCTCGCCCGTCAGCGCATCGATCTCGGCGAAGATCCGCCGGCAGCGGTCCAGCAGCAGGCCGCCCTCGGCGGTCAGCGCCACCGAGCGGGTGCTGCGGTGGAAGAGGCGCGTTCCAAGCTGGGCTTCCAGCCGCGCAATGGCCTTGCCGACCGCCGAGGGCGAGACGCCGAGGCGGCCGGCGGCGGCGGTGAAACTGCGGGTTTCGGTGACCCGAACGAAGACGTTCAGCGCGCCCAGGCTGTCCATGGCGATATCCATTGCGGACTTGGACGTCCGAATTGAATGAAGGTGTGGCCTGTTTTTCGCTGATTGTCGCGCGGCCAGTGTCCGGGGCGCGGCCGATCGGGCCGCTTTCTTCGGACACTCCGTCATGCTCACGCCCGCCTTCAGCGCCGCGCCCACGCCGACCGTCTTCATCGTCAACGTCATCCATGCCCGGCCAGGCCTGCAGGACGAGGCCTTCGCCATCATCCAGGACGTGGTCCGCCTGGCCTCGGGCAAGCCGGGCTTCCTGTGGAGCAACCTGGCCAAGAGCACCGACGGCCTGACGGTGGTGAACATCGAGGCCATCGCCGACGAAGGCAATGTCGGCGAGTTCTTCTCCGATCCCGTGTTCGTCGAGAAGTTCCGCCGCCTGGACGAGGTCTCCAGCAGCGAGTTCCATACCTATCGCGTCACCGACCTGATCCTGCCGAGCCTGGAGCAGGCCTCGTGAGCGAGGCGGTGATGGAAGGGCCCAGGGCGGGGTTGCCGCTGTGGAGCCTTTCGGCCCTGGCGACGGCGGGGTTCCTGACCATCCTGACCGAGGCCCTGCCCGCGGGACTGCTGCCCGAGATCAGCGCGGATCTGGCGGTGTCGCAGGCCATGGCCGGCCAGCTGGTGACGGCCTATGCGCTGGGCTCGCTGGTCGCGGCCATTCCGCTGACGGCGGCCACCGGGACATGGCGCCGGCGCCCGCTGCTGATGCTGGCGGTCGGCGGCTTTCTGGTGACCAACGCCGTGACGGCCCTGTCGCACAGCTATGTCCTGACGCTGGCGGCGCGCCTGGCCTCGGGCGTGTTCGCCGGACTGGTCTGGGCGCTGCTGGCCGGCTATGCGGGCCGCATGGCGCCGGAGCACCTGCGCGGCCGGGCCATAGCGGTGGCCATGGTCGGCACGCCGCTGGCCCTGGCGATCGGCATTCCGGCCGGGACCCTGCTGGGCTCGGTGATCGGCTGGCGCGCGGTGTTCATGATCATGAGCGGGCTCAGTCTTCTGCTCGTCGGCTGGGTGGCCTGGGGCGTTCCCGACTTTCCCGGGCAGGCCGACGCGCGGGGAAAGACCTTGAAGCAGGTCATCGCCCTGCCGGGCCTCAAGACCATACTGGCCGTGACCCTGGCCTTCGTCCTGGCCCACAACGTGCTCTACACCTACATCGCGCCGCTGTTGCAGAGGGCGGGGCTGGGCGATCGCGTGGACGCGGGTCTGCTGCTGTTCGGCGTCGTGGCGCTGGGCGGCATCTGGGTGGTGGGCGCGCAGGTCGATCGCCGCCTGAGAGGTCTGACGCTGGCCAGCATCGGGCTGTTTCTGGCGGCGGCGCTGGCGCTGGGCGTGTTCGGCGCAAAGCCCTGGCTGGTCCTGGCGGCGATCGCCGTCTGGGGGGCGGCCTTCGGCGGCGCGGCCACCCTGTTCCAGACGGCGTCGGCTCGCGTCGCTGGGGAAGCGACCGATGTCGCCCAGTCGATGATCGTCACCGTCTGGAACCTGGCGATCGCCTGCGGCGGCGTGATCGGCGGCCTGATCCTGCGAGAGCAGGGGCCAGAGGGCCTGCCATGGAGCGGCGTCGTGCTGCTGGCGGCCGCCTGGGTCCTGGTGAAGTCCGATCGGCGCGCGGGCTTTGGGGACTAGGCAGGGGGCAACGCCCTGGGCCGGGACGAGGCAACGGGGGCTTGGGGTGGGCGTTCCTCCCCCGATCGCCGTCCGCGCTCTTTACCCGCGCTCGGCGAGCCCTTACGCAGGGCGCTCTTCCCGGCCGCGTGGGGCGGCCGAATCCACGCAAGGTCCTTTCATGCCCTCGGGTCTCGTCGCGCTTCTGGATGACGTCGCCGGCATCGCCAAGATCGCCGCCGCCTCGGTCGACGACATCGGCGCCGCCGCCGGCAAGGCGGGGACCAAGGCCGTGGGCGTGGTCGTCGACGACGCCGCTGTGACCCCGGGCTACGCCATGGGCTTCACGCCCGACCGCGAGCTGCCGATCGTCGCCAAGATCGCCGTCGGCTCGCTGCGCAACAAGCTCTTGTTCCTGCTGCCCGGCGCGCTGGCGCTCAGCGCCTTCGCGCCCTGGGCGGTGACGCCGATCCTGATGCTGGGCGGCGCCTATCTGGCCTTCGAGGCCACCGAGAAGATCATCGAGATGTTCGTCCCCCACGGGGACGAGGTCGCGACCGACGAACTGGCGCTGAGCGGGCCGGAACTGGAAAAGCAGAAGGTCGCCGGCGCCATCCGCACCGACCTGATCCTGTCGGCCGAGATCATGGCCATCGCCCTGGCCGACGTCAGCGACAAGCCGCTGGCGATCCAGGCCGCCGCCCTGGCCCTGGTCGGGGTGGTGATCACCATCCTGGTCTATGGCGTCGTCGCCCTGATCGTGAAGATGGACGACATCGGCCTGCACATGGCCAAGAGCCCGCGCGCGCCCACCCAGAAGTTCGGCCGCGGCCTGGTCAAGGCCATGCCGGTGGCCATGAGCAGCCTGGCCTATATCGGCACCGCGGCCATGCTGTGGGTCGGCGGCGGCATCATCGTCCACGGCCTGCACCACTTCCACCTGACGCCGATCCCGGCCTGGGTGGAGGGCGCCTCGCACTTCGCCGGCCAGGTTCCGGGGGTCGGCGCGGTCACCGGCTGGCTGGCCACCGCGATCGGCTCGGCCATCGTCGGCCTGATCGTCGGCGGCGTCATCGCCGGCGTGCTGCACTTCATTCCGCGCAAGAAGGCGGCGCACTAGGAGAGGGCGGTTGGCCGAACCCAAGCCCAAGGCCGTCAAGAAGGCCGCGCCGCGCAAGTCGGTCAACGCGGCCAATCTCGCGCATCTGGGCCCCGAGGCCCTGGCGGCGCTGCTGATCGAGGTCGCCGATGGGCATGCCTCGATCAAGCGCCGCCTGAAGCTGGCCCTGCTGGGCGAGGTGGGCGCGGCTGACCTCGCCGCCGAGATCGACAAGCGCATCGACGCCATCGCCGGCAGCGGCGCGCGCATCAACTGGCGCAAGTTCAAGGACTTCGTCCGCGACCTGGACGCCCACCGGGCGGCCGCCGGCGGCAAGCTGGGCGAGCTGGATCCCAACATCGCCGTGCCGGTGCTGGTGCGGCTGGTGCGGGTTTCCGAAGACCTGGAAGGGCGGATCAAGGATCCCAAGGGCGAGCTGCAGGCCGTGTTCGACCAGGCCGTCGCCGACGTCGCCCGCCTGTCGCCCAAGGCCCTGACGCTGGACAGCCGCTACCTGGCCGATGCGCTGCTGGCCTTCGTCGAAAGCGCCTCGACCAAGCTGTCGGTGGATTTGCTGCGCGCCGCCGCGCCGGCCCTGGCCGACGACGCCGTGGCCGTGCTGCGCGGCAAGGTGCGCGAACGCCTGGCGGCCCAGCGCCGTCCCGACCCGCGCCTGCGCGCCGCCGCCCAGGTGCTGGCCGACCTGGAAGGCGACGTCGAGGGCTTCGCGGGCCTGTTCACCGCCTCGCAGCAGGTGCTGCCGCCGATCGGGGCCCAGATCGCCCGGCGCTACTTGGCCGTCGGCCAGGTGGCCCAGGCCCTGGCCGCGCTCGATCGATCGGCCCCCGGACCGAGCCTGGCCGAACAGGCCGATGTCGGCGCCGTCGCCTGGAGCGAGGCCCGCATCGCCGCGCTCGAGGCCGCCGGCGAGACCCTGGAGGCCCAGGCCATGCGCTGGGCGAGCTTCAAGGCCACCCTTTCGGTCGAGGCCCTGCGCGCCTTCCTCAAGGGCCTGCCAGATTTCGAGGACGTCGAGGCCGAGGAGCAGGCCCTGGTCTACGCCCAGACCTATCCCGACCCGTACAAGGCCCTGGCCTTCCTGACCGCGTGGCCGTCGGCGATCGAGGCGTCTCGGCTGGTGATGGAGCGCGGCCCGGCCCTGCACGGCGACCGGCCCGAGGTGCTGGAGCCGGCCGCGCGGCTGCTGGAGCACCGCTATCCGCTGGCCGCCACCGTGCTGCTGCGGGCCATGGTCGACGACGTGGTGCGCTTTGGCCGCGCCGATCGCTACGCCGACGCCAACCGCTGGCTGCTGGAGGCCGAGTCGCTGGTTCCCGGCCTGCCGGACGACGCGGCCATCGACGACCACGCCGTCTGGGCGCGGCGGGTGGCGGGTTACCGGCGGCTGTAGCCGCGACATCGCGCCACACCGGGCGCAAGTGGCTGATCATCAAGCCTTAAAGATGCGGGGCGCACGACGGAGCGACAATCAACGCGACCGCTCGATGCTCCGATTCCCCTGGCCAAGACCCGTCCCGTCGACCCCCGAGCTGCTGAGGGCCCAGGTGCGCGCCTTCTCGCGCCAGGTGCCGATGATGTACGCCCTGGTGCTGGTCAACACGATCGCTCTGTCGGCCACCCACCTGCACAGCTCGCCGCCGGTGCTGACCTTGGGCTTCCCTGGGCTGCTGGCGGTGGTCAGCCTGGCGCGGCTGGTGATCTGGTGGCGGGCGCGCCGGACGGCGATCGACACGGCCGGGGCCGAGCGCCTGCTGCGCCAGACCATGGTGTTCGCCGGCATTCTGGGCGCGGGCTTCACGCTGTGGGCGTTCAGCCTGTTTCCCTATGGCGACGCCTTCGCCCAGGCGCACGTCGTGTTCTACATGGCCATCACGGCCATCGGCTGCGTCTTCTGCCTGATGCACATGCGGGCGGCGGCTTTCCTGCTGACCGGCATCGTCGTGGGGCCGATCACCGTCTTCCTGATCGCCAGCGGCAAGCCGGTGCTGGCGGCGATCGGCTTCAACATGGCCCTGGTGGCGGTGACCATGCTGGTCATCCTGCTGATCGCCTATCGCGACTTCTCGCGGCTGGTGGAATCGCGGCGCGGCCTGGAGGAGCGCCAGGCCGAGATCCAGAGCCTCAGCGACGACTACCTGCGCCTGGCCAATCTGGACGTCCTGACCGGCCTGCCCAACCGTCGCCAGTTCTTCGCCCGGCTGCAAAGGGTGACCGACGCGGCGGCCGCCTCGGGCGCGCGCTTCGCCGTCGGGGTCATCGACCTGGACGGCTTCAAGCCGGTCAACGACGCCTATGGCCACGCGGTGGGCGACAAGGTGCTGGTCGAGGCCGGCGACCGCCTGAGCCGCGATCACGGCCAGCCGCTGTTCGTGGCCCGGCTGGGCGGCGACGAGTACGGCCTGATCATCGAGGCCGACCTCGACGCCGACGCCCTGCAAGCCCTGGGCGCGGAGCTTTGCGCGGCCCTGCGCGAGCCCTACTGCTTTCCCGGCGTCACCGCCCAGGTCTCCGGCTCGGTGGGCTTCGCCGTCTATCCGAGCGCGGCCGCGGCGCCGAACCTGCTCTACGAGCGCGCCGACTACGCGCTCTATCACGCCAAGCAGAACGTGCGCGGCGCGGCGGTGGTGTTCTCGGCCGACCACGAGACGGCGATCAAGGCCTCGGGCCTGATCGAGCAGGCCCTGCGCCATGCCGACATGGACGCCGAGTTCAGCCTGGCCTTCCAGCCGCTGGTCGACATCAGGAGCGAACGCACCGTCGGCTTCGAGGCCCTGGCCCGCTGGACCAGCCCGACCCTGGGCGTGGTGTCGCCCGGCGACTTCGTGCCGGTGGCCGAGCGTTCGGGCCTGATCGCGGCCATGTCGCCGGTGCTGCTGTCCTGGGCGCTGAAGGCGGCGGCGACCTGGCCCGACGACGTGCGGCTGTCGTTCAACCTGTCGGTCCGCGACATCGCCTCGCCCGAGCAGATCGCCCGCATCGTGGCGATCATCGAAGAGAGCGGCGTCGCCCCCGAGCGGATCGACCTGGAGATCACCGAGACGGCGGTCATGCGCGACTTCGACCAGGCCGCCCGCTCGCTGGCCACCCTGAAGGCGCTGGGCGTGCGGATCGCTCTGGACGACTTCGGGGCCGGCTATTCCAGCCTCAGCTACGTGCACCGCCTGCCGATCGACAAGCTGAAGATCGACGGCAGCTTCATGCGCGGCCTGCAGGCGGCCGACAAGCGCCGGGCCATCGTCAAGACTATCCTCGACCTCTGCCGCAACCTGGGCCTCGACTGCGTGGTCGAGGGCGTCGAGGCTCCGGAACAACTGGTGCTGCTGCAGCCGCTGGGCTGCCGCGTGGTGCAGGGCTTCCTGTTCGCCCGGCCGATGCCGCTGGAGGCGGTGGCCGCGTACCTGGCGGCCGAGCGGGGCGAGGGCGTCGCGCTGAGGTCGGCGGGGTAGGGTTATGTTTGACCCTCTCTCGAAGAGAGAGGGATTCTAGACCTAACGCCGATCGACGAAATCGTACCCGTTTTCCCAAACTGAGTGGCGCCGTCCGCGAACCTGTGATTGCATCGTCAAAAAACAGGGTGGAAACAAATGCAGATGGCTCAATGGCCGGCGCTGATCGTATTGGCGCTCAGCGTCATCGTGTGGGGCGGCATCATTCTCTATCGTGGAAGACGGGACGGCCCGCAGACGGCCGAGGAAGATCTCGACCCGCTTTCGGGCGACTGAGACGCCCGTCGCTTCCGGCGAACAGATCCGAGGATTTCAGCCGGCGCGAGCCTTGCCAGGGCAGGGCTCGCGTCTTGGCGTGCGTGAGGAGGCGCTTGCGAATCCTGGCGTCGGCCGGCGGCCTCGCCTAGCTTGCGGCCATGACCACGACGCCGCTTTCCGCTCTCAAGCCCATCGTCCTGACCAATGAGGCCGGGGTCGCCTTCCTGCGGCGGCACCCGGCGACTCGCGAGGTGGCGACCAGCGACTCGGGCAACGGCCTCTTGCAGGCGGCCCTGCATTTCGTCGACGCCATGGAGCCGCCGCCGGCGGATGACTGGGTCATGCCCAATGCCGGCGTGCCGGAGGACCGAGAGCACGACCTGAGTTTCGAGAACGACGGCCACGCGCCGCCCTATGGGTTCTGGATCACCCATCCCGACGTGCTGGCCTGGACCACGGAGATGACCAAGGACGATCGGCCCGACTGGTGGGTCAGGGTCTGGCTGAAGGAGGCTTTGCCGCTGCTGAGACCGTGAAACGGAAGTAGGCGCTGTTGTTTGGCTAGCGATGGCTACGCGTCGGTTACCTGTAATCGGCGGGGTCGATACACGCGTCGTATTCTTCGCGGCTCAGCTTGATCCACTGTGTGCCGTTAATGCCGCGAGCATTAGTCGTGCCAGGACCAACCGGATAAGCGCACGCAACCTCAACGGCTCGATCAAATTGTCTTGCGATCTTTTTCACTTCGTCAGTCGCCTCTGAAAGGTCTTGGTCCTGAGTGAATAGCACCGCTACGTCGTATTCTGCGTCGAGCGCGCATCTGATCACATCAATTGCTATTCGGACATCGACACCTTTTTCCTCGCCAACGGTAGTCTCGATCTCTGACCCGTCCTTCAGCTTAATCGTCTTTTTGCGGTAGCGGAGCGGACGGCTAAATTTCTTCACCCCTTGGCGACTAATGGCGAGCAGTTTTTTCTGCCAAAAATTCGCCCAAAATGGATCATCCTCCGCTTTGGGGTAGCCCGTGTAAAAACGAACCTGTTTCAAAAGCCAGCCATGCTTTTCGCAGACCAAGCGGGCCAACTTGAGCGGATCGTAATTAGGGTGCGTGCAGGAATAGGCCTCGCGGGCGCAATGATAAAGATTCTGACCGTCAATAAAAACGATCGCACGTTTCTTTGCGGGAGCGTCAGCGACCTGAAGTGTCATCGCTGAAAATAAAACCCCTCCGGGGCCTTTCGGCAAGTCCGGAGGGGAGCAATTAGCGCACCAGATATGGTGTGCCGGTTGATTAAGTGTCAACTCATTATGGCTGCATCAAGGAAAATCCCGCAGCGCATCGAAAATCTTGTCGTCACCCCCTCGAAGGAGGCAGGTGAGGGAGCGGCGCATAGAACATCGACGGGGCCATCATGCGCCGGGTGTGCGCTAGAAATTCAGCGATAACCGCGAATAGTCCTCGAAATGAAAGCGGGCTGCAATCGTAGCTAAATGCGCAAGTTCGGCCTGCATGCTACGCCGGAACTGTCGTCAAAGCCCTTTTCAGATAAGGTGGTGCGGGCGGTCGGGGTCGAACCGACACTCCTTTCGGAACCGGATTTTGAGTCCGGCGCGTCTACCAGTTTCACCACGCCCGCGCTGCGCGTTCGGCGTTGGGGCCGAAGCGGAGGACGGCTTTCCTAGCAGCGGTCGCCAGCGAGCGCCAGAGGCGTTTGTCGTGCGTGGTCCTCGTCCTTCGACAAGCTCAGGATGAGGACCAGTTCACCGGCCTTGCGGTAGAAAACCTCACCCTGAGCTTGTCGAAGGGCGAGGTTTTCGGTCCCGAACTCATCCCAGCCACGGCGCCTTGGCCAGCCGTTCGGCCAGGAACTCCATCAGCACGCGCACGCGCGCGGGGCGGATCGGGTTGGGCGGGGTGACCAGGTGCATGGCGATGGCCGGCGGGGTCCAGTCGGCCAGCACCTGCTCCAGCCGGCCAGCGGCGACGTCGTGCCAGGCCATGAAGTCGGGCTGCATGGCCAGCGCCTGGCCGTCCAGCAGCAGGGCGCGGAAGACGTCGGCGTTGTTGGCCCGTAAGGGAGCGGGCACGCTGATGGCGTACTGGCCGTGGGTCTTGTGCTCGAACCGCCAGGCGTCGCGCGAGCGGCCGCCGGTGTAGAAGAGGGCGCGGTGGCGGGCGAGATCCTTGGGGTGCTCTGGCCGGCCATGCTTGTCGAAATAGGCCGGCGAGCCGACCAGCATCACCCGCACCGGGCACAGCCGCCGGGCCAGCAGGCTCGAATCCTCCAGCGCCGAGATCCGCAAGGCCAGGTCGAAGCCGTCCTCGACGATGTCGATCAGCTGGTCCGACAGCGAAAGCTCGACCGACACCTCCGGATAGAGGGCGAAGAAGTCCGACAGGGCAGGGCCCAGGTGGGCGATCCCGAACGACATCGGCGCGGCCATCCGCACCAGTCCCCTGGGCGTCGCCGACTGGGCCGAGGCCTCCAGTTCCAGGCTCTCGCCGTCGGCCAGCAGGCGGCTGGCGGCCTCCAGCGAGCTCTGGCCGCTGTCGGTCAGCGACAGCCGGCGCGAGGTGCGGTGGAAGAGGGTGGCGCCCAGCCGCTGCTCGAGGCGTGAGACGGCCTTGGACACCGTGGCGTTCGACAGGCCCAGGTCCTTGGCGGCCCGGGCGAAAGAGCCGGTCTCGGCCACCTTGGCGAACACGGCCCAGGCCTCGAAGTCGGGAAGTTTCATGATGTCGTTTTTGGAAATGGTTTCTTTCGACCATTTCTATTTCGGATCAAGCGATCTGTCTCCATCTTCCTCGTCAACGGAGAGGCCAACACGGCCAGCCACACAAGACACTCCAGGAGATCGACATGATCGAAGTTCGCAAGTTCGACAGCCTGGGCGGCGCCAATCACGGTTGGCTCGACGCCAAGCACCACTTCTCGTTCGCCGGCTACCATGATCCCAAGCGCGTCCACTGGGGTGCCCTGCGGGTCTGGAACGACGACACCATCGCCGCCGGCACGGGCTTCCCGCCGCACCCGCACAACGACATGGAGATCATCACCTATGTCCGCGAGGGCGCGATCACCCACCAGGACAGCCTGGGCAACAAGGGCCGCACCGAAGCGGGCGACGTGCAGGTGATGAGCGCCGGCACCGGCATCCGTCACTCGGAATACAACCTCGAGCCGGGCGTGACCAAGATCTTCCAGATCTGGATCATTCCGGACCGCGGCGGCGAACCGCCCGCCTGGGGCGCCAAGCCTTTCCCGAAGGGCGACCGTTCCGGCAAGTTCGTGGCCCTGGCCAGCGGCTTCTCGGATGACACCGACGCCCTGCCGATCCGCACCGACGCCCGCGTCCTGGGCGCGACGCTGAAGGCCGGCGAGGAAACCGAGTACGCGCTGGGCGCCGGCCGCCATGCCTACCTGGTGCCTTCGACGGGCTCGATCGAAGTCAACGGCGTCAAGGTCGACACCCGCGACGGCGCGGCGATCGCCAACGAGAACACCATTCGCGTCAAGGCCCTGGCCGACGCCGAACTCGTCCTGGTCGACGCCGCTTAAGAAAAGCGTCGCGACATTCCTTCAAGACGCGGCTGTCGCAGCCGCGTCTTTTCCTCCCCAACCTCAAAGAAGACTTCTCTAGGAGACTCTCATGGCCAAGGTTCTGGTCCTCTATTATTCGTCGTACGGCCACATCGAGACGATGGCCAAGGCCATCGCCGAAGGCGCTCGCAGCACCGGCGCCACCGTCGACATCAAGCGCGTTCCGGAGACCGTGCCGGAAGAGATCGCCAAGGGCGCTCACTTCAAGCTGGACCAGGAAGCGCCGATCGCCACCGTCGCCGAACTGGCCGACTACGACGCCATCATCGTCGGCACCGGCACGCGGTTTGGCCGCATGAGCTCGCAGATGGCCGCGTTCCTCGACCAGGCCGGCGGCCTGTGGGCCCGCGGCGCGCTGAACGGCAAGGTCGGCGGCGCCTTCGTCTCGACCGCCAGCCAGCACGGCGGCCAGGAAACCACCCTGTTCTCGATCATCACCAACCTGCTGCACTTCGGCATGACGATCATCGGCCTGCCCTATAGCCACCAGGGCCAGATGAACAATGACGAGATCGTCGGCGGCGCGCCCTACGGCGCCACCACGGTCGCCGGCGGCGACGGCAGCCGCCAGCCGACCCAGATCGACCTGGACGGCGCCCGCCACCAGGGCGAGCTGATCGCCGCCGCGGCCATCAAGCTGCACGGCTAAGTCTGGCGCGTGGTCCTCGTCCTTCGACAAGCTCAGGATGAGGACCATGGCCAAGGCCGAGCCTTCGAGATCCTCACCCTGAGCCCGTCGAAGGGCGAGGGTCTCGCTCAAGACCCGGCCGGGTTCCTCCCCCCACGACCCGGCCCACCAGCCGCGTCGCGCTTCATCCTCCCCCCAAGGAAGCGCGGCGCGGCTTTTCTTTTGGAAAACGGTCGCTTAACCGCGTTTGGAAGCATCCTCTTCAGCCTGCCGCGCGATAGTGGGGGCTCGCAGGGGACAGCGAGGCGGGCGTGGCCAAGAAGGAAAAGGTAGCGAAGCGGAGGTCGGGAATGGCCGACTTCATGACGCTCCTGGTCTGCATCGGCTGCACCGTCTGGGCCTTCAGGACAATCGTCGGCCTTGGCGGCTGATTAGCGCTTGGCCTGAAGGCCGGATGGCGGCACTTGAACGGTAAAGCCGTTTCAAGATCAGGATGCCGCCGCCCATGACGACCCAATCCCTTCCGGGCGTGACCATCGTCGACCACCCGCTGGTGCAGCACAAGCTGACCCTGATGCGGGACAAGGAAACCTCCACCAAGACCTTCCGCGCCCTGATGCGCGAGACCGCGACCCTGATCTGCTACGAGGTCACGCGGCAGCTCTCGATGGACGAGGTCGAAATCCAGACCCCCGTCGCCCCGACGAAAGCCAAGGTCATCGCCGGCAAGAAGCTGGTGTTCGCCCCGATCCTGCGCGCGGGCCTGGGCATGGCCGAGGGCATGCTCGACCTGGTTCCGGCCGCCCGCGTGGCCCACATCGGCCTCTATCGCGACCCCCAGACCCTGGAAGCCGTCGAATACTACTTCAAGACCCCCGAAGACATCGCCGACCGCCTGGTGATCGTCGTCGACCCGATGCTGGCCACCGGCCACACGGCGGTGGCGGCCATCGACCTCCTGAAGAAGCGCGGCGTGCGCGACCTGCGCTTCGTCTGCCTGCTGGCCTCGGTCCCGGGCGTGGAGACCCTGCGCGCGGCGCATCCCGACGTCGAGATCTGGACGGCGGCGGTGGATCCGCAGCTCAATGACCACGGCTATATCGTTCCGGGCCTGGGCGACGCCGGCGATCGCACTTTCGGCACGCGGTGATCTGGCGGTGCGCGCTGACCCTGGATCGGGGGCAAGTGTGCGCTTGAGCACTTGCGCGACTCCGCCGGCGCGGTAAGCAGCAGCGTTAACCTTTTTCGAGTTCGCATGCTGGTTACGCCGCCTCAGATCTATGTCGCCGACGACGACGCCCTGACGCGCGAGCTGGTCGAGATCCAGCTTGGTCGCGGCGGCTATGGCGCGCGCACGTTCGAGACGGTCGAGGAACTGCTGTCGGCGGTGGCTTCGGCCCCTCCGTCGCTGATCCTGCTTGATGTGCGCATGCCGGGCCTTTCGGGTCTCGACGCTCTGCGCAGCCTGAAGTCGGCGCAAGGCGCCGAGGACATCCCGGTGCTGATGCTGACGGGGGAGGGGCGTCTGGACCGCATCGTCCAGGCCCTGCAGCTGGGCGCGGTGGGCTACGTGATGAAGCCCTTCACCGGCAAGGCCCTGGTCGACAAGATCGGCGAGGTGCTGGGGGCGGGGACGTAAGGGCTGGACAGCCCGCCATCGCGCTCTAGGGTTGAGCTTCAGCCAGGTCGGAGCGCGCTTGCCCATCCCGCGGAAGACGATCGCGCTCTTGGGCTAGCGGGGGCCCTGTCCGCTTGCGGACCCGAGGGCGAGTGGCTGGTGGAGCGCATCGACGATCAGCCGGTGGTCGGCAAGCGACCGGTCGTGACTTTCGACGAGGGGCAGGTCTCGGCCGGCGCGGGCTGCAACAGTATCGGCGGCCCCTACGATGCGGGGCCGGGGCGCGCGCTGAGGGTCTCCAGCCTCGACACTACGCTTGTCGCCTGCCTTGGCGCCGAGGGCGAACGCTCGATGCGGCTGGAGGACCAGCTTGGCGCGCGGCTGGGTCGTGTCCGGGCCTTCGAGCGAAAGGAGGGGCGTCTGCGCCTGGTCTCCGAGCCGGGAGAGTTGTCCCTTGTCGCCCGGCCGAGGCCGGCGCGCTCGATGGAGGGTGATTGGCGCATCTGCGCTTGGCCGGCCGCCCGCAGTGTTGCCGAGCCGCTGCGGATAGTGCGCTTCCACGACGGCGTGGTCGATGAGTGGGCGGGGTGCCGGGGGATCTACCGGCTGAGCGGCCCGGCGCTGCACATGCGTTTCGACCCGACCCCGGCATGCAAGGCGGCCATGGCGTCGGCGCGGGACGCGATGGCCAGGCGCCAATCCTTCAACGAGGACATGCCCAGGCCTGATCCCGCGATCCTGGCCGCCGCGTTGCCGCGCCAGGTGCGGTTCACCCACGCCGGCCCTGTCCTGCGCGGCGATCGTGGCGAGGAGATCAGGCTATGCAGGGCCGACGCGGCCGACCTGGTTCCGCGCGCAGCCTGGACCCTGGAAGGCCGCTGGATGTTCGACGGCGGGGTCGACCCCCGAGTGCACGCGCTGTCGTTCGAACGGGGCGTGGTGACCGAAACCGGCGGCTGTCGGGGTCGCTACAGCGTGGTCGGCGAGCAGGTGAGACTGGAGTTCCCCGCGGCGGAGAGCTGTACGCCCGCCCGGTCCGTTAAAGGCGGATCGAGCCGGTGGCGGGCGGTGTTGCCAAGCCTCGCCCCGGAGGCCCGCCTGAGGTTCCATCGTTTCGACAGCGCAAGGCTCGAAACCGTATCGGGAGAGTGGCTTTATCTGCGGCGGGCGCCGCCGCCCATGGGCGCCGGCAAATAGAAAGGCCGGGGATCGCTCCCCGGCCTTTCGTTCTTCAGGGGCGTAAGCCCGATCAGATTTCCTGGTTGTACTTGCCGACCCGGTCGCCCAGGCGCGGCTTCACTTCCTGGCGGAAGAGGGCGCGCATGTCGTCTTCCGACTGGGTGCTTTCGACCACGACCACCACCTCGGGCTTGTTCGACGAAGCGCGGACCAGCACCCACGAGCCGTCTTCCAGGTGCACGCGCACGCCGTTGACGGTGATCACCTCGGTGATCTTGCGGCCCAGGATCGAGCCGCCGGCGGCGAACAGGTCTTCGTATTCCTTCACCACGTCGGCGACGACGCCGTACTTCACCTCGTCGGCGCAGTGCGGGCTCATGGTCAGCGAGGTGAAGGCCACCGGCAGGGCCTTGCGCAGGTCCGACAGCTTCTTGCCCGGGTTGCGGTCGAGCATGGCCAGCACGGCGGCCGCTGCGGTCAGGCCGCAGTCGTAGCCATAGCCCAGCTCGCCGTTCATGAAGAAGTGGCCGCTCTTCTCGAAGCCGGCCAGGGCGCCCAGCTCGGCGCTCTTGCGCTTGATGTAGCTGTGGCCGGTCTTCCAGTAGATGACCTTGCAGCCGTGTTCCTTGAGGATCGGGTCGGTGGCGTAGAGGCCGGTCGACTTGACGTCGACCACGAAGGTCGCGCCCGGATGCAGCGGGGCCAGGTCGCGGGCCAGCATCAGGCCGATCTTGTCGGCGAAGATCTCCTCGCCCTCGTCGTCGACCACGCCGCAACGGTCGCCGTCGCCGTCGAAGCCGAAGGCCAGGTCCGCGCCATGCTCACGGACGGCGCGGGCCATCTCGTGCAGCATCTCGGCGTCTTCCGGGTTCGGATTATACTTCGGGAAGTTGAAGTCGAGGTCGGTGTCCATCGGCACCAGCTCGGCCACGCCCATCTTCTCGAGGGCGTCGACCACGAAGGCGCCGGCCGTGCCGTTGCCGCAGGCGGCGATGACCTTCAGCGGGCGGGTGATGCTGGCGCGCTTGGCGACGTCGTCGATATAGCGCTGGGCCTCGCCCTGCACGCGGATCAGCTTGCCGCCCTCGCGCTCGACGAACGTCGCGCCCAGCACGATCTCCTTCAGGCGGCCCATCTCGTCCGGGCCGAAGGTGAGCGGCTTCTGGGCGCCCATCTTCACGCCGGTCCAGCCGTTTTCGTTGTGGCTGGCGGTGACCATGGCCACGCAGGGGATGTCGAGGTCGAACTGCGCGAAGTAGGCGGTCGGCGACAGGGCCAGGCCGATGTCGTGGACTTCGCAGCCGGCGCTCAGCAGGCCCAGGATCAGGGCGTTCTTGATCGAGGCCGAGTACGAGCGGAAGTCGTGGCCGACGACGATCTTCGACTGGCCCAGCTCATGGATATAGGTGCCCAGACCCAGGCCCAGGGCTTGAACGCCCAGCAAGTTGATTTCGGGACCGAACAGCCAGCGCGCATCGTATTCGCGGAATCCCGTCGCCTTGACCAGCGGCTCGTTTTCGTAAGCGGCGGTATTGGGAACCAGATCGGCGCGGGGATTCGAGAACATTGGAGCTCGCTTCAATGAGTGATTGGGTGCGTTTAGCTGTCGGAGTGGTTGTTTTCCACCCTCTTCGTACGACGATGATCGATCAATGTGACGATTGATCGATAATGGCGCGTAGGAAAGCGGCTATTGCGCTGGGTCGCCGCTGGCGGCGGCCGCGGCGGCGGCCTCCTGGGCGCGCCGCTGTTCGCCGCGACGGGCGGCGGTCTTTTCCTTCTCGATCAGCGCCTTCATTTCCGGAGTCTGCTGGATCGGCGTGGAGCCGAACGGGCCCGGCGAGCGGTCGCCGTAGCCCTGCGGCCAGACCATGGAAAAGGCGATCATCGCCAGGGCGACCAGCGCGCAAAGGGGCATGAAGATGCGATCGGGCATGGTCCGCCTATACCACGCCCCTTGTGGCTGGATAGGGGCGATGCTTGACGCGAGGTCCCGCGCGCCTTAGCCCGCCATGACCAATTCCAAGGAGCTCAGATGCCCGTCCTCGTCCTGCTTCGCCACGGCCAGAGCCAGTGGAACCTCGAGAACCGCTTCACCGGCTGGGTCGACGTCGACCTGACCGCCGAGGGCGAGGCCCAGGCCCGCAAGGGCGGCGAACTGATCAAGGCCGCCGGCCTCGACATCGACGAGGCCTTCACCTCGGTCCAGACCCGCGCCATCCGCACCTGCAACCTGGCCCTCGACGCGGCCAGCCAGAGCTTCGTGCCGGTGACCAAGGACTGGCGCCTGAACGAGCGCCACTACGGCGGCCTGACGGGTCTCAACAAGGCCGAGACCGCCGAAAAGCATGGCGAGGAGCAGGTCACCATCTGGCGTCGCTCCTACGATGTTCCGCCTCCGGAGCTTGCCCCTGGCGGCGAGTACGACTTCGCCAGCGACCGCCGCTACAAGGGCGCGAGCCTGCCGTCGACCGAAAGCCTGGCCACCACGCTGGTGCGCGTGCTGCCCTACTGGGAAGAGGCCATCGCCCCGAAGCTGAAGGCCGGCGAGAACATCCTCGTCGCGGCCCACGGCAATTCGCTGCGCGCCATCGTCAAGCACCTGTTCGCGGTGCCCGACGACCAGATCGTCAAGGTCGAGATCCCCACCGGCAACCCGCTGGCCATCGAGCTGGACGCCGACCTCAAGCCGACCGGCGCCCGCTATCTCGACGAGGCCCGCGCCGAAAAGCTGCCGGCGATCGGCTGATTTCGCTCTTCGGGTAAGATTTCCTAGGGTTCCTTTCGTCCGAGGGCGAAAGGAACCCTAGGTCGTTTCAGGTCTTGTCTGCGCGCAGGAAGTGCCTGGAAACACGACGTTAATGCTGATGGGCGCATCAAGTTGGGCTACCCTTCGGGGAAACGACGCGAGCTTGCATGAACACCCCGGCAGCGGCGGGCCAGGAACACCGGCGCCTGACGCAACAAGAAGTCGACGTGATCTGCGCCAAGCACGACCGCCTGTGGTCGGCTAGGCTCGGCGGCGCGCGCGCGGTCTTCGCCTTCTGCGACCTTTCGGGCCTGGTCCTGGCCGGGCGCAATCTGTGCGACGCCGACTTCACCGGCGCGCTGCTGGTGGGCGCGGATCTGCGCCGCTGCAAGCTCGACAACGCCAACCTGTACGGCGCCGACATGCAGGGCGCCGACCTTACCGATTCCTCGCTGCGCCGGGCCGACCTGCGCGGCTCCAGCCTGCGCGGCGCCAACCTGACCGGCGCCGACATGTTCGAGGCCGACCTGCGCGAGGGCCAGATCGCCGCGGCCGACCGCGAGAAGGGCTATCGCATCATCGAGCCGGTGCAGCGCGAGGCCTACGCCACGGGCGCTAACCTCTCGGGGGCCAATCTCGAGCGCTCGCGGCTGTCGGGCATCGTCGCCACCAAGGCCGACTTCAGCGACGCCATCCTCAAGGACGCCAAGCTGGTCCGGGCCAATCTCAAGCAGGCCAATTTCAACGGCGCCAACATGGCCGGGGCCGACCTGTCGGGCGCGAACCTCGCCGGCGCCGACCTGCGCAACACCGTGCTGGTCGGGGTCAAGACCATGTCCTGGAACGTCACCGGGGCCAGCATGGAAGGGGCCCTGACCGACAAGGCCTCTGGCGTCGACGTCTCCGACATGCCCTACGAACAGATGATCGCCGACCACGCCCGCTGGTGCGAGACGGGCGGCGGCGAGGGCAAGCCGTCGGTGTTCGACAGGGCCGACCTGCGCAACCTGAAAAGCATCCGCGGCTTCAACCTGACGGCCCTGTCGGCCAAGGGCGCGGTGTTCTACGGCCTCGACATGGAGGGCGTGCAGATGCAGGGCGCCCAGCTGGAAGGCGCCGACCTTCGGGCCTGCAACCTGCGCCGGGCCGACCTGCGCGGCGCGCGGCTGAAGGGCGCAAAGCTGTCGGGGTCGGACCTGCGCGACGCCCAGCTGGGGCCGCTGCTGATCGGCAAGGACCGGCTCTTGCCGGCCGACCTGACCGGCGTGCTGCTGACCAACGCCGACCTGGCCCGGGCCGACCTGCGCGGCGCTTGCCTGGCGGGCGCGGATCTTTCGAGGGCGAACTTCACCAGCGCCAACCTCAAGGACGTCGACATCACCGGAACCATCCGGCTGGGCGCCCGAGGGCTCGAAGACCTCATCTGAGTTACCCAATTTGAGATGTGTGGAGCGACCTTAACCGTTCGCTCGTCGATTCCTGTTATCCGATTGTCCGCTAGTGATTTTCCAGTAAGACGGGAGGGGGTCCCGCAATGAACGCCGCACAGAGCCTCGCGGGCCGCCGCAAGCTCAGTCAGGCCGAACTCGACATGATCGTCACGGCCCACGAGAAGTTCGTGACCGGCAAGCAGGGCGGCAAGCGCGCCTCGCTGCGGTTCATGAACCTGTCGGGGTTGGACCTGTCGTTCCGCAACCTGACCGACGCTGATCTGTCCGCCTCGATACTCGACGGCTGTCGCATGGTGCGCGCCAAGCTGGATCGCGCCAGCCTGTTCGGCTGCGACCTGCGCAAGGCCGACCTGCGCCAGGCGAGCCTGCAACGCGCCGACCTGCGCGGCGCCTGCCTGCGCGGGGCCAACCTCTCGCAGGCCGACCTGACCCAGGCCGACTTCCGCGAGGGCCAGATCGCCATTCCGCACCCGCGCAAGGGCCTGGACACCGTCAAGCACGAGGTCCGAAACGGCGAGGTCGACGAGGTCAATTTCTCGGGCGCCACCCTGGACGGCTCGCAGTTCACCGGCGTCTCGGCCTTCAAGGCCGACTTCTCCGACTGCTCCCTGCGCGGGGCCAAGCTGTCGGGCGCCAACCTCAAGGAAGCCAATCTGGTCGGGGCCATCCTCGACAACGCCGACGTCAAGGGGGCCAACCTCGAGGGCGCCAACCTGCAGGGCGCGGTGATGTCGGGGGTCGACACCTCGACCGCCCGCGTGCACGGCGCGCACATGACCGGCGCCCTGACCACCTCGACCCCCGAGGCGGTGAACAAGGCGCGCGAGCTCTACGCCCGGTGCCTGGCCAACCAGCAATGGTGCCAGACCGGCGGCAAGGAGGGCGCGGCCGCCCGCCTGGACGGCGAGGACCTGCGCCCGATCGGCGATCGCCTCAAGGGCCTGCGCCTGACGGCCATGAGCGCCAAGGGGGCGTGCTTCGTGGGCATGGACCTGTCGGGCGCCCAGCTGCAGGGCGCTAACCTGCAGAACGCCGACCTGCGCGCGGCCAACCTGCGCGGCGCCGACCTGCGCGGAGCCAAGCTGACCGGGGCCAACCTGACCAAGGCCGACCTGCGCCAGGCCTTCCTGTCGCCGCTGCCGCTGGGGCCCGAGCGCAAGACCGTCGGCAGCTTGGCCGCCGCCCGCCTGCGCTACGCCATGTTGCAGACCGCCGACCTTTCCGAAGCCGTCCTCGACGGCGCCGACCTGCGCGGCGCCGACTTCACCGGCGCCCGCATCGCCAAGGCCAGCTTCCGCGACTGCGACGTCGGCCAGGCCCAGGGGCTGGAGTTCGGGGTAGGGTAGGGGGAACCTCCCCCTTTGGGGGAGGCGGCCGCAGGCCGGCGGGGGGAAGTTTTCAGCTTTCGCCGCGTCGGCCGATTGCCCAAAACGCCCCCCACCGATCGCTTCGTGATCGCCTCCCCCATCGGGGGAGGTTCGCGGATCCAAGCCCTCCCCCTCAGTCGGCTTGCCCGACAGCTCCCCCTTCAGGGAGAGCGTCCCGACAGACGGCCTACTTCAGCCCCAGCGTCACCGCGTTCGTCGTGCGCACCAGCGCCTTGGGCGGGGCGTCCTGCGAGGCGACGGTCTGGTCGGCGGCCTTGTCGGCGGGCACGGCCTCGCCCTTGGCGTCGACGAAGGCGGCGGAGAAGCCGCGGGCCGACAGCGCGGCCGCGGCCGCGGCGCCGGTCAGGCCGCGCACCTCCGGCATCGGGGCGGCGTCGTCGAGCGCGGCGGGCGGCGGCACGGGCACGATCTTGAAGGTCAGCTTGGCCGCGCCGCTGGCCTGGAAGGCGTAGCGCTGCTGGAAGGCCGCGTCGACCGGGGTGACATAGGTGCGGGCCTTGCCGATCGCCGCGGGCTGGCCCGACGTGCCCGCGCTGCCGTCGGCGCCGCCGGTGCCGCCGATGTGCATCGAGACCTGCACCTCGCAGGTGGTCTCGGGCAGCACGTAGAAGGTGGGCTGGTAGCCGATCGAGCGCAGGGTCTCCAGGCCCTCGTCGCCATCGCTCTCGTACATCGCCAGGGTGGCGGCCAGCGAGGCCTGGTCGAGGGCGGCCTGGGCCTCGGCCACGCCCCGCCCGACGGCGGCGATCACCTCGCCCAGCGGCGTGGCCAGGCTTTCGCTGAGCAGATCGGCGGCGTCCTGCGACATCGGTCAGGTTCCCTGTTGGTCGGCGAAGATGACCATCACCCGCGCGCCGCGGGCGATGATGGTTCCGGCGCCCGGCGACTGGACCATGGCCTGGCCAGGGGCGACGGCGGGGTTCAGGCCGCGCGGACCGGTGCTGGCCTCCAGCACCAGGCCCACCGAGGTCAGCACCCGGCGCACGGCGCTTTCGGTCAGTTGCAGCACGTCGGGCACGCGCGGCCCGTCGTCGCCGGTCGGCACCTTTTCGGGAATGAACTGGAACTTCAGGTCGCTCAGCGAATCCTGCGGCAGGGCCTTGAGGGTCTCGGTGTCGGGAAACTCCATGCTGCCGGTGTCGCGCAGCACGCCCTTGGCGCTGATCTGGATCGTGCCCAGCGAGAAGCCGGTGGGCTTCAGCGTTTTCTGGGCGGTGTCGAGCTGGGTGGCCATGTCGGTGGCCAGGTCGGTGACGGCGACGGTCCGCAGCGTGGCGAGGGCGGGATTGATCGTGGCGGTGGTCGTGCCCGTCGTTGTGTCCGTGGGCGGTCGGGTCTTGATCTCGTCGATCTCAAGGTCCTTGGCCGCCAGGGTGGCGCGCAGGCCGGAGATTTCCTTCGCCTGTTCGGCGGCCGTGCGGCTGCTTTCGACCAGTTGCGCGTCCCGGCTGGCCAGGTCCTGGTCGCGCTGCACAAGGCGGGCGTTGAGGGCCTTGGTCGTGTCGTCGGCGGCCTTGGCGGCGTCGGCCTTCTCGGCGCGGACGGCGGCGATCTGGGCGTCGCGTTCGGCCAGCTGCTTTGTCTGGGCCGAGATCTGGGTGTCGCGGGCGGCCAGGTCCTGGTCGCTCTTGGCCAGGCGGGCGGTGAAGGTCCTGGTCGTGTCGTCCACGGCCTGGGCCCTGACGGCGGCGACGTCGACGCTGGGCGTGGCGACCGGGGCGTCGGTGGCCACCACCCCGCCGATCGGCGTCGCCGTCCGCAGGGTGCGGGCCGACAGGGTGCGGGCGATCGCCGTCTCGGCCGGCGCCAGCCGGCGGACCTGGCCGAAGTCTATGGTCAGGGCGCCGGTGCGGGCGTTGCGGGTGAACTCCGGCGCGGCCGAGATCACGCCCGCCCCCTCGACCAGCCGGAAGGCCGGGGCGAAGGGCAGGGTGTCGTCGGCGATGGCGCCCGCGCCCTTGGCCGTGCCGGTGGCGTCGGTCTTGGCGCTGGAGGCGCTGGCCCAGGCGCCGGTCTTCAGGTCGAACAGCTGGACGTCGAGCGCCGCGCCGACCGCCACATTGCCGTCGGCGTCGGTCAATCGGGCGGTCCAGGAGAAGGCGGTGCTCATCCCACTTCCTCCATCCCGACCACGCCGCGGCCGCTGTAGGCGCCGATCGAGGCGACGACCACGATCACGGCGCGGGGCGGCTCCTTGGCGATCGACAGGGTCGCCAGGGCGCGGCCGTCGGCGCCGGTGCGCAGCAGGGCCTGCTGCAGGCGGGTGCCGGGCTGGCGCACGAAATTGGCCACGCCGCGCGCCGCCGACAGGGTGGCGCTGGCCGCGTCGTCGATGTTCAGCTCCACCGGCTGGTCGGCCAGCACCTCGCCGGCGCTGTTGGTGACCACGACCGAGAGATTGGCCACGCCGCCGATATTGCCGCCGCCCGAGACGGCGATGCGCGGCGTGGGCAGGCCCTCGCCCGGCGGGGTGGCCACCAGCCGCCCGCTGATCGTGCTGGAGACCTGCTGGTTGGTGCTGTTCTGGTCCTTGGCGGTGAACAGCAGGGCGATCGGCCGGCCGCCGCTATCGGCCCTGGTCTGCATGTCGACCTTTATCGAGAAGTCGAGGAACGGCAGCTGGTAGCCGCCGATCGGCGCGCCGCTGGCGTCGACCTTGGGGCCGCTGTTCAGCGCCAGCTGCGCCTCGCGCACCCCCTCGGCGAGGGCCACGAGCAACTCCTCGATCGAATTGCCGACGAAGCGGCTTTCGGCCGGCATCAGGCGTCTCCCTCGGACTCTTCGGAGCGCTTGGCCTTCAGGCGCTCCAGGGCGCGGTCGCGACGGGCGTCGTCGCGGGCCTCGTCGGCCTCTTTCAGCTCGCGCACGTCGCTGGCCATCTCGCGCAGGCGGTCGGCCTTCTCGGCGAAGTCGGCGACCTCGCCGACATAGGACGACAGCTTGCGGGCCGTCTCGCGCACGTACGGATCGGCGCGGCCCAGGCCGGGGATCTTCTCGCGGGCCCGCTCGATCCAGTCGGACGGGATGGCGTCGCGGGCGCTGTCGAGCGCGCGCTCGGCGGCGGCGTAGGCCTTGCGGCCTCGGCTGACCATGTCGCGGGCCTTGGCCAGGCGGCGGTCCAGCGGATCGGTGGCGCTCGCCGCGCGAGGGCGTTCGGCGGGATCGCGCAGCGCCCGGCCGGCGTCGCGCAAGCCCCGTCCGGCGTCGGCCAGGGACGACAGGCGGCGCGAGGGCTCGCTCAGCGGCTCGGCCTCGCGCCGGGCGGCCAGGCGTTCCCATGGGGCCTCGCGCGAGGTCGCGGCGGCACGCTCCCAGGGCGTTTCGCGGGGCGAGGCCGCCGGGCGGTCCCACGGCGCTTCCCGGGGCGAGGCCGTCGGGCGTTCCCAAGGGGTCTGGCGGGGCGAGGCGGCCGGTCTTTCCCACGGCGCCTCACGCGGGGAGGGGGCTGGGCGTTCGAACATTTCGGTCGGAGTGAAGCGCCGAAGATCGGGCGTCAGGCCGCCGGGCGTGGGGCGCACCATCTCGCCCGGCGTGGCGCGCAGGCCTTCGCCGGGCGTGGCCCGCAGGGCGTCGGCCGCGGTGCCGCGCAGCGCCGGCGGCAGGGCGGGCGGATGCGGGTCCGGGCGCGGTCCGGCCTGGGCCCGGGCGACGTCGCGGCTCGCGCCCCAGCGCTCCAGTTCGGCGCGGCGCTGGTTCAGCGGCGTCACGGCGTAGCGCGGATCGCCGAGCGCGCCCTGACCCGTCAGCTGGGCCATCTTGCTCTCCAGCGCCTGGCGTTCGGCCAGCAGCCGCGCCAGGTTCGGCGACAAGGCGGCCGGATCGGCGCCCGGCGGCAGGCCGACGGCCGGGGAGGAGGCCGCGCGGGCCGGCGTCGGCGCCGGCGCCTTGGCGCGACGCAGCGCGTCCTTCCAGGGCGGATCGCTCATCCGTTGTCGGGGTCCTTGGGCGGCGGCGCGCGTCGCTGTTCGATCAGCGCGCGCACCCTTTCCTCGAACAGGGCCGGCGGCGGTATGGGCACCAGCTTGGTGCGCATCAGGCTCGAGCCCTCGGCGCTGTACTGGTACTTGGCCGCGTAGCTGGCGCTGACGCTGCTGGCGCTGACCGCCCCGCCGCCGCCGAACGGCGTCCAGAAGCCGCCGGCCTTGACCGTGGTGGCGCTGCTGCTGCGCTTGATCTCGGTCTCGGACTTGAACGAGATCGACATCTTCAGCTCGATGACGGTGTCGACGAACTGATAGAAGGTCGGCGTGAAGCCCAGCTCCAGCAGGCTGTATTCCTGCCCGTCGCCGAACTTGACCATGTAGCTCTTGGACTTGGCGCCTTCGCCGTCCTTTTCCTCGTCGGCGTCCTCGTCATAGCCGGCCATCATCCGGGCGATGCGGAGCGATACGAGGTCGAGTTGAAGCTGGGCGGTGGCGATGCCGACCCCCAGGCGCTGCACCATCTCCGGGAAGGGGACGGCGAGCAGTTCTGTGCCCACGCTCATGGCGCGTCCTCCGTCCGGGGATTAGTCGTCCTTCTTCTCTTCCTTGCCCAGCTTGATATCGAGCAGGCGGCGGCGACGCTCGACCTCCTCGTCCAGCTGGCGGCGGATGCGCTCTTCCAGGATCGCCGGCTGGGGTATGGGCACCAGCTTGGTGCGCAGCAGGCTCGAGCCCTCGGCCGAGTAGCTGTATTTCGACGAGTAGGTGGCGTCGACCTGGCTGGTCGAGACCTGACTGGTGTTGCTGGTCCCGGCCCGGCCGCGGAACAGGCTCCAGCTGAAGCTCGAACCCTTGGTGGTCACCTGGTTGGTGTTGCGCGAGCTGTAGCCGGACTCGCTGGTCCGGGTGATCTTGATGGCGATCTTCACCTCGATGATCGTGTCGACGAACTGGTAGAAGGTCGGCGAGAAGCCCAGCTCCAGCATCGACAGCCGCGTCGGCACGCGGATCAGGGTCTTGGGATCTTCCTTGTTCTTGACCAGCTCGGCCTTCTGGGCCTCGACGACCTTGACCAGGGCCGCGGTGTCGCCGCCCGATATCGCGTTGTCGGCCTCGATATAGGCCAGGGCGTCCGAGGGGGTCATCAGGTCGTAGCCGAAGAAGATCCGGCTGTCGTCGAAGGTGGTGTTGCCCTCGTCGTCGGTGACGGCCTGCAGGCCGCCCATCATCTCGGCGACCTCGATGCTGTTGGCGTCGAGCTTGATCTGGCCCTCGGCGATGGCGAAGGCCATCTGGCGGATCATGTCCCCCATGGGGACGTTCAGAAGTTCTCTTCCGATCGACATGTCTGGTCCTTCCTACGGTGGGGGGGCGGGCGCCGGCGTGGGGGCGGGCTCGCTGATCTTGCGGAGCAGGGTTTCGAGGGTCTCGGGCGGCGGTAGGCTGACCAGCCGGGCCGCGATCGAACTCATGCCCTCGGCGCTGACCGAGAACTTGCGCGCGTAGCTGACGTTGACCGAGGCGGCGACCATGACGAAGCCGGCCTGCACGCCGACCGTCGCCCCGGCCGACACGCCGAACTCGGTGCTCTCGGTCATGCTGAACGACAGCTTGGCCTCCACCGTGGCCTCGGTGAAGCTGTAGAAGGTCGGCGTGAAGCCCAGCGAGATCAGGTTGTGGGTCTCGCCGCCCAGCTCGACCTCGGCCTCGGCCATGGCCTTGGCCGTCTCGATGCTGTTGCGGTCGAGCGCCGACTGGGCCTGGGCGATGGCGATGCCCAGGCGCTCGATGATCTGCGGCAGCGGCGCGGAGAGCAGCTGCCGGGTGACGGACGCGGTCTCGCTCATGGGGTGGGCGTCGGCGCGGCGTCTTTGGCTTGCGCCAGGAAGGTCTTGATCTCGTCGAGGAACTCGACGGGCGCGGGCACGGCGACGATGCGGGCCGAGATGCTGCTGTTGCCGTTGATCGACTGCTCGAACTGCCGGCTGGTGCGGTAGTCGACCGACAGGCCCACTGCGACCGAGACCTTGGGCTTGTCGCCGCTGGCGGTCGGGGCCGCGGCGATCTTGTCCAGGGCCTTGGTGACGCTGGCGCCGTCGGCGGCCGACAGCGCGATGTCGTTGGCCGACAGGGTGACCAGGTTGATGATCACCGCGTCCTTGGCGTCGGAGAAGCTGACCACGCCGCCCTTGCGCACGGCGCGGACGCCGTGGGTGGCGCTGCCGGCGTTGACGTCGCGCGCCAGGTTGAAGGCGTAGGCCTGGGGCGAGTTGGCGTCGAGCGTCGTCCCGCCGTCGCTGGCGGCCGTCCCGCTGATCGCCACCGAGGTCTCCGAGGCGCCGACCTTGACGGCCGTGCCGTCCACCGGAACCGCCGTGAAGTGGCGCACGATGATGAAGCCGTTGCCGCCGCCGGAGCTGGTCTTGTCGGGTGTCGGGGTGGTTTGCAGCTGCGTGCCGGCGGACTCGACCACGACCAGCAGGTCGTTGGAATCTGCCAGCAGCACCTCGGCGCGGCGGAACTGCTGGTTGGCGACGTTGTCGACCGCCCCTTGAGCCTTCCAGCTGGCCTCGCCGCGGCTTTCGACCTTGCGGATCTGGCCGGGGGCGACGCCGTTGTCGCGCAGGAACTCGGCCACCTTGTTGGCGCGGTCCAGGCCCAGCTTCTGATTGTAGGGATCGGTGTCGACGCGGTCGGTGAAGCCCACGACGTCGACCGTCGCGCCGTTGGCCTTCAGGGCGCGCGCCACCAGGGTCAGTTCCTCGACGGCGGCCTGCTTGAGGTCGGACTTGCCGCTGTCGAACAGCGCCAGGCCCAGCGTGCCGCCGCCGACCGGCAGGTCCGAGCCGACCGGATCGCGCAGCAGCTTGGCCTTGAAGCCGCCCAGCGTGTTGATCTGGCTGGCGACGGCGCGGGCGTAGAGCAGGTTGTTGGCCTTGGCGTCGACCTTGGTGCTCTTGCCCGCGGCCAGCACGAACTCCTCGCTGGTGTTGTTGGTCGGGGTCTCGACGATGCGGATGACGCCCAGGCTGGCCTCGGAGGCGGCGTAGAACGCCACGCTGGTGTCGGTCTTGATCGGGTTCTTGGCGGTGTCGGGCTCGAGCTTGAACGGCACCTTGGTGCGCTTGGCGCTGACATAGGCGCGCTCGAACTTGCCGGTGGGCGTTCCGAGCTTCTTGGCCAGGTCCTCGGCGGCGGCCTCGACGTCGGCGCCGGCGGCGTCGGTCTTGGTCCCGTCGACGGTGACGCTGGCCGGCAGGCTCTTGAGCGTGATCTGGGCCTCGCGGGCGTTGGCGGGGGCCTGGGGGCCTCCCTGGCCGAAGCCGAAGTCCAGCTTGCCGCCGATGCCGAAGGCGCTGGCCTCGCCGACCTTCATGGTCAGCTGCATCGAGACCGACAGGTCGGCGTGCTGGTAGTGATAGAACGGCGGCGACAGGCCCAGCTGAAGCAGGCTCTTGCCGCCGAGGCCCGGGCGCGGTTCGACGTACTCGCCGACCTGGGCCAGGCTGTTGAGGTCCAGCGCCTTCTGGGCGTCGGCGATCGACAGGCCCATGGCCTTGATGAACTCGGCGACGCTGGCGTCGGCCAGAATCTGGCCGGGCGTCATCTTCTCGATGGGGTTCTGGTCAGCCATTCATCGGCTCCTTGATCCGCGGCGTCTGGGGGCTGGTTGGGGACTCGCAGGCGCGCGCCCTGTCGACGGTGTCGGCGCGGACGGTCCAATAGCCGTGGACCCGCTGGGCTTCGGACAGGCGGCCGGCGGGAACGCCGAGGCCGCGGGCGGTCCAGGCCAGGAGGCTGCGCGACAGGGGCAGGGCCTCGTCCAGGGCGACGGCGGCCGTCAGGCTTTCGCGCGCGGCGGTCACGTCGCCGGCCTTCAGCTCGTTGACGCCCTTGCGTTCCAGCAGGCAGGCGCGGTCGCGGCGCTGGAAGTCGCTGGGCGTTCCGTCGCCCAACTCGGCGGCGGCGCTGCTGGCGGCCTCTCCGGCCAGGACGGCGGCCTGCTCGTGGGCGCCGGTGCGCTCCAGGCTCTCCAGAACGCAGTGCAGGTAGTGGCGGGCGAAGATCTGCGGGGCGCGCACGCCGTGGGCCAGGCGCAGGGCCTCGCGGTACTTGGCCAGGGCCTGGTCGTGGCGGCCCTTCAGCGCCAGGACCTTGCCGGCCTCGGCGACGCCCGCGTGCAGGCGATGGATGTCGAGGGCGCCGGTCATGCGCGGGCCTCGGAAAACAGCACCTCGGCCCCGGCCGCTTCCAGCCGGTGGCGCAGCAGGCGCGCGCGCGGCAGGGGCATCAGGCCCGTGGCGAGCGGGGCGACGCCGGACAGGCCGACCTCGGCCAGGACCGCGGCGGGGGCCGACAGGATGTCGAGCGCCTGGTGCGAGAAGGTCTCCAGCTCGGCGCGCACCGTCAGCCCGGCTTCGGCGTAGGCGGCCAGGCGGCCCTCCAGGTCGGCGAAGGCGACGCCGGCCTCGATGGGCACGGGCAGGGCCTGGCGCAGCAGGTCGAAGTCCTCGGCCGGAACGCCGGCCAGGGCCTCGAGCGCGGCGGCGGCTTGCGGCGGCGCGGCGACGAGGTCCAGGGTGAAGCGCAGGAAGGCCTGGTCGACGATCCGCACCTGCTCGGGCGCCTTCAGTCGCCGCCAGAGGGCGTCGGCCTCGCCGCGGCTGAGGTCGAAGACGGTGGCCGAGCCGCCGGCCGAAACGTCCGCGCCCGCCGGCAGCCTCTGGCGCAGGACGCTGGCCTGAAGGTGCGACAGGTCGCTGGCGAAGAGGGCGAAGCGGGCCTGGTCCGGGCGGCTGGCGGTCAGGCGCACGGCGCCCGGCGGCAGGGCCGTTTCCAGCGCGCGCACGGTCGGCTCGGTGACGGCGCCCAGGATCACCCCCGGCGGGGTCAGCAGCAGGTCGAGGGCGGCGGCGGGCTCCATGCCCAGGAAGCGGCCAAGGATGGCGGCGACGGCGTCGGCGGCGTCGAGGTCGAGCAGCTCGGCGGCCAGGTCCATGGTCGGGGCGCGGACCACGGCGGCGCCGGCGGGGGCCACCGCGGCCTCGACGCCGAGCGTTCCGATCAGGGCGGCCAGGCGCGTCGCATCGGCCGCCGGCAGGTTGGCCAGCAGCCGGGCAGGCGCGCGATAGAGGGCGTCGACCACCGTCTCGACCGGCAGTTCCAGGGCCTGGCTGAGCACCGAGGCCGCGCGGGGCGAAGCGTTCCCGATGCTGGTGATCAGCAGGTCGGCGGCCTCAGGTTCGACGTTTGGATACGCTACGCTGGGGGACACCGACGACTCGAGCACCAACACCTCCCAAAAGGCTGGTTTCGACCGGGCTTATCCACGCTCTGGTTGGCGCGGCGATGGACTCGTGTCAGAGTTGTAAAGCTTTGTAAAGTTCGGAAATCTTGCACGTGGTGAATTTGCGCCCTGTGCGATCGGCCGCATGCGGACGATCGCGGTCAGCGCCTCGCCAGCAAGGCTCCGGCGCCGGCCAAGGCGGCCAGGGCGGCGGCCGCGAAGACGCCGCGCAGGTCGCCGCCGGTAGACGCCACGGCGATCCCGAGCAGCGGGCCCAGCGCCTGTGACGCCGCCACCGCCACGTTCATCAGGCCAAGGTCCCTGCCGTTGCGCGCATTGTCGGGCAGCACCTCGGCCACAAGGGCGAGGTTGCTGGTCGAATAGACCCCGTGGCCGATCCCGAACACGATCTGGGCGACCAGAGGGCCGGGCCACTCCGGCGCCAGCAGCAGCAGGGCGACGCCGGTCGCGATCAGCACGCCGCCCGCGATGACGATGGGGCGACGCCCCAGCCGGTCGGACAGGGGGCCGCTCACGGCGCCGGCCGCCAGCATGCCCAGGGTCGAGGCGGTCAGCAGCAGGCCGAACGCGGCCTCGGGCGTCACGCCGGGCAGGCGGCCGGCCAGATCGCCGCGGTCCTTGAGGTAGAAGAACAGATACAGGGTGTGCAGCGCCACGGCGGTCTCGACCAGCAGGCGCGAGGCGAACACCATCTGGAACCGGCGATCGCCGAAGGCGGTCAGCCGCAGGCTGGGCCAGGCGACCGGGGCGCGGACGGCGGGCGGCGGTTCGCGCAGGGTCAGGGCGAAGGGCAGGATGAGCACGGCCGTGGCGGCGATGACCGCGGCATAGCGGCTGGCCGCCGAGACCAGCAGGGCGCCGACGACCAGGGCGGTGAACAGCTTGGAGGCGGGCAGGGCCAGGCCCGCCCAGGCCGCCGCCGCGCCCTTCTGGTGGTCGGGCACGAGGTCGGGCAGTACGGCGGCCAGCGGCGCGTAGAGGGCGTTGACCGCCAGTTGCAGCACCACGACCGCGCCCAGCATCTGCCACGGGGTCTGGGCCAGGCCGACCAGCACCAGGCCCAGCGCCGTGGCCGCCCAGCCGCCGAGGATCCAGGGCCGACGCCGGCCGAAGCGGCCGCGGGTGGCGTCGCTGAGCGCGCCGAAGGCGATGTGGGCGATGGCGGCGGTGATCGCCCCGACGATGGAGATCTGGCTGAGCGTCAGGTCGCGGGCGTGCGGCGCCACCTCGGCGGCCTTCAGCGGCGCCAGCAGGGTCAGGAACGAGATGAAGGAAATGAAGGCGCCGGCGTTGGCCAGGCCATAGCCAGCAAGGAAAAGTCGCGAGCGTCCCCTGGTGGGCTCGGCTTCTGTAAATGGGCGGCCGCCTTGATCCATCCGTGGTTTATGCGATCAGGACAGCTTGCGGTCGAGCTATTGTCAGCCTGGCCGTTCGTCACCATC
The DNA here is from genome assembly GCF_003094615.1 of Caulobacter radicis. Classification (GTDB taxonomy): domain Bacteria; phylum Pseudomonadota; class Alphaproteobacteria; order Caulobacterales; family Caulobacteraceae; genus Caulobacter; species Caulobacter radicis. The sequence continues at coordinate 95,009 of NZ_QDKO01000020.1, read as the reverse complement.
GTGTCGCCCAGCGTTCGGTTCGGAGAGTTCATTGACGGCAAGACGGCCCACCATCGACGACGTCGCGCGCCTTTCGGGTGTCGCGCGGACGACGGTCTCGCGGGTGCTCAACGACGGCCCCAATGTTCGCGACGAGGTGCGGGCCCGGGTGATGGAGGCCGTCAGGGCGCTGGACTACAAGGTCAATCCGCAGGCCCGCTCGCTGGCCGGCGGGGGGAGCCGTCTGCTGGGCCTGGTGTTCGCCTCAGACCTGGAGAGCGAGCCGAACTCGTTCTACCATTCGGCCCTGGAACTGGGCGCGCTGCGCGGCTGCCTAGAGCTGGGCTATCAGCTGGTCACCCGCCACATCCCGCTGCAGAGCGCCGACCGCGAGCAGCAGGTCTACGACCTGATCGCCACCCAGCGCTGCGAGGGGCTGATCTTCACGCCGCCCTATTCGGACGACGCGGGCCTGATCGCCGAGGTGCTGCGGCGCGGCTGCAAGGTGGTGTCGATCTCGCCGGGCGGGGCGGGCAGGGGCCTGGCCGACGGCGTGGGCATGGACGACGAGGCCGGCGGCTACGACATCGCCCGCCGGCTGATCGAGCTGGGCCATCGCCGATTCGCCTTCATGGGCGGCATCGAGGGCCACTTGTCGGCCGACCGGCGTCTGGACGGCCTGATGCGGGCCCTGTCCGAGGCGGGTCTCGGGGACGCTGACCTGATCCAGGTGCGGGGCGACTTCACCTTCCGCTCGGGGGTCGAGCTGACGCCCCGCCTGCTGGACGATCCGCTGCATCCGACGGCCCTGGTCTGCGCCAACGACGACATGGCCGCGGGCGCGCTTTCGGTGGTCCACGGACGCGGCGTGAAAGTGCCGCAGGACCTGTCCGTGACGGGCTTCGACGACACGCCGGTGTCGGCCATCGTCTGGCCGCCGCTGACCACCGTGCACCAGCCGCTGAAGGACATGGGCCGCCGTGCGGTGGCCCTGCTGGCCAGCCGCCTGACGGGCGGCCGGGCCGAGGCCGAACCGGAGTTCGACTGCCTCGACCACGCGGTGGTCGAACGGGGCACGGCCGCCTCCGCTCCCTGATCGAACCGTGATCCCCTTGACAAGGCCGACGGGTTACGGCCTTTGTTGGAAGCGCTTCCAATTCACGAAAGCGCGGCTTTTCGACGCCGAATCCGCAAGAGACGGGGCGAGGAGGGCCAGGGAAGAGACGCAGTAGGGGAGAGTACCTTGATCCATCACGCCCATTCGGCCGCGCGCGCCCGCGCCGGCGCCCAGCGCTTCAAGCAGCTGGCCTATGCCTCGGCCGGAGCCCTGTCTCTGCTGGCCGGCGCCGCCCACGCCCAGGACGCCGCCCCGGCCCAGGAAAACACCGCCGTCGACGAGGTGGTGGTCACCGGCTATCGCCGCAGCCTGGAGAAGTCCGCCGAGATCAAGCGCCGCGAGGTCGGCGTGGTCGAGGCCGTGTCGGCCGAGGACATCGGCAAGCTGCCCGACGTTTCGATCGCCGAGTCCCTGGCGCGCCTGCCGGGCCTGACCGGCCAGCGCGTCAACGGCCGGGTGCAGGTGATCTCGATCCGCGGCCTGTCGCCCGACTTCTCGACCACCCTCCTGAACGGCCGTCAGCAGGTCAGCGCCGGCGACAACCGCGCCGCCGAGTTCGACCAGTATCCGTCGGAGCTGCTCAACAGCGTCGTGGTCTACAAGACCTCGAACGCCGCCCTGATCGGCCAGGGCCTGTCGGGCACGGTCGACATGCGCACCGTCCGCCCGCTGGACCAGAAGGGCCGGGTGATGACCCTGAACGCCCGCCGCGAGATCAGCGACCTCGACAAGGCCAATCCGGACGGCTCCAAGAGCGGCTACCGTTTCAGCGCGTCCTATATCGACCAGTTCGCCGACGGCACGATCGGGGTGGCGCTGGGCTATGCTCACCTCGACAGCCCGACCCAGGTCCAGCAATACAAGGCCTGGTACTGGGAGCAGCCGGCCCAGTTCACCGGGGCCAACGCCGGGGCCTACAGCCTGGGCGGCCAGGAGATCTTCGCCACCAACCGCGACCAGGTGCGCGACGGCTACATGGGGGTGCTGGAATGGCGGCCCAACGACAAGCTGCACTCGACGCTGGACCTGTTCTACTCGACCTTCGACCAGAAGGAGGTCCGCCGCGGCATGCAGTGGTTCTCCAGCCCCAGCACGCCCGACGCCACGGTGTTCCTGAACCCCGGCTTCACCAAGGTCGGCAACTCGCTGATCAACACCTCGGGTACGGCGACCAACGTCACCCCGATCGTCCGCAACGACCGCAACACCCGCAAGGACGAGCAGTTCGCCCTGGGCTGGAACACCTCGTACGTGTCGGGCGCGACCACCTACACCGCCGACATCGGCTACTCGAAGGTCGAGCGCCGCGAGCAGATCCTCGAGACCTACGCCGGCTACGGCCCGATCCGCACCTTCGACAACATCGGCTACGACCTCACCTTCAACGGCGTCGGCAAATATACGACGGGCCTGGACTACGCCGACGCCAGCCGCATGCAGCTGGGCGATCCGGCGGCCTGGGGCGGGTGGGGCCATGACGGCGCCATCCGCTTCCCCGAGGTCGAGGACCGGATGTTCACCGGCGACTTCCGCATCGACCACGACGTCTCCGAGACCCGTATGGGCGGGTTCCTGAGCAGCGTGCAGGCCGGGATCAACTATGCCGACCGCAAGAAGGACAAGACGGTCTCGGACAACGACCTGTTCCTGAAGAACGGCCGCGCCCCGACGACGGTGGCCTCGCAGTACCTGCTCTCGCCGGCCTCGCTGTCGTTCGCGGGCATCGATCAGGTGCTGGCCATCAACCTGCAGAAGGCCCTGCCGGTCTATTACGACATCGTGCCGATCGGGAACGCCGACGACTACAACAAGGACTGGAAGATCCAGGAGCGCCTGACCACGGCCTACCTGATGGCCAAGATCGACACCCATGTCGGCGCGCTGCCGATCAAGGGCGACATCGGCCTGCAGTACATCTCCACCAAGCAGGAATCGACGGGCTACACCGTCAGCGGCGGCACGGCCCAGGCGCCCAGCCTGGTCACCGTCGAGGACACCTATGACGAGCTGCTGCCGAGCCTGAACCTGACGGCCGAGCCGGTCGAGAACCTCTATGTCCGCTTCGGGGTGGCCAAGACCTCGGCCCGTCCGCGCCTGGACGACATGCGCGCCAGCATCACCGCCGGCGTCGACGCCCTGACCTTCCGCTGGAGCGGTTCTGGCGGCAATCCGTACCTGAAGCCGTGGAAGGCCACCGCCTTCGACCTGTCGGTCGAGAAATACTTCGCGCCGGGGACCTACATCGCCGTCGCCGGCTACTACAAGGACCTGGAGACCTACATCTACAACAAGTCGGTCGACTACGACTTCTCCAACGTGCCCAACACCGGCACGGTCACGCCGATCAGCAACATCGGCCTCCTGACCCGTCCCGAGAACGGGGAGGGCGGCAAGCTCTACGGCTACGAGATCTCGGGCGCGGTCGACTTCGGCCTGATCACGCCCTGGCTGCAGGGCTTCGGCTTCGTCGGCAGCATGTCGCACACCAAGACCGACATCCAGCCGGACGGCCCCGGCTCGAGCAACGCCCTGCCGGGCCTGTCGGGCGACGTCTACAACGTCACCGGCTACTACGAGCGGGCCGGCTTCTCGGCTCGGATCAGCAAGCGCCACCGCTCGGCCTTCCGCGGCGAGGTGGTGCAGCTGTTCGCCTATCGCGGCTTCACCCAGGTGCTGGCCGACGAGCAGGTCGACGCCCAGATCGGCTACGAGTTCCAGGACGGGCCGCTCAAGGGCCTGTCGGCCGTGCTGCAGGTCAACAACCTCGACAACAGTCCCTACCGCACCCGCACCGGCGTGCTCTCGGACGGCACCATGCTGCCCGAGACCAACGACCAGTACGGCCGGCAGTACATCTTCGGTCTGAACTACAAGTTCTGACCCCTGCGCGCGGAGGGCCGATCCCTTCCCCTGGCCCTCCGCGCTTTTTTTCGTTTCGACGCGGCCCGCTTTCGCAAGAGGCGCGGGCCCCCTCGCGCCCGGTTGCGGCGCCCCCCCGATCCCGACACGGAGTAGCCCATGACGACCGCCGCCCAGCCTTCATCCGCCCTGCGGATCCTGCGCCGGACCTCCGCCGCCGTGGCGCTGCTGGCCCTGCTGCCGGCCGCGAGCCTGGCCCAGACCATGCCGACAAAGGACAGCGCGCCGCTGGCCGCGCGGGCCAACGACCCGGTCTGGGCGCGCGCCGACGCACTGGTCCGGCAGATGACGCTGGACGAGAAGATCACCTACCTGCACGGCCTCTTCCCGCCCAACACCAAGCCCGCGCCCGCCGACATGATCCCCTCGGCCGGCTACGTGCCGGGCGTGCCGCGCCTGAAGATCCCGACGCTTCGGGAGAGCGACGCCAGCCTCGGCGTCGCCAACCAGGTCGAGCAGCGCAAGGGCGACACCGCCACGGCCCTGCCGTCGGGCCTGGCGCTGGCGGCCACCTTCGAGCCGAAGCTGGCCTACGAGTCCGGCGCGATGATCGGCGCCGAGGCCCGCGCCAAGACCTTCAACGTGCTGCTGGCCGGCGGCGTCAACCTGACCCGCGACCCGTGGGCGGGACGTAACTTCGAATATCTGGGCGAGGACCCGCTGCTGGCCGGCGAGATGGCCGGTGCGTCGATCCAAGGCGTGCAGAGCAACCACATCGTCTCGACCATCAAGCATTTCGCCATCAATTCGCAGGAGACCGGCCGCCACGTGATGGACGCCCGCATCGGCGAGGCCGACCTGCGGGAAAGCGATCTGCTGGCCTTCCAGATCGCCATCGAGAAGGGCCAGCCGGCCTCGGTGATGTGCGCCTACAACAAGATCAACGGCGACTGGGGCTGCGAGAACGACTTCCTGCTCAACAAGGTGCTCAAGCGCGACTGGAACTATCCGGGCTGGGTGATGTCGGACTGGGGCGCGGTGCACAGCACCACCAAGGCGGCGCTGGCGGGCCTGGACCAGCAGTCGGGCCAGGAACTCGACAAGCAGATCTATTTCGGCGACGACCTGAAGGCCGCCGTGACCAGGGGCGAGGTCAGTCAGGCGCGGGTCGACGACATGGTCCGCCGCATCCTCTACGGGGTGATCGCCACCGGCCTGATCGACAACCCGACCCCGGCCAACGCCCAGCCGATCGACTATGCGGCCAACGCCAAGGTCGCCCAGGCCTTGGCCGAGCGCGGCGCGGTGCTGCTGAAGAACGACCGGGGCCTGCTGCCGTTGGCCAAGAGCGCGAAGAAGATCGTGCTAGTCGGCGCCCACGCCGATGTCGGCGTGCTGTCGGGCGGTGGTTCGTCGCAGGTGCGCTCGGTCGGCGGCGCGCCGGTCGAGATCCCGCTGAACGGCGGCGAGGCGGCCTCGTTCGTCCGCGTCACCTGGCACGCCTCCTCGCCGTTGCAGGCGATCAAGGCGGCCTATCCGAACGCCGAGGTCTCTTACGTCGACGGCAAGGATCCGGCTGCGGCCGCCGCCGCGGCGCGCGACGCCGATCTCGCCATCGTCTTCGCCTGGCACTGGCAGACCGAGGCGCAAGATGCGCCCTCCATCGCCCTGCCGGAGAACCAGGACGCCCTGATCGACGCCGTCGCGGGCGCCAACAGGAACTCGCTGGTGGTGCTGGAGACCGGCGGCCCGGTGCTGATGCCGTGGCTCGATCGGGTCGGCGGGGTGCTGCAGGCCTGGTATCCGGGCCAGCGCGGCGGCGAGGCTGTCGCCGGCATCCTCAGCGGCGCGGTCAATCCGTCGGGCCGCCTGCCGATGACCTTCCCCAGGACCGAGGACCAGGCCCCGCGCGCCTCCGCGCCCGGCTATGCCGAGCAGGCCGCCATCGATGACGCCCGCCGGGCCGGCAAGGAAGCCGGGCCGATCAAGGGTTTCCCGGTCGAGTACGGGGAGGGCGCGGCCGTCGGCTATCGCTGGTTCGCCGAGAAGAAGCTTCAGCCGCTCTATCCGTTCGGCTACGGCCTTTCGTACACGAGCTTCGGCTACAGGAACCTCAAGGTCGAGGACGGCGACGGGCTGAAGGTCAGCTTCGACGTCACCAACACCGGCAAGGTCGCCGGCGCGGACGCGCCGCAGCTGTACGTCACCGCCGGCAAGCGCAAGTCGATGGTGCGGTTGGCCGGCTTCCAGAAGGTCGACCTCAAGCCGGGCGAGACCAAGAGGGTGACCCTCAGCGTCGATCCGCGCGTGCTGGCCGACTACGACACCGCCAAGCCGGGCTGGACCCTGCCGGCCGGCGCGTACCCGCTGTATGTCGGCGCCCACGCGGGCGATCCGGCCCTGACCGGCTTGGCCAAGCTGAAGGCCTGGAGCCGCAAGCCGTGATGCGTCTGGCTTTGATCTCGACGGCGGCGGTTCTGGCCCTGGGAGGCTGCGCCAGCGTCTCCCCGGCGTCCGAGCGCGCCGCCCGCGCCTGGGTGACCACCGGCGACCGGACCCAGCTCTTGGCCGAGCAGCCGCCGTTGGCGAGCCTGGCGACGGGCGACGACCTGCCGGTCGTGACCGTGGACGTCGCCGCCCGGGACCAGTCGATCGTCGGCTTCGGGGCGTCGATCACCGACGCCTCGGCCTGGCTGATCCAGACCAGGATGTCGGCCTCGCAGCGACAGGCTTTGCTCTCGGAGTTGTTCGGGCGCGGGGAGGGCGGGCTCGGCTTCAGCTTCACCCGCGTGACCATCGGCGCCTCGGACTTCTCGCTCGACCACTACAGCCTGGACGACGCGCCGGGCGGGGCGGCCGATCCGGAGCTGAAGTATTTCTCGACGGCCCGACCCGAGCAGTACGTGTTCCCCACCGTGCGGGCGGCGCTGAAGATCAATCCCGACCTGAAGGTCATGGCATCGCCATGGAGCGCGCCGGCCTGGATGAAGACCACGGGCTCGCTGGTGAAGGGCCAGCTGAAGCCCGACGCCCATCCGGTCTATGCCGAGTTCTTCGCCAAGTACGTCAAGGCGGCCAAGGCCCAGGGCGTCCCGACCGACTATCTCAGCATCCAGAACGAGCCGGACTTCGAGCCCGAGAACTATCCGGGCATGCGCTGGCCGGCCGCCGACCGGGCGCGGTTCTTCGGCGACAACCTGGGGCCCGTCTTCGCCCGCGAGCGGATCGCAACCAAGGTGCTGGACTGGGACCACAACTGGGACCAGCCGCAGCAGCCGATGACCGTGCTGTCCGATCCCAAGGCTCGGGCGTTCGTCGCGGGCGTGGGCTGGCACTGCTACGCCGGCGACGTCGCCGCGCAGGACGAGGTGCGCAGGGCCCATCCCGACAAGGACGTGTTCTTCACCGAATGTTCGGGCGGCCAGTGGGCGGCCAGGTTCGACGAGAGCTTCCTGTGGATGATGGACAAGCTGATCGTCGGCTCCACCCGGGGCGGGGCTCGTGGCGTCCTGATGTGGAACCTGGCGCTCGATGAAAACTACGGTCCGCATGCGGGCGGCTGCGGCGACTGCCGGGGCGTGGTGACCATCGACCAGGCCACCGGCGCGGTCGAGCGGAACCAGGAATACTACGCCTTCGGCCACGCCAGCCGGTTCGTGAAGCCGGGCGCGGTGCGGGTCGGATCGCCCGCCGAGGCAGCGGGTCTGAGGACCGTGGCCTTCGTCAATCCGGACGGCGGCCGCGCCCTGATCGTGCTGAACCAGACCGGCGATGAGAAGATCTTCGCCATCGTCGACGGCGCCCGGCGCCTGAAGGCGAGGCTTCCCGCGAGGTCGGCGGGCACCTTCGTCTGGTAAGGACAGGGGCGGCGGAAGAACTGTCACGAAGCCGTGGTAGCCGCCGCCCCATGCTCCCGAAGGCCGCTTCTCCTGCGCCGGCGCGTCCTGACGCGTCATGACCGACCTGGCGTCCCTGCGCGCCCAGCGCGACGAGCTCTATCACTTCATCGTCCGCCGCACCCGTGACCCGGCCGCCGCCGACGACCTGGTGCAGGAAACCTTCGCGCGCCTTTTGACCTACGAGAAGGCGCGCACCGTCGCCGACCGGGCGGCGCTCGGCTATCGCATCGCCCTCAACCTCGTCCGCGACCATTTCCGCAGCCGCAAGCGGCGGCCGACCGAGATGCTGGACGACGAAATCCCCTGCCAAGCCCCGGCGCCGGAACAGATCCTCATGCATCGCCAGAAGGTCGAGGTGTTCGGCAAGGTGCTGGACGCCATGCCGCCGCTGCGTCGCGACGTCTTCATCCGCCGGCGCCTGCACGGCCAGACCACGCGCGAGATCGCGCACGCCCTGGCGATGAACGAGGCCGCCGTCGAGAAGCACGTGGTGCGGGCCCTGGAGCAACTGCATCGCGAGATGACCAAGGCCGAGCGCCGCGCCGCCGGAGGCCGCCGATGAGCCGCGCCCGCCGCACCGCCGCCCTGTGGGCCGCCCGCCGGATGGACCCGGCCTTCCACGACGAGGCCGGCTTCGAGGCCTGGAAGTCGGACGACCCGGCCAATGCGCAGGCCTTCGACCAGGTCTGGGGCGTCAACCAGGACAGCGCCCTGACCGAGGCCATGAAGCTCAGCGAGCAGCGCCGGCTGGCCAGGCGACGCCAGGCGGGACCGATCGCGGCCCTGGCCGGCGGCGTGCTGGCCTGCGGCCTGGCCGTGGCGCTGGCCTGGCCGCAACTTCAGCTTATGACCGTGACGCCCACGGCCTTCGAGACCGCGCGGGGCGAGCACCGCGCCGTCGTTCTGGAGGATGGGACCAAGGTCGTGCTCGACGGCGACACCCACCTGGAGGTGCGCCTGGGCACAGGCCGCCGCGAGGTGGCGCTCAGCCGGGGCGAGGCCTTCTTCGACGTCGCCCATGACGAGGCGCGGCCGTTTACCGTCAGGACCGCCGCCGGTTCGGCCCGCGTGCTGGGCACGGCCTTCGATCTGGAGGTCAGCGACGAGCGTGGTCCCGAGCGGCTGGAGCTGTCGGTGCATCGTGGCCGGGTGCGCCTGGCGCCCGATGGTCTGATCCGTCGCACCGCCGACCTGACGCCCGGCCAGCGCGCCTTCGCCACCGAGGGGAGGCTGTCGAAGGTCCGGTCCTTCGATCCCCTGGCCGACGACTGGCGTTCGGGCTGGCTGGAGACCGACGGCGTCACCCTGGGCCGGCTGGTCGAGCGCGTGAACCGCGCTTCCGAGCGCCGCATCGTCATCGCCGATCCGGAGCTGGCGCGTCAGCGGGTGGCCGGCCGCTTCCGCCTGGACGAGCCGGCGGCCCTGGTCCGCAACCTGGCCTTGGTCCACGGCTTCGAGGTGCGCGAGGGGCAGGGCGGCCTGGTGATCAGCCGGTGACGGTCGCCGGCCGTCGCCGAAACTTCACAAAAATCCCTGTCCTGAATGGGGGCGCGGCGGCGTCTTCCCCGCCGAAGCCGGCCTGACGCCGCGCATTCGGGGATAGTAAGATGACCTTCAAGACCTGGACCCTGTGGAGCACGGCCTCGGCCGCGGTCCTGATGTCGGCGACGACGGCGATGGCCGCTCCGGCGCCCAAGCCCGCCCTGGCCATTCCGGCCGGCGACCTGGCCACGGCTCTTCCGGCCTTCTCGCGCGCCACGGGCCTGCAGGTCCTGGCCGATCCGGCCCTGCTGGCCGGCAAGCGCACCCCCGGCGTGCGCGGCGAGCTCGACGCCGAGACGGGTCTTGCCCAGTTGCTGCGCGGCACCGGCCTGACCTATGTGCGCAACGGCGGCGCGGCCGTGCTGCGCCCCGCCGCCCAGAAGATCTCGACCGCCCCGGCCCCCGCCCGTCGGGCCGAAGCCGCCGCGCCCGTCGCCGTCGCCGAGCCGGCCGCCGACGATAGCGCCACGGTCGAGGAGATCGTCGTCACCGGCGGCTTCGCCAATTCGCTGGCCCGGGCTCTCGCCGACAAGCGCAAGGCCGCCAACGTCGTCGACGCCATCTCGGCCGAGGACATCGGCAAGTTCCCGTCCAACAACATCGCCGAAGCCCTGCAGCGGGTGCCGGGCGTCGCCATCACCCGCGACCGGGGCGAGGGCCTGTTCGTCCGCGTCCGGGGCCTGGGCCCCAACTTCCAGATCGTCACCCTGAACGGCCGCAGCGCCGCGGTGAACGAGAACATGCGCGACAGCGGCCAGAGCGGCCGCCAGTTCCGCTTCGACACCCTGCCGTCCGAGCTGGTCGCCGGCGTCGAGGTCGGCAAGACTCCGCTGGCCTCGCTGGACGAAGGCGCTATCGGCGGCGTGGTCGACATCAAGACCTTTCGCCCCCTGACCCTGGGCAAGAACACCATCGCCGCCTCGGCCACCGCCAGCCATCCTGAGTTGGCCGGCGCCACCGATCCGCGCGTGTCGGGCCTGCTCAGCTGGGTCAATGAAGACAAGAGCTTCGGCGCGCTGCTGGCGCTCGTCTACGACCAGCGCACCCTGCGCCAGGACCGCGTCACCGGCGTCAGCTGGAGCTATGCCGACCCCTCGACCACCCTGGGCAGGAGCCTGGCCGCCCAGGGGATCAACCTCTATCCGACCGCCATCCGCCCGACGCTGGAGCGCGAGGACCGCGAGCGCAAGGGCCTGGTGTTCTCGGCCCAGTACCGTCCGACCGACGCCACCGAGATCACCTTCGACGCCAGCTACACCCACCTCGACGACCACTATGACGAGCTGACCTATTCGGTCGACCAGACGGCCTCGACCCTGGTGCCGGGCTCGCTGGTGGTGCGCGACGGCACGCTGGTCGGCGGCACGGTCACCTCGACCAGCCAGATCGGCCGCGAGGTCAGCGACCTGGCCCACGACAACCTGATGCTGGCCGTCAACGGCAAGCAGCGGATCGGCGAATGGACCTTCTCGGGCGACGCCGCCTACGCCCGCGCCTACAGCGAGACCTCCAAGCCGATCACCCGCACCCGCCTGCTGGGCGCCATCGGCCAGACGACCTTCAACATGACCAAGGTCGACGACGACGTGCTGCCCAGCGTCACCCTGGCCACGGCGAACCTGTCGAACCCGTCGCTGCTGCCGTTCCGCCGCATCGAGTGGCGCACCAACGACTCGCTGGACCTGGAAAAGGCCATCCAGGCCGACGCCGAGCGGCCGGTGCAGTGGGGTCCGTTCACGCGCGTGGCCTTCGGCGTGAAGTTCCGCGAGCGTGAGCGCAGCTACAATCGCGCCGACATCAACTTCACCACCAACCTGGCCAACAAGTATTTCGACGCCAGCTATTTCGAGGCCTTCCCGGCCGGCGACTTCCTGGGCCAGGTGGGCGGAAACCTGCCGCGCACCTGGGTGATGCCCGATCCGGAGAAGTTCTGGGCCCTGGCCGACAAGACCCAGAAGGGCACCGCCCGCGCCGACCAGCGTAACTCCTACTTCGTGTCGGAAGAGATCCTGGCCGGCTACGGCCTGACCGACATGGACACCGAAGTGTTCGGCCGTCCGCTGCGGGGCCAGCTGGGCGTCCGCGTCGCCCAGACCAAGCAGGTCTCGGCCGGCCACGCCGACACCGGCAGCGCCGCCATCCCGGTCCGCTACGAGAAGACCTATACCGACGTCCTGCCGACGCTGAACTTCGCCATGGACATCACCGACACCCTGCAGGCCCGCTTCGCGGCGGCCAAGGTGATCACCCGTCCGTCGCTGGCGGATCTCGCCCCGCGCCTGACGCTGAACTCGTCGGGCACGGTGCTGACGGCGGTGGGCGGCAATCCGCAGCTGCAGCCGTTCGAGGCCTGGCAGTACGACGCCACCCTGGAATGGTACTTCGCCCCGGGCAGCGCCCTGGTGGCCGGCGCCTTCTACAAGGACATCACCACCTTCGTTTACAGCCAGAAGACCAACATCGTGGTCGACGGCCAGACCTACCAGCTGACCTCGCCGACCAATGGCGGGCAGGCCAGCATCAAGGGCGTGGAGCTGGCCTACCAGCACCTGTTCAAGAACCTGCCGGCGCCGTTCGACGGCCTCGGCTTCCTGGCCAACTACACCTACACCGACACCGAAGCGACCTACTCGCCGACCCTGACGGACGCGATGGTCAACGTGGCCAAGAACAGCTTCAACATCACCGGCTTCTACGAGAAGGACCGCTTCGCCGCCCGCGCCGCCTACAGCTGGGTGGACGACGTGCTGCAGGACGTCGGCGGCGCCGGCCTGTCGGCCCTTAACGACAAGGCCTTCGGCTCGCTGGACGCCAGCGTCAGCTACAAGATCACCGACAACATCACCGCGGCCCTCGAAGGCCAGAACCTGACCGACGCCGCCCAGTGGCAGTTCGTGAAGGGCGGCTGGTTCGGCGGCTACACCCACTACGGCCGCACCGTCAGCTTCGGCCTGCGGGCCAAGTTCTAACGCCCAGATCGCTCCGTTTGCGGAGCATCGTCGCGGCCGTCTGCACAGCTGGGCGGCCGCGACGGCGATCTCTTGTTCCAGCGGGGGCCTCTGCTTGACCCCCCGTGATCCGATCCCCTCGACTGGCCCGCGCGATTCCGCCGCGCGGGCCGCTTTTTCGTTTTCGGGAGTTTCGATGCGTCTACTTGCCCGCCTTTCAGCCTTCGCCCTGGCCGCCTTCATCGCCGCGCCGGCCGCCGCACCCGCCGCCGCCCAGGCGTCCGGCGAGACCCTGGAGAAGGTGGTGATCCTCAGCCGGCACGGCGTGCGCGCGGCGATGTCGAGCCCCGAGCGCCTGGAGACGGCCACCGCGCGTCCGTGGCCGCGTTTCTCGGTCCCGCCGGGCCACCTGACGGCCAACGGCGGGACGCTGTCGACCCTGTTCGGCGTCTATTACCGCGAGCTCTACGCCAGGCAGGGGCTGCTGGCCGGCGCCGATTGCGGGCAGGTCTACTACTGGGCCAACGTCACCCAGCGCACGATCGCCACGGCCAAGGCGATGGGCGAGGGGCTGTCGCCCGGCTGCGCCATCGACGTCCACACGGTGGGCGAGGGCAAGGCCGATCCGCTGTTCGAGCCGGTGAAGGCCGGCGTGGCCAAGCCGGACCTGGCCCTGGCCCGCGCCTCGGTCGCCGGGCGGGTGGGCGGCAATCTGGGCGCCTGGAGCGCCGGTCATGCCGACGCCATCGCCAACCTCGACGAGCTGCTGATGCAGTGCGACGCCGCCCCGTGCCCGAAGGCGCCGGGCAAGCGCCGCGTCTATGACGAGCCGGCCGCCTTTCTTGACGACGCCGACGAGACGGTCGGCATCTCGGGGCCCGAAGCCTTCGCCTCGGGGATCACCGAAAGCATGCTGATGGCCTGGGCCGACGGGCATGACTTCGCGGGGGAGGGGTGGAAGGGCCTCGACGAGGCGGCGCTGCTCAGGGTCTTCCCGCTGCACCAGGCCGAGTTCGACCTGCGCCTGCGCTCGCATGAAGTCGCGCGAACGGGCGCGGGGCATCTGGCCTCGAAGATCCTGGCCACGCTGGAGGCCAAGCCTGGCAAGGACGCCATCGGCGGTCCGGGCACCAAGATGGTGGTGATCGTCGGCCATGACGGCACCCTGGCCATGCTGGGCGGCCTGCTGGGCATGGAGTGGGTCGCGCCGGGCTATCAGCCGAACCAGATCGCGCCGGGCGGCAACCTCGTCTTCGAACGCTGGAAGCGGGCCGACGGCGCGCGGGTGATCCGCGTGCGCTACGCCGTGCAAAGCCTGTCGCAGCTCCGCGAGAAGAAGCCCCTGACCCTGGCCGCGCCGCCTTCTGCCTCGCCGATCTTCGTGCCGGGGTGCAGCGAGGCGAGCTTCGACTGTCCGATCGACCGGTTTGCGACGGTGGTGAAGGGTGCGGTGGCGCGCTAAGGGGAAGCTGACACCGAACCCCTCTCCCATGGAGAGAGGGAGGGGCCCGCGCCGTAGGCGTGGGAGGGTGAGTGGGTAGGCGAAGCCCTTGGACGATCTTGGTTCTGTCGCGAGCGATGTGCCGGCACGCCGGTTGAGGGTGTAACCACTCACCCTCCCACCGCTTCGCGATGGGCCCCTCCCTCTCTCTAAGAGAGAGGGGGCAATAAGGAGGGGAGCAGCCTTCGCCGCTCCCCACCTGCGTCAGTGCACCGCCGACGTATCGGCGACGCGCGTCGGCTTGGGGGCCAGCCAGACGATCGTCGCGGCCACCACGAAGAGCACGGCCATGGCCATGAACACCTGGTTGGTGGCCAGCATCACGCCCTGGCTCTGGACCATGTTGTCCAGCGTGCCGCGCGCCTGGTCGGCGCTCATCCCTAAGCCTTTCAGCTGGTCCATCGTGCCCTGCGCGCCGTTCAGCACGCCCGACAGTTCGTTGTGGTTGCGGCTGGCGCCGTCGGCCCAGACCGTGGTCACCACCGAGGTCGCGAACGCCCCCGACAGCGTGCGGCAGAAGTTCATCAGGCCCGCGGCGCTGGCGGTCTCCTCGACCCTGACGCTGGCGAGCGCCAGGGCGGTCACGGGGACGAAGAAGAACGGCATGCCGAAGCCCTGGAACAGCAGCCAGTGGGCGATGTCGAAATAGCCCATCTGCTGGTTGGCCTGGGCCCGGAAGAAGGTCATCACCGCCATCCAGATCAGGCCCAGGAACACCAGCTTGCGGGCGTCGAACTTGGCCGACATGCCGGCCGCCAGCGGCGCGACCATGACGGCCGTGACGCCCAGCAGGGCCGAGACGTAGCCCGCCCAGGTGGCCGTGTAGCCCATGTTCTGCTGCAGCCAGAGCGGGTTGAGCACATTGATCCCGAAGAACGCCCCGAAGGCCACGCTGAGGGTTATGACGGCGGCGGTGTAGCCCCGGTGCCGGAAAACCCTCAGGTCGACGATCGGGTTCTCCGCGGTCAGCTCCCAGATCAGGAAGGCCGCGAAGCCCACGGCCGCGACGATGGCCAGGCCGATGATCATCGGCGAGGCGAACCAGTCGTGCTCCTTGCCCAGATCCAGCATGATCTGCAGCGCGCCGACCCAGACGACCAGCAGGCCAAGGCCCACCAGGTCGACCTTCGCCTTGGCAAGAGGCGTCTCGTGGCCCTTCAGCAGGTTCCAGGCGAACCAGGCGCAGGCGATGGCGATCGGCACGTTGATCCAGAAGATGAAGGCCCAGCCGACGCTGTCGCACAGCGCCCCGCCCAGGATCGGCCCGAGGATCGGGGCGATCAGGGTGGTCATGGCCCACAGGCCCGTGGCGGCCGCGGCCTTCTCCTTGGGGAAGACGCGTAGCAAGAGGGTCTGGGACAGCGGCATCAGCGGACCGCCGCAGGCGCCCTGCAGGATGCGGAACAGCACCAGCAGGCCCAGAGACGGCGCAAGGCCGCACAGGAACGAGAAGATCCCGAACCCGATCATGCCGAAGACGAACACCCTGACCGCGCCGAAGCGGGCCGAGAGCCAGCCGGTCAGCGGCACGACCACGGCCTCGGCCACGGCATAGGAGGTGATCACCCACGTGCCCTGGCTGGGCGAGACGCCCAGGGCGCCGGCGATGTTCGACACCGAGACGTTGGCGATGGTGGTGTCGAGCACCACCAGGAAGTTGGCGGCGGCCAGGATCAGGCCGGCGAAGATCATCGCCGGCCCGCTCAGCGGCGCGGGTTCGGACGCCGCCCTTGCGGGGACGGCTTGAGCGCTGGCCATGACGGCCTCCTTGCTGCTCGGGTTCAGTCGCGGGTGTTGATCGTGGCCTTCATCGAAAGGCCGACGCGCAGCGGATGGGCCTTAAGGTCGGCCGGATCGATGGCGACGCGCACCGGCAGGCGCTGCACGACCTTGATCCAGTTGCCGGTGGCGTTCTGGGCCGGGATCAGCGCAAAGGCCGCGCCGGTGCCGCCCGACAGGCCGGCGACCTTGCCGTGGTACTTCACCGAGTTTCCGTAGAGGTCGGCGGTCAGCTCGACCGGCTGGCCGATCTTGACCTTGCGCAGCTGGCCTTCCTTGAAGTTGGCGTCGACATAGGCCGCGGCGATCGGAACCACCTGCATGACCGGCGTGCCGGCGGCGACCCGCTGGCCGATCTGGACGGCGCGCTTGGCCACGACGCCGTCGATCGGCGCGCGGATGACGGTGCGCGACAGGTCCAGCTGGGCCTGCTCGAACTTGGCGCGGGCGGCGGCGACTTCGGGGTTGGTGTCTACGGTGGTCCCGTCGGTCAGCACGGCGTTGGCGGCCAGCGAGCCGGCGGCGGCGGCGCGGTTGGCCTGGGCTTGAGCTTGAGAGGCCTTGGCCGAGGCGAAGGCGGCCTGGGCGTTGGCGAAGGCGTTCTGGGCGCGGGTCAGCTCGTCGCCCGAGACGGCGCCGGTGGCGGCCAGGGCCTTGCGGCGATCCAGGTCGATGCGGGCGCGCTCAAGGTCGGCCTGGGCCGAGGTCAGGCTGGCGGCGGCGCGGGCCTGGTCGGCGTCGCGGGCGGCGATCTGGGCCGACAGGCTCTGGTCGGTGGCCAGATAGCCGCGCACCCGGCGCTCGGCGCGGGCCAGGTCGGCTTGAGCCGAGGCCAGGGCGATGCGGGCGTCGCTGTCGTCGAGCACGACCAGCACGTCGCCGGCCTTGACCACCTGGGTGTCATGGACCGCGACGCTGCGCACCGGGCCGCCGACCAGCGGGGTCACCTGGGCGACGTCGGCGCCGACATAGGCGTTGTCGGTCTCGACATGGTGCGAGCCGACGAGGGCGTAGTAGGCGCCATAGCCGGCGCCGGCGATCAGGACGACGGCGGCCAGGCCGAGGAACAGCTTCTTGCGCTTGGCGCCGGCGGCGGCCTTGGCCTTGGCGGCGGCTTGGGCTTCCTGGGAGGAAGAGGCGTCGGCGGAGGCTTCGGAATCGTACATGGGGGAGGGCTCCGGGAAACGGGTCAGGCGGCGCGGTAGCCGCCGCCGAGGGCGCGCACGAGCGCCACGTCGAGGGTGAAGGCGCGGGTCTCGAGCTCGGCGAGCGTCCGCTGATTGGCGATCAGGGCGTCCTCGGCGGAGAGGACTTCCAGGTAGGTGGCCAGGCCCCCGCGATAGCGCTGCAGGGCGATGTCGTGGGCGGCCGACGAGGCGGCGACGGCCTTGCGGGTCTCGTCCAGGCGGGCGTCGAGGGCGCGGGCGCTGACCGCGGCGTCGGCGACGTCCTTCAGGGCCTGGGCGAGGGTCCCGTTGTAGCTGGCCACGGCGGCGTCGTAGTCGGCCGCGGCGCCGCGATAGTTGGCCCGCAGCGCGCCGCCCTGGAAGATCGGCAGGCGCACAGCCGGGCCGATCGAGCCGATGCGCGAGCCGCCCTTGGTCAGCAGGTCCAGGCCCAGCGACTGCTGGCCGAAATAGGCCGACAGGTCGACGTTCGGATAGAACTCGGCCTTGGCCTGCCTGATCGACTGGCTGGCGGCCTCGGCGCGCAGGCGGGCGGCGACCACGTCGGGGCGGCGGCCGATCAGGTCGGCCGACAGGTTGGCCGGCAGGCCGAAGGCCTTCAGCGTTCCGACCTTCGGCCGCTCGATCGAAAGGCCGCGATCGGGACCGGCGCCCAGGAGGGCGGCGATGCGGTTGCGGGTCAGGCCGACGGCCTCGTCGGCGGCGGCCAGCTGGGCGCGGGCCGAGGCCAGGCCGGCCTTCGACTGCTCGGCCGAGCCGCGGTTCTCCAGGCCGTTGGCGGCGCGGTCGGCGGTCAGCTGGGCCGTCTGCTCACGGGTCTTGACCGCGTCGGCGGCCGCGTCGCGGTCGGCGAACAGCTGGGCCAGGTCCGCATAGGCGGCCGCGACGCTGGTCGACAGAACGAGGCGCGCCTCGGCGGCGTCGGCCCGGGAGGCCTGCGCCTGCGACGTCGCCGCGGCCAGGGCCGCGCGGTTCTTGCCGAAGAAGTCGAGCTCCCAGGAGAAGTCGAGCGTGGCGCGGCCGGTGTCGTTGTAGCCCTTGGGCACGAAGGCGGCCGGGACGCCGTTGTTGTAGCTCTGCTTGACCGAGGCGTAGGTCGCGCCGGCGCTGAGGCTGGGCAGGGTGGCCGAGCGGGCCTGGCCGGCCAGGGCTTCTGCCTTGCGGACGCGGGCCTCGGCGGCGGCCAGGTCGGGCGAGCCGGCCAGGGCTTCGTCGACCAGGGCGTCGAGCTGGGCGTCGCCATAGGCGCTCCACCAGCGGTCGGCCGGCCAGTCGGCGGCGGGCGCGGCCAGGCTCGCTTGCGAGGCGTAGGCGTCGGGCGCCTTGATCGCCTGGGCCGGTGGCAGCTTGGGCACGGCGGCGCAGCCCGCCAGGGCTGTCGTCGCCAGGAGGCCCGCGAGGGCCAGTTTAAGGGGGGAAGTCCGGGGGAGGGCGTTTGCCATCGGATTTGCTCGATATCAAACCGTACAGGACGGTCCAAATATAACTTGACGTGACGGCGTCAAGTGAAAAGTGTACGGTCTGGTCCAGAAAACGCCGGGGCCTGGTTAATCGGCCTATCGGAGACGGGAGGAGGGCGCGTGCGCGTCAAGACCGAGGAGAAGCGCAAGTGCATTCTGGAAGCGGCCAAGGCCGTGTTCCTGGAGCGCGGGTTCCTGGGGGCGAGCATGGCCGAGGTGTCGGCGCGCGCCGGCGGCTCCAAGCAGACGCTCTACAGCTACTTCGCCTCCAAGGACGACCTCTTCGTCGCCACCATGCTGGAGAAGGGCGCCCAGATCATCGATCCGGTGTTCTCGACCTTCGAGACCGAGGAGGACCTGCGGTCGGCGCTCAGCCGGTTCGGGCGCGTCTTCCTGGCGTTCGTGTCGAGCGAGGAGGTGCTGGCGTTCCGGCGGATGATCATCGCCGAGGGCGCGCGCTCGAACCTCGGCAAGCTGTTCTTCGAGAACGGCCCCCGGCGCGGCTGGACGCGGATGACCACCCGGTTCGAATGGTTCATGGAGCAGGGGCAGATGCGGCGCGTCGACCCCTGGCAGGCGGCCATGCATTTCCAGGCGCTGTGCGAGTCCGGGGCCTTCTATCGCCTGCTCGAGGGCGTGCTGCCCGAGCTGACGCCGGAGATGATCGACACGGCGGTCGACGCGGCGGTCGACGTCTTCATGCGCGCCTACGGGCTGGAGCCGGCCGCCGACTGAGCGCGACAGTTGCGCCGTGGGCGATCCGGCGCAATCATTCCCTCAAGGGTTGATGGTGGGGCGGAAATGGCGCGGACCGGACGGATCGCTGGATTGGCGGGCTTGATCGGCGCCGCCCTGCTGGCGGGCTGCGCCACCACGCCGGAGGCGCGCTTCGCCAGCCTGGGTCCCCTGCGCACGGCGCTGAGCACCTCGCCCGAGACGCTGCGCCAGCGGGCCGATCGCAACGACGCCAACGCCCAGATGGCGCTTTCGCTGCTCTATCAGTACGGCCAGGGCGGCGTCGCCAAGGATCCCGTCCAGGCCATGCTGCTGCGCCAGCGCGCCACGGCCCAGCGGGGGTCTACGCCAATCACCACCTACATCGCCGGGCTCAACGGCAAGCCCGGACGGGTGTCGACGATCTTCGTGCCGCGCTACGACGTCTCGCCGGGACAGGCGGCGTTCAACGCCGCCTGCGCCAACGCCCTCGCCCGGGGCGACCGCTCGGCCAGGGGTGTCGAACCCTGCGGCGGCGAGGAGGGCTACGACCACCTCGCCGCCGCCTGGGGGCGCTAGGCGCCGGCGATCAGCTTCAGCGCCTCGTCCTCTGAAACCACCTCGGCGTACTTGGCCTGCAGGTCGAAGAGATTGGCTTCCTGCACCCGTTCGTCGCGGTCGCCGGAGGCTTCGCGCACCACGAACGGGATGAAGCCGTGCTGGAGCGCGTCCAGGGCGCTGGCCCGCACGCAGCCGCTGGTTGAGAAGCCGCCCATGATGACGGTGTCGACGCCCATGGCCCGCAGGGTCGAGGCCAGGGGCGTGCCGAAGAAGGCCGAGGCGTACTGCTTGGACAGCACGATCTCGCCCTCGATCGGGGTGATCTCCTTGGGGAAGGCGCCCAGCGGCGAGCCTTCCTGGAAGGCCTTCAGGGCCGGCACCTTGCGATAGAACACCCCGCCGTCGCGGCCGCCGACGCCGGCCTGGTAGACGACGTTGGTCAGGATCACCGGAATGCCGGCCTTGCGGGCGGCTTGCAGGAGCCTGGCGTTGCTGGCCAGGGCGTCTTCCACGCCGGCATAGAGCGGCGAGTCCGGCAGCAGATAGGCGTCGACCACGTCGATGATCAGCAGGGCCGGGCTCTTGCCGAAGGCCAGGCGACCGCCGAAGCCGGCCTTGTGGTAGTCCGCGTCCAGGTCTTCAGCCATTTCTACTCCGTGCATCCTCGCAAAGGCGGTGCGTGGTCCTCGTCCTTCGACAGGCTCAGGATGAGGACCATACCTAGCGCCGCTATCCATCGGCGATTGCAGTAGAAAACCTCATCCTGAGCCTGTCGAAGGACGAGGTTTTCGCGTGGTCCTAGACCACGCCCTGCTCGGCGAAGGCCTTCAGCTCGCTCTCGCTGATCCCCAGCTCGCCCCACACCGCGCCGTTGTCCTGGCCAACCGCCTGAGAGGCGATGGCGCGGACGACGCCGGGGGTCTTGGAGAGCTTGGGCATGACGTTCTGCATCGGCAGTTCGCCCCAGCGCGGGTGGTCGAGCGTGACGATCGACTCCCGGGCCGCGAAGTGCGGGTCGGCCAGCATCTCGGGCGCGCGATAGATCTTCCCGGCCGGCACGCCGGCCTCGATCATCTTGGCCTCGACCTCGTCGACCGTCAGGGTCTTGGTCCACGCCTCGATGAGGGCGTCCAGAGCCTTCATGTTGCGGCCGCGGTTGACGTGGTTGACGTAGTCCGGGTGCTGGGCCAGCTCGGGCTGGCCCATGGCCTTGCAGAGGCGGCCGAACACCGTGTCCTGGTTGGCGGCGATCAGATAGTCGCCGTCCTTGCAGTGATAGACGTTCGAGGGCGCGATGCCGGGCAGCACCGAGCCCGAGCGCTCGCGGATGTAGCCCATGACCTTGTAGTCGGGGACCAGGCTTTCCATGACCTGCAGCACCGCTTCGTAGAGCGAGCTGTCGACCACCTGGCCTTGCCCGGTGGCGTCGCGGTGGCGCAGGGCGGCGAGGGCCCCCAGGCACCCGTAGGTGGCCGCCAGGGCGTCGCCGATCGAGATGCCCATGCGCGAGGGCGCGCGGTCGGGATCGCCGACGATGTGGCGCCAGCCGCCCATGGCCTCGCCGATGCCGCCGAAGCCCGCGCGGTCGGCATAGGGACCGGTCTGGCCATAGCCCGACACCCGAACGATGATCAGGCCCGGGTTCTCGGCGTGCAGGACCTCGGGCGACAGGCCCCAGCCCTCCAATGTGCCGGGCCGGAAGTTCTCGATGAGAATGTCCGCGGTGGCGATCAGCTTGCGGGCCAGGGCCTGGCCTTCCGGCACGCGCAGGTTGGCCGAGACCGTGCGCTTGTTGCGGGCCACGATCTCCCACCACAGCGGATAGTCGCCGCGGCCCCAGTCGCGCATCGGGTCGCCCTTGCCGGGCGGCTCGATCTTGATGACGTCGGCGCCCATGTCGCCCAGCAGCTGGCCGCAGAACGGACCAGCGATCAGCTGGCCCATCTCCACGACGCGCAGGCCCTTCAGGGGACCCGTGTTTTCAACCGTCATGACGCTTGCCTTACTCCGCCGCCAGGGCCAGCGGGGCGTTGCGCCAGACCGGCGGACGCGGGGCGGGCAGGCCCGTCTCGGCCAGGCAGTTGGCGCGCAGGGTCTCCAGCGACGGACCGCGATCGAACACTTCCAGCGGACCGCGCTCGGCGCGGATCTTGGCGCGCAGGGCCTCGGTGGCCGCTGCATCGGCCTTGCCGGCCGCGTCGATCACCACGCCGAAGCGCTTGGCGCCATCGGCGCTGACCAGGCCGCGCGAGACTTCCAGCTCGACCAGTTCGACCTCGCGTTCCAGCGGGTCGCCCCAGCCGCCGCCGCCCCAGGTGACGAAGTGCAGCAGGTCGCCCTTGTCGACCTGGATCCCGTCGCACTTGGAGGGCAGGGCGATGCTCTCGCCATTGGCCTTGTCCAGGCGTTTCCACGAGCGGGCGCCGGGGGCGCCGCCGTTGACGCCCCACGGCGGCACGAACCAGCGGTCGTCGTGGATGGCGATCGTTCCGGCTTCCGTGAACTTGTAGGTCATGTGGATGCCGTTGCCGCCCCGGAAGCGCCCGGCGCCGCCGCTGTCGGCCACGCTCTCGTAGCGCTCGATGACCATCGGGAAGTAGCGTTCCAGGAACTCGTTGGGCACGTTGGTGAAGCCCGGCCACAGCGAGTGGCCGTCGGCGCCGTCGCCGAACGGACGGCCCGGAATGCCGCCGAAGCCGATCTGGAACAGCTGGAACCACTCGCCCTTGCCGTCGAAGCCCGAGAACATCAGGTGCGGCGAGCTCGAGAAGCCGGCGGCGCACAGGAATTCCGGGGTCTTCTGGCCGAGCAGCGCGCCCAGCACGTCGAAGATGCGGCCCAGAGCGTGGGTGCGGCAGGACAGGGCGGCCGGGAACTTCGGCTTCAAGAGGCTCCCTTCCGGGATCCGCACGTCGACCAGGTCGTAGAAGCCGTCGTTGAACAGGATCTGCGGGTCGAAGACCATGATCATGTAGATACCGAAGAACATCTTGAACATGTTCTCGTTCAGCAGGAAGTTGATCGAGCTGTCCGACTGCGGATCGGTGCCGTCGAAGTCGAGAACGACCTTGCCGCCCTCGCGCCACATGGTGCACTTGATCTTGAAGGGCCCCGCGCCCTTGCCGTCGTCGCAGATGTAGTCCTCGAACGACACCGGAGCCTCGCCGATCGCCGTCGAGATCAGGTGGGCCATGGCGCGGTGGTTGCGGGCCAGAAGCTCGTCGAGGGCGCTGGCGAAGACGTCGTCACCGAAGCGCTCGCAGATCTCGACCACGCGGCGGCCAGCCACGCGGCACGAGGCGACGATGGCGTGCAGGTCGGCCTTGAACCATTCGGGCATGCGCGACTGGTGGGCGGCGATGCGGACGATGTCGGCCTGCAGCTCGCCCTTGCGGTACAGCTTTACGGGCGGCAGGCGGAAGCCTTCCTCGAAGATCGAGGCCGCGTCGGTGGGCAGGGAGCCGGGCACCTTGCCGCCGACGTCGGTCATGTGGCCGAACATCGCCGACCAGGCCACCAGGCGCCCGTCGCGGAAGATCGGGGCGATGCACAGCTGGTCGGACGCGTGGCTGATCGCGCCCTCGACCGAATAGGGGTCGTTGACGAGGATGATGTCGCCTTCCTCGATCTCGCCGTCATAGCCCTTGAGGAAGCCGTCGATGAACGAGCCGAACTGGCCCACCACCATGCGGCCGTCGCGGTCGGCGATCAGCGGGAAGGCGTCGCCCTGTTCGCGAATGCCGGGCGACAGCGCGGTGCGGAACAGGGTGGCGTCCATCTCGACGCGGGCGTTGCGAAGGGCGTTCTCGATGATGTCGAGCGTCACCGGATCGACGGCGACCTTGCCGAAGGGCGTGGAATTGGTTTCCAGGATGCGCGCGGGCATGGCTCAGGATTCCTTGGCAGGGTTGATCAGGATGACGCCGTAGGCGTCGACGAGCGCCTCGCAGTCGGGCAGCACCAGGGTGGTCGAATCCATCTCGGTGATGATCGCCGGACCGGGGACGCGGTCGCCGGCGCGGAGCTTCGAACGGTCGTAGATGGCGGCCGGCTTCATGCCGCCGTCGGCCCAGACCTCGTGGTCGCGGATCTTGGCGCGCGACGGATCGCCGTCGCCCTTCTCGATCTCGAGGCTGGGGATCTCCTGCACCTTGCCCATGGCGACGGCGCGCAGGTTCACCAGCTCGTGCTCGGCGTCCATGTTGAAGGTGAAGAGGCGGCGGTGCTCGTCATCGAAGGCTGCGGCCAGGCGTTGCAGCCCGCCGTCCTTCAGGCTGTCCAGCGTCACGTGCATCGGCACTTCGAAGGCCTGGCCGTGATAGCGGACGTCGATCTCGAAGCGGGTCTCGATCTCGGCGTCGGTGACGCCGTCGGCCTTCAGGGTGTCGCGGATCTGGGCGTCCATCTCGCCGAACAGGCCGAGCACCTCGGCCTCGGTCGCGGCCGACAGACGCTTGGAATATGAGCGCGCCGTCTCGGTGCGCATGCGGGTGGTCGCATCGCCCAGGGCGCACAGCACGCCCGGCGAGACCGGCGACACGGCCGGCCACGAACCCATCAGCTTGGCCACGGCGTTGACGTGCAGCGGACCGGCGCCGCCAAAGCCCATCAGGGCGAAGTCGCGCGGGTCGTAGCCCTGCTGCACCGAGATCATGCGCAGCGCGCCGAACATGTTCTCGTTGACGATGTCGATGATGCCGCGAGCGGCTTCATACAGGTCGATGCCCAGGGCGTCGGCGATGGTCTGGACCGCCGTGCGGGCCGCTTCGCGATCCAGCTTGAAGGCGCCGCCCAGCAGGTCTTCGGGCAGGTAGCCGAGCACGACGTTGGCGTCGGTGACGGTGGGGGCCGTGCCGCCCTTGCCGTAGGCGGCCGGACCCGGCGCGGCGCCGGCCGACTCGGGGCCCACGCGCAGGGCGCGGGTCAGTTCCGGCACCTTGGCGATCGAGCCGCCGCCGGCGCCGACCGTCTTCACGTCCAGCGACGATGCGCGGACCGTCAGGTGGCCGACGTCGGTGGTGCGCACGCGGCGCGGCTCGCCGTTTTCGATCAGGGCCACGTCGGTCGAGGTGCCGCCGACGTCGAGGGTCAGGATGTTCTTCAGGCCCGAATTGCGGGCCACCCACAGGGCGCCGGTGACGCCGCCGGCGGGGCCGCTCATCAGCAGGCTGACTGGGTGCTCTTCGGACTTCTCCGACGACATCAGGCCGCCGTCCGAGCGCAGCAGGGCGATGCGGCCCTGCATGTCCAGGCCGCGCAGCTTGTCGCGCAGGTTCTTGACGTACTTGGAGACGACCGGGCGGACCGAGGCGTTGGCGACGGTGGTCAGGGTGCGCTCGTATTCCTGCATCTCCGGCAGGACCTCGTGCGACAGTGACACCAGCACGCCCGGCAGGATCTCGGCGGCCAGTTCGGCGACGCGGCGCTCGTGCGAGCCGTTCAGGTAGGCGTTCATCAGGGCGATGGTCACCGCCTCGACGCCCTGTCCTTTCAGCTTGGTCAGCTGGGCGCGGACGTCGACCTCGTCCAGCGGGCGGATTTCCTTGCCCACGGCGTCGATGCGGCCCTTGATCTCGACGGTGTCTTCCAGCTTGGCCAGCGGTTCGGGCTTGGGCCAGATGATCCAGGCGGCGAGACCGCCGGGCACCAGCGAGCGGGCGATCTGCATCACCTGATGGTAGCCTTCGGTGGTCACCAGGCCCACGCGCGCACCCTTGCCCTCGAGCACGGCGTTGGTGGCCACGGTGGTGCCGTGAAGGAAGACGTCGACGTCCGACGGCTTGACCCCGGCCTTCTCGCAGACCGCGTTGACGCCGGTCATCACGCCGACCGAGCTGTCATGCGGGGTCGACGGCGTCTTGTGCCGCCAGAAGTCGCCCGTCGCCTCGTTCAGCAACAGCAGGTCGGTGAAGGTCCCGCCTACGTCCACGCCCAATCGGTAAGCCATCGTCAGCCTCTATTGCTGGCGCGCCAACTCCCCCCAGGGCGACTCCCCCCAAGTGCGACGGCGCGACGCCTATGGGGCGACATTCCCCCGATCGGGCGGCGCGCGCCGGATCGGGGGAGGGGTTTCACCGCTGTGCGGGCGCCGCCTGTTCTGTCGTCAGAACTTCACGGCGAGTTCGACGCCGAAGGTCGCGCCAGCGGCGGGCGAGGCGAAGGCGCCGCCGAACTCCGGCGCGGGGATCACCTCGGTCAGGTACTTCTCGCCCGTGACGTTCTTGCCGAAGGCGGTGACGCTCCAGGCATCCGCTTCCAGGCCGGCCCGCAGGTCGAGCGTGGTGTAGGCGTCGCGGCGGCTCTTGGCGTAGTTGGCCCGGCCCAGCGCGCCGTAGCTCAGCTCGAAGACCGTGGGCGCGTCCTGGTCCTGGACGACGTGGAACCAGGTCGGTCCCGTGCCGCGCACGTCGGCCCGCAGGCGCAGGGCGAGGTTGTCGGGCAGCGGATGGACGTAGTCGGCCGCCAGGTTCCAGGTGTAGCGCGGCGTGTAGGGCGACTCGTTGCCGATGGTGTCGGGCCGCACGCTGTTCTTGCGGATCTCGCTGTCGGTATAGGCGCCCGAGGCCTCCAGCGTCAGGCGCGAGCTTGCCCTGTAGCGCAGGCCCAGCTCCGCGCCCTTGATGCGCACCTCGTCGATATTGGACACCACCCGCAGCAGGCCGAACGGGCCGACGAAGAACTCGAAGAACTGCATGTCGTCGACGTCGGTGTGGTAGGCGGCCGCGTCGATGGTCAGGCGGCCGTCGAGCATCCGGCCCTTGGCCCCGATCTCGAAGCTGCTGGAGACCTCCTTGTCGAAGTCGTCGCGGATGCTCACCGGCTTGTAGCCGGCCGCCGTGCGCACCGGATTGACGAACAGGTTCACCGTGGCGGCGCTGCCCTGGCTGTTGAAGCCGCCCGACTTGAAGCCGACGCCCCAGTCGCCATACAGCGTCCAGTCGTCGCTGGCTTTCCAGCGCAGGGCGATCTTGGGCTGGACCTGGTCGTAGGTCTTCTTCTGGTCCTTGATGCCGCCGGGATTGATCGTGGTGTCCAGGCCAGGGTTCAGGGCCGCGCCGCCGGTGTATGGCGGGCCGTTGAAGTCGATGTATTTGGTGCGCGCGGTCGTCGGCACGAGGTTGTGCACCTTGCGCTCCTCCCGGTCGTAGCGCAGGGCCAGCGAGCCCTCGAGGCCGGGCGTGATGTCATAGGCCAGCTGGCCGAACACGGCGGCCACGTCGCTGCGGAAGTCGTCCCAATAGAGCTGCTCGGTCGAATAGGCCGAGGCGGCGGGCACGTAGAGCGCGCGCGGAACCTCGCCGCCGCCGTCCAGGCCGGTGGCCACGCCCACCTCGCGGTCGATGCGCAGGGCGTAGGCGCCGACCATCCAGCGCAGCGGCTGGTCCGAGCGCGAGGTCAGCCGCAGCTCGCCCGAGACGTCGCTCTGGTCGCGCTTCTGGTACTGGTAGCCGTCGCAGGCGGTCGGCGTGTAGGGCCCGAAGAACGAGCCCGCCGCCGTCGGCGCCAGGTACTGCGGCGCGGGCAGGGTGATCCCCTTGGCGGTCAGGTTGGCGATCGAGGCGGCGCAGGCGGCGCTGGCGTTGAAGAAGCCGAACGAGGCCGAGGTCCCGTCGGCGACCAGGTCGTTGTCGATGTCGGAATAGAGGGTCCAGGCCGTCAGGGTGGCGAAGCCCAAGTCACGCTCCAGCTTGGCCGAGACCTCCAGCGCCTGCTGCTCGTTGGTGTGCGGCACGTTGTTCTGGAAGGCGAAGCGGTGGTCGTTGACGTCCTCGTAGTAGGAGGGCGTGGCCAGCACCGAGGCGAAGGCGGGCAGGGCGAAGACGGCGTTGTAGGCGATCGAGCCGGCGGTCACCTCGCCGTAGCGGGCCTTGAGGTCCAGCTTGGTCTTCTCGTCCAGTCGCGCCACGAGGCGGCCGTTCAGATTGTAGCCTTCGAAGCGGTCGACCGCGCCGCCGCCGAAATCGCTGCCCCAGAAGCCGTCGGTCTTGCGGAAATCAGCCGAGAGGCTGCCCGAGATCCGCTCGCTGAGCGGCCCGGCCACGCGGATGTCGCCGGAAAAGCTGTCGCGGTTGCCGACGCTGATCTTGCCCGCGCCCTCGAAGGTCTCGCCCGGTTCGACGGTCGAGACGATGATCGCGCCGGCGGCGGCGTTGCGCCCGTAGACCGCGCCCTGCGGGCCCTTCACCACCTCGATCTGGCGCAGGTCGGAGAACTCGCGGTTGAAGGCGGCCGGGTTGGCCATCTGCACGCCGTCGACGACGAAGGCGAACGAGGCCTGGGCGTCGCGGGCGCCGTTGACGCCGCGGATATTGACCTGGGCGTCGCCCTGTTCGGCGGCCTGCACCAGGCTGACGCCGGGCGTCAGGGCGACGAAGTCGGCGGCGCGGGCGACGCCGGCGGCCTCCAGCGTCGACTGGCTCAGCGCCGAGACGGCGGCGGGCACGTCGCGCAGGTTCTCGGCCCGCTGGCGCGCGGTGACCATCACCTCGTCGACGGCGGTGGGCGTCTCCTGCGCGGACGCGGCGGTGGTCCAGCTCAGGGCCAGCAGAGATACGCCCAGCAGGGCGGTGGTTTTGTTGGTGTGCATCGATCAGGCTCCCCTCCAGTGATCGGGGCGGAGCTTGCGCCGCATACCGATGTTCGCCGCGTGGTCGCGCGCGCTCCCCGCCTGTCGGGCGCCGGGGGCGGGGCGCTGGCTTTGGAGGCGCCGCCACGCATCCTCGCGCGCCATGCCTGCCCGCCGCGCGGGCGTCTCAGGAGTTCGCGCCATGACCACCCGCA
Source organism: Caulobacter radicis (assembly GCF_003094615.1). GTDB lineage: Bacteria > Pseudomonadota > Alphaproteobacteria > Caulobacterales > Caulobacteraceae > Caulobacter > Caulobacter radicis. The sequence continues at coordinate 66,682 of NZ_QDKO01000020.1, read as the reverse complement.
TCGAGATCGTCGAGGTGTCGCCCCGCGACGGCCTGCAGAACGAAAAGACGATGGTCTCGGCCGGCGACAAGGCCGCCCTGGTGCTGAAGGCGGTCAAGGCCGGCGCCCGGCGGGTCGAGGCGGTCAGCTTCGTCAATCCGCGCGCCGTGCCGCAGATGGCCGACGCCGACGAGGTGATGGCTCGCCTGCGCGGCCAGCAGGACCTGCGGGCGGGGGGCGTGTCGCTGATCGGGCTGGTTCTCAACCGCCGGGGCCTGGACCGCGCCATCGCCGCCGACGTCGACGAGGTCAATTTCGTGGTGGTGGCCAGCGAGACCTTCAACGCCCGCAACCAGGGCGTCCCGATCACCGAGACCCTGCGGCAGATCTCCGAGGCGCCGCAGGTCGCGCGCCAGGCCGGGCTGAAGCTGGGCGTCACCATCGCCGCGGCCTTCGGCTGTCCGTTCGAGGGCGAGGTGGCGGTGGAGCACGTGGCGCGCATCGCCGCCGAACTGGCCGACTACGGGGTCGCCGAGATCACCCTGGCCGACACCATCGGCGTGGGCGATCCGCTGTCGGTCGAGACCCGCTTCGGCGCGGTCCGCGCCGTGGCGCCTGGCGCGGTGCTGCGCGCCCACTTCCACAACACCCGCAACACGGGCCTGGCCAACGCCTTCGCCGCCTGGCGCTCGGGCGTGGCCAGTCTCGACGCCTCGATCGGCGGCATCGGCGGCTGCCCCTTCGCCCCGGCCGCGACCGGCAACGTGCCGACCGAGGACCTGGCCTACATGTTCGCGCGGATGGGCGTGGCGACGGGGCTGGACCTGCCTTCGCTGATCGATACGGCGAGCTGGCTCAAGGGCGTGCTGGGCGCGCCGGCCCTGCCGGGCATGGTGTCGAAGGCCGGAGGGTTTCCGGTTTAGAAGAACCTCCCCCTGTGGGGGGAGGCGGCCGAAGGCCGGTGGGGGGACGTTTTCAGCTGCCGCTGTGGTGGAAGTTCAGCAGTCACGCCCCCCACCGATCGCTTCGCCTCCCCCAGAGGGGGAGGTTCCTGTTGCGTCAGGCTTTCGCCTAGTACTTAAGCCCCACCGCGACGCTCGCGCCGTCGGCGCCGACGTCGACCGCCGAGTCCTCGAACTTCGGCGGGCCGAAGCGGGCCTTGGGATCGCGCGACAGGCCCACGCCGTCGGCGGGCAGGCCAAGCGCGGTCTTCTTCATCACGCCGTCGCCGTCCTGGTCGTGGAAGGCCAGGAACGACCAGCGGCCGGCCGGCAGGCTGGCGAACTTGGCGCTCACCCCGCCCGAGGCGGCCGGGACCTTCACGTTGTAGGGGCAGGTCTTCAGGAACGTGGCCTTGTCGCAGGCAGACACCACGACCTGGCCCTTGGTGTTCTGGAGCCCCGAAACCTTGACCTCCACGGAGGCTGCGTGGGCAGCCCCCGTGACGGCCAGCGCGGCGACGAGGACGAGGATGCTCGGTCTCATGCGCGTCGCTCCCGCTATTCGGCCGCGGCCGGCGCGGAGCCGCCGTGGCGCTGTTTCAGGGCCTCGGCCCGCACCCGCTCGCCGTCGACCAGCGGCACGGTCTTGAGCAGGAAATCCTTGGCCTCCTTCGGATCGGCGCGGTCCGGCGAGGGGATCACCATCGCCCGCTTGCCCTGCACGTCGCGCTCCATGGCGTCGACGTCCAGCGCCCAGCCCTTCTCGATCAGCTCGCGGCGCTTGTTGCGCCAAGCCACCATGATGCCGTCCGACTTCACGCTGACTTCCTCGTGCAGGTAGACGGGCAGCAGCTCGGGGCAGACCTTCTCCATGATCACGCGGTCCTGCTCGAAGATGCGCAGGGTGCGGCGGCGGCTGTCGCCGTCCCAGATCTTCTGGGTCAGGAAGTTGCGGGCCATGATCCAGCGGGTGATCGTGGTGGTCTCGTCGATCGGCGTGTTGACGTCGAAGATCACCGTCGACCAGGTCGGCGTCGGGCGGATCTGGATGCGCACGTGGGCGCCCGAGACGTGGAAGCCGTTACGGACGGTGACCATGCTGCGCTTGGCCTTGCGGAAGAACTTCCACATGCCCTTGTACTCGGGCGGAACGAACTTCAGCTCGGCATAGGCCGACCATTCGTCCTGCTCGAGCGTGAACTCGTGCACCTGCGGCGCTTCCTTGTCGCCGAAGCTCGGGTGTACGAACGCCGCGTGCGAGGGGTCGATGCCGTTCTCGGTTATGCGGGCGTAGTTGGCCTTCCACTCGTAGGTGCCGCGGATGCAGCGCCAGGCCGGATCCTCGAACTCGGGGAAGGGCGGCAGGGGCGGGCGCTCGGCCTCGGGCAGGTCGCCCATGAACACCCAGATCATCCCGTACTTTTCCAGCACCGGATAGGCGTCGACCTTGGCGCGCGGCGGGATCTTCACGCCGGGCTCCTGCGACGGGATCTTCACGCACTTGCCGCCGCCGTTGAAGCGCCAGCCGTGATAGGGGCACTCGATGGCGTCGTCGACGACCATGCCGCTGCCCAGCGAGGCGCCGCGGTGGATGCAGACGTCCGACAGGCAGCTGACCTTGCCCTTGGAGTCGCGGAACACCACGAACTCCAGGCCCAGCATCTTCACCCGCTTGTGGCCGCCATTCGGAATCTGGTCGCTGTATTCGGCGACGTACCACTGGTTCTTGATCATGGCGCCTTCTCCGGCTGCGGGGCGGCGGGGGCCGCCAGACCGCGAAGAATGAGATTGGGTATCTTGGTGTCGTCCCAGTCGTCGAGGTCGACGCCGTCGCGCAGGACGACCAGCTTCTGCGAGGGCACGATCCAGAGGCGGCGCTTGCCCCAGCCGTCCAGGAAGATGGCGTCCTCGGCGGCGATCGGCTCGGCCGAGACGCTGGCCTTGTCGGGACGCTCGGGCGAGTAGATGCGGTTCTTGGCGAACGGGCGGCCGCGCCAAATCTGGAAGCCGTAACCCGGATTGGCCTTGCCCGGCGCGCTCATGGCCGCGACGTACTCGGCGGGCAGCACCTGCTTGCCCTCGAACGACCCGCCGTTGGCCAGCATGATGCCGATGCGCATCCAGTCCTGGACCTGCGAGATCATGCAGCAGTCGCCATGCGACAGGCCGCCTTCCTTGGCCAGCCACAGCGAGCCGTCATGCATGCCCAGCGGCTGGAACAGCTTTTCCGACATGTAGTCGGCGAAGGTCTTGCCGGTGGCCCGCTCGACGATGACGCTCAGCGCCACCGGGTCGGGGTTGTGGTGGCCAAACACCGTGCCCGGCGGATGGACGGCCTTCAGGGCCAGGTTGTCCTTGGCCAGGTCCGGCGACAGGAAGGTGCGAATGGTGCTGGACCACGGCGCGTAGGAATAGTCCGGCGGCTCCAGCCCCGACGACATCTGCAAGAGGTCGCGAATGGTGATCTTCGAGCGCTCGTCGTTCTTCCACTCGGTGATGAAGTCGGCGGCCGGCTGGTCGACCGACTTGATCTTGCCGTCGGCGATGGCCGCGCCGATGAGCATGCCGGTCATGGTCTTGGTGAAGGAGTGGGCCTTCATCACGGTGTTGGGGCCCACGCCGTTCCAGTAGCGCTCGTAGACGATGGCGCCGTCCTTGACGACGATCAGGGCGTCGGACTTGCGCTCGCCCGCGTAGTCCGAGGCGGCCTCCAGGGCGGCCGGATCGATCCCGGCCGCTTCCGGCGTCGTCGTCGGCAGTGCCGCGGCGGGCGCGCCCTTCACGACGGCGACCGGCTTGTACCAGTCGATCGGCGGCTCCAGCGGATTGACGGTCAGGGCGCGGAAATAGCGGTTCCAGTAGAGTGGCGCGGTCGCATAGGTCGCCGCGCCCGCCAGGACGACGGCGCCGAGACCGATCAGCAGGATCTTGCGCTTTTTCACCTCAGGCGACCTTTGCTTCGACGATGGAGGTCACGCCGAACGGTATGTCGAGCTTGACGCTGGCGACCAACTCGCCGCTGTCCAGCGCGATCTTGGCCAGCTGGCCCGAGAAGAAGTCGCCGGCCCAGAAGTGCGCGCCGTCGTCGGTGACGCGCAGGAACGACCAGCCCCGGCCTTCCGGCACGGCGTAGGCGCGCAGCACCGAACCGTCCTGGGCCACGCGGCGCACCTCGTTGCCGCAGCTGACCAGCACGTCGTCGTTCGGCGTGGCGGCGATGCCGAACACCATGCCCGGCGGATCGGTGCGCACATAGAGCGGGGAAAGCTGGGCGTCGGCCTCGATGTCGTATCGATAGACGGTGTGGCCGGTCTCGGAGACATAGGCCACGGTCTTGCCGTCCGACAGCACGGTCAGGTGAGTGACGCCCAGGAAGCCCATGACGCCGCCATGATACTCGGGGCGATAGAAGCGCGTCACGCGGCCGTCGGCGTCGAAGCGCACCAGGCGGCCCTCGCCGGTGAACGGCGGGGCCTGACCCGACAGGTGCTCGCCGGCCAGGGCGCCGCCGTCGGGCAGGAACACCATCGAGCCCAGGCCCCGGCCGGGGAGAAGCGAGGCCTGGCCGGGCACGCGAAGCCCTTCGGCGTCGATGCGGGTGACGTTGCGGGCGAAGGGGTCCAGCGCGTTGAGCTCGCCGGTGCGGGGATTCACCGCCAAGCCCGAGACCATGCCGAAGTCGCCCGTATGCAAGGCCGCCTTGATCTGCAGGTCGGGGCCCAGGAGGAGGATCCTGGAGAGCCCGAGCTTCAGCTTGTCGTCGGTGACCATCGTCGCGGCCACCCAGAGGTCGCCCGCCTGGGGTTTGACGGGGAGGGAAAGGGGGTCGCCGAACATCAAGGTCTCCGTGCGGTCAGGCCCGCGCTTGGCGGGATGCTCGGAGGTTTTCAAAAAGGGACCGACCGGTCAATTTTCTAGTCGGCGCTATCCGCCTGACGAGAAACGGCCGCATCGACGCCGGTCTGATAGCGGCCCATCACGTGGTCCAGCATGCCTACGACACGCTCCCAGGCCAAGTCGTCATGCAGGTCGAAACCGAAGAAATTCGGCTCGAACTTGGCCCGCATGCCCACATAGGACACGGCCGACAGCATGGTCATGGCGATGGCCAGCAGTTCCTTGTCCTCGCTGCGCTGGCCGATGAACAGGCGCTCGTACTCTTCCCAGATGCGGATCCGCACGGCGGTGACGGCGTCGCGCAGTTCCGGCGGTCCGGCGAATTCGCCCGCCATGATCGTGGCCACGGCCGGGTGGGCGCGCAGCGACGAGGCGTAGGTGCGCACCAGCATCCGCAGGCGCTCCATCGGCGGGCGCTGGTGGAAGGTCTCCAGCGGCTCGTCCAGCATGTCGGAGAGTCGCGGCCAGATGCCGGTGCGACGCACCCAGGCGTCGGCGACGCCGCCCAGGCCGCCGAAATAGTCATATATTTGTTTCTTGCCGACGCCGGCTTCCTTGATTAGGGCGTTCACACCCGCGTCGTGGACGCTTCCGCGCTCCATAAGACGCCCGAACGCCTCTACGATCGCTGCTTCGGTGGCGATCCGGCGCGATTGCCGAGGCTTGGTTGCGGGCGCTACGTCTGTCAGCATGGCGGGACTTTCCTGAACTCCTATCCGATGGACGGACAAACGCTTTATCGCAAGACCTGTATTGGTCCGGCTCCATCATCTTGACCGTCGGGGAACAGTCGCGGGGAACGCGGCGGGGTGTGGTCAAGATTTGAAGAGGGGAGTCATGACCAAGTCGGCAATGAGTATCTATGGCGCGAGCGCGAGCGCTCTTACGCTTCTGATTTGTTCGGGGCAAGCCCTCGCGCAAACGACGACTTCTGAAGACGTGAACGTGATTGGGGAGATCACCGTCACGGCACGTAACAAGTCTGAATCTCTGCAGGACGTTCCGATCACCATCAACGCCGTGTCGGCCGAGACGATCGAACGCCGTAATATTTCCGACATCAGCCGCGTGGCGCAATCGACCGCCGGCCTGACTTTTGACCAGGGCCTGACGCCCAGCGACACGCGCCCGGCCATCCGCGGCGTGCAAGCCGTTCGGGGCCGTCCGAACGTGGCCATCCTGGTGGATGGGGTCGACACGTCGTCGGAAGCCTTCGCCACCGCCGGCGGCGGCGCGCTGGCCTCCCTGCGCTTCGTCGACGCCGAGCGCATCGAGATCGTGAAGGGTCCGCAGAGCGTGCTCTACGGCCGTTCGGCCTTCTCGGGCGCGATCAACTACATTTCCAAGCGTCCGAACCTCGGCGAATTCGAGGGCAAGCTCAGCCTGGAAGCCGGCGACTTCGGCCTGAAGGAGGGCAAGGTCTCGGTTTCGGTGCCTCTGGTGCAGGACAAGCTGGCGATCAACCTGAACGCCGGGGCCTGGGAAAACGACGGCCAGTACCTCAACAGCGTCAGCGGAAAGCGTGTCGGCGGCGGTGAAGCCAAGGGCGCGGCCTTCAGCGTGCTGATGAAGCCGACCGAGAAACTGACCGTCTTCGCCCGGGTGCAGAGCTCGCACGAAGAATACGACCAGATGGCCCGGGCCTACATCACGGCGGTCAATCCGCTGACGGGCACGGCCAACACCGCCAATCTCGGCGTCGCGGTCACCGATCCCAGCAACAATCGCCCCGGCTTCACGGTCAAGGGCGACCTCAGCGACGCCGCGGTGGTCAAGAACCAGACCATCGCCTACTCGCTGGATCCGCGCACGGGCAAGGACTTCAAGGGCACGGTCACCGATGCGACCCGCGCCTCGTTCGAGGTCAACTACGAAAGCGACTGGGGCACGTTCACCTCGCTGACCGGCATCACCCGCGGCGAGACCACCCAGGTCCAGGACTTCGACAACTCCAACAACAGCCTCAGCGGCAACGTGCTTCCGCTCTATGCGGGCATGGCGCCGTTCTACGGCTCGCTCTACCAGTATCTGGGCTTCCTGCGCGCCTACGGCCTGAACTACTCCACCGTGGCGCCGACCGGCGGCCTGCCGGCCATCGGCTTCTCGGTGATGCTGGACGACGACTTCGACACCAAGCAGCAGAGCCAGACGCTGCGCTGGAGCAAGGACTTCGGCAAGCTGCGGACCTCGCTGGAAGGCCTGTATTTCCACGAGCAGGCCAGCCAGATCAACAAGGACCAGTTCTGGATGCGCGAGGGTTCCGACCCGCGCCTGACCATCCTGACGGCGCTCTTCATGGGCGGCGGCGCGACGGCGAGCGGGGCCTTCCAGGCGCCGACCACGACCGCGAAGGCCACGGCGGACTATCCGCTGAAGATCTCGCGCGAGACGGACTCGCTGTCCTGGGCCGGCAGCGTCGAATACGACGTCACCGACGCCCTGACCCTGCGCTTCGACGGTCGCTACATTGAGGAACGCGTCGCCTATCGCGGCAGCCCGTACCAGCCGATGTACTATCGCCTGTTCGGCGTGCAACTGGTCTGCCTGCAACAGCTGGGCTGCGCCGCCGGTCCGGCCGGCACCGTCGCCGCTCGCAACGCCCAACTGGCCAAGACCACCCAGATCGACAAGAAGACCGTCCGCGCCGACGCCTTCACGCCGAACTTCGTGGCCAACTACAAGATCACCTCGCGCAACTCGGTCTACGCGTCGTACGGCGAAGGCTTCAAGCCGGGCGGCGTCGACACCACCGGCACCAGCGGCAGCGTCGACTCGACCTTCAAGCCGGAGAAGCTGCAAAGCTTCGAAATCGGCTCGAAGAACGTGTTCCTCGGCGGCGACCTGGTCCTGAACGGGGCGATCTTCTTCAACCGCTACAAGAACCAGCAGATCGGCACCACCAAGGTGCTCGGCGGGACCTCGGTTCCGTCGGTCGAGAACGCTGGCGAGAGCGAAAGCAAGGGCATCGACCTGACCAGCGACTGGCGGGCCACCCACTGGCTGACGCTGAGCGGCAACTACACCTACACCGACGCCGAGTTCACCGACTACAAGGTCCCGACCCCCGGTTACTTCGACCGGATCGAGTCCACTGGCGGCGACTACACCGGCAAGGCCGTTCCGCTGACGCCCAAGCACAGCTTGAACGTCTCGGCCCTGGTCACCGGCGAGCTGCCGAAGATGTCGAACTGGTCGTGGACCGCCGAACTGTCGGGCCGCTACCAGTCCAAGCGCTACATGACCCAGAACAACCTAACCTGGCTGCCGAGCTACTTCGTCTCGGATCTGCGGGCCGGGATCACCGACGGATCGTGGGGCATCGACGTGGCCGTGACCAACCTGTTCGACGACGACACCCCGAAGAACGCCATCGCGGCGACCGACTTCGGCTTCTTCGACCTGAACAACAACACTCCGCCGCGCTCCTACGTGGTTTCCCTGCCCGAGAAGCGCGCCGCCTCGATCCGCATCAGCAAGACCTTCTGATCTTCCTGAACGCGTGACCTTCAAGGCCCGGCGCCCCTGCGCGCCGGGCCTTTTCCTTGCCCCCAAGTCTTTTTCTGGAGTTCCCGATGGCAGCGCCCAAGAACCCCGAGCGGTTCGGCATACTGGCGATAGAGCCTGGCGTGCGCGCCGGCCACATGTGGACCGCGCTCTACGCCGCCTTCGTCAATATCGGCCTGGCCACGACGGTCGCGGTGATGACGCCCTACGTGCTGAGCGCCAATCTCGGTGTGCCGCTGGACCGCCAGGGCTCGGTCCTGGGGATCCTCAACCTCGTCAACGAGGTGGCTCTGCTGTTCGTGTTCGGCCTGGCCGGGGCCCTGGCCGACCGCGTGGGCCGCCGCGCGGTCTACGCCATCGGCTTCCTGGCCACGGCGGCCGGCTACCTGCTGTTCCCGCTGGCCACCAACATCTGGGACCTGTCGCTCTACAAGGTGGTCTACGCCATCGGCATCGGGGCCACGACCGGCATGCTGTCGACCATCCTGGCCGACTACGTGAAGGCCCGCGACCGGGGCAAGATCGTCGCCCTGTCGGGCATCCTCAACGGGCTGGGCGTGGTCATCCTGGCCTTGGCCATCGGCAAGCTGCCGGCCGTTTTCGTCGGCCAGGGCATGGACGAGAAGACCGCCGGCCAGGCCGCGCTGGCCATCGCCGCGGCCCTGTGCCTGGTCTCCGCCGCCGTCATGTGGCTGGGCCTCAAGCCGGGCGTGGCGGCCCGCACCGTGGAGCGGCCCAAGCTGTCGGCCCAGCTGGGCGTGGGCGTCGCGGCCGCGAAGTCCAATCCGCGCATCGTCCTGGCCTACGCCTCGGCCTTCGTGGCGCGGGGCGATCTCGCCATCGTCGGCGCCTACGCCATCGCCTGGGGCAAGAAGGCGGCGCTGGAGAACGGCGCCAGCCTGGCCGACGCCCTCGACCAGGGCCGCATCCCGTTCATCGTCGCCCAGTCGGCGGCGCTGCTGTGGCCGGTGGTCATCGCCCTGATGATCGACAAGGCCCACCGTCTGACGGCCCTGGCGGCCTGCATGCTGCTGGGCGCGGTCGGCTACCTGGCGACGATGTTCATCGACGATCCGCTGAGCAAGGCGGCCCTGCCGCTGTTCGTGCTGCTGGGCGTGGGCCAGATCAGCGCCTTCATCGGCTCCCAGGCCCTGATCGGCAAGGAAGCGCCGGAAGAGGGGCGGGGCGCCGTGATCGGCTTCTTCAACCTGTGCGGCGCCTTCGGCATCCTGGTGCTGGGCACCCTGGGCGGCGTGCTGTTCGACGTGATCAGCCCGGCCTCGCCGTTCGTGCTGGTCGGCATCCTCAACGCCGCGGTCGGGTTCGGCTGCATCTATCTGCGGCTGAAGGAGGCCAAGAGCCCGGTGGCGCAGGAGGCCTAGGAGGCCTTCTTGGTCCTGGTGGAGGCGGCCTTCTTTGGAGCCGCCTTCTTCGCCGGCGTCTTGGCGGCCGGGGCCTTGCCGCCCAGGCTCTTGCGCAGGGCTTCCATCAGGTCGACGACGTTGGTGTCGTCGACCGGCGCGGCGGTCACCTTGGTCTTGCCGCCCTTCTCCTTGCGCTTGATCAGGTCGCGCAGGGCCTCCTCGTAGCGGTCCTTGAAGTCCTTCGGCTCGAAGGGACCGTCCTGCTGCTCGATGATCTTGCGGGCGATGGCGATCATCGACGGATCGGCCTTCTTGGCCGGGATGTCGTCGAACAGGTCGGCCGGATCGCGCACCTCGTCGAACGATCGCAGCGACCAGGCCACCAGCCCCTTGCCGCGTGGTTCTATGGCCAGCAGCCGCTCGCGGGTGTGCATGACCACTCGGCCGAGCGCGATGCGCTTGGCGCCGGCCATGGCGTCGCGGATCACGCTGTAGGCCTCGACCGCCAGCTTGCCGTCTGGGACCAGGAAATAGGGATTGTCCCAGTAGAGCCGGTCGATGTCGGCCACGTCGACGAAACGCTCTATGTCGATCGTGCGGGTGCTCTCCAGCCGCACGCTGTCGATCTCTTCCGGCGTGACGATGACGTAGCGGTCCTTCTCGACCTCGTAGCCCTTGACCAGGTCCGAGCGCTCGACGGGGCCCAGGTCCGGGTCGGTGGCCACCATCCTGATGCGGTTGTGGGTCTTGGGATGCAGCAGGTTGAAGCGCACCTCGCCGCCGGGATTGGTGGCGGTGTAGAGCGCCACCGGGCAGGTGACGAGCGAGAGCCGCAGATGGCCCTGCCAGGTGGGACGCGGGGCCATCTGCGTGTCGCTCCTACTTCTTGGCGCCGATCAGCGCCTTCTTCACCGTGGTCACGGCCGGCTCGTCCGGCGTCTCGGTGTTGGCCGCCTGGACCGTCGGATCGCCCTTCAGGGCGGCCACGAAGTCGTCGCGCCAGGCGGTCACGTCCTGGCGGGTGACGTTGTCCATCAGGTCCTCCCAGCGGCGCTTGCGCTCGGTCTCGTCCATGGCGAGCGCCTGGGCCAGCGCGTCCGAGATCTCCTCGGGGCTGTTGGGGTTGATGATCAGCGCCTCCTTCATCTGCCGCGCGGCGCCGGCGAAGCGTGACAGGATCAGAACGCCCGGATCCTCGGGGTTCTGCGAGGCCACGTACTCCTTGGCGACCAGGTTCATGCCGTCGCGCAGGGGCGTGACCAGCGCCGCCTTGGCCGCGCGATAGACCCCCGCCAGCTCGTCGCGCCGGTAGGAGCGGTTGAGATAGCGGATCGGCGTGAAGTCCATCTCGGCATAGGCGCCGTTGATGCGGCCGATCAGGCCGTCCAGGCGGCTGCGGATGTCCTGGTAGGCCTCGACCTCGTCGCGCGACAGCGGGGCGATCTGCAGCAGCATCACCTCGCGGCGGGCGTCCTCGTGGTCGTGCAGGAAGCGCTCGAAGCCTATCAGGCGCTCCTCCAGGCCCTTGGAGTAGTCCAGGCGATCGACGCCCACGACCATCTTGCGGAACACGCTGTGGGCCGCCATCCGGTCGTAGACCCGCATGGCCCGCGGGCTCTTGGTGATGCGGGCGAAGTCGTCGGCGTCGATGCCGATCGGGAAGGCCCCGGCCTCGGTGATCTGGCCGAAGGCGCGCAGTCGGCCGTCCTCGGTCTTCTCGCCGCCGACCTCGTTGAGCACGTAGCCCTCGAAGGCTTGCAGGCTCTCCTCGGTCTGGAAGCCGACCACGTCGTAGTGGAACAGCGCCTCCACCAGCGGCCGGTGGCGGGGCAGGGTGACCACCAACTGGTGGGCCGGCCAGGGGATGTGCAGGAAGAAGCCGATGCGGTTGGTCACGCCCAGCCGCCGCAGCTCCCTCGCCATCGGGATCAGGTGGTAGTCGTGCACCCAGATGATGTCGTCGGGCTCGATCAGCGGGCGCAGGGTCTCGGCGAAGCGCTTGTTGACCCGGTCGTAGCCCTCGCCGAACGAGCGGTCGTAGGCCGTTAGGTCGACGCGGTAGTGGAACAGCGGCCACAGCGTCTTGTTGGCGTAGCCGTTGTAATACTCCTGGTAGTCGCCGTCCTCGAGGTCGACCGTGGCCACGGTCACCCCCTCGACGCGCTGCATGTTCAGCTGGCCGGTGAACTCGGGCGTGGTCTTGCCGCTCCAGCCGAACCAGATGCCGGAATATTCGCGCAGGGCCGCGGCCAGGGCCATGGCCAGGCCGCCGACGCTTTCCTCGCCCTTGCCGGACGGCGGGTTGACGCGGTTCGAAACGACGATCAGGCGGCTCATCGCTCGACCTCGCTCTCGGCAATCGACCTTGCGGCGGCGTCCAGCCAGGCGTGAACGGCTTCCGGCCCGTCGAGACGATAGCTCGCCGCCGTGGGCCGTTCAGGGCCGACCAGCACGCCGTAGCCGCCCAGGCGGCGGGCGGCCTCGAAGCCGTCCTCGTCGGTCAGGTCGTCGCCGATGAAGATCGGCAGGGCACCGTCGAAGGCCGGTTCGCGCAGCAGGGCGGCGACCGACGAGCCCTTGTCCTGACCCGGCGTGCGCAGTTCGGCGACCATGTCGCCCAGTTGCAGGACGAGGCCGGTCTGGCGCTTCAGGCGCTCGGCCGCCTCGATCACCGCGTCGGCGGCCGACGGGGTGTTGCGATAGTGCAGCCCGACGCTGAGGTGCTTGTCCTCGAAGATCAGGCCGCGATCGCAGCGGGCCAGATCGGCCAGCACGTCGCGCGCTTCGGCCAAGCCCTCGTGGGGCTGGGCGCGGAACACGCCCTCGGGGGTGCGGCGCTCCAGGCCGTGCACGCCGGCCATGTAGGCCAGGGCGCCGTCGCCCAGGATGCGGGAAAGATCGTCCAGCGAACGGCCGCTGATCACGGCCACGCGGTCGTCGAAAGCTTCGCGCAGGCGCGCGATCAGCGCCGCGCGGGCGGCGTCGGGGCCGACGTCGTCCGGACGCGGCATGATGGGCGCGAGGGTTCCGTCGAGGTCGAGGAACAGCGCGCTGTTGGCAGGAATACTGGTGGGCGGCGGCGGAAGATCCGACGACGCAAGCCGAGCGGCAGACCCGTACGTGGTCATGCAGTTAGGCCCCTTTCACTATGGAACTCAGCCGTTAGGAACGCCCCGGGGCCCGGTTCGATCCCCCCGACACAGCGGTCGGGGGGTCACGTTTGACTGACCAAAACGTGAGGCCGAAGGGGTTGACCCAGCTTCAGCGTACCGAAGTCCAGGGCCGGCTGAGCAGCGCCGCGCAGTTGATCAGACCTACCAACGAATAGGTCTGCGGGTAGTTGCCCCACAGCTCGCCGTCCTCGAAACCGATGTCCTCCGACAGCAGGCCGGCGGAGGTGCGGCGGTCGAGCATTTCCTGGAACAGGGACCGGGCTTCCTCGACCCGGCCTTCGAGATAGAGCGCCTCGACCAGCCAGAAGGTGCAGATGTTGAAGGCCGTCTGCGGCGTGCCGAAATCGTCGGGCAGGGCGTAGCGCAGCAGGTAGGATCCCTTGCGCAGGCCCGCCTCGATGGCCGCGACCGTGGCCTTGTTGCGGGGATCGTCGGCGGCGATGAAGCGCAGGTCGACCAGTTGCAGCAGGCTGGCGTCCAGCTCCTCGCCGCCGAAGGTGGCCGCGAACCGGCCCAGGGTCTCGTTCCAGGCATGGGTGTCGATGGCCTCGCGCACCTTGGCCGCGCGGTCGTTCCAGAACCTGGCGCGATCGGCCAGGCCCAGCTTCTCGGCGACATTGCCCAGGCGGTCGCAGGCGGCCCAGCACATCACCGACGAATAGGTGTGCACATTGGCCCGGCCGCGGAACTCCCACAGGCTGGCGTCGGGTTGGTCGTGCAGTTGGAAGGCCCGCTCGCCCACCGGCTCCAGCGCCTTGAAGTCCTCGATCGTGCCCGGCCGCAGCAGGCGCTCGTCGAAGAAGGCCTGGGTCGAGGACAGTATGATCTGGCCGTAGACGTCGTGCTGCTGGTGCTCGAAGGCCTGGTTGCCGATCCGCACCGGCCCCATGCCGCGATAGCCGGGCAGGTCCGGGGCGAAGCGCTCGATCAGGGCGGGCTCGTAGCCCACCCCGAACAGCGGCTGGATATGGCCGCCGGCCGCCCGGTCGACGATGTTGCGCAGGTAGGCGAGGTAGTTCTCCAGGATGTCGGCCGCGCCCAGCCGGTTCAGGGCCTGGACCACGTAATAGGCGTCGCGCAGCCAGCAGTAGCGGTAGTCCCAGTTGCGGCCGCTGTTGGCGTGCTCGGGGATCGAGGTGGTCATGGCCGCCACGATCGCCCCGGTCTCCTCGTGCATGCAGAGCTTGAGGGTGATGGCCGCGCGGATCACCGCCGACTGCCAGTCCAGCGGCACGGCCAGGCCCCGCACCCAGTTCAGCCAGTAGTCCTCGGTCTGTTGCAGCATCCGCGCGCAGGTGGCGCCGACGTCGGCGTCGAAGCCCTCGTCCGCGCCCAGGAACATCGCCAGGGTCCGCTCCACGCGGAAGGTGCGCTCCTCCAGGATGTGCGAGACCGGGCAGTCGGTGGTCAGCCGCAGCGTCATGTCCGAGCACAGGTAGCGGATGTGGTTGGAGCCGTTGGTGTGCTCGGCCAGGCGCGCGCCCCAGTTGGCGGTCGGGCGCAGGCGGATGGTGGCGCGGCACACCCCGCTGACCGGCCGCACCAGGCGGATGAAGGCGGTGGGGCGATAGATCCGGCCGAACTGCTGGAAGCGCGGCGCGAAGTCGATGATCTCCAGGCTGGCGCCGTCGGCGTCGGTGACCACGGTGCGCAGGATCGGGGTGTTGCGCAGATAGGCCTGCTCGACCTTCACCGCCCCGTCGACGACCACGTCCCACAGGCCCTTGCCGCCCTCGAACGGCGGCTCGAGGCCCCCCAGCAGGGTGCTGAACACCGGGTCGGAGTCGATGCGGGGCATGCACCCCCATACGAAGCGGCCTTCGCGGTCGATGAGGGCGCTGACCGAGCAGTTGCCGATCGGAAACAGGTCGAGGTTCTGGGGCATGGTCTTTGTTCTTGTTACGCTTTTGGGGAAATCAGCAGCGGGTCAGGATCGGCACGGTCGAGCGCCGTCCACCCTGGACGGTGACGTGCCGGCCGACATGTTCGAAGGCCAGGTCGGTCAGGCGGTCGCCCACCCCCAGGTTCTCGATCGACAGACTGTCGATGCCGATCGGCAGGCGCGGCTCCTGGATGCGGATCTCGCCGGCCCAGCCGTCGACGGTGATGCCCAGGCAGGCTTGCAGCATCATGAAGGCCGAGCCCGCCGCCCAGGCCTGGGGCAGGCAGGCGACCGGATAGGCGACCGGCGGCTCGCCCGGCTGGCGGGGGAAGCCGCAGAACAGCTCCGGCAGCCGCATCTCGTAGTGGGCGGCCGTCTCGAACAGGCCCGAGGTCATCCGCACCACCCCGTCCCGATGGCCGTAACGGGCCAGGCCCATGGCGCAGATGGCCGTGTCGTGCGGCCAGACCGAGCCGTTGTGATAGCTCATCGGATTGAAGCGCGGCTCGCCCTCGGCCAGGGTCCGTACGCCAAAGCCGTTGTTGAACGCCGCCGACAGCAGGGTGTCGGCCACCTTGGCCGCGCGCTCGGGCGAGGGCAGGCCGCAGAACAGCAGGTGCCCCGGGTTGGAGCCGCGCACGCGGCAGGGCTTGCCGTGACCGTCGACGGCCATGGCGTAGAACCCTTTGTCCTCCATCCAGAACCGCTCCTCGACCATGGTCCGCAGGTGCTCGGCCTTGGCGCTCCAGCGCTCGGCGTCGGCGGCCTCGCCCCGTCGGCGGGCGAGGTCGGCCATGCCCTTGAAGGCGGCGAAGGCGTAGCCCTGCACCTCGACCACGGCGATCGGCCCGTCGGGGAACTTGCCGTCGGCGTGGAAGACGCTGTCCTCGCTGTCCTTCCAGTTCTGGTTGGAGAGGCCGGTGTCGGCGCCGCGGGCGTAGTCGATCAGGCCGTCGCCGTCGCTGTCGCCGAACTGCTCGATCCAGGCCACGGCCGCCCGCAGGGCGTCCCACAGCCCGTCGATGAAGGCCAGGTCGCCGGTCCGCTCGGCATAGGCGCAGGCCAGGGCCACGAACAGCGGCGTGGTGTCGACCCCGCCGTAGTAGCGGCCGAACGGCAACTCGCCGAGCCGCGTCATCTCACCCTTGCGGGTCTCGTGCATGATCTTGCCCGGCGCGCTGTCGCGAAAGGCGCTGACCTCCTCGGCCTGGTGCTCGGCGAGGTAGCCCAGCACGCCCTTGGCCAGCCGCGGCTCGATCCACAGCACCTGCCAGGCGGTGATGATCGCGTCGCGGCCGAACGGCGTCGAGAACCACGGGATGCCGGCATAGGGATAGGGGCCGGTCTCGAACTCGGTGGTCAGCAAGGCCAGGTCCGCCCGCGACTTCTCCAGCCAGTCGTTGAACAGGCGCCCCGACGACTTCAGCCGCGCCCCGCGCCGGCGGCGGCCGCGCATGTCCAGGCGGGCCCGGGCGGCGGCGGCGCGCCAGCGCTCGCGGGTCGGGGGATGGTCCGGAACCGGCCCGACCTCGAGATAGAGGTCGAAATGGGTCTCCGGGGTCAGCATGAACATGAACTCGGCCCGCTGCGGGGTCAGACGCCCGGGCGGTTCGGAAAAGGCGATCACGCTGTCGCGACGCAATTCGTCCAGGCCCTGATAGGCGAAATGGACCGAGCGGCCGTTCAGCTCGGCCGGCAGCACCCGGCCCCTGGCCTTGCGCTTGGAGCCGCGCACCTCGAACATGTCGTGGAAGTCGGCGTCGTACTCCAGCGCCACCGGCAGTATGACCATGTCGCGGCTGTAGTTGACGAACCGCAGGCGCTCGTACAGCCGCTCGCACCACAGGAAGCGCTTGCGCTCGACGTGGATCGCGCCGTGGGGCGCAGAGGCGCCGCCCAGCGAGGGCAGGGTCTGGTTGGTCGAGTGCGAGGTGAAGAAGACGTTGTCCTGCGAGACGCTGGCGCTCAGCAGGGCCGGCGGCCGCCCGCCGATCAGCAGCCGCAGGCGCGACAGCAGGCGGGTGTCGTCGTGAAACAGACCGTCGGCCGCGCCCAGCACGTCGCCGAAGGCGTCGGCCACCAGGAAGGTGTCGCGGTCCTTCAGGGCGAACAACCTGTAGGGCACGCGCGGTTCGCCGGTCTCTCCCTGCTCGCCCGCCGTCACCGGGGTCGGCGCCAGATCGTCCATCTCGATGCCCCTTGTCTAAACGCGATCAGCGGCCGCGCCAGGGGAGGCGCGGTCGCTGAACTTGAAAGCTACAATGCGGCCTCAACCCGGCGGGGTTTGGCCGCCTTTGAGGTCACGCACTCTGGGCCAGGGTCAGGCGCGGCGGCTGGGCCGCCTCGTCCAGGCGCGCGTAGAGGTCCAGATAGCGGCGGGCCATGGCGTGGGCCGAGAACCGGGTCTCGAACCGTTCGCGCACGGTCTGGCGCGACAGGTCGGGCAGGCGGCGCAGCGCTGCCACCGCCTCGTCCTCGTCGTCGACGATGAAGCCGGTGACGCCTTCCTCGATCACCTCGGGCACCGAGCCCCACTGGTAGGCGATCACCGGCGTGCCGCAGGCCATGGCCTCGATCATCACCAGGCCGAACGGCTCGGGCCAGGCGATGGGGAAGAGCAGGGCGTCGGCGCCGCCCAGGAAAGCCGACTTCTCGGCGTCGCCGATCTCGCCGACGAACTCGACCAGCGGATGGTCCAGCAGCGGCTCGACGACGGTGTGGAAGTATTCGCGGTCGGCGGCGTCGACCTTGGCGGCGATCTTCAGGCGGCGGCCCATGCGCTTGGCGATGGCGATCGCCCGTTCGGGGCCCTTCTCAGGCGAGATCCGCCCGAGGAAGGCCAGGTAACCCTCTGACTTTGGATGATATTCGTAGATCTCGGCGCACATGCCGTGCAGCACCGTGCCGGCCCAGTTGGCGAAGGGCAGGGGCGCGCGCTGGCTGTCGGAGATCGACACCAGCGGAAACTGCGGCCAGCGCCGGTAGACGCCGGGCAGGTCCTTCAGGTCGAGCCGCCCGTGCAGGGTGGTCAGGGTCTTTTCCGCCATGCCCTCGAACAGGGGGAAGTGGATCATGTCGGTATGGAAGTGGATGACGTCGAACTCGGCGGCGCGGCGGCGGACCTCGGCCAGCATGGCGATGTGGGCGGCGAGGTCGGATTTCAGCGGGGCGGGGTCCAGGCGGATGGCCTGGTCGCGGACGACCACCAGGTCGGCCTTGGTCCTGGCTTCGGCGGAGGCGAACAGGGTGACCTCGTGGCCGAGGTCGACAAGCGCGTCCGTCAGGTGCGCGACCACCCTTTCGGTGCCCCCGTAGAGCCGTGGGGGCACGGCTTCATACAGGGGCGGAACCTGGGCGATTCTCATCTTTGCTGTCCTGACAAGGACGATTGTGGCGCAAAGGCGCCGTCGTCGAACTGCAAACCGCGAGTGTGGCGTTAAGGTTCCGCAACGTGAGAAAGAACCAAATCGGGACCTTGGCCGTTGCAGTTTCACGATCCTCGCGTTGACGACCCCGACGCGGAATTGCCATTTGGGAAGCGCGCGGAGGGGCCGCGCGCAATGTGCGTGCGAGACCCGTCGACGGTGAGCCAGAGCCTGAAAGTTTCGACCGTCCTTCTCGGGGCGGCCCTGTGGATGTCGGCGGCCCCGGCCGTTCTCGCTCAAGCTCAGGTCCGGCCCGCCCGCGCGCCGCAGCAGGCGCCCGTGGCCGTGCCCGCGCCGCCGGCCCTGCGCGCCGACCAGATCGACCTGCTGGTCAGGGCGCTGAACGACGCCCCCTCGCACGGCTTCGAGCCCGGGCTCTTCGCGCCCGACCGCGCCCTGGCCCTGCTGGACTCGCGCAACGCCGCCGATCGCCAGGCCGGAGTCACCCAGCTCGTGGCCCTGACCATGCGCTACGCCAAGGCTGTGCACAGCGGCCGGCTGGCGCCCGCCGATTTCGACGGCAACTGGGGCCTGCGTCCCGCCGCCTATGATCCGGCTCCCGGCTTCGCCGCCGCGGTGCAGAACGATCGCCTGGCCGGCTGGCTGGAAGACCTCTCGCCGCCCTATACCGGCTACCAGACCCTGCAGAAGGGCCTGGTGGTCTATCGCGATCTCGCCGCCAAGGGCGGCTGGGCCGTGATCCCCGAAGGCCCGCCGCTGAAGCTGGGCGACAAGGGCGATCCGCGCATCGCCCAGCTCGAGGCCCGCCTGGCCGTCGAGGATCCGACCATCGCCGTCGACAAGGCCCCGGTGTTCGACGAGGCGCTGCAGCAGGCCCTGATGCGCGCCCAGAAACGCTTCGGCCTCAATCCCGACGGCGTGCTGGGCAAGGGTACGCTGGCGGCGCTGAATGTGCCGGTGCAGCTGCGCATCGACCAGATCGTCGCCAACATGGAGCGCTGGCGCTGGCTGCCCGAAGAACTGCCGGCCGACCGCATCCAGGTCAACATCGCCGCCGCTGTCATGAGCGTCTTCCACCACGACGCCCCGACCCTGACCATGCGCGCCGTCACCGGCCGTCCGGGCGACGAGACGCCCATGTTGCAGTCGCAGATCCACTCGATCGTGCTCAATCCGCCCTGGAACGTGCCCAGCTCGATCGCCACCAAGGAGCTGTGGCCCAAGGAGCGCGCCAATCCGGGCTACCTGGCCCGCAACGACTTCATCGTCATCCCGACCGAGGGCGGCGGCACGCGCCTGCAACAGAAGGCCGGCGACAAGGCCGCCCTGGGCCTGGTGAAGTTCGACTTCAACAACCCCTACGGCGTCTATCTGCACGACACCCCGTCGCGCGCGAAGTTCGCCAGCTACAGCCGCCTGGCCAGCCATGGCTGCGTGCGCCTGGAAAAACCGATCCCGCTGGCCAAGCAGCTGCTCGACGGCAGCGCCGAATGGACGGCCGAGAACGTCGACGCCACCATCGCCTCGGGCAAGACCGTGCGCGCCCAGCTGCCCAAGCCGATGGCCGTCTATCTGCTCTACTGGACCGCCTACGTGACTCCGGACGGGCAGGTGAATTTCCGCGACGACCCGTACGGCTGGGATCGGGCCCTGGTGCAGCGTATCGCCGCATCCAAGACCGTCTGAGCGCCTCGCCGAGGCGGCCAAGCCGCTGTCTTTGCAGCACTTGAAGCGTGGCCGCAGCGGCGAATGCTCAGGCTTTCGGCGGCCGCGCGTTCATCGGACCGGCTTGACCCGACGGCCCTCGTCAGGCCTCTTTTGGTGCGTAAGCCTTTCCGATCGGGAAAGTTTATCGTGTTCCAAGTGAGCGTCGGCGGCCCCTTCGGGCGCCTGACGCGGTCAGTCGGGAAAGCGTATCTATGATCGAACGACGCAAGCTCCTGGGCCTTGGCCTGGGTGTGCTGGGCGCCAGTGCGGTCGGGCCCATGGCGGCCTTCGCACAGTCCAAGTTCGGCCCCGGGGCCGATCCCATCGCCGACCTGCTGATGAAGCAGGGCGACCTGGGCAGTGCGGCCGAGGGCATGCCTGAGAACGGCCTTCCCGAAGCGCCGGTTCCCGTCGCCGAGCCGAAACGCATCATTTCCGCCGAACCGCGCTGGGTGAAGCTGCACAACGTGCACACCCAGGAAAAGCTCGAAGCCGTCTATTTCGAGAAGGGCGAGTACGTGCCCGACGCGGTCGAGGCCCTCGACAAGGTGCTGCGCGACTATCGCACCGGCGACGTCTCGGCGATGAACCCGAAGCTCTATGACATCATGGCGGGCCTTGCGGCGCGCACCGAGAGCAAGTCGCACTTCCAGATCATCTCCGGCTATCGCTCGCCCAAGACCAACGCGATGTTGCACGCGCGCAGCGGTGAAGTCGCCAAACGCAGCCTGCACATGGACGGCAAGGCCATCGATCTCTATCTGGAGGATGTCTCCCTGGATCGGCTGAGGACCGCGGCCCTCGACCTGAAGCAGGGCGGCGTCGGGTACTATCCCGTCAGCAATTTCGTTCACGTGGATGTCGGCGCGGTCCGACGCTGGGTCGGCTCCTAGGATCGGAGCCTTCCCTTTAGGGAGCTCCAGATGGCCAAGGCCGAACGTCGCGGCAATCCGTTGGGATGGATCGTCCTGGGTTTCGTCGTCGGGGCGGTCGCCGCCCTGGGCGTGATCCTGGTGGTCAGCGCCGGGGTCGGTTTCGAGAGCTCCGGCTACGAAGAGGGCGCGGAGGTCCGCACCACGGCCGATGACGCGGCCAGCGCGGCCACGGTCCGCACGCCTGCCGCCCAGACCCCGCCGCCGGCCGTCGCGCCCGAACCCGAAAAGCCGCCGGTGGTCGAGGCCCCGCCCGCCACGCCCAAGCCCGCGCCCGAGGTCGACCCCCAGATGGCCGACGACGCGGCAGCGGCAGGGATGACCTCGCGGACGCGTCAGTAGTTTCCGAGATAGTTCCCCTCTCCCTCTGGGAGAAGGGACCTCAGAGCCCGATCCGCCGCGATCCTTCCGCCACGGTCACCACGTCGAAGCCGGCGTTGACCGCGCCGTCGACCAGCCGTTCCAGCGCTTCCACCGTGCAGCCCCAGGCCGACGGCTGCTCGGCCACGTCGTGGGTGTAGAGGATCAGCCAGGCCTTGCGCCGGTGAGCCTGGTCCAGCCAGTGCAGGGCCACGTCCTCGCCATCCTCGCCCTCGATCCCGACGGCCGGCGCCTGGTTCAGATCGGCGCCGTTGGCGATCAGGCCGTGATGCAGCGCCCGCAGGGTCTTGAAGCGACCGGCCAGGGCCGTCTTGGCCGGGGCGGCCACGTCGCCGTACGGATAGGCGAAGCTGACGGCGCTTCCCACGCCCCACGCCGCCAGGGCGTCGGTGTTCTGCGCCACGTCGGCCAGGGCGACCTGCGTCGTCGCCTGGCCGCAGTCGAGGTGGCTGAAGGTGTGGCAGCCGATCTCGTGACCGGCGGCGTGCAGGCGGGCGGCGTCCTCGCCGGTGGCGTAGCGGCCCATGGGCCCGTCGCGCCCGGTCAGGCCGGCGGCGAAATAGTAGGTGCCGCGAAAGCCCCGGCTTTCCAGCACCCGGGCCCCGGCCTCGCAGGCGGTGGCCGGCGCGTCGTCGAAGCTGAACGACACCATCGGCCGCGTGAGCTTCACCCGCGCGGGACGGCGATGCTGCAGGCGGATCAGCCGACGGCGGACCTTGCCCTTCAGCGAGCGGTCAGGCTCGTAGGCGTCCACCTTCTCGTAGGTCTGCTCGATAGCGGTCATCACACGGCGTCCGAATAGAGGGCGGCCCGGTAGAGCCGCATGGAAAAGGCGCGAAGCGGGGTGGGCAGGTTCTCGGCCAGGGCGATGGCCTTGAGCCACGGCCGCCAGGTCCCGCGCAGCGGAACCGCCTTCAGGGCCTTGGCGACCTTATAGCTGGGATAGGCGCTGACCACGTCGCGGTGGGCGGCCACCACGCGGGCGAAGTTGGCGGCCGACTGCTCGTACTTGGCGGCCATCACCGGCGCGGGATCCAGACCCAGGTGCGTGGCGGTGTTGTCGATGTGCAGGATCGGGTGGGCGCGGGCCACCCGCATGGCCCATTCGACGTCCTCCCAGCCCCAGCCGGCGAAGCCCTCGTCGAAGGCGATGGTCTCGAAGACGTCGCGGCGCACCAGGAGGTTCGAGGTGAAGACGTGTTTCTCGGGCGCCTGGGCGCGCTGCGGCGCGGGCGTGCAGTCACTCTTCAGCGCCATGGCCCGGTGCAGGGCGTGCTCGGGGCGGATCGGGGTCTGGTCGAGGGTGAAGCCGCCGAAGGCCACCGGCGCGTCGTCGCCCGCCACCGCCAGCCAGCGGGCCAGGAAGTCCTTGGGATCGGGCAGCATGTCGCTGTCGAGGAACAAAAGGTGCTTGCCCCGGGCGTGGGCGGCCAGACGGTTGCGGCCTTGGGCGCGGCCGGCGTTGCGCGACAGCCGTACGAAGCGGGCGGGACGCTTGAGGCCCGCGAGCAGCTTGCCGATCTGCGCGGCCAGGGCCTCGTCGCCGCCGCCGTCGTCCAGCAAGACGATCTCGGCCGAGGCGTCCTTGCCGTCCAGGGCGCGCAGCAGGGCCGTCGGGTCGTCGCGGAAAGTGGGGATCAGCACCGACAGGCGCGGGGCGGCCGTGCTCCACGCGGCGTTGTCGGCGATGGCTTCGGTGATCGGGGCGGTCATGCGGTGCGGAACCTGCGGGTGAGAACGGCCAGCCTCGCGCGGGCGCCGCCGGCGTCGAGCAGCAGGGCCGCGCCGCCGAAGGTCGCCGCCCCCAGGCCGGCCTTGAGGATCAGTTCGAACAGGCCGCCAACGTCGGGCAAGGCCAGCACCACGGCCGCCATCAGGCCGCAGGCCAGTCCCGTCCTGGCCAGGGTCTGCCACGGGATCGGCAGGGCGCAGGCCCGGCGGCCCAGCACCCCGGCGGCGATCGCGCCCAGGGCGTAGCTGGCGGTGGTGGCCCACAGCGCGCCGGAAAGGCCGAAACGCGGGATCAGGATCAGGTTCAGCACGAGGTTGGCGCCGGCCGGGATCGCCATGCAGGCGCTCAGCATCGTCGTGCGCCGGCCAAGCGTGAAGGCCTGCAGCAGGTAATAGGTGGTCACCCCCGACAGCCAGCCGCTGGCGGCGATCCACGGCGTCACGCCCGCCGCGCCCTCGCGCAGGGCCGGGCCGATCATCACCTCGGTCAGCGGCCGGGCGACCAGGGCCAGGCCCACGGCCGCCGGCAGGGTCAGCAGCACCATGAAGTCGGCCTGCTCGCGGGCGCTGTCCTCCAGCGCCGGCTGGCCGCCGCGCTCCAGGGCCGCGACCATGGCCGGACCGCCGGCCATGCCCAGCCAGATGAACACCACGTCCAGCGTGCGCGAGCCCAGCGAGTAGCCGGCGTGGTAGACGCCCACCGCGCTCTCGTCGAGGAAGGCGGCCAGCAGGAAGCGGTCGGTGGTCGACAGCACCAGGGCCAGGATCAGCGAGAACGCCACCGGCACGCCGTAGGCGGCGTAGGTCTTGGCCATCGCCTTGTCGAAGGTCCCGCCCTTCAGGCGTCGCAGGTCGGTGGGCAGCACGAACACCAGGCACAGCAGGGCGACCGCGCCCGTGCCCAGGATCGGCGCGGCGCCGCCCAGGCCCACCAGGGCCAGCACCAGGCCCAGGGCGAAGCCGCCGACGGTCTGGATCACGTCCAGCAGGGCCGCGCCCGGCACCTCGCCGGCCGCGCGGCGGCGCTCCTGGGACATCTTGGCCAGGCTCTTGACCGCCGCGGCCGCGAAGGCGGCGGCGACGGCGACCTTCAGGGCCGGCGCCATGGGCCAGAACCGCAGCGCCAGGGCGGCGACCACCGGGATCGCCAGGGCCATCAGGATCCACAGCCGATAGAGCGTGGCGAAGTGGTCGGGCAGGCGGCCATCCTCGTCGGCGCGGGCCAGGAACCGGGCCATGGCCGCCTCGGTCCAGGTCAGGAACGCCGTCTGGGTCAGGCTCAGCACCGAGAACGCCAGCGCATAGATCCCGTACTCGGCCGGAGACAGGATCTGCGTGAACAGCACGATCGTCAGGAGGCCGACGACCCCCTGGGCGATGTTGACGGGCAGATAGCCCAGGACGCCGCGCCAGAACATGGTCAGCGCACGGCGGTCTTGTCGCCCAGCAGGCAGGGGACGGTCATCAGGATCACGTAGAGGTCCAGCCAGAACGACTGGCGCTCGATATATTCGACGTCGTAGGCCACGCGCTGGCGCACCAGCTCGGGGGTGTCGACCGCGCCGCGTGAGCCCTTGATGGCCGCCCAGCCGGTGACGCCGGGCTTCATGCGGTGGCGATGGGCGTAGGTGGCCACCAGCTTGGCCGACTCCACGTCGCCGGTCATCATGCCGATGGCGTGCGGGCGCGGGCCGACCATCGACATCTCGCCGGCCAGCACGTTGAACAGCTGCGGCAGCTCGTCGAGGCTGGTGCGGCGGATGAACTTGCCGACGCGGGTCACGCGGTCGTCGCCGACGCTGACCTGGCGCGCGGCCTTGGCGTCGGCCATGTCGTGCCGCATCGAGCGGAACTTCCAGACCAGGATCGCCTCGTTGTTGAAGCCGTGGCGGCGCTGGCGGAAGAACACCGGGCCGGGGCTGTCCAGCTTCACCGCGATGGCCACGCCCAGCATCACCGGCGCGGCGACGATCAGGCCGACCCCGGCGACCGCCAGGTCCTGCAACCGCTTGGCCATCGCCCGACGGGCGTCGGTGGGGGCGCCCGACAGATCGGCCAGGTGCGACAGCGCGGCGTCACGATCGGCGTCGCCGCCGACGTCGACGATCATGCTGACGGGGTTGGGCAGCTCCGACAGGCGCTCGACCAGCTGGCCGACCCGGGCCTGGGCCGTGGATTCGACGGCGATCACCACGCGGTCGACGAAGGGCATGATGCGGTGGTCGACCAGGGCCTTGGTGTCGCCCAGCACCGGCACGCCCAGCACGGCCTCGGGGGCGCGGGCGGCGCGGTCGTCGAACACGCCCAGCACGTTGACCTCGCCGGTGCGCAGGGCCGCGGCGATCAGCCGCTCGGCGTTGGTGGTGGCGCCCACCAGCACGATGTTGGGCGTCAGCTTGCCGATGCGGCGGCCGTGGCGGACCACGGCCCACCAGGTCGCGTGCAGCGCAAGGAACGCGGGCAGGGCGGCCAGCAGCCAGCCGGTCACGGCGTGCGCGCCCGGCGCCAGCGGCGTCAGGACCACGGCCTGCACGGCGATCGCCGAGGCGCCGATGGCCGAGCCGACGCGCAGCAGGTGGCGGACCAGCGGCTCGCGGTGAGCAAAAGCGTAGGCTTCCAGCCCGTGCAGGGCGACCAGCAGCACGGTCGCGCCCACCAGCGGGGCGACGAGGCCGCCGCTGCGGGCGATCCACAAGGCGAGGGCGACGGCGAGAATCGCATCGGCGACGCGGAAGGCGCGAGTCAGGTTCTGGATCTGCACCCGGGCGCGCGCCGGGGTCAGGCGTTCCGGCCGGAACGGTCCGCGCCGGCTGCGTGCGGCGTCCGACGCGTGGCTAGCGTCCGCTGGGCGGGCGAGGGCGGAACTCATGATCGCTCTTGGGCTTCTGCGCACTGGAGAACGAGGTTCAACCTAGCGTGGCCGTCTGAGCGTCGCGTTAACGCGATTTTCCTTCACGCCTCGATTGTCATTCGCCAGCGAACAGGCTATCGAACCGCTCCCTCTCAGGAGGAGACGTGGCCGAGAGGCTGAAGGCACCGCTTTGCTAAAGCGGCATACCCCAAAAGGGTATCGAGGGTTCGAATCCCTCCGTCTCCGCCATCCCCCTTCCAGAATTCCGCGTTTTGCTCGACCGTCTCGTCGAAGCGCTTCGCCTTGCCTGGCGATCTGGTGGCGGTGGATTGTGGTAAGTTGCTGTAAATTATGTAGAATGTTCGACGTGGAAGGCTTCTTCCCCGCTTTCGCCGACGGTCGCAACATGCCGTCCCCGTACCGCGCCTCGAACCGCATGCGGCTTGGAAGCGCGGCTGACGAAGGCCCACGCCTGCGGAGCCGCCGCCCGCGCCGCGAGGGAATCGCGGCGGCGACTCAGGATCCGCGTGGCGAATCTCCTGGAGCGTCTAGGCTATCCGCCAGCGTTGCAGGTGGTCCAGAACGTCGCTCACCAGCTGATCCTCGGTGAAGCCCGTCACGTCCCGGGGTTTGGCGACGTCGGCGGATAGGGCCATCAGCCGCCATTCCAGCGCGCGGCGGCCCTCGGGCGCGTCGAGCGCGGTAAGGGCGGGGCGCGGCCGCGAGCGGGCCGTCAGTCGATAATGGAACAGCTTGCCGCCTTCGCCGACCGAGGCCGTGAGGGCCAGGCCGTCGTCGTCGCTGGCCAGGGCGGCGGTCAGGCCCTCGGCCTCCAGACCGGCCCGCACGCCTTCCAGCGCCGGAAGGCCCGTGCGCTCGATCTGCCGCAGGATCTCGCGCCGGCTGGCGGGCGAGAGGATCCGCTTCAGCTGCTCGGCCAGAGGCGGCGTCTCGGTGTCGATGGTGCGGCCGGCGACGTCGGCGTTCATCTGCCGCACCAGGCCGATCGACAGCAGGATCATGATCACCGCGAAGGGCAGGGCAGCCACCAGGGTGGCGGCCTGCAGCGCGCCCAGCCCGCCGGCCAGCAGCAGCACGGCGGCCACCAGACCCAGCATCACGCACCAGTACATGCGCTGCCAGCGCGGCGTGTCGTCGGCCCCGCCCGAGGCCATGGTGTCGATGACCAGCGCTCCGGAGTCGGCCGAGGTGACGAAGAACACCGCCACCAGCAGGATCGCCAGGGCCGAGGTGAAGGTCGTGCCCGGCAGCTGCTCGAAGAAGTGGAACAGGGCCGTCGACAGGTCGGCGGTCACGGCTTGCGAGATCGCGCCAGCCGCCTGGCCCATGTCCAGGCTGATGGCGGTGTTGCCGAAGACCGTCATCCACAGGAAGGTGAAGCCGGCCGGGACCAGCAGCACGTTGAGCACGAACTCGCGCACCGTGCGCCCGCGCGAGATGCGAGCGATGAACATGCCCACGAACGGCGACCAGGCGATCCACCAGGCCCAGTAGAACAGCGTCCAGTCCGCCATCCAGGCCCGCGGCTCGTAGGCGTAGAGGGTGAAGGTGCGGCGGATGAAGTGGTCGAGATAGAAGCCGAAGTTCTGCACCAGGGCCTTCAGCAGGAAGCCGGTCGGGCCGATCACCAGCACGAACAGCATCAGCAGGATGGCCAGGATCAGGTTCAGCTCGGACAGCCGCCGCACGCCCTTGCCGACGCCGCTCATCATCGAGGCGGTGGCGGCCGCCATGACCACGGCGATCAGGATCACCTGCACCCAGGCGGTATTGGGTATGCCCAGCAGATAGGTCAGGCCGCTGTTCATCTGCGCCACGCCGAAGCCCAGCGAGGTGGCGATGCCGAAGGCCGTGCCCCAGATGGCGAAGATGTCGACGGCGTCGCCGATCGGGCCGTTGATGCGCTTGCCCAGCAGCGGCGACAGCCCCGAGCGCAACGTCAGCGGCAGGCCCTTGCGGTGGGCGAAGAAGGCCAGGCTCAGCCCCACCACCGCATAGATCGCCCAGGCGTGGACGCCGTAGTGGGTGAAGGTGATGACCATCGCCTCGCGCGCGGCCTCGAAGCTGCGCGGTTCGACCTCGGGCGGGTTGATGTAGTGCTGGATCGGCTCGGCGACGCCGAAATACATCAGGCCGATGCCCATGCCGGCCGCGAACAGCATGGCCAGCCACGAGACGTAGGGAAAGTCAGGCTCGGAGTCGTCGGGCCCCAGTTTCAGCGCGCCGGTGGGGCCCAGGGCCAGGAACAGAACCAGGCCCAGAAAGCCGGCGACGGCGGCGACGTAGAACCAGCTGAAGGTGTCGATCACCCAGGCCTGGGCGGTCTTGAAGACGCGGTCGGAGAAGTCCGGAGCGGCGACGGCGAAGACGAGAAGCAGCCCGATGATCAGGCTGGCGCCCCAGAACACACGAGGGTTCATCTTGGTGGTCAGCATCCCCAACCTTAACGGCGGAGGCCCGATCGCGCCACCCGTGGGGCCTTCGCATGTTCGGAACGCGGTTCGGCGTCAGCGTGGCCGCTTGTCGCCGCTCTCGGTCCAGAAGCGCCGCATGCGGGCCGTCACCGCCTCGGGCGGGGCGGTCTTCCAGCCAGCCGCGCGCGCTTCGGCCGGGGGCCAGGCGCTGGTCAGGACGAGGCGCCGGGTCTGCTTGGCGTCGGGGCCGCCGGGAATGCGCCAGCCGGCCTTCTTCAGGGCCTCGATCACGCGCGGGCGGGCGGCTTGCTCCTCGGGCTCGCCGGGGCGCACGGGGCCGGCCAGTACGGTCCCGACCGTCTCGCCGTTGCTGCCCACGCTCCAGGGATCGGCGCCCTTTTCCAGCAGCAGGGCGGCGATGCGGAAGTTCTGCTGCTCCACCGCCAGCCGCAGGGGCGTGGCGCCGGTGGCGTCGTGGTCGTTGATCTTGGCGCCGTGCTGCACGAGCAGGCGCACCGCCCCCAGCGAGTTCAGGCCGATCGCGGCCTTCAGCGGCCAGTAGGCCTCGCGCCGCTGCGGGCTGGCGCCGGCTTGCAGGAGCTGGGTGGCGAAGCCTGGGTCGGTGGCGCGCAGGGCCAGGCTCAGTGGGACGGCGTCGCCGGCCCCGTCGGGCGGGACGCCCAGGTCCAGCAGGGCCGCGACCATCGGCTTGTCGCAGCGGGCGACGGCCAGGCTGAGGAGGTCGCCGTTGGGTCCGCCCCGCGTGGTCTTCAGCGCCGGATCGGCGCGCAGGCGGCGCTGGGCCTCGCCGACATCGCCCTTCAGCACGGCCGACATCGCCTCGCGCCCGGCCTGGCCGTGATCGGCGGCCGCCAGGGCGGCGCGGCTGTCGGGCAGGGCGGTTCCGCCCACGAAACACGAGGCCAGCGCGACGTCCGTCATCATCACCATCGAAGCCGCCAGGGCGGCGATTGCTGCGGGTCGGATCACGGGCCTCAGTTGGCCGTGGCGCGATAGGCCGCGTCAAGGCTGGACGACAGCCAGGCCTGGCCGTGCAGGTCGCCCAGCGAGGCGTCGCCCGCCGACTGGCCCTCGGGGCCGACCGGCGTCAGCACGTGCCGCTCGCCATAGGCCGGCGGGGCGTCGGCCAGCAGCCCGCCGAAGATCGCGCCGGGGATGCCGCCGATCAGGCCGCCCAGGCCCGCGCCCAGCCAGCGATCGCCGCCGTCCTGCACCCGGCTCAGCGGATCGCCGTCCAGATAGTAGGCGTCGACCTGCGGGGCGGCCGCGCCGCCGGCCCGGGCCGCGTCCAGCGTGTCCTCGTGCAGGCCCGCGGCGTTGAAGGTGTCGGCCGGCAGGCCCGAGGCCACGGCCGCCGCCGAGGCCAGGCCCCCGCCCAGCGAATGGCCGGTCAGGGTGACGTCCTCGCCGGCCGTGCGCAGCCGCTCGCCGATCACCAGCGCCTTGTCGTAGTGGCCGGAGTCCAGCCCCAGGCCCTGCTGGAAGTTGTTGCGCCAGTCCTCGGCGTTCTGGCTGCCGCGGAAGGCCACCACATAGTCGCCCTGGGCGTCGACATAGACCCGGGCCCGGAAGCTCGAGCCGGGTTCTTCGAGGTCGGTCGGGTCCAGGCCCAGCCGCGCCAGGTCGTCGGCGCCCGCCACTTCCCAGCCGGCCGGCGGGTTGGGGGTGTCGTTGTAGACGTCGGCGGCCAGGGCCATGTGCACCCGCGCTTCGGCCAGTTCGGCCGACTTGCCGCCGCCGGCCGCGACCGCCGAGATCCGCACGTCGGCCTGGGCCGTGGTCGCGATCGCCGGACGCGAGGCGGGAGCGTCCCACTCGGACGCCACCCGGGCGTCGACGGCGACCCGCGCGCTGGCGCCGGTGTCGAAGCGGTCGCTCGCCGCGCTGATCCCTGATCCGCCCTCGATACGCATGACCCTGTCCCTCGGTGTCTTCGTCAGGACCAGGATGCTGCGCGCGACGGCGGGGAGGGGATAGTTGGGGAATTCCCTAGTGCGGTGGGGAGAGTTTGTCGGAGCAGCAGCTGCGACACCCAACATCAAATCCCGCCATCCCCGCCACGAGGGCGGGAACGACGGGAGATAAAAGGCCTCAAGCCGTCGCGTAGTCGTACTTCAGGTCGAACGCGCCGTCCGACTTCAGCGAGAACACCGCCTTCGACCACGGCTCGTGGGCGCTGGACGCCGTCAGGCGGTGCAGGTTCCGCAGCGCCTTCGACACCGTGTAGTCCAGCTTGCGCACGTCCAGGTCGGCCACGTCGCCGGCGGCCTTGGTGTAGTCGCCGGTCAGGCCCACCGAGCCGTCGATGACGTCGATGTTCAGGCGGATCTCCGACCAGGGCTCGGCCACGCTGTCGGCCAGGGCCTGGCCGACGTGGCGGTAGATGCCTTCGGGGCTGTCGATGTCGGCCATGGAATCCTCCGGGAGGCGATCTTGAGCGATTTTAGTCGTTGAAGAAGGTTCGGGTCGAGGGCTTGCCGTCGATGACGTACTCCACCCTGAACGCATCGGGCCGCTTGGAGTCGCCCTCGAACACCGCCTTGATGTCGACGTCGACCTGCTTGCCCTCCTTCAGGGCGGCGGCCCACTCGTTCTCCATCACCTTCCAGCCGCTCTTGTTCAGCGTGCCGTCCATGGCGTGATAGTTGATCTGCTCGCCGGGGCCGTTGAAGATCGCCGCGATCAGGTGGCCGCCCTCGTCGCCGTCGACCCCGTCCTTGATGCCGCCTTCCTGGCCCGCCTTGGTCTGCTGGTAGCCGTTGCGGTCGGCGTGCTTCAGGTCGAGCGTGCCGGTGACCTGCTCCACGCGGCCGCTGGCGTCGGTGGAATAGGTGTAGCGGCCGCTGACCACGTAGTCGGTGTTGGGCGCCAGCTCGCCGTTCAGCTTGGCGTTCCAGCCGCCCTTGGCGCCCTGGTCCAGCTCGATGCGCGGACGGGCGGCGAGGGCCTCGTCCAGCTTGCGGCTGGCGGTCTCCAGCGTCTGGCGGGCGCTGTCGGGCAGCTTGTCCAGCGGCAGGGCGTCGATGGCACCCTTCAGCTTTTCCAGCGCCGGCTTGGCGGCGGCGGCGAAGGCGCTGTCGACCTTGGCCAGGTCGGCGGCCTTGCTCACCGTCTCGGCCCATTTGCCAAGCTTGCCCAGCTTGGCCGCGTCGCCGATGTAGGGAACCATGCTGACGGCCGAGAGGCCCGCGCCCAGGAAGTCGCCCCGGAACAGCGAGATCACCCCGTTGACGCCGTCCGAGATCGGGGTCGGGTCGAACAGGCCGGCGACGTCCAGCGCCATCTGGCCCAGGTCGAGGATCAGCTCCTGCTTCTGGGCCGCCGTGGCCGCGTCCATGTCGTCGGCCAGGCGCTTCTGGTCGGCGGGCGACAGGTCGGCCTCGATCTCAGCCCGCAGGCTCTGGGCCTTGGCGGGATCGGACCTGGCGATCTCCGAAAGCTGGCCGGCCAGCTCGCTGGTGTTCAGCTGGCCGCCGGTGCGGCTGGCCGCCAGCAGGCCCGAGGCCTCGGTGGAAACGCTGGCGGCGCTGGTGGCGACGCGACTGGAGGCCCCGATGGACTCGGCTGCGTTCAGTCCGGACATGGATGCCTCCGTTGCGCCTCGACTGGCGCGACGATGGCCGGGGGCAGGGGGCGTCGATAGCTGGGGGCGTCCCTAGCTAGGGATAACCCTAGTTATGCCGTCGGCGGCCCGGGACTAGCGTCCTTCCCATAGGAAAGCGTCCGTACCAGGAGTGCCCGATGACCGCCGTGTCCCTCAACACCCAGTCATCCGTTTCAGGCTCCGGCGGCGGCAGGTCCAACGACTACGTGGTCAAGTCCGGCGACACCCTGTCGGCCATCGCCGACAAGCATGGCGTGTCGCTGGACGCGCTGATCCGCGCCAATCCGCAGATCACCAATCCAAACGTCATTCGGCCCGGCCAGGAAGTGACCGTGCCTGCGGGCGCCGCGGCCGAGCCGCGCAGCTACACCGTCGAGGCGGGCGACAACCTCTCCAGCATCGGCGCCGAGTTCGGCGTTTCCTGGCAGTCGATCGCCCAGGCCAACCGGCTGTCGAACCCCAACCTGATCAATGTCGGCCAGGAACTACTGATCCCCGGCGGCGGAACGGCCGCGCGGCCCGCGCCCGCAACGACCGACGCAGCGCCGACCTCGCCGACCACCACGGGCCAGGCGACCGGCGCGCTGCCTTCGACGAAGGGCATGAGCGAGGCCCAGAAGTACGAGCTCTATTCCGGCTACGTGAACGCCTATGGCGACGCCCAGGCCAAGGCCGATCTCGCCGCCGGCAAGCAGGTGATCCTGGGCCTGCGCACCGAGACCAGCCTGAACGCCAACGGCGGCAAGGGCGCCTATGACGACCGCGTCGTCGTGCTGCAGAAGGGCGGCAAGGTCCAGGAGTTCGCGGCCAACACCGAGCCCTCGGCCCAGTACGACGGCCGCTACGGCGCCGACTTCAACGGCGACGGCCGCAAGGAGCTGGGCCGGATCGCCGAGGGCACGGTCACCTTCCAGAAGAGCACGAGCTCCAGCCTGGGCGACGTGCTGCGTCCGACCGAAAGCCACGCCATCCAGCGCGACACCAATCACGACGGCCGGATCGATGACGCCGACGCCAAGGGCAAGGGCGTCAGCACCGACAACTCGTTCCTGTTCCACGCCGGCGGCAACAGCAACACCGGCTCGGCCGGCTGCCAGACGCTGAAGCCCGGCGACTTCCAGGCGTTCTGGAACGGCCTGGGCGGCCAGAAGGCCTTCAACTACGTGCTGGTCAATGTCGACAGGCAGGGCCCGCCCGGCGGCGCGACCACGACGACGCAGGCCTCGGCGTCGAGCGACGCGCGGATCGGCGCGCTGTCGGAACAGTACGAGACTGGCGGACGCGGCCCCGGCACGGTGTCGAGCGGCGCGGGCGATCCGGGCGGCGTTTCCTACGGCACCTATCAGCTGGCGGGCAATCGTGGTCGGCCCCAGCAGTTTCTCGCCGCCGAGGGCCGGCAGTGGGCGGCCGAGTTCGGCGGGGCCTCGCCCGGTTCGGCCAGCTTCACCGCCACCTGGAAGGCGATCGCCGCCCGCGAGCCGGAAAAGTTCGAGGCCGCCCAGCACGACTACATCCAGCGCACCCACTACCAGGTGCAGCTCGACACGGTGAAGGCCGCCACGGGCCTGGATCTTTCGACCCGCTCGGCGGCGATCCGCGACGTGGCCTGGTCCACCTCCGTGCAGCACGGGCCCGAGACCGGCGCCATCGTCAAGGCGATGGCCAGGGTCGAAGGGCAGGGGCTCTCGCCCGCCGACGGCAAGGCCTATGACCGCGCCCTGATCAACGCGATCTACGACGAGCGCGGCAAGCGCAACGACGCCGGACAGCTGGCCTATTTCACCAGCGCCTCGGCCGCCGTGCAGGTCTCGGTCGCCAACCGCTTCGCCAGCGAACGCCAGGACGCCCTGGCCATGCTGGGCCGCTGAGAACCGCCGTGGCGGGCCGGCGTTGAAGACGCATAGGCCCGTTCCGGATCACCCGACGATGAAGTTTGCTCCCCCAACCCTCATCGCCCTCGCACTGGCCGTTGCCGGTTGTGAGCGACCGGCGGCGGCCGATCCCCCCCTACCCATGGCCGCCGCCGGCACCGCGCAGGGACCTGCGGGCAAGTATGTGATGAGCGGCCAGCGTCGCGGCCTGCTGACCCTGACGCCCAAGGGCGAGACCTGGCGCGTCAGCCTGTCTGGCGGGGCCTTGTCCGACGGCGCGGCGACGGCGGCCGACTGCGAGCTCGAGGCCGAGGGGGCGCTGAAGGACGGCCGCATCGAGGCGCGGGTCGTGCCCTTCGAAGGAACGAACATCAGCCTCAGCGCCGCCGACCTGGCGGCGCGACCCGCGACGGCGCGGGTGACTCTCAACGCGGAGACGGCCAGCGTGAGCACCGACTTCCAGGGCTGCGGCGTCGGCGCCGACCTTTCCGGCCGCTACGTGCGACAGGCGCCGGGCGCGATCTCCGAGGGGGATCGCGTGACCGATCTGGCGGCGGCTTTGCCGGACGCACGGCTGACGATCCTCGACGGCTATCCCTGGGCCAGGTTCGCCATCGAGCGCGGCGGCAAGCGGCTGGCGGTCGTGCAGTTCGACGGCGAGAACGAGGAGTTGGCCGACGGCCGCAACAGTCAGCAGGCGGTTGGAGCGCAGGTCGGCTGGGCCGCGCTGAAGCCGGCCCTGCGGGTCGTCAAGGTCGACGGAGGCGCGTCGTGATCCGCCCCGTCGAGCGCGCCTCGGGCGCGGACCTCTCCACCTGGACCCCGTCGACCACGGCGGCGCGGGCCGGCGTCGCCCGCCTGGCGATCGAGGCCATGGCCACCGTCGCCGGCGCGGCCCTGGTGGATCCGCTGCGCGGCGGCGATCGCGGCCAGGCCGCCGCCTTCGTCTGGGCCGAGCACGGCCAGGGAAGCATGGCCCAGGTGGGCGCGGATCTGCGGATCCTGGCGGCCCAGAGCGGCCAGTCTGTGGCCGGCCGGTTGTCGGCCACCTCGCCGGTGGACGCCGGCCGCATCGAACGGGTGCTGGCCGACTTCGCCCGCGAGCTGCGGGCCCAGGCCGTCGACAAGCCGCACCTGACGCCTTCGGCCATCGTCGAGCCGCTGCTGCGCTCGGTCGCCGCCGGCCTGCAGCGCGAGCCGGCGCCGGGCGTGGCGCGTGGCGACGTGGTCGAACAGTTCGTGCGGATCATCGACGGCGCGACCGCCGAGCTGAAGGCGGTCTAGGGGCCTTTGTGATCGTCATCCCGGCCGGAGCGAAGCGGAGAGCCGGGACCCAGGAGTCGACGCACTGCCTATTGCCCCTGGGTCCCGGCTCTACGGCCCGCTTCGCGCGCCTCCGGCCGGGATGACGACCTTTGAGTTGAACCCTCAACTGCCCTTTGCTTAGCCCCCCGCGCCGTCATCGGTGCGGGTCAGGTTGGCCAGGGCGGCGGCGGGGCGGTCGAGCTTGTTGTGGACCGCCAGGGTCACGTCCATCCAGGCCTGGCCGCGCATCTGGCTCCACCACTCGTCGTGGACGGCAGCCTGGAAGTCGCCGTTGACCCGTTCGGAGCGGGTCTCGACCACGGGATCGGCCACGGTGTCGGCGGTGTCCTCCACGACGCCCACCGTGTCGTCGACCACGCCGCCGACGCCGTCCAGCAGGCCGCCCAGGCCCTTGGCCAGCAGCGCGCCTTCCAGCGCGCCGCGCTGGGCGGGCGGCAGGCCCTTCAAGGCTTGAGCGGTGTCGGCCGGACCGGCGGCGGCGAAGGCCGCGGCGTCCACCTCGCCGGTGCGCTGGAAGCGGTCGACGGCGTCGTCGAGACGGCCGGGGCGGGGGGCTGGCGCGGCGGCGGCGCGGGCGGCGGCGGAAGGGTTTTGCACGATCATGGCCGGGGCCTCCTCAAGTGCAGCCTGCGCCGGGCCCGTCGCCGCCGCTATTGGGGTTTTCCCGAGCGGGGATCAGCGCACGAAGCCGGCCTCGGTCAGCTTCAGCTGCCGCAGGTCGATGCTCATCTCGTTGCGGAAGCGGGCCACCGCCGCCTCCGACAACTGGCGGCTCAGCGTGGTGTTCTTCTTGGCGTTGGCGTCGGAGAAGGCCGAGCCCTGGGCCACGAAGTTCAGCATGAACACCTCGGCCATCTCCTGCTTGCCGGCGTCGTCGAGGCGGCCGAAGGCGGGGTTGGAGCCCAGCGCCTGCGAGACCTGTCCGCGCACGCCCTGCACCTGGGCGCGGTTGGCGAAGGGCACGTTGTTGGCGATCTGCCAGTTCTGCACCCAGTAGGCGGTCATGGCGTCGGCCACGTCGCCGCGCCGCAGGCCGTCGACCGCCACGTGCTTCTCCCAGGCGCCCAGCAGGTCCTTCTGCTGCACGGCTTGGCGCAGGCGCTCGCCGTTGGCCGGGTCGCGCTTGGCGACGAAGTCTGCGAACTGGCCGCGCACGCGCGTCGAGACGGCGGGCGAGGGGCGGTAGCGGGTGTTGGCCGCCGCGGCGTTGCGCTGCTGGGCCGACAGGCTGGCGCCGGGCGCGGGCCGGGCCGTCGTGGAGCGGGCGCGGCCGCCGCGCTGCACCGTCGAGCCCAGCACGTTGTTCATCTGGCCCACCGACATCATCGACGAGCCGAAATCCATGTACTGGGTGCCGATGCTGGAGAAGTCCTGCGCCGCGGCCGGCAGGCCGATCATCAGGGCGATGGCGCTGAGCGCGGGAACGAGGCGGCGGTTCATCCGGTGTGCTCCACTGTTTTTCCAACCCTGACGTGCAATATTGACAAGAAAACGACAGGCGGCCAGATGGCCGCCTGCCTTTTCTACTGTCGAGCTTGAGCTTAACCCTTGCGGGCGAGGGTCGAGCCGGCTTCGCCGATGGACTTGATCGAGTTGTTCAAGGCCTGGCTGACCATGTTCATCTCCTGGCCCAGGGCCTGGATCTCGGCGGTCAGCTGACCGTACTTGGAGTCCTTGGAGTCCAGGCCGCCCAGTTCGTCGGTCTTGGCCTTCATCTGACCCATCTTGCCGTCCATCACCTTGCCGAGGGCCTTGGCCAGGGCGACCAGGAAGCTGTCGCCCTTGGTCGACTTGCCTTCGCCGCCATCGCGGACGCTTTCCAGGATCGAGCTGGTCCAGCTCTGGGCCACGTCCTCGGCGGTGCGTTGCAGGTCGCCCTGCTCGGCCGGGCTGAAGCCGAAGGTGTCGGCCGCGCCCTGGACCGCTTCGGTCAGGCTCTGGGCCGCGCCGCCCGGATTGCCGCTGGCGGCCTGGAAGACGCCTTGGGCCAGGTCGATCACGCCCTGCGGCAGGCCCAGCTGCTGACCGACCTGCTGGATCACCTGGCTGGCGACCGAGCTGATGATCTGCTGGAAGATCGACTGGAAGGCCAGCGAGGTGCCGCCGGTGAGCGCCGCCAGGGCGACGGTGCTGAACAGGCTGCCGATGTTGAGACCGCCGCCGCTGAAGATGCCGGACATGTTTCGAACTCCGCGATTTGAAATCTTGCTGTCCTCGGTCCCGCGTTCATCGCTGCGACCTGACGCCGCAAGACAACCATCGCGGGTCGATCGTCAGTAGTCGGGTCGTTCCCTAGCTAGGGTTTTCCCTATCAGCCGGCGCATGGCGGCTGAGGGCTGGGCCGCGCGCATCCGGGCCTCGTCGGCGGCGCGGACCTCGGCGGCGAGCTCCTCGGGGCTGCGCGTGCGGCGGTCCAGAACGGTGATCTGGCCGGCGGTGACGCCCAGCAGAAACACCTCGTCGCGATAGGCCACCAGGGTCAGCCGCTCGCGCTGGCCCACGGGCAGGGCCCGCAGGTAGCGGATCTGGTCGTCGCTGGCGGGGCCGGCCTGAACCCGCTTGAGCAGCTTCAGCGAGAAGAACGCCAGGCCCAGCACGATGGCCAGGGCGATGGCGACGGTCAGCAGGTCGAGGATGGCGCTCACGAGGGCTCCAGGTCAGGGCAGGGGCGGGAAGGTCGGGCCGGGCGGCGGCCCTTCTGGCGGTTCTTCGGCGGCGGCCCTGGCCTGCTCGTCCTTCAGCCGGCGGGCCCAGAGGATCACCTCGGCCACGGCGGCGAACAGGTCCTGGGGCACGATGTCGTCGATGGCGGCCTTGTCGCGCAGGGCGCGGGCCAGCTCGACATTGCGGATGATCGGAACGCCCGCTTCCTCGGCCGCCTCGCGCATGGTTTGGGCGATCGGTCCCTCGCCCTTGCCCAGCAGCACCGGGGCGGCGTGTTCGGCCGGGTCGTAGGCCAGGGCGCAGGCGATGTGGGTGGGGTTCACCACCAGCACCGAGGCGTCGCGCGCGGCCTGTGCGGCGTTCTGCTGCGCCCACTCCTGGTGCAGCTGCCGCCTCTGCGCCTTCACGTGCGGATCGCCCTCGGAATCCTTCATTTCCTGGCGGATGTCGCGCCGGCTCATCCGCATCTTCTTGGTGAAGCTGTGGCGCTGGTAGGCCAGGTCCAGCAGCGACACGAAGACGAACAGCACCACCGTTCCGGCCAGCAGCTTGAAGGTCAGCCCGCCGTAGGCCGACAGCGCGCCGTCGGCCTCGCCGGCCGGCAGCGCCATCAACTGGTCGAACGACAGCGCCACGACGATCCAGGTGAAGATCCCCAGCAGCAGGGTCTTGGCCAGCGACTTGGCCACCTCGAACAGGTTGTCGAGGCTGAACATCCGCTTGAGCCCCTCGCCGGGGTTCATGTGCGACATCTTCGGGCTCATCTTCTCGAAGGTGAAGACCGGGCCCACCTGGCCGAACTCGGCCAGCATGCCGAAGATCGCCACGGGCACGAAGGTGATCGCCGTCAGCAGCACGAAGGCCTTGCCGGCGGCCGCGCCGGCGATCGGCCAGGCCTCGGCGAAGGGCCGGTCCATCACCGCGAACACCTCGTCGAAGAGGCCGCCCAGCCGGTCGAAGGCGAAGCCCGCCGTCATCGCCCCCAGCAGCAGCCAGACGCCCAGCACCGCGGTCGAGGTCAGGTCCTTGGACTTGGGAACATCGCCCTTCTTGCGGGCGTCCGACAGCCGCTTGGGTGTCGGCTTCTCGGTCTTGTCCCCGCCGTCGTTCTTTTCAGCCATAGCGTGTGTTCTGGCACCGTCGCGATGGGCGTCGGGCGTTCGCCGACCGGTGAGATACCGACAAAGGCCGCAATCATGGCTAAAAAGCGGCGAGCTTAGCCATAGTAGTTGTTAAGCTAAGCCATAGAATTTGTTGTCTGGTAAGCAGTATACTGAGTATGAAAATTGTTTTAACTCCGAGGTTGACAGGATTGATGCGCCAAAGTTAGCTTTTGAATGGGTAGTATGCACAGGCGGGGCGCTGCATAGAGGGACAAATTTATGCGCAAGTTCCGCGTAGTGGCGTCGAGCGTGTGTTTAATATTATTTTCTTCAAGTCCAGTGTTCGCATATGAATGCGTGACTGCCGACGGCTTGAAGTTCAGCAGCGCTCTCCCGATCAATGAAAAGTTCTCGCTGGCGCGCATAGATTGCGTTGAAGAAACACAACCGACAGGGGTGTCGGAACAGCTCCGTCTCTATGACAGCCCCCAGGTGGCGACCGCCGTTATCTCGGCTGGACGTATCGCCCCGGCGCCGGTCGTCATCGCCAGGGGCGCCCGCGGACCGGCCCTCTACGCGCCGCTGGTGGCCGCCGCCGGCCGCGACTTCGACATCGATCCGGACCTGCTGCAGGCGGTCATGCACGTGGAATCGCGAGCTAATCCGGGGGCGATCTCGCCCAAGGGCGCGCGGGGCCTGATGCAGATCATGCCGGCCACCGCCAAGCGCTTCGGCGTGCGCGATCCGGCGGTCGAGCTGGGCGACCCGATGGTCAACATCCGCACCGGCGCGGCCTACCTCAAGACCCTGCAGGGCCACTTCGGCAACGATCTCGAACTGGTGCTGGCGGCCTATAACGCCGGCGAGGGGGCCGTCATGAAGTACGGCCGCAAGATCCCGCCCTATCGCGAGACGCAAGGGTACGTCGCCAGCGTCCTCGACCGCTATCGCGGCCTCGTTTCAGCCCGCGGCGGCTTCTGAGGACCCATTCCCCATGAGCGTCGAAGGCTATCTCAAACGCCTGCAAAGGCGTCCGCGCCAAGGCGTCATGGCGCGTTTCAGCGACCTGTTCCTGGTGGCCGGCGTCGTGGCGATCGTCGCCCTGATGATCCTGCCGCTGCCGGCCCTGGCGCTCGACGCGCTGGTGGCGGTCAACATCTGCTTCGGCGTCATGCTGCTGCTGATCGCCATCTACATCTCGACCATCGTCGAGTTCTCGGTGTTCCCGAGCCTGCTGCTGATCACCACGCTCTACCGGCTGGCCCTGTCGATCGCCACGACCCGGATGATCCTGATCGAGGGCCACGCCGGGCACATCATCGACACCTTCGGCGCCATGGTCGCCGGCGGCAACCTGGTGGTCGGCCTGGTGGTGTTCCTGATCATCACCGTCGTGCAGTTCATCGTCATCGCCAAGGGCGCCGAGCGGGTGGCCGAGGTGGCCGCGCGCTTCAGCCTCGACGCCATGCCGGGCAAGCAGCTGTCGATCGACAGCGACCTGCGCTCGGGCATGATCGACAAGGACGAGGCCAAGCGCCGCCGGCGCGTGCTGGAGATGGAGAGCAAGCTCCACGGCAGCCTCGACGGCGCGATGAAGTTCGTCAAAGGCGACGCCATCGCCAGCATCATCATCGTGGTCATCAACCTCTTGGGCGGCCTGGCCATCGGCATGCTGCAACAGGGCCTCGACTTCGGCTCGGCGATCCACAAGTACTCGATCCTGACCATCGGCGACGGCATGGTCACCCAGATCCCGGCGCTGCTGGGCGCCATGGCCGCCGGCCTGATCGTCACCCGCACCACCGACGAGGACAGCGAGACCCACCTGGGCGACGCCATGCGCCGGCAGTTCGCGGCCAAGCCCCGGGTCTTCCTCGTGGCCGGCGGCATCTGCTGGCTGATGGCCCTGGTGCCCGGCTTCCCGGTGATCGTGTTTCTGCTGCTAGGCGGCGTGGCCATCGTCACCGGCGCCCTGGTCGACGCCGACATGCGCGCTCGCCTGACCCGCAGGATCGCTCCGGCCCGCGCCGCCGCCGACGAGGCCAAGGCCTCGCCCGCCGCCGCCCGCACCAAGGTCACCGAGACCCAGCCCGTGGTGCCGCTGCTGCTCGAGCTCGACGGCGACGCCGTGCGCCGCCACGAGGCGGCCGTCATGACCCGGGGCCTGGAAGAGGTGCTGGAAGAGTTCGAGCTGCGCCTGGGCGTGGCCCTGCCGCGCGCCTCGTTCCACTACGGTGAGGGCGCCGGCGCCCCGCGCTGGCGGCTGCTGGCCTTCGAGGCCCCGATCGGCGCCGGCGAGCTGGCCCATCCGGCCGACCTCTCCGAGCTGCAGGACGCCGTACGCCAGGCCCTGCGCCGCAACGCCGGCCTGTTCGTCGGCATCCAGGAGGCCAGCAACCTCCTGACCCGCGCCGGCGGCGAATATCCCGAGGTGGTCAAGGAAGCCGCCCGCGCCCTGCCTCTGGCCCGCATCGCCGAGGTCATGCGGCGCCTCGCCGAGGAAGAGGTGCCGCTGCGCAACCAGCGCGACATCCTCGAGGCCCTGGCCGACGCCGGCCAGCGCGAGAAGGATCCGCTGGCCCTGACCGAGTTCGCCCGCGTCGCCCTGCGCCGCCAGATCAGCCACCGCTACGCCCCCGACGGCGCCCTGAAGGCGGTGGTGCTGGAGCCGGCGCTGGAGCAGCACCTGCGCGAGGCCATCCGCACCGGCGGCGGCGCCCAGCAGCTGGCCCTGGATCCCGAGATGAGCCGCCGCGTCACCGACGCCATCCTGGCCAAGGTCGACGAGACCGGCGCCACCGTCGTCCTGGCCGCCATCGACCTGCGTCGGCACGTGCGCAAGCTGATCGAGGCCCGCGCCTTCGACCTGGGCGTCCTGTCCTTCCACGAACTGCTGCCGACCCTGCGGCTGGACGTGACCGGCCGCGTGGCCTTCCCGCGCGAGCCCCTGACCGTAGTGCCCAACGATCCCGACCCGCCGCCGCCCGCGTCCGCGGCCGCCTGAACCCGGAGACAGAATGTCGCTTCCGAAGGATAGAACTGCTGTTCGCCGCGCCGCCCGGATGGGCGTGGCCGCGGCGGTCGCCGCCGCCCTGGCCGCGACGGCGCCCCAGGTCCAGGCGGGCGAGGTCCCGCTGGGCGCGCGCAGCGTCGACCTGACGGCGCGCGAGCAGCCGATCGCCCAATTCCTGCAGAACTTCTACAATCAGGTCGGCGTGCCGGTGGTGATCTCCTCGCAGGTCGCCGGCACCATCAACGGCGTGTTCCGCGGCCCGGCCGCCAAGATCGACGCCGACATCGCCAAGGCCTTCGACCTCGTCACCTACTACGACGGCGGCGCGGCCTATGTTTACACCGCCGCCCAGCTGTCCAGCCGAAGCTTCCCGATCTCGGGCTCGGCCTCGCGGCGGGTCGACCGGGCCGCCCGGCAGCTTGGCCTGCTCGACAATCGCAACACCCTGCGCGCCACCGGCGACATGCTGGTGGCCACCGGCGCGCCGCGCTTCCTGCAACAGGTCGACGAGCTGGCCCGCGGCGGGGTGCAGGCCGAGGCCGCTTCGCCGACCCTGCAATATCGCGTGTTCTACCTGCGCTACGGCTGGGCCGACGACGTGAACCTGACGGTGGGGTCGCGCCAGGTGACCATTCCGGGCGTGGCCTCGATCATCCGCTCGCTGGTCAGCTCCGATCCCAACGAACGATCCGGCGCGGCCGCCCGCAGCGAGACCCCGATCCCAGCCGCCGTCCAGGGCCTGCGCGGCCAGGGCCTGGCGACGCTGGGCACGCCCAATCCCGGCGGCGCCTTCTACGGCGGCCAGGACGGGCAGGGGACGCTCGGCATGCCGCTGGCCAACGAGCAGACCGGCGTCTACTCGCCGCAGAACCCGATCCGGGTGCAGGCCGACAGCCGCCTCAACGCCGTCATCGTCCGCGACGTGGCCGAGCGCATGTCGGCCTACGAGGAGCTGGTCCGCGCCCTCGACGTCGAGCCGCAACTGCTCGAGGTCGAGGCGGCGATCATCGACATCGACACCACCAAGGCCCGCGACCTGGGCGTCAACTGGCGCTTCGACGACGGCAACGGCGGCATCCAGTTCGGCCGCGGCCCCAATGCGCCGGCGGGTCTGGAGGACGGCAACCTGGTGCGCGGCAACACCTCGCCCAAGCCCTACCAGGGTCTGCTGGCCTCGACGATCATCGGCAACGGCGACTATTTCGCCGCCCGCCTCAACGCCCTGGAGACCGAGGGCGTGGCCCGGGTCGTCTCGCGGCCGCAGATCGTCACCCTGTCGAACGTCGAGGCGGTGTTCGAGAACAGCCGCGACTTCTACGTCCGCCTGGCCGGCGAGCGCGACGTCGACCTCTTCAATGTCACCGCCGGCACCACCTTGCGCGTCACCCCGCACGTCACCCGCGACGGAACCCAGACCCGCATCCGCATGCTGGTGACCATCGAGGACGGCTCGCTGACCAACGCCAGCGTCGACAACATCCCCGTCGTCCGCCGCGCCGCGCTCAACACCCAGGCCCTGATCCAGGAGGGCCAAAGCCTGCTCTTGGGCGGCATGACCGTGCAGTCCGACACCACCGGCTCGCAGAAGATCCCGGTGCTGGGCAACATCCCGGTGCTGGGCAACCTGTTCAAGGTGCAGCAGCGCAGCAGCGGCCGCATCGAGCGGATGTTCCTGATCACCCCGCGCCTGGCCTCGATCGCCGCGCCGCGCTCCACCACCCAGGCGGGCCTGCGCTATGACGCGCCCGCGTCCGGGTTCGAGAACGCCCCGCTGCCGGCCGCGCCCAAGCTGCCGTCCGACCGCAAGCCGCCGCCGA
The DNA here is from genome assembly GCF_003094615.1 of Caulobacter radicis. Taxonomy (GTDB): domain Bacteria; phylum Pseudomonadota; class Alphaproteobacteria; order Caulobacterales; family Caulobacteraceae; genus Caulobacter; species Caulobacter radicis. Next base: position 23,100 of record NZ_QDKO01000020.1, on the reverse strand, counting down.
AGTCGGCGCCGCGCGGGCCCGCCCAGCCGCTGCCGCCCGCGCCGCCCCCGGCGCCGGAACCCTACGGCACGATGAAACCCATCCCCAATCCGAGCTAGGCCCATGACCGATCAAGCCCTGCTGTCCGACGAACCGACCGAAGTTCCCGCCGCCACGCCGTCCGAGGCGCTGGTCGTCAAGGTGCTGTCCGGCCGCGTCGCCGGCGCCGTCCTGCCATTGCCGGCCGGCGAGAGCGCCGAGCTCGGCCACGGCTTCGACGCCGACATCGTCCTGCGCGACCCCAGCGCCAGAGGCGTGCGCGTTCGCCTGACCGCCGGCGAGGAGTCCGCCGAGATCGAGGTGGTTTCCGGCCAGGTCGAGATGCTCGGCCACCGGCTGGAGGCCCCGGCCCGCGCGGTTCTGCCCTGCTACGTGCCGCTGATCGTCGGCGACAACGCCCTGGCCCTGGGCCGCGAGGAAAGCCCCCGCTGGCGCGAGGCCGAGCGGCTGCTGGCCGCCTCGGGTCCGGCCGCCGAAGCCGCCGCGCCGGCGCGGGAGGAGGGCGACTTCTTCGAGGACGGCCGCAGCCTGCTGCGCCGCACGCTCGACCGCGGCGTCCAGGTGGTCGGCTCCACGCCCCACCTCGTGCCGGCCCTGGTGTTCGGCGCGGCCCTGGCCTGCGTCACCTACGCGGTGGCCAACGTGCCGCGCTTCGGCGACCAGGAGGCCAGTCCCTCCAAGGTGCACGCCCTCCTGCGCCAGGAGGGCTACGGCGCCCTGGCCGTGCAGCCCGAGGCGAACGGCAAGCTTGTCATCGCCGGGGTGCTGAACCGCGACGCCGAGAAGGCCCGCCTGGCTCGCCTGGTCAGCTCGCGCGAGCTGCCCGCCCGGGTCGAGGTCGTCACCAGCGAGGGCCTGGCCCAGAACGTCGAGGACGTCTTCCAGGCCAACGGCCTGGCCGCCACCGCCCGTCCCAACGGCCTGGGCCGCGTGCGGGTGCAGGTCACCGGCCCCTCCGACGAGGTGGCCAAGGTCGAGAAGATCGCCCTGCACGACGTCAAGGGCCTGCGCGACCTCGACGTCGCCCGCGCCGCCGGCGGCGACCGCTTCGGCGCGGTCTTCGACCAGGGCCCCGGCAAGCGCGTGGTGGCGGTGGTCGGCGGAGACGCCGGCTACGTCGCCACCGCCGACGGCGCCCGCTACTTCGCCGGCTCCACCCTGCCTACGGGCGACCGCATCGTCGGCGTCGAGAGCCAGGCCGTCGTCGTCGAGAAGGACGGCGCCACCACCCGCCTGATGTTCTGAAATTCCAATCCCATACGAGGAGAAGCGACCATGTCCGACAGCAGCATTTCCGGCTTCAGCAGCGCCTCCGTCGCGCCCAGCCTGGCCGGCTCCAACAACAAGAACCGCCCCGGCAGCTGGTTCGAGGCGATGGCCCACGCGTGGGGCCAGGTGCTCGACGCCCAGGCCGTGAAGATCACCGAGCTCTCCGACCAGATCGGCCCCGGCGGCGAGGACAAGCCCTCGGTCATGGCCCAGCTGACCGCCGAGAGCCTGCGCATGAACTTCATGGCCAACTCGGAATCCACCTCGGTCGACAGCGTCGGCCGCGCCCTCGAAACCATGGCCCGCAAGAACTAAGCGCGTCTTTCAGGAGAGGACGCCATGTCCTTCGATCCCGTTTCGGCGGCCGCCCTGGCCATGCCCCAGGAAGCCGCGCCGCAGGTGGCCCAGGTCGGCTACGGCGCCAGCCTCACCGACGCCGTCCAGTTCCAGAACGCCCTGCACACCGCCGGCGCCTCGCAGGTGGCGGGGCTCGGCGGCCCCGAAGCCCTGGCCCCGGCCATGAAGGGCGTCTTCAATCAGCTGGAGTTCGTCAACAGCCAGGCCTCGAACCTGGCCGCCCACGCCAAGGCCGCCGAGGCCAAGGGCGCGGCGATCACGCCCGGCGAGATGATCGGCCTGACCGTCCAGTGCCACGAGTTCATGTTCAACTGCCAGTTGACTTCGAACATCGCCAACCGCACGTCCGACGGCCTGCAGCAGCTGTTCCGGCAGCAAGCCTAGGGTGGCGGCCATGCGCAAGATCCTGCCCGCCGTCCTGGTCGCCGCGGCCCTGGGCCTGTCGGCCTGCGCCGAGAAGGAGCTCTACGGCGGGCTCACCGAGCGCGAGGCCAACGAGATGGTCGCCGTGCTGCAGAACGCCAATGTCTCGGCTTCGAAGAGCAGCAAGGACGGCAAGGTCTGGGCGCTGAAGACCCGCGCCGAGCAGTTCTCGTCGGCCGTCGCCGTCCTGCACGACCAGGGCTATCCGCGCGACAAGTTCGAGAGCCTGGGCGAGGTCTTCAAGAAGGAGGGCTTCGTCTCCTCGCCGATGGAGCAGCGGGCCCGGCTGATGTACGGCCTGTCCCAGGAGCTGAGCCAGACCATCTCGTCGATCGACGGCGTGGTGCAGGCCCGCGTGCACATCGCCGTGCCCGAGGCCGATCCCCTGGCCGAGCAGCAGAAGCCGTCCTCGGCCTCGGTGTTCATCCGCCACAACCCCGACGTCGACCTCTCCGGCCAGGTGGGCTCGATCAAGGCGCTGGTCACCAACTCCATCGAGGGCCTGCCCTACGACAAGGTGACGGTGGTGATGTTCCCGGCCAAGCCGGTGATGGCGGCCGCGCCGGTCTCGCCGATCCGCTCCTTCACCATGCCGGCCATCGCCATCCTCGCCGCCATCGGCGGGGTGGGGGCCTATGTCTTCAGCCGCACCAGCCGGGGCAAGCCGCGCCGCAAGCTGAAGACCCTGGCCGAGACCGGGACGCCCGTCGCATGAACGCCCGCGCCGACCGCCAGCGCCTGGTCGCCCAGGCCCGCCTGCTGGACGCGATCGGCGCGCCCGCGCCGGTCGGCCCGCGCGCGGCGCGGCTGGCGCGGCGCCTGAACGGGCGAGCCGAGACGCCGCTGGCGTTCGCCGACGTCGCCGCCGCGCCGGACTGGGCGGCCTGGCCGGTCGAACGCCGCGCGCGCCTGGCCGACTTCGCCGCCGCCGCCGCCTGCACCGAGGTCCTCCAGCGGACCATCGACGGCAGGCGCCTGGCGCGCGTGGCCCGCCGCATCGGCGAGCCGGCCCTGGACGCGGTCCTGGCCTCGCCGCCGGGGCTCGTGGCGGCGATCCCGCAGGCGCAGGCCGCGCTGGCCGACGACGAGGCTTTTTCCGCGCTCGGGGCGGGCGTGCTGCTGGCCGAGGTCGGACGCCGTCCCGCCGCCGTCGCCCGCCTTTCCGAGCTTTTCCAGGTCGCCCCGCTGGCGATCGATCCCGACCGGGGCCTTGGCGCGGCGCACGCCGCGCGCGGGCTCTTCATGGCCTTCGAGGCCGGCGCGCTGGAGGCCGCCGCATGACCTATCTGCTCCTGTCTTCCGGCCCCTCGGGCGCGCTTTTGACCGACCAGCCGGTGATCCGCCGCGAGGATGTCGGCGCGGTGCGCGACGCGGCCGAGCTGACCGCCGCCCTCGACGCCCTGCGCCAGGCGACCCGCGAGGCCGCCCTGCGCGACGGCTTCGCCCAGGGCCATGCCGAGGGAACCGCCGCCGCCGCCCGCGAGACGGCCCAGGTGCTGGCCGGCGTCCACGCCGCCCTCCAGGTCGAGCGCGACCGCCTGCGGGCCAGCGCCGGCGCCCTGGCGCTGGACATCGTCCGCCGCATCGCCGCGGGCCTCGCCGCCGACGAGGTGCTGGCCGCCCTGGCCGAGCAGGCGGCCCGCGACCTGCTGCCCGAGGAGCCGATCCGCGTCCGCGTCGCGCCCGAGGCCGCCGGCGCGGTGACCCGCCGCCTGTGGTCGATCGACGCCCGTATCGAGGTGATGGCCGACGCCGACGTGGCGGCCGGCGACTGCGTGCTCGACACCCCCTCGGGCCGCACCCACGCCGGGCTCGAAACCCAGCTTAGGGCCCTGGAGGCGGTGTTCGCCGCCCCGGCCGGCGAGGCCGCCGCATGAGCTTCGACGCCCCGCCTTCCGAAGTCGCCAACGACGCCCGCCTGCGCGACGTCCTGCGCGGCGCGCGCACCGTCGAGCGGCGCGGCCGCGTGGCCCAGGCGTTCGGCACGACGGTGCGCGCCACGGGCCTCGATGTGCGCATCGGCCAGGAGTGCGAGATCGTCGACCGCGCCGGCGGCCACGTCGTGAAGGCCCAGGTCGTCGGCCTCGACGGCGGGGCGGCGATCCTGACCCCGCTGTCGCGCCTGGAGGGCGTGGCGGTCGACGCCGAGGTGGTGGCCGGCCCCCGCCGCAGCGAGATCGGGGTAGGTGAGGGGCTGCTGGGCCGCGTGCTCGACGCCCATGGCGAGCCGCTGGATGGCCTGGGCCCGATCACCGGGCCGCTGCGCCCCTGTCCCGTCTATGGCGAGGCCCCCAATCCGCTGGCCCGCCCGCCGATCGCCCGGCCGTTCGCGACTGGGGTGCGCTGCGTCGACGCCTTGCTGACCACGGGCGAGGGCCAGCGCGTGGGCCTGTTCGCCATGGCCGGCGGCGGCAAGTCGACCCTGCTTGGCATGTTCGCCCGCCACGCCCGCAGCGACGTCAATGTCATCGCCCTGATCGGCGAGCGGGGCCGCGAGGTGCGCGAGTTCCTCGACGACTGCCTGGGTCCGGAAGGCCTGGCCCGCTCGGTGGTCATCGTCTCGACCTCCGATCGCCCCGCCATGGAGCGGGTGCGCGCCGCCCATGTCGCCACCGCCATCGCCGAAGGGTTCCGGGCCGAGGGCCGTCGGGTCATGCTCCAGATGGACAGCGTCACCCGCTTCGCCCGCGCCCTGCGCGAGATCGGCCTGTCGGTGGGCGAGCCGGCCGTGCGCCGGGGTTTTCCGCCGTCGGTCTTCGCCGAACTGCCGCGGCTCTTTGAGAGGGCGGGTTCGATAGAGGGCGGGGCGATCACCGCCTTCTACACCGTGCTGATCGAGGACGAGGAGGGCGGCGACCCGGTCGGCGAGGAAGTCCGCTCGATCCTCGACGGCCACATCTACCTGTCCCGCAAGCTCGGCCAGGCCGGGCACTATCCGGCCATCGACGTCGCCGCCAGCCTCAGCCGGGTCTATCCCCGCGTCGCTTCGCCCGAGCAGCAGGCGGCCGCCATGAAGGTGCGCGGCTGGATGGCCAAGTACGCCGAGATCGAGTTCCTCCTCCAGATCGGAGAATACAAGCCCGGCGGCGATCCCCTGGCCGACGAGGCCATCGCCCGCCGCCCGCGCATCACCGACCTGCTGCGCCAGGGCGCGCACGACGCCGTCGCCTTCGACGAGGCGCTGTCGGCGCTGGCGGAGACCGTCGCATGACCGCCCGCGCCCAGGTCCAGGCCCTGGTTCCGGTGGTGAAGCTTCGTGAGCGCCGTGTCGAGAAGGCCATGCGCGAGGCCGGCGAGGCCCGCCGCAAGGTCGCCGACGCCGTAGAGGCGCTGGAGATCCGCGACCGCCTGATCGAGGCCCACGACATCGCCAAGGTCCGGCTCGACGACTGGTTCGCCGGCGGCCTGTCGGGCGCGGCCCATCTGGTGGCGTCCGCCCTGGCCCGGCGCGAGGCCGTCGCCGTGGCCCGCGACGCCGACCAGCGCCTGCGTGACCAGGAGGCCGTGGCGCTGGATCTGGCCCGCGAGGATCTGGCCGCCGCCATTCAGGCCCTGGCCCGCGCCCAGGGCCGCTTCGACGCCATGAACGGTCGTCTCGACCATGCCCGCGCCCTGGTCGCCGCCGACCGCGAGGCCCGCGAGCAGCTCGAGATCGAGGACGCCGGCGCCTTCAGGAGCTTCCGATGACCACCATCCGCGACAACGCCGCCCCCGAGCGTCCCAGCACCTCCGGCCCGCGTGGTTCGAGCGAGCCGCCCACGCCCTGGCGCGGATCGGAGTTCCAGGCCCTGCTTCAGCAGGCCGCCGAGCGCCGTGAGCCGCAGGCCCGCCAGGGCGCGCGCGCCGAACGGGAAAAGGAAACCGAACGCGACGAGGACGACGGCAAGGTCGACCTGTCTGCCCTGCTGGGCCCGGCCCGCGACTTCCAGGACTTGGCCGGCGGCCAGGAGGCCACGGGCGTCGACGCCCTGTCGGCGCTGAGCAAGTCGGCCGGCAATGCGGTCGAAGCGCCCGTGTCGTCGCCCGGCGCGACCGCGGCCGATATCGAGGCCTTCACCGCCGCCATGGACAAGGCCTGGCTGGCCTCCGGCGGTGACCGCAAGACGCTCGCCTTGGGCATGGCCGACAAGGCCTCGCTGCTGACCGGCCTTGGCCTGTCGCGCGCCCCCGACGGCTCGCTGTCCTTGACCCTGGCCGCCCGCCCGGAGGCCACGCCCGAACTGACCAAGGCGCTGGAGGCCCTGCGCAAGCGGCTCGAAGTGCGCGGCCTGGCGCTGGCGGACCTCTTCGTCGAGGCCGACGACGGGCTGGATCCGGAAAGCCTGATCCGGAGGGTGCGTTGAGCTTGCGCGCCTCTCCCCATCACTCCAATCACGCCCGTCATTCCCGCCCTTGTGGCGGGAACCCCTGGTTCCGCTTGCACGGGCGTTGCAAGCGGCGTGCTCAGCACGCCGCCCCATCCGCACCTGCGGCCGATAGAGGGGTTCCCGCCACAAGGGCGGGAATGACGGGATCTATGGGGAGTGGCTCCGAGCCGGAGCGTTCGCTCTCACCGCAGCGGCAGTCCGAACCGTCCCACGCCCCGATCGGCTTCCGCCGCGCGGGCCACGGCGCGGGCGACCTCGGCCGGGGGATCGCCGGCGGCCCAGCGCTCGGCCAGCACCTCTATCAGCCGGCGGCTCTGGGCGTTGTGCAGGCCCTCGGTCGGGTCGGCCGCGTCGGCGCGCAGCTTGTCGACATAAAGAGCCGTCGCCTTGGGCGAGGCGCCGACCAGGTCCACCAGGTAGGTCGCCGCCGTCTCGAAGGCCTCGGCGTCCAGCGGCGCGTCGGCGATGTCGCGCACCAGCCACACGCACAGGAACTCCAGCGGCCCGACCTTGCGGCTGTTGCTGAGCAACGGGCCGCCGCCGGCCAGGCCCGCAAAGCCGCCCGCGCCCCAGGCCGGCACCCGCGCGGCGGGCAGGCGGGCGGTCAGCAGGGCCTGGGCCAGGGCATCGGCGACCAGCGCCTTGACCTCCGGCTCGCCGAAATGGGCAACGGCCGCCAGCAGCTTGGCGAAACCGGGATACAGCGCATCGCCCAGGTCGATGCAGACGCGCTCCAGCACGTCGACGCGGCGGTCCAGCGTCGGCTGGCCCTGCAGTCCCTCGACCAGCGCTTGGGCGGCGCCGAACCAGTCGGGCTCGGATTTGAGGATGCGGTCGGCGTTCACGCCGCGACGCTAGCCTTAGATGAAGCCGTTGTCGCGGGTGTCGGTCAGGCGATCGGCCACGGCGCGGGCCGTATCGTCCAGGTCGCGCGCGGCGCCGGAAAGACCGATGCGGCCGTCATGGCGCGAGAAGCCGGAGAAGTCGCCGAAGGCCTGGGCGCGCGAGGGCTCGCCCGCCGGGCTGATCCCGGAAAGGCCGTGGCTCCAGACGCCGGAGACGGACGGGGCGTCGATACGGCTGGCGGACATGGCGAACTCCTTCAGTCTCTCGATACGAAAGACAACGCGCGCCCGCCAGTCGGGTTTTCCCTAGCTGGCCAGTGTGTCGCATGATGGGCCTGGCGGCGCTCCTGTCGCAATCGCCCGAGGCCGAGGCGCTGGACGTCCTGGGGCTGGCCGTCGCCGCCTTCGAGGACGCCGCCGCGCTGCGCCTGGCCTGGCGCTCGCCGGCCTTCGCGCGGCTGACCCCCGGGTTGCGGCCCGGGGAGGTTCCGACCGGCGGCCTGCTGTCGGCGGTCGAGGCCGCGCGGCGCGGGGAGGGCGGCCTCATTCCGCTGGATCTCGACGGCCAGGCCTTCGAGGCCCGGGCCGCGCAAGGCGACGGCCGCATCTGCCTGATCCTGTCCAGCGCCGCCGAGCGCCAGGAGGCGGAAGGTCGCCGCCTGGCCGACCGTGAACGCCTGCTGCTGACCTCGCGCGTCATGTCCGTCGGCGAGATGGCGACCATGATCGCCCATGAACTGAACCAGCCGATCGGCTCGATCGCCAATATCGCGCGGGGGCTCAAGGCCCGGCTGTCGCGCGGGGCGCTGTCGAAGGAGGAGGGCGTCGAGGCCCTGGACCGCGCCGCCGAGCAGGCCCTCTACGCCTCGGGCGTCATTCAGCGCATGCGCTCCTTCGTCGAGCAGCGCCAGCCCCAGGTCGAGCCGCTGGACCTGCCCCGCCTGGTGCGCGCCACGCTCGACCTGCTCGACTGGGAGATCGCCCGCGACAAGGTCGTGGCCCGCGCCCGGTTCGCCGCCCTGCCGCCGGTGCTGGGCGACGCGGTGATGATCCAGCAGGTGCTGGTCAACCTCGCCCGCAACGGCCTGGACGCCATGCGCGGCCGGCCGGGTCCCCGTCGCCTGACCATCGCCGCCGCGCCCATGGAGGGCAGCGATCGCATGGTCGAGCTGACCGTCGCCGACAGCGGCCCGGGCGTCGAGGCGGGGGCGGAGGGCAAGATGTTCTCGCCGTTCTTCTCGACCAAGCCCGGCGGCATGGGCGTGGGCCTGGGGATCTGCCGATCCATCGTCGAACTGCATCGCGGGCGTCTCTGGCACGCCCCGGATCCCGAGGGGGGGACCGTATTCCACATCGCGCTGCCCGCGGCGCGCCAGGAGGAGCCATGACCACCCCCTCTATTCCGACACCCGAGCCCAGCGCCCTGGGGGCGGTCTGCCTGGTCGACGACCACGGCGAGTTCCGCCAGTCCGCCGCCTGGTGGCTGGAAAGCCTGGGCTACGCCGTCTCGACCTTCGACGGCGCGCGGGCCTTCCTCGACGCCGGCGACCCGCCGGCCGACGCCTGCCTGCTGCTGGACGTGCGCATGCCCGACATGTCGGGGCTGGAACTGCTCGACGCGCTGAAGGCCCGGGGCTGCGAGCGGCCGGTGATCTTCATGACCGGCCACGGCGACGTGCCCCTGGCGGTCGAGGCCATGCAGAAGGGCGCCGTCACCTTCCTGGAAAAGCCCTTCCAGGAAGCCGCGCTCGAGGCGGCCCTGGAGCGGGCCTTCGCCCAGGTCCGTCCGGTCCAGACGCCCGGCCAGCAGGCCTATACCCGCCGCGTCGCCGGCCTCACCGAGCGCGAGCGCGAGGTCATGGCCCTGGTCGTGGCCGGCAAGGTCAACAAGGTCATCGCCTACGACCTGGGCATCAGCCCCAAGACCATCGAGCTGCACCGCTCGCGGATCATGACCAAGATGGAGGCGACCAGCCTGACCCGGCTGGTGCGCATGGCCGTCACCGCAACCGTGGACGACGACGCATGACCGCCTCTCTCGATCTTGGGACGGGGGAGGGCGCATCGTCCGCCGCCGACCTCGCGGGCCTCGTCGCCCGCAACCACGCCCTGGCCGTGCTGGCCGCCCTGCGCGCGCCGGGCCTCGTCACCCGCGTCGCCCTCGACGCCGAGGTCGGCGCCGGCCCGTGGATCCTGTTCGGCGAAGACGAGCCGAGCCTGCGCCTGGCGATCCGCGAACTGTCCGGCGCCGCCTTCGTCCCGGCCGACGACGCCGAGCTGCTGGTCGCCCTCGACCGGGTCGAGCCGGTCCTGGCGGCCATCGAGGCCGCCACCACCGAAAGCCTGTCGCCGCTGGGCGTCGAGGCGCAGGCGCCCGACGGCCTGCTGGCCCTGTCGATCGCCGTCGAGACCCAGGACGGCGCGCCCTTCGCCCGGCTGGTCCTGGCCGTCGACGCCGAGGCCGCCCGCGCCTGGCCGCAGCCGATCTTCGACCCCTGGGCCCTTGGCGCGCACCTGGCCGTGCCCGCCGCCGGGCCCTTGGTGCTCGACGGACCCGAGCTGCCGGCCCAGACCGCCGCCGCCCTGCGGCCGGGCGACATCGTGCTGACCCCGCTGTCGGCGTCGCGCCCGGGCCTGGCCAGCCTCACCCTGTTCGACCGTCGCCTCGTCGGGCGGTTCGAGCTTTCCCACCGCCGCTTCACGCTCAACGCCATCGAGGAGAGCGCCATGGCTCCGCCGCTCGACATCGCCGTCGCCCCCACCGAGGACGCGGCTCCAAATACCGAAACCGGCGCCGCCCCGGTCGCCCCCGCCGATCTGCCCGTGCCGCTGAAGGTGCTGCTGGGCGAGGCCAGCCTGCCGCTGTCGGAGCTGGCCGGCCTGCGCCCCGGCTCCACCGTCGTGCTGGCCGGCCCGCGCGAGGACGCCCCCGCCGTGCTGCTGGCTGGCGACCGCGCCATCGCCCGGGGGCGCCTGGTGCCCGTGGGCGAGGCCTGGGGCGTGCTGGTGGAAACCATAGGCGGCGAAGGCTGAGCCCCGATGGACCTGACGCAATTCTCGCCGGGCTCGGCCCTCATCACCGTCATCCTGCTGGCGCTGGCGCCGTTCGTGGCGGTGATGGTCACCTCGTTCACCAAGATCGTCGTCACGCTCAGCCTGCTGCGCAATGCGCTGGGCCTGCAGCAGGTGCCGCCGAACATCGTGCTCAACGGCCTGGCCCTGATCCTGACCCTCTACGTCATGTATCCGGTCGGCCAGCAGATAGCCGCCGCCAACCAGGACGTGAAGCCGATCGCCGCCGTCAGCAGCGACACCCAGGCCCTGTTCACCTACGCCGACAAGGCCAAGGAGCCGCTGCGCGAGTTCCTGATCAAGCACTCGACCCCGCGCGAGCGCGCCTTCTTCCTGAAGACCGCCCAGCGCATCAACGGCCCGGAAAAGGCCCGCGCCCTGACCCAGCGCGACTTCATCGTCGTCGTCCCGGCCTTCACGGTGTCGGAGCTGGCCGCGGCCTTCCAGATCGGCTTCCTGATCTTCCTGCCGTTCCTGATCATCGACCTCGTGGTCTCCAACATCCTGCTGGCCATGGGGATGATGATGCTGTCGCCGACGACGGTGTCGCTGCCGTTCAAGCTTTTGCTGTTCGTGCTGATCGACGGCTGGGTGAAGCTCTCGCACGGCCTCGTGCTGTCCTACACGTGAGGGCCGCGCCATGCTGAACGCCCAGGCCATCGAACTCGTCAACCAGGCCCTGTGGCTGGTGCTGATCCTGTCGGCCCCGCCGATCGTCGCCGCCTCGCTGGTGGGCCTCTTCGTGGCGGTCATCCAGTCGGCCACCCAACTGCAGGAGCAGACCCTGCAGTACGCGGCCAAGTTCTTCGCCATCGTGCTGACGATCTTCGTCACCGCCAGCCTGCTGGGCGGCACGCTCTATCGCTTCGGCGACCGGGTGTTCACCGAGTTCCCGGCCATGGTCCGCAGATGACGGGGGGCGCATGACCGGAGCGCCCGACTGGCTCGGGGCGATCTTCGAGAACACCCTGATCCTGGCCGTCGGCGCGACCCGGGTGGCGGCCGCCTTCATGCTGCTGCCGCTCTTGTCGCCCGAAACCGTGCCGGCCCTGGTGCGCAACTCGATCTTCCTGGCCTTCGGGATCATCGTCATCACGCTGCAACCCCAGCTGGCCCAGATGGAGCTGCCGACGGTCCAGTGGATCATGATCTTCGCCAAGGAGGCCTTGGTGGGCCTGGTCATCGGCTTCTTCTTCGGGACCATGCTGTGGGCGCTCGAGGCGGCCGGCCAGATCATCGACGCCAAGGTCGGCGCCACCATCGCCCAGGTCGTCGACCCCTTGAGCGGCCACCAGACCTCGCTGACCGGCGAGTTCCTCAGCCGCCTGGCCAACTTCGTCTTCATGTTCTCGGGCGGCCTGCTGCTGATGGTCGGGGTGATCCTCGACAGCTACGCGGTGTGGCCGATCGGCAGCCTGACCCCGGTGCTGTCCCTACGCAGCCTGTCGCTGTTCGAGGGCGAGTTCTCGCGGCTGATGGTGATGGCGGTGATGCTGGCGACCCCGGCCCTGATCGTGCTCTACCTCGTCGACGGCGGCCTTGGCCTGATCAACCGCTACGCCCCGCAGCTGAACGTCTTCTCCCTGGGCCTGGCCATCAAGTCGTGGATCGCCACGGCCGTGGTCCTGGCCATGCTGACGGGCCTCGTCCAACTGCTGCTCAACGAGATCGGCGCCCGGCCGACGGTGATCCTGCAGGTGCTGCGGGGGCTGGACGGGAAGGGGTAGGCGAAAGGGAACCTCCCCCTCCGGGGGAGGCGGCCGAAGGCCGGTGGGGGACGTTTTCAGCTGTCGAGGCGCTGGCTGATTTCGTACTGACTCCCCCCACCGATCGCTGCGCGAGAGGGGGAGGTTCCTTTCGGATCGCCGACCTAGGGTTTTCCCTGATGGGATACGCCCCAGCTATCTGGACCGCCCCGCTTGGCGCCACCTTTCGTCGCAGGCCGCAACCGGCGGCTGTCCGATCGAGCAGGGGTAGGAGCGATGACCACCATCAACGGCGCCTTGAACACGGCGCTCAACGCGGCGATCCTCACCGGCGTGGGCGCGGGCCTGGGCCAATCGCTGAAGGCCTTCGGCGCCATGCAGTTCACCCTGGGCGCGATGGTCGCCGGGCTGTTCCAGCCCGCCCCCGCCCAGCAGCCGTTCACCGCCAGCATGCCCGGCGAGGGCAAGGCCGAGATCGACATCGGCGACGGCTACACCCTGTCGATCAACGAGGCCAATTCCGAGATCATCGTCCGCGACGCCGACGGCAACGCCACCCGCGTCTGGGGCGACCCGCACGTCAGCTACAACGGCGAGCACATCGGCGATTTCTGGGGGACCACGACCTTCCAGCTCGAGAACGGCACGAAGATCACGATCAACACCGAGACCTCGAAGTGGAACAACATGACCTACGCCGAGCAGGTGGTGGTCACGAAAGGCGACCAGGCCATCGTCATCGACGGGGTCAGCGAGCAGACCAAGGGCGACTTCTCGGTCACCCTCGGCAGCAGCGGCTACGCCCTCGACGCGGCCCATGACGACGGCTTGGTCATCCACGAGAACGACGCGGCCTCTTCGGGCTGGACCAGCAGCATCACCGGCGGCGCCGTCGGCCAGGCCGACTTCGACCTGACCAAGCCGGGCATGGAACCGGTGCGCGAGGCGCTGGAGGCCTTCAACAGCGGCCTTGGCCTGCTGCTGACCGGCTGGCTGCTGGGCGTGGGCGTCGCCGCTCTGGCCGAGGGCTCCACCGAGGGCTCGACGACCAGCGCCAAGGCGGCCCAGCGCTTCCCCGTGCTGGAAGCCTGATCCAGGGGGGGCCGCCTTCCGATCCTTTTCGCCGCTCGCGATTTGCCAAACGCCGCAAATCATCGTGGGTAGGCGGAAAGGATCTGGGGGCGGACGATGCGCGCGCGAAAGTGGTTTCTGACCAGCGGACTGATCATGGCGGCCGGGCTGTTGACGCTCTCGCCCGCCCAGGCCGCCTCTTCGGACGCCGAGGCGCGCGCATCGGCCGCCTTCGACGCCGCCGCCGGCGACAAGGCCAGGCTGCGGCTCTTCCTCCAGGCCATGCCCAAGGGCGGCGACCTGCACAATCACCTGTGGGGCGCGCCCTATGCCGAGGATTTCATCGCCTGGGCGGGCGAGGGCGGTCTCTGCATCTCCACCGCGACGCCGCCGGCGATCACAGCCGCGCCCTGTGATGGCAAGGCGAGCGTGCCCGCCGCCGGCCTCGCCCGTCGCGACCCCGCCCTCTACAACCGGGTGATCGACAGCCTGTCGGTGCGCAACTACGACCGCGGCGCCGACCATGCCGCCGCCTCGGGCCACGACCAGTTCTTCTCGACCTTCGAGCGCTTCGCCGCCGCCGCCGTGCCCAACATCGGGCCGATGGTCGCCGTCACCCGCGAATACGCCGCCCAGGACCGCGTCTCCTATGTCGAGAGCTCGGCCAACCCGAACGCCATGCGCGCCTTCGCCGAGCGCGAGGCCGGCCGCTGGACCGGCGACTTCGCCAGGACCTACGCCGCCTTCGCCTCCGGCCTGCCGGCCATGGTCGAGGCCTCGCGCAAGGAGATGGACGCCGCGCTCGCCGAGGCCGACAAGCGCCTGGACTGCGCGCAGAACAGCGGAACCGCTGGTCCCTGCGCGGTCGAGGTGCGCTTCCAGCCCTTCGTCGAGCGCGCCCAGCCGGCCGGCTTCGTCTTCGCCCAGATGGCCGCCGCCTTCGCCCTGGTCGACGCCGACCCGCGCTTCGTCGGGGTCAATATCGTCAATCCCGAGGACCACCCGGTCTCGCTCGGCGACTACGCCCTGCACATGAGGATGCTGAAGTACCTGTCGGGCCGCTATCCCAAGGTCCCGATGGCCCTGCACGCCGGCGAGCTCTCCCTGGGCCTCACGCCGCCGCGCGACCTGACCTTCCACATCAACCAGGCCGTCATGGTGGCCGGCGCCAAGCGCATCGGCCACGGCGTCGACATCGCCTACGAGCACGACGCGCCGGGCCTTCTCAAGCAGATGGCCCGCGACAAGGTCGCCGTCGAGATCAACCTGACCAGCAACGACGTCATCCTGGGCGTCAAGGGCGCCGACCACCCGCTGTCGCTCTACCGCCAGGCCGGCGTTCCGGTGGTGCTGTCCACCGACGACGAGGGCGTCTCGCGCATCGACCTGACCAACGAATACGTCCGGGCCGCCACCGAGCACGGCCTGCGCTATGCCGACCTCAAGGCCATGGCGAGGGACAGCCTGGAATACGCCTTCCTGCCGGGCAGGAGCCTGCGCGGCGCGACCGAATGCGCCAAGCCCGGTGCGGCCTGCGACGTGTTCCTGAACAAGAACCTGAAGGCGGCCATGCAGTGGCGCCTGGAGCGCGAGTTGGAGGCCTTCGAGGCCGCGTTCTGATCCCTCTCCCATGGGGAGAGGGAGGGGCCCGCGCGAAGCGTGGGAGGGTGAGGGGCTACGACGTCAACCGGCGTGCCGGCACGCCGTCAACCGTCCCTAACCCCTCATCCGACCTGCTCCGCAGGCCACCTTCTCCCTATGGGAGAAGGATCATTATTGGCACGCCCCCGCGGGCGTCAGCACCAGCGCGTCCAGCACCACTCCCGGATCCACCGCCGTCACCCGCACGCTCCGCTCGCCGCCGCACAGCGTCAGGCCCGAGCCCACCCGCAGGCGGCCGTCGGTCACGCCCTGCGCCCAGGCCTTGTCGCCGACCTTGCGCGGCGCGGCCACGCTCACCGGCGCGCCGCCGTCGGCGCTGACCGCCAGCCGCAGCGCCGTCTGGCCGTTCAGCGGGAAGGTCGGCAGCAGGTCGAGGTCCAGAGCCCAGGCCCCGGCCGGCAGCTTCATCGCATAGTCCAGCACCGCGCCGTCGGTGGAGGCCTCGCGCACGTCGCCGGCCGCCATCGACGCCCCGCCGCGCCCCAGGCCGTCGATCCGCCGCCAGCCCTTGCCGCCGGCCGTCTCGGCCTCGACCACGATCAGGCCCTGGTCCTCGACCGGGGCCGGCGCCAGGCGCGGCGACGTCGCATCCGCCGCCGGAGCCGCGAACGGCCGCTGGCGGAACGAGGTCCACGAGCCGTCGGCGGGCTCCACCGACATGATCCCGCGCCACTTGCCGCCGGCGATCTCGTCGTTGAACCGGCGGGTGAGGGCGTTGATCTGCGCGTCCGCCGCCCGGGCCTTGGCGGCGCGGGCGCGGGCCTCGTCCGGCCGCTCGCCGATCAGCCGGTCGAAGGCCTCGGCGTCGAAGAACCGGTGGTTGGCCAGGGCCGCGGCCCGCACCGGATAGTCCACCAGCTCGAACCAGGCGTCGCGCTGCTCGGCGGGGATCTTGGCGGCCTCGGCGTCCAGCTTGGAGACCAGGGCGTCGAACCGCGCCAGCCGCGCATCGGCCTCTTCCACCGACAGCGGGCTGGAGCGCGGCGTCGAGCCCTTGCCCCAGAACCATTGCAGGTGCTCGGGCTTGCGCTCGAAGTTCAGCTGGTGGTGATCGGCCAGGATCTGCGCGATCGCCTTGGCCTGCTTGGGTCCGAAGGTCTCGCGGGCGAAGGCCTGCTCATAGCCGTGGGCGCCCAGCCCCCGCACGCGCTCGACGTCCCAGGCCATGTCGAGGAACAGCTGGGTCCCCAGCTCGGCCGGCTTGATGTCGCCGACATTGACCACCCACAGCTGCCGGGCGTCCAGGTCCCAGGCCCGGCCCATCTCCTCGATCACCAGGGCCGGCGGCACGGTCGACAGCCACAGTTGCGACAGCGGCGCGCCCAGATAGGACAGGTGATAATAGACGCCCGATCCGCCCGGCCGCTTGCGCTCGTCGGCGTTCGGCAGCTGGCGGATGTAGCCGAAATTGTCGTCCGGCCAGACCAGGGTGACGTCGCCGGGAACCTTCAGCCCAGAGCGATAGATGTCCAGCACCTCCTTGTAGGCGGTGAACACCTGCGGGACGGTCTCGACCTTGGGGTCGACATACTGGCCGATCAGCCCGCGCTGGTCGGTGATGATCTTCTCCAGCAGCGCCCGCTGGCCGTCGATATCGCCGCCGCCGACCATGCCGGAGTCGTGGATGCCCCGCATGCCCAGGGTGTAGACGTTCTCGTAGCGGCCGTTGGCCTTGGTCCGCTCGCGCCAGTAGTCGAGCACCCCGCCCGGATTGGCCGCGTAGTTGAAGGCCTCCGCGCCGGCCTTCCACTCGCCGACATTGTTGCGCAGCATCGGTTCGGCGTGGGACGAGCCCATGACGATCCCCCAGCGGTCGGCCAGGGCCGCGTTGGCCGGGTCGGCGTTGAAGGGCCTGGTCACCTCGTGCATCGCCGGCCACAGGGTGTTGGCCTTCAGCCGCAGCAGGAGCTGGAACACCTTCTCGTAGGTCTTGGGCCCGATGTCGCCATAGGCTGGATCGAAGGTCCTGGCCGCCCAGGGCTGTAGCCCCCAGTCCTCGTCGTTGATGAAGATCCCGCGATACTTCACCGACGGCGGGCCGAACCGGCGCGCATCGGCGGCGACGTACAGCGCCTTCTTTCGCTGGGGTTTCACGTCGGCCCACCAGGTCCAGGGCGAGACCCCGGCCGCGCGGCTCAGCTCATAGGCGCCGAAGGCCGCGCCCCGCCGGTCGCTGCCGGCGATCACCAGGGCGCGGTCCAGGCCCGGCGCCGGCTTGTCGACCACGGCGATGACGAAGCTTTCCCAGGCGCCGGCAAGATCCCCGACCTTCAGCTTGCCGTCGCGCGCCAGGCCGTCGATCAGCGGGTTCCTGCCCAGCGTCCCGACGATGATCGCGGTCTTGCCGCTCGGCTTGCCGGTGGAGAGGGAAGGGGTCTTGCCGATCACCGCGCCCAGGTCGTCGCGCAGGTCCCGGGCGGCCAGGCCGACGACGGGGAAGTCGTCTTCGGAATAGAGGATTTCGGACCCGGCGATCGGGAACGCGCCCGGCGAGCGCTTTTCGCTGACCCAGGCGTCCTGCGCCCAAGCGCTTGTGGCCAAGACGGCGGCCGCCAGGCCGGCCAGCAGCGACGTCAGCCGCATGGTTTCCTCCAGATCGCGAAGCTGTCAGGCAGCCTGGTCGAATTGGTCAGACCATAGAGCGATCTGGAGGATTATCCATTCATTTTGTGAGCATCAATCCCACAATATGGATTTGCCTATTCGAGGTAGCGGGCCCGCAAGCTGGCCAGGTCCTTGGCGTCGACGCCCAGCACCTTGTCGAGATAGGCTTCGACCGAGCCGTACTTCGCCGTCACCGCGTCGAGAGCGGCTTCAACATAGGCCGGCTCGGTGCGCATCAGCACCCGGGTGATCTCCGGCGGCAGCTTGGCGAACATCGCCGCGTTCGGATCGTCCGACTTGGCGCCGGCCGCCATGGCCCGGCGGGCGCTTTCGGTGTCGAGCAGGGTCTCGCTCATGGCGTAGTCGGCGGTGACCTGGGCGCGGGGCACGCCCAGCGCGGTCAGGATCAGGGCCGAGGCCACGCCCGTGCGGTCCTTGCCCGCCGAGCAGTGCACCAGCATCGGCGCGTCGCCGGCCAGCAGCTTCTCGAACATCGCCTTGTATTCGCCCGCATAGGCTTCCGGCATCAGCTTGTAGAAGCCGATGAAGTTGGCGCGGACGGCCTCGGCGCTGGGCGGGCCGGCGCCGAACAGCGCCCGCATGTCCATGTCCAGGCCCGCCTTGGGCGAGTTCAGGAACACCGGCACGGCCTTGCCGCCGCGCCAGACGGTGGGCTGGGTCTTGCGCTCCTGGTCGGTGCGCAGGTCGCAGACCAGCCGCACGTCCAGGTCGCCGACGGTCTTGTAGTCGGCGTCGGTCAAGGTCGACAGGCCGTTGGAGCGGAACACCTGGCCCCAGCGCACGTGCTTGCCGTTCGCGGCCGAATAGCCGCCGAGGTCGCGGAAGTTGGCCGCGCCCTGCAGCGGCACCACGCGGGTGGCGGTGCGCAGGCCGGTCTTCTCGCCATCGGCGACGACGTAGAAGTAGGGGCGGGCGGCGCCGGCCTCCGCGGCCGTGACGCTGGCGGCGCCGTCCTTGTCGTTGTCGGCCAGCTTGCGCATGGCCTTCAGCGGGGCGTCGGGCGAGGCGGCGACATAGAGGTCGACCGGCGCGCCGGGGCGGCTGGTCTTCCAGGCCACCTGGTAGGCGCCGTCCTTCAGCACGACCGAAGCCTCGGTCACGGTGGCGGCGGCGGTGCGGGCCTGGACGGCGGGGGCGGCGAGGACGGCCGCCGCGCAGGCGGCCGTCAGCAGGTTGCGGATCAGCATGTTTCTATGTCCTGGCTTTAGAAGTTGAACCGCACGCCGCCCATGAACCGGCGGCCCACGCCCTCGGCTTCGATCGGGCGGTTGGCGTGGCCCTGGTAGCGCATGCCCGTTTCGTCGGTGAGGTTGCTGGCGTCGAAGTAGACAGTGACGCCGTCGCGCACCTGGTAGCGCAGCGACAGGTCCACCTGCTCGGTGGCCGCCCAGTAGGTCTGGTCGGTGGCGTCGGCGCTCGGCTCGTCCAGCCAGTCGTTGCGCCACTGGTACGAAAGGCGCGCCGACAGCCCGTACTTCTCGTAGAAGATCGAGGCGTTGACGAGGGTGTCCGACAGGCCCGGGAAGGCGCTCTTGACGCCCTCGGGCGTCTTGAACTCGCCGTCCAGGAAGGTGACGTTGCCCTGGAAGCCGAAGCCGCTCAGCGGGCCCGGCAGGAACCGCCACTGCTGCATGTAGGCCAGCTCGATGCCGGCCATCTTGCCGTCCGAACCGTTCAGCGTGGTCGAGTAGGTATAGCCCGTGCGGTCCAGCGTCCCGACGTCGTAGCGGTCGTCGCGGATGGTGGCGACGCTGTCGTAGAGCACGTCGTCGATCCGGCGATAGAAGGCCGAGGCCGACAGCAGGCCGGCCCCCGGCAGGTACCATTCCAGCGCCGTGTCGAAGCCGAAGGCGCGTTCGGGCTTCAGGTCCGGATTGCCGCCGCTGACCGTCTCGCTGGCGTCGTTGACGGACACGCTGGTGCGGATCTCGCCGAACGAGGGGCGGGCCACGCCGCTGATGAGCGCGAAGCGGGCCTGGATGTCGTCGGTGACCTCGTAGTTGACGTGAACGCTGGGGAACAGGTCGGTATAGCTCTGCTTGGCCGTCAGCGGCGTCAGGCTCGACCCGCTGGCCACCACGCCGCGGCTTTCCAGGTCGACGCTCTCGACGCGCAGGCCGGCCAGCACCTCCCACTTGCCCAGGGTCCACTTGTTCTGGGCGTAGGCCGACAGGATGTTCTCGTCGACGGCGAAGCGGTCCTGCGGCTGCACGGCGGCCGCGGCGTTGTAGAGCCCGGCGCTCGTGGCCTTGGCCAGCAGGGTGTCCAGGTCCTGGCGCAGGCCGATGTTGTCGACGTAGTTGACGCCCCAGCCGCGCGCGAAGTCGCTGGTCCACTGGGCGCCCGTGATGCGCGGGGTGACGCTCCAGGTCCCGCCGGTCTGGGCCGCCAGGCTCTGCAGGATGGGCGTCGCGCCCGGCACGCCCGAGAAGGTGTTCCCGGTCGCCTTGCGCATGTCGTACTTCACGCCGGCCTTGAAGGTGGCCTCGGCGCCCAGCGAGGTCCAGTCGCGGGCCACGTCAACCTGACCCGTCCAGGCGTCGGTGTCGGTGCTGTAGACGATCGGGATCAGCACGTCGGCCTGCGAGCCGGTCTGCGGCAGGTTCGCCAGCGCCGAGCCCCGCGTATAGGTCGTGCCCGAGCCGCTGGTCGTGTAGAGGTCCAGGTCCGGAATGCCCGAGGTCGCGCCGCTGTAGACCAGCGACAGGCGGCCGAAGTTCTGCTGGATCAGCGGCAGGTAGGCGCCCGCGTCGGTGTGGGTGTAGTTCAGCCGCCACTTGATCGAGGTGTCGGCCCACTCGTGGTCGCCGCCCAGGGTGTTGGCGAAGGTGTCGCTGTAGTAGCGGCCGTACTGCCAGCTGCCGGTATAGGCCGCGCCGTCGACGAAACCGCTGTCGGGGCCGCGATTGGCCGCCGTCTGGGTGCGGGCGCGCGACAGCTGGAAGTCGTACTGGTTGCGCTGCTCGCGGTCGATGAACTCCGAATAGAGGCTGTTGAAGAAGATCCGGCCGCCGCCGTCGGGGCGGTATTCCAGGCCCAGCTGGGCGGCGTTGTTCTCGCGCTCCAGGCGGTAGGAGCGGAAGGAGAAGTCGTCGACGGTGTTCAGGTCGCCGTCGCGGTTCCAGGTGATCTCGCGGTTGTCGGTGGTCTGGTTGCGGCGGTAGTGGGCCAGCGCGGCCACGACGCCGAACTTGTCGTTCGACCACGAGCCCCGGATCGAGCCCTGGCGCTGCGGGCCGTCGCCCAGCGCCATCTCGCCGTAGCCGAGGTCGCCCGAGACGTGGAAGCCGCGGCGGTCGAACGGCGAGGCGGTGACGATGTTGATGCGGCCGGCCAGGGCCTCGGCCGGCTGTTCCGGCGTCAGGGTCTTGTTGACCTCCATCGACTGGATGACCACGGCGGGCACGGAGTCGAAGCGGAACACCCGCTCCTCTGCGCCCAGCACGTTCATCCCGTCGATCGACACCACGGTCCAGCGCTCGGGCGCGCCGCGCAGCTGGACATAGCGCTCCTGGCCCTGGTCGCGCTCGATGGCCGCGCCGGGAATGCGCGACAGGGCGGCGGCGGCCGACTGGTCGGGGAAGCGGCCGATGGCGTCGGCGGCGACCACGCTCATGATGTTGTCGGCGGCCCGCTGCTGGGCGATCGCGGCGGCCTGCGAGCCCAGGATCGGGCCGGCGGTCACCACCAGCGCCTCCATCTCCTGGGCGTCGGCGTAGCTGACGGTGATCGGCGCGGCGCCGGCGCCGGCGCCGGCCTCGACCGAGCGGTCGGGCAGGCCCGGATAGCGCACCAGCAGGGTCTGCGCGCCGGCCGGCAGGGCCAGGCTGAAGCGGCCCTCGCGGTCGGTGGTGGTGCGCAGGCCCAGCTTCGGGGCCGACACCTCGGCGGCGACCAGATAGGCCCCGTCCGTGCCGACCACCCGGCCGGTGGCCGTGGCGGTGGCCGCGATCGCGGCGGGCTGGGCCGCGTCGGCGGCATGGGCGGCGATCGGCAAGGCGAGCGCGGCGGTGGTGAGCAGCAGGGCCTTGGCGGCGCTCCGGCGGGCGCGGGTCATGATGGCTTCCCCTCGATGAAGACGAGGGGCGGATAGCAATTTGAACGATTGTACCGTGTGAAACTGTCGTGAAATTTAGGCGACGGATTGATGTATTGTGCAATATATGACTGAATTTATTGCACAATATGTGTGGCGTTCCATCTCGCTCTCGCTCCAGGTGGTGCGCAACTTGAACGCTTGTCCAGACTTGCATTTGAACGGCTGTCCAGCCACACACGGGCATGGCCGTCGCAGACTTGGATTCCGCCGCCCAACTGGTCGAGGCGGGCTACCGCATCGCCCTGGAAGAGGGGCTGGGAGCCGTCAGCGCGCGCACCGCCGCGGCCCGCGCCGGCGCGGCGGCCTCGGCCGTGAACTACCATTTTGGCGATCGCGCCGGCTTCCTGCGGCGGATCCAGGCCCTGGCCCTCGAAGAGGCCGCGGCGCGGCGAGAGGCGCTGGCCGCGGGCCTTTCGCGCGGCCCGCGTTGGAACAGCCTCGCCGACCGCATGACCCTGCTGGTCGCCGAACGGCTGGAGGCTGGTCGCCTGGGCTTCGTGCTGCTGGGCGAGTTCGAGATCGAGGCCGAGGTCGGCGGTGATCTCGAGCTGCAAGCCGCGGCCGGGCAGGGCGGCGAGGCCGAGTTCGCCTTCTGGCGCGAGACGGCGCTGGTTCTCGGCGCGTCCGAGATCGAGGCCGACGGCTGGGGCGGCCTCGCGGTCGGCCTCTGCACCCTGCTGCATGTCGAGCCCGACGCCGGCGAGCGCCTCCTGTGGCTGGTCCCGGCCTTCCGGCGCCTTGGCGCGCGGCTGGGCAAGGGGGCCATCGAGCCCGTCCCGCCCGGCCCCGCGCCCGACGAGGTCCTGCCCGAGCGCGAGCACGCCAACGAGACCGCCCGCCGCATCGTCGAGGCGGCCATCGCCGGCATCGCCGATCGGGGCGTCTCCCGCCTGACCCAGCGCGACGTCGCGGCCCGGGCCGGGGTGTCGCTGGCGGCGACCACCTACTTCTTCCGCACCAAGGCCGACCTCGTCGAGGCGGCGATGGTCGAGCTTCACCGCCAGGTGCGGGCCGAGGTCCTGGCTTCGTCCGACGACACGGGCGTGGCCACCGTCATGGCCCCGACCGGCGGCTTTTCGGCCCGGGTGCGGGCGCTGGGCGCCCTGCAACTGGCCGCCGCCCGCGAGCCGGCCCTACAGCCGCTCGCCGCCGCCGTCCGCGCCACCCGCGGCGCCACCTCGATGCGCATGCTGCGCCGCCAGGGCGTCAACGACGCCGACGGCCTGGACGCCATGGTCTGGTCCACCCTGATGGGCGGCCTGATCGGCAAACTCCGCTTCGCCGCCCCCGCCGACCGCGAGGCGCTGTTCGGCGCCATGCGCGATGCGCTGCAGGCGCGATTGTTCGGCTCGCTTTGAAGACCCTCCCCCTCTGGGGGAGGCGGCCCGAAGGGCCGGAGGGGGGACGTTTTCAGCTTCCGAGGTGTGTGCCGGTTTCCATCGCCTTTCCGCTCCCTAAAGCCCTTCCCCCTCGATGGGGGAAGGGTTGGGATGGGGGTGACGCCGCGCGTTCAGCCCGTACGTCCTTTCAAGCCTGACCGCCGCAGCCACCCCCAACCCCGGCCC
>NZ_QDKO01000019.1 GCF_003094615.1 Caulobacter radicis | reverse complement strand
CGGCGTGCTGGGCGTGCATATCGAGGGGCCGTTCCTCAACGCCCAGCGCAAGGGCATCCACGACGCCGACAAGTTCCGCGTCCTCGACGAGGCGGCGATCAGGCTGCTCTCCTCGCTGAAACGCGGCAGGACCCTGGTCACCCTGGCCCCCGAGACGACCACCCCCGACATGGTGCGCCGCCTGGCCGACGCCGGGGTGGTGGTGGCCGCCGGCCACACCAACGCAGCTTACGAGACGGTCAAGGCCGCGCTCGAGGCCGGCCTGACCGGCTTCACCCACCTCTTCAACGCCATGTCGCCGCTGACCAGCCGCGCGCCCGGAACCGTCGGCGCGGCCCTGGAAAACCAAGAGGCCTGGTGCGGGATCATCGTCGACGGCCGCCATGTCGACCCGGCCACGCTGAGGATCGCCCTGCGCACCCGCCCGCTCGACCGCTTCATGCTGGTCACCGACGCCATGCCCACCGTCGGCATGAGCGACAAGCGCTTTGTCCTGCAAGGCCAGGCCATCACCGTGCAGGACGGCGTCTGCGTGGGCCCCGGCGGCACCCTGGCCGGCTCGGACCTCGACATGATCGGCGCCGTCCGCAACGCCGTCGACATGCTGGGCCTGTCGCTGGACGAGGCCGTCATGATCGCCTCGGCCGCCCCCGCCGCCTTCCTGGGCCTCGCCGCCCAGCGCGGCACCATCGCCCCCGGCATGGCCGCCGACCTCGTGCTGCTCGACGACCAGCGCAACGTCGTCAGGACCTGGATCGACGGGCGCGGCTAGGTCGGGATCGGCAGGGCCGTCGTGAACTTGATCTGCTCCATCGCGAAGCTGGACGACACGTCGGTCAGCGGCGCGGTGGCGATCAGGCGCTTGTAGAAGCGGTCGTAGGCGGCGATGTCCTTGACCACCACCTTCAGCAGATAATCGACCTCGCCGGCCATCCGGTAGAACTCGACCACCTCGGGCAGGCCCGCCGCGCCCTTGGCGAAGGTTGCGAGCCAGTCCTCGTCGTGGCGGCCGGTCTTGACGGCCACGAACACCGTCAGCGGCAGGTCCAGGGCCTCGCGGTCGAGCAGGGCGACGCGGGCGGTGATGACGCCGGTGTCCTGCAGGCGCTTTAGCCGCTTCCAGCACGGGGTCTGCGACAGGCCCACCCGCTCGGCCAGCTCGGCGATCGAGACGGTGGCGTCCTCCTGAAGGATGGCGAGCAGGCGGCGGTCGATGGAATCGAGATCGATCATCTCGCTTCTTTGCATATCGGAGATGGGAATTCTCCCAAACTGCGCCGCGCCGCCCAGATCGACAATGTCTTTCTCGCCCACGCGGCGCATCCTCGCAGGCCTCGATCGAGGAGGGACCCGCGATGCTCGAGCTCTTCACCCGTCACCCCAAACAGGTCGGCGAAACCTATGGCGAGCATTTCGCCATGGCCTGGAGCTTTGGCCTGCCGATGCTGGCCGCCGGCCTGGCCTGCCTGGTCCACGGGATCGCGCCCTTCCTGTTCGAGCGCACCGGCAGCAATTGCGTCAAGACGCTGCACGCCCGCATGAAGGGCCGCGGCGCCCCGACCCCGGCGCCGATCAGCTTCCAGGCCTTCGACGCCGCCATCTGAACCGACGATCCTTCGGCTCAAGGCCGCCCAAACCGGCGTTTCGTCCGTGGAGGGCGCATTTTCGGCCTCGCGCCGAATATCCGTCGTCTTTGCGCCCTGCCCCCTTGGCGGACCCACGATCCCCGGCCATGGTCCCCCGGCAGTCGGGAGGACAAGCATGAGTTTCTGGACGCGCCGCAAGGCGATCGACACGGCGCACGCCGGCCATGACGGCCCGGCGCTGAAGAAGACGCTGAGCTGGTATCATCTGGTGGCCCTGGGCGTCGGCGCCATCGTCGGCACCGGCATCTACACCCTGACCGGCGTCGGCGCGGGCCTGGCCGGCCCCGGCGTGATCCTGTCCTTCCTGATCGCCGGCGCGGTCTGCGCCTGCGCGGCGCTGTGCTACGCCGAACTGTCGACCATGATCCCGGCCTCGGGCAGCGCCTACACCTACAGCTACGTCGCCATGGGCGAGCCGGTGGCCTGGGTGATCGGCTGGAGCCTGATCCTCGAATACACCCTGGTCTGCGCCGCCGTGGCGGTGGGCTGGTCGGCCCACGCCCAGGGGCTGTTCAAGATGATCGGCACGCCCGACTTCCTGCTGGCCGGCCCGCACGCCGGCGGCCTCATCAACCTGCCGGCCGTGATCATCTCGATGGCGGTGGCGGGCCTGCTGGCGCTGGGCACGCGCGAGAGCGCCACGGTCAACATGGTGCTGGTGGTGATCAAGATCGCGGCCCTGGCCGTGTTCGTCGCCCTGTGCCTGCCGGCCTTCGACGCCAGCCACTTCACGCCGTTCATGCCCAAGGGCTTCGCGGCCAACCCGGGTCCGGACGGGGTCAAGGTCGGCGTCATGGCCGCCGCCAGCCTGATCTTCTTCGCCTTCTACGGCTTCGACGCGGTGTCGACCGCCGCCGAGGAGACCAAGAACCCCAAGCGCGACCTGACCATCGGCATCGTCGGCTCGATGGCCGCCTGCACGGCGATCTACATGATCGTCGCCGCCGTCTCGATCGGCGCTTCGCGCACGGAAGTGTTCTCGGCCAGCGAAGCGCCGCTGGTGTTCATCCTGGAAACCCTCAAGCACCCGAAGATCGCCGCCGGCGTCGCCCTGGCCGCCGTGATCGCCCTGCCGACCGTGATCCTGGCCTTCATGTACGGCCAGAGCCGCATCTTCTTCGTCATGGCCCGCGACGGCCTGCTGCCCCGCGCCCTGTCGCGCGTGAACGCCAGGACCGGCACGCCGGTGCTGATGACCCTGCTGACCGGCGTGCTGGCGGCGGTGCTGTCGGGCCTGCTGCCGCTGAAGGAGATCGCCGAGCTGGCCAACGCCGGCACCCTGGCCGCCTTCATCGCCGTCGGCGCCTCGGTGATCGTGCTGCGCCTGCGAGAGCCCGCCCGCCAGCGCGTGTTTTCGACCCCGGCCTGGCCGGTGGTGGCCGCCGGCGCGATCCTGGGCTGCCTCTATCTGTTCGCCAGCCTCCCGGCCAAGACGCAACACTATTTCTTCTACGCCCAGTTGATCGGCCTCGCGATATACTTCCTTTACGGCGTGAGACGCAGTGTTCTGGCGCAAGGCTCGCCCCCCACGAAGTAACGTGGGCGCGGGGCGGGCCGGAGGGGTTTTCGATGACCAATCTCGACCGCGTCCTGCGCATCTGGCCTACCGCGCTCGTGCTGGGCGCGGCCCTGCTGGTCACCGCGTGCGGGGGCGGCGGCGGAGGCGGCGGTCCCTCGACGGGCGTGACCACGCCCCCGCCGCCCCCTCCTCCTCCTCCGCCACCACCGCCGCCTCCCCCTCCGCCTCCGCCTCCGCCGCCCCCGAGCGTCTCGAGCACGGAGTACCAGCGCAGCTGGGGCCTGGCGGCCATCCACGCCAATGTCGCCTATGACGCCGGCTACACCGGCGCGGGGGTGACGGTCGCGGTCGTCGACACCGGCGTCGACCCGTCCCAGCCGGACCTCGCGGGGCGCCTGTCGGCCGCCTCCACCGACATCGTGGCCGGACGCAACACCCCGTTCGACACCAACCGCCACGGCACCCGCTCGGCCGGGATCATCGCCTCGAACTTCAACGGCTCGGGCACGATCGGCGTGGCCTACGGCTCGACCATCCTGTCGATCCGCGCCGACACCGTCTCGACCAATCCCAGCTGCGAAGACTGCATCTTCGGCTCGACCAACCTGGCGCGCGCGATCGACTACGCCGTCGCCAACGGGGCCAAGGTGATCAACCTCTCGCTGGGCGGCGAGGACCAGCTTGGCCCCACCTTCGAGGCGGCCCTGGCCCGCGCCACGGCGGCCGGCGTCGTCGTCGCCGCCGCCTCCGGCAACGAGGGCCTGGCCGACCCCGGCTGGCCGGCCCGCTACGCCGTCGATCCCCGCTATGCCGGCTCGGTGCTGGCGGTGGGCTCGGTGTCGCGCGCCGGGACGATGTCCAGCTTCTCCAACCGCGCCGGCGTCGCCGCCGAGGGCTACATCGTCGCCCCCGGCGAGGAGGTGATCACCGACTGCGACGGTACGAGCTGCTGGCGGATCAGCGGCACCTCGTTCGCCGCCCCGCACGTCTCCGGCGCCCTGGCGCTGCTGTTGCAGGCCTTTCCCAACATCTCCGGCCGCGACGCGGTGTCGATCCTGCTGCGCACCGCCGCCGACCTCGGGACGACCGGCACGGATTCCACCTACGGCCGCGGTTCGCTGGACCTGACACGGGCCTTCCAGCCGCTCGGGACCAGCAGCCTGACGACCGGCGACGGCGCGGCCGTGATCCTCGACGACGGCGCGGCCCCGGGCACGAACCTGGCCGGCTCGTTCGGTAACGCGCTCGCCCGCACCACCGCCCTGACCACGGTGCTGACCGACGACTACCACCGCCGGTTCGTGGTCGACCTGGCCGGAACCGTGCCGTCGGCCTCGCGCCGGGGCGTCGGCGACCTGCCGCCGGCGGCGGCTTCCAGTTCGGTCGTACTGGGCGGCCCCGCCCTGGCCGGCGCCCAGTTGGCGTTCAGCGCCGAGGCGCCGCTGTTCGAGGACATGCCCAGCGCCAGCACGCCTGACCTTCTGCTGGCGCCCCAGCCCATGCGCTCGGCGCGGATGCAGGCGGCGTTCGGGCGCTTCAGCTTCTCGACCTGGAAGGGCGAGGGCGGCGCGCCCGCCCCGGCCGGCCCCGAGGGCCGCGACGCCTTCCGCATGGTCGCCCGCCCCGACCAGACCGTGCAGGCCGCCGTGCGCCTGGGCCGCTTCGCCTTCAGCGCCGAGCAAGGCGAGGCCGAGCGCCGCCTGCCCCTCCAGACCAATGAGATCAAGGCCTCGCGCTATGTCGCCGCCACCGGCCAGACCGCCGTCGGCGGCGGGGTGCTGAGCCTCACGGCCGGCACGCTGGACGAGCCGCTGGGCCCGCTCGGTTCGTTCCTGGCCCCGGGCTCGACCTTCGCCCTGCCCTCGACCACCCGCTTCACGGCCGCGGCCTTCGACATCTCGCCACGCCCGGGCGTCAGCCTGCGGGCCGAGGCCTCGATGGGCCGCATGGACGCCCAGGGCGGCCTGCTGGCCCTGGACGGCGCGGTCAGCGGCGCCTGGCGGCTGGCGGCGGCGGCCGACTGCGGCCTGATCGGCTGGTCCTGCGCCCAGCTGACCTTCGAAATCAGCCAGCCCCTGCGCATCGAGGCGGGCGCCTTCACCACCACCCTGGCCGACGCCCCGCTGTCCTACGAGGATCCGCTGACCTACTCGACGCGGCGGTTCAGCGCCTCGCCGGACGGACGCGAGATCGACCTGCGCCTGGGCCTGGAGAAGGCCCTGGGCGGCGAGCGGCGCCTGACGGTGCGCGGCGGGGTGGCGTTGCAGCCCGGACATGACGCCTCGGCCGATCCGGAGCTCAACCTGTCGGCCACCTATCGCGCCCGCTTCTGACGGGCCTTCCATTCCGCCGCGCGCCGGCTAAAGTCGGCGAATAAAACGATCGTTTGACGCGACGGAAAACAGGAAGGAACCGCCATGGCCCTCGACCGCGAGACCCGCGACCAGCTGCTCGACATGGTCGCCCGCTTCGTGGCCGAACGCCTGCGGCCGATCGAGGCCCAGGTGGCCGAGGACGACGCCGTGCCAGAGGCCGTGATCGCCGAGATGCGCGACCTTGGGCTCTTTGGCCTGTCGATCCCCGAGGAACACGGCGGCCTTGGCCTTTCGATGGAGGACGAGGCGCTGGTCGCCATCGAGCTGGGCCGCGCCTCGCCGGCCTTCCGCTCGGTGTTCGGCACCAATGTCGGCATCGGCAGCCAGGGCCTGGTGATGTTCGGCACGGAAGCCCAGAAGGCCAGGTGGCTGCCCGGCATCGCCTCGGGCGAGACCGTCACCTCCTTCGCCCTGACCGAGCCGGAGGCCGGCTCCGACAGCGCCTCGGTGCAGACCCGGGCCGTGCGCGACGGCGATGACTACGTCCTGACCGGCTCCAAGCGCTTCATCACCAACGCCGGCAAGGCCTCGCTGTTCACGGTCATGGCCCGCACCGACCCGGATGCGAAGGGCGGCTCGGGCGTCTCGGCCTTCCTCGTGCCCGCCGGTCTGCCGGGCCTGCACGTGGGCAAGGCCGAGAAGAAGATGGGCCAGCAGGGCGCCCACATCCACGACGTCACCTTCGACGGCGTGCGCGTGCCGGCCGAGAACCGCCTGGGCGCCGAGGGCGAGGGCTTCAAGGTGGCCATGCAGGTGCTCGACCGCGGCCGCCTGCACATCGCCGCCGTCTGCGTGGGCGTGGCCGAGCGGCTGATCGCCGACTGCGTGGCCTATGCCTCGGAGCGCAAGCAGTTCGGCCAGCCGATCGCCAGCTTCCAGCTGATCCAGGCGATGCTCGCCGACAGCAAGACCGAGGCCCTGGCCGCCCGCGCCCTGGTGCTGGAGACCGCCCGCAAGCGCGACGCCGGCGAGGGCGTGACGCTGGAAGCGGCGGCGGCCAAGCTGTTCGCCTCGGAAATGGTCGGCCGCGTCGCCGACCGGGCCGTGCAGATCTTCGGCGGGGCCGGCTATGTCGCCGACTACGGCATCGAGCGGCTGTATCGCGATGTCCGTATTTTCCGGATTTACGAAGGCACCAGCCAGATCCAGCAACTGGTCATTGCTCGGGAAACACTTCGCCGCGGCGGATAGCCGCAAGCACAACTCGGTAGAGTGCGACGACCTGACGCGCTCAAAACGGGAAAAGTTGTTGGCGCATTAACCATCAGCCGCGAGAGTGAACCTCGATATCTCAATCGGGGAAGCGGCCAGATGAGCCAGGACTATGCACTGAGTGACCGCGTTGCGTTCATGGGCCTCGACAATCGAGCCCGTGCGGCCCTGCGGGCTCTGCGTCCGCTCATCGAGAAAGAAATCGGCCCGGCGCTGAAGGGCTTCTACGATCGCGTCAAGGCCACGCCCGAAACCCGCAAGTTCTTCGGCGACGAACGCCACATGGACGCGGCCGGCAATCGCCAGAAGTCGCACTGGTCGGTGATCGCCGAGGCCGACTTCAGCGACACCTACGTCAAGGCCGTGCGCACCATCGGCGAGACCCACGCCCGCATCGGCCTGGAGCCGCGCTGGTACATCGGCGGCTACGCCCTGGTCAGCGAGCACCTGATGCGCGCGGCCATCCGCGAGGTCTGGCCCAAGGGCTTCATGGCCAAGGCCGACGGCGCCGAGAAGGCCGGCGACGCGGTCTCGGCCCTGATGAAGGCGGTCATGCTCGACATGGACTTCGCCATCTCGATCTATCTCGAAACCATCGAGGCCGAACGCAAGCGCCTGGAAGAAGTGCGCCTGGCCAACGAACGCAGCCAGACCGCCGTGGTCCAGGCCCTGGGCGAGGCGCTGGCGCGCCTGGCCGAAGGCGACCTCGCCTCGCGCCTCGACATCGAGGTCACCCCCGACTTCCACAAGCTGAAGGGCGACTTCAACGCCGCCGTGGCGACACTGGAGGAAGCGATGGCCGCCGTGTCCGCCGCCACCGACGGCATTCGCTCGGGGACCGACGAGATCGGCGTCGCCGCCGACGACCTGTCGCGCCGCACCGAACAGCAGGCCGCCAGCCTGGAAGAAACCGCCGCCGCCCTCGACGAGATCACCGCCACGGTCAAGCGCGCCGCCGCCGGCGCCCGCCAGGCCTCCGACGTGGTGGCCGGCGCCAAGACCGACGCCGAGCGCTCGGGCGTGGTCGTCACAGACGCCGTCGCCGCCATGGGCGAGATCGAAACGAGCTCCCGCGAGATCAGCAACATCATCGGGGTGATCGACGAGATCGCCTTCCAGACCAACCTCCTGGCGCTGAACGCCGGCGTCGAGGCCGCCCGGGCCGGCGACGCCGGCAAGGGTTTCGCGGTCGTCGCCTCCGAAGTGCGGGCCCTGGCCCAGCGTTCGGCCGAGGCGGCCAAGGAGATCAAGGCCCTGATCGGCGCCTCGTCCAAGCAGGTCGAGGCCGGCGTGGCCCTGGTCGGCCAGACCGGCGAGGCCCTGCGCGGCATCGTCGTCAAGGTGGCCGAGATCGACGCCCTGGTCGGCGAGATCTCGTCCTCGGCCCAGGAACAGTCGAGCGGCCTCGCCCAGGTCAACATCGCCGTGAACCAGATGGACCAGGTCACCCAGCAGAACGCCGCCATGGTCGAGCAGACCACCGCCGCGACCCATTCGCTGAAGGGCCAGTCCAACGAGCTGACCCGCCTCGTCGGCGGCTTCAAGACCTCCCGCCAGGCGGCGCCCGCCCAGGCCGCCCGTCCGGCGCCCCGTCCGGCCGCGCCCCGCGTGGCCTCCCGTCCCGGCGCGCACCGCGGCTCGACCGCCGTCGCCATCGACCAGGACTGGGAGGAGTATTGAATTTCGTGAGGTCGGGGCGCGGCTTAGCGTAACGCGCTCCGATCAGTTTCTTCGCGCGTCTCCTCACCTGACCCGCCGCGAGGCGGGTCTTCTTCTTGGGGCGCGTATTCTTAGGGAACGTGGGGCGTTACTTTGAGACGCCAGTGTCCAGACAGCAAAACGCCCCCGCCGGTCCGGCCGTGGCGCGTCCCGTGCGGGATGCGCCGGCCTGGACCAGCGGAGGCGTTTGAAACCCCCTCTGGGAAGGCGCGTAAGTCTTACGCGCCGCCCGGGAAGCGGAACGGAACCTTCACGGTGCCGGTCTTGGCGCCCATCGGCAGCTTCTCGGCGATGCACATGGCCGCCTTGTCGAAGCCCTTGCCGGCCGCGCTGTTGTCGACGACCTTGCAGCCCGAGAGCTTGCCGGCGTCGGCGGTGCACTCAAGCATCACCTGGGCGGCGTCCTTGGTGTTGGCGAACTGCTGAAGGCAGCGGCCCATTTGGTCTTCGAAACCGCCGGCGGCCGAAGCGGCCTGAGCGACGAAAAAGCTGCCGGCGATTCCCGCGGCAATAGCGATCGGATATTTCATCCCGCTGCTCCTAGTATTTTTTCTTCGTCCGTTGGACGTTGCGCCAACCGGACGCCTGCACCTTTTCGCAGCCGCAAGTTAAGATAGTCTGAGTCACCGAAGAATAATCGATATTTACTTATCGATAACCATAATGACTTGTGAATGGCGCCATGCGGCCACAATCCCCCACTCTAGACTCAAATACGCGTGCGTATGCGCACATCGATACGTGTGCGACAGGGGGTGCGACAGGGTGCGGCCATCATCCTTAACCAAAGTCAGGAAGAATTAGGAATCTATCGTGATGATCGCCCCACATTGCGGACGGTCCGTGGGCACGGCCGTCTCTTGGAGGGGATTTGTCATGAAGCGCTTTCGACTCGTCGATCTGCCGTTGATCATAAAAATCGGCTTCGCGCCGGCTTTCGCTCTGCTGATGCTGGCGGCCATGGCCGTGGGGTCCATCGTCGTGCAGAAGAGCCAGTCGGCGGCGCTGCAACAGGTCGTCGAGACCGACATGCGCACCAACAGCGAGATCCAGTCGCTGTCGCGCCGCATCACCGACGCTCACGGCAAGCTCTACCAGATCCTGGCCTCCAAGGCCGACCCGATGGCCGCTCCGGCCGGTCCGCGCATCACCGAACTGCTCGCCGAGTTCGACACCCTGGGCAAGGAAATGAAGGCCCTCTCCGGCCGTCTTCCGGTTTCGGAGCGTCCGAAGATCGAAGCCCTGGTCAAGGCCCTGGCCGAGTGCCGCAGCGCCGTCGACACCGTCAGCGGCATGGTCGACGTCGACGCGGGCATGGCGATGAGCTTCGCCGGCAGCTTCGAAGACCAGTACGTCAAGATGGCCGCGCAGCTGCAGAAGGTGGTCGACGACGCCGCCAACCGCGCCAAGACGCAGGCCGCCAAGCGCCAAGCCGAGGCCGCCGCCTCGATCAGCATCACCATCGTCCTCTCGCTCATCACCCTGGCCGCCGTCGGCGTCCTGGCCTTCATGACCGTGATGACGACCCGCAAGTCGATCGCCGACATCGCCGGCGCCACCGAGAAGCTCTCCAAGGGCGACAACGGCATCGATCTGGAACGCCTGACTCGTGGGGACGAGCTGGGCGCCATCGTGCGTTCGCTGAAGGTGTTCCGCGACAACCAGCTGCACCTGGAGCAGCTGCGCGCCGAGCAGGAGAAGTCGGCCGCCCTGACCGCCGACGAACGTCGCGCCAAGGAACAGGCCGCCGCCGCCGCCGCCCGCGAGAGCGCCCTTGTGGTCAGCTCGCTGGCCGAGGGCCTCGAGCGCCTGGCCCAGGGCGACCTGACCTTCCGCGTCACCGCCAGCTTCCCGGGCGAATACGCCAAGCTGAAGGACGACTTCAACGGCGCCATCGCCCAGCTGCAGGACACCGTGAAGGTCATCACGGCCTCGACCGACGGCCTGCGCACCGGCGCCGACGAAATCGCCCACGCCTCCGACGACCTGTCGCGCCGCACCGAGCAGCAGGCCGCCAGCCTGGAAGAGACCGCCGCCGCCCTCGACGAGCTGACCGCCACCGTGCGCCGCACGGCTTCGGGCGCCCGCCAGGCCTCGGACGTCGTCTCGACGACCCGTGGCGAAGCGACGCATTCCGGCCAGGTCGTCCATCAGGCAGTGTCCGCGATGGGCGAAATCGAAAATTCCTCCAAGCAGATCAGCCAGATCATTGGCGTGATCGACGAGATCGCCTTCCAGACCAACCTCCTGGCGCTCAACGCCGGGGTGGAGGCCGCCCGGGCGGGCGAAGCGGGACGTGGTTTCGCGGTGGTCGCCCAGGAAGTCCGCGCGCTCGCCCAGCGCTCGGCAGAGGCCGCCAAGGAGATCAAGACCCTGATCTCGTCGTCGACCCAGCAGGTCTCTGCCGGGGTGAGCCTGGTCGGCCAG
Organism: Caulobacter radicis; assembly: GCF_003094615.1. GTDB lineage: Bacteria > Pseudomonadota > Alphaproteobacteria > Caulobacterales > Caulobacteraceae > Caulobacter > Caulobacter radicis. Next base: position 184,716 of record NZ_QDKO01000019.1, on the reverse strand, counting down.
ACCGGCGAGGCCCTGCAGCGGATCGTGGCGAAGGTCGGCGAGATCGACGCCCTGGTCACCGAGATCGCCGCCTCGGCGGCCGAGCAGGCGACCGGCCTCAACGAAGTCAACACCGCCGTCAACCAGATGGATCAGGTGACCCAACAGAACGCCGCCATGGTCGAGCAGTCGACCGCCGCGACGCACTCGCTGAAGGGCGAGACCGCGGAGCTGGTGCGCCTGATCGGTCGCTTCCGTGTGGGCGAGGGTTCGGCCCAACGCTTTGAACGCCCGCGCGAAGCCGACGCCCATGTCGACTCGCCGGCCCGCAACCCCGTCGCCGAGCAACGCGCCCGGCTCGGCGCCTTCGCCCGGCCTGGCCGCGGCGGAGCCGCCGCAGCGGCCGCCCCGGTCAGCGACGGCTGGGAGGAGTTTTGATGACTGTGCTTTCGCTGCCCGAGACGCTTGATCTGAAGGCGTCGGGTCCCCTCAAGGCGGCGTTCCTGGAACGCCGCGGCGATGCGGTCGAGGTTGACGCCGGCAACGTCCGTCGCCTCGGCGGCCTGTGCCTGCAAGTGCTCCTGGCGGCCAAGACCGCCTGGGCGGCGGACGGCAAGTCCTTCTCTATCCGGGCCCCTTCGGAGGCCTTTGTCGAAACCACCCGTCTGTTCGGCGCCGAAGGGGCGCTTCTTTCGGCGGATATTCATGGAGTTCAATCGTGACGCGGACGGTCCTCACGGTCGATGATTCCCGAACGATGCGGGACATGCTGCGCATGGCCCTCGCCGGCGCCGGGTTCAACGTCGTCGAAGCGGTCGACGGCGAGCACGGGCTCGAGGTTCTCTCGGCCCATCGCCCCGACGTGATCATCACCGACATCAACATGCCCAAGCTGGACGGCTTCGGCTTCATCGAGGCGGTGCGGGTCGACGACGACTATCGCGCCATCCCGATCCTGGTGCTGACCACGGAAAGCGACCCGGCCAAGAAGGACCGCGCGCGCCGCGCCGGCGCCACGGGCTGGATCGTCAAGCCGTTCAACCCGGAAAAGCTGGTCGACGCCATCCGCCGCGTCGCGGCCTGACGTCGTTTCCCCCTGCCCGGGGGCACTGAAGACTCTCTCGTTTTAGGAACGTTGGAATGGACGAGTTAGAGGCCATCAAGGTCACCTTCTTCCAGGAGTGCGAGGAACTGCTCGCCGACCTCGAAGGCGGGCTCCTGGCCATGCAGGACGGCAACGACGACGGCGACACCGTCAACGCCGTGTTCCGCGCCGTCCACTCGATCAAGGGCGGCGCCGGCGCCTTCGGCCTCGAGCCGCTGGTGCGCTTCGCCCACGTGTTCGAGACCCTGCTCGACGCCGTTCGTTCCAACGAGGTGCCTGCGACTCCGGACCTGGTGGTGACCCTGCTGCGCGCCTCGGACGTGCTGGCCGACCACGTCAGCTCGGCCCGCGGCCTGGGCGTCGTGGACGAAGCCGTCTCGGCGGCCATGGCCGCCGAGCTGAAGGCCTGCACCGACCCGAACGCCGCGCCGGCTCCCGTCGCCGCGCCCGTGGTCGAGGCGGCCGCCTTCGAAGCCGCGCCCGTCGCCGCCGCGCCGGCCGAAGCGCTGATCGGGGCCGACGACGCCCTGGACGACGACGACCTCGGCTTCGACTTCCAGCCGATGACGATCACCATCGACGAGCAGGCGGCGGACGTCGCCGCCGCCGTCGGCAACGTCTGGACGGTGTCGATCCGTCCGAAGTCGGACCTCTACCGCAAGGCCAACGAGACCGCCCTGCTGCTGCGCGAACTGGCGCGCCTGGGCCCGATCGAGGCCACCCTCGACGCCAGCGCCATCCCGCCGCTGGACCTGCTGGACGCCGAAGCCGCCTACGCCACCTGGACGGTGCGCCTGGAGACCGAGGAAGACGAGACCGCCATCCGCGAGGTCTTCGAATTCGTCGACGGCGACTGCGACCTGGAAATCACCCGCGGCGAAGGCCTGAACCCCGACGCCGCCCTGGCCGCCCTGCTGGCCGGCGAGGCGCCCGCCGCCGCTCCGGCCGCCCCCGTGGCGGTCGCCGAGATCCCGGCCCCGGTCGTGGTCGAAGCCGCCCCCGAACCCGTCGCCGTCGCGCCGGTCGTCGAAGCCGCTCCGGCTCCGGTCGCCGCGCCGGTCGCCCAGGCCGCTCCGGTCGCCGCCGCTCCGGCCGCGGCCAAGACCCAGCAGATCGACGTCCCTGGTCCGGGCCAGTCGGTGATCCGCGTCGATCCCGAGCGCATCGACCGCCTGATCGACCTGGTCGGCGAGCTGGTCATCAACCAGGCCATGCTGGCGCAACGCGTCGGCGAGTACGGCATCGCCCCCTCCTCCAACCTGGCCATGGGCCTCGACGAGCTGGAACAGCTGACGCGCGAGATCCAGGACAGCGTCATGGCCATCCGCGCCCAGCCGGTGAAGTCGGTGTTCCAGCGCATGCCGCGCCTGGTCCGCGAAGTCGCCAGCATGACGGGCAAGCAGGCCCGCCTGGTGATGGACGGCGAGAACACCGAGGTCGACAAGACGGTCATCGAGCGCCTGTCCGACCCGATCACCCACATGCTGCGCAACGCCATCGACCACGGGCTGGAAAGCCCCGAGGAGCGCAAGGCGGCCGGCAAGAACCCGGAAGGCGTCGTGCGCCTGGCCGCCCTGCACCGCAGCGGCCGGATCGTCATCGAGGTCTCCGACGACGGCAAGGGCATCAACCGCGAGCGCGTCCATTCGATCGCGATCAAGAAGGGCCTGATCTCGCCGGAGCTGCAGCTGACCGACGAGGAGATCGACAACCTGATCTTCCTCCCGGGCTTCTCGACCGCCGACAAGATCTCGGACGTCTCGGGCCGCGGCGTCGGCATGGACGTGGTCAAGCGCTCGGTGCAGGCCCTGGGCGGCCGTATCTCGATCACCTCGCGTCCGGGCCAGGGCTCGACCTTCACCCTCAGCCTGCCGCTGACCCTGGCCGTCCTCGACGGCATGGTGGTCGACGTCGCCGGCGAGACCCTGGTCGTGCCGCTGGCGGCCATCGTCGAGAGCCTGCGCCCCAAGCCCGAGGAAGTTCGCCCGCTGGGCCCGGTCGGCTCGGTGCTGGCCGTCCGCGACAGCTTCGTGCCGCTGATCGACGTCGGCCTGACGCTGGGCTACCGCGAGGCCTCGCCGCCGCCGACCGAAGGCGTCGTGCTGCTGGTCGAGGGCGAGGACGGCTCGCGCGCCGCCCTGGTGGCCGACGCCATCCACGGCCAGCGCCAGGTGGTCATCAAGTCGCTGGAGCAGAACTACCAGCAGGTCGACGGCGTGGCCGCCGCGACGATCCTGGGCGACGGCCGCGTGGCCCTCATCCTCGACGTCGACGCGGTGATCAGCCTGCGTCGCCGCGAACCGCCCCGCCCCGTCGAACCCACCCTGATCGCCGCGGAATAAGCCGATGACCGAAGAAATCATCACCACGACCGCCGAGCGTCGGGAGCTGATCTCGTTCCGCGTGGGCGAGCAGGAATACTGCGTGGACATCATGGCCGTCCGCGAGATCCGCGGCTGGAGCCCGGCCACGACGCTTCCGCAGTCGCCCGGCTACATGCGCGGCGTCATCAACCTGCGCGGCGCGGTGCTGCCGATCATGGACCTGGCCTGCCGGCTGGGCATGCCGGTGATCGAGCCGACCGTCCGCAGCGTGTTCATCGTGGTCAAGGCGGGCGACCGCATGATCGGCATGCTGGTCGACGCGGTGTCGGACATCCTGTCGATCACCGACGACCTCGTGCAGCCGACCCCGGACCTGGCCTGCGACGCCGTTCGCAGCTTCATCCGCGGCATCATTTCCATCGACGGCCGGATGATCAGCGAGATCTCGCTCGATCGCCTGCTGCCCGAGCGCGAGGCCCTGGCCGCCTGATGACCTTCGCCTCCGCCCCCACGGACCGCCGCGAAGCCATCGTCGATGGCGAGTTCGCGTTCACGACCCAGGACTTCAAGCGCATCGCCGAGATCCTGTACGGCATGGCCGGCATCAGCCTGCCGGACACCAAGGCCACGCTGGTCTATTCGCGCCTGGCCAAGCGCCTGCGCGCCCTGGGCCTGCGCTCGTTCAAGGAATACTGCGCCTTCGTGACCAGCGAGCAGGGTCACGACGAGAGCCAGGAGATGCTGCGGGCCCTGACGACCAACGTCACCCGCTTCTTCCGCGAGCCGCACCACTTCGACGACCTGCGCGCCAACATCCTGGAGCCGATCGCCGACCAGGTGCGCGCCGGCCGCCGCCTGCGTCTGTGGTCCGCCGCCAGCTCGTCGGGCCAGGAACCCTATTCGATGGCCTTCACGGTGCTGTCGGTCTGGCCCAATGCGGCCGAACTGGACATCCGCATCCTGGGCACCGACATCGACACCAACGTCCTGGCCACCGGCCGGGCCGCCGTCTATGACGAGCACCTGCTGGAAGGCGTGTCGCAATCGATGCGCGGCCAGTTTTTCGAGCGTGATCCGAGCGACCGCCGCGCCTGGCGGGTCTGCGAGGCCGCGCGCAGCCTCGTCGCCTTCCGCGAGCTGAACCTCAACGGTCCGTCGTGGCCGATGAAGGGTCCGTTCGACGCCATTTTCTGCCGGAATGTCGTGATCTATTTCGATGAACCGACCCAGGAGCGGGTCTGGAGCCGTTTCGCGCCGCTGCTGGCGCCGGGCGGCAAGCTCTATGTCGGCCACTCCGAACGCGTCGGCGCCAACGTGCGCGGCTTCGAAAGCTGCGGCCTGACCGCCTATCGCAAGGCGGGGGTCTGAACATGGCCAAGATTCGCACCCTCGTCGTCGACGACTCGGCGACCATGCGCGGCCTGATCACGGCCGCCCTCAACCGCGATCCCGAGATCGAGGTGGTCGGCGCCGCCGGCGACCCGTTCGAAGCCCGCGGCATGATCAAGGCCCTGAACCCCGACGTCGTGACCCTCGACATCGAGATGCCGAACATGAACGGCATCGAGTTCCTCGAGAAGATCATGCGCCTGCGGCCGATGCCGGTGGTCATGGTCTCAAGCCTGACCCAGGCCGGGGCCGAGATGACCCTGCGCGCGCTGGAACTTGGCGCGGTCGACTGCGTGGGCAAGCCCACCACCGCCACCGGCACCGCCGAGGCGCTGGCCGAAGTCGCCGAGAAGGTGAAGACCGCGGCCCGCGCCTCGGTCCGCACCAAGGCCGACGCTCCGGCGACTCCGACCCGTCGCGGCGGCGCCTACCTGCCCTCGGGAGACGTCGTGGCCATCGGCTCGTCGACCGGCGGGGTGGAAGCCCTGCTGACGATCCTGTCGCAGTTCCCCGAGACCTGCCCGCCGACCGTCATCACCCAGCACATGCCGGCGACCTTCACCGCCAGCTTCGCCGCGCGTCTCGACCGCGCCAGCGGGGCCAAGGTGCAGGAAGCCACCGACGGCGCCCTGCTGGAAGTCGGCAAGGTCTATGTCGCTCCGGGCGGCGCCACGCACCTGGAAGTCGTCCGCTCGGCCGGCCTGCGCTGCCGCCTGGTCGCCGGCGACCCGGTCAGCGGCCACCGTCCCTCGGTGGACGTGCTGTTCCGCTCGGTGGCCCAGGCCGTCGGCGACAAGGCCGTCGGCGCGATCCTGACCGGCATGGGCCGCGACGGCGCGCAAGGGCTGCTGCAGATGCGCCAGGCCGGCGCCCGCACGGTGGGCCAGGACGAAGCCAGCTGCGTCGTCTACGGCATGCCGCGCGCCGCCCAAGAAATCGGGGCCGTGGAGAAGCAGGTTTCCCTGTCCTCCATCGGCCAATCCATCCTCGATCTGGCCTCCGCGAGGCGATAGTCCCATGCCCCAAGCAAGCTCCATTTCCGTTCTCGTCGTCGACGACCAGCTGACCATGCGGGCGCTGATCCGTAACGCCCTGCAGCAGATCGGCTTCAAGGACATCCGCGAGGCGCCCGACGGCGAGGAGGCCCTGAAGAACCTCCTGGCCAAGCCGGCCAACCTGGTGATCTCGGACTTCAACATGCCGAAGATGGACGGCCTGGCCCTGCTGCGCGCCGTGCGCTCGCACCCGCCGATCCGCCAGACCGCCTTCGTCATGCTGACCGGCCGCGCCGACCGCGAGCTGGTGCAGCGCGCCGTGCAGTTCGGGGTCAACAACTACTGCGTCAAGCCGTTCACCGTGCAGGGCCTGCGCGACAAGATCGAGCAAGTGTTCGGACAGCTGACATGATCGGCAGGGACTATTCTCACGACGACGAGCTGCGCGCGACCAAGGTCCACGTGACCCAGGGCGAGAGCCATGTCTCGACCGACCCCAACGTGGTGATGACCACGGTGCTGGGCTCGTGCATCGCCGCCTGCATCCGCGATCCCCAGGCCGGGGTCGGCGGCATGAACCACTTCCTGCTGCCCGACGCCGGCGACGGCCGGGGCGGCAGCGGCGGCGACGCGGTGCGCTACGGCGCCTACGCCATGGAACTGCTGATCAACGGCCTGCTGAAGAAGGGCGCCCGCCGCGAGCGGCTGGAAGCCAAGATCTTCGGCGGCGGCAAGCTGTTCGACAGCCTTTCGGACGTCGGCGCCAGCAACGCGGCCTTCGCCGAGCGTTTCCTGCGCGACGAAGGCATTCCGATCGTCTCGTCCAGCGTCGGCGGCGTCTCGGCCCGCCGGGTCGAGTTCTGGCCGGTCACCGGCCGGGTGCGCCAGCGCCTCGTGGCCGTCGACAACGCGCCGCAGGAAGTGCGTCGTCCCGCCCCCATTCCCCAGCCCGCGTCCAACGCCGGCGACCTGGAGCTGTTCTAGTCCTCATGACCGCCCCGTCGACCGCCGCCGCCGATATCGTCGTTTCGCCGGATCACCAGCTTCCGGTGGGCGAGCTGTCGCGCCGGCTGGCGGCCGAACTGGCGGCCGCGGCGACGATCTGCCGCGAGTGCGAACACGTGGCGGGCGAACTGGCCACCGGCGGCGCGGCGCTCGAGAACATCACGCGCCTGCAGGCCCTGGACGAGCTGAGCCAGCGCCTGCACGGCCTGTCGGACGTGCTGGCCCGCATCAGCCAGCATGCCTCGGGCGAATGGAGCCTGTCGGTCGACCCGCTGCTCGAAGGCCTGGGCCTGGCCGACCTCGTCGTGCGTCTGCGTTCGGACCAGGAGCATTCCGGCTGGGGCGCCGAGGCCGGCGAACTCGATTTCTTCTGAGGCTCCGATGCCCGAGCCGCTCAATCCATCGACGCGGATAAACCTCGAGCGCGCCACCGTGCTGGTGCTCGACGACAACGGCGCGTCCCTCGACATCCTGTCGGGCGTCGTCTCCGGCTTCGGCGTGCGCACCCTGCACCGCGCGGAATCCGTCAAGGACGCCCAGGCCCTGGTGAAGATCCACACCTTCGACCTGATCATCAGCGACGTGCAGATGCCCGAGGTCGACGGCTACGAGTTCATCCAGTGGCTGCGGCGCGAGGCGCCCGAGCAGAACCGCTATGTCCCGGTGATCCTGGTCACCGGCCACACCCGCATCTCGCAGGTGTTCAAGAACCGGGACGCGGGATCCAACTTCACCGTCGCCAAGCCGATCACGCCCAAGATTTTGCTGGAGCGGATCTTCTGGGTGGCGCGCGAGGAGCGAGCCTTCATCGAGTGCGATACGTACATCGGGCCCGACCGGAGGTTCAAACACGAGGGGCCGCCGCCGGGGACGGACGGCCGACGCAAGGACGACCTTCAGGGGGAGGTTGGGAATGCCCAGGAGCCCAACATGTCCCAAGAGGAAATCAACAATCTGATGAAGGTCGCGAAGGTGCAGATATGACCGTTCGCAAGTTCCGCCCCCCCAACCGCCTGGCCTCGATGATCAAGGACCGCGGCGGCATCCTGGCCAAGGACGCGCTCGCCGCCGCCGAAGCCAACATCGAGACCCTGCGCGAGAGCTCGCTGGCGGCCCTGGACGCGGCGCTGGAGGCCATCGAAGCCCGCTTCGGCCCCGGCGCGCCCGACCGCGCGAGCGAGGAGTTCGAGACCCTCTACACCATGACGCTGAAAGTCGTGGATGTGTCCGGCTTCGCGGCCGACGCCGGCGTCGACGAGGCGGCGGTGTCGCTGTGCGCCCTGGTCGACGCCTGCGCGGAAGCGCAGGCCTGGCGCTGGGACGCGGTCGACGTCCACCTGTCGGCCCTGCGCCTGCTGCGCAATGTCGGCGCGAGCCTGCCGGCGGAGCATCGCCGGGGCATGCTCGACGGCCTGCACAAGGTCGTTCAGCGCTGAATCCCGCACTTTCGTAGCGCCGGCGCCACGTTCGCGCCGGCCGTTACAACTGTTACCGGTCCCATCACTTGATGCGTCCTCCGGTGTTTGTTACGCGTTCGTTGCTACCGGTGTCAGAGAGCTCCAACAAGGAGTGACACCGGTTTCCAGAATGACGGCCGAGAACGGTCGCGTGGGAAGGACGCGGGACTGTTTCGGAGCCACGGCGGGGTCTCTCCAAGGCCGCGCCGCAACGAAACGAACGGGAGGAGGACAAATGTCTTACGGACATGACGCGCGCCTGCGCGCTCTTAAGATCAGCGTCTCGGCCGGCGCCGTCGCCGTGGCCCTGGCGGCCGCCGGCTCGGCCATGGCCCAGGAAGCCCAAGCCACCACCGAGGACACCGCCGTCGAGGCCGTCGTCGTCACCGGCTTCCGCAACAGCCTGGCCAAGGCCCTCAACGTCAAGCGCGAGGAAGCCGCGGCCACCGACTCGATCCTGGCCGAGGACATCGGCAAGTTCCCCGACCTCAACCTGTCGGAATCCATCCAGCGCATCCCGGGCGTGGCCCTGGCCCGCGACGGCGGCGAAGGCCGGCAGATCTCGGTGCGCGGCCTTGGTCCCCAGTTCACCCGCGTGCGCATCAACGGCATGGAAGCCCTGACCACCGCCGGCGGCTCGGACCCGTCGGGCGGCACCAACCGCGGCCGCGCGTTCGACTTCAACATCTTTGCCTCGGACCTGTTCAACGCCATCACGGTGCGCAAGACCGCCGAGGCGACGACGGAAGAGGGCTCGCTGGGCGCCACGGTCGACCTGCGCACCGCCCGCCCCTTCGACTACAACGGCTTTGCGATGTCGGCCTCGACCCAGGCCAGCTTCAACGACCTGTCGGAGAAGGCCACGCCGCGCGGCGCCTTCATGATCTCCAACACCTGGGCCGACGGCAAGCTCGGGGCCCTGTTCTCGATCGCCTACACCAAGCGCAAGATCGTCGAGGAAGGCCACAGCACCGTGCGCTGGGCCACCGGCAACGCCTTCGCCCCCGGCTTCGACGCCTGCAACCGCACCTCCGAAGTCGTGGGCAGCCCGGGCTACACCGTTCCCGACCTCACCCGCTGCGGCTCGAACGCCACGCTTCCGGCCCTGGCCAACCCCAACGCCGCGGCCCAGGCCAACAACGCCGCCCTGCACCCGCGCTTCCCGCGCGTCGACCGCTTCAACAGCGAGCAGGAACGCCTGGGCGCGACCCTGGCCCTGCAGTTCCAGCCGTTCGAGGGCACGACGATCTCGTTCGACGCCCTCTATGCCGACCTGAAGGGCACCCGCGAGGAATCCTACCTGGAGGCTCCGTCCTTCAGCACCGGCAACCCCTGCACCACCGCCAACGTCGCCACCAGCTGCGGCATCGCCGACACCAACGTGGTCTCCTCGACCATCCAGGACGGCGTAATGGTCAAGGGCGTGTTCGACGACGTCGACCTGGCCGTCGAGAACCGCTTCGACAAGCTGCGCACCACGTTCACCCAGTTCTCGCTGACCGGCGAACACCAGATCAACGACAACTTCACGATCAACGGCTTCGTCGGCCACTCGGAGTCGGACCACACCAACCCGATCCAGACGACGCTGCGCTTCGACTACTTCAACGTCGACGGCTATTCCTACGACTACACCGACAGCCGCAATCCGAAGTTCGGCTATGGCAACGCCGCGCTGACCGACCCGACCAAGTGGCGCCTGACCCAGGTCCGCCTGCGCCCGCAGACGGCCCTGAACACCTATGACGCGGCCCAGGCCTGGGGCGTCTACAAGCTGAACGACACCTGGACGCTCAACGCCGGCCTGAACTTCAAGCAGTACGACTTCGAGACCACCGAGATGCGCCGCACGGTGGGCACCACGACCAACCAGGAAACGGTGATCCCGGCGGCCATCGCGGCCATGTCGCTGGCCAACTTCAGCACCCTGGCCACCCTGGGCGGCTCCCAGACCATCATCCCGAGCATCGCCAAGGCGGTCTCGGCGCTCAGCCTCTACGACCCGACCGCCTACGGCGGCGCCTTCCGCCTGGGCTCCGAGCCCTCGCTGGGCAACAACCGCAGCGTCGCCGAAGAGAACCGCGGCGGCTACGCCCAGGCCGACTTCCGCACCGAAGTGGGCGACTGGGGCCTGCGCGGCAACTTCGGCGTCCGCTACGTGAAGACCAAGCAGTACGCCACCGGCTACACCTATGTCGGCGGCGCGCCCGTCGCGATCTCGTCGGGCCGCGAGTACGACGACACCCTGCCGTCGATGAACCTGGTGCTGGAGCCGACCGACAGCTTCCTGATCCGCTTCGGCGCGGCCAAGGTGATGTCGCGTCCGGACCTGGGCAGCCTGACCCCGGGCTCGACGGTCAGCGTCTCGGGCACCGCCCGCAGCGTCACCGCCGGCAACCCGAACCTGGATCCGTTCCGCGCCAAGACCTTCGACCTGGCCTTCGAATGGTACTTCCAGAGCCAGGCCCTGCTGTCGCTGGCGCTGTTCCAGAAGGACATCGACAGCCTGGTGCAGACGGTCACCACCTCGACCACCTTCACCGGCAACCCGTTCGGCATCCCCGACAGCGTCGCCATCGCCGCCTGCGGCACGACGGTCGGCTGCAGCCCCTCGGCGCAGTGGAACTTCTCGACGCCGGTCAACACCGACGGCGGCAAGGTCAAGGGCTTCGAGGTCAATTACCAGCAGCCGTTCAAGTTCCTGCCCGGCTTCCTGGCCAACACCGGCGTGCTGCTGAACTACACCTACGTGAAGTCGGACGTCGACTATGTGAACGCCACCGGCGCCGTGGTGGCCACGACCGACCTGACGGGCCTGTCGCGCAAGGGCTACAACGCCACGCTCTACTACGAGGACACCAAGTGGAGCGCTCGCGTCTCGGCCTCGTACCGCGACCGCTACCTGACCCGCGTGCTGGGCCAGGAAAACACCACGGCCGCGCCGGTGCTCTATGACGGCACCAACGAGACCTTCAACGTCGACGCCTCGGTGCAATACACCTTGAACGACCAGTTCAAGATCACGCTGGAAGGCGTGAACCTGACCGACGAGTATCAGGACCAGTTCACCGGCGCCCAGAACATGCCGGTGGTCTACCACCACACGGGTCGCGAGATCCTGCTGGGCCTGCGCTACAAGTTCTGATCAGGACTTAAGAAGCGCCCCGCCTTCGGGGGGAGGCGGCGGAAAGGGCGTCGGCGAAAGCCGGCGCCCTTTTTCGGGGCTCCAGATGCTCCCCCTGAAGGGCGAGCTGTCGCGGAGCGACTGAGGGGGAAGAGACTGCTGCGATTGGGGCTGCGCTGACTTCATCAGACACTTCCCCCTCCGGCCCTTCGGGCCACCTCCCCCTTCAGGGAGAGGATCTGGGGCCCCTCAATCCGGCCACAGGTCCTGGATGTCGCCCTTGCGGTTGAGCATGTGGGTGGCGCGCTTGATCAGCATCAGCAGGCGCTCGCGGCGGCCTTCGCCGTCGTAGGTCAGGGTCGTGCGGGCCAGGCCTTCGAGCATGAAGCGCGCCAGGTCGCGGCTGGCCTGGAAGCGCGGACCGGCGCCGGCGTGCAGGATCTTCAGGAAGTGGTCGCCGGCCTGGGCGCGATCGAACTCGGCCTGGGCGGGCGCCAGCAGGGCCTGGATGGCCGGGTCGGTGCGGCCGGCGGCCTCCAGCTCGGCGAAGGCCAGGAACGGCTCGCTCTGCAGGAGGTCCCAATAGCTGTCGATGGCGTGCTCGGTGACGTCGGCGCCGGCCGGGATGCTGTCGGCGGCGGCGCGGAACAGGGCCGAGCGGGCGGCCTGGACGTGGGCCACACCGGCCTCGACCAGGGCCTCGCGAGTCGGGAAATGGTAGAGCATCGCGCCGCGCGTCAGGCCCGCGGCGTCGGCGATCACCGGGTTGGTGGCCGCGTGGTAGCCGATCTCGGCGAACAGACGCATGGCGCAGTCGAGGATGCGCGCGCGCGTCTTCAGCGACTTCGGTGTGTCCTTGGCGAGGCGGGCGGCGTCCATCGGGGTCATCTAGTGCGGACGATGCTGCGCTGCAACAGTCGTTTTCCCTATCAATGCAAGGGATCGCGGCGGTTTCAAGTCGTCGGCTGAGCGCCTGCCACAACGGCGCCCGCTGATCGAAACAAGGGCTTCCGTAACGGCGCCTTTCGAAACACCGCCCTCCCCGCCCGCGACAGGGCGCCGCGCCCGACGCCGAACCCGGACGGTTTCATCAAAGCGACATGCAATCAGCTTATCCGCCATCCTGTTTCTCGCTTGGGATGGCGGTCGTCGCGGGGGCGGCCCGCCGCAGCGCTGGGGAAGCCTTCATGGCCGCCGACACCGAGATCCGCCGCTATCGCAGCATCTTCATCAGCGACATCCATCTGGGCACGCGCGGCTGCCAGGCCGAGCTGCTGCTGGACTTCATCCGGCACGTGGAATGCGACAAGCTGTACCTCGTCGGCGACATCGTCGACGGCTGGAAGCTGCGCAGCGGCTGGTACTGGCCCCAGAGCCACAACGACGTGGTGCAGAAGATCCTGCGCCTGGCCCGCAAGGGCGTCGAGGTGATCTACGTCCCCGGCAACCACGACGACCGCGTGCGCGACTTCTGCGGCACCCACTTCGGCGGCGTGGTCGTGGCCCGCGACGTGATCCACGAGGCCGCCGACGGCAAGCGCTACCTGGTGGTCCACGGCGACGAGTTCGACGGCGTCGTGCAGCATGCCAAGTGGCTCGCCTTCCTCGGGGATTGGTCCTATAGAACCATCCTCATGCTGAACACCTTGCTCAACCGCGCGCGGCGGAGGATGGGGTTCGGCTACTGGAGTCTCTCGGCCTATCTGAAGGTCAAGGTGAAGAACGCGTTGCAGTTCATCGAGAACTTCGAAGCCGCCGTCGCCGACGAAGCCCGTCGGCGCGGCGTCGACGGCGTCATCTGCGGCCATATCCACAAGGCCGAGATGCGGGAGATCGACGGTATTCTTTACGTCAACGACGGTGACTGGGTTGAAAGCTGCACCGCTCTGGTGGAGCATATGGACGGCCAGCTCGAAATCCTCGAATGGTCCAAGATGAGGTCCTGGTCGGTGATCGACCGGGCCCGGGCGCTCGCCGTCGAGCCCCCGTTGCCGGAGCCTGCCGCCGCCTGATGCGGATACTTCTCGCCACCGACGCATGGGAACCGCAGGTCAACGGCGTGGTTCGGACCCTCACCAAGGTGATGGCCGAGCTTCGCGCCATGGGCCATGAGGTGGACGTGGTCAGCCCTGACCAGTTCCCGACCTTCCCGCTGCCCACCTATCCCGAGATCAAGCTCGCGATCGGCGCCTACGAGCCGGTGCAGGAGCGCTTCAAGTCGTTCGAGCCCGAGGCGATCCACATCGCCACCGAGGGTCCGATCGGCCTGGCCGCACGCCGCATCTGCCTGGAGTGGAAGCTGCCGTTCACGACCAGCTACCACACGCGCTTCCCCGAGTACGTCTCGGCCCGCCTGCCGCTGCCGCTGGCGGCCGGCTACACCTACATGCGCTGGTTCCACAAGCCGTCGGGCCGCCTGATGGTGGCCACGCCCACCATGCGCGACGAGCTGGTGCGCCACGGCTTCCGCAACATCTCGCCCTGGTCGCGCGGCGTCGACACCGACGTCTTCAAGCCGCGCCAGCCGGACGAGCCGGATCTGTTCGAAGGCCTGGCCCGCCCGATCTTCCTCAATGTCGGCCGCGTGGCCGTCGAGAAGAACATCGAGGCCTTCGCCAGCCTCGACCTGCCGGGCACCAAGGTCGTCATCGGTGATGGTCCCCAGCGCGAGGAGCTGGCCGAGAAGTATCCCGAGGTGAAGTTCCTGGGCGCCAAGTTCGGCGACGAGCTCGCCCGCCATTTCGCCTGCGCCGACGTGTTCTGCTTCCCGTCCCTGACCGACACCTTCGGCCTGGTGATCCTGGAGGCCATGGCCGCCGGCGTGCCGGTGGCGGCGTTCTCGGCCCCCGGCCCCATCGACATCATCCCCGGCTCCGGCGCCGGCGTGCTGGCGCCCGGCCAGACCGACGGCCTGCGCGAGGCCTGCCTGGCGTGCCTCGACATCGACCACGCCACGGTGCGCAAGTTCGCCGAGGGCTTCTCGTGGCGCGCCTGCGCCGAGGAGTTCTTCAAGAACCTCCAGCCCTACCCCGAACCGGAAAAGACCCGCTTCTGGCGCCGGCTTCGGCGGCTGGCGCGGATCCGGCGCAAGACGGCGGCCTAAAGATGCTCCCCCTGAAGGGGGAGCTGTCGCGGAGCGACTGAGGGGGAAGGGATTGCTCGCGCCTGCGGCTGTCGCCGGCTCATCAGGAACTTCCCCCTCCGGCCCTCTGGCCCCCCCCCCCTTCAGGGGGAGGGTCAGGCTACTCCTTCCACCTCAGGATCAGCTGGCCGCCACGGACCTCGTAGGAGTCCAGGGTGCTCAGGAAGCTCATGCCCAGCAGCGAGGCGCTCATCGGGGCCTGGTTGATGTCCATCGGGAAGCGATCACGGCGGATCGGGCCGATCTCGAGGCGCTCGGCGGTCCACTGGGCGCCATAGCCCAGGCCGTTGGCGGTCTCGCTGGTCTGGTCGAAGCGCAGCGAGGCCATGTCGACGCCGATCCGCTGGGCGTCGGCGGGACTCAGCACGGTGTTGGTGGCGCCGGTGTCGACCAGGAACAGCACCCGCTGGCCGTTGACCTGGCCGACGATGACGAAGGCGCCGCTGGCGTCCTGGGCCACCCGCAGCTCGCGCTCGCCCGTGGCCACCGGCTCGCCGATGTTCAGGGCCATGCGCAGGCGCTGGGGCGCCTCGGCCAGTTCGGCGCGATAGAGATAGCCCACGGCCAGAACCAGCACGATCCCGGCCCAGATCGCCGCATAGCCCAGGCCGTGCAGCGCCTGGCGGCGGGTCGCCCGCAGCAGGCCGGTGGACAGGGCCGCGGCCAGCAGGCCGCCCCAGACGAGGTAGAACCAGTCGTCGGTCTGCCGCATCGCCCAGGGCGAGGCGCGAAACAGCAGGCCCAGCACGGCCAGGCCCGCCGAGACCACGACGAACCAGATCAGCCAGCGCCGCCACGAGGCGCGCGCCGGGCGCGCCTCGACCGGCTCGGGCGGCGGCTCGCCGCCCCAGGGGCCCGGATGGCTCATCCCCTGCCCCGCGTCAGCCCTCGTCGCCCTCGCGGCCCTTGCCGGCCTTGAGGATGACCTTGTCGATGCGCGAGCCGTCCATGTCGACGATCTCGACGTCGAAGGCGCCCAGATGCAGGATCTCGCCCTCGGCCGGGATGCGGCCCAGGCGGTCGAGGATCAGGCCGGCGACGGTGTGATAGCCGCCCTCGGCCTCGAAGTTCTCGCCCAGGGCGTCGTTGAGCTCCTGGATGTCGAGGCGGGCGTCGACCAGCCAGCTGCCGTCCTCGCGGCGCAGGATGCGGCGTTCGCCCTCGTCGTGGTCTTCCGGGAAGTCGCCGGCGATCATTTCCAGCAGGTCGATCGGCGTGATCACGCCCTGCACCGAGCCGAACTCGTCGACCACCAGGGCCACGTGCAGCGAGGTCTGCTTGAAGACCGCCATGGCGCGCAGCAGCGACATGGTCTCGGGGATGGCGATCGGCTGCTGGATGTGGGCGCGCAGGTCCAGCGGCTCGCCGCCCAGGCAGGCGTCCAGCAGGTCCTTCTTCAGCACCACGCCGATCTCGCCGTCGAGGTCGCCTTCCATGGCCACGACGATGCGCGAATAGGGGCACTCGCGCACCTCGGCCAGGACGGCCTCGGGCTCGTCCGACAGCGAGATCCAGTAGAGGTCGCGGCGCGGGGTCATGGCCACCCGCACGGGACGGTCGCCCAGGCGCAGCACCTCCTGGATCATCGAACGCTCTTCAGGCTCGATCAGGCCGGCGTCGGCGCCTTCGGCCAGGACGGTCTCGACCTCTTCGGAGGTGATGCCGCTGTTGCGCTCGTCGCGCACCCCCATCAGCTTGAGGATGGCGGCGGTCGACACCGTCAGCAGGGTCACGAACGGGCGCAGCACCGTGGCCACCAGGGCCAGGAACGGGGCCATGGCGCGGGCGATGGTGTCGGGGAAGATCAGGGCCAGGCGCTTGGGCACCAGCTCGCCCAGGATCACCGAGACGTAGGTCAGGCCGACGACGACGATGGTGGTGGCGATGATTTCCGAATGCGGGCCGATCACCGGCTGCGGCTCGAGCCACTTGTCCAGCGCGCCGGCGATGGTGGCCTGGCCGTAGGCGCCGGCCAGGATGCCGATCAGGGTGATGCCCACCTGCACGGCCGACAGGAAGCGGGTCGGATGCTCGGCCAGGGAGAGGGCGATCTTGGCCCCGCGGTCTCCCCGGTCGGCCTGGCTCTGTAGTCTGGCCCGCCGCGCGGAGACCACCGCGAGTTCGGACATGGCGAAGACCCCGTTCAGCAGAACGAGGAACAGAACGACGGCGAGCGCGAGGAGTATCATTGTCCCTAGGGGCAAGTGACGCGGCGCCGGACGGCTGCCACGGCCCAGACTTTCATTACGCGGCGCGGGCGGACCGGGGGACACTATACAAAAGAAAACGCCGCGGCCCATAGGACCGCGACGCAATCTTCGGTCGCGCGGCGCGAACCGCCGCACAAAAGAGCCCTTTTTTACGAAGCCGGACGGACCATGGCGGTCTTCTTGGCCACCACGTCCTTCTGGGCCTGGTGCTGGCCCGGGGGCAGCGGGATCAGGCCGCGACCCTGCAGGTAGCCGCCTCGACCGGTGGCCGCGTCGGAAGTGAACTCCTTCAGGAAGTCCTCCAGGCCCGGCGTCACGCCGATATTGGACTTCTTGACGTAGATGAACAGCGAGCGCGACAGCGGGTAGGAGCCGTCGGCGATCGTCTGGGCCGAGGGACGCACGCCGTTGATCGAGGCGCCCTTGATCTTATCCATGTTCTCTTCGAGGTAGGACCAGCCGAAGACGCCCAGCGCGCCGGGGGTCTTGGTCAGGGTGCCGACCAGGGCGTTGTCGTTCTCGCCGGCGTCGATCCAGCCGTCGTTGCGCAGCGGGTCGACCTTGGCCTTGAACAGCTTCTCGTTGTCCGAGCGGATCGCGTCGATCGACGGGAACTTGCGGGCGCCGGCCTCGATGGCCAGTTCGACGAAGGCGTCGCGGGTGCCCGAGGTCGGGGGCGGGCCGTAGACCAGGATCTTGTTGCCCGGCAGGCCGCCGCCGACGTCGTCCCAGCTGTTGGTGGTGTTCTTCACCCACTGGCCGCCCTTGTAGACGTTGGCGGCCAGGCCCAGGAACAGCTGCTCGGTCTTGAAGTTGTAGTCGGCGCCGTCCTTGTCGGTGGCGACCACGATGCCGTCGAAGCCGATCTTGATCTGGATGATGTCCTTGACGCCCTTGGCGGCGCAGGCGTCGAACTCGCTCTTCTTCATCGGACGCGAGGCGTTGGCGATGTCGGGGAAACCCTCGCCCGCGCCGCCGCAGAACAGCTTGATGCCGCCGCCGGTGCCCAGGCTTTCGACCTTCGGGGCCTTCTTGCCGGACTTCTTGGCGAAGTTCTCGGCGGTGCGGGTGGCGAACGGGAACACGGTCGACGAGCCGGCGGCCCAGACATAGTCGCGGGCGGCGTGGGCGGGGACGGCGGCCAGGCCCGACAGGGCGACGGCGGCGGCCGCGCAGGACAGGAGCTTCTTCATCTTTGATTTCCTGAAGGGGGAAAGGAAGGAGCCGGACGGACGCGTTCCGCCCGCCCGGCGAAACACGGTCTTAGAAATCCAGCTGAGCGCGCAGCTGGAACTGCTTGATGCTGTAGTCCTGGTTGGCGCCGAAGTTGTCGACGTCGCCGTCGGTGTAGTTCGCCTGGAACCGGACATAACTGGTCGGGTAATAGTTCACCCCCAGGGTGACGCCCTTGTATTCGCCGGCCTGCGAGGTCGCCGGCTTGGTCTTCAGGGTCTCGTAGGCCTCGGTGGTGTCGGCGATGTCGTAGCGCAGCGCCAGCTCGACGCCGCCCCAGCCGCCGGCGGTCACCGGGTTGAGGATCTTGGGCCGCTTGAACTCGCCGGCCATGGCGTCGTAGTTGCGCATCTCGCCGGTCGGCCAGAAGGTCACGTAGGCGTAGCCGACCTTGATCTTCGGGTCGCCGCCGACCGCCGCGCCGCCCAGGCGGGTGACGTCGATCGAAGCGTATTCGCCCTGCACCGAGAACGGCCCGTGCACATAGGCGCCCTCGAAGGCCAGGGTGTTGTCGCGGTTGCCGATGCCGCCCGAGGTGTAGAAGGTGGCGTTGCTGTAGGCGGTGTTGGTGCGGCCGCTGTAGACGAAGGCCCCCTCGTCGCCGCGGTTGCGGTAGCGGTAGGACAGCGCCAGGTGCAGCTTGTCGAGGTCGCCGTTGACCGGCGCCCAGTGGGCGCGGGTGGTCAGGGTCAGGCGCTCCTTGGAGTCGGCGTTGGCGTTGGCCAGGTCGGCGGTGTTGATCGGCGCGCCCTGCACCGCGCCGGTCAGGCTGTAGTTCAGGCCCTGGTACTTGGCCACCACGCCCAGCAGGTAGGAATCGACGCCGAAGTCGCCGTACGGACCACGGTCCATGAAGGTGATGAAGCGGGTCGAGGTCAGGTTCTCGAGGCCGGCGGCCTTGATGTTGCCGAACAGCAGCGAGACCGGCTCGTTCGGCTTATACTCGATGACGACGTCGTCCCAGGCCCACGCGCCGCCGTTCACGGCGCCGCCCTCGGCCTTGTAGGCGAAGTAGTTGTTCAGCTTGCCCTCGACGCCGAGGAAGACCTGGCGGCCGCGCACGTTGCGGGTGTCGAAGTCGCCGCCCGGACCGTCGCGCTCGACGTCCTGGAACACGGCGTCCAGCAGGATCCGACCACGGACCTTGAAGGCCACGTCGTCATTGGAGAATTGCGGGGAACCGCTCCATTTCACGCCCAGGTCCTGGGCTTGGGCGGCGGCGGCGAGGCCCAGGGCGAGCGTGAAGCCCAGCGCCGAGCGGGAAAACAAAGAGGCACTGATACTCATTACGAGACACCCCCCTTTAGGTTTGCGTCTGTTTTCCGCGGCCCATAGCGGGCGGGATAACGACGTTCTGGGGCTTAACGGGAGCTCGTGACGGTTCGGATACCGATTTACGACAAGTCGGCGACAACTGTTTTCCAGTTCGCTGAACAGTGTTCAGACGACTACACGGCGGTCTGGGACGACGCCTGGAAAAATCCGCTCACAGACGAACAACCCGCGCCAGGACCAGGGGCCACGGCGCCGCCAAAAGCAGAAGGGCGGCCCATCACTGGACCGCCCCTCGCCGTTCTTGAACCCTTGCTCCGGCTCCGGACAACGCGGAACCGGAAGATCCGGTCCTAGTATTTCACGCGCAGTTCCAGCCCGTAGGTGCGGGGCGGGTTGAAGTTGGCGTAGTCGCCGATCGTGCCGCGGTTGGCGGCCGAGATACGGTAGATGTGCTCTTCGTTGAGCAGGTTGCGCGACCACAGCGACAGGCTGGCCGAGGCGGCGCCGTCAGCCATGCTGATGTCGGCCAGGGTCAGGTTGCCGTTGACGATGAAGCTGCTGTCGGTCTTCGCCGCCACGTACTCGGTGCGCGAACCGGTCGCCGAGGTGTCGGCGAACTCGGTCTGGAAGGAGTATTGGGCGTCGGCGTAGTTGGCGTCCAGGTGGGCGCGGAAGGTCATCGAACCGACCGGCTTCTTGTAGTCGATATAGGCCGAGGCGGCGTTCGGCGGCGTGTAGACCACGTTGACCGGGAACGGCGTGCCCTGCGGAACCACCGAGTTGCCGGTGAACGGGAACGGCGCGTCCGGCACCTTCACGTCGGTGTAGGCGTACGAGAAGCCGACCAGGATGTCGTCGGTCAGCTTGGCCGTGATGTCGGCCTCGAAACCGCGGATCTTGGAGGTGCCCGGCGCATTGCGGGTTTCCTCGGTGTGCGCGCCCTGGGTCGGGCTGCCGGGGGTGGTGTCGACGTTGTCGAAGTCGATCTGGGTGTCCTTGCGGTCCATGGCGTAGGCGGCCAGGTTCACGCGCAGGCGGTTGTCCAGCAGGTCCATCTTGGCCCCGACTTCATAGGACTTCACCGTTTCCGGATCGAAGGCCTGGAAGTTCGACGAGCGGGCGTTGGCGCCGCCGGCGCGGTAGCCGGTCGAGAACTTGGCGTAGAGGTTGATGTTCTCGGCGGCGTCGTAGGCGACGTTGATCATCGGGTCGAAACGACCCTTGTCGTAGTCGAACTTGAAGTTCGTGGCCTTGCCGTTGACGACGTAGAGCGTGCCCTCGCGGGTGTCCTTGGTGTAGCGGCCGCCGAGCGTCAGGTGCAGGGCGTCCATCGACGGCGGGGTGTAGGTGCCCTGGCCGTAGACCGCGTAGCTTTCGGCGTCGGCTTCCGAGGCGCGGGTGATGAAGCGGGTGCCGCGCTGCCAGCCGGCCGTGCCGGCCGCGTTCTTCGAGGTGCCGTAGGCCGACCGGATGGTGTAGGCGGTGCCGTCGGCGTTCCACTGGTTGGTGAACGGCGTGGCGGCCGATTCCTTCACGTGTTCCTTGAAGTAGTAGAGACCGCCGACATAGGTGAAGTTGTCACCGAAGTCGCCGACCAGCTGGAACTCCTGGCTGAACTGGCGCTGGTAGAGGTCCGACAGGCTGTAGCGGCCGAAGTTGGCGTTCGGCGCGAAGACGTTGCGCGACTCGATGCCCGAGTTGTCCCACTGGTTGGTGGCCACGGCGCGGGCGGCGGTGATCGAGCGCAGCTCGAGGTTCGGCGCGAAGCGGTACTTCAGGTTGGCCATCAGGCCGCCGGTCTCGTCGACGCTGGGCTGCTGGATGGTGCCGATGTCCGAGACCGACTGGCGGTCGGTGTGGACCTTAACCAGCGGCGAGAGCGGGTTGATCGTGCCGGCCGGGGCGCTGGCGGCGGCCAGCAGTTCGGCCTGGGTGCGCACGCGCTTGCCGTAGGGGTTGTAGCTGACCAGCTGGCTGAAGAACGGGGTGTTCTCGTCCTTGGCGTAGTCGAAGGCGACCAGGGCGCTGAACTTGTCGTTCGGCTGGTACAGACCGCTGATGCGGCCGCCCTTGCGGTCGTACTGGTTCCAGCCGGCCTGGCCTTCCAGCGGGTTCTTGGTGGTCGGATCCTGGTGCTGGACCAGGGCGTCGACCTTCACCGACAGGTTGGCGAACTCCTGGAAGTCCTGGTGCAGCTCGGCGGTGTAGGAGCCGTAGTTGCCGACGCCGGCGACGACGCGGCCGCCGAACTCGCCCGTCGGGGCCTTGGTGACGATGCTGAGCGCGCCGCCTTCGGTGTTACGGCCAAACAGCGTGCCTTGCGGACCGCGCAGGACCTCGATGCGCTCCAGGTCGAGCAGGGCGGCGTTCAGGCCCTGCTGGCGGCCCAGATAGACGCCGTCGATATAGACGCCGACGCCCTGGTCGCGGGCGGTCTGGTTGGCGTCGAACGGCACGATGCCGCGGATGCCGATGGTCAGCGCCGACTGGCGGGCTTCGAAGGTGGCGACGCGCAGCGACGGGATGGCGCCGTCCTGCAGGCTGATCAGGCTTTCGGCGTGGCGGTCGGCCATGGCCGTCGCGCTCAGCACCGAGATGGCGATCGGCGTCGATTGCAGATTGGTTTCACGCTTGGTGGCGGTGACGACGACGTTGTCCAGAGCGGTGGCGTCATCGGCGGGCGCGGCGGGCGCGACATCGGCGGCGTACGCAACTTGCGCCGAGGCGAGCAGGAGGGCGGCGACGGCCGCGCCTTCGAAATACTTACGCATGAATGTGTACCCCTTTTCGGTGGGGCGGGGGATAAAACGCCAGCGATGACGCTTCGGCGACACCAATATGTATGTTTCAAGACGTGATAAATTTGCGCCACAGCTGACACTCAGCAGCGCTGCTCAAGCATAAATTATAGATAACAACGTTCGTTTTCGACGAAATCGGCCAAGATTGAAAATATTGGTTTAGCGGCAAGATTTCAGCGTGAGCCTCAAGGCGAATTTTCCAACTTAGAAAGCCGGGAACGAACGGCGATATACGGGATCATGGCCGAAAGGGTGCTTGCGAATGCTGTCGCATGGGTCGAGCGCGGACTTCCCGCGTCCGACGAAAGCGTCACCAGACGCCAAACCGCCCTGGCGTGACACAAAACCGTCGCCGGGAATTTTCAACGGTCCGCCCCGGTCGGGCGCCCGCAACCGCCTAAAGCAGCCGCGAGCGGATCGCCTGGGACAGCAGGTCGATCATCGACACCGCCACGACGATGACCAGGACGATGCAGCCGGTCTGGTCGAACTGGAAGGCGTTGATCGAGTCGATGAGGATCTGGCCGATGCCGCCGGCGCCGATCAGCCCCAGCACCGTGGCGGCGCGGGCGCTGCTTTCGAAGCGGTAGAGGGCATAGCTGGTCCATAGCGGGGCCACCTGCGGGATCACCCCCCAGATGATCTCCTGAAGCTTGACCGCGCCGGTGGCGCGAACGCCCTCGACGGGGCCCTTGTCGATCGACTCCACGGCCTCGGCGAACAGTTTCGCCAGCACGCCGCCGGTGTTGAACATGATGGCCATCACGCCGGCGAAGGGGCCAAGGCCCACGGCGGTGATGAAGATCAGGGCGACCACGAGATCGGGGATCGAGCGGATCAGGTCGAGCAGGCGGCGCACCGGCTGCTGGATCCACCACGGCGTGATGTTGCGCGCGCCCAGTATGCCCAGCGGCACGGCCACGAGCACGGCCAGCGCCGTGCCCCACAGCGCCATCTGGATCGTCTCCCACATCTTGGCGACGAACAGCGACCAGTCCATCGCCAGGAAGGCGTCCAGATTGGTGAAGGCCGAGAAGAAGCCGCGCGCGAAGTCGCGCATCCGCTCCGAACCGCCGAACAATTCGGGAAACTTGTCGATCTCGGCCGGCTTGAAGCTGACCAGCAGCAGGACGGCGACGCCGCCCCACAGCAGCAGGTCGAAGCCGATGGCCGAAGCCGAGCGCTTCGGCGGGGCCGGGATCGGGGTCTCGCTCATCGTCAGTTGGCGGGCAGGCCGGCCTTGGCCTCGGCGGCCAGGCGTTCGGCGCGGACGCCGTCCAGCTTCTTCTGGGCGTCGGCGATCTTGGCGGCGTCGCCGCCTTCCTTGGCCAGGCCGAAGTTCTCCAGGGCCTCCATCTCGCGCACGGTCAGCAGGTGGCTGTCATCGGCCGGCTTGAAGCCGCCGATCGACAGGCGCCGCAGGTTCTCGCGCTGCTTGGCGGCCTCGGGGCTGTCGCCCTGGGCGTAGGTCAGGAAGAACTGGCGCAGCTTTTCCTTCACGACCGGGTCGAGGTCCTTGCGCCAGATGATCGGGTCTTCCGGCAGGGTCGGCGACTCCCAGATCACCTTGACCCTGTCGGACTGGCCGTCCTTGCGCTCGGCGTTCAGGCGCAGGCTGGTCGAGTTGTTGGTGGCCGCGTCCAGCTTGCCGTTGGCCACGGCGAACAGGTTGGCCTGGTGGTTGCCGGTCAGCACGGTCTTGAAGCAGGTCTCGGGCTTCTTGCCGGCCGGGATGAACAGGTAGGTCATCGGGGCCAGGGTGCCCGAGGTCGACTTCTTGTCGCCGATGCCGAAGTTCAGCGACTTGTCGCACTTCAGAAGGGCTTCGAGGGTCAGCTTGCTGTCCTTGGGGACGATGACCACCGACTTGTAGCCGTCGACGCCCGAGGGGTCGAAGGTGCGGGCGAAGACCTCGCCGTTCGAGCGGCGCACGGCCTCCAGGCCCGACTGGTTGGAGAACCAGCCCAGGTCCGTCTGCTTGGCGCCCATGGCCACGATCAGCGACGAGTAGTTGGACGAGAAGAACGGCTTCACCTTGAGGCCGGTCTGCTTTTCCATGTCCTGCAGGATGGGCTTCCAGTAGCCCTCCATGTTCTGGGCGGACTCGGTCGACAGGATCGAGAAGGTCACCGTGTCCTTCGACGCGGGGGCCTCGGACGGGCCCGAGCAGGCGGCCAGGGCGAGGGTCGAAAGCGCGAGGCCGGCGATCAGGCTGCGGCGGATCATTGCGGGGCTCCTTCCCAGAACACGTCCTCGAATTCCGGGCCGTAGATTTCGATGAGCTTTTCGCGGTCCAGCGCGTCGGCCGGACCGTCATAGACCTTCTGCGCGGCCTTCAGGGCCACGACCCGGTCGCAGTAGCGCAGGGCGTAGTCCACCTGGTGCAAGGTGACGATGACGGTCAGGCCGTCGCTGGCGTTGAGATCGCGGAGGATCTCCATGACCTTGCGGGCCGAAACGGGGTCGAGCGAGGCGACCGGTTCGTCGGCGAGGATGATCTTGGCCTTCTGGACCAAAGCCCGGGCGATGGCGCCGCGCTGCTGCTGGCCGCCCGAAAGCGTGTTGGCGCGTTGGCCGGCATAGTCGGAGATGCCGACGCGGTGCAGGGCGGCCATGGCCGCCTCGCGGGTCTCTTTCGGCCAGGCGCCCAGCAGGCCGCGCACCAGCGGGATGCGGCCCAGCGAGCCCAGCGCCACGTTGCTGAACAGCGACAGCCGGCCGACCAGATTGAACTGCTGGGCGATGAAACCGATGCGGATGCGGGCCTTGCGCACCTGGTCAGACACCCGGCCCCTGGCCTGGACGGGACCGCCGAAGGCGCTGATCGCCCCCTCGCCCTCATCGATGGTCTGCAGGCCGTCGATCGAGCGCAGCAGGGTCGACTTGCCCGAGCCCGAAGGACCGATGAGCGCGATCATCTCGCCCCGCGCCACGTCGAGCGAAACGGCGTTCAGGGCCTTCCGCGACCCGAAGGTCTTGGATACGGCGCGGATCGAGAGAACTGGGTCCGACGTCATGGTCGGGACGAATCCTTAACGTGGTTTCCGGCGCGGGCAAATCCGTTCCCTGCTTTGCGGCGCGCGCGCAACGGATTTGTGACGGCCAGTGGATCAATTCGCCTCGCCCGCCACGATCAAAAGGGACTTTACATCCCCGGCCTATGCCCCTATTTCGCACGGCTCCGGCGGACCCGAAGTCCTCTAAAACGCTGCTAACGCCGGCCTGGGTTTAACTTCCAACAGGGGGTTACGTGAATTGTCCACGTACCACACGCCCCTGGACCTGGTCCGTGAGCGGTCACCGGAACGTCCCGTCGCACTCGTGCGACCGGACGCGGTGTCGGTAGCGGCGCGCTGGTTCCAGTCTGAATTCAAAGGCGACGTTTTCTACGCGGTGAAGGCCAATCCCTCGCCGTGGGTGATCCGCGAGCTGGCCAGCGCCGGCGTGCGGTCGTTCGACGTCGCGTCCGTGGCCGAGATCGAGCTCGTGGCCGAGCACGCTCCCGGCTCGCGCATGGCCTTCATGCACCCGGTCAAGAGCCGGCGCGCCATCTCGGCCGCCTATTTCGACCACGGTGTGCGCACCTTCTCGTTCGACACGCACGAGGAGCTGGCCAAGATCATCGACAGCACCGGCCAGGCCAAGGACCTGAACCTGATCGTCCGCATGGGCGTGCAGGCCGAAGGCGCGGCCTATTCGCTGTCGGGCAAGTTCGGCGTTGATCTGCACAACGCCCCGTCCCTGCTGCTGGCGGCCCGCCGTTCGACGCAGGACCTGATGGGCGTGTCGTTCCACGTCGGCAGCCAGTGCATGCGCCCGACCGCCTACCAGGCGGCGATGGCCCAGGCCTCGCGGGCGCTGGTGCGCGCCGGCGTGCTGGCCGACGTCGTCGACGTCGGCGGCGGCTTCCCGTCGATCTATCCGGGCATGGTCCCGCCCGACCTGTCGGAATACCTGGCGGCCATCGACCGCGGCTTCGCCGAGATGATGGTTCACGAGACCACCGAGCTGTGGTGCGAGCCGGGCCGCGCCCTGTGCGCCGAGGCCTCGTCGCTGCTGGTCAAGGTCGAGCTGAAGAAGGGCGACGCGCTCTATCTGAACGACGGGTCGTACGGCTCGCTGTTCGACGCCGCGCACATGAAGTGGCCCTTCCCGGTGAAGCTGTACCGCAAGAACGGCGAAGTGGTGGAAGAGGGCCTCAAGCCCTTCCGCTTCTACGGCCCGACCTGCGACAGCGTCGACCACATGCCGGGGCCCTTCTGGCTGCCGGAAAGCGTGGACGAAGGCGACTATATCGAGATCGGCATGCTGGGCGCCTATGGCGTGGCGATGTCGACCCGCTTCAACGGCTTTGGCGAGACCGACACCGTCGAGGTTTCGGACGCGCCGATGGCCTCGATGTACGGCCTGGCCAAGCGCTCGATCCCGGTGGTCCGCACCGAGGCCGAGGAACGCAAGGTCGTGCGCTTCTCGCGCCCGAAAGGCGCGGCCGGCAAGCGCAAGCGTCGTCGCTAAACGGACGTGTTTCGTCAGTAGACCGTTTCTGAGTTAAACCGCGCGCCGCGCCCGATGTTAGACGACGTCGGGTGCGGTTCGCATTTGCAGCCTCCGTCGGTCGCTCCGTCCCGGCGAAGGCTTCGTTCCAACGACGGGCGTCCAAAGTCAGGGAAACCGAAGCGATGAACGCTCCCGTTCCGAACAACCAGAAGGCCGAGCTGCTCCAGAACGTGGTCGAGCACGTCGACATCACGAGCTACGACGCCCGTCCGATCATCGACTCGATGCGCAAGATGTCGTTCAGCTCGCGCGACACCGCCCGCGCCGCCGACATCTTCAACATGGCCCTGGCCGACAAGGGCTGCTCGACCTGGCTGATCCTGGCCGGTTCGACCTCGGCCGGCGGCTGCATGCACGTCTACCGCGACATGGTGAAGAACGGCATGATCGACGCCGTGGTCGCCACCGGCGCCAGCATCGTCGACATGGACTTCTTCGAAGCCCTCGGCTTCAAGCACTACCAGGCCGCCGGCCCGGTCGACGACAACGTGCTGCGCGACAACTACATCGACCGCATCTACGACACCTACATCGACGAAGAAGAACTGCAGGCCTGCGACCACACGATCCTCGAGATCTGCAATCGCCTGGAGCCGCGCGGCTATTCCTCGCGCGAGTTCATCTGGGAGATGGGCAAGTGGCTGTCGGAAGGCAACGCCAAGAAGGAAGGCAGCCTGATCCAGACCGCCTACGAAGAAGGCGTGCCGATCTTCTGCCCGGCCTTCGTCGACAGCTCGGCTGGTTTCGGCCTGGTCAAGCACCAGAAGGAAAAGATCGCCGAGAAGGCGCCCTACCTGATGATCGACGCCGTGGCCGACTTCCGTGAACTGACGGACGTCAAGATCGCCGCCGGCACCACCGGCCTGTTCATGGTCGGCGGCGGCGTTCCGAAGAACTTCGCCCAGGACACCGTCGTCTGCGCCGAGATCCTCGGCGTCGAGGCCGACATGCACAAGTACGCCATCCAGATCACGGTGGCCGACGTGCGCGACGGCGCCTGCTCGTCGTCGACCCTCAAGGAAGCCGCCTCGTGGGGCAAGGTCTCGACCACCTACGAACAGATGGTCTTCGCCGAAGCCACCACCGTGGTGCCGCTGATCGCCAGCGACGCCTATCACCGCGAAGCCTGGAAGGGCCGCGAAAAGCCGCGCTGGAACAAGCTGTTCGGCAAGTAGGCTTGATCGGCGAAGGCCAAGATTGCAGGGTCCCGGGAAGAGATTTCCGGGACCCTTTTTCTATGCGCCTGCCCACCGTCGTCGCCGCCGCGCTCGCCCTGGCCAGCTGCGCCGCCCTGCCCGGCGACGATGACGACCGCTACCTGCATCCCCGCGCCTTCGACGCCCGCGACCACCTGCCCCCGCCGCCGAAGGAAGGGACGGCCGCCGAGCGGCGCGACCGCGAGATCTTCCGGGCCACCCGTCCGCTCAAGGACGGTCCCCGCTGGTCGCTGGCCCAGGCCGACGCCGACAAGAGCCGCATCCTCGACGGCTACGCCTGCGCCCTGGGGGCCAGCATCACGCCGCGGACCAACCCGAAGCTGGCGGCGATGATGGAGAAGATGCGCGGCGACGTGCGCGCCGCCGTGGCCGGCCCCAAATGGAAGCACCTGCGCCCCCGCCCCTACCTGTTCGAAGATGCGCCGATCTGCCTGCCCAAGACGGTGGGCCTGGCCGTGTCGCCCGACTACCCGTCCGGCCATTCGACCTGGGGCTGGACCGTCGGCCTGCTGCTGGCCGAGGCCGCGCCCGACCGCGCCCCGGCGCTCCTGGCCAGGGCGCAGGGCTTCGGCGAGAGCCGGGTGGTCTGCGGGGTGCACAACATGAGCTCGGTCGAGGCCGGCCGCCGCAACGCCCGCAACCTGCACAAGGCGCTGAAGAGCTCCCGCGCCTTCAAGGCCGACCTGGCGGCGGTGCGCGCCGAGATGACCGCGGTGCGCCGGACCGCTCCCGCGCCGGACAAGCTGCGCTGCGAGGCCGAGGCCGCCCTGGTGGCCCGGCCGCTGCTGTAGCTTGCGCGGGACCCTTCGGCCCTCTACCTGTGGCCCATGGCCCACACCGCGTGCGATCACGACCACCACCACCACGGCGTCGCCGGGGATGCGCTCGCCGCCGAACTGGCGGCGGCCGAGACCCGCTGCGCGGCGGCCGACCAGCGCCTGACCGCCCCGCGCCGCCGGGTGCTGGAACTGCTGCTGCAGGCCGGCCAGCCGGTGAAGGCCTATGACCTGATCTCGACCTTCGCGGTCGACGGCCCGCCGGCCAAGCCGCCGACCGTCTATCGCGCGCTGGAGTTCCTCGAGAAGCAGGGCTTCGCCCACCGCATCGAGAGCCTCAACGCCTATGTCGCCTGCCGGCGCGAGGCCGACGGCCACGCCGCCGCGTTCCTGATCTGCGACTGCTGCGGCGCCACCCGCGAGTTCGAGCCCGAAGCCACCGCCGACATCATCGCCGCGGGCCAGGCGGCCGGCTACGCCCTGACCGGCGTGACCATCGAGGCGCACGGCAAGTGCGCCGACTGCAAGGAATAGGCGTCCCGGCTACGCGATTGCGGCGGCGCGCAAAAGCCGTCTAGGCTGGCTTCGACAGAGGGCTCGCCCTCGTCCTTCGACAAGCTCGGGATGAGGGCTATTGCCGGCCGCGCAGTAGAAATCCTCTTCCTGAGCCTGTCGAAGGACGAGGGTTTCGGCCCCGCCATTCCAGGGATCGACCATGACCAACGCCCCAGCCTCTCTCGGCCAGGAGACTTGGCCCGGCGTCGAGATCTGGCGCGGCGGGGTCAACACCTGGGACTGCGACGAGATGGGGCACATGAACGTGCGCTTCTACGTCGTCCGGGCGATGGAGGGGCTCGTGGGCCTGGCGGCCGAGATGGGCCTGCCGCACGCCTTCGCCCCGCACGCCAACGCCACCCTGGTGGTCCGCGAGCACCACATCCGGTTCCTCAAGGAAGCCCATGCCGGCGCGCCGCTGCACATGCTGGGCGGGGTGATCGAGATCGGCGCCAGCGAGGCGAAACTCCTGCAATTGCTGGTCCATTCGGCCACCGGCGAGCTGGCGGCGACCTTCCAGACCACGGTGGCCCATGTCACCCCACGCGAGGGCGAAGCCTTTCCGTGGCCGACCATCGTCCGTGAACGCGCCAAGGGCCTGATGGTCGAGATCCCCGAACGGGCCCAGGCCCGCAGCGTCGACCTGTCGCCGGCCGTCCCGCAGGCCAGCCTGGACCGCGCCGAGGCGCTGGGCCTTGCCCGGATCAGCCTGGGCGCCCTGGGCGCGGGCGAGAGCGACGTCTTCGGACGGATGCGCGCCGAGCAGTTCATCGGCCGGGTCTCCGACGGCATCGGCGCCTTCATCGCGCCCCTGCGCGACATCGTGGCCGAAGCGGCAGAGACGCCGCCCGGCCGGGTGGGCGGGGCCGTGCTGGAGTATCGGATCGTCTACCTGGCCTGGCCGCGCCTGGGCGACCGGCTGGAGGTGCGCTCGGGCCTGATCGGCAGCGAGGGCCGCATCATGCGCTGCGCCCACTGGCTGCTCAACCCCGACACCGGCCAGGCGTGGGCGACCTCGACCGTCAGCGCCATCACCTTCGACCTCGACGCCCGCAAGGCCGTGGCCATCAGCCCGGCGGCGGCAACGAAGCTGGCGGAACGGTCGGTGGTGGGCCTGGGCCTCTAGCCCGCCCAGATTATTGACTCAGTCAACATGACGGAATATTGACTCCATCAACATTGGAGTCGCCATGACCTTTCAGCACGACCAGGACGTCGCCGATCTGCGGGCCTTCAATCGGACCTATACGCGCCGGCTGGGCCTGCTGGACGCCAGCTACGACGGCAGCCCCTTCACGCTGAGCGAAGCCCGCGTGCTGTACGAGCTGGCCACGCGCATCGACCCCGTGGCCGCCGAGATCGTCCGCGCCCTTGGCCTGGATCCGGCCCAGGTCAGCCGCACGCTCAAGCGCTTCACCGAGCGCGGCCTGGTCACCGCGCGCGAGAACCCGGCCCATGGCCGCCACCAGTTGCTGTCGCTGACCGACGAGGGCCGGGCGGCGTTCGCCGCCCTGGAGGCGAACACGAAAGCCAGCGTCGGAACCCTGATCGAGAGCCTGCATCCGCTGCGCCAGGCCCGGCTGCTGGCGGCGGCGCGCGACATCAACGCGATCTTCGAGAACGAGGCCCCGCCCGCCGCGACGCTGCGCGGCCTGGAGCCTGGCGACCTCGGGATGGTCACGGCGCGCCAGGGCATGATCTATGCCGCCGAGTACGGCTGGGGCGCCGATCACGAGGCCCTGGTGGCCGAGATCGTGGCGGGCTTCCACCGCAACTTCGATCCGGCCAGGGACGACGCCTGGATCGCCCAGGCCGACGGCCGGATGGTCGGCTCGATCTTCCTCGTCCGGGGCGATGCGCCCGGCGTCGCCAAGCTGCGCCTGCTCTATGTGGAGCCCGACGCGCGCGGCATGGGCGTGGGCCAGAGGCTGGTCGAGGCCTGCGTCACCCGCGCCCGGGCGCTGGGCTACCAGCGGCTGGACCTGTGGACCGTCACGGTCCTGAGCGCCGCCCGGAAGCTCTATCAGCGGGCGGGCTTCCAGGTGATCGAGGAAACGCCCTGCCGGCGGTTCGGCCAGGACCTGGTCGACCAGGTCTGGTCGCTGGACTTAAGCGCGTAACCGCCACCCTCCGCGTCATCCCGGCCGGAGCGCGTGGCGCGGAGAGCCGGGACCCAGAGGCGGCCGCAGCGCGTTCGCAACCGCTGGGGGGGGGTGAACCTCGGCATCGCGCCCAGCCCCCTGGGTCCCGGGTCTGCGGTCCGCTGCGCGGCCCTCCGCCCGGGATGACGAATGAGTTGCGGGCGCGAGCGGACCATTAACGGCCACGCTTAAACGCACGTTCGTCGTTTTTGACGCTTTTGTCGAAAATTGAAACCAAGGCCCAGATACACCAAGACCCGCTGCGGGGGATAAACGCAGCGGGTCTGGCTATTTCTCGATCATTCGATCTAGGCGGGCGTTTCCTCCCCGAAACGCCGAAGAGAGGGGGTTCTCTGTGGACCCGTTTCTCTCTTGCCCAGTCAGAAAACGGCAAAACCGAGATCGTGTCAACGGCAACGATCTAGATTCCACAAGGGGTTCGACGTTTTTTTGACATCAGACCCGTAGTTTGGACGCTTTAGTCAAACTAATCACCGTTCGGTTCGGTAATTTTTGACATACTTGTCAAATATAAGCCGTTCAACCGCCCCTTGAGCGCCTCCAGCACCGCCGAGCGGGATTCGAACACGTAGTCGGGACGCGACACGGTTACCGGCTCGACGCCGGCCTGGGCGAGAGCGGCGGCGGCGGCGAACAGGTCGCCGGTCGCCAACAGGGCGCCGTTGGCCCGACGCGAACCGCCGGCCTCGACGAACGGGGCGACGGCGGCCTGGCCGGCGACGTCCTGCTCGGCGGGCCAGACCAGGGTGGCGAGGGTGCGGGCCCGCCCCTTGGCCTCGACCACCGACAGCAGGCGCGCCAGGCTGTCGAGCTGCCCCTCCGTCCACGGCGTGACCAGCGAGGCCGTCAGCTGGGCTTGGCTCTTGAGAATGACGCCGTCGGACAGCACCTTCAGGCCGTTGGCGGCCAGGGTGGCGCCGGTGGTGGTGATGTCGACCACCAGTTCGGCCGCGCCGGCGGCGGGCGCGCCTTCGGTCGCGCCGCTGCTCTCGACGATGCGATAGTCGGCGACGCCGTGACGGGCGAAGAAGGCGCGGGTCTGGGTGACGTACTTGGTGGCTACCCGCAGGCGACGGCCGGTCTTGGCCAGGTGCAGGTGCCCGACCTCGTCGATGTCGGCCATGGTGTCGACGTCGAGCCAGCTCTTGGGCGCGGTCACCACCAGGTCGGCGCGGCCAAAGCCCAGGGCGCGCAGCAGCATCACCCGGCTGTCCATGTCGTCGCCGCGCTCGCGCAGCAGGTCTTCACCAGTGACGCCCAGGTGCAGGTCGCCGCTGTCGAGGCCGGCGGCGATGTCGCCCGCCGACAGCAGCCGCACCGAGACGCCGGGCAGGCCCGACAGCTCGGCCGAATAGCCGCGCGCGCCGCCGGTCATCTCGACGCGGAAGCCGCATTCGGCCAGCCAGGCCTCGACCTGTTCCTTCAGGCGGCCCTTGGAGGGGATGGAGAAGATCATCGGGGTGTCGGTGGTCATTCGCCGCCTCCGGCATAGGCGCGGGCCGGGCGCACCATGCAGCCCACGGCCCCGGTTTTCGTCTCGGCCCCGAGCCGCGCGGGCAGGCCGTCGTAGCGGCCGCCGGCGGCGACCGGGCGTTCCTCGCCGAGAGCGGCGCTGCGCACCTCGAACAGGTAGCCGTCGTAATAGCCGAAGGCGCGCCCGAAAGCGGCGTTCAGGCGGATGCGCTCGATCGGCACGCCGCCCGCGACCATGCCGGCCAGGCGCTTGCGCCAGCCCTCGATGGCGGCGTCCAGGGGGCTACGGTTCGGGCCCGCCAGGGCGGCGATGGCGTCCAGCGCCGCGTCGGGCGCGTCGCTGACGGCCAGGAAGGCGCGGACCTTGTCGGCTTGCTGCGGCGACAGACGGCCGGCCTTCACGACCTCGGCCTTCTCGACCAGGCGATGGGCGATCTCGGCCGGGCGACGGCCGCCGACCGGCTCGATGCCGGCCAGGGACCACAGCTCCTGCAGCACCGCGGCGGCCTCGGCTTCCGGCAGGCCGGCCAGCAGGGCGGCGATGCGGCTGCGCTCGGTCGAGACGACGGGGGCGGCCTCGCCCTCCAGCTCGGCCTTCAGCTGGCGCGGGCGCGAGAAGGTGCGCTTCAGCCGCGCGCCCAGCGGCGGGGTCAGGTCCAGGCTGTCGACGAAGGCGGCGAAGAGGCCGACGTCGCCCAGCAGCAGGGTCAGGTCGTCGCGACCGCCGGCCGCCGCGCCGGCCCAGGCCAGGGCGGCGATCTCGGCGTCGGCGGCCACCGGATCGGCGGCCTCGAAGGCCTCGACGCCGATCTGCAGGAATTCCTCGGCCCGGTCGCTGCCGCGCGGGGCGACGCGGAAGGCCTTGCCTTCATAGAGATAGCGGCCGGCGCCGACGCCCGAGGCCAGGTGCTGGCGAGCCACGGCGACGGTGAAGTCCGGACGCAGGCAGGCCTCGTCGCCGCCGTCGCCGGAGACGACGAACAGCCGCGAGCGCATCGCCTCGCCGGCCAGATCCAGCAGCAGGCCCAAGGGCTGCAACACCGGGGCGTCGACCGGCGCGGCGCCGGCCGACAGGAACGGAGCGCGGATGGCGTCGAGCGCCTCCGCAGGGATGGAACGCTCTAGCCTCAACGGATCAGCCCCCGATGATCTTCTTGACGGCGGCGACCAGGTCGCCCCGCGGAATGGTCTGCTGGCCGGGCCGCTCGGCCTTCCAGGCGGCGTTGTCGGCGACGCCCGAGGCCAGTTCGCGGCCCAGGTCCAGGTCCTTGATCGTCACCGTGCCGGCGGCGATCTCGTCGCCGCCCAGCATGATGGCGGCCGGCGACAGCCGGCGGTCGGCGTACTTCATCTGCGGGCGCATGCCCGAGGTTCCGAGATAGACCTCGGCCGGAATGCCCGCCGCGCGCAGCTGGCCGGCGACGGCGAAATATTCGCCCATGTGGGCCTGGTCGAAATTGATGATCACGACGGGACCGCGCGCGGCCGAGGCCGGCTCGCGGCCGGCCGCCCGCAGGGCCGCCGCCAGGCGCGAGACGCCGAACGAGAAGCCCGTGGCCGGCACCGGCTGGCCGGTGAAGCGGGCCACCAGGTCGTCATAGCGACCACCGCCGCCGATCGAGCCGAAGGTGACCTTGTTACCCTTCTCGTCGGTGGTCGAGAGCAGCAGTTCGGCCTCGAACACCGCGCCGGTGTAGTATTCCAGGCCGCGCACGATCGACGGATCGATGATCGCCTGGTCGTCGGCGACGCCCAGGCTGGTCAGGGCCGCGTCGATCTTGGCCAGCTCTTCCAGGCCCTCGTCGCCTTCGGCCGAGCCGGCGACGACCTTGGCGATATTGTTCAGCGTCGCGCTGCGACCGCCGACACCGGCCTGGACGAAGTCGAGCACGGAGTCGATGGCCTTGCCGGCCAGGCCCGCGCCCTTGGTGAAGTCGCCGCTGTCGTCGAGACGGCCCTCGCCCAGCAGCAGGCGCACGCCGTCGACGCCCAGGCGGTCCAGCTTGTCGACCGCGCGCAGCACGGCCAGCTTCTGGCCCTCGCTGGTGGCGCCGGCCCCGCTCAGCAGGCCGTTGAGCAGCTTGCGGTTGTTGATCTTCAGCACCGCAGCGCCGCGCGGCAGGCCGGCCGCCTCCAGGCCCTCGACGGCCATCGCGATGATCTCGGCGTCGGCCTCCGGACGGGCCGAGCCGACGGTGTCGGCGTCGCACTGGATGAACTGGCGGAAGCGGCCGGGGCCGGGCTTCTCGTTGCGCCAGACCGGGCCAAAGGCATAGCGGCGGAACGGCTTGGGCAGGGTTTCCCAGTTCTGGGCGGCGAAGCGGGCCAGCGGCGCGGTCAGGTCGTAGCGCAGGGCCATCCACTGGTCGTCATCGTCCTGCAAAGCAAAGACGCCTTCGTTGGGACGGTCGCTGTCGGGCAGGAACTTGCCGAGCGCGTCGGCATATTCGAAGGCCCCGGTGTCGAGCGCCTCGAAGCCGTAGCGTTCGTAGACGGCCGAAACGGCCTCGAGGATCGATTTCTCGGCGCGCAGGTCGCGGGCGCGCTTGTCGGCGAAGCCGCGCGGGGCGCGGGCCTCGGGCCGGAAGTCTTCGGTCTTGGTGTCGTCGGAAGCGTCGGTCATCGTCGGTCCTTAGAGATCTCTAGGCTTCGACGGATGGCGCTTGCACTTAAGCCCCATCCGCTAGGCGGGGCTCTGGCTGGGTCGCTCGGCTTTAGAGCGTGCGGACCCGGCCGATCCCGCGAGGCGAGGTCGGATGGTGGTGGCAGCCATGGTGGTGCAGCGTGCGGGTCATCGCGGCGGCCTATAGCCCAGCCGCCGGGGCTTGTCATCCCACGGGACAACCGTCGCTGAAATAAGCGTGCGCGTCGTGGCTGGCGATCTCGATCGTGATCCGGTCCGGATCCTCGAACATCAGGCCATGATAGCCGCCGCGATAGTCGGAGGCGTAGCGGCCCTGGCCGAGCAGCGGCACGCCCAGGGCGTGCAGGTGGCGCTGCATCATGTCCAGGTCCTCGGCCTGAGGCACGACCAGGGCCAGGTGATGCAGGCCGGGCGCCTTGCGATGGTGGCCGCGATCGAGAAAGCGGACCTCGGCCTGGGCCAGGACGATCACCAGGTCGGCCTGGTTGGTCAGGCGACGGTAGCGTCCGGCCTCGCCGTCCGCCCCGACGACGCCCAGCGGCTCGAGGACGCGAAGATAGAACGCCTCCGATCGCGCCAGATCGGAGACGTTGAGGGCCAGGTGGCTGAACCGCGCGAGCGGCATGGGGTCTCCAGGGCGCGGGAGCGGCGCGCGTGCGCCGCTCCCGGCCTGCTCAGTGGATCACGACCTCGCCATGGTGTCGATGGAACAGGGTCAGCACGTCGAAGGACATCACCTTGCCCTTCACGTCGCGGGCGTCGGTCTCGATCACCGCCGACCTCAGATCCTTGATCGTCACATCGGTGACGGTGACGGCCGGATCGTCGAAGGCGATCCGCACCTTGCCGGGCTCGAGGTCGCAGTCAGCCTGGATCTTCAGCTCCACCTTCGAGCCGCTGGCGGTGGCCGTGGCCTGGGGCAGCGGCAGGGGCATGTCCCAGGTCTCGAAGTGCAGGCGCGAGGAGATCGGCTCGCCCAGGTCGTTGGACTCGACGAACAGGTAGTCCATGCTGACCATGTTGGCCTTCTGCCCGGCGCTGTAGCACTCCGAGGCCGAGAAGCCCGCGACCAGCGGCATCTCGTAGTTCAGCAGCGCCGAGGGCGGGAAGTAGATGCCGCCCGCCGACGAGTTGCTGGAGAACAGCTGCCCCTCCTCGGTGCTCAGCACCATGATCAGGCCATGGCCGTCGCTCACGCCGTTGCCGAAGCTGTTGCGGCCGCCGATCGTGCTGGGGAACACCTCGACCGCGACCTTGCGGGTCAGGCCCTTGACCCGGATCGCCTCGACAAGGGCCTTCTCAGCGACCACATAGTTCACCGCCAGGGCTTCGTCGCGATCGTTGAGGGCCAGGGGCACATGGAAGCTGCCGCCCTTGTCGACGATCGGCTTGGCGTAGCCGGGCGCCGGCGTGAAGCCCTTCAGGCCCGACAGGTCGATCGGCTCGGGCTTGGAATAGCGGCGGCCGCCATCGCTGGAGCGGATCAGCGCCGGCACGGGCTGGCCACTCTTCAGAAGGTCGACGCGGGCCAGCACCTCGTCGCCGTAGATGGCGAACGACACCCCGCCCAGGGCCTCCTCGGCCACGACCTGCTCCTCGCCCAGCTTGCCGCCCTCGATCCGGCGCAGATAGAGCTTGCCGCTCGCACGGTCCTTGTAGCCGAGCACGCCGAACGGCGGGGCCTTGGTCTGCACGCGGCCGACCGGAACCTGGCTGAAGGCCAGGAACGGGAAGTCGACATCGGCGGCCTTGGTCTTCACGGCCTCGCCATCGAGCCACAGCGTGCGGCGGCCGGGCGCGCCGGCGATCCAGGCCACGCCGGGCTGGCCGCTGAACTTGTCGAGCGCCAGGGCGTAGCGCCAGACGGGCGCGCGGGTCAGGACCCGCCGCTCGATGCGCTGGCCCGTGTTGCGCTCGACGTTCGGGCCCGCGTACTGGCTGAGGATCAGGGCGCCGGCCTCCACCCCCGCCGCCCAGGTCACCCGCCGCATGTCGTCGCGCGTGATGACCACCTGCGGCCCGAGCAGATAGCGGTCGCTGTCGATCTGGGTGGAGAGGGTGCGCTGCTGGTGCACCGCGCCTTCCGGCAACCAGTTGCGGGCGAGAATTTCTCGCGGCGTCGGACGGCCGTCGAAAATGGCGTCCGACAGGCCCTCCGTGGCGGCCAGGGCCGCGCCTCCATAACCCACGCCGGCCTTCTTGGATTGCTCACGCCGAGTGATCACGCGCATGGCGTCCTCCCTTTGATGAAGCTGATTTTCCGATGACGAAAGCGGGTTGTTGCCGAAACTTCGGCGCGCCCTCGGGACCTTCCCGGACCCGACAGCGACACAAGATACTCAACCTATGATTTTATCAAGCCCACCCTCAGCACGGAGTCGTGATCGCGCCGCCGCCTCCCCGCGCGCACCGGCTTGACAGCGCGCACCGGTCAAGCCACATCTCCGCCCAACAACAAATTGGCCTGACCAATACGAGGGAGAGGTCCATGCGACGTTCGTTGACGCTTCTGGGCGCCGCCAGCCTGCTGGCCCTGGCCGTCGCACCCGCCATGGCGGTCGAGACCCCGTTCAACGACGGCTGGCGCATGGCGACCGGCGAGCTTGCGGGCGCGGAAGCTCCGGCGTTCGACGACGCCGCCTGGAAGCCGGTCACCCTGCCCCGCGCCTTCAACGAGGACGAGGCCTTCTCGCGCGACATCCACGAGCACTCGACCGGGATCACCTGGTACCGCAAGCGCTTCGTGCTGCCGGCGGACCAGGGCCCGGCCGTCGGCGGCCGCGCCATCCTCGACTTCGAGGGCGTGCGCCAGGCCGGCGAGGTCTATGTCAACGGCGTGCGGGCCGGCGGCCACGAGAACGGCGCCACCGCCTTCGGGGTCGACGCGACCAGGCTGCTCAAGCCCGCCCCGTTCGTGAACGTCATCGCCGTGCGGGTCGACAACGACTGGAAGTACAAGGAGCGCGCCACCGGCAGCGGCTTCCAGTGGAACAACAACAACTTCAATGTGAACTATGGCGGCATCCACCGGGCGGTGCGCCTGCTCCTGACCGGCGACCTGCACCAGACCCTGCCGCTCTATACGAGCCTCGGGACCACCGGCGTCTATGTCTGGGCCGACGGTTTCGACATCAAGGGCCGCAAGGCCACGGTCCACGCCGAGAGCCAGGTGCGCAACGACAGCGCCCGCCCGCGCACCTTCGCCTACCGCGTCACGCTGAAGGACGTCGACGGCAAGCCGGCCGGCCAGTTCACCGCCCCCGCCGTGACCATCGCCCCCGGCGAGACCAGGACGGTGTCGGCCAGCCAGCGGCTTTCCGACCTGCACTTCTGGAGCTGGGGCTACGGCTATCTCTATGCGGTGACCACCGAGCTGGTGGAGGACGGCAAGGTCGTCGACAGCGCCCTGACCCGCACCGGATTCCGCAAGACCGAGTTCAGGAACGGGACCGTCTTCCTCAACGACCGCGCCATCCAGGTGCACGGCTACGCCCAGCGCACCAGCAACGAGTGGCCGGCCCTGGGCACCAACATCCCGCCGTGGATCAGCGACTTCTCCAACGGCCTGATGGTGGAAAGCGGCGGCAACCTGGTGCGCTGGATGCACATCGCCCCGGCCCGCCAGGACGTCGAGAGCTCCGACCGCGTCGGCCTGATGCAGGCCATGCCCGCCGGCGACGCCGAGAGCGATGTGTCCGGCCGCCGCTGGGACCAGCGGGTCGAGGCCATGGCCGACGCCATCGTCGCCTTCCGCAACAACCCGTCGATCATCTTCTACGAGGGCGGCAACGAGAACATCAGCGAAGCGCACATGGCCGAACTGAAGGCCGTTCGCGATCGGCTGGATCCGCACGGCGGCCGCGCCATCGGCTCGCGCGAGATGCTCGACAGCAAGGTCGCCGAGTACGGCGGCGAGATGCTCTACATCAACAAGAGCGCCGGCAAGCCGATGTGGGCCATGGAGTATTCCCGCGACGAGTCCGCGCGGAAGTTCCAGGACGCCTTCACCGCCCCGTTCCACGCCGACAGCCCCAGCTACAACCGCAACCAGGACAGCATGGTCGTCGAGACCGTGCAGCGCTGGAACGACTACTGGGCCGAGCGACCGGGCGGCGGCGAGCGGGTCAGCGCCGGCGGCGTCAACATCATCTTCTCCGACAGCAACACCCACTTCCGCGGCGACAACAACTACCGCCGCAGCGGCGAGGTGGACGCCATGCGGATCAAGAAGGAGGGCTTCTTCGCCCACCAGGTGATGTGGGACGGCTGGGTCGACGTCGAAAAGCCGCGCGCCCACGTGGTCGGCCACTGGAACTACGCCGCCGGCACGGTGAAGGACGTGCTGGTGGTCTCCAGCGCCGACAGCGTCGAGCTGGTCCTGAACGGCAAGTCGTTGGGCAAGGGCGAAAAGTCGGACGGCTTCCTCTTCACCTTCAAGGGCGTGCCTTACGCTCCCGGAACCCTGACGGCGATCGCCCGCGACGCCAGGGGCAAGGAAGTGGCCCGCGACGAGCGGGTCACCACCGGTCCGGCGGTCGCCATGAAGCTGACGCCGCGCACCGGCCCCGGCGGCTGGAAGGCCGATGCGGCCGACATCGCCCTCGTGGACGTCGAGGCGGTTGACGCGCAGGGCCGGCGCGTGCCGACGGCCCTCGATCTGGTCAGCTTCGACGTGGCCGGCCCAGCCGAATGGCGCGGCGGCATCGCCCAGGGCGACTCCAGGAGCGACGCCAAGCCGACCGACACCCCGGTCTCGGCCTCGGGCGAGCCGGTGACCAAGGGCCCGGCCGGCGTCGACGCGGTCACCCAATACGCCGGCTCCAACCGCAAGGACGACAACTACATCCTGGCCAAGACCCTGCCGGTCGAGGGCGGGATCAATCGCGTGGCCCTGCGCTCGACCCTGGCGGCCGGCCAGGTGACGCTCGTCGCCAAGGCCGAGGGCCTCAAGCCCGCGACCCTGACCCTGGACGCCGTCGCGCCCTCGGCCGAAGCGCCGCTGCCGCCCGTCAGCCTGGCGCGAGGCCCCACGCCCTCGACCCCGGCCTTCAAGATCCGGCGCGACACGATCAAGGCCGTGGAGATCACCGCCGGCTCGAACGCCGACAAGGCCCAGGCCACCGTCGACGACGACGAGGCCACCCACTGGGCCAGCGACGGCCAGCTGGACAACGCCTGGATCGAGTACCGCCTGGCCAAGGCGCAAACGGTCGACGAGATCTCGCTGAAGCTGATCGGCTGGCGCATCCGCTCCTATCCGCTGCGGATCACCATGGACGGCAAGGTGGTCTGGGAGGGCGAGGCCCCCAAGAGCCTGGGCTACGTGACCCTGCCGCTGAAGGCCGCCAAGGGCTCGCGCCTGCGCATCGCCCTGACCGGCGCCACGGCCGACCGTGACGCCTTCGGCAAGATCGTCGAGGTCACCGGCGCCAAGGGCGGCTTCGACACCGGCGCCGAGAAGGTCAAGACCGGCGGGAGCCTCAGCATCATCGAGGCGGAGTTCTACAAGAAGCGTTCCAACTAAGCTCGCGGCCGCGATGCTCCCCCTCTGGGGGAGCTGTCGCCAAGCGACTGAGGGGGTAGATCCGCCGACGCCGCGCTATCCCCCTCCGCCCCTCTGGGCCACCTCCCCCAGAGGGGGAGGATTTACTGGCGCGAACGAAGAAGTTCCAACCTGAATTTCCTGTAATGATTTCGGATATTTAATCCACATTTCCTGCGTTTAATTTGAGAACGCCGGTCGCGCGCGGCAAGACCTTCCCCGGGATTGAGGGGAAAGTTGATGTCGAAGACCGTCTTGTTCGCCACCGCGGCCATGGCCCTGCTGGCCGCCGGCGCGGCCCATGCCGCAGACAGCGCCCAGGCCGCCCAGGCCCCGGTTCCGACCGGCCCGGTCAGCGAGGCGCCGCTGGACGACGCGACCCAGAAGGGCGTGCTGATCTTCGTGCCGGACTTCTTCACCAGCCTGCGTCCGAACACGGCTCTGGACATGGTGGGCCGCCTGCCCGGCTTCGTGCTCAACGACGGCGCCGGCACCCGCGGCTTCGAAGGCGCGGTCGGCAACGTGCTGGTCAACAACAACCGCCCCGCCTCCAAGGCCGAGACCGGCTCCAACGTGCTCTCACGCACCCCCGCCGCCCAGGTCGAGCGCATCGAGCTGATCCGCGGCGGCGCGCCGGGCATCGACATGCAGGGCTATGGCGTCGTCGCCAACGTGATCCTGAAGAAGGGCGCGGTCCGCCAGTCGATCCTGACCGTGAACAGCCAGATCTTCGACGGCGGCCACGACGTGTGGGGCGGCTCCTACCAGTTCACCGCCCGCGACGGCGACAAGAGCTGGGGCGTCACCCTGTCGGACGGCACCAGCAGCAGCGACTCCAACGGCGCGGGCCGCTCGGTGCGTCGCGACGGCGCCGGCAACATCCTGCGCGACGAAGCCTTCGTGAACGACGGCTACGGCGGCGGCCGCTCGATCCGCGGCAACTATGCCGGCCCGCTGGCGGGCGGCAAGATCGACGCCACCGCCCGCTACGGCGTCAATGACTGGCAGGACTGGCAGGAACTGACCTCGGCCACCTCCAAGCGCCGCACCGCCTATGAGGAGGACAGCCGCTCGGGCGAGCTGGGCCTGACCTACACCCGCCCCCTGGCCCCGCGCTGGAACCTCGAGACCCGGGTGATGCACGAGTTCGAGAAATTCGACAGCGAGGCCACCAGCGACGCCACGCTGGCCGGCGTCGTCAGCCCGCAGGAGCTGTTCGGGGCCGAGGGCGATTCCTCGGAATCCATCCTGCGCGCCACCATCCGCCACGAGCGCAAGCCGGGCCTGACCTTCGAGTTCGGCGGCGAGGTCGCCTACAACATGCTCGACGTGAAGCAGGCCTATTCGGTCGGCGGGACGGCGGTGCCCCTGCCTTCGGCCTCGGTCAAGGTCGAGGAGACGCGCGGCGAGGCCTTCCTGAAGACCACCTGGCGGGTGAACCCCAAGCTGACCCTCGAGGGCGGCGTGCGCCTGGAGACCTCAACGATCAGCCAGTCGGGCGACGCCGACCAGGAGAAGAGCTTCTTCTACGCCAAGCCCCGCTTCCAGGCGACCTGGACGCCCAAGGCCGACCACCAGCTGCGCTTCCGTTTCGAACGCGAACTGGGCCAGCTGGACTTCGGCGACTTCGCCGCCTCGGCCGAGTTCGGCGACGGCACGGTCTATGGCGGCAATGTCGACCTGGAGCCCGAGCAGCGCTGGATCTCGGAACTGACCTATGAGCGCCGCTTCTGGGGCGAGGGCGTGGTGTCGATCGGCTGGCGCCACGACGAGATCATCGGCGTCATCGACCGCCTGCCCCTGCCCGGCGGCCTGTCGGCGACCGGCAACATCGGCGACGGCACGCTGGACAAGCTGTCGCTGAACATCGTCGTGCCCACCGACAAGCTGGGCGTGAAGGGCGGCCGCCTGACCTTCAAGAACGACTGGAACGAGACCCACGTCACCGACCCGACCTCGGGCGAGGACCGTCCGATCACCCAGATCCGCCCGACCCAGGCCAATATCGGCTTCCAGCAGGACCTGATGCGCGGCCAGGTGCAGTGGGGGATCAACTGGCTGCCGCTGCTGGGCCAGCGCACCTACGATCCGGACCAGACCAACGGCTGGCGCGGCGCGAACTATTACGAGGCGTTCGCCGAATACAAGCCGACCAACACCCTGGCCATTCGCGCCCAGCTGAACGTCTGGGACGACTTCGTCGTCACCCGCACGGTCTATGCCGACCGCGTGACGCGCCCGGTGCGCTACCAGGAAGTCCGCGACATCGACCCGCGGACCTTCGTCAGCCTGCGGGTGCGCAAGACGTTCTAGAAATCAAGATCCTCCCCTCGAAGGGGGAGGTGGCCCGGAGGGCCGGAGGGCCGGAGGGCCGGAGGGCCGGAGGGGGAAGTCCCTTCAGAGTTCGATAAAGCCGCCGGAGGGAGCAATCACGTCCCCCTCCGTCGGCTTCGCCGACACCTCCCCCTTCAGGGGAAGGATCTTTCCTTACTTCTTCAGCCGCTCGATCAGCGCGGCCGTCGACGGATCGTGGCTGCCCGCCGCGCCGGCTTCGAGTTCCGGCAGGATGCGGCCGGCCATCACCTTGCCCAGCTCGACACCCCACTGGTCGAAGCTGTTGATCCCCCAGATCACGCCCTCGACGAAGGTCTTGTGCTCATAGAGAGCGATCAGGGCGCCGAAGGTCTGCGGCGTCAGGCGGTCGAGCAGAACCAGGGTCGACGGGCGGTTGCCGGCGAAGGTGCGCTGCGGGGCCAGGGTGGCGATCTCGGCTTCCGAGACGCCCTTGGCCTGAAGCTCGGCGACCACGTCTTCGGTGGTGCGGCCGACCATGAAGGCCTCGGCCTGGGCCAGCAGGTTCGACAGCAGCTTCTCGTGCATGCCGGCCGGACCCTCGTCGGACTTTGAGAGGCCGATCAGCTCCATCGGGGTGATGTCGGTCCCCTGGTGCATGCACTGGAAATAGGCGTGCTGGACGTTGGTGCCCTCGTCGCCGAACACGACGGTGGCCGTGCCGCGCTGGGCGGGCTTGCCGTCCGGCCCGACCGACTTGCCGTTGCTCTCCATCTCCAGCTGCTGGAGGAACGAGGCCAGGCGGCGCAGACGGTGCGAGTACGGAACGACCGAGCGGGCGCGACGG
Organism: Caulobacter radicis; assembly: GCF_003094615.1. Classification (GTDB taxonomy): domain Bacteria; phylum Pseudomonadota; class Alphaproteobacteria; order Caulobacterales; family Caulobacteraceae; genus Caulobacter; species Caulobacter radicis. The sequence continues at coordinate 140,612 of NZ_QDKO01000019.1, read as the reverse complement.
TCCAGGCCGTTGCGGTTGAAGATCTGGGCCAGGGCGACCAGCACCGGAGCGTTCTTTTCCAGCGGCGCGGTGGCGAAGTGGGCGTCCATCTCGGCGGCGCCGTCGAGGAAGCCCTGGAACACGTCCCAGCCGGCGGCGACGGCCACCGACAGGCTGACCGCCGACCACAGCGAATAGCGGCCGCCGACCCAGTCCCAGAAGCCGAACACCCGCTCGTCGGCCACGCCGAAGGCCGAGGTCTTGTCGAGCGCGGTCGAGACGGCGGCCAGGTGGGCGTTGGCGCCCTCCTCGCCCAGGGCCGCGACCAGCCAGGCGCGGGCGGCGGCGGCGTTGGACATGGTCTCCTGGGTGGTGAAGGTCTTGGAGACCACCACGACCAGGGTCTCTTCCGGATCCAGATCGGCCGTGGTCAGCAGGAACTCGGCGCCGTCCACATTGGCCACGAAGCGCAGGTCGATTTCCGGCTTCACCGGGCGCAGGGCGTCCCACAGCAGGCGCGGACCAAGGTCGCTGCCGCCGATGCCGATGTGCAGGATGGCCTTGAACGGCTTGCCGGTGGCGCCCTTGATCGCGCCCGACCGGACGGCCTCGGAGAAGGCCTTCATCCGCTCACGGACAGACTCGACCTCGGCCATCACCGGAACGCCCTGCGCCTTGATGTCGGCATCGGCCTTGGCGCGCAGGGCGACGTGCAGCACGGCGCGGCCTTCGGAACTGTTGATCGCCTCGCCGCCCAGCATGCGGGCGCGGGCGGCCTCGACGCCGGCGGCGTGGGCCAGATCGAGCGCGGCTTCCAGGCCGGCCTCGTCCCAGGCCTGCTTGGAAAAATCCAGGTGCAGGCCGGCGACGTCGAGGGTCAGGGTTTCGAGACGCTGGGGCTCGGTGTCGAAGAACTCGACGATGCGCTTCTCCCCGGCGGCCTTGGCGGCGGTTTCCAGGCGGATCCAGGCGGCGTCGAGATCGGACAAGGTCGTCTCCATGTCTTGTTTTGGCGCGTAGCGGCCGCCGAGACCGGCGTCCACTTTCGGCTGCCACGCTGTGGTAAAACGGCGTTTACGGGCCCGGGCTTACCAAAGGTCCGTCTCGGCGTCATGAAGACCAATGACGTTTTTCGACCGGAGTAGCCGATGTCCTGCGATGCGATCGCTTTTTCCGCCATGCTGTGGCTGGCTTCGACCGGTTCGGCGGCGCCCGTGGCCCAGGCTCCGGCCGTCGTGCAGCCCGGCCAGGCCCCGCCTTCGGTGGCGGGCGAGCCCCTCTTCGCCGACATCGTCAAGCGCGCCGGCGCCCTGAAGACCCGCGTCGAGGGTTATCGCGAGGCCCTGCCCAAGGATCCCGCCGCCCCGGCCGTGGCCCTGCCGGGCTTTTCCGCCTTCAAGGCCGAGATCGAGGCGCTGTCGGCGCTGGACATGAAGGGCCACGTCACCCTGAAGGAGCGCGGCGCGGTCGACGACCTCAAGTGCATCCTGCGCGGCATCAGCCAGGACCTGCCGGAAAAGCTGACCGCCATGGCCGACGCCAAGACCGTCAAGACCCAGGACCAGGCCCTGCGCGACATGGTCTATCTGCTGAACGACAACGTCGAGGTCATCACGGCTCCCCCGCAGCCGGCGGCGTAGTGCGTCCTTCGAGGCTCGCCGGCGGCTTGCACCTCAGGATGAGGACCTCTTTGCACTGACTTCCTCATCCTGAGGCGCCCGCGCAGCGGGCCTCGAAGGACGCACTGAACCTCAAGCGTCCTTGTATTTCACCGCGCAGCCGTACGGCTGGCTGGCGGGAACCGCCACCTTGCGGCCGGCCTTGAGGTCGGAGAGCGCGGCGGCGACGTAGTTCTTGGCCGTGGCGATGTCCTCGACCTTGTTGGACGGCTTGTCGTCTATGGCGCCCTGGTAGACCAGCTGGCCGGCCGGATCGATGACGTACATGTGCGGCGTGGTCTTGGCCTTGTAGGCGGTGGCGACCACGCCCTCGGGATCGAGCAGCAGCGTGGTCGGCTTGGCGCCCTTCGCGCTCATCCAGGTCCTGGCCTGGGCGCCGTCGGCGAAATAGCCCTGCTTGCCGGGGGCCGAGGAAGCGACGCTGAGCCAGACCACGCCGTCGGCGGTGGCGGCCTGCTGCAGGCCCTGCATGTTCCCCGAATAGTGCTTCTTCACATAGGGGCAGCCCTCGTTGACCCATTCGAGCACGACGGTCTTGCCCTTGAATTCGGAGAGCGAGCGGGTCTTGCCGTCGATGTCCCTGGCGGTGAAGGCCGGCGCCGGCGCGGCGAGGGCCAGGCTGGGGGCGAGCACGACCAGCGGGGCGCTGGCGACGATCAGGCGACGGGTGATCATGGGAACCTCCGAAGGGCGAAAGCCGGCTTTGCGAGACATTCTCACGGATCGCTCCGCGGTGGAACAGCGCGCGAGGCGCGCAATCCTTTGTCGCGAACGGCAAAGCTTCACCTCCATGCTTGATCCGCCGCATTTCGGCCGCCAGAAGACGGCATCGCTCGCCCGTTTCCTCCCCGCCCCGCACGATCATGACCCTTCGCTCCAAGCTTTCGCTCGCCGCCGCCATTGCCTTGGGCCTGGCCGTCGCCGGCTGCACGACGACCAAGGAGACGACCGTCTTCGTGCCGGTGGTGGCGCCCACCCCGCCCAGCTCGCTGACGCCGCAGCCGGTGATGCTGTTCAACCAGTCCAAGGAGGGCCGCAAGCTCTTCACTCTGGAGGCGGAGTTCCCCTATTGCGACGTCGAGACCGGCAAGGTCATCGTCGTGCCGCGCTGGTACGTCACCGACTTCGCCAGCGTGCCGTGGTACGGCCAGGGCTTCGTCGACCCGCAGGGCCCGACGGCCCGCGCCGCCATCGTCCATGACTGGCTGTACGCCATCGGCGAGAAGGACAAGCGGGCCGAGGCCGACGCCATCTTCCTGCGCGCCATGCTGAAGTACGGGGTCAAGCCGTTCCACGCCAACATCGCCTACCAGGCGGTGAAGACCGGCGGCGAGAAGGGCTATGGCCTGCCCGGCGACTGGCGGTTCATCGATCCGCGCCGCCAGAGCGTCGCCCAGCCGCCGCCCTTCGCCAGGCCCAGGACCGGCGCGGTGAGGATCATGCCGCGTTGCCAGGGGTTCGAGGCGCTGATCCAGACCGGCTGGCGGGCCTATCCCCTGCCCAAGCCCGTCGTCGTCGCCCCGCCGCCCGTGACCACCACCCGCACGCCGATGGACGGGGTGAAGGAACGCCTGCCCTGGGGCGGCAGGAAGCAGAAGTGAGGCTGCCCTGCCCAATGAACCCTCTCTCTTGGAGAGAGGGGCGCTACCCCTTCGCCGCCTTTTCCACCGCCTCGATCACCAGGCCTTCGGTCAAGAGCTGGGGCAGGATGACCGGCGCGCCGGCGCCTTTGGGATAGACGAGATACAGCGGCACGCCCGCGCGGCCGTGCTCGGCCAGGGCGGCGGCGATGGTCGCGTCGCGCTTGGTCCAGTCGGCCTTCAGCAGCACGGCGTTCTGGGCCTTGAAGGCGTCGACCAGGCGCGGGCCGGCCAGGGCCGTCTTCTCGTTGACCTTGCAGGTCACGCACCAGTCGGCGGTGAAGTCGACCATCACCACCTTGCCCTCGGCCTGCAGGGCGGCGACGCGCTCGGGGCTCCAGGGTTCGGCCACGAGGCCGGGGCCAGCCTCGGCGACTTGCGGACCGGTGGCGGGAACAGGGGCCTTCAGGGCGCCGACCGTCAGGAGAACGCCGCCAGCCAGGCCCGCGAGGGCGAAGCCGAAGGCGACCAGAGGGGTCTTGCCGGCGAACCGGCGCGTCTCGCCCAGGCCGTAGGCCCAGGCGGCGAAGGCCACCAGCACAGCGGCGGCCAGCAGCAGGGCCAGGGCGACGCCGCCGGCCTGCTGGCTGAACACCCAGACCAGCCACGCGGCCGCGCCGTACATCGGGAAGGCCAGGGCGTGCTTGAGCACGTCCATCCAGGCGCCGGGCCTGGGCAGCTTCTTCAGCAGGCCCGGCGCGAAGGCCAGGATCACGAACGGCGCGGCGAAGCCCAGCGCCAGGGCCAGGAACACCAGCAGGGCGAAGGCCGGCGGCTGGGTGAGCGCAAAACCGAGCGCCCCAGCCATGAAGGGCGCGGTGCAGGGGGCCGCGACGATCACCGCCAGGGCCCCGGTCAGGAAGGCGCCGGCCAGGCCCGAGCCGGCCGAGACGCCGCCCGCCGCGCCCTGGACGGCCGCGCCGACCTCGAACACGCCCGACAGGTTCAGCGCCACCAGCAGCATCAGCAGCGACAGCACGGCGACCACCGCCGGCGATTGCAGCTGGAAGCCCCAGCCCACGGCTTCGCCACCGGCGCGCACGGCGATCAGCAGGCCGGCCAGGGCCAGGAAGGTGGCGACCACGCCGGCCAGGAAGGCCAGGCCCTGGACGCGGGTCTTGCCGGCGTCGTGGGCGTGGGCGGCCAGGCTGGCGGCCTTCAGCGACAGCACCGGGAAGACGCAGGGCATCAGGTTGAGGATCAGGCCGCCGAGAAAGGCGAACAGCAGGGCCACCGGCAGGCCACCGACGATGGAGGCCGAACCGGTCTGGCCATTGCCGCTCGCGCCTTGCGAGCCGCCGGTCGAACCGGCGCCGGCCGCGGGCAGCGAGCCTAGCCCTACAGACCCCGCGGGGGTCTCACCGGCGGTGGCGGTGATCTCGTAGGAGCCGCCCTTCAGCGCCAGCACGCCCGACAGCTCGGTCGGGACCTCCGTCGCCTCCGGGCCGAAGTCGAAGCCGGCGGTCAGCGACAGGGTCAGGCCCTCGGGCCCGCGCTCGATCGCCTGGGGCGCGGCGTGGTCGATGGCCTTGCCCGAATAGGGGAAGAAATAGGCGTCGGCGAAGTCGGCGCCCTTCAGGGCCGCGCCGGTGACCGACAGCTTCAGGGTCTCGCCGTCCTTCTTCCAGGTCGCCTTGAGGCCGGCGGGCTTGGGGGCGGCGGCCAGCACCTTCCCGACCGTCTCGCCCCACTTGGGATCGGGCTTGGCCGGGCCGGCGACGACCGGCAGCGACAGGGTCACCACCGCGTCCTCGGGCACGCAGATCTCCTCGCAGACCAGGAAGGCGGCGGCCGCCTTCAGGGTCACGGTCTGCCCCGGCTTGGCAGAGGCCGGCACGGTGATCGGCACGGGCAGCAGCACCTCGCCGCTGTAGGCGTAGTCCTGCAGCGGGCCCACGCGCACGCGCTCGGGCGTCGGCCAGACGATGTCGCCGGCGGTCCAGCCAGCCGGCAGGGTCCAGACGATCTTGGTGGCGTCGCCGGCGTCGCCGGGATTGCGCCAGTAGGTGTGCCAATGGGTCTGGATCTTTTGGCGCAGGGCCACGAACACGGTCGAGCCGGGCACGGCGGCGGCTTCCTGCGAAACCAGCTCGACCTCGATGTGGCCGGTCTTGACCACCTCGGCCCGCGCCGGTGACGCGGCGGCGGCGAGAAGGGCCAGCGGGGCCAGGACGGCGGCGAACAACCTGCGCAACAGCATCGGCGACCTTGCAAAGAAACTTCGCGATGACACATGGCCCGTGCGCGCGCTCTCGACAACCTTCAAGGCGCCGTGGTCAGGTCGCTCGTCCGCTTCGACGGGCGCTTCGACAGGAGAACACGCGTGCCGGCTTCCTTCGACGACATCCAGATCGGTCAGGTGGTGAACCTGGGCGCGACGGTGGTGGACGAGAAGGCGCTGGACGTCTTCATCGCCGCCTTCCAGCCAGGCTGGGATCCGTCGCTGGGCGCGCCCGACGCCATGGTCTTCGCGATCTGGACCCGCCTCGACAGCGAAGCCTCGGCCGACTGGCCGCAGACCAAGCGCGTGGGCGTCGACGCCCTGCGCTGGCTGCGCAACCCGCCGGCCGGCGAACTGCTGCGCGGCCGCATGACGGTGATGGGCAAGGATCCCGTAGGCGAGGGCAAGGGCATCGTCATCGCCCAGCAGGACCTGCTCGACGAAGCCGGGCGCCTGGTCTTCTCGTGCCTGACGCGGAGCATCTTCGCCCGCTGAGGCGGCGCTTACCCACCCGTAGGAGCGTACCCATGATCAACAAGACGCTGATCGCCGGCGGGCTGGCCCTCGCCATGGCCTGCGCCGCCCCCCGCCATGGCCCAGGACGACGAGATCGATCCCAAGACCGTGGACCTGGCCAAGCTGATCGCCTGCGAGACCTATGACGTGCCGAGCTACAACACCGTCGCCTTCTGGCTGGCGGGGACGGAGGGCGCGGACGCGCGCAAGCATTTCGGCCTGACCGAGGTGAAGTCGCCCAACTTCATGCTCAAGCAGTACCGCCTGGCCAGGCCGATCGAGGTGTTCGGCCGCACGACCAGCCTGATCGCCTTCAACAGCTCGGGGCCCATGGCGGTGCTTGACGAAGCCGATCCGCATCCGCTGGCCAAGCAGTTGAAGATCGAGCCGGCGATCGACGTGCCGGCCAAGTTCATGGGCGAGCGGGTGATCGCCGAGAAGACCGAGAGCGCCGACGGCCTGACCACGCAGACGCGCATCACGCTGAACGTCTCGACCGTGACCACGCACCCGGGCAAGACGCTGGCCGGCTGCAGCTACAAGATCGAGGTGCTGTAGGGGCCTTACGCCGCCGTCGGGGTCGCGGTCTCGCGGGCCAGCAGCACGTGCACGGCGTCGGCCGAGCGGGCCTGGCGCAGCTGCTCGCGCAGTTCGGGCTGGCGCAGCATGCGCGAGACGCGGGCCAGGGCCCGCAGGTGCTGGGTGTTGGCCTCGGGCGGGGCGAACAGGGCCAGGAACAGGTCGACCGGCTTGTCGTCCAGCGCGTCGAAGGCGACCGGGGTTTCCAGGCGCACGAACACCGCACGCACGCGGTCCAGGCCCGGCGCCCGGGCGTGCGGCAGGGCGACGCCCTGGCCCACGCCGGTCGAACCGGCCGCCTCGCGGTCGATCAGGCCGTCGAGGGCGATGTCGGAATCGATGCCGAGCACGCGGCCGGCGAAGTCGGCGATGACGCCGAGAACCTGGCGCTTGTCCTTGGCGCTGACGCGCAGGGTCACCGCCCCGTGGTCCAGAAGATCGCCGATAGTCATGGACTTCAACTAGCTCGCTCTATACCGGCCGCCGAAAGCTCGGCCGCCGCGGTCCCGAAACGCGCCGGGACCGCTTAGGCTCCAGCTAGCTCAAGGTCGAGCCGTTTCCGTTCAGCGGCTTGGTGCGCTCGGGGTCGATCCAGCCGATATTTCCGTCCGGCCGGCGGTAGACCACCGACAATCCGCCGTGGGCGGCGTTCCTAAACACGATTGCCTGGGACTCGGTCAAGTCCAGTTCCATGACAGCCATGGAAACGGTCATCGTCTTGAGCGAGGCCTGGGTCTCGGCGATCACCATGGCCGACGGGGCGCCGGCGGGGTGGTCCTCCTCGATCGACCAGTCCTCGTCCTCGTGCTCGTCCTCGGGGGCCCGCAGCACGTAGAAGGCCGCGTTCTCGGCCTGCTTGGCGGTGGCCGCCTCGGTGTGGCTCTTGAGACGGCGCTTGTAGCGCCTTATGCGCGTCTCGATCTTGGCCAGGGCCTGGTCGAACGCCATGTGGGCGTCGCCGCCAGAGCCGTGGCTCATGAGCTGCTGGCCCGAAGCCAGCTTTACCGAACAATCGACCCGGAAGGCGTAGCCCTCCTTGCTGATCACGACGTCGGCGTCACCGCCTCGGTCGAAATACTTGCCGATGCTCAGGGCGATTTCGTCGGCGACTCGCGCTCGCAGAGCCTCACCAACGTCGACATGCTTGCCGGAGATTTGGACTTGCATGCCCTATCAACGCGCCGGTCCGGGGGCGGTGTCAAGCGGGAGCAAAAGGGCCTCAGAAGAGTCCCGAAAAGACCCCGATCAGCCTCTTGACGGCGGCGGTCACGACACCGGCGCTGAGGAACAGCAGCGCGGCGCTGGCGGTCGCCATCAGGTAGCCGAGCAGGGCCAGCAGGCCGTCGCGCTGCAGCAGGGCCAGGGCCAGGACGGCCACCGTCGCGCCAGGGGCAAGGTTTCCAAGGGGAATCGGCAGCACCAGCACCAGGGCCAGCAAGGTGCAGACCACGCCGATGAAGCGTTCGCCGCCGGCCGCGAACATGAAGCCGAGCCTGGGCCGCGTCACCACTTCCAGGCGGCGCAGAACCGGCGTGATGCGCCGGAAAAGGCCCCTTAGGTCGTCGCGCTTAAGGGGTTTTTCCAGCACCCCGCGCGGCAGCCAGGGGGCGTTGGCGCCCCAGGCGATCTGCGGGGCCAGAAGCAGGATCGGCAGCGACAGCAGGGTCGAGGAGCCGGGCGGCAGCGGCAGGCAGTTGAGCAGGCCGAACACCAGCAGCGTGGCCCCGAAGGCGCGGCTGTCGAAGGCTTCCAGCATCTGGCTGACGGTCAGCACCGGGCGCGGGTCGTCCCCGAACCCCTCGATCACGTCTGACAGCTTCTCGTCGCTCATTCCCGGCCCTGGTTCGCAAGGCAGGTATAACGCAGGACGAGCGTAAATCGCTTGCGCGAAAACGTCGCTATTCGACGCGGCGCGGGAAGGACTACGCGCTTTCCTTGATCAGGCGGCGGCGCTCGACCGACGAGGGAATGCGCATCGCCTCGCGATACTTGGCCACCGTGCGGCGGGCGATGTCGACGCCCGCGGCCTTCAGGATCTCGACGATGCGATCGTCGGAGTGGACGTCGCTCTCGGTCTTCTCGGCCTCGACCAAGCCCTTGATCTTGTGACGGACGCTGGCGGCCGAGTGGGCCTCGCCGCCTTCAGACGACTGGATGGCCGAGGTGAAGAAGAACTTCAGCTCGAACACCCCGCGTGGCGTGGCCACGTACTTGTTGGAGGTGACCCGGCTGACCGTGCTCTCGTGCATGCCGATGGCGTCGGCGACGGTCTTCAGGTTCAACGGCCGCAGGTGTTCGACGCCATAGGCCAGGAAGCCGTCCTGCTGGCGCACGATCTCGCTGGCCACCTTCAGGATGGTCTTGGCCCGCTGGTCAAGGCTTTTGACCAGCCAGTTGGCGGTGGCGAAGCTGTCGGAAACGAAGGTCTTTTCCTGGTCGCTGCGCGCGCCCTTGGAGACGCGGGCGTGGTAGCGCTGGTCGACCAGCACGCGCGGCAGGGTGTCGGTGTTCAGCTCCACGTGCCACATGCCGCCCAGGCCTTCGCGCACGTGCACGTCGGGCACCAGGGTCTGGGGCGGGTCACTGTGGAAGGCCGCGCCCGGACGGGGGGTGAGGCCGCGGACCTCGGCGATCATCTCGCGCAGGTCCTCGTCGTCGACGCCGCAGATCTTGCGCAGGGTGGTCAGGTCGCGGCGCGCCAGCAGGTCGAGATTGTCGAGCAGGGCGGCGATGGCCGGGTCGTAGCGGTTGACGTCGCGCAGCTGCAGTTCCAGGCACTCGCGCACGTCGCGGGCGGCCACGCCGCAGGGCTCGAAGCCCTGGACGACCTTCAGCACACGCTCGACGCGGTCCAGTTCGCAGCCCAGGCGCTCGGCGATCTCCCAGAGATCGGCGCGCAGGTAGCCGGCCGCGTCGACGGCGTCGATCAGGATGGCGGCGATGGCCTCGTCGGCGGGCGACAGGCCGGCCAGCAGCAGTTGACCGTTCAGGTGCTCGGACAGCGTCTCGGGACGGTTCAGGGCGCCTTCGAAATTGTCGTCGCCCTCGAAGCTGCCGCCGCCGCCGGCGCGCGACCAGTCGATCTGGCCGCCGGCGTGCTCGGCGCCATGGTCCTCGCCGTCGCCGGTGGCGCGCTCGCCGGGCGAGACGTCGTCGCCGGGCGTGTCCATCTCGCGATTGGCCGAGGCGTCCGAGACGCTTTCCATGCCCAGGTTCTCGACGGCGCGCTCGGGCTCGCCCTCGCGTTCGACCTCACGGTCGCTGTCGTCGCGCTGCAGCAGCGGATTACGTTCGAGCTCGGCCTCGACGAAGGCTTCCAGCTCGATGTTCGACAGCTGCAGAAGCTTGATCGCCTGCTGCAGTTGCGGAGTGATGACAAGGCCCTGGCCCTGCCGGATATCGAGTCTGGGGCTGAGCGCCAACGCGCCCTCCTGGCAAATCGAACGAAAGTTACGATCGCCATTGAAAGGCCGGTCTGGTTAACGGGGCGCGAACGCCTGCAAATATCGGGCCGGTGCGACCATCCGTCCGCGAAAAAAGAAAAAGGCCTTGCGGGACAAGGCCTTTTTCGTGGTCGACGCGGCAGGGCGCCGCGCCGCAATCGTGTCCGAACCGTTTAAGCGCGGTCGGAGAAGCTGTCGCCCAGGTAAACCCGGCGCACTTCGGGGTTGTCGACGATCTCCTTGGGGGATCCTTCGAACAGCACCTCGCCGGCGGCGATGATCGAGGCCCGATCGACCATGTCCAGCGTCTCGCGGACGTTGTGGTCGGTGATCAGGATGCCGATGCCGCGGTTCTTGAGATAGTTCACGACCTCGCGGATGTCGGAGATGGCCAGCGGGTCGATGCCGGCGAACGGTTCGTCGAGCAGCATGAACGACGGCTCGCTGGCCAGGGCGCGGGCGATTTCCACGCGACGGCGCTCGCCGCCCGACAGGGCCACGGCCGGCGACTTGCGGATGTGGGTGATCCGCAGCTCCTCGAGGATGTTGGTCACCGTCTCGCGCGCCACGCGCTGGTTCTTCTGGCGCATCTCGACCACGGCCATGACGTTCTGCTCGACCGTCATGCCCCGGAAGATCGAGGCTTCCTGCGGCAGGTAGCCGACGCCCAGGCGAGCGCGCTGGAACATCGGCTGGGCCGTGATGTCCTCGCCGTCGAGATAGATCGAGCCGTAGTCGGCGGCGATCAGGCCCGTGACCATGTAGAAGGTCGTGGTCTTGCCGGCGCCGTTGGGGCCCAGGAGGCCGACCACCTCGCCGCGCTTGAGGCGCAGCGAGACGTTCTTGACGACAGGCCGGTCGCCGAAGGTCTTGCCGACGCCGTCGACATAGAGACCGTCCTCGGTCGAGCCGCCGCCCAGGGAGTTGAACTGCATCACGGCTCTCAGGGCTTGGGCTTGCTGGCGTCGTCCGAGGTGCTGGGATAGACCACGGCGCGCACGCGGTTCTTCTTGCCCGCGCCCTTGGTGGTCGATTCCATCCGCACGTCGTTGGTCTTAGTGTTGACCACCATGCGGTCGCCTCGGGCCACGTCCTGGCCCTGGATGGCGATGACGTTGCCGGTCACGACGATGGTGTTGGAGGCGTAGTCGTAGGTCGCCCGGTCGCCGCGCACGGTCTGCTTGGGCGTGACGTAGAACACCTCGCCCTCGGCCTCGACCCGGTCGACGTTGCCGCAGCCGCTGCCGTCGCCGCTCTTGGCCTTCTTCTGATTGTAGAGGGTCATCTTGGCGGCGCGCAGGCGCGAGGTCTCCTGCAGCACCTCGACGGCGCCGCGGAAGATCGTCTTGCACTGGCTGGAGATGGTCTCCTGCTCGTCGGCCGAGATGTCGACCGGCGCGCTGGAACTGTTCTGCGCCAGGGCCGGAGCGGCCGAAAGCCCGCCAAGCAGGCTCGCGGCGATAGCGACCGCCATTGCTCGTTTCATCGACCTCGCCCTCATCTGTCGCATCGTCCTCTAGTTCCCGTCGCCGTCGACGCGGTCCAGGCGCGTTTTCACGCCGCCCCGGAAAACGATGCGGTCGCCCTTGTCATATACGGAATAAGCGTTGGATTTCACCTGTCCTGTGGGGCCTTCGCCCTGCAGCAGGGTTTCGCCGGTGATCACACCGGTCTTGGTGTCGACGAAAGCCTCGTCCGACGCGAAGCGATAGCCGCCCCCGTCGTCCATGCGCACGTCGCCGCGCAGCACCAGCTTGAGGGTGTCCTCGCGATAGACGCCGTTCTTGGAGGTGACCCGCGTCGGCTTGGGCTCGTCGGTGCCCAGGGTCAGGGTCGGATCGTCCAGCAGCACGCGCTTGAGGTCGGCGTCGTCGCGGACCGCCGAGCGGGCGGTGATCAGGAAGGCCCGGCCTTCGCTGGACTGGCCGTAGAAGCGCGGGTTGAGCATGCGGATCTGGGCCTGGGGCCTTTCCGGCGCGCGCTCGGCGGCGGTCACCGTGCGCCAGACCACTTGGCCAACGGACGCGCCGACCAGGGCGAGGATGGCCACCGGCAGCAGCAGGCGCGCGCCGCGGACCAGGCGCGAACGACGGCGCCAGCGCCGCAGATCGCGCTTGAAGCCGCCCCTCATCGCCACGTCCGCCACGGCTCGTCTCTCCCTTAAGCGTGCGCGAAGATGTCGACGTCTTCCCAGCCGGCCAGGTCGAGGGCGGCGCGGTGGGGCAGATAGTCGAAGGCGGCCTGGGCCAGGGCCATGCGGCCCTCGCGCACCAGCATGGCGTTCAAACGCTCGCGCAGGCCATGCAGATGCAGAACGTCCGAGGCGGCGTAGGCCACCTGCTCGGGGCTCAGCGAATCAGCGCCCCAGTCGGAGCTCTGCTGGGCCTTGGACAGCTCCACGCCCATCAGCTCGCGCGTCACGTCCTTGAGGCCGTGGCGGTCGGTATAGGTGCGGGCGAGCTTGGAAGCGATCTTCGTGCAGTACACGGGGGCCGTCATGACGCCCAGATGCAGCAGGAACATGGCGATGTCGAAGCGGCCGAAGTGGAAAAGCTTCAGCACGGCCGGATCGGCCAGTAGCTTCTTCAGGTTCGGCGCGTGATAGGTCGAGCGGTCCAGGCGCACCACGTGGGCGTCGCCGTCGCCGGACGACAGCTGCACCACGCACAGCGGATCGCGCCCGAGGCGCAGGCCCATGGTTTCCGAATCGATGGCGATCGCGGTCGCCCCGGCGAACACGCCGTCGGGCAGGTCGCCTTCATGAACAAAGCTGGCCAAGTGTCTTTCGTCTCCACGCGTCGGCGTCGTCGCGACCGGCGCCGCTCCGACGTCTTATAGTGGAGCGTCGGCGATGCACGCCAGATGAACGGAGTATCAATTGTAAGGAAAGCTTGGCGCCACCGCCTCGTCGCATGCTTGCGAGAGGGGTGGTGCCCAGGAGAGGACTCGAACCTCCACGACCTTTCGGTCACTGGCACCTGAAGCCAGCGCGTCTACCAATTCCGCCACCTGGGCCCGCGGCGCAACCCGTTGGGCCGCTGCGAGGGCCGGACGTTTATGCAATGGTTCCGGCGGCGTCAATCGCATTTCTCACTTTTCTTGCGAACATCCCCAGGCTCGTCTAATCCCCCCTTCATCGCAGCGACGAGGAATGAAGATGCAGGGTCTGGTCACGGTGTTCGGCGGCTCGGGCTTCGTAGGAAGCCAGGTGGTGCGCGCCCTCGCCAAGTCGGGCTATCGCGTGCGCGTGGCCGTGCGTCAGCCCAATCTGGCCTATCGCATGCGCATGCTGGGCGATGTCGGCCAGATCGAGGTGATCCAGGCCAATGTGCGCAACGAGGCCTCGGTGGCCCGCGCGCTGGACGGCGCCGAGGCGGCCGTCAACCTGGTGGGCGTGCTGTGGGAAAGCGGCCGCCAGCAGTTCCAGAGCCTGCACGCCATGGGCGCCAAGACCGTGGCCGAACAGGCCGCCGCCGCGGGCGTCAAGCGCCTGGTGCAGGTCTCGGCCATCGGCGCCAACGCCGATTCGGACGCCAAGTACGCCCGCACCAAGGCCGAAGGCGAAGCCGCCGTCCGCGCCGCCTTCCCGACCGCCACCATCGTGCGCCCGTCGGTGGTGTTCGGCCAGGACGACAAGTTCTTCAACAAGTTCGGCCAGCTGGCCGCGACCGCCCCGGCCCTGCCGCTGGTCGGCGGCGGCGCCACCAAGTTCCAGCCGGTGTTCGTCGGCGACGTGGCCGCCGCCATCGCCAAGATCATCGCCACCCCGGGCGCGCAGGGCCAGACCTACGAACTGGGCGGCCCGGCCGTCTATTCGTTCAAGGAACTGCTCGAGCTCGTTCTGACCGAGACCGGCCGCGCCCGCGTGCTGGCGCCCCTGCCCTGGCCGATCGCCGGCCTGGTGGGCAAGCTGGGCGACATCCAGGCCTCGCTCCTGCCGCTGGCTCCGCCGCTGACCACCGACCAGGTCGCCCTGCTGAAGGCCGGCGACAACGTCGTCGCGCCGGGCGCCAAGGGCCTGGCCGACCTCGGGATCGTCCCGACCGCCGTCGAGGCCGTCGTGCCGTCCTACCTCTACCGCTACCGCAAGGGCGGCCAGTACGCCCCCACCCCGGCCGGCGCGTTCTGATCCAAACCTTCCCTCTCCCCTTGCGGGAGAGGGCGGCCTCCCGGAGGGAGGTCGGGCGAGGGGTCGCACCAACGAAAAACGCCGCGACAGCTGATCGGCTGTCGCGGCGTTTTGCTTTTGAGAAATCCCTGATCCGTCGGCTTACGCCGACACCTTCTCCCGCAAGGGGAGAAGGGCCGCGGCCGTCTCAGCGCGGGATGTAGAGCAGCGCCAGGCCGACGACGCCGACGGCGATCCGCCAGTAGGCGAAGGGCGCGAAACCGTGGCGGGTGATGAAGTTCAGCACCGTCTTGACCACGAACACGCCCGAAATCAGCGCGGCGACGAAGCCCAGGCCGATCATGCCCATGTCCTTGGTGCTGAGCTGGTCGATGTTCTTGTAGAGGTCGTAGGCGAAGGCGCCGGCCATGGTCGGCATGGCCAGGAAGAAGCTGAACTCGGCGGCCGAGCGCTTGTCGCACTTCAGCAGCAGGGCGCCGGCGATGGTCGCCCCCGAGCGCGAGACGCCGGGCACCAGGGCCAGGCACTGGAACAGGCCGATGATGAAGGCCGTCTTCAGCGGATAGTCGGCCACGTCGGTGTGCCTGGGCTCGAACTTCATGCGGTCCAGGCCCAGCAGGATGAAGCCGCCGACGATCAGGGTGGTGCAGACCAGGGCCGGGCTCTCGTAGAGCACGGTCTTGATGAAGTCGTGGGCCAGCACGCCGACGAACACCGCCGGCAGGAAGGCCAGCAGGATGCCGATCACGAACCGGCGCGAGCCCGGATTGGTCGGCAGGGTGGTCAGCAGCCCCCACAACCGCCCGAAATAGACGCTGGTGATCGCCAGGATCGCGCCCAGCTGGATCAGCACCTGGAAGGTGTTGCCCGGGCTGTGGAAGCCCAGGAAGTGGCCGACCAGCAGCAGGTGGCCGGTCGACGAGACGGGAATGAACTCGGTCAGGCCCTCGATCAGGCCCAGCACGATCGCGATCAGCCAATCTGGCATGTCATTCCCTTGTGAAACAGGCCCTTACGAGCGGAAACGGGCGTGCGCCCGACACGGTAAAGAAAGGGTTTATCCAAAAAGTGGACCAATTTAGGGCATAGCTGCGAGTCGCTCGCAATGACCATGGCGGCGTCACGGATATATTCGTACACTAATTTTACCACCGCATTCTTATTGCCCTGAAGAGTCCGTATGAGGCCCTCGCAAGCAAATTTTTCCCCGGCAACGGGGGCGAGGGAAGGCGCATGGCCGAGCGCATGTTGAAATTCACGACCGTCGCGCGTCGCACGCCTGAAAAGCGGGCGGCCGAAGAGCGTAACGGCGACTTTCACGAGATCTACGCCGACTTCATCGACGCCAAAGCCAACGAGCAGGCCTCGCGCTGCTCGCAGTGCGGCGTGCCCTACTGCCAAACCCACTGCCCGCTGCACAACAACATCCCCGACTGGCTGCGGATGACCGCCGAAGGCCGGCTGGAGGAAGCCTACGCCCTGTCGCAGGCCACCAACTCGATGCCGGAAGTCTGCGGCCGCATCTGCCCGCAGGACCGCCTCTGCGAAGGCAACTGCGTCATAGAGCAGTCGGGTCACGGCACCGTGACGATCGGCTCGGTCGAACGCTACCTGACCGACAAGGCCTGGGAGATGGGCTGGGTGAAGCCGCTCGTGGCCGCCGCCGACCGCGGCCAGTCGATCGGCGTCGTCGGCGCCGGCCCGGCCGGCCTGGCCGCCGCCGAGAAGCTGCGCGAGCAGGGCTACGCCGTCACCGTCTACGACCGCCACGACCGCGCCGGCGGCCTGCTGATCTACGGCATCCCCGGCTTCAAGCTGGAGAAGGACGTCGTCGAGCGCCGCACCCAGCGCCTGGCCGACGGCGGCGTCACCTTCAAGCTCGGCTTCGAGGTCGGCAAGGACGCCACCCTCGAAGACCTGCGCGCCCAGCACGACGCCGTGCTGATCGCCGTCGGCGTCTACGCCGCCCGCGACCTGACCGTGCCCGGCGGCGGCGACAAGGGCGTGGTGCCCGCGCTCGACTACCTGATCGCCTCCAACAAGAAGACCCTGGGCGACGACGTCCCGGCCTATGACAGCGGCGAACTGAACGCCCAGGGCAAGGACGTGGTCGTGGTCGGCGGCGGCGACACCGCCATGGACTGCGTGCGCACGGCCATCCGCCAGGGCGCGACCTCGGTCACCTGCCTCTATCGCCGCGACAAGGCCAACATGCCCGGCTCGCTGCGCGAAGTGGCCAACGCCGAGGAAGAAGGCGTCACCTTCGAATGGCTGGCCGCCCCGCGCGCCCTGTCGGGCGACGCCAACGCCGTCACCGGCGTGAAGGCCATCCGCATGCGCCTGGGCGCCCCGGACGCCTCGGGGCGCCGCAGCCCCGAGGAGATCCCCGGCGGCGACTTCGACCGTCCGGCCCAGCTGGTGGTCAAGGCGCTGGGCTTCGAGCCCGAGAACCTGCCGCAGGCCTGGTCGGCTCCCGAGCTGAAGACCACCCGCTGGGGCACGGTCAAGGCCGACGTCCGCAACCAGATGACCAACCTCGACGGCGTGTTCGCCGCCGGCGACATCGTCCGCGGCGCCTCGCTGGTGGTGTGGGCGATCAAGGACGGCCGCGACGCCGCCGACGCCATCCACCGCTACCTGAAGGCCAAGGCCGGCGCTCCCGCGCTGATCGCGGCGGAATAAGGAAAGAGAGATCAGACCATGAGCCAGATCGACCTCTATCTGAAGAACCGCCAGGCCCTCATCGACGGCCACGCCTACGACCCGACCACCGAGCGCGACGCCTGCGGCGTCGGCCTGGTCTGCGCCATCGACGGCCAGCCGCGCCGCGAGGTCGTCGAACTGGCGATCAAGGCCCTCAAGGCCCTGTGGCACCGCGGCGCCGTGGACGCCGACGGCAAGACCGGCGATGGCGCCGGCGTGCTCGTCAGCGTCCCGCAGGACTTCTTCATCGATCAGGTGCGCCGCACCGGCCACGCCCTGCGCCAAGGTCCGATCGCCGTCGGCCAGATCTTCCTGCCGCGCACCGACCTGGGCGCCCAAGAGACCTGCCGCACGATCGTCGAGGCCGAGGCCCTGCGCTTCGGCTTCTACATCTACGGCTGGCGCCAGGTGCCCGTCGACACCTCGGTGATCGGCGAGAAGGCCAACGCCACGCGCCCGGAAATCGAGCAGATCATGCTGGCCGGTCCGGCCGGCCTGGAGGGCGAGGCGCTGGAACGCGCCCTGTTCCTGTGCCGCAAGCGCATTGAAAAGCGCGTGCACGCCCAGAACATCAGCGACTTCTACATCTGCTCGTTCTCGGCCCGCTCGCTGATCTACAAGGGCATGTTCCTGGCCGAGTCGATCGACGAGTTCTATCCGGACCTGAAGGACGAGCGCTTCGCCGCCGCCGTGGCGATCTTCCACCAGCGCTACTCGACCAACACCTTCCCGCAGTGGCGCCTGGCCCAGCCCTTCCGGATGCTCGCCCACAACGGCGAGATCAACACGATCAAGGGCAACATCAACTGGATGAAGTCCCACGAGATCAAGATGGCGGCCGACGCCTTCGGTGAGTTCGGGGACGACGTGAAGCCGGTGATCCAGCCGGGCGGTTCGGACAGCGCCAGCCTGGACAACACCTTCGAGGTGCTGGTCCGCGCCGGCCGCGACGCGCCGATGGCCAAGGCCCTGCTGGTGCCCGAGGCGTCCAACCCCAACATGAGCGACGAGCACAAGGCGCTCTATTCCTACTGCAACGCCGTGATGGAGCCGTGGGACGGTCCGGCCGCCCTGTGCGCCACCGACGGCCGCTGGGTCGTGGCCGGCAAGGACCGCTCGGGCCTGCGCCCGCTGCGCGTGGCCTATACCGACGACGGCCTGGTGATCATGGGCTCGGAAGCGGGCATGTGCGGCGTCGAGGAAAGCCGCATCACCCGCAAGCTGGCCATCGCGCCGGGCCGGATGATCGCCATCGACCTGGGCGAGGGCAAGCTCTACGGCGAGGACGAGATCGTCGACGAACTGGCCGGCCGCCACCCCTATACCGAGTGGCTGGGCAACATGGTCGATCTCGAAAAGGAGATCGCGCCCGGTCCCGAGCCGCGCAGCTACGGCCGCGAGGAGCTGACCCGCCGCCAGGCCGCCGCCGGCTATTCGCTGGAAGACCTGGAGATGATCCTCGCCCCGATGGTCGAGGACGGCAAGGAAGCCGTCGGCTCGATGGGCGACGACACGCCGCTGGCGGTGCTGTCGGAGAAGTATCGTCCGCTGTCGCACTACTTCCGCCAGAACTTCAGCCAGGTGACCAACCCGCCGATCGACCCCCTGCGGGAGACCGGCGTCATGAGCCTGAAGACCCGCTTCAAGAACCTGGGCAACATCCTGGCCCAGGACGCGGCGCAGGCCGACGTCTACGTGCTGGAAAGCCCCGTGCTGACCACCGGCATGTACATCCGCATCCGCGAACTGCTGGGCGAGAAGAACGTCGCGGTCATCGACTGCACCATGCCGCTGCCCGCCGCCGAGGCCCGCGCCGGCGACGCCCTGCGCGCCAACCTCGACCGCATCCGCGCCGAGGCCGAGGACGCGGTGCTGCGCGGCTGCGGCGCCATCGTCCTGACCGACGAGGCCAGCGACGAAGGCCGCGTCGGCCTGCCGATGATCCTGGCCACCGGCGGCGTGCACGCCCACCTCGTGGCCAAGGGCCTGCGCTCCTACGTCTCGCTGGTCGTCCGCTCGGCCGAGTGCCTCGACACGCACTATTTCGCGGTGCTGGTCGGCGTCGGCGCCACGGCGGTCAACGCCTATCTGGCGCAGGAAAGCTTCCAGGACCGCCTCGAGCGCGGCCTGGCCGGCGACAAGACGCTGCGCGACGTGTGCCTGAACTTCAAGGGCGCCATCGAGGGCGGCCTGCTGAAGATCATCTCCAAGATGGGCATCAGCGTCATCTCCTCGTACCGCGGCGGCTACAACTTCGAAGCCGTCGGCCTGTCGCGCGCGCTGGCCGCCGAGTTCTTCCCCGGCATGCCCTCGCGCATCTCGGGCATCGGCCTGGCCGGCATCGAGACCAAGACCGTCGAGCTGCACCGCAAGGCCTGGGAACTGTCGGCGGTGACCCTGCCGGTCGGCGGCCTCTACAAGTCGCGCCGCTCGGGCGAGGCCCACGCCTTCGAAGCCCGGCTCATGCACACCCTGCAGAGCGCCTGCGACACCGGCGACTACGAGCTCTATCGCCGCTGGTCCTCGGGCCTGCGCACGCAGAAGCCGATCCAGCTGCGCGACCTGCTCGACTGGCGCTCGGACCGCAACCCGATCTCGACCGACGACGTCGAGAGCGTCAACGAGATCCGCAAGCGCTTCGTCACGCCGGGCATGAGCCTGGGCGCGCTGAGCCCCGAGGCGCACGGCGCGCTGAACATCGCCATGAACCGCATCGGCGCCCGCTCGGTCTCGGGCGAAGGCGGCGAGGACAGCGCGCGCTACAAGCCGCTGCCGAACGGCGACAACCCCAACAGCGCCATCAAGCAGGTGGCTTCGGGCCGCTTCGGCGTCACCGCCGAATACCTGAACCAGTGCGTCGAGCTGGAGATCAAGGTCGCCCAGGGCGCCAAGCCCGGTGAAGGCGGCCAACTTCCTGGCTTTAAAGTCACGGAGATGATTGCACGTCTGCGTCACTCGACGCCGGGCGTGATGCTGATCAGCCCGCCGCCGCACCACGACATCTACTCGATCGAGGACCTGGCGCAGCTCATCTACGACCTGAAGCAGATCAACCCGGTCGCCCGGGTCACGGTGAAGCTGGTCGCGGCCACCGGCATCGGCGCCATCGCCGCCGGCGTGGCCAAGGCCAAAGCGGACGTGATCCTGGTCGCCGGCGGCGTCGGCGGCACGGGCGCCTCGCCCCAGACCTCGGTGAAGTACGCCGGCGGTCCGTGGGAGATGGGCCTGTCGGAAGCCAACCAGGTGCTGACGCTGAACAACCTGCGCCACTCCGTGGTCCTGCGGGCCGACGGCGGCATGCGCACGGGCCGCGACGTGGTCATCGCCGCGATGATGGGCGCCGAGGAGTTCGGCATCGGCACCGCCTCGCTGGTGGCGATGGGCTGCATCATGGTGCGCCAGTGCCACTCCAACACCTGCCCGGTGGGCGTCTGCACCCAGGACGAGGCGCTGCGCGCCAAGTTCACCGGCACGCCGGACAAGGTCGTCAACCTCTTCACCTTCGTGGCCGAGGAAGTGCGCGAGATCCTGGCGGGCCTGGGCTTCAAGTCCTTGCAGGAAATCGTCGGCCGCACCGACCTGCTGGCGCAGGTCTCGCGCGGCGGCGAGCACCTCGACGACCTCGACCTGAACCCGCTGCTGGTTCGCGCCGATCCGGGCGCCAACAAGCCGTACAACACGGTCGTCGGCCGTAACGCCGTGCCCGACACCCTGGACGCCCAGATCGTCCGCGACGCCGCTCCGCTGCTGGAGCGCGGCGAGAAGATGCAGCTGACCTACACGGTCCGCAGCACGGCGCGCACCATCGGCACCCGCACCTCGAGCCACATCGTCCGCAAGTTCGGCATGAAGGGCCTGCCCGCCGGCCACCTGACCGTCCAGCTCAAGGGCTCGGCCGGTCAGAGCCTGGGCGCCTTCGCGGTGCAGGGCCTGCGCATCGAGCTGACCGGCGAGGCCAACGACTATGTCGGCAAGGGCCTGTCGGGCGCGACGATCACCATCAAGCCGCCGCGTGGCCTGGCGGCGCCCGAGACCAACACCCTGATCGGCAACACCGTGCTGTTCGGGGCCACCTCGGGCCGCCTGTTCGCGGCCGGCCAGGCCGGCGAGCGCTTCGCCGTCCGCAACTCGGGCGCCACCACGGTGGTCGAGGGCTGCGGGACCAACGGCTGCGAATACATGACCGGCGGCCAGGTGGTGATCCTCGGGCCCACGGGCGGCAACTTCGGCGCGGGCATGACCGGGGGCATGGCCTTCGTGCTCGACCAGCACGATCGCTTCTCGGCCAACTACAATCCCGAGAGCATCGTCGTGCAGCGCCTGGCCTCGCCCTACTGGGAAGGCGTGCTGCGCTCGCTGATCGCCGAGCACGCCCGCGAGACGGACTCGGCCTTCGCCGAGAGCCTGCTGCGCGACTGGGACCGCGCCCGCGATCTCTTCTGGCAGGTCTGCCCGAAGGAAATGATCAGCCGCCTGCCCCAGCCGCTGGCGGCCGAGGAAGCGGTTCACGAGCGGGCCTAAGGGCTCGCCCGCAACGAGATCCGTCGCCTTCTTCCGGGGCGACGGCCGCGCGGCGCGCCTCCCAGCCCGCCGCACGACGAGGGGAGCGCTCCGGCCCGAGCGCTCCCCTTTGTTGTTTTGATCCTCCCTCCCCCTTGATGGGGAAAGGCCGGGGATGGGGGTGACAACAGCGCCGGCCGACGAACACTGACGCCCGTCATCTTCGTCAGCAACCACCCCCACCCCTGCCCCTCCCCCATCAAGGGGGAGGGAAAGCATCACCCACATACCGCGCCCTCGGCCGGATCAGCCGGCCCGTCCTGGCCTGCTCCAGGGCGTGCGCCAGCCAGCCGGCGGTGCGGCCGGCCGCGAACAGGGCGAAGGGGGCGTCGTCAGGCAGCTTCAGGGTCCGCGCCAGGGCGACCAGGGCGAAGTCGATATTGGCCGCCTGGCCCGTGGCGGCGACCACCGCCGCGTGCAAGGCGGCCATGTCCGGCGCGGGATCGAAAGCCGCCAGCAGCGCCGCCGCGCGCGGATCGCCGTCGGGATAGAGCGGATGGCCAAAGCCCGGCAGCGGCGCGCCCTGGTCCAGACGCACGGCGACCGCTCGCTCGGCGCCCTCCCGTTTGGCCTCGCGGGCCAGGGCCTCGACCCGGGCGGCCATGCCGCCGTGCAGTGGTCCCGACAACGCCGAAAGGCCGGCCAGGGCAGACGCCGACAGCGACGCGCCGGTCGACGCCGCGACCCTTGCTGCGAAGGTCGAGGCGTTGAGCTCGTGGTCGGCCAGCAGGACGAGCGCCCGGCGCACCAGGTCGCCGCCGGCCGCGTCCAGGCCCCAGGCCGCGGCCAGCCGCTGGTGGATCAGCCCCTCACCCGCCCGCCCCGCCACGGCGTCGGCGACCAGGTCCAGCAGGCCCGCCGCCTCCTGGGCCAGCATCAGCGGCGCGCGCCCCCGGGCGGGGCGATCCTCGCCGGCGCGGGCGGCGAGATCGGCGAACAGCCGGGCGCGGATCGTCGGCGCCGGGCTCGGCGCGTGGGCGGCCACCGCCGCCTCGGCCGCATCGTCGCGCAGCAGCCGGCCGACGGCCTCGAAGCTTTCGGTCCTGGCCAGCTCCACGGCGTCGTGGCCGCGATACCACAGCCGCCCCGCCCGCACGGTGGTGATGGCCGAAGCCAGCACCGGCTCGCCCCAGGCGATGGCGGCGGCGGCCACGTCGGCGGCCTTGCGGCCCCGCGCCTTGCGCCCCGCCAGCGCCGCCACGTCGGAGGCGCGATAGAGACTGCGGCGCGGATCCTCGGGGTGAGCGTGAGCCTCGATCCGGCCCCGGCTGACATAGGCGTACAGCGTCTGGGGCCGCACGCCGAGCCGCGCCATCGCCTGGTCCGCATCGAGCCAATCATCCGCCATGGATATTGATTATATTGATCAAGATTGACGATCAACGGGCCGGGACCAAGATCGAGGGCGAAAGGAGACCGCAGTCATGGTCCAAGTTTCCGCCGGCCTCGAAGGCGTGATCGCCGCCGCCACCGTGCTTTCCGACGTCGACGGCCAGGCCGGCCGCCTGACCATCCGCGGCTGGGCGGTGGAAGACCTGGCCGGCCGCGCCCGCTTCGAGGACGCCGTCCACCTGCTGCTGGACGGCTTCTTCGACGACCTGCCGACCGATCTCACGCCCGCCCTGGGCGAGGCCCGCGCCCGGGCCTTCGCCGAGGTCGCGGCCCTCGACGACGCCCTGGCCGCCCGCGATCCCTATGACGCCATGCGCGCCCTCTTGGCCCGCCTGCCCGACGGCGACAGCCTGCAAGACGCCCTGGCGCTGATCGCCGCGCCGGCCGTGTTCACCGCCGCGGCCCTGCGCCGTCGCCAGGACCTGGAGGCGGTCACGCCCGATCCGGCCCTGCCCCACGCCGCCGACGTGCTGCGGATGATCCGGGGCGCCCCGGCGACCGACGGCGAGGCCCGGGCGCTGGACGCCTATCTGGTCACGGTCTGCGACCACGGCCTCAACGCCTCGACCTTCGCCGCCCGGGTGGCGGCCTCGACGCGGGCGGGGCTGGGCTCGGCGGTGCTGGCGGGGCTGTCGACGCTGAAGGGCCCGCTGCACGGCGGCGCGCCGGGACCGGTGATCGACATGCTGGACGCCATCGGCTCGGCCGACAACGCCGTCCCCTCGCTGGAGGCCGCGCTCGACGCCGGCGAGCGGCTGATGGGTTTCGGCCATCGCATCTATCGTGTCCGCGACCCCCGCGCCGACGCCCTGAAGGCGGCCCTGTCGCGGCTGTCGAAGAGCGCCGGCGCCCTGCCCGGCCGCCTGGCCCTGGCCGAAGCGGTGGAGCGCGCGGCCCTCGACATCCTGCGCCGTCGCAAGCCCGACCGGCCGCTGGAAACCAATGTCGAGTTCTACACCGCGCTCCTGCTCGAAGCCCTGGGCCTGCCGCCGCAGGCCTTCACCTGCGTGTTCGCCGCCGGCCGCACGGCCGGCTGGATCGCCCACGCCCGCGAGCAGCAGGCCAGCGGCAAGCTCATTCGTCCGCAGTCGGTCTATGTCGGGCCCCGCCCCAGGGCGGCGGCCTGACGGCCGCTGCTTCCCCGTTGCGCAAGATTGTTGCGAAAGACACACATGAGAGCGAAAGCACATATCGAAGTTCGCCGAACTTGACACATTTTTGACCGCCGATTCACCTTCAGCGCGAGCGAATCCGTAGTTCAACCTTGACCATACGGATGTCGCAGCAAGAGGGACGGCATGAACCGCATCGGCCAAGGACTCCTTTCGCTCTTCCTGACCTCCGTCGCGGCCGCGCCGCTGGCGGCCCACGCCCAGACCCCGACCGACACCGACGTCGAGGGCGTCGTGGTCACCGGCTCGCGCATCCGCGTCAGTCCGCTCGACAAGACCCAGACCGTCTTCCAGATCGACCAGGAGGCGATCGCCAAGACCGGCCTGACCTCGATCGTCGACGTGCTGCAGCGCGTGCCGGCCGCCGGCGGCGGCCTCAATTCCAAGTTCAACAACTCAGGCAACTTCGGCAATCCGCCCGACGGCGGCGGCGTGGGCGCCGGCTCGGCCGAGATCGACCTGCGCTACCTGGGCTCGCGCCGGGCGCTGGTGCTGGTCGACGGCCAGCGCTGGGTCAGCGGGGCCTCGGCCTCGGGCGTGCCGGGGGCCGTGGACCTCAACACCATCCCCAGCGCCATGATCCGCAATGTCGAGATCCTGCAGGAGGGGGCCTCGCCGATCTACGGCTCGGACGCCATCGCCGGGGTCATCAACATCATTACCCGCGACCGCCAGCAGGGCCTGGAACTGTCGGCCCAGGTCGGCGGCTACGGCGAGGGCGACGGCTTCTCGCAGGACTACAACGTCTCGTGGGGAGCCTCGGAGGGCAAGACCAGCATCGTGGTCGGCGGCGGCTACTTCAAGCAGAAGAGCGTGCTGTCGGCCGACCGCGACATCTCGCTCTATCCCAGCCCCTACGGGACCTCGTGCCTGTCGGGCGGCTGTTCGTCGGGCACGCCGCTGGGCCGGTTCATCGTCAGCGACCCCAATACCGGCCGCGACATGGACCTGACCCTGAAGGCGGCCCTGGCCGCCGGGGTGCGGCCCACCTACACGCCGCTGGATCCGACCGGCGCGGGCAGCAGCTTCCGCAACTTCGCCGGCGACGCCGACCGCTTCAACTTCCAGCCCTACAACTACATCGTCACCCCGTCGGAACGGGTCAGCCTGTTCGGCGCGGTGACCCACGACTTCACCGACAGCATCAAGCTGAAGGTGCGCGGCAGCTACGTGCAGCGCAAATCGGCCAACCAGGCCGCCCCGATCCCGCTGTTCGTCGGCCCCGACGCCGGCAACGGCAACCTGCTCGACACCATCTCGATCGACGCCACCAACCCCTACAACCCGTTCGGCTTCACCCTGACCAGCGGCACCTACGCCTTCGTCGGCCAGCGGATGATCGAGGCCGGGCCGCGCCACTACGCCCAGACCGTCGACACCTGGAACGTCAACGCCACCCTGTCGGGCGACTGGGCCGTGGGTTCGCGCCGCTGGTACTGGGACGTCGGCTACACCGCCTCGCGCAACCACGCCGAACAGAGCTTCACCGGCAACATCAACGCCCAGCGCGTGCAGCAGGCCCTGGGGCCGGTCTCGGGCTGCACCGGCTCGTGCGTGCCGCTGAACATCTTCGGCGGCGTCGGCTCGATCACCCCGGCGATGCTGGACTTCATCGGCTTCACCCAGCAGGACGTCTCGCAGCAGGAGCTGCACGACTTCACCGCCAACCTGACCGGCGACTTGTTCGAACTGCCGGCCGGCCCGCTGGCCTTCGCCGCCGGCTATGAGCACCGCGAGACCAAGGGCTACTTCCAGCCCGACGCCATCGTCGCGGCGGGCCTGTCGTCGGACATCCCAGCCCAACCGGCCAGGGGCAAGATCAAGGTCGACGAGGCCTATCTCGAACTGCGCGCCCCGCTGCTGGCCGACCTTCCGCTGATCCACCGGCTGGAAATCTCGGGCGCCGGGCGCTGGTTCGACTATTCCACGTCGGGCTCTGACTCGATCTACAAGGCCGGCCTCAACTGGCGGCCGACAGAGGACGTGCTGGTGCGCGCCTCCTGGGGCCAGGGCTTCCGGGCCCCGTCGATCGGCGAGCTCTATGGCGCGGCCTCGCGCTTCGACCAGGAGATCACCGACCCCTGCTCGGACATGCTGGGCCTGTCGGGCGGAACCCCGGCCAGCGCGACGGTGCGGGCCAACTGCGTCGCCGCCGGCGTACCGGCCAGCGGCGCCTACGTGCAGCTCAATCCGCAGCTGTCGGTGATCACCAGCGGCAACGACGCCCTGAAGCCCGAGACCAGCGAGAGCAAGAACTTCAGCGTCGTCTGGGAGCCCAAAGCGCTGAAGGAGGCCAGCTGGGCCAGCGGCGGCTCGATCGAACTGGCCTACTCCGACATCGAGCTGGACTCGGCGATCCAGGCGCTGTCGGGGGAAAGCCTGCTGTCGCGCTGCGCCGAACTGGCCGACGCCCTGGCCTGCTCAACCATCACCCGCACGGCCTCGGGCCAGGTGGCGGCGATCACCAACCCGCTGATCAACATCGGCGGCATCCAGACCCGGGCCATCGACCTGAACCTGCTGTGGACCTCGCCGGACTACAGCTTCGGACGTCTGGCGGTGCGGTCGTACTCGACCTTCCTGCTGGAGTTCACCGAGATCGTGCCGACGGCCACCGGCTTCACCGAGATCCCGCGCGAGGGCACCGAGCGCGGCAGTCCCGACCAGGCCTATCCGAAGACCAAGTCGACCTTCACCGTCGACTGGGACTGGAAGAACTGGGGCGCCAGCGCCTCGGCCCGCTACCTGTCGTCGATCAAGGAGACGCAAGCCGCCGACGCCAAGCTGGCCTCGCGCACCTATGTCGACGCCCAGCTACGCTGGAAGCCCGACTTCCTGGGCGAGACCACCGCGGTGGCCTTCGGCGTCAACAACCTGTTCGACAAGGACCCGCCGGGCTGCATCAGCTGCGGCCTCAACAACTTCGACCCCAACGCCTATGACGCGCCGGGGCGCTACTTCTACTTCCGCCTGACCTATCGGCAGTAGGGGCTGAACTTGGGCGCGGTCGTGCTACTGCTTGAAGCATGACCGCGCCCGCCGCCTCCGCCGCCGAGCATCAGGCCCTCACCCGCCGGATCACCACCCTGTCGGTGGGCACGGCCGCCATACTGATCGTCATCAAGGGCGGGGCCTGGATCGCCAGCGGCTCGCTGGCCATGCTGGCCTCGCTGGCGGACTCGGGCCTCGATCTCGTCGCCTCGCTGATCACCTTCTTCGCCGTGCGCTACGCGGCCGAGCCGCCCGACGCCGAGCACCGCTTCGGCCACGGCAAGGCCGAGGCCTTCTCCAGCCTGATCCAGGCGGGCCTCGTTTTCGCCTCGGCCGCCCTGATCGGGCGCGAGGCGATCGGCGGCCTGCTGAACCCGAAACCGGTGGAGCACGGGATCTGGGGCGTGGGCGTAATGGTCGTCTCCATCGCCCTGACCCTGGCCCTGATCCGCGCCCAGGCCGCGGTGATGGCCCGCACGCGCTCGGTGGCCGTGGCCGGCGACCACGCCCACTACGCCGCCGACCTGGCCTCCAACGCCGTCACCCTGGTCGGCCTGGCCGCCGTGGCCCTGCTGGACTGGACCTGGGTCGACGCCGCCGCCGGCCTGGTGGTCGCCGCCTGGCTGCTGTGGGGCGCGGTCGGGGTGCTGCGCCAGGCCGCAGACCAATTGATGGACCACGAGCTGCCCGTCGAGGAGCGCGAACGGATCCTGGCCCTGCTGGTCGACGATCCGCGCATCGGCGGCGTCCACCAGCTGCGCACCCGCGCGGCCGGCCCGCACATCCACGTCCAAGGCCACATGGACCTCGCCGCCGGCCAGAGCCTGGCGGAAGCCCACGCGATCATGACCGCCGCCGAGGCCCGGGTGAAGGCCGCCTTCCCGACGGCCGACGTGCTGCTGCATCCCGATCCACGCAGATAGATCCTCCCCCTCTGGGGGAGGTGTCGGCAAAGCCGACGGAGGGGGTGTGGCTGATGAAACGGCCGGCGTCCTGAAAGCTGAAAACGTCCCCCCTCCGGCCCTTCGGGCCACCTCCCCCAGAGGGGGAGGATCTTCGCCGCCCTCTTGCCCTCTCCGCCTGATGCGCCCAATTAGCGGCCTTCCCCCCATCGACGAGCCCCCCTTCCATGGACGACACCCTGGCCCGCCTGCCCGACGCCTTTTCCGGCAAGACCGTGCTGGTGCTGGGCGACGTCATGCTCGACCGGTTCGTCTATGGCGCGGTCGACCGCATCTCGCCCGAGGCGCCGGTGGCGGTGATCGCCATCGAGCGTGAGACGACCATGCTGGGCGGGGCCGGCAACGTGGCCCGCAACGTCGCCGCGCTCGGCGGGCGGGCGGTGCTGGCCGGGCTGGTCGGCGACGACGACGCCGGCCGCGCGGTGGCCGCCCTGGTCGAGCGCGAGCCGGGCCTGGACAGCGCCCTGGCCGTCGATCCATCGCGCCGCACCACCGAGAAGACCCGCTATGTCGCCGCCTCGCACCAGATGCTGCGCGCCGACCGCGAGGACCGCCACCCCGCCGACGCCGCCCTGGTGCTGGCGGCCTTCGAGAAGGCCCTGGCCGCCGCCGACGTCGTGGTGCTGTCCGACTACGCCAAGGGCGTGCTGACGCCCGACGTCCTGGCGGCCGCCATCGCCGCCGCCCGCGCCGCCGGCAAGCCGGTGATCGTCGACCCCAAGAGCCGCGACCTCGCCCGCTATGACGGCGCGACGGTGATCAAGCCCAACCGCCGCGAGGCCGCCGAGGCCACGGGCGTGACGGGCGCGGGCGACGAAGCCGCCGAGGCCGCCGGCGAGGCGATCCTTTCCGCCGCCCCCAACCTGTCCGCCGCCCTGGTCACCCGCGGCGCGGCCGGCATGACCCTGTCGCAGCGCGGCGCGGCCCATGTGCACCTGCCGGCCAGCGCCCTGGAGGTGTTCGACGTCTCGGGCGCGGGCGACACCGTGGCCGCCACCCTGGCCCTGTCGCTGGCCGCCGGGGCGGACCTGCCCGCCGCCGCGCGCCTGGCCAACGCCGCCGCCGGCCTGGTGGTCGCCAAGCTGGGCACCGACGTCGTCACCGCCGCCGAGCTGAAGGCGGTGCTGGCCGGCGCCCACGGCGATCCCGGCCAGGAAAAGATCGCCGCCCGCGACCGGATGCTCGAGATCGTCGCCGGCTGGCGCGCGCGCGGCCTGAAGGTCGGCTTCACCAACGGCTGCTTTGATTTGCTGCACCCCGGCCACGTCTCGCTTCTGGCTCAGGCGAAAGCCGCCTGCGACCGCCTGGTGCTGGGCCTCAACACCGACGCCTCGGTCCAGCGCCTGAAGGGCCCGACCCGCCCGGTGCAGAAGGAAGACGCCCGCGCCGCGGTGCTGGCCTCGCTGTCGGCCGTCGATCTGGTCACCCTGTTCGACGAGGACACCCCGCTGGAGCTGATCACCGCCATCAAGCCGGACGTGCTGGTCAAGGGCGCCGACTACACGGTAGAGACCGTGGTCGGCTCGGACGTGGTGCTGGCCAATGGCGGCCGCGTGGTGCTGGCCGACCTGAAGGCGGGCCAGAGCACGACGGCGCTGATCGCACGGGCGAATACGCCTTGAGGAACCTCCCCCTCTGGGGGAGGAGATCGCGTAGCGATCGGTGGGGGCGTTTCTGCGAAACCCGCCAAGGACACGGCGGCTGAAAACTTCCCCCCACCGGCCTTTGGCCGCCTCCCCCACGGGGGGAGGTTCCAAAAACGCTCATTCGGCTCAATAGTCCTTGCCCGGCAATATCTTGTTAAGCAAAGCGGCGCATCGATCAGACGATGCAGCCTGAACGCATGTGGGCATGAGCGTCGAACGCACTCTTCACCATTTCCCGTTGGACCCGGCCTCGCGCCAGGTGCGCCTCGCGCTGGGCGAAAAGCGGGTGGCGTTCTCCGAGGTCCAGGTGCGCTATTGGGAGTCGCCGCCGGAGTTCACGGCGCTGAACCCGTCGGGCCTGACGCCGGTGCTGGTCGAGACCCGCCACCAGCGCACCGCCGTGATCTGCGAAAGCCGCGCCATCCTCGAACACATCGAGGAACAGGAGCCCGAACCCGCCCTGCTGGGCCGCGAGGCCGGCGAGCGCGCCGAGGCGCGGCGCCTGATGCAGTGGTTCGACCGCAAGTTCGACAACGAGGTCAACGGCTTCCTGCTGCACGAGAAGATGGAAAAGCGCCTGCTGCGGATGGGCGCGCCGGATCTCGGTTCGCTGCGCCGGGGCCGCGACGCCCTGCGTGACCACCTGGGCTACATGGAAAGCCTGTTGCAGCAGCGCGACTGGCTGGCCGGGCGCCGCATGAGCCTCGGCGACTTCGCCGGCGCGGCGCATCTTTCCGTCATCGACTATTTCGGCGACGTGCCGTGGAAGGACTTCCCCGCGGTCCGCACCTGGTACATGAAGCTGAAATCGAGGCCGTGCTTCAGGCCCATCCTGGCCGATCGCTGGCCCGGCCTCGCGCCGGCCGCGCACTATGACGACCTCGACTTCTGACCTGACGCCCCAAGATCGCCTTCTGGCTATTCGGGACGAGATCCGCCGCGAAGCCCTCGCGCTGGGCTTCGACGCCTGCGGCTTCGCGTCGGCCGCCGACGCCTGGCCCAATGGCGAGTGGCTGCGCCAGTTCGTGGCCGAGGGCCTGCACGGCGCCATGGGCTGGATGGAGGAGACGCTCGAGCGGCGCAGCCACCCTACCGCCATGTGGACCGAGGCGAAGAGCGCGGTGGTGCTGGGCGTCAACTACGGCCCCGACATCGATCCGCTGACCCAGCTGGAGCATCGCGACCGCGCCGCCATCAGCGTCTACGCCCAGGGCGACGACTATCACGACGTGGTCAAGAAGCGCCTCAAGCAGCTGGCCGGCTGGATGCACCGCCGCTGGGGAAACGACGTGAAGGTGTTCGTCGACACCGCGCCCCTGATGGAAAAGCCGCTGGCCCAACGCGCGGGCCTGGGCTGGCAGGGCAAGCACACCAACCTCGTCTCGCGCCAGTTCGGCTCGTGGCTGTTCCTGGGCAGCGTGCTGACGACTCTGGACCTGCCGGCCGACGAGGCCGAGTTCGACCGCTGCGGCTCGTGCCGGGCGTGCCTGGACATCTGCCCGACGAACGCCTTCCCCGCGCCGCACCGGCTGGATGCGCGGCGCTGCATCTCGTACCTGACCATCGAGCTTGCCGGCCCGATCCCGGACGAGTTCCGCCCCCTGCTGGGCAACCGCATCTACGGCTGCGACGACTGCCTGGCCGCCTGCCCGTGGAATAAGTTCGCCAGCCTGTCGGCCGAGGCCAAGTTCCACGCCCGCGAGACCCTGAAGACCCCGTCGCTGGCGCAGCTGGCCGTGCTGGACGATCCGTCGTTCCGGGCCCTGTTCAGCAAGAGCCCGATCAAGCGCATCGGTCGCGACCGCTTCGTGCGCAACGTGCTCTACGCCATCGGCAACAGCGGCGATCGCGCGTTGATGGCCGTGGTCGAGCCGCTGCGGAGCGACCCCGACGAGACCGTCCGCGACGCCGCCGACTGGGCGGCGGCGCGACTGGCGCCGGCTCAGGCCTCGTAGACGTAGGGGCTGGCCAGGTCGGCCAGCAGCGGCGCGGCGGCGTCGCGGGCGTTGACGGTCAGGTCGGCGCCCGGGATGGTCCAGTCGACGCCGATGGCCGGATCGTCGAAGCGCAGCGTGCCTTCGGCCTGGGGCGCGTAGTAGCCGGTGACCTTGTAGAGCACCTCGCACTCGTCGGTCAGGGTGCAGTAGCCGTGGGCGAACCCTTCCGGCACCAGCAGCTGCAGGGCGTTGTCGGCCGAAAGCTCGGCGCCGACCCACTGACCGTAGGTGGGCGAGCCCGCGCGGATGTCCACCGCCACGTCGAAGATCGCGCCGCGCACGCAGCGCAGCAGCTTGGCCTGGCCGTGCGGCGGCTTCTGGTAGTGCAGGCCGCGCACGACGCCGCGCGTGGTCGAGCGCACGTGATTGTCCTGCACGAAGGCGCCGCCCGTGAAGCCGGCCTCCTCCAGCGCCGACTGGCGGAAGGTCTCGGAGAACCAGCCGCGCTCGTCGCCGTGGCGGACGGGCGCGATCAGCAGGACGTCGGGAATGGCCAGGGGGGTGATCTGCATCACGCGGCGTCCTTGTTGTTCAGCGCATCGTCGACCAGCGCGGCGACGGCCGGCAGCGAAAGCCGCGCGGCGATCGCCCGTCGGGCGCGCTCGCCCAACGCCCCGCGCTCGATCGGATCGTCGATCAGCCGCGCCAGGGCGCGAGCGGCGAAATCGAGGTCGGGATCGGCCCACTGCCCGTCGGCATAGACGCCCTGGGCGTCTTCGACGGCCACCAGCCTGACGGGCGCCAGGACGGCGCTGTCCTCGTCCATGAAGTCGAGATTGCCCGACCATCCGGTGGCGACCACCGCCTTGCCGGCCGCCATGGCCTCGGCCGGGAACAGGCCAAACCCCTCGGCGCGATGCAACGACAGCAGGATGTCGCAACTGGCGACCAGGCGGTCCTTGTCCGCCGGGCTCATCGGCTCGACGAGCAGGCGCACGTCATCGGCGTCTCCGATCGCCTGGCGCAGCGACGCCAGGGCCTCGGGCGCGGCCTCGGAGCCGACCGTCTTGAACACCAGGACGGCGGGCGTCGGCGTCAGGGCCCGCGCCCGGCGGAAGGCCTCCAGCGCGCCAAGCGGGTTCTTGCGGGCGAACGACGAGCGGAAGTCGAAGGCGCACAGCACCACCACCGCCTCGGGCGGCAGGCCAAAGCGCGCCCGGTCAGGCGCCTGCGGGTCGACCTCGACCGTCAGCGGCGCGACCCTGACCTTCACGCGCCGCGGCGCGTCGCGGCGTATCGCGTCGGCCCCGAACTCCGACAGCGCCCAAACCTCGTCGACATAGCGGAAGGCGGGCCTCCAGGCCTTGGGAATGCGCGGCAGCTCCCAGGCCCAGCAACCGATCGTGCGGCGCCCGGCGAAGGGCGCGCCCCGGGTCTGGGAGATCAGGTGGATCAGTTCGACCGGATTGACCTGGACGATCATCACGCCCGTTCCCTGGGCCGGGGTCTCCGGATCCCCCTCGTCCAGGCGGCGCGCATGCCCCAGCCGTTCGGATACGTCCCAGGCGACGACCTGCCGCCCCGTGAGCCGAACCGCGCGCGTCAGCCCGCGCACCGCCTCGCCTAGGCCCAGGACCGCGCCCTGAAACCCCGCGACGATCACCGGCGCGTCGGCCGGCGCGGTGCGCACGCCTCGACGCTTCCAGCCATGGAACAGATAGGCGCGGACATAGGGCAGGCGTAGGGAAACCGCATGCGCCGCCCCGGGCAGGGCGCGCCAGACAAGACGCTTGAGCTGCTTGATCACCTTCGCCGTACCTTTGCGGGGCCCCCTGTGTTAGCGAGTGTCGCGCCGCGTTCAACCAAGCATTTGGGCATGCCGATCGTTTCCCCCGCTTTCAGCGTCATCATCGTCGCCTACCAGAGCGGCCCGACCCTGGCCCGCTGCCTGGCGGGCTTGGCCGCCCAGACCTTTGTCGACTTCGAGGTGCTGCTGGTCGACAACGCCTCGACCGACGGCGCGCCGCAGGCCGCCGCGAAGGCCGATCCGTCGATCCGGCTGATCGAGCCCGGCGCCAACACCGGCTTCGCGGCCGGCAACAACCTGGCGGCGCGGGAGGCCAAGGGCCGCTGGCTGGTGCTGCTGAACCCCGACGCCTATCCGCATGCCGACTGGCTGGAGAAGCTGGCGGCGGCCGCCGAGCGCCATCCAGACGTCAACAGCTTCGCCTCGCTGCAGCTGGTGGCCGACGAGCCCGAACTGATGGACGGGGCCGGCGACGTCATGACCTCGGCCGGCATTCCCTTCCGCGGCGGCTATCGCCGCAAGGCTTCGGCCAAGGTCTTCGAGGGCGAGGTGTTCTCGGCCTGCGGCGCGGCGATGATGCTGGACCGCGACCTGTTCCTGCGCCTGGGCGGCTTCGACGAGCGGTTCTTCTGCTATTGCGAGGACGTCGACCTGGGCTATCGCCTGCGGCTCGACGGCGAGCCGACCCTGCTGGCGCCCGACGCCAAGGTCGAGCACGTCGGCTCGGCGACGCTGGGGGTGCGCTCGGACTTCGCCCTGTTCCACGGCACGCGAAACCGCGTGTGGACCTTCCTGAAGAACACGCCCGGGCCGATGCTGTGGTGGAGCGCGCCGCTGCACTTCGCGGTCACCGGCGGCCTCTTCCTGCTGCACCTGCGCCGGCGCGACGCCGGTCCGGTGTGGAAGGGCTTCAAGGCCGCCTTCGTGAAGGCCGACCTCGATCCGATCCTGGCCTCGCGGCGCGAGATCCAGGCCGCCCGCAAGGCGCCGACGATCGACATCCTGCGGGCCATGGCCCTGGACCCGGTGGCCTTCTTCGGCCGCCGGATCGTCATCAGGCAATGGCGAGGTCGTCGATCAGGCGCCGCATGAACTGGGCGCCGCGCTCCATCTGGGCGACCTCGACATATTCGTCGGGCTGGTGGGCCTGGTCGATCGAGCCGGGACCGCAGATGACGGTGGAGAAGCCCGCGCCCTGGAACTGCCCGGCCTCGGCGGCGTAGGGCGCCACGCGGGCGGGGCCGTTGTCGCCGGCCATGCGGCGGGCGAAGGCCTCGGCGACCCCGTCCTCTTCCGGCGCGAAGGACGGCGTCAGCGAGCGCACCTCGACCTTGACCCCGCCTTCCGGGGCCTTGGCCCTGACCTCGGCGTCCAGCGAGGCGGCCAGGGCGAAGAAGTCGGCGAGGATGGCCTGCGGATCCAGCCCCGGCGGCGTGCGCAGGTCGAAGACGAAGACGCACTGGCGGGCCAGGATGTTGACCGCCGTACCGCCGTTGACCTGGCCGATGGTCAGGGTCGCGCCCTTGGGCATGAACGGCGAGGCCGGGTCGGCCTGGCGCTCCAGCCGCTCGGACAGCTCGACCAGATGGCTCATCAGCTTCACCGCGACCATGTTGGCCGAGACGCCCAGGTGGGTCAGGCTGGAATGGGCCTCGCGCCCGGTCACCGTCACCCAGTAGCTGGCGATGCCCTTGTGGGCCTGGACGGCGACCATGTCGGTGGGCTCGCCGACCACCACCAGGGCGGGCCTGGGCAGGTCGCGGGCGATGACCTCGATCATGTCGGGCGCGCCGAGACAGCCGACTTCCTCGTCATAGGAGAAGGCCAGGTGGACGGGACGCTTGAGGTCGGCGGCGGCCAGATCCGGCGCGGCGGCCAGGGCCAGGGCCAGAAACCCCTTCATGTCGCAGGTTCCCCGGCCGTAGAGGCGGCCGTCGCGCTCGGTCAGGGTCCAGGGATCGCTCGACCACGGCTGGCCGTCGACCGGCACGACGTCGGTATGGCCCGACAGCACGACCCCGCCCTCCACGGCCGGGCCGATGCTGGCCATCAGGTTGCTCTTCGTCCCGTCGGCGCTGGGCACGCGCCGGGAGGCCACGCCCAGGTCCGAGAGATAGGCCTCGACCCATTCGATCAGAGCCAGGTTCGAGCCGCGCGAGGTGGTGTCGAACGAGACCAGCCTGGCCAGGATGTCGACCGCGCGGGCGGAAAGCGCTTCGGGAGAGGAAACCATCCGCCAAGCCTAGGCCGCGCCGCCCCGGCCCGCCAAGCCCGGGCGGACCACCCTGGGCAGGATCATGCAGCGGCCCGAGAAAAGCTCGCTCCGCGCGCAAGAAACGTGCTGCGCCACGGCTTTTCTTCGTCCGAGCCAAGCTTTAGAGGAGACGGACCATGATCCTGACCCTCTCCTGCCCCGACCAGCCCGGCATCGTCGCCAAGGTCTCGACCTTCCTGTTCGAGCGCGGCTGCAACATCCTCGACGCCCAGCAGTTCGACGACCAGGAGACGGGCGACTTCTTCATGCGCGTCGTCTTCGATCCGGACGGCGCCGACCGCGCCGCCCTGCGCAGCGAGTTCGAGACCCTGGCCAAGGGCTTCTCGATGCGCTGGACCCTGCGCGACCCGGCCGAGCGCTACCGGGTGATGATCCTGGCCAGCAAGTTCGACCACTGCCTGGCCGACCTCGTTTATCGCTGGCGCATCGGCGAGCTGCCGATGGACGTCACCGCCATCGTCGCCAACCATCCCGCCGAGACCTACACCCACGTCGACCTGTCGGGCCTGCCCTTCCATCACCTGCCGGTGACCAAGGAGACCAAGTTCGAGCAGGAGGCCGCGCTCTGGAAGCTGATCCAGGAGACGCAGACCGACATCGTCGTGCTGGCCCGCTACATGCAGGTGCTGTCGGACGGCCTGGCGGCCAAGCTGAAAGGCCGCTGCATCAACATCCACCACTCGTTCCTGCCGGGCTTCAAGGGCGCCAAGCCCTACCACCAGGCCCACGCCCGCGGCGTGAAGGTGATCGGCGCCTCGGCCCACTACGTGACCGGCGACCTCGACGAGGGCCCGATCATCGAGCAGGACGTCGAGCGCATCAGCCACCGCGACACGCCCGAGGACCTGGTCCGCAAGGGCCGAGACATCGAACGCCGCGTCCTGGCCCGCGCCCTGCGCTGGCGGCTGGAGGATCGGGTGCTGCTGAACGGCCGCAAGACGGTGGTGTTCACCGACTGAGGCGGCGCCGGGAACTACGCGGAACGAAAAAGGGGCGGCCCGAGAGCCGCCCCTTCTGCTTTTAGAAGTCCACCTGCACCGAGACCCACAGTCGGCGGGGCTCCTGGTTGTTGGTGTATTCAGGCGAATAGGCCACCGGCGTCCCGTAGGGCAGCTGGCGCACGAAGTCCTTGTTGAACAGGTTGTAGATCGTGGCGTTCAGGGTGACCGCCTCGGTCGCCTTGAACGACCCGCCCAGGTGGAACAGGCTGTAGGCCTTGAAGTCGCCCAGGGCGGCGCGGGCCGGACCCTCGCCGCGATAGCGTTCGCTGCGGTACTCGCCACGCACCCAGGCGTTCACCCGGTCGGTCACCCGCCAGCGCAGATTGCCGTTGACCATGTGCTCGGGCGTATCGGTCAGCTTGCGGCCGGCCTCGGCCCCGCTCTTCTGCTCGCTGTCGGTGAAGGTGTAGTTCAGGCCCAGCGTCCAGTCGTCGGCGAAGCGCCAGCGCGCGGCCGCCTCGACGCCCTGCGTCACCGCCTCGTCGATATTGATGCTCTGGGCGAAGGTGGCCGCGTTCGGGAAGAAGCCGACGTCGACGCAGCCGGCCGGACGGCCCTGGCCCGAATTGTATTGCGTCTGGGTCAGGCCGAAGGCGCAGTTGGTCACCGGCGGGCCCGAGGCGATCTTGTCCTCGAACTTGTTGTGGAAGACCGTGACGTTGGCGGTGAAGCCGGCCTTGTTGTCGTAGTAGGCGCCGGCCTCGGTGCTGGTGCTGGTTTCAGGCTGCAAGCCGGGCGAGCCCAGCAGCGGCAGGCGGCCCTGCTGGCCGAAACCCATGATGCCGGACGCCAGCTGCTCCAGGCGCGGGGTCTTGAAGCCCTGGCTCACCCCGCCCTTGAAGGTCCAGTTCTGGTTGGCGTTCCAGACGAGGTAGGCGCGCGGGCTGAAGTGGCCGCCGAACACGCTGTGGTCGTCGTGGCGGGCGCCCAGGGTCAGGGCCAGGCCTTCGGTGAAGCGCCACTCGTCCTCGGCGAACACGGCCCACTGCTCGTGCACGAAGGGCTGCGGCGCGACGCCGTCCTTCATCTCGGCGTCCCAATACTGGCCGCCGATGGTGAAGGTGTGGTTCTTCCAGCGCGAATAGAGCTTGGTGTCGAAGATGGTGTTGGTCGATTCCAGGTCACGCGCGCCGCCGGCCCCGGCCACGCCGTTGGGGATGATCCGGCCGATGGTCTCGGTCTTGGCCTGCGAGAGGTTGCTCTCGATCTGGCCAAAGGGTAGGCGCCAGTTGTGGGCCAGGGCGATCTGGCGACGGTTGAACTCCAGGGCGTTGGCGTAGCCGCCGGCCGTGGTGTTGGTGCCCATCTGGCCTTGCGAATTGTCGTACCACTGGGTGGACTCGTCGATGTCGAGCCACAGGTCGTGGTCGGCGTGCGGCGTCAGGGTCAGGCGCGCGCCGATGGTGCGCAGTTCGCTCTTGGTGGCGCTGCGGCCAAAGCCGGTGATCGGCGCGTCGACGCCGCCCACGTTCTCGAAGGTCAGCTTGGAGGCTTCGCGGTTCAGGAAGCTGCCGCGCACGGCCAGGCCCAGCAGATCGCGGACGATCGGGCCGTTGGCGTAGAGATTGCCGCCGTAGAGATTGCCGAACTCGTCGTCGCCCTGCAGCGTGCCGTCCAGGCTGGCCGTGCCGCTCCACTTGGTCCCGACCTTGCGGGTGATGATGTTGACCACGCCGCCCATGGCGTCCGAGCCGTAGAGGGTCGAGACCGGGCCGCGCACCACCTCGATGCGCTCGATGGCCGCCACCGGCGGCAGGAAGCTGGTCGAGGTTTCACCAAAGCCGTTGGGCGTGACGCTGCCGGCGGTGTTCTGGCGGCGGCCGTCGATCAGGATCAGCGTGTAGTCGCTGCCCATGCCGCGGATGTTGATGTTCAGGCCGCCGGTCTTGCCCACGGCCGAGCCGACGTCGACGCCTTCGACATTGGTCAGCACCTCGGCGAGGCTCGCCGCGCGCATCTCCTGCAGCTCCTCGCGCGGCACGACGGTGACGCTGGCCGGGGCGTTGACCAGCTTCTGCTCGAAGCCGGCGGCGGTGACGACAACGCCGTCCAGGTCGGCCGCGTCCGGCGCGGGCTCGGCGGCCAGGGCCGCGCCCGACAGGGCCATGGCCGCGGCGGACCCCATCAGAACGGAAGCAAACGTAACGCGCGACATCCCCAACTCCAGCCAAGCTTCTTGCGAGTGATTGTCGCTATCAGCCCAGTGAGCCCGGGAAACCAAGCAGTTTGACCGCCTGGACACGATTTGAAACCAGCCAGCAACGCGAGCGCAAGACAGCGCCCGCGCCGACCGGTTCGTCAGTCGTCGGAAGATCAGCTCTTGGGAGCCTGCAACTTGCTGCGCAGCACGTCGATCAGTTCGATCTTGAACACCAGGGTGCTGCCCGGCGGAATGTCGGCTCCCGCCTGGTTGTCGCCATAGGCCAGGTCAGCGGGCACGTAGAGCATCCACTCGTCGCCCGGACGCATCAGCTGCATGGCCTCGATCCAGCCGGGGATCAGGCCGCGCAGCGGGAACGAGGCGGGCACGCCGCGCTCGTAGGAGCTGTCGAACACGAAGCCGTCGAGACGCTTGCCCTCGTAGTGGACCTTGACCTCGTCGATCGGGCGCGGGTGCAGGCCGGTTTCCGGGCCCGACCGGATCACCTTGTATTGCAGGCCGCTGGGCAGGGTGACGACGCCCGGCTCCTTGGCGTTCTTGGCCAGGAAGTCGGCGCCGGCGGTCTTGGCGGCCGACATCGCCGCCTGCCGCGCGGCCAGGTCTTCCTTGGAAGGACCGCAGGCCGCCAGCGAAACGCTGGCCAGGGCGGCGAGAAGAAGGAACCGAGCGCGCATGAAAGTGTTTCCGATGGCCAAATCCGCGTCCTGAGCTAGCAGGCCTGGCGCGAACATCAATCATTCCGTGCTTGGAACGCATTCCCGACACCGTTGTCACGCAACGGTGGTGGCGCGCTCCGGGGGCGCGCTCTAGAACTCTGTCCATCCGAGACACAGACACGAGGTGCTCATGAAACCCGTCCGCAAGGCTGTCCTTCCCGTCGCCGGCTTGGGCACTCGCGTTCTGCCCGGGACAAAGTCGACGCCGAAGGAGCTCCTCAACGTCGTGGACCGGCCGATCCTGTCCTACATCGTCGAGGAAGGCCGCGCCGCCGGCATCGAGCATTTCGTCTTCGTCACGGGTCGGAGCAAGGGCGCGATCGAGGACTATTTCGATCACCAGATCGAGCTGGAGATGCAGCTCGAGGCCAAGGGCAAGCTCGAGATCCTCAAGCAGCTGCGCGACGAACTGCCCAAGCCGGGCGAGATGAGCTTCGTGCGCCAGATGGCTCCGCTGGGTCTGGGCCACGCCGTGTGGTGCGCCCGCGACATCATCGGCGACGAGCCCTTCGCCGTGCTGCTGCCCGACGTCATCGTCGACTCGCCGAAGTCGGCGCTCAGCCAACTGATCGAGGTCTATGACCAGGTCGGCGGCGGCAACGTCATCGGCGTCGAGGAAGTGCCCGAGAGCGAGACCCACAAGTACGGCGTCGTCGCCCCCAGCAAGGTCGAGGGGCGACTGGCCACCATGAGCGGCATGGTCGAGAAGCCGCCCAAGGGCACGGCCCCGTCGAACTGGGCCATCGCCGGCCGCTACATCCTCCAGCCCGAGATCTTCGACCTGCTGGCCAGTCAGGAAAAGGGCGCCGGCAATGAGATCCAGCTGACCGACTCCATGGCCAAGCTGATGCAGGACCAGGCCTTCCACGCCTATGTCTACGAAGGCGACACCCACGACTGCGGCGACAAGATCGGCCTGCTCAAGGCCAATGTCGCCCTGGCGTTGAAACGCCCCGACCTGGGCGAGGCGGCGCGGAAGGCGATTTCGGGGCTGCTGTAGTCGCCAAACAGCCAAGCTTTTCGCTAAGGCCTTGCCCCGAACCTCGAAAGGTGCTGACACGAGCACTGTCCGATCGCGCCCAGGCGCTCAACCTGGGCGGGACCCGCACCGAGTGTCGAGGAGTTCATGAACCACCCCGCTTCCGATCCAAAGATCGCCGCCGGCCGCTCCGCCAAGACCTCGGCCGGCAAGGACAACGATCTCGACGCGGCCCTCAAGGCCGCGCAATCACGGGCGGACCGCAGCGAGGCCGAGCTGCGACGCGTGGTGGTCGAACTCGAGGCCTACCAGCAGGAACTGTTCGAGAGCGAGCGGCACGGCGCCTACCTGGCGGCCGAGCGCCAGGGGCTGGCGGGGCAGGTCGCCTATCTCGAGGCGCTTCCGCGCCTGGGCGAGCCGATGAGCGACGTCCAAAGCAAGCTCGCCGCCCTCGAACGAACCGTGGAGATGAACGCCTCCTACATTCGCTCCCTGGAAGCATGGGTCAATCGCGCCGAGGAACGGGCCGCCGCCGCCGAAGCCGAACTTGTTCGTCTGCGCGCCGATCGCGCCTAGGCCGTCGATCTCGCCTCTAGTCTAAGCCCGTTTGATTTCAGGTCCGGTATGGTCCAGCAGAGCAACTTGAACGCAGAGATCTGCGTCGTCGGCCGTTGTCGCTTCGATGTCGGAATTGGCCACCACACCTACGCCTATTGCGAACTCCTGGCCCGCAACTTCCCCGTCTGCATTCTGCCCACCGAGCCGGAACTGCGCGATCGCGACGAGGTCGTCCTGCCCAGCGGCCGCAAGATCCCGGTCTGGAAGGGCCAGGCGCTCAAGGCCTCGATCTTCGTCGATGTCCTGTGGAACGGCGCGTACGACACCAATTACGAGCTGACGCCCCAGGACGGCCTGCGACTGGCGCTGGTGGTGTTCGACTCCGACCTGCTGCCGCCCGAGTGGACGCGGATCCTCAACGAGCGTTTCGACGGGGCCATCGTGACCAGCCCCCACATGCGCGACGTCCTCGAGAAGAACGGCGTCACCGTTCCGGTCAGCGTCATCCCCCTGCCCCTCAACAACGAGCCGCTGCTGCGTCGCCCCGCGCGTGAATGGCGGGGCAAGACCCGGATCGGCTCGATCGCCGCCTTCCATCCGCGCAAGGGCGCCGACGTCCTGGTCTCCGCCTTCGCGCAGACGTTCGGCGACCGCGACGATGTCGAACTCGTCCTGCATTCAAATCTTTCGTTCTCGCGGACGGTCGAGAACCTCAAGCGGCAGATCGCCGACCTCGGGCTGCGCAACGTCGTCGTGTCGACGGACAACCTGTCCGACGAAGACAAGTCGGACCTGATCAGCTCCTTCGACGTCTTCGCCAGCTTCTCGCGCGGCGAGGCCTATTCCATCGGCCCGCGCGAGGCCCTTTCGGCCGGCGCCGTCCTGGCGCTTTCCGACGTCGGCGGCCACAGCGACCTGGCGGACGTTCCCGGCGTCTTCCTCACTCCCGCGCGGCTGCGGCTGCCGGCGCGCTACGTCGAGATCGACAACCGCGTGTTCGGCGAGCAGCGCGGCGTGGTCGTCGAGGACGCCGCCGCCACGCTGAAGCGGGCCGTGGAGTTCGTCGAGAGCGGCCGCGCCCACGAGACCCGAACCGCGCGCCGGGCCTATGCCGGCGCCCTGTCGTTCAGCCGGATGTCCACCGCCGTCGCCGAGCTGCTCGAGCCCGACATCCGCGCATTCCGCCGCGACGCTCCCCAGGCCGAGCATGTCTCGATCCCGGCGTCCTTCAAGACCACCATCCGCGGCGGGCTGGCGGCGAGGGGCGGCTTCAGCCACAAGCGCGCGCGCGTCATCCAGGCACATGACGGCGGGTTCTTCTCGCTCTTCAACACCTACTTCAGCCACATGGCGTGGGACCTGAAGGACGAGCGCTGCCATCGCACCCTGCCCGACTGGGACGTCAATCGCTTCCTGGAGCGACAGAACGGCGCTCCGGCCACCAGCTTCTGCTACGGCCGCCCCGAGGACGGCAACGCCTGGACCCAGCTGTTCGAGCCCGTCTTCGACCTCACCGTCGAGCAGATGAATGACGGCGACCTGCTCTACGCCAACGCGGTGCGCCCGGACTATCCGTTCAACGAGGCGAGGGAACCGACCCTCACCTACGTGCACGCCTACCGCCTCTACAAGACGCCCCAGTTCCGTAACTTCAGGCGGCACTACAACCGCATCTATCGGGATCACATCCGCCTTCATCCCGAACTGGCCGCGGAAATCGACCGCTTCGCCGCGGACCTTCCGACCGACGGCGTCCTGTTGGGCGCGCATGTGCGCCACCCCAGCCACGCCATCGAGCAACCCGGCGAGGGCATGGCCCACACCGAGAGCTACATCCAGGCGCTGAAGGCGCAGATCCGCGACAAGCAACTGGAGAAGAAGGGCGCGCCCGACTGGAAGATCTTCCTCGCCACCGACCAGGAAAGCGTCGTGCGGCGCTTTGCCGAGGAGTTCGGCGACCGGGCCTGCTGGTTCACCTCCGTCGAGCGCACCAAGGAAGCGGACGACGCCAAGCTGATGGGCGGCGGGGCCGAACTGCAACGCGTTCAGGGCCATCAGGTCCAGCACCTGATGGCCGCGTCGGTGGACACCTGGTCGGCCGACCTGGCGCGTCAGGTGATCCGCGACGCGGTCATGCTGTCACGCTGCCAGTCGATGCTGCACGTCGTTTCCAACGTCTCGACCGCGGTCTCGTACATGAATCCGGATTGCGAATTGATCTTCTGTCGACCGGGCGAAATGGCTTCGACCGGATGAGTTCCCCCGGGAATGGGGTAGAGGGGCGCTGCTCAACCGCGGAATGCGGGCGCCGGTTTACTCCGCACTTGGGTTAGTCCATATCCTCACAGGGGGCGAGGAGTTGGAGGCTCGACCAGCGGATTTGAGTTACGAGGAGTGTCGTTTTTCGTCGACAATGTCGGCGTCAACACCTTCTCGCGCACGGCTCGCCCCCCTTAATTCAGGCCCGAGTGGCGACGCACGTACTGGGATAGATGTAAATGTCCGATAAGGTCGAAGTTTCTCTGAAATCGGTCTTCGAGCGCGCGCCCAGAACGAAGATTACCGTCACAATCGTTGGTAAGGGTAACTCCTACACTGGGATCGGACGTCAAGCGCACGCCTGGCTGAAAGCTTTGGAAGGCGCGCCGAACGTTCGCGTGCGGTTCATCAACAGCGCGCCCGAGGCGGGTGACGACGTCCACTATCCCTGGGTAGAGAAGATCACCGACGCTGAAGGCCACGCCGAACCGGGCGATGTCGCGATCTTC
Source organism: Caulobacter radicis (assembly GCF_003094615.1). Classification (GTDB taxonomy): domain Bacteria; phylum Pseudomonadota; class Alphaproteobacteria; order Caulobacterales; family Caulobacteraceae; genus Caulobacter; species Caulobacter radicis. Next base: position 96,798 of record NZ_QDKO01000019.1, on the reverse strand, counting down.
TGCGACGTGCTCTGGAACGGGGTCGGCGACCGCAACTACGAAAAGTGCCCGGCGGCGCGACTGAAGTACTGCTATCCCGTCTTCGACTCCACTCAAGTACCGCCGGAGTGGACGCAGATCATCAACACCCACTTCGATGCGGCCTTCGTGCCGGCCGGCTTCCTGCAGACCGTGCTCAAGAGCTGCGGCGTCGCCAAGCCGATCTTCACGCTGCCGATCGCGATGGACATGAAGGCCTTCTTCACCGCGCGTCCCAAGCCGGTGGGCCAGCCCTACGTGTTCGGCGTCGTCGGCGCCTACGACTTCCGCAAGAACGTCCACATGATCGCCGACGCCTTCGAAGCGACGTTCGGCCTCGACAACCCCGACGTCCAGCTGCGGATGAAGCTGACCTATTCCCTGCTGCCCGAGGATGAGGCCGCCGCGTTCGCGCAGAAGTACCGCGGGACCAACATCGAGGTCATGCGCGGCAAGGTCGACGAAGGCGCCTACATGCGCTTTGTCGAAGACGTCGACTGCATGATCAACATCGCGCGCGGCGAGGGCTATTCGATCCCGGCCCGTGAAGCCGTCGCTCTGGGCAAGCCCCAGATCCTCGCCGACCATTTCGCTCACCAGGATCTCGCGGGCATCGACTCCGTGCGCTTCGTGCGGGCCGAAATCCCGGTGCCCGCCCTCTATCCCCAGATCAACGAGCGCTTCATCGGCCTGCAGTACGTGCCGCACGCGGTCGACGTGCGCGCGGCCATGCGCGACGTGTACGACAATCGGTACGACTACGCCGCCAAGGCCGTGGCCAATCGCGACGCCGCCCACGCCTGGACCGTGGAGGCGCTCAAGCCAATCTATCGCGCGATCGTCACGCCCGCGAACGTCAGCGTCCGCGGCGGCCCCGACACCCTGAACGACCTGGGCATGGCCACGCCGGACAGCTATTTCTACGAGCGCTGCCACGCCCTCTACGGCGACAGCGCCTGCCGCTCGGCGCGCAATCCCCAGTTGGTCAACCACAACAGCAACAAGGTCGTGGTCATCGGCAACGACGGGGGCTTCTTCTCCCTGTTCAACCGCTACGCCTCGTATCTGGTCTGGGAAAAGGACGCCGATCCCTCGCGCGTCGTGCTTCCCGACTGGCGCGCCTCGGCGATCCAGGAATACTTCGGGCTCTCGGCGTTCACGAGCTTCTGCTACGCCTCGCGCGAGGAAGGCAACGGCTGGCTGCACCTGTTCGAGCCCGGGCCCGACGTCCAGGACATCTCGGTCTACAACGACACCGCCGCCATGTACGACGGCGCCTACATCGCCGACGACTTCAACGAGAAGCGTGAACCCTGGCTGACCTATGTTCACGCCTACCGGCTCTACCAGATGCCGGAGTTCCAACGCTGGCGGCGCTGGTATCACGCCAAGGTCTCGGAATACATGCGCCCGGTGGCGTCCATCCAGGCCCGCATCGATCGCAACATCGACATGCTGGGCGACGGCCACCGCATCGGCGTGCACATCCGCCACCCGAGCCACGCCATCGAGCAGCCCGGCGCGCGCCTGTCGCACATCGAGATCTATGTCCGCGCGATCAAGGAATACATCAGCCGCGAAGGCATCGAGAACCCGCAGATCTTCCTGGCCACCGACCAGGACTCGACGATCGAGGAAATGCGCAACCACTTCGGCGACTACCTGCATTACGACACCGACGTGAAGCGCACCTCGATCGCCGACGACCAGCAGTTCTCGAACCTGTCGACCAACGACAAGATGCGTGAAGGCCACCAGATCCAGCACCTGACCGCCGCCGATCCGGCCAACTGGTCCTCGACCATGGCGGCCGAGGTGATCGCCGACTGCTACTCCCTCGCGCGCTGCAACGTCCTCTTCCATATCGTCAGCAACATCTCGACCGCGGCCAGCTACATCAATCCGGACCTCGAGATGGTCTTCGTGGGTCAGCGTCATGACGACTGAGAACCTCACCCTGGAAGAAGCAGAGCTCGATCGAATGATCGCCGACGAAGGTGATGGCGAAGAGCTGCTCATGCGCCGGCTGCGCGACGAACTCGCGGCCGGCGAGGCCCAACTGCTCGACACGACCGCGGCGATGAACGAAGCGCGCGCCAACCAGGCCACGCTGGAAGATCAGGTCCTGACCCTGAGCTCCGCGCTCGGAACGGCCCAAGCCGATGCGGAAACCCAAGCCGCGGCCCGGAGCCTGCTCGAGATCAAGCTGCGCGACATGATCTCGGTCACCGAAGCCGAGATCCGCAAGATCAGCGACCATACCGAACGCCTCCAGGGGCTTCGCTTCGTCGACCACGAAGCCGGCGCGCTCCGCGCCCAGCTCCAGGCGGCCGCGGCCTCTCTCGCCGAGACCGAAGCCGCCCTGGCGCAGGAACACGCGCGAAGCCAGCAGCACGCCGAGGAACTGCGCGCCGCGCACGCCCACGCCGCTCTTCTGGATGAAAAGCTCCAGGGCGTTCTGGCGATCATGGCGTCCGAGGCTGAGCGGATGACGGCCTATTCCGCTGAGCGGGCCGCCCCGGCCGCGCCCGTTGTGGTGGAAGTCCCGCATGTGGTTGAAACGCCCTCCATCGGCGCGATCCAGATCCAGCACGGCAATGTCGTCCGGGAGCTGGAGGCCCAGAGGGACGAGGCGATCCATCGCGAGCGCGACGCCAACGATCGGCATGCCGCCGCGCTCTCGGCGATCTACGCCTCCACCTCATGGAAGATCGGCAAGCCAGTGCGCCTGCTGGGCAGGCTGTTGATCAGGTTCAAGGTCAAGCAATAAGCTTCCGCGAACCCGGCGACGGCGCCAACGGATCCAGGCTGGCTTACGGCCGGCGACAATAACCCTACGGGGGACAAGGAGAATTTAAGTGAGAGCTTTGGTTACCGGCGGGGCCGGCTTTGTGGGCCGCCATCTCTGCCACGCGCTGCTCGAGCGCGGTTGGGACGTCGTCTGCGTCGATCCGATCGTGCCGCGCACCGGTGGCCTCCGCCCCGAGGAATGGCCGCTGTACGACCCCCGCACCTACAAGGGCTTCACCTGGGTCGAACAGGACTGCCGCGAATACTTCCGCAAGGACGAGAAGTTCGACTACGCCTTCCACCTGGCCGCCATGGTCGGCGGCCGCCTGATGATCGAGTATGATCCGCTGGCCGTGGCCGAGGATCTGGCGATCGACGCCGACTTCTTCCGCTGGGCGCTGCGCACCCGTCCGAAGAAGAACATCTTCTTCTCGTCGTCGGCCGCCTATCCGATCTCGCTGCAGACGCGCGACAACCAGCACCTGCTGTCGGAAGACATGATCGACTTCGACACCAAGCTGGGCATGCCGGACCTCTCGTACGGCTGGGCCAAGCTGACGGGCGAGTACCTGGCTCGCCTTGCGCACAAGAGCTACGACCTCGACATGGTCTGCTATCGTCCGTTCTCGGGCTATGGCGAAGACCAGGACCTGACCTACCCCTTCCCGAGCATCTGCAAGCGCGCTCTGGAGTTCCGCGGCCAGGACACCCTGACCGTCTGGGGCACGGGCGATCAGTCGCGCGACTTCATCCACATCAGCGACGCCGTGCGCTTCGTGCTTGAATCGATGGACCTGATCAGCAACGGCGACGCGATCAACCTGTCGACCGCCCGGAAGACCACGTTCAAGGAGTTCGCCAAGATCGCGGCCAACGCCGCCGGTTACGATCCGACGGTCATCGGCACCTCGGACAAGCCGGAAGGCGTGTTCGCGCGCGTGGGCGACACCACCCTTCAGAACAAGCTGGGCCTCAAGCCGCTGATCGGCTTCGAGGAAGGCGTGGCGCGCGGCGTCGCCTACCAAGCCAAGCTGCTGGGGCTCTAAGCCTCTACCGACCCCCAGGGGCGCCGCCGGCGCCCCTGGGCTGGTCGCTTCAGGCGCCGGGGCCTTGCCCGTCCTCCCGGCGCAGGGTGTAGCTCGCCACCCGCAGCGCTGCGCCTTCCGCGTGGATGCGCACCTCGAAAGCCGGCACGGACCGATCGCACGAGAAGACCACCGTCTCGTTGGCCCATCCCTTCAGCGGCAGGGGTTGCGCTTCAAGCACCCGAATGGCGCCGTAGTCGCCCACGATGTCCAGCATCGCCGCACCGTCCGCCGACGCCGGCAACGGCGCGCCGTCATAGGTCAGGGTCAGGCTGTAACGGCCCGCCGGAAGCACCCAGTGGGGCCCGAACGCAACCAGCGACCGCTCCGGGCGGGCCGACGTGATGGTATAGATCTGCGTCTGCGCATCCAGGCGAAGAGCCGCGCCGGGCGGCACGTACATCGCCTGCGCATCGACCCGCAGGACATTGTCGGCGTCGCCGCTCAGGCGGTGCGGAACCGTCCGCAGGGGCTCGGGCACCGAGTGGCCGCCGAAGAAGCTGGCCGCGCAGGGATCGGGCAGCTCAGGCGCACGGCGGCCTTCGGGATCCAGCGCGCCGAGCATCTCCATCGACGAGAAGCGCTCGAACGGACCGACCTCGGAAAGGCGCTCCGCCTGAACGGCCTCGGCCTCCAGGCGCTCCTGCAGGAAGCGATGCGCCGGCGTCCGTCGCTTGAACATCCGCACATGCCCGCCCGACCAGAGGCAATAGTCGGCCAGGGCCTCGATACGTGCGAAGCGCTCCTTGAACTGAGGCATGGTGTCGATCTTGGACGGCCTCACGCCGGAAAGGTCGAGCTTGAAGTCATGCTCCGCCATCAGCGCGTTCATTTCGGCGATCCGCTCGGGCCCGGCCGCGATATCGAAGATCGCATCCGCCGCCTCCAGCGCATGCCTGAATTGACGCTTCCAGAGATAGGCGTGAATGAAATAGAGCTGGTGGATGTCCAGATTGGCCGCGACCTTGGCGTAGTAGGCCTGCTCGACCGCCAGGTTCGGGCTCTGGAAGACGGGGATCTTCACCAGCTTCGCGGCCAGCTCGGCGTCGAACGCCGAAACGTTCTGCGCGAAGATCTGGCAGTTCGCCGCCATGAAATACAGGTTCCCATGCTCGGCGTTCCACATGTACGAGCGGAACTGATCGAAGCACGGACGCAGCAGGGCCAGATGCACCCCGCCGCAGTTCTGGCGGATCCATCCAATCCGTCCCTGGCTGCGCACATACTTCAGCACCGGCCGATGGCCGCGCGATCGCGCCAGTAGTTCGAGCGAATTGAGATAGCGGGCCAGATCCGCGGCCGGCTCGGCGCGATCGAGAAAGAAGCGCTCATATGAGAAGGATTTACGAAACCCTCGCAATCCGCCCAGCGGGTTTATCAACCCCTTGTAGCACTCGAAGACATCAGCATTCTTGCGAACACCCAAATCTTCCACGATGCTTTCATCAATAGATCTGTTGTCGAAATCTGTAATGATCGACAGTTCTTCATGCAGCGGCTCATAGAACGGCGTATTGCCACCCGCAGACTTCATTGCGGCCCACACCAGAGTGCTACCCGTGCGAAACCCCGCGTGAATGTGTATAGCGGACAGGCCAGTCATTTACTAAAATCTCGCGCAACATCGCTCAAAAATTCATACTCTGAGCGATCTAACGCAGGCTGCCTAGCCTCGCAACCCATATGAGCACCTGCACGATCTCGGGCCGGAGCCCCCGCCAGGTACCGCTTTGATTGATCCTGCGCGGTGATCGAGTATGAAAGCCCGATCCAAAACGGGGCGATGCGTCGCTCGGATCGTCGCGGTTTCGCGGCTCTGGACCGACGCTACTGGAGATCTGCATGAGTGAGCGCAATTCGACGCCGGAAGACGTCCATGGATGCTATCGGCTGCTGCTGGGTCGCGAACCTGAGTATCCGCAGGCCCTGATCGATCGGGCGCTGACCTATCCCTCGCGCGTGGCGCTTGTCTCCAGCTTCCTGCACACGCTGGAATTCCAGCTCCGGCACGGCTCGCGCCTGGATGGGCGCCTCGATATCGGCCTGCTGTCGGAGTTCGCGGCGCCGGGCCTGCAAGGTCGCGCCGACTACGTCACCGACTTCCTGGGCGGCCTGACCCGCACGGGCGTCCTGGCCTGGGCGCACGACAAGGGCGGCCAGGTCGAGGCGCCGCCCGTCCTGGGCAACCTGTTCGGCTCCCTGCCCGAATGGCTGGCGGTTCTGGCGGCCGTGAAGGCGGCGGCGGAACGGGGTCGGCAGCGCTTCGTCGCCGTCGAGATCGGCGCGGCCTGGGGCCCCTGGCTGGTGGCCGCCGGCCTCGCGGCCCGGAGCAAGCAGATCGACGCCGTCCGCCTTGTCGGCGTCGAGCCCGCGCCGGAGCTCTGCGCCGTCATGCGCGAGCACCTGTCGGTCAACGGCTTCACCGAGGAAGAGACCACGGTCATCCAGGCCGCGGTGATCCCCGGCGCGGAAGCCGCCGAGCACCCGATCCTGGCGCACCCGTCCATCGAGTTCGGCCACCGCTCGGCCCCCCGCCCCTCCGCGAAGCGCAGCCGGGATGGATGGCGGTCCTGCAAGACCGTCGACGTGCAGGAGATCTTCTCGCAGGAGCCGGAAATCGACCTCCTGGTGCTCACCACCGGCGGCGAGGAGCGGGAGATCCTGTCCAGCATCGACCTGACGACGGGCCCCGTGCGCGCGATCCTGCTGTCGACCCACACCCCGCGAGCGGACCTGGAGATCTGGGAGATGCTGTCGGCCGCCAAATGGCGAAACGTCGTGTCCCAGCCCTGCGAGATCCAGCAGGACGGCGCCGACCCCGCCATCCTGCATACGCTGCGGGACGGCTGCCAGCTGTGGATCAGAACGACCGACTGACGCCGTCCACGCCAACCGGCTCGCGCGTGAGCAACGCGCGAGCCAGCCGGTTGCGGGTTTCCATTTTCTCCACGAGGTCGAGCAGGGCGTCGCGCTGCTCGATCATCACCTGCCGGCGCTCGATCAGGCGAACGATGCGCCCCTGGTCGCGCGTCTGGCGCTCGCCGGCCGCCTGCAGCGCCTGACGCTCGCGGACAAGGACGCCGGCGGCGTCGTCGACGGCCGAGACCAGCGCCAGCAGCTTGGCCCCGGCGTCGTTGGGCAGGTCCGCCCGCGGGGCGGCGCCCGCGCCATCCACGTCGCCGCGAACGACAAGTTCGTCGCGGATCCGCTGGAAGGCCTGCTCCAGAACGGCGATGTTCTCGTTCAGCCGCTCGCTGAACTTCAACTCGTGCCGCAGCTCGCTCTCGATCGCGACAAGCCGATCGGCCAGCACGTTGTTCTCCCGGCCCTGGTCCGACAGCAGGCCCTGCAAGCGGTCGATCTCGTCCGCCTGCTCGGCGTTGAGGACCTGGTTGCGCTTGAGCACCTCGCCAACCATCTGCTCGGCGGCCGAGCGCACGCCATCCAGCTCCGCCTCTAGCGCCTCGGCCCTCTTGAGCGCGGCCTCCTCGGCCGAGCGATCGACCGCCTGAGCCGAGGCCGCGAAGAGCGAGCGCGTATAGAAGGTGAAGCGGGCGTGCTCGTCCCACATGTCGCGGATCAGGCCGCGCACGAAGGCTTCGGCCTCGGCCGTGGGGCGAAGGTCCTCGAGCGCGTGGCGCAGGAAGGTATCGATCTTGAACGCCACGCCTTTGGGGTCTTCGAGGGGCTTCAGGGGCGCCTCGATGGTGGTGATGGCGTCGGAGAGATCCACCTCCACGCCGGCCTGGCTGGCGATCCGCTGTTCGATTTCCTGCCGGTAGGCTTTATCCCCGGCCAGGCGATTGACATCGATCGGCAGATCGAGCTCAGCGTAGGCGACCAGATACAGGTAGATGTGCAGCGCCATGAACGCGACGAAGACGTCGTCGTACGAGCACCGCGTCAACCAGTCCTCGCTGTCGACCTGGTTCTGAACGCTGAGGAAATATTTTATCTTCCTGAAGAACTCGACGTGTTCGGAATATTCGATCGAGTTCTTTATGCTGTCGATGAAGTAGCGATTACCGTCGCGGTGCTGGCTCGAGTACGAGCACCACTGCTGAAAAAGATTGCGGTAGATAAAAATATGCAGCCCGCCGAAGCGTCGCTTCATGCCGACAGCCCGGCCAAGCGTCCGGGTGTCGGTCAGCACCGCGGTGCGGGAGGAACTCGCCGCATTGTCGATCAGTCGGCCCACATAGGCGACCTCGTCATCGGTCAGGTCGCCCAGCACGCCGTCGCGAGGCACGAACCACTCGAAGGGCATGCTCTTGCTGAACCCCTGAACGCCGCCGCCAGGCCCCAGCAGGTCGAAGAACTCGATGAAGTAGGGCGAGCTGGCCGGATGGCGCGAGCGCCAGGAGCTCGGACCGATGCGCGGGATCTCGTCCAGCGTCAGCCCGGCCAGGATCTCGTGAAAGATCTCGCAGTAGGCGACCGTGTTCGCGTTGCCGCGGAAGCGGGTCCACAACCAGGTGCTGGCGGTTCGAAAGCTGGAATGGACGAAAACGGCCGGTCGCGCGACCGGCGCCGCGACCACCTCGGCCTTGGTCCCGGGGCGCCCCTTGGAACGATGCGACGAGGGCTTTGCTTGGGGCGTGCGCTTGGCGGTCATGATTCACGTTTTCTCGTGCGCGAGCCAATCGCGCAAGGGCGCCTGGGATCGCAATGCAGCCCCAGACCGTCAGATCCAGGGCGGCGATTGCAACCCCAGGGCGCGCAAAAATTGCTGAACTTCCGCGTTGCAGGCGGCGCGGAACAGCAGCGCGACCTGGCTGGGAACCGCCAGCTCTCCGGCCAGGGCCATCGCCTTCAAGTCGCCCCCTGAAACCAGCCGCGGCGCCATGCCGGCCTCCGGGGCGCTGGGCTCAGGCTCCAGAAGCGCGAAGAAGTCGTAGATGCGGTTGGTCCTGCGTGGAGGATCCTCATGGAGCGCGCCCAGCGGGATCATCCGCCCGACCCGGTAGCCGGTCTCCTCGGCCAGCTCCCGCGCCGCGGCCGCCGCGGGATCCTCGCCGGGATCCACGCAGCCGGCCGGCAGCTCCCAGGTCCACGCCTCGATGACCGGGCGATACTGCCGGACGATCAGGAACTGGAAGTCGGCGGTCATCGCCAGCACCATGGCCGCATCGGCCTGACGCAGCCCGTGATAGGTTTCCACCCCGGTCGATCCAGGCATGCGGACCTCGATCTCGTCGATCTGCAGCCAAGGCGAAAGCGGACGCGTCCGCCTTCGCACGACCTCGACAGGATGATCCGGCCACGGCTCCATCAGGCGATCCCCTCCCCCGGCGTCAAACCGTGCGCGGCGGGTAGCCCTTCTCGCGCAGGGCGTCGATGACCTCCTGCGTGTGCTGGGCGTCGCGGGTTTCGATCGTGATGTCGAACTCCGCGCCCTTGGCGGGAACGTCGAGCGCCAGGCGATTGTGATTGACCTCGATGATGTTCGCCCCCATCGCGCCGATCACGTGAGAGACCGTCGACAGCAGGCCGGGACGGTCGTCGCCGACGATCCGCAGGGACACCAGCCGCTGGGCGCGCACCAGCTCGCGGGTCAGGACCGATGCGAGCAGCCGCGTATCGATATTGCCCCCGCACAGGATGAGGCCGCACTTCTTGCCCCGGAAGCGTTCCGGATAGGCCAGGAGGGCGGCCAGCGACGCCGCGCCCGCGCCCTCGGCGATGGTCTTCTCGACGTTGCAGTAGAGGGCGACCGCCTGCTCGATATGAGGCTCCTCGAGCAGCAGCACGTCGTCGATCAGCGGACGGGCCACGGCGTAGGTCAACTCGCCCACCGTCTTGACCGCGACGCCCTCGGCGATGGTCTGGCCTCCGCAATGGGCCTGCACGCCGCGCATCTTGGCCGTGAAGGACGGATACATGGCCGGCTCGCAGCCCACGATGCGGATATCCGGCTTCAGGGCCTTGGCCGCGGTCGCCACGCCGCTGATCAGTCCGCCGCCGCCGATCGGCACCGGCAGCACCTCGAGATCGGGCGCGTCTTCCAGCATTTCGAGCGCGATGGTGCCCTGGCCGGCCATGATGTCGTAGTCGTCGAAGGGGTGGACGAAGGTCAGCCCCTGCTCGGCCTGCAGCTTGCGCGCATGGGCTGAAGCCTCGTCATAGGTCTCGCCCTCGATCACGACGGTCGCGCCGAAGTCGCGCGTGTGCTGGACTTTGATGAACGGCGTCGTCCTGGGCATCACGATGGTGACCGGAACGCCGAGCCGCGCGCCATGATAGGCCAGGCCTTGCGCGTGGTTGCCGGCGCTCGCGGCGATCACGCCGGTCTTCTTTTCCGCCTCGGAGAGCAACATCAGCTTGTTGAGCGCGCCGCGCTCCTTGTAGGCGGCGGTGAACTGCAGGTTCTCGAACTTCACCCAGACTTCCGCCCCGGTGATCGCCGAAAGCGTCCTGGAGTAGCGGCAGGGGGTGCGCTCGATATGGCCGGAAAGCCGCTCGGCGGCGGCGCGAACGGACTTGATGTCGAGTGTCATAAAACGATCTTGTCGTGGCGAACGGGAGAGCGGACCCGAGCGTGCAGCTAATAGCCGCTTTCGCAGGCAAGCGCAGCCCATATAGGACTTTCCTGAACACGGCCGAAATGAGGCTTCTACTTATCGCCTCGTCAGCCTTTTTTCAGGCCGTTGACTTGTCTTTCCATAGTGCCTAGACGCGGCGGACCTTCGGTCTGTGAGTTGTCGAAGGTGTTTCGTCACCATATTCGGATCGAATCGGGAATGTCGCACGCTTTGAGGGCCGCTCTGACCGATCTCGCAGACGGGATCCGGCTCGCCCCCCTATGGACCAGCCTTGGTTGGGAACAGACCATCGGGCGGTTCCGCAGGACCCTGCTCGGCCCGTTCTGGCTTTCGACGACCCTGCTCTCGATGGGCTTCGCGCTCAGCTTCGTCTTCGGCGGCATGATGGGCACGCCCTGGCGCGAAAGCTTCCCCTACGTGCTCGCCGGCATTCTCGCCTGGGGCATGGTCGGTTCGGGGATCGGCGAAGGCGCCAACATGTTCATCAACGGGGCCGGGATGATGCAGGTGCAGCGCCTGCCCCTTTCGTTCCACGCCTGGCTGTCGCTGATGCGCATCCTGATCAACTTCGCCGCGCAGCTGATCACCTACTGGGCCGTGCTGCTCGTCCTGGGCCTCGCCGCCATTCCGTCCTGGACGATCATACTGTCCCTTCCGCTGGCGCTGCTGGCGACGCTGCTGGCCAGCCTGGTCGTGGCCTTGCCGTCGACGCGCTTCCGCGACATCGGCTTCATGGTCGGCTTTGCGATCCAGCTGCTGTTCTTCATGACGCCGGTGTTCTGGCGCGCCGAGAACAGCACCGGCCTGCGGCACATGGTGGTCGAATACAACCCCTTCACCCACCTGGTGGCCCTGATCCGGACCCCCTTGCTCGGCCAGGCGCCGACGATTTCCGACTGGACCTGGGGGCTGGGCTGGACGGCCACGATGCTGGTCCTCGCCGTGATCCTGCTTGCCGCGCTGCGTAAGCGCGTCATCTTCTGGCTCTAAGGTGCACGCGATGAAGCACTTCGTGGAACTCAGCGGCGTCACCCTGGACTATCCGGTCTATTCGGTCCGGGCGCACTCCATCCGCAGCGCCGTGTTCGCGCGGAACATCGGCGGCCAGATGTACAGCAGCGCCGACGTGACCGTGGTCCGGGCGCTGGCGAACATCAACATGAAGCTCAGCGAGGGCGACCGCGTCGCCCTGGTGGGCCACAACGGATCGGGCAAGACCACCCTGCTGAAGGTCCTGGCGGGGATCTACGAGCCGACGGCTGGCCGCGTCTCGATGAACGGCAGTGTCGCCACGACGATCTCCGTCTCGGCCGGCCTCGACTACGATGTGTCGGGCCTGCAGAACATCTACAACCTGGGCCGGATGCGGATGGTCCCGCGCAAGACCGTGCAGAGCAAGCTGGACGACATCATCTCCAGCTCGGGCCTGGCGCAGTTCATCCACCTGCCCGTCCGCACCTACTCGCAAGGCATGGTCGCGCGCCTGATGTTCGCGGTCACCACGGCCTTCGAGGCCGACATCCTGATCATGGACGAGTGGCTCAGCGCCGGCGACGCCGACTTCCAGGCCGAAGCCACCAAGCGCATGGACCGCTTCGTCGACAAGGCTAAGATCGTTGTCCTGGCGACCCACGATTTTGGCCTGGTCCAGCGCGTGTGCAACAAGGTCTGCGCCCTGGGCAGCGGCAGGATCGGGTTTTTCGGCACCACCAGCGAGTGGCTGGAATGGATCGAGAACGGCGCTGTCGCCAGGGAGTAAGATTGCCGGACGCGCCGAAGTAGGGCGCCAAGGCCTCCAGTGCGTACCTTCTACCGACGCAAGCCAGCCATGATAGGGTGACATGGACGAAAAGCTGAGCGCCGCCCCTGCTCGAACGCCTAAGACGACTCGCCGGAGCGCGAAGGAAAAGGCGCGTGCGAGCCTGCCGGGCAAGCGCCTCGCCTTCGACCTCTCGACCTCCGCGCGCTGGGGCGGCATCGCCGTTGGGATCGTGCGCGTCGAGCGCGAACTGGCCCGGCGCGCCGCCGCGCGCTGGGGCGACCGGCTCGACTACTGCGTCTACGACACGCAGCAGAACTGCTTCCGCCGCATCTCCGTCGCCGCGGCGATGGAGATCATCGAGGGGCGGCTGCAGCTTGACTTCGAACAGTCCGGCAAGGCGCCGCTGGCCCAGACGGACATGGCGCTGCGCGTCCAGCTGCGCGCGCATCTGCTGCGCCGCCCCGCCCTGTTCGCCCTCACCCAGGTGGTGCGCGGCCGCAAGGTGGACATGCCCGCCATCCACAGCCTGGCCGCGGAGACGGGCGCACCGACGCTCAGCCTGCGCCGGCTCGGCCGGGAATACGTCCTGGGCCATGCGCGCCTCTATCAGGCGATCCAGCGCCTGCGCGGGCGCTCGTTCTCGCTCGAGCAGATCAAGCAGCTGCAGGCCGAAAGCCTGGAGAGCCGGGCCCAGACCCTGCCCGACGTGCGCGTGCCGCTTCGCGAAGCCGCGCCTGACCTCATTCCGCTCGGCCCCGACCTGACCATCATCTCGGGCGGCCTCGACTGGGATCACAAGAACCTCCGCGCGATCTACGCCCTCAAGGCCGAACACAAGTTCCGCTACGCGGCCATCATCTACGACCTCATCCCGTTGAAGTTCCCGCACTATGTGGTGCCGTTCTACGTCGATCTCCTGACCGACTATTTCGGGGAGCTGTTCTGGACGGCGGACTACGGCATGTGCATTTCCGAATGCACCGAGCGGGATGTCCGCGAGCACTGCATCGAGAACGGCCTGCCGCCGCTGGGCCTGGCGAACTTCCCGTTGGGCGGCGATCTGCCCGACAACGACGAGAGCGACGCGGAGCTGCCGCCGGCGCTCAAGGGCAAGCGCTACGCCCTGTTCGTGTCGACGATCGAGCCGCGCAAGAACCACCGGGCGCTCTACGAGGCTTGGGACCAGCTCATCCAGCAAGGCGCCGTCGACCCGGAGACCTGCCGCCTGGTGTTCGTCGGCCGCCATGGCTGGAACACCGGGGAGCTGATGCACGAGATCCGCACCAATCCCCGCACGCGCTCGACCATCGTCATCCTGCAGGGCATCAGCGACGCCGCGCTCAACGCCCTCTACCGCGGCGCCGAGTTCGGCCTGTTCCCCTCGCGCTACGAAGGTTACGGCCTGCCCCTGGCGGAAATGCTCAGCCACGGCCTGCCCTGCATCTCGAGCCCGACCGGCTCCCTGCCGGAGGTCGGCGGCACGATGGTGACCTACAAGGACCCCGTGGATATCCACGGCTGGGCGAACGCCATGGCGCAACTGTTCTCGGATTCCGCCGAACTGGCCAGGCAGCGCCGGGCGGTTCGCGTCAACTACCAGCCGACGAGCTGGGACAAGGCTGCCGAACTCTTCTTCGAGCGCCTCGACGCCCTGGTGACGCCGTGACCCGACGCATCCTCGCCCTTTCGACCTACCCCATCGCCAAGCCGCGCCACGGCGGGCAGCTGCGCGTCTCGGCGCTGCAGGACTTCTATCGCGCGCTCGGCCACACCTTCGAGTGCGCGGCGGTCTATACCGCCCCGTACGGCCCCGGCACGGTCGGCCCCAACGACATCAAGCTCGGCTTTGTCGGCTCGCGCTGGACCGATACGCCGTTCGTCACGGACCTGGCTTCCGGGCGCTTCGCGGCCGAAAACCCCGCCGCCTACGCGCACTTCAGCGGACTCGTGGCGCGCCAGCGCCCCGACGTGATCCAACTGGAGCAGCCGTTCCTGTGGCCCCTGGTCAAGCGGCTGCGGGCCGAGGGCAAGCTCGACGGCGTGTCCATCGTCTATTCGTCCCACAACTGGGAAGGTCCGCTGAAGGAAGCCCTGCTTCTGAACGCCGGGATATCCGCGACCAAGGCCGCCGAGTTCCGGGCCGAGATCGAGGCCATGGAAACCGAGCTGGCGGGCGCTTCGGACATCATCATCGCGGTGTCGGCCGAAGAGGCCAAGGTCTATGCCGCGATGGAAACCTCGGCCAGGATCCTGCTCGCGCCGAACGGCACGTCGCGCCCGCCGGGCCGCCTCGTGGAGTCCAAGGCCAAGGCCGAGTTCGGCGACGCGCCCTTCATGTTCTTCGTGGGCAGCGCCTATCCGCCGAACTCCGAGGGCTTCATCGACCTGGTCGCGACCGGCGGCTTCTATTTCCTGCCTCCGCACAAGCGCCTAGCCGTTTGCGGGGGCGCCTCGGACGCCATCTTCTCGCATCCGGAGTATCAGCGCTTCCTGGGCGCGAACAGCCAGCGCGTTCACTTCTTCCCCGACCTCGGCGACGAGGACCTGTGGGCGGTGAAGGCCTCGGCGCACGCCTTCCTGCTGCCGATCAAGTTCGGCGGGGGAACCAATTTGAAGTCGGCCGAGGCCTTGGCCTCCGGCAAGTGGGTCATCGCCACCTCGACCGCCCTGCGCGGCCTCGATCGCTTCCTCGACGCGCCCGGCGTGATCGTCGCGGACACGCCGGCGGCTTTCCGCAAGGCGGCCATCAAGGTCATGGGCAGCCCGGCGCTGAAGCTGACCAAGGCCGAGCGGGACGCTCGGGATACGGTCTATTGGGATCGCGCCCTGGCGCTCAGCGGGCTTGGCCAGGCGATCGGCGAAGCCAGGACCCCGGTTCCTTCACGGGCATAGGCTGGCGGCGACGGAGCGGTCCGTCGCCGCCGACGCCTCACTCGTCGGCAAGCATGGTGTCGACCCATTCCTGGACGCGCTCGGAGGGCACCATGAAGAAGTCCCAGGCCGAGCGGTCGCAGATGTAGCCCCACATCTGACGATTGACGACCACGTTGCCGAAGATGTCGGCCAGCTCATAGCCAAGCTCGGTCGCGAGATCATAGAGCGTATAGGCGCTGTTGTCGTAAGCAGCGTAGCTGGGCTGGCCATATTCGACGCTAATGATGGGACGGTGCTTCTTGAAGAAGCGCTCTTTTCCCCCGGCCAGGCAGTCGATTTCCCCGCCTTCGACGTCGATCTTGATATAGTCGACCTTCTGGAACTTGTCGGTCAGGTTATCGAGCTGATCGATCGCCACCTTGATCGTGGAAATCTGCGGGGCGTCCATAAAGTATTCGCGCTGCCGCAGGCCCGACATTTCAGCCGCGTTCTCGACGAAGTTGAAATTGGCCTCGCCCGTGTAGTTGCTCAGGGCGACCTGGTGAATCTCGACGTTGTGCACCCCGCCGAACTGCTCGACCAGACGCTCGGCCATGACGGGGATGGGCTCGAAGGCCGCGACGAAACCGCTGTCGCCGACCAGATTCAGGAAGTGTCGCAGGTGCAGCGCGGCGTGCGCCCCGATATCCAGCACCGTTTGACCTGGACGAATCACCCTTCGGTAGGTGTTGCTCAGAATGTGTTCGTAATTCGGCACACAGCCGTTGAGATGCAGAATACGGAGCGCATCAGCGACTGCGGCTGCGCGATTCGTCGCAAGCTTTTGGCCGAAATCCATACGGACACTGCTTCTCATTGTTGCTCTTCGTAACTGCAAATAGCAGCTAATCCTGGCCCATGCCATGGCGCCCGCCGGTCATTCTCATGGCCTTCGGATCTTGCTTTGCGAGGGAAGCGACGCCTTCGGCGAACGATGCTCAGGGTTACTTTGACGGTGCGCCGTTATGCGTTGTGCCGATGCACGGCCAATGCTAACACCCCCTCGCAATTTTCCCACTTGGGGGTCAGGATTCGAATGTCGCGAACGGCTTTGATTACCGGCATCACTGGACAAGACGGGGCCTATCTCGCCAAGTTGTTGTTGGAAAAAGGCTATTCGGTGCATGGCGTCGTCCGCCGCAGCAGCCATTCCGAAGTCCACGATCACCGCCTTCGCTGGATCGGTGTCGAGAACGACGTACAATTGCACGAAGGCAACCTGACGGACCTGTCTGGCCTTATCCGCACCGTGCGCGACGTCAAGCCAGACGAAGTCTACAATCTGGCGGCCCAATCCTTCGTGAAGTCTTCGTGGCAGCAGCCGATCCTGACCGGCCAGGTCACGGCGATCGGCGTCACCAACGTGCTCGAAGCCGTCCGCCTCGAAGCCCCCGAAGCGCGCTTCTACCAGGCGTCGTCTTCCGAAATGTTCGGCCTCATCCAAGAGGCCCAGCAAAGCGAGAAGACCCCGTTCTATCCGCGTAGCCCGTACGCCGTGGCCAAGCTCTATGGCCACTGGATCACCGTGAACTATCGCGAAAGCTTCGGCATGCACGCGAGCAGCGGCATCCTGTTCAACCACGAATCGCCGCTGCGCGGCCTCGAGTTCGTGACCCGCAAGGTCACCGACGCCGCCGCCCGCATCAAGCTGGGCCTGGCGCCGTACGTGGAGCTGGGCAACCTCGAAGCCAAGCGCGACTGGGGCCATGCCCGGGACTACGTCAAGGCGATGTGGCTGATGCTGCAGCAGTCCACGCCCGACGACTACGTCGTCGCGACGGGGAAGATGTTCACCGTTCGGGAACTCTGCCGCCTGGCTTTCAGCGCGGTCGACCTGAACTACGAGGATTACGTCCGCGTCGCCGAGGCGCACATGCGTCCGGCCGAGGTGGACGTCCTGCTCGGCGATCCCAAGAAAGCCAGCGAGCAACTCGGCTGGACCCCGGAAACCACCTTCGAACAGATGATCGAAGAGATGGTCCAGGCCGATTTGGCGCGGCACAAGCGTAACCTCTGATGTCGCCGGCCAGGCGCATTCTGGTCACCGGGGGCTCTGGCTTCGTAGGCCAGGCCCTACTTCCGGCCCTGCGCCGCGCATATCCCGAGGCGGAGATCCTGGCGACGGGATCTGGCGACCTCGGGATCGCGACCATTCGGTCGACCCCTCTCGACCTGACCAGCACCGACAGCGTCGACCGTGTCGTCGACGCGTTCGCGCCGACGGACCTCGTCCACCTGGCGGCCTTGTCGAGCGTGCAGGGCGCCTTCGGCTCGCCCCGCGCCGTCTGGGACGTCAACGTCTCGGGCGTGCTGCGCCTGGTCGACGCGCTTCACCGGACCTCCCCCGACGCCAACTTCATTTTCGCCAGCAGCGCCGAGGCCTATGGCCGGTCGTTCGCCAGCGGCGATCCGCTGGACGAGAGCGCGCCGCTCGCGCCCGAGAACCCCTACGCCCGCAGCAAGGCCGCGGCGGAGTACGCGTTGCGCGACCTGTGGGGCGATCGAGGCCGGCTGGTGATCCTGCGGATGTTCAACCACCTGGGCCCAGGCCAGGACGAACGCTTCGTCGCCGCGGCCTTCGCCGCCCAGGTGGCCCGCGCGGAGCAGGGCGCCGGCCCGCGGACCATCAATGTGGGCGACCTGTCGGCTGAACGCGACTTCGGCGACGTGCGCGACCTCGTTCGGGCCTATGTCGCGGTCCTGGACCAGGCCGAGAACTTCGAGACGCGGACGACCTTCAATGTCTGCTCCGGCGTCACGCGTCCGGTCCGGGCGATCGCGGAACGGCTGGCCGAACTGGCCAAGGTCGAGATTGACTTCGTCGTCGACCCCGCCCGCGTGCGGCCTCAGACCATTCCAAGGGCCGCGGGCTCGAACGCGGCCCTGGCCGCCGCGACCGGCTGGAAGCCCCAGGAACGCTTCGAGGATACGATCGAGGCCGTCCTCGACTACTGGCGCGCCAAGGCGGCCTAGAAGCCTCTCCCAGGACACAGGGCCGTCAGGGACGCTTCGCAGCGTCCCTTTTCGCATGGCCCGTTACGCCGCCCAGATATCGCTGGCGACGATGTTCACGTTGTTGCTGAACGTCGCCATCAGGATCGCGGCCTGGCTGCCGGCGCCGTCGGGATCGTAATACAGCTGGTGCGTCCCGGTGTTGAACAGGAAGGTCGCCCCCGAGTTGGCGGCCACCGGATTGCTGCCCGAGACGAACCGCCCGGCGTCGATGGCGCCGGCCGGCGCGATCGGCAGGCCGAACCAGTATTCGGAGAAGAAGATGCGATCCTGCCCCGACACGAAGTCGGTGATCGTATCGCCGCCTTCGCTCTGCAGCAGGAAGAAGAACGTATCTGCCCCCGTGCCGCCGCTCAGCGTGTCGGCCGCGTCGCCGCCGTACAGGTTGTCGTCGCCGCCATAGCCATACAGGGTGTCGGTCCCGGCGAAGCCGTAGACCTGGCCCGCGCCATCGGTGCCGCCGAGGATGTCGTTGTGCTCCGACCCCCAGATGTTCTCGATGGCGATGTATTGGTCGCCGAACGCCTCGCCGGCATTGTTGAGGTAGTTGTTCATGTAGGCGGTCACGCCGGCCGAAGCCTCGCGATAGGAAGCGACGTCGTCGCCTGATCCGCCGTCCAGGATGTCGTGACCGATCCCGCCCTCGAGCAGGTCGTTGCCGTTGCCGCCGACCAGCAGGTCGTCGCCGCCGATGCCGAGGATCCAGTCGTTGCCGTCGTAGCCCTGGATCGTGTTGCTGGTGTTGTCGCCGCCGATCAGATCGGCATAGGCCGAGCCCAGAACGCCCTCGATCGAGGTGTAGCTGTCGCCCACGGCCTCGCCGGCGTTCAGGAAGGCGCCGCCCAGGAACACCGTCACGCCCGCGCCGGCCTGGGTATAGGAGGCGTAGTCGTAGCCGGACTGGCCGTCCAGGAAATCGCCGCCGACGCCGCCTTCCAGGAGGTCGTCGCCGCCGCCGCCATAAATGGCGTCGGCGCCGCTCCCGCCGAAGATCGTGTTCTGGACGTCGGAGCCGCCCAGCACGTCGTTGAAGTTGCTGCCGATCAGGTTTTCGATGCTGGCGTAGGTGTCGCCGGCCGCTTCGCCGGTGTTCAGGTTGGCGCCCAGCAGGAACGCCGTGACGCCGGAGGCGGCGTTGCCGTAGCCCGCGGTGTCGACACCGTCGCCGCCGTCGAGGAAGTCCGCGCCCAGACCGCCCTCGAGGCCGTCGTTGCCGGCGCGCCCGAAGAGATAGTCATTGCCGGCGAGGCCGAGGATGGTGTTGCCGCTGTTGTCGCCCGACAGGATGTCGCCGAACAGCGAACCGGCCAGGTTCTCGACCTGGGTGAAGGTGTCGCCGGCGGCGTCGCCCAGGGTGCCGCTCGTGGTCAGCATGTCGGCGGTGACGCCCGCGCTCGCGGTCACGTAGCTGACGAGGTCGACGCCCGCCCCGCCGTTGAACTGGTCCGCGCCCGCGTCGCCGATCAGGATGTCGGCCGCCGCGCCGCCGAACAGGCGGTCGTCGCCGGCGCCGCCGTGCAGGTTGCTGGTCGCGAAGTCGTAGCCGTACAGCGTGTCGTTGTACTGGCTGCCGTCCAGGGCCTCGATCGAGCCGTAGCTGTCGCCGGCCGCTTCGCCGGTGTTCAGGTTGTAGTTCTGCAGGGACGCGGTCACCGCGGCGCCGGCGGTGGCGTAGCTCACCGTATCGAAGCCGTCGCCGCCATCCATCAGGTCGCCGCCGGTCCCGCCGTACAGGAAGTCGTCCCCGCCGCCGCCCCAGAGGCTGTCGTTGCCGGCGCCGCCTTGCAGCCGGTTCGCGGCGCCGTCGCCGCCCAGCACGTCGCCGTAATCGCTGCCGATCAGGCCCTCGATGTTGGAATAGGTGTCGCCCACCGCGTCGCCGGTGGCCGTGAAGGCCACGCCGAGCGTCGCCACGACGCCCACGGTCGAGCGCGTATAGACGGCGTAGTCGAAGCCCGTGCCGCCATCCATGGCGTCGGCGCCCGCGCCGCCTTCCAGGAGGTCGTCGCCGCCCATGCCGCGCAGGGTGTCGGAGCCGCCGATGCCGAACAGGGTGTTGGCCGCGTTGTCGCCCTCCAGCGTGTCGCTGAAGCCCGAGCCCTGCATGTTCTCGATGTTGAAGTAGGTGTCGCCGGCCGCTTCGCCCGTATTGATGCCGGGGTTCAGCAGCGAAGCCGTCACGCCGACGCCCAGCGTCGTGTAGCTGGCCGGGAAGCCGTTGGCCGTGCCGGCGTTGGTGTAGCCGACCAGGTCGAGGCCGGCGCCGCCGTCGAGGCGGTCCGCGCCCGGGCCGCCCTCAAGCCCGTCGAAGCCAGCGCCGCCATAGATCTGGTCGTCGCCGGGCCAGCCGAGGATGTTGTTGTCCTGGGCGTCGCCGTAGAGGATGTCGTTGTAAAGGGACCCGGCGAGGTCCTCGATGTCGACATAGACGTCGCCGGCCGCATGGCCGGTGTTGAGCGAGGTATCGGCCAGGGAGGCCGTCAGGCCCACGTCGGCCGTCTCGTAGTCGGCCTCGTCACGCCCCGCGCCGCCATCCAGGTAGTCGGCGCCCGCGTCACCGATCATGACGTCGTAGCCGTCGCCGCCATAGATCTTGTCGTCGCCAGCAAGGCCCCAGAGGTTGTTCACCGCCTGGCCGTCGCCGTAGATGATGTCGTTGAAGTTGGTGCCGGTGACGTCCTCGAAGTTCGTATAGACGTCGCCCGCGGCGTCGCCGGTGTTGATCGAGGGGTTCAGCAGCGAGACGGTGATGCCGCCGGTGGTGGTCAGCTGGTAGCTCAGGGTGTCGATGCCGTCGCCGCCGTCGAGGTGGTCGATGCCCGAGCCGCCGATGACGTTGTCGACGCCCGCGCCGCCATACAGCCAGTCGTTGCCCTTGCCCCAGCCATAGAGGGTGTCGTCGCCGGCGCCGCCATAGAGCTTGTTGTCGCCGTCGTCGCCGTAAAGGCCGTCGTTGTAGTTGCTGCCGATCAGGTTCTCGATCGACGTATAGGTGTCGCCGACCGCCTCGCCGGTATTGGGACCGTTGCGAACCAGATAGGCTTCCAGCCCGGTGGTCGCGTTCTGGTAACTCGCCGCGTCCTCGCCGGAGCCGCCATCCAGGGTGTCGGCGCCCGCACCGCCGATCAGGACATCGTTGCCCCCCAGGCCCGAGATCGTGTCCGGGCCCGAAGTGCCCGTCAGGGTGTCATCGCCAGGTGTGCCGACAATCGACGCCATCGAAATCCTCGCTCGTCTGGACTAGGGCTGGTGGACTAGGGCTGCAGCAACATGCACCGCGGGTCAGGTGTACAGGTAAGGCTTAACATTTTTCCAACCCGTAGCCCGATCAACGCCCGATGACGAAACTCGTGTCAGCGTGGCCACAAACTTTCCGCAACCCTACGTGTCGTCGCCCAGATCGGCGTCCGTTTCGGCCACGAATTCACGGTTAGCTTCGCGGATGCGCGCGCCCTCCTCGTCGTACAGGAAAGGCAGGAAGGCGAAGCGCTCGCCCCGCGTGACGCGCGTCGCCTCATGCAGCAGCGAGCAGGAGAACACGATCGCCCCGCCCGTGGGGGCGTGCATCACCTCGCCGCTGAACTCGGGAAAACGCAGGCCGCCGCCGTCGTACTCGCCGGCGTTCAGGTTCAAGGTCACGGCGAAGCGCCGGTGGGCGGTGCCCTTGGTGGTGTTGTCCCGATGCGCCCGGAAGTGCCCTTCGGGGCCGTAGCAGGAGACGAGATAGCGCTCCATCCGGGTCGCCTTGAACTGGAAGGCGTTGGCGATCGCTGGCGCCAGCCGGCGAACGATCCGGATGCGACAGGCCTCCCGCAGGTCCCGATCCTCGATCAGGCAGTCCGCGCGCCGCTTGTGGCTGGCGCCATGGGCCAGCACGGTCATGCCGTTGACCTCCTGCATGAAGCCCGAGGCATGGCCGCCGGTGCGCCGGTAGTAGTCCACCAGGTCGCTGCAGAGCTGCGGCTCGAACACGCGGGGCACGACCAGCACCGGCGGGCTGGTGGCGACCCCGGCATGCTGGTTCGTCGGCGGCAGCTTGCCCAGATAATCGAGCATGGACCCGACCTGCTCCAGGCCGCCGCCCGCCATCACCCGCAATGTCGGATCGAGCAACAGCCAGCCTCCGCGGCCGACATCGTCGTCCGTGGCCATGCCGTACAGCTTGGCGATGGCCCGATCGGAATCATAGAACCAACGCAGGCCCGGGGCGTCGTCGGCGACGCGCGCGAGCCGTTCGTCCTCGGGGTCCAGCGTCACCCCGAAACAGGAAGCCCGCACGTCGTTGAACAGCGCGCGCGCCGCCGCGATGCGGCTCCAGGCCGCACGCGCGTCGGGCGCGGCGCTGGAGGGCGCGAACAGCAGGGCGATGTACCGCCCCGCCACGGAAGAGAAATGGAAGGTGTCGTTCGAGCTTGTCTTGCCCACGAACCAGGGCGCCGGCTCACCGGGAAAAGGCACGCTCATTTCCCCTCCTCTCCTTCCGTGGCGATGCTTGGCTTTCCTCAGCCGGCGGCCGCTTCCACCACCGCCTCGGTGGTGATGCCGAACTCCTTGTAGAGGCGTTCGAACGGGGCGCTGGCGCCAAAGCCCGTCATGCCGACGAACTTGCCGTCCTCGCCGATGAAGCGTTCCCAACCCTGGCGGATGCCGGCCTCGACGGCCACGCGCACCGGCGCCGAGCCGATCACGGCCTTGCGATAGGCGGCCGGCTGCTGGTCGAACAGCTCCCAGCAGGGAACCGATACCACGCGGGTCGGCTTGCCTTGCGACTGCAGCACTTCGCGGGCGGCCACGGCCAGGCCGACCTCGGTGCCGGTGGCGAAGATCGTCACGGCCGCGTCGCCGCCTTGCGCGGCCAGCAGCTCATAGGCGCCCTTGGCCACCTGGTTCTCGCCGGCGAAGGTGCGCACGTGCGGAGTCTTCTGGCGCGACAGGCACATCACCGACGGGGTGGTGTTCTGCTGCAGGGCCACCTGCCAGGCCTCGGCGGCTTCCACCGCGTCGGCCGGACGGAAGACCAGCAGGTTGGGGATGGCGCGCAGGCTGGCCACCTGCTCGACCGGCTGGTGGGTCGGGCCGTCCTCGCCCAGGCCGATGGAGTCGTGGGTCATCACGTGGATGACCTTGGCCTGCATCAGGGCGCCCAGGCGGATCGCCGCGCGGCTGTAGTCGGCGAAGGCCAGGAAGGTGCCCGAGTACGGGATCACGCCGCCGTGCAGCGCCATGCCGTTCATGGCCGCGGCCATGCCGAACTCGCGCACGCCGTAGTGGACGTAGCGGCCGGCGTAGTCGGGCGTGTCATAGGCGCCCATGCCCTTGACCAGGGTGTTGTTCGAGCCGGTCAGGTCGGCCGAGCCGCCGATCATCTCCGGGATGGCCGGGATCAGCTGGTCCAGGGCCGAGCCCGAGTGGACGCGGGTGGCGTTGACCGGCTTGTTCTCGACGGCGGCGGCGATGTGGGCCTCGAGCTTGGCGAAGGCGTCGGCCGGCAGCTGGCCCTTGACCACCGCGCGGGTGAACTCCGCGCCCTTGTCCGAGGCGGCGACGGCGGCTTCCCAGCCCTTGCGGACGCGGGCGCCGCGGCGACCGACGCTCTTCCAGGCCTTGGCGATGTCGTCCGGCACGGTGAACGGCGCGGCGTCCCAGCCCATGGCCGCGCGGGCGGCGACGATCTCGCTGTCGAACAGGGTGTAGCCGTGGCTGTGGGGGTCGCCTTCCTTCGGGCCGGCGCCCTTGGAGATCAGCGTCTTGCACGCGATCATGGTCGGGCGGTCCTGCTTGGTCGCCCAGCGCAGGGCGGCGGCGATCTTGCCGTGGTCGTGGCCGTCGACGACCTTCACGGCCCAGCCGGCGGCCTTGAAGCGCGCCACTTGGTCGCCGGTCTCGGCGATGGTGGCCACGCCGTCGATGGTGGTGTTGTTGTCGTCGAACAGCACCGTCAGCTTCGACAGCTTCAGGCGGCCGGCCAGGCTGATGGCCTCATGGCTGACGCCTTCCATCAGGCAGCCGTCGCCGGCGATCACCCAGGTGCGGTGATCGACGAGATCCTTGCCGTAGACGGCGGCGAGGTGGGCCTCGGCCATCGCCATGCCGACCGAGGTGGCCAGGCCCTGGCCCAGCGGGCCGGTGGTGGTCTCCACGCCCGGGGTGTGGTGCACCTCGGGGTGGCCCGGGGTCAGCGAGCCCCACTGGCGGAAGTTCTCGATCTCCTTCATCGTCACGGCCTTGTAGCCGGTCAGGTGAAGCAGGGAATAAAGCAGCATCGAGCCGTGGCCGGCCGACAGCACGAAGCGGTCGCGGTCGGCCCAGTCGGGCTTGCCGGCGTCGAACTTCATGAACTTGCTGAACAGCACGGTGGCCACGTCGGCCATGCCCATCGGCATGCCCTGGTGACCCGACTTGGCCTTGTGCACGGCCTCCATCGAAAGGACGCGGATGGCGTCGGCCATCTTGATCGGCGAGACGGGCATGGGGCTCTGGCTCTTCGGCTTTTATGTCTGTGGACGGCGGGGGCGCCTGCGCGGCCCGCACGTGACATGCGAGGCCCCCAGGGTCAAGCAACCGGGGCATATAGCCCGCCTGCTGAGGCCGCTATGCAACGGCGCGCGGACCGGATATAGCTGGACGCAGACTTATGCTCACTTTTAGCATAACCTCGAAAGGTCGACCACGTGGGTAGCCCGTCGTTCTTCTCGCCCTATCGCCACGGCTTCGTCCGGGTCGCCGCCGCCGTTCCGAAGGTGAAGCTGGTCGATCCGGCCCACAACGCGCGCGCCGTGCTCGACCTCGTGCGCCAGGGCCACGACCAGGGCGTGGCGGTCATGGCGTTCCCGGAGCTGGGCCTGACCGGCTATTCGATCGACGACCTGCTGCAACAGGACGTGCTGCTGGACGCCGTCGAGGCGGCGATCGCCACCCTGGCCGAGGAGAGCAGGACGCTTTCCCCGCTGTTCGTGGTCGGCGCGCCGCTGCGTGACGGCGGACGCCTCTACAACACCGCGGTCGCCATCCATGCCGGCCGGGTGCTGGGGATCGTGCCCAAGAGCTTCCTGCCCAACTACCGCGAGTTCTACGAGCGCCGCTGGTTCACGCCCGGCGCCGGCGTCACCGGCAGGACCCTGAACCTGGCCGGCCAGCAGGCTCCGTTCGGGACCGACATCCTGTTCAAGGCGGACGGCTTCACCGTCGGCGTCGAGATCTGCGAGGACGTCTGGACGCCCACTCCGCCCAGCACCGCCCAGGCCCTGGCCGGGGCCGAGATCCTGCTGAACCTGTCGGCCAGCAACATCACCATCGGCAAGTCGGAGACCCGCCGCCTGCTGTGCGCCAGCCAGTCGTCGCGGACGATCGCGGCCTATGTCTATTCGGCGGCCGGCGCGGGCGAGAGCTCGACCGACGTCGCCTGGGACGGCCACCTGGACATCCACGAGATGGGCGCTCTTCTGGCCGAGACCGAACGCTTCTCGACCGGCCCGACCTGGACCTTCGCCGACGTCGACGTCGAGCGCCTGCGCCAGGAGCGCATGCGCGTGGGCAGCTTCGGCGACGCCATGACGCTCGCGCCGCCGGCGGTCCCGTTCCGCGTCGTTCCGTTCGACTTCGTCCCGCCGGCCGGCGACCTGGCCCTGGCGCGGGCGGTCGAGCGCTTTCCGTTCACCCCGTCGGATCCGGCCAGGCTGCGCGAGAACTGCTACGAGGCCTACAACATCCAGGTCCAGGGCCTGGCCCGGCGGCTCGAGGCCTCTGGCCTCAAGAAGCTGGTGATCGGGATCTCCGGCGGCCTCGACTCCACCCAGGCCCTGCTGGTGGCGGCCAAGGCCATGGACCAGCTTGGCCTGCCGCGCTCGAACATCCTGGCCTACACTCTGCCCGGCTTCGCCACCTCCGACCGCACCAAGTCCAACGCCTGGGCCCTGATGCGGGCCATGGGCGTCTCGGCCTCCGAGCTCGACATCCGCCCGGCCGCGACCCAGATGCTCAAGGACCTGGGCCACCCGTTCGGGCGCGGCGAGCCGGTCTATGACGTGACCTTCGAGAACGTGCAGGCGGGCCTGCGCACCGACTACCTGTTCCGCCTGGCCAACCACAACGGCGGCCTGGTCGTGGGCACCGGCGACCTGTCGGAACTGGCGCTGGGCTGGTGCACCTACGGCGTCGGCGACCACATGAGCCACTACAACCCCAATTGCGGGGCGGCCAAGACGCTGATCCAGCACCTGATCCGCTTCGTGGCCCATTCCGGCGACGTCGACGCTGCGACCACCGCCCTCCTGGACGACATCCTGGCCACCGAGATCTCGCCCGAGCTGGTGCCCGGCGAGCAGACCCAGGCCACCGAGAGCTTCGTGGGGCCCTACGCCCTTCAGGACTTCAACCTCTTCTATATGAGCCGCTACGGCATGGCGCCGTCGAAGATCGCTTTCCTGGCCTGGAGCGCCTGGCGCGACGCGGCCCAGGGCGGCTGGCCGGCGGGCCTGCCGGAGACCGCCCGCCGCGCCTACGACCTGCCCGAGATCCGCAAATGGCTGGAGCTTTTCCTCAAGCGCTTCTTCGCCAACCAGTTCAAGCGCTCGGCCGTGCCCAACGGGCCGAAGATCTCGTCCGGCGGCGCGTTGTCGCCGCGCGGCGACTGGCGGATGCCCTCGGACGCGAGCGCGGACGCCTGGCTGGCCGAGCTCTCGGCGAACACCCCAGGATAGCAATTCAGCCGTAGCGCCAATGCATTAGGCTTTGAAGGGGCGTAGACCAAAGGGGCAATGTCCTATAGATCGCGCAACGTATCCGCGTGCGAGTTTTTGGGGGGAAGTCCTTTGGTCGACGCTATCTATCCAGTCATCCTCTGTGGTGGGTCGGGCACTCGACTCTGGCCGTCGTCGAGGTCGGATCGCCCCAAGCAGTTCCTCAAGCTGATCGGTGATCGCTCGAGCTTCCAGGAGACCATCCTTCGCGTGATGGACCTGCCCGGCGCCCACGAGATCGTGGTGGTGACGGGCCGCCACATGGCCGAGCTGGTCGAGCGCCAGGCCAGCGAGATCGGCGCCAACCTGGTGGTGATCATCGAGCCCGAAGCCCGCGACTCCGCGCCGGCCATCGCCGCCGCCGCCGCCTATGTCCGCGCCAAGACGCCCGACGGCGTCGTCCTGATGCTGGCCGCCGATCACCACATCGCCGAGGTGGACGTGTTCCGCGAGGCCGCCCTGACGGCGGTGAGCGCCGCCCGCACCGGCCTGATCGTGACCTTCGGCGTCCAGCCGACCAGCCCCGCCACCGGCTTTGGCTATATCAAGCCGGGCGATGCGCTGCCCAGCGGCGTCAAGTCGATCGACGCCTTCGTCGAGAAGCCCGACCTCGAGACGGCCAAGCGCTATCTCGCCGAGGGCTATTACTGGAACAGCGGCAACTTCGCCTTCGCGGCCAAGACCCTGCTCGAGGAGCTCGACACCTACGAGCCGGCGATCAGCAACGGCGCCATCGACGCGGTCGAGAAGGGGTCTCGCGAGGGCATCACCCTGCGCCTGGACGCCAACGCCTTCTCCACGACGACCAAGAAGTCGCTCGACTACGCCGTGATGGAACGTACGGACAAGGCGGCGGTCGCGCCCGCCGCCTTCACCTGGTCCGACCTCGGGGCCTGGGACGCCATCTGGGAGGCCTCGATCCGCGACCTCTCGGGCAATACCGCGACCGGCGACGTCCACCTGATCAACACCCGCGGCGTGCTGGCTCGCTCGAACGGCCCGTTCGTCGGCGCCATCGGCGTCGAGGACCTGCTGATCGTCGCCGAGAGCGACGCGGTCCTCGTCTGCCGCCGCGACGACGCCCAGGCGGTGAAGACCCTCGTCGACGTGCTGAAGGCCAGCGGGCGCGATATCGCCCACCGCCACGCCATCGCCTTCTCGGGCGGGATCGAGCGCCAGCCGGTCACCCGTTCGGCCAAGGTCGAGGTGTCCTTGTGGCGCTTCGAGGCCGGGGCGATGACCAGCCTGCCGGTCAGCTCCATCCAGGTGCTGGACGGCGCCCTCGAAGCGGAGACCGAAACCTACGCCCAGGGCGCCCGCGCCGACCTGCACTCACCAGTGATGGTGCGCGCCGGCGAAGCCAGCACCGCGCTCGTCACGATCTGGCGCTGACCACCCTATCGAGCTCCAGGATCGCGCAGACGATGTGGTAGAACGAGCTGGCCGGCGCCGGCTCGTCCACGAACGTCCCGTCGGCCTGGAGCTTGTCTCGCCAGAGACCCGGCACGGCGACATCGAAGTATTTGAGCAGGGCCTCGGCGCCGTCGGCCGCCACCTCCAGCCAGGCGTCGTCGCCGGTGACCTGGGCGGCCAGGACACCGGCCTTGATCCATTCGGTCTGCGCCCACAGGCGGGCGACGTCGTCGTGCACGCTCATGTCGTCGAGCAGGGCGAAGATGGCCACGCCGCGCGCGGGATCCACGCCCGGCCCCTTGCCGATCTCGATCATCCGCAGCGCCGCGGCGCGGGCGTCGGCGCGCCCCGACAGCTGGCTCCAGCGGAGCAACAGCCAGGCCCACTCGAACTGATGGCCCGGCTCGACGATGCGGCCCGCCACGCCGGGGGCCGCGTTCCAGTCGCCGTCATAGTATTCACGCAAGCCGCCGCTGGCGGGGTCGATGAACTTGGCCAGCGCCAGCTCCGCGATCTCGTCGGCCATCGCCCGCCAGCCGGCGTCGCCGCCCGCCTCGATCCAGGCCAGACTGGCCTCGAAGAGGTGCATGTGCGGATTGGACAGCAGCGGCAGGGTGCGCGGAACGCTTTCCTCGAAACCGGCCACGGGATGCTTCAGCGTCGCCTGCAGGGCGCCCCGCAGCTCGACGGCGATGCGGGGCAGGTCCTCGCGCTCGGGCAGCGCCTGGCTGGCCATGGCCAGGCCGAACAGGCCGAAAGCCTGGTCGTAGAGGTCGACCTTGTCGTCCAGCGGCGAGCCGTCCGACGCCACCAGCGTGCGGAAGAAGCCGTCCGCACGACGATAGCGCGCCAGATAGAACTCCAGGCCATGGGCCAGGGCCTCGCGCCAGGGCCCTTCCCAGCCGAGGGCGCCCGCTGCGGCGTACGAATAGATCTGACGCGGCTGCACGCGAGCGCGGCGCGGCGCCTCGACCGGCGTACCGTCCAGGGCGACCTTCTCGAAGAAGCCGCCCTTCTCGCGGTCCGCGCCGACGGTCCACCACAGGGGGAAGGCGTCGTTCAGCGCCCAAGCCTTGAGCTGGTCGCGAAGGCGGACGATGCGGGCCGAAGCGGTCATGCTGTTCTCCAGTAGAGTTGAGCGGTTTTCTAGCGTCCAGGCGGCGCTACGCAAGCCTCGGCTTGTGACCGGCGGGGCCGTCGCGTAATGGCGAGACAAGATGCATGACCACAACCCACTGAAGGCCGTCTTCTTCGATCGCGACGGCGTCCTCAATGTCGACCGGGGCTACGTCCACGATCCGGCCGAGCTGGAATGGGTCCCCGGCGCCCGCGAAGCGATCGCGGCCCTGACCGCGGCGGGCGTCCGCAGCATCGTCGTCACCAACCAGTCCGGCGTGGCGCGCGGCTACTACGGCGAGGACGCGGTCCACGCCCTTCACGCGCACATGCAGGGCGACCTGCACCGCCTCGGCGGCGAGATCGCCGCCTTCTACCACTGCCCGTTCCACAAGGACGCCGTGGTCGAGGCCTATCGCCGCGACGACCATCCCGACCGCAAGCCCAACCCCGGGATGATCCTGCGCGGCCTGGCCGAGGCCGGCCTGTCGCCGCAGGACTGCGTGCTGGTCGGCGACAACGACAGCGACGTCGAGGCCGCCCGACGGGCAGGCGTCGAAGGCTTCCTGTTCACGGGCGGCGACTTGCTGCAATTTCTCAGAACCAAGCTCGGCCGGCGCTTCCCGGCCGCCCCGGGAGACCCGGCTTGAAACTCCTGATCACCGGCGGCGCCGGCTTCATCGGCTCGACGCTGGTCCGCGCCGCCCTAGCCGCCGGCCACGCGGTCGTCAATGTCGACGCCCTGACCTATGCCGGCGACCTCGCCAACCTGGTCGAAGTCGCGACCCATCCGGCCTACGCTTTCGAGCAGGCCGACATCGCCGACGCCGACACAATCGCCGCGATCTTCGCCCGCCACGACCCCGACGCCGTCCTGCATCTGGCGGCGGAATCTCATGTCGACCGCTCGATCGACGGGCCCCTGGCCTTCGTGCGGACCAACGTCATGGGCACGGCCGTGCTGCTCGAGGCCGCCCGCGCCCACTACGGCCGGCTGGACCCCAGCCGCGCCGCGCGCTTCCGCTTCGTGCATGTCTCGACCGACGAGGTCTATGGCGCGCTCGGCCCGGACGACGCCCCGTTCGACGAGCGCTCGCCGATCGATCCGACCTCGCCCTATTCGTCCAGCAAGGCCGCCTCGGACCTGCTGGCCCGGGCCTGGGGACGCACCTACGGCCTGCCGGTGATCGTCACGTCGTGCTCGAACAACTACGGCCCGCGCCAGCATCCCGAAAAGCTGATCCCGACGGTGATCTTCAACGCCCTGGCGGGCCGGCCCATCCCGGTCTACGGCGATGGGCGGCAGGTCCGCGACTGGCTGCACGTGGAAGATCACGCCGCGGCCCTGCTGCGGGTGCTGGAAGCCGGCGCCCCTGGCGAGACCTACCTGATCGGCGGCGACGCCGAGCGCGCCAACATCGACCTCGTGCGCACGATCTGCGCCGCGCTCGACCGCATCCGCCCGGGCAACACGCCGCGCGAGGACCTGATCACCCACGTCACCGATCGCCCCGCCCACGACCGTCGCTACGCCATCGACGCCGGCAAGCTGCAGCGCGACCTCGGCTGGTCTCCGGCCCTGACCGTCGAGGAAGGCCTGGAGCGGACCGTGCGCTGGTACCTCGACAATGACGGCTGGTGGGACGCGCTGCGCGCCAAGGGCTTCGCGGGCCAGCGGCTGGGCGTGACCGCGTGATCCGGATCCTGCAATTTGGCGCCACCGGCCAGGTTTCGCGGGCGATGATCGCCGCCGCGCCGGGCCGGGCCGTTCTCGTCCCGCTGTCGCGCAACGACGTGGATCTCGCCGCCGAAGCCGCGATCGAGGCGGCCATCGCTGGGGCCGACTGCGACCTCGTGGTCAACTGCGCCGCCTTCACCCTGGTCGACAAGGCCGAGGCCGAGCCCGAGGCGGCCCGCGCCGCCAACGCCCTGGCGCCGGCCGCCATGGCCAGGGCCTGCGCGGCCCGCGGCCTGCCGCTGGTGCATCTCTCGACCGACTGCGTGTTCGACGGCGCCCTCGACCGCGCCTATCGCGAGGACGACGCGCCCAACCCGCTGTCGGTCTATGGCGCCACCAAGCTGGACGGCGAGACCGCCGTCCTGGCCTGGGAAAAGGGCGTGGTGCTGCGCGTTTCCTGGGTGTTCTCGCGCTTTGGCCGCAACTTCATCCGCACCATGCTGGAACTGGGACGCGCGCGGGACGAGCTGCGCGTGGTCGCCGACCAGTACGGCTGCCCGACCGACGCCACGGCCCTGGCCGACTTCATCCTCGGCGCCGCGCCGCGCTGGGCCTCGGCCGACGCGGGCGATCCGGCCTTCGGCCTGTTCCACTTCACCAACGCCGGGGCGACCTCGCGTCACGACCTGGCCGCCGCCGCCCTGGCCCGCGACCCGCGCACCCGCGCGCGGCTGTCGCCGATCGCCAAGCGCGACTTTCCCGAGCCCGCCGCGCGGCCGCTCAACGGCGCGCTCGACAACAGCCGGGTTTCCGCCGTTTTCGGCTGGCAAGCCGAGCCCTGGGCGAGCGCCGTGGCGCGCGCCGCCGACCAAATCATCGCCCAAGGACTGGACACATGAGGCGTGGGATCATTCTCGCCGGCGGCTCTGGCAGCCGGCTGGCGCCCCTGACCCTGGCCGTCAGCAAGCAGCTGCTGCCGGTCTACGACAAGCCGATGATCTACTACTCGCTGACCACCCTGATGCTGGCCGGGGTGCGCGAGATCCTGATCGTCACCAATCCCCATGACGAGAGCGCGTTCCGGCGCCTGCTGGGCGACGGCTCGCAGCTGGGCCTGCGGATCGAATACAAGCCCCAGCCGTCTCCCGACGGCATCGCCCAGGCGCTCATTCTCGGCGAGGACTTCCTCGACGGCGCCGACAGCGCCGTGGTGCTGGGCGACAACATCTTCTTCGGCGCCGGCTTCGCCGACCTCCTGCAGAAGGCGGCCGGACGCCAGAGCGGCGCGACCGTGTTCGGCTACAGCGTGGTCGATCCGCAGCGCTATGGCGTCGTCGAGATCGGGCCCGACGGCCGGGCCCTGAGCATCGAGGAAAAGCCGGCCAGGCCGCGCTCGCGCCACGCCGTGACCGGCCTCTATTTCTACGACGGCCAGGCCTCGGCCATCGCCAGGAGCCTGAAGCCCTCGGCGCGCGGCGAACTGGAGATCACCGACGTCAACCGCGCCTATCTCGACGCCGGCGACCTGACCGTCGAGCGGCTGGGACGCGGCTACGCCTGGTTCGACACCGGCACCCACGACTCCCTGATGGAGGCCGCCGAGTACGTGCGCGCCATCGAGCTGCGGCAGGGCTTCCGCATCGGCTGCGTCGAGGAGGTGGCCTTCCAGATGGGCTTCATCGACGCCGACCAACTGCGCGCCCTGGCCGGCGAGACCCCCAAGACCGGCTACCACCGCTATCTGCGCCAACTGGCGGACGGCGAAATCTGAAATCCTGGCGCGGCGGCCCCCGAGGGGCTAAACCCGCTGCAAATTCTCCACAACAAGGCCCCGCGCAGAGCCATGCAGATCTTCCTCGACAGCACCGACACCAAGGTCATCGCCGACTTCGCCGCGACCGGCCTGATCGACGGCGTCACCACCAATCCGACCCTGATCGCCAAGTCGGGCCGTCCGATGCTCGAAGTAATCGCCGAGATCTGCGACCTGGTTCCCGGCCCGATCAGCGCCGAAGTGGCCGCCACCACCGCCGACGCCATGATCGCCGAAGGCGCCAAGCTGGCCCAGATCGCCCCCAACGTCGTGATCAAGCTGCCGCTGACCCGCGACGGCCTGATCGCCTGCGGCCACTTCGCCAACGAAGGCGTCAAGACCAACGTCACCCTGTGCTTCTCGCCGGCCCAGGCCCTGCTGGCCGGCAAGGCCGGCGCGACCTACGTCTCGCCGTTCATCGGCCGCCTCGACGACTACGGCTTCGACGGCATGGACCTGATCCGCGACATCCGCGCCATCTACGACAACTACGGCTACGAGACCGAGATCCTGGCCGCCTCGGTGCGCAACACCATCCACGTGAAGGAAGCCGCCATAGCCGGCGCCGACGTCGTCACCATCCCGCCGGCGGTGTTCGGCGACATGTTCAAGCACCCGCTGACCGACAAGGGCCTTGAGCAGTTCCTGAAGGACTGGGCCAGCACCGGCCAGTCGATCCTGTAACCAGCGATTTTTTTGATCGCCGCAACCCGTTGCGGCGCAAGGCGCGGCCCCGGATTCGTCCGGGGCCGTTTCTTTTTGCGACTGCGAAGGTGGTTCGCAAACGCGAACTGGCGCGTTAGGGTCGGGAAACCTCGAGTTCTGAGGAGCGCGCCCATGAAAGCCGCCGCCGACATCGCCGTCGACATCTGCCTGGCCTCGGCCGAGGAAGCCCTGCGCTTCTCGCGCTTCGTGCAGAACTTCCTGGCCAGCAACGGCTTTCCGTTCGTGATGATCCACAACACCCCCGAGCTGGGCGCCGAGCGCCGCAAGGTGGTGTTCGAGGACGTCGGCGTCGGCAGGAAGTTCGCCCGCGAGTGGCGGATGGACCGGCTGGCCGCCGCCGGGGCCTGACGGCCAGGCTTTCAGAACGGCGTTTCCTGTTTCCGGTTTTGGGCGTTACACAGGGTGATCGTTTCGCCCTGCCCCAGAGTCGCGCCATGAACGACCCCAAATCCACCCTTCCCCCGGTCGCCGGTTCCGCGCTCGACCTGATCGGCCGCACGCCGATGCTGGAGGTGCGCAATCTCGACACCGGCCCCTGCCGCCTGTTCCTGAAGCTGGAAAGCCAGAACCCCGGCGGCTCGATCAAGGACCGCGTGGCCCGCTCGATGATCGAGGCGGCCGAGGCCGACGGCTCGCTGAAGCCGGGCGGGACGATCGTCGAGGCCACCGCCGGCAACACCGGCCTTGGCCTGGCCCAGGTGGCGACCCTGAAGGGCTACCGGCTGATCCTCGTCGTTCCCGACAAGATGGCGCGCGAGAAGATCCTGCACCTGCGGGCCATGGGCGTGGACGTTCGCCTGACCCGCAGCGACGTCGGCAAGGGCCACCCGGAATACTACCAGGACATGGCCGAGATCCTGGCCCAGTCGATCCCCGGCGCGATCTACGTCAACCAGTTCGCCAACCCGGCCAATCCGCGGGCCCACGAGACCGGCACCGGCCCCGAGATCCTCGAGCAGATGGGCGGCGACGTCGACGCCGTGGTCGTCGGCGTCGGTTCGGGCGGCACCCTGACAGGCGTGGGCCGCTACATGGCCGCTCACTCGCCCAAGACGCAGATGGTGCTGGCCGACCCGGTCGGCTCGATCCTCTGCGACTACGTGGCCACCGGAACCTATGGCGAGGCCGGCTCGTGGATCGTCGAGGGCATCGGCGAGGACTTCATCCCCGACAACGCCCAGATGGACCTCGTCCGCAAGGCCTACTCCATCAGCGACCGCGAGAGCGTCGACACCGCCCGCCTCCTCCTGCGCAAGGAAGGCGTGCTGGCCGGCTCGTCGTCGGGCACCCTGCTGGCGGCGGCCCTGAAATACTGCCGCGAGCAGACGCAGCCCAAGCGGGTGGTCACCCTGGTCTGCGACACCGGCGCCAAGTACCTGACCAAGATGTTCAACGACATGTGGCTGGCGGCGCACGGCTTCGACCAGCGCGAACTGCACGGCGACCTGCGCGACCTGATCGCCAAGCGCTACGCCGACGGCGGCGTGATCGCCATCGGCCCGCAGGATACGTTGCTGACCGCCTACAACCGCATGCGTTCGTCCGACATCAGCCAGCTGCCGGTGGTCGACGCGGGCCGCCTGGTGGGCATCCTCGACGAGAGCGACATCCTGGCCGCCGTCGAGGGCGGCGACGAGCACCATGAGGACCATCGCGGCGCCCGCTTCAAGACCCCGGTCGCCGAGGCCATGACCCGCGAGATCAACACCCTGCAGGCCCACCAGGGCGTCGAGGCCCTGCCCGAGGTGTTCGACCGCGACGAGGTGGCCCTGGTCGTCGACGGCGACGAGTTCGTCGGCGTCATCACCCGCGTCGACCTGCTCAACCACCTGCGGCTGGGGGCGTGAGGGCGTTGCGGAAACGTTCTCACGGAGGCATGCTGTGAGCGAAATCGAGACGAGGGTCGCATGGCCATCCAGGTGAAACTGACGCCCGCCTTGGAGAAGTTCGCCGAGGATTGCGTGGCGGACGGGCGTTTCGGCGACGTCAACGAAGTCGTCGAGGCCAGCCTGCGCCTGCTGCAACACCAGGAGCAGAAACGGCAGGCCTTCTTGCAGTCGCTCAAGGACGCCGAGGACGAGGCCGACCGGGGAGAGGTGTTCACGCTCGAGGAGGTCATGGCGGATCTGGACGCCATCATCGAGGCCGCCGAAGCCCACGCCGCCGAATAGATGCCTCCCGCCACGCTGTCAGCCACGGCTCGCCGCGACATGATGGCGGCGGCCAGCTGGATCGCCGGAGACAGCCTGAAGGCTTCACGCCGGTTCCAGATGGAATTGAGGCAGGCGCTGGCCCTGCTGGGAAGCTTCCCCATGACCGGCGCGAGCCGCCCTGAGCATGCGCCCGAGCCCTATCGGTTCTCGCTCCTGCCCGGCTTTCCCTATGTCCTCGTCTACAACTGCCAGCGCCGACCACCCGTGATCATGCGTATCCTGCATGGATCCCAGGACTTACCGGAAATTCTGAGCACGCTGCCGTCCGCCGACGACAGCGCCCCATGAAAGCCCTTCACGCATGACCGACATCCCCGGCAAGAACCGCCTGGCCTTCGCCACCCGCGCGATCCACGGCGGCCAGTTCCCCGACCCGACCACCGGCGCCGTCATGGTGCCCATCTACGCCACCTCGACCTATGTCCAGTCGAGCCCGGGCGAGCACAAGGGCTTCGAATATAGCCGCAGCCAGAACCCCACCCGCTTCGCCTTCGAGCGGGCCATCGCCGACCTCGAGAGCGGGACCGCCGGCTTCGCCTTCGCCTCGGGCCTGGCGGCGGCCTCGACGATCCTGGAGATCCTCGACAGCGGCGCCCACGTGATCGCCAGCGACGATCTCTACGGCGGCTCGTTCCGGCTGTTCGACAAGGTGCGCAAGCGCTCGGCGGGCCTGTCGTTCAGCTTCGTCGACATGGGCGACGTCTCGGCCATCGAGGCGGCGATCCGCCCCGAGACGAAGATGATCTGGGTCGAGACCCCGACCAACCCGATGCTGCGCCTGGCCGACCTGGAGACCATCGCGGCCCTGGCCAAGCGTCGCGGCCTGATCACCGTGGCCGACAACACCTTCGCCAGCCCTTTCGTGCAGCGCCCGCTGGAGCTGGGCTTCGACATCGTCATGCACTCGGCCACAAAGTACCTGAACGGCCACTCCGACGTGGTCGCGGGCGTGGCCGTGGTCGGCGACAATCCCGAGCTGATCGACAAGCTGAAGTTCCTGCAGAACGCCGTCGGCGCGGTGCTGGGGCCGTTCGACAGCTTCCTGGCCCTGCGCGGGGTCAAGACCCTGGCCCTGCGCATGCAGCGGGCCTGCGACAGCGCGCTCGAGATCGCCCAGTGGCTGGCCACCCGCAAGGACGTCGAGCGGGTCATCTATCCAGGCCTGGAAAGCCACCCCCAGCACGACCTGGCCCGCCGCCAGATGCACGGCGGCTTCGGCGGGATCATCTCGGTCGAGCTGAAGGGCGACGAGGCGACGGCGCGACGGGTTCTGGAACGCACGCGCCTGTTCACGTTGGCGGAGAGTTTGGGCGGGGTCGAGAGCCTGATCGAGCATCCGGCGATCATGACCCACGCCTCGATCCCCGCCGATCAGCGCAAGGCGCTGGGGATCAGCGACACCCTCATCCGGCTTTCGGTGGGGATTGAGGACTGCTCGGACCTGATTTCCGACCTTTCCTCGGCGCTCTCAACTTGAACAGGTGATGGTCCTTGTCGCCGGGCATCGACGGCGACGGGTCCGGAGCGTTCGACTTGCGCGGGGGCGGCAGCTCCCGCGTCGGGTCCTCCGCCCACAGGTGGGCGGCCAGCATCAGGTCGGTCTTGACCGGACCGAAGTCCTCCTTGGCTGTCCAGACGCGGATGGCGGCCTGGGCGAACACCTCCGACAGGTCGGTGACCTCGATCATCGGCGCCGGCTCCTTGCGCACGCGCGGATCGTTCTCGGCCCGCTCGCGCATCTTCTGCAGCACCAGCACGAGGTCGGTCTTCAGCGGCACCTTGAACAGCACGTCGGCCCGGCGGGTGCGGTGGGTCGAGTAGTTGAGGATGACGTCGCCGAACACCTTGCTGTTGGGGATCATCACCTTGACGTTGTCGGGGGTCGAGATCTC
The DNA here is from genome assembly GCF_003094615.1 of Caulobacter radicis. GTDB lineage: Bacteria > Pseudomonadota > Alphaproteobacteria > Caulobacterales > Caulobacteraceae > Caulobacter > Caulobacter radicis. The sequence goes on along the minus strand of NZ_QDKO01000019.1, from coordinate 59,087 downwards.
GGTGAACAGCAGGTCCAGCGACTTGACCGTGCCCTGGCGGGTGGCCGTCTCGATGACGTCGCCGACGCGATAGGGGCGGAACAGCAGGATCATCACCCCGGCCGCCACGTTCGACAGCGCGCCCTGCAAGGCCAGGCCGATGGCCAGCGAGGCCGCGCCCAGCACGGCGATGATCGAGGTCGCCTGCACGCCCAGCTGCTGCAGCACCGCCACCAGGCCGACGGCGACGATGGCGTAGCGCACCAGCGACGAGACGAAGCTTTCCAGGGTCGGATCGGGATTGGTCCGGTGCACCCGGCCCAGCGCCCGCCTGGCCATGCCCGCCAGCCAGCCGGCCGCCCAGAAGGTGACCACCAGGATGATCGCGGCCACCACCAGGTTGACGGCGATCTTGCCCAGCCAGTCGAGGAAATGCCCGAACATGGTCTCGTCGGCCTTGATGTTGGCGATGGACGGCAGGGAAAGGTCTTGCGGCACGATGGTCGGCTTGCTCATGAAACTCTCGATGGCGCCCCCGCGCCGGCCGGTCAACGACAGGCGGCCAAGGTTCGTTCCAAACCGCAAGATCCTCCCCCTGTGGGGGAGGCGATCGCGCAGCGATCGGTGGGGGGAGCGACCACGAAACCGGCCACCCCCTCGAAAGCTGAAACCGCCCCCCACCGGCCTTCGGCCGCCTCCCCCAGAGGGGGAGGTTCGCCGACCAAGATCCTCCCCCTGAAGGGGGAGGTGGCCCGAAGGGCCGGAGGGGGAAGTGTCTGATGAGGTCGGTGAGACCCAAACGACTCCAGTCCCTTCCCCCTCAGCCGGCGGAGTTTATCCTCGGGCCGGCCTTTGGCCGGACCCGGGGGCGACAGCTCCCCCTTCAGGGGGAGCATCTTGAAGGACGGGCCGGAGGGGGCCGCACAGACAGCCGAGAAACAGTCGGTTACATCAATTGGCTCGAAACCGCCGCCTTTGAACTCTAAGAGCCGCGCCCATGAGCATGCCCTTCATCGACCTCGCCGCGCAGCAGCGCCGGATCCGCGACAAGATCGACGCGGCGATCGCCGCCGTCCTCGACAGCGGCGCCTATGTCATGGGCCCGCAGGTGCGCGAGTTCGAAGCCCAGCTGGCCGCCTTCGGCCAGGCGCAGAAGGCGTTGTCCTGCGCCAACGGCACCGACGCCATCGCCCTGCCGCTGATGGCCTGGGGCGTGGGCCCGGGCGACGCGGTGTTCTGCCCGTCCTTCACCTTCGCCGCGACGCCGGAAGTCGTGCCGTGGGTCAACGCCACCCCGGTGTTCGTCGACGTGCTGCCCGACACCTACAACCTCGACCCCGCCAAGCTGGAAGCCGCCATCGCCGACGTGAAGGCGCAAGGCAAGCTGACCCCGAAGGTGGTCATCGCCGTCGACCTGTTCGGCCAGCCGGCCGACTATCCGGCCATCAAGGCCATCTGCGAGCGCGAAGGCCTCAAGCTGGTCGCCGACAGCGCCCAGGGCTTCGGCTGCACCCTGCACGGCCAGCATCCGCTGCGCTGGGCGGACGTGGCCACCACCAGCTTCTTCCCGGCCAAGCCGCTGGGCTGCTACGGCGACGGCGGCGCGGTGCTGACCAACGATCCGGTGCTCTGGGACCTGATGGACAGCTACCGCGTCCACGGCAAGGCGGTCGGCCCCGACCTCGAGGGCAAGACCTTCGACCACGACCCCAAGTACCTCAACACCCGCATCGGCATGAACTCGCGGCTGGACACCATCCAGGCGGCGATCCTGATCGAGAAGCTGGCGATCTTCGCCGAGGAAATCGAGCTGCGCCAGGCGGTGGCCGACCGCTACGCCGAAGGCCTGGCCGGCGTGGTGCTGTCCACGCCCAAGGTCATCGACGGCGGCGTCTCGGTCTGGGCCCAGTACGTCATCGAGCACGAGAACCGCGACGGCCTGGCCGCCCACCTGAAGACCAAGGGCGTGCCGACCGCCGTCTACTACCCCGTCCCGATGCACGTGCAGGCGCCCTACGCGGCCTTCCCGCGCGGCGCGGGCGGCCTGCCGGTCACCGAGGCCAAGGCCGAGACGGTGCTGGCCCTGCCGATGCATCCCTACCTTCCGGAGGCCGACCAGGCGGTGATCATCGAGGCGATCCGGGGCTTCAACGGCTGAGCTGCGCCTCATTGAGGCCTCAACTTCTAGCATTGTGCGCCGCACTACTCCCTGCCAGAAGGCCCGCATGCACGATCCGGTCACCAGCTTCGTCGTCTCGGTCTTTAGCGCGCCCAGCGCGGCCCTGATCATGGCCGGCGCCATCCTGGCGCTGGCCATCGGCCTGATCTTCCAGTCCGGCCATTTCGAGTTCGCCCCCCTGAAGGAAGACCTCCGCCGCCGCGCCGACCTGCTGTCGGAACTGCGCGGACAAGACCAGCAGAAGGCCTTCGCCGAGGCCTTCGCCACCCTCGACAAGCGCCTGGGCGGCGCGGCCTATCCCACCCTCGAACTGGGCTGGGCCGCCTATCGCGGCCAGCTGGCCGAAACCGGCGACGGGCGCCTGGCCTCGTCGATCCACGCGGTCGACGCCTTCGAACATGCCGATGGTCCGGCCCGCACCCTGGAATGGTGGGCCAACCTGCTGGTCGCCATCGGCCTGGTCATCACCTTCATGGGCATCGTCGCGGCCCTGACCGAGGCGGTCGACGCCATGCAGCGCCAGGGCGGCGCGGGCATGCAGACGGCGCTTATGGGCCTCCTGGCCGTGGCCGCCACCAAGTTCTGGACCTCGATCGCCGGCGTGCTGGGCTCGATCGTCCTGCGCCTGGTCGCGCGCCGCCGTCGCCAGGCCATCGAGGCGCTGGAAGCTCACTTCTTCGCCCTGCTTGACGGCTGCGTGCGCTTCGCCCCGCCCGAAAAGGTGATGCTCGAGCAGCTGGCGGTGCTGTCGCGCATCGAGGCCGCCCTTGGCGCCGGCGCGCACCCGCGCCAGGTCCCGGCCGCGCCGAGCCTGGCCTGATGGCGGGCCTGGCCCGCGCCCGCCGGCGCCGAACGCCCGACCTCGAGGAAGGCGAAAGCTACTACGTCTCGATGACCGACATGATGGTGGGGGTGATCTTCATCTTCATCATCATGCTGAGCTATTTCGCCCTGCAATTTCGGCAGTCGACCAAGGCCCTGACCGAGGCCAGGCATCCGGAGACCGCCGCGCTGCTGCAGACGGCCACGGCCCTGACGCCCCGCGACGTCACCGTCGAGATCGACGAGAAGGCCCGCGTGCTGTGCGTGCCCGAGACGGTGATCGGCGGCGCCGGAAGCGATCGCCGCTGCTTCTCCTACGCGCCGCCGACCAAGACCTCGGGCCTGGCCATCGCCGCCTCCGACGCCCAGAAGACGCTGATGGGCTTCCTCGACGCCGATCTGCGCGACGCCGGCGCGCCCCTGGTGGGCGACAGCTCGGGCGGCGCCCTGTCGTTCTCGGCCGATGTGCTGTTCGAGCCCGGCTCGTCGACCCTGTCGGCGGGGGGCCGCAAGATCGCGGGCGAGGTCGCCGCCTCGCTGGCCAGGCGCCTGCCGTGCCTTTCCTATGGCGGCGCGACGTCGACCACCTGCCCCGAAGGCGAGGCCAAGCTGGCCCTGGTCAACGTGATCAGCCAGACCAATCTCGACGCCTTCACCGCCGAGGGCCAGAAGGCCGCGGCCCTGTCATTGGCGCGCTCGGCGGCCTTCCACCAGGCCCTGACCGCCGCCCAGCCGGTGCTCGGCGCCCTGCGCAACGCCCCGGCCGGCCAGCCCGGTTCGCAGCCCCTGCTGCGGGTGGCCAGCGTCGGCCAGTCGCAGGAAGGCGCCTCGCGCGTCGGCGAGGGCCAGACGGTGAGCATCCAGTTCCAGATGGCCCAGTAGGCGAGCCCGCGCGGTTGGCGCGCGGGTCTCGTCGGCCTATATGCCGCGCGTTGCGTTTCGCGCCGGCCGGCGCCTCGCGCGTCCACGGCCGAAGAAAGAGCGCGTCATGCCCAGGGACATCCAGCAGACCACACAGCAGCAGGCCTCGCCGCACGCCGGCATGGGCTTCGCCCAGTTCGTCGCCCTGATCGCGGCGATGATGGCCACCAACGCCCTGGCCATCGACTCCATGCTGCCGGCCCTGCCGCAGATCAGCGCCAGCCTCGGCCTTACCGCCGACAACCAGCGCCAATGGGTGATCACCGCCTATCTGCTGGGCTTCGGCGCGGCCCAGATCGCCTATGGCTCGCTGGCCGACCGCTACGGGCGCAAGCCGGTGCTGCTGGCGGGCCTGGCCCTCTACGTGCTCTTCAGCCTGGCCTGCGCGCTGACCACCTCGTTCGAGATGCTGCTGGTCGCCCGGGCCCTGACCGGGGTCGGCGCGGCGGCGACGCGGGTGCTGGCCGTCTCCATCGTCCGCGACTGCTATTCGGGCCGCCGCATGGCCCAGGTCATGTCGCTGTCGTTCATCGTCTTCCTGGCCGTGCCGATCGTCGCCCCGTCGATCGGCCAGGCCATCGTGCTGGTCGCCCCCTGGCGCTGGATCTTCGGCGTCATGGCCGTGTTCGGCGCCGCCGTGATCGCCTGGACCGCCCTGAAGCTGCCCGAGACCCTGCACCCCGAAGACCGCACCCCGATCTCGCCCGGCGCGATCCTGGGCGCGTTCCGCACGGCCCTGACCGACCGGGTGGCCATGGGCTACACCATCGCCGCCACCCTGGTGCTGGCGGGCCTCTTCGGCTTCATCAACTCGGCCCAGCAGGTGTTCGTCGACGCCCTGGGCGCGGGCGAGTGGTTCACCCTGATCTTCGCCGGCATAGCCGGCGGCATCGCCCTGGCCTCGCTGGTCAACGCCCGCATCGTCGAGCGCCTGGGCATGCGCAAGGTCTCGCACGCCGCCCTGCTGGGCTTCATCGCCTTCGCCGGCGTGCACGCCGTCGTCGCCCACACCCAGCACGAAACGGTGTGGACCTTCGCCCTGCTGCAAGGCGGCATGATGTTCTGCTTTGGCCTCGTCATGTCGAATTTCGGAGCCATCGCCATGGAGCCGCTGGGCCACATCGCCGGCGCGGCCGCTTCGCTGCAGGGCTTCGTGACCACCATCGGCGGGGCCCTGGGCGGCTTCCTGATCGGGCAGCTGTTCGACGGCACCGTCGGCCCGCTGACCCTGGGCTTCTTCGGCTTCGGCCTGGCCGGCCTGATCGCCGTGCTGGTCACCGAGAAGGGCAGGCTGTTCCAGACCGGCCAAGGCGGCGGCGCGCCGGACATGGCCCACTAGGGCCATCCCGGCGCGATCGCTGGATCAATGCTCGCGCCCTGCCCGCCAGAAGGTCTGCAGCAGCGGCTCGACCATGTAGTCCAACGCCGTGCGACGCCGCAGCGGCACGATCACCTCAACGGGCAGACCCGGCTGGATGCCCGCCTGGGCGCCGCGAATGGCCGTGATCTTGGCCATCTCCTGGGCGGGCACTTCCACCTCGGCGCGGAAGTAGCGCGCCTCGGTCTTCTCGTCGGTGAAACTGTCGGCCGACAGCTTGGTCAGCACCCCCTTCAGGATCGGCAGGTTCCGCTCGTGCAGCGAAGTGAAGCGCACCTGCGTCTCTTGCCCGGCGCGCAGGTCGTCGGCGTCGGCCGGCGAAATCTGGGCCTGGATGAGCAGTTCCCGGTCTTGCGGCACGATCTCCATCAGGGTCTGGCCCGGCGCGATCACCCCGCCGACGGTGAAGACCGTCAATCCGACCACCTTGCCGCCCGCCGGAGCGCGGATCACGGTTCGCGCCAGCTGTTCGCGGACGGCGATCCACTTGGGCTGGAGGTCGTCGAGGCGAACCTGGACGTCCCGCAGCTGGCCGGCCACTTCCTCGGCGCGCTGCCTGTTCAGCGAGATGATCTGTAGCCGCGTTTCCCCCACGGCTTCATGCGAGCGGGCGATCTGCGCGCGGTGGGCGCCGTTCTCGCCCTCCAGCGAGGCCTCGGCGCGCTTCAGGGCCAGCAGGCGCGTCTTGGGCGCATAGCCCTTGTCGGCCAGTTCCTTGACGCCCTGATACTCCTCCTGGATCAGCCCCTGCTGGTCGACATTGGCCTTCAACTGCCGTTCGGCCCCGCCGGCCTGCTCGGACAGTTGGAGCACGCGCTGGCCCAAGACCCCGCGCTGGGTGTCCAGCGCCTGTCGACGCGTCCGGAACTGAAGCTGCTGCAACTTCATGGCCTCGCCCGCCAGCAGGCGATCGCCCGCCGATAGCGAAGCGAACTCGGGCGGCGCGGCGAAGGAGGCCCGGTCGTCACGCTCGGCCACGAGGCGCGCGCGCTGGGCCAGCAGGGTCAGGACCTCGCCCGCCAGGCCACGCTCGGCGGCCTTGATCTCGCTGCCGGAAATCTCGACCAGAGGCTGGCCGCGGCCGACCAGCTGGCCTTCCTGCACCTTGAGCGCCGTGATCACGCCGCCCTCGCGGTGTTGCACGGCCTGGCGATTGCCGGCCACGACGATGGATCCCGGCGCGTAGGCGCCGGCGTCGAGCGGCGTCAGCGCGGCCCAGCCCAGGAAGCCGACGAAGAACAGGCCGGCGATCACATAGCCCAGGGTGATCGTCCGCCTCGGATCGTCGGACATGACGCGGGGCGAACGGGCGGGCACGGTCAGCGAGCGGCTCATGGCTTGACCACCTTGGGCTTGGGAGCGGCGGTCGCGGCGTTGAGGGCGGCGATCACCTTGTCGCGCGCGCCCATCCGTTCGATCTGGCCGTCGCGCAGGACCGCCAGCCGGTCGGCGACGCCCAGGATGCCGCTGCGATGGGCGATGATCATGATCGCGCAGCCGCGACGGCGCGCATCGACCAGGGCGTTGGCCAGCGCGGTCTCGCCGTCGGCGTCGAGCGCTGAGTTGGGCTCGTCGAGAACCAGCACCGGCGGCGCGCCGTAGAGCGCGCGGGCCAGGGCGATGCGCTGGGCCTGACCGGCCGAGAGGCCGCGCCCGCCGACACCCAGCTCGGTGTCATAGCCGTGCGGCAGCCGCAGGATGAGTTCGTGCGCCCCGGCGGCCTTGGCCGCATTGACGGTCTCGGCGTCGATCAGGGCCGCATCGTCCCCGATCCAGCCGGCGAAGCGCGAGATGTTGTCGCGCACGGAACCGGCCATCAGCGACGGATCCTGGGGCAGATAGCCGATGAAGCGGCCCAGGCGATCGGGCTCCCAATCGGCATAGTTGGCCTGATCGATGCGCGCGGTCCCCGCATCCGGGGTCAGGGCGCCGGCGGCGACCCTGGCCAAGGTGGTCTTGCCCGCGCCGCTGGGGCCCAGGACGCCAAGAATCTCGCCCGGCACGAGGCGCAGGGAGGCGCCGCGCAGCAGCAGCTGGCCTTCGCGCCCCCGGACGACGATCTGTTCGAGCCGCACGTCGCCGTCGGGAACCGGCAGGGCGGTGCCGGCGGGACGATCGCCGGAAGCATCCAGCAGGGAGATGATGTTCGAGAACGAATTGCGGGCCTGGCTGACGAGGCCCCAGGCGCCGACGATCTGCTCGACGGGCTGCAAGGCCCGGCTGATCAACACCGAGGACGCGATGATCGCGCCGGCCGAGATCTGCCGCTCGACAGCCAGCCAGGCGCCGAGCGCGAGAGCCAGGGACTGCAAGGTCAGGCGCGCGAACTTGATGGCGGCCGAATAGGCGCCGCCCGCCATCTGGGTCCGCGCGGCCATGTCGAGGCCCGCGGCGCGCTGGTCCAGCTGGCGCGCCTCCATGGCCCGCTCCATGCCCAGGGATCGCACGACCTCGGCGTTGCGGGCGGCGGCGTCCTGGGCGGCATAGGCGGCGGCCTGCGCCTCCAGGGAGGCCTTGGAGGAAACCCGCGTGGCGCGCTCGTTCAGGACCGCCAGAAACAACAGGACGACCGCGCCCGCCAGGGCCATGCCGCCGATCGCGGGATGAAGCGCGAAGGCGATGATGAGGTAGATCGGGATCCAAGGCGCATCGAGGACGGCCAGGGCCGTGGGTCCCGACAGCGCCTGGCGCAGAAGGTCAAAGTCCCGCATGCCCTGGGCGGACCCGGCGCGGGTGACGATCAGTCGCCGGAGGATGACCGGCGCCAACAGGCGGTCGAGCCGCAGGCCCGCCAGGGTCATCAGCCGGGCGCGGATCATGTCGAGCCCCGCCAGGGTGGCGAGGGCGAGGATCACCGCTATCGTCAGATAGAACAGGGTCAGCAGGCCGCCGGTGGGCACGACGCGGTCGTAGACCTGCAACATGAACAAGGTGGGCGTCAGGTAGAGCAGGTTGAGCAGGGCGCTGAACACCGCCGTGGCCACGAAATGCGAACGGCAGGCCTTCAGGACCTCGGCGACCGGACCAGACAAGGTTTTCACGATCTGCTCCACATGCGCCCACGCGGGGCGAACCATCGCTCCCATGGCCGAACAACGCCTTAGCGGAGCGTGAGCCACGCACAAGGGGGCATCGCCGCCCGACGTTTTCGAAGGTCGTGCGCCGCAGGGCGCCGCCTTCAGTCCAGCATCCGTTCCAAGGTGATCAAATCGTCGGCCTCGCGCGACGGCTTGTCCCAGCGGATGCGGTTGATCCGCGGAAAGCGCATGGCCACGCCCGACTTGTGCCGCGTCGAGCGCTGCAGGCCCTCGAACGCCACCTCGAAGACAAGACCGAACTCCAGGTCCGCCCGCACCGAGCGCACCGGCCCGAACCGCTCAATGGTGTTGTCGCGGACGAACTTGTCGATCTGCTTCAACTCCTCGTCCGTGAAGCCGAAATAGGCCTTGCCCACCGGGGTCAGCTTGCGATCGCCGGTCTCATCCTCGCGCCAGACGCCGAAGGTGTAGTCGGAATAGAAGCTCGACCGCTTGCCGTGGCCGCGCTGGGCGTACATCAGCACCGCGTCGACCAGATGGGGATCGCGCTTCCACTTGAACCACGGCCCCTTGGGGCGGCCCGGCTCGTAGGCGCTGTCCCAGCGCTTGAGCATCAGCCCTTCGGCGATGGCCGGGTCGCCGGACGGAGGTTCGGCCCGCAGGGCGGCCAGCGCCTCCCAGGTCTCGAACGGCTGGAGCGGCGACAGGTCGATGCGCGTCGTCGACAGTCGCTCCACGAAAGCCTCCAGCCGCTCGCGTCGCCGGACGAAGGGCAACCCCCGCAGATCCTCCTCCCCATCGAGCAACAGGTCGTAGGCGCGAATCCCGGCCGGGTAGGCCCCCATCAGCCTGGCGTCGACGGTCTTGCGGTTCAGCCGCTGTTGCAGATCACCGAAGCTGGCGATCGCGCCATCGCGCATGACCAGCAGTTCGCCGTCCAGCGCGCCCTCGAAATCGAGCGCCTCCAGCACGTCGGGAAAGGTCGCCGAGATGTCGTCGCCGGTGCGGGTGTAGAGCCGCCGCTCGCCGCGCTCGCTGACCGCCTGCACGCGGATGCCGTCCCACTTCCATTCGGCGGCGTAGTCGGCGGGATCGAGCTTTGCGAAATCCACCGCCTCGTCGATGGCCTGGGCCAGCATGACGGGCCGGAAGCGGCCCGGCGCATCCGGCGAAGGCCGATCGGACCGCCCCTCCAGCCAGGCGAAGAGGTCGCCATAGGGCGGCTCGATCGCGTGCCAGACCTCCTCGATCTCGCCGATCGGCGCGCCGCCCAGATTGGCGCAGGCCTGCTTGGCCAGCCGCGAGGACACCCCCACCCGCAGCCCGCCGGTCATCAGCTTCAAGAGCGCCCAGCGGCCGTCGGCGTCCAGGGCGTCGAGCCAGCCCTCGATCAGCGCTTGCGCCTGCGTCCGCGAGGTCGCCTTCAGCGCCTCGACCACTTCCGACAGTTCCGGCTCGCGATTGGCGCCGGGCCTTGCCGGCCAGACCAGGGCGACGGTCTCGGCTAGGTCCCCGACATAGTCGTAGGACCAGGCGAACAACTGGGCGTCCATTCGCGCCTCGACCGCCTTCCTGATGAAGGCCGGCTTGGCGGCGTCGAACGACAGGGCCCCGGTCAGGGCCGCCAGGGCGTAGCCGCGGTCAGGATCGGGCGTGCCCCGCAGGAAGCCCTCGATCAGGGTCAGCTTGGCGTTGCGCGAGGCCGTCAGCGACAGGCGGTCGAGAAGATGGGCGAAGGCGCGCACTACTCGCCGTCCTCTTCGTCATAGCCCACCAGGCGCAGGGCGCGGGCGGGGATGCCTTCCAGCTCGCACCACCGCTCCAGGGCCTCCTCGCGACCGTGGGTGATCCACACCTCGCCGGGGCGCAGCTCGGCCAGGGTGTCGGTCAGCTCGTCCCAGTCGGCGTGGTCGGAGATGATCAGCGGCAGCTCGACCCCACGCTGGCGGGCCCGCGCCCGCACCCGCATCCAGCCGCTGGCGAAGCAGTCGACGGGATCGGGAAACCGGCGGCTCCAGCGATCGGCCAGGGCCGAGGGCGGGGCGACGATGATCGAGCCGGCGAAGTCGCCCGCCTTGCCGCGCTCGGTGGTCGCCGGCTCCAGGGGCCCCAGATCGACGCCATGGGCTTCATAGAGGCGGTTCAGCCGCTCCATCGCCCCGTGCACGTGGATCGTCCGGTCCCAGCCGGCCTCGCGCAGCAGCCTGACCACCCGCTGGGCCTTGCCCAGGGCGTAGGCGCCGACGATGTGGGCGCGCTCGGGGAACTGCGCCACCGACTTCAGGAGGGCGGCGATCTCGCCCTTGTCGTCGGGATGGCGAAACACCGGCAGGCCGAAGGTCGCCTCGGTGACGAAGACGTCGCAGGGTACGGGCTCGAACCGCGCGCAGGTGGGATCGCGGCGGCGCTTGTAGTCGCCGGAGACGACGATGGTCAGGCCCTTCCAGCGCACCACCGCCTGGGCCGAGCCCAGCACGTGGCCGGCCGGGACAAGGCTCACCTCGACGCCGTTGTGGGTGAAGCTCTCGCCGTAGGGAACCGCCTGGCGCTGGCCGGTGAAATCCTCGCCATAGCGTTCGGCCATGATCGCCAGGGTCTGCGGCGTCGCCGCCACCATGCCGTGGCCGGCGCGGGCGTGATCGGAATGGCCATGGGTGATCACCGCCCGGTCCACGGGACGGACCGGGTCGATGTAGAAGTCGCCGGGCGGGCAGTAGAGCCCTCCGGGCTTCGGACAGAGAAGATCCTGGGGCTTGATCACGGCTGGATAAGACAACGCGCGATCCTGTAAGCCTATCCCTCCAAGACTAGAGAGCGGCATGAGCGAGACGGATATCGGCGAACAGCACCGCCTCATCGCCAAGGCGATGAACGAGGGCAGCCCCCAGGCCAAGGCCCTGGGCTTTTCCACCCTGGAGATCGGCGACGGCGTCGCCATCCTCAAGGCGCCCTACCGCACCGAACTGGTCGGCGACCCGGAAACGGGCGTCATCGCCGGCGGCGTGGTCACCACCCTGCTCGACCACGCTTCGGGGCAGGCGGTGCACGCGGCCATGACCAGCTGGACCTCGATCGCCACGCTGGACCTGCGTATCGACTACATGCGGCCGGCCGAGCCGGGAAAGGACATCCTGGCCCGGGCCCACTGCTACAAGCTGACCCGCTCGGTCGCCTTCGTCCGCGCCGTGGCCTACGAGACCGACCCCGAAGACCCGATCGCCGCCGCCCAGGCCGCGTTCATGCTGGATTCCAGCGCCGGCAAGAGGGCGGGCGCCAACCTCAAGCCGCCAGGCTCCAGCAAGCCGGGCGAAAGCAAGAAGGAGGGCGGCCAATGAGCGAAGCCCAGGATCGCCTGGTCGCCGTGCTCGGCGCCATTCCCTACGCCCGCTTCATCGGCATGAAGGCCGAGCTGGCCGGCGACGAGATGACCGCCATCCTGCCGTTCTCGCCCGAGATCGTCGGCAATCCGATGCTGCCGGCCATCCACGGCGGCGTGCTGGGCGCCTTCATGGAGATGACGGCCCTGGCCCAGCTGTCGATCGCCGAGACCCTGAAGCGCCAGCCGCGCACCATCGACGTCTCCATCGAGTACCTGCGCTCGGGCCGACCGCTGACCACCTACGCCCGCGCCCAGATCAAGAAGGTCGGCCGCCGCATCGCCAACGTCCATGTCGAGGCCTGGCAGGAGCAGCGCGCGGCCCCGATCGCGGCCCTGCGCGGCCACTTCCTGCTGACCGGGGCCGAGGATTGATCCTCCCCCGGTTGCGGCGGCGCGGCGCAAGGCGCGCCCGCCGCCCGACCGGCAGACTGGGCAATAATTTTCGCTGATAGTGCGAACATCGCCAACATTAATCCAATGTAATGCGCATTACAGGTCTGATAGTTTCTTAAAATGGCGTCATGACGCAAAGGTAACGGGTGTTCGTCCCTGGCCCCGCCTATACCTCTTTTCACCGGACGCGGACGTCGCGCCGGGCCAACAACTCAGGGACTAGACCAATGACCTTCTCGAACAACGCTTTCGCTTCGCTCGCCAGCCTGGTGCTCGCCGTGCTTCCCCTCGTCGTCATCGCCGGCTTCATCTCGCCGAGCTTCTAAGTGAACGCCGCGTAGCTCCGCCGGCCCGATCCCGGCGGAGCATGGCGCCTGGCGAAATCATTCACCAAAGAATAGATCGGAAAGAATTCGAAACTTACTTGTTTCGGTAGATATCAGAACGTTGCCTTTGCAGCGAACTTGCAGCGATATCGTCGATTTCCGACCCTATAATCGCTCCAATATCGTCATCAAACATTGAATTACGATCTCTAAAAATCCCGCTTCCGCAGGATTTTACTTCGCATATCGGCGGAGTTGTTGCGGACAAGGGGATATTCTTAGAGATGAACAGAACCAAGCTGGCCTGCCTGGCCACGACGGCGCTGTTCGGCGGCCTGCTTTCGGCCGCCGGCGCCTACGCCCAATCGACCGCCACCACCGAACTCGACACCGTCGTCGTCACCGCCGCTTCGAGCCCCAAGACGATGGACGGGACCATGGTCGCCGAGACGGCGCCGAAGGGTAAGTATACGGTCACCAACGAGTTCCTGAACCGTCAGGCCGACGGCCAGACCGTGCTTCAGTCGCTGAACCTGGTGCCGGGCCTGGTGTTCACCAACAGCGACCCCTACGGCTCGTCGGGCGGCAGCATCCGCCTGCACGGCCAGGACGGCGCCCACATCGGCTTCCTGGTCGACGGCGTGCCGCTGAACGACGGCGGCAACTACGCCATCTATTCCAACCAGCAGGTCGACGCCGAGCTGATCCAGCAGGCCAACGTCAACACCGGCTCGACCGACGCCGACTCCGTCACCGCCTCCTCGACCGCCGGCGTGATCAACTACACCACCCTGCGCGCCACCAAGGACTTCGGCGTGGTCGCCAAGGCCGGCGTCGGCACCGACAACTTCCGCCGCGCCTTCGCCCTGCTGCAGACCGGCGAGTTCGGCCCGCTGGGCACGCGCGCCTGGATCGCCGGGAGCTGGCAGAAGTACGACAAGTTCAAGGGTCCGGGCACGCTCGAGAAGAAGCAGGTCAACGCCCGCATCGAGCAGGACCTGGCCAAGCCAGGCGACTTCCTGGCGCTGAACTTCAACTACAATGAAAACCGCAACAGCAGCTACTACGCGCCCTACCTGACCAACGCCGACGCCTCGGTGGCCGGCGACGTGGCGACCTACGGCGAGGACTACGACTTCAGCACCACGCCGGGCACGTCGAGCTACTACGGCCTGCGCATCAACCCGTCGAACACCGGCACCATCCGCGGCCAGTCGCGCTTCACCCTGCTGCCGAACCTGAAGCTGACGGTCGATCCGTCGTTCAACTACACCCTGGCCAACGGCGGCGGCTCGACCAGCCTGTCGGAAACCTCGATCCAGCTGAAGAACAGCGCCGGCGTGGGCGTCGACCTCAACGGCGACGGCGACACGGGCGACACCGTGCTGGTCTATTCGCCCAGCAACACCAACACCCGCCGCTGGGGCCTGAACACCTCGCTGATCTGGGACGTGGCCGATCACCACCGCGTGCGCTTCGCCTACGCCTGGGACGAGGCCCACACCCGCCAGACCGGCGAATACAGCACCCTCAACAGCAACGGCGACCCGACCGACGTGTTCAGCGGCAAGGACGGCTACGGCGTGGCCGTCCAGACCGCCGCCGGCGACATCGCCCAGAAGCGCAACCGCAGCTCGGTGGCCACCTTCAACCAGTTCAGCGTCGAGTACCGCGGCGAGTTCCTGGACGAGAAGCTGGTCGCCAACATCGGCGTGCGCCTGCCCACGCTGGATCGCGAGCTGAACCAATACTGCTACTCGCGCGCCGGCTCGACCACCTACTACTGCTCGTCGATGACCCCGACGGCCACGGCCGCCAAGGCCGAGGGCGCGGTGGCCTCGGTCGTCACCGTCAACGGCGCGACCTATTTCTCGCCGTTCTCGGCCAAGAAGAGCTATGACGACGTGCTGCCGAACGTGGGCCTGTCGTACCGCATCGGCGCCAACCACTCGGTCTATGGCAGCTATTCGGAGCAGATGTCGGCCCCGAAGGTCGACAACCTCTACACCCTGACCAGCACCGGGGCCCTGGGCAATGTCGAGCCGGAAACCGGCCAGACTGTGGAGGTCGGCTACCGCTTCCGTACGCCGACCGTGATGGCCTCGGCCAGCGTCTACCACACCAACATCCAGAACCGGATCGTCACCACGGTCGACCAGAACGACGGCACCTACATCGACCGCAACGTCGGCGACGTCGAAATCCAGGGCTTCGACGCCCAGGCCCAGTGGCGCCTGGACGACAGCCTGACGATCTATGGCTCGATGGCCTACACCGACGCCAAGCTGCAGGACGACCTGGCCGTCAGCTACAGCTCGACGACGGGTCTGGCCACCTATGCCGACACCGCCGGCAAGCAGGTGGTGGAGACCCCCAAGTGGACCTTCGCCGGCCGCCTGACCTATGACATCGGCAAGTTCCAGATCGGCGTGCAGGGCAAGTTCATCGGCGAGCGGTACATGACCGACGTCAACGACCAGAAGCTGCCGCACTACACGGTGTGGGACGCCGACGTCCGCTACGACCTGGGCGGCGACGGCTGGAAGAAGTCGTACCTCCAGCTCAACGTCACCAACATCTTCGACAAGTTCTACTACGGCAACCTGTCGGGAACCCAGACCAGCGCCACCCCGGGCGATCCGGGCTACGCGCGCACCTACGCCTATGTGGGCGCGCCGCGCGCGGCGGTGCTCAGCCTGCGGACGGCCTTCTAGGGCCGCGTCTCAGATCGCGCGAGGAAGGGGCGGCTCGGCGACGGGCCGCCCCTTTTTCGTGGCCGCCAGAGCCGCCGCGGTGCGGTGCAGTATGGCGTGGCGGTCGGCCAGGCGGTCGATGTCGGGGTCGTAGCCGCCGCCGATCACGCCGACGACGGGAATCTCTCGCTCAAGGCACGCGCCCAGCACCCGCGCCTCGCGGGCGGCGATGCCGGCGTTGGTCAGGGACAGTCGCCCCAGCTTGTCGTCCGTATGCGGATCGACCCCGGCGTTGAAGAAGACGAGGTCGGGATCCACCCGCGCGATCAGGTCGGGGAGGATCGCGTCCAAACGGTCCAGGTAGGCGCCGTCGTCGGTCCCGTCCGGCAGTTCGACGTCGAGGTCGCCGGCGGCCTTGCGGTGCGGGAAGTTCTTTTCCGCGTGCATCGAGAAGGTGAAGACGCTGGGATCGTCCTCGAAGATCCGCGCCGTGCCGTCGCCCTGGTGGACATCGAGGTCGACGACCAGCACCTGGGAGACGCGCCCCTCGGCCTGGAGCAGCCGCGCGGCGACGGCCACGTCGTTGAACACGCAGAAACCCGCGCCGGAAGCCGCCTCGGCATGGTGGCTGCCCCCGGCGGTGTTGCAGGCGATCCCATGCTCCAGCGCCAGCCGCGCGGCCAGGATCGTGCCGCCGGTCGCCGCGCGGGCCCGGGTCGCGACGCTTTCGCTGTTGGGCATGCCGATGCGCCGCACGATGTCGGGCGGCAGCGACAGTTCGACCACGCCGCGCACATAGTCGTCGGCATGCGCCAGGCGCAGCACGTCGAGCGATGCGAACTCCGGCTTGTGGAAGCCCGCCGGCCCCGGCAGCCCTTCGGCCTCCAGAAGGCTGGCCAAGCGCGAGAACTTGTCCATCGGGAAGCGGTGCCCGGGCGGCATTTCGGCCCGGAAGGCGGGGTGATGGACGATAGGCGGCATGCTCCGAAGGATGGGAGCCGCGACCATGCGGCGCAAGGCTGACGTTATGGGCAGCCTTGCCCTGGCCGTCCGTGAAGCTTATCGCAGCGCACCATGCAGACGCCCGAGAACCTCGCCGAGATCCTGACCCTCGAACCGATCGAGGTGAACCTGTTCCGGGGCGTCAGCCCCAACGACGGCTTTCCGCGCATCTTCGGCGGGCTGGTCATCGCCCAGGCCCTGACGGCGGCCTACCAGACCGTCGGCGACCGGGTCTGCCACTCGCTGCACGCCTACTTCATCCGCCCCGGCGACGTGAACGCCCCGGTGCTCTACGAGGTCGAGCGGGCTCGCGACGGCGGCACCTTTACCACCCGCCGGGTGGCCGCCATCCAGCACGGCGAGCAGATCTTCAACCTGGCCGCCTCGTTCCAGACGCCGGAAGTGGGCCTGGAGCACCAGTTCGAGGCGCCCGACGTTCCCGCGCCCGAGACCCTGCCGACCGAGGCCGAGTACCTGCGCAGCCTGGGCGACCAGATCCATCCCAAGATGCTGGCCTTCATGGAGCGCCCGCGCCCCGTCGACCTGCGCTGGATCGATCCGCAGAACCCCGTGGCCCCGGTCAAGAAGTCGGGCGAGAAGCAGGTTTGGATGCGCGCCGTCGCCCCGCTGGGCGAGGACATCCGCATGCAGCAGGCCGCCCTGGCCTATGCGTCCGACATGGCCTTCATGGAAAGCGCCCTGCGCCCGCACGGCCTGATCTGGACGACGCCGGGCCTGCAGGCCGCCAGCCTCGACCACGCCATGTGGTTCCACCACCCCTTCGACTTCAACGACTGGACCCTGTTCTCGCAGGACAGCCCCAGCGCCTCGCAGGGCCGGGGCCTGGTGCGCGGCCAGATGTTCAGCCGCGACGGCAAGCTGGTGGCTTCGGTGGCGCAGGAATGCCTGATGCGGATCCGGAAGTAGGGCGCATCCCTACTCTCCCGCACTAAAGCCCGTCATCCCGGCCGAAGCGCAGCGAAGAGCCGGGACCCCGGGGCCGCCGCAATGCGCCGGCGAGCGTATGGGGCAGTGAACCAGAAAACAGCGCCCAGTCCCCTGGGTCCCGGGTCTACGGCCCGCTTCTCGGCCCTTCGCCCGGGATGACGACCAAGGTTCGTGGAGAAGGACGCGCGTCCCTCACCCCCGCCCTGTGACCGAGGCCAGCGCCTTGGCGATCTGGTGGACGTTGTAGGGCTTGCGCACGATCGGGGCGTCGAAGCCCATGGGCGCGGCCTTGTCGGCATATCCGGTGGCGAAGACGAACGGCCGGCCTTCCTTGCGCAGCACCTCGGCGACGGGCGCCACGGACTGGCCGTTGAGGTCGGCGTCGAGCACGGCCGCGTCGAAGCCCAGCTCCAGCATCGACAGGGCCTCGCCCAGTTCGGCCGCGCAGCCCACGACCTCGACGCCGCTGTCCTCCAGGCCCGCCTCCAGCTCCATGGCCAGCAGCAGCGAATCCTCGACGATCAGCACCTTGAGGCCGGCTATGGCCCCGGCGCGGAAATTGTCGTCGCCGCCGCCGATGGTCTCGACGATCCGCTCGGGCTCGGCCGGGACCGGTTCGGGTTCGGGAGCGTCGGCCAGGGCCGAGGCGGCGGCGTGGATCATCGCCGTGACGCCGCTGCGGCGGTAGTCGATCTTGGCCTCGCCGCCCAGCTCGCGCCCGACCACCTCCTCGACCAGGGTCGCGCCGAAACCGCGCGTGGTCGGCTCGCTGGTCAGCGGGCCGCCGGTCTCGAGCCACTCCAGGCTGAAGCCGCCGTCGGGCGAGCGCCGCCAGACGATCTCGACCCGCCCGGTCTCGGTCGACAGCGAGCCGTACTTCACGGCGTTGACCGCCAGTTCGTGCAGGGCCAGCGACAAGGCGGCCGCCGCGCGCGGGGTCAGGAACAGCTCCGGCCCGTCCCAGCGGGTCTGGTTGGGCGCCAGCCCGCCCAGCTCGGCGGCGGCGATGCGGCCCAGGGTGGCCCCGCGCCAGCGGGCGGCGCTGATCAGGTCGTGGGCCGAGCTCATCGACTTCAGCCGCGCGGCGAAGGTCTTGAGGAAGGAGTCCAGCGACGAGCTCTTGCGCGCCGACTGGGCCGCGACCGACTGCACCACCGCCAGCAGGTTCTTGATGCGGTGGTCGAGCTCGGCCACCAGGTTGTCGCGCCGCTCGTCGGCCTCGCGCTGGTCGGTGATGTCCTGCACCACGCCGATCAGCAGGTCGGGCTGGCCCTCGTCGTCCAGCACCATGACCCCGCAACCCCGGCTCCACTGCTCGTGGCCGTCGACGCCCTGGGCGCGGCGATACTCGACCTCGTAGCGGCCGGTCTCGCGCAGCTGGGCGCGCAGGTCCTCGCGGGTGATCTCGCGGTCTTCGGGATGGACGTAGGGCCAGACGGCCTTGCCTTCCTGCGCGGGCATCTCGCCGGCGGGAATGCCGCTGATCCGGGCCATACGCTCGCTGATCCGCAGGCGGTCGGTCTTGACGTGCCACTCGAACTCGCCGAGCCGCGCGGCCCCCAGGGCCAGGGCCAGGCGCTCGCCGTCCAGCAGGCGCTCGGCCGCCGCACGGGCCTGGTCGGCGCCGCGGATCAGCTCCTCGATGGCCAGGTCGGCCAGTTCGCCAAGCGTCTCCAGCAGACCGGGCTCGACCCCGGCGCGGGGCCGGTCGTCCTCGACGGCCAGCACGCCGACCACCAGGCCGCGCGGGTCGCGCAGCGGCGCGCAGGCGAAGAAGGCCGTCCCGGAAACGTCGGCATGCAGCGCCGAGCGGCTGCAGCGCAGCACGAGATCGGCCAGCGGCGCGTCGCGGGAGATGGAGTCGGCGGCATGCCCGATGCGGCCGGCCAGGCGGATGCGCTCGGGCTCGATCAGCATCAGGGCGGCGCGGGGCGCGTCGAACAGGCGCGCGGCCAGCCGCGTCAGGCGCGAAAGGCGCGGGTCGTCGGCGTCCTTCCACGCGCCGGCCAGAGCCGTCGCCGCCCGCACCCTGCGGGCCTCCTGGTCCGATGCTCGTTCTGCATCCGCGTCCGCCATGATTCGAACATAGACCGGCTTCTCGCGTGGCGCGAGCGGCGATCGGCTGCTCCAGCGCGATCTCCTGTGGTGAAGCTTTTCCGGTCGCGCTAAGGTGGGAACTGGCCGTGCGGGCTCCGCGTTGACGGGACGCAGCTTCAGCTGCACTTCCCGCAAAGCCTGCCGCGAACCGGAGACGAGACATGCCCGCGAACGCCTTGAACACCGCTCAGAAGGAAGCCGACAAGGCGACGGCCGCCGCTGGCGCGGCCGCCGAGCACGCCGAACGCTCCTTCGCCGAGGCCGCCAACGCCGCCAAGGCCAGCTTCGCCGACGCCGCCAAGCGCCTGGAAAAGAATCTGGTCGACAGCTTCGACACCCTGCGCGCCCAGAGCCGCACCTATACCGACACCGCCGGCCAGCAGCTGGAAGACGCCCAGAAGTACGTCTCCGAGCGCGTCCGCGAGCGTCCGATCACCGCCACCCTGGCCGGCCTCGGCGTCGGCGTCCTCCTGGGCCTCCTGCTCGCCGGCAGCCGCAGCCACAACAAGTGATCTTCGAAAAGACCCTGATGACGCTGGCAGCGGCCGCGGCGATCGCCGCGGCCGCTGCCGTGAGCGTGTTCGCCGCCGCCTTCGCGCTGTACGCGGTGCTGGCCCCGGTCCTCACCTCGGCCGGAGCGGCCGCGGTGGTGGCCGCCGTGGCCGCCTTCGTCGTCGCGGTGGCAGGGCTGATCGCCGCCAACCGGGCCGAGGCCAGCCGAGCGCGCCATACGCCGCCGCCGGAGGTCAACGGCTTCGCCGAGCGCATCGTCGACATCGTCAAGGATCGCCCGATCCTGTCGATCGGCGCGGCCCTGGCCGCCGGCGTCTTCGCGCTCAAGAACCCGACCTTTACCGCGGCCGTCGCCCAGGCCTTCATGGCCTCGAGACAACCGCCCAAGCGCTGAAGTTTTTTCGGCGCGAACGCCTAGCTTTCAACCGCCCCCGGCCCATCTTCCGGGGGCGTTTCGCCATGGAGTGACCATGTTCAAGCTGCCCGACCTGCCCTACGCCTACGAGGCGTTGCAGCCGACCATTTCGGCCAACACCCTCCACTTCCACCACGACAAGCACCACGCCGCGTACGTCAACGCGCTGAACGGCCTGCTGCCGGAAGACGATGCCCGCTCGCTGGAAGCGGTCATCGCCGACGCCGGCCCGGGCAAGGTGTTCAACAACGCCGCCCAGGCCTGGAACCACGCCTTCTTCTGGGAATGCATGGCTCCGGCCAGCGCCGGCCCGGGGCAAGCCCTGGCCAAGGCCATCGACGAAACCTTCGGCGGCCTGGCCGGCCTGAAGGAAAAGTTCGTCGCCGAAGGCGTCGGCCACTTCGGTTCGGGCTGGGCCTGGCTGGTCGCCGAAGGCGACAAGCTGTCGCTCATCTCGACCCACGACGCCGACGGCGCCATGACCAAGCCGGGCGTGACCCCGCTGCTGGTCTGCGACGTGTGGGAGCACGCCTACTACCTCGACCACCAGAACAACCGTAAGGGCTTCCTGGAAGCCTGGTTCGACGCCCTGCCCAACTGGGCCTTCGCCGACGCCCAGTACGCCGCGGCGCAGGGCCAGGGCGAAGCCTGGACCTACCCGGTCTAAGCAACCGACCGAGGGCCGACCTCGAGAAGGGCGGGATCGCAAGGTCCCGCCCTTCTTGCGTTCAGGGGTCCTGCGTCTTGCAGTTGGGTCGCCGGTTCACCGCCCAGGTGCGCCAGACGACGAATCCCGTGCGCTCGAAGGCCATGGCGGTGATGCGCATCTCGGCCTCGTCGGCCTCGATGATGTTGAAGCTGGGCGGCACGCCGCGCTCGCGCACCGACAACGTGCCCGAGCCCACCGCCTGGGTGCAGCCGCCCGCATAGGGATAGGCGTGCACGAACGGCGCGTGGATGTGGCCGGTCAGCACGAGATCGGCGCCGGCGTTGGCGAAGGCGAGAGCCGCGGCCTGCCCGCCCCGCACCCTGGCGGTCATCGGTCCGCCCATCATCTCGATCAGCGGATGGTGGCAGACCACCACCTTCAGCCTGCCGGACGGCTCGGCCGCCAGCCGCCTGGCCACCGCCCTGGTCTGCGACCGCGACACCGCGCCCTTCGACCAGTTCCAGCGGATCTGCGCTCCACGCGCCGAGTTGAGGGTGAACACCGCCGCCCGCTCGTCGCGGAAGGCAAGGCCGTCGGGCTCGCCGAAGCGCGCCTCGTAGCGCCGCCAGGGCATGAACAATCGCTCGAAGACCTCCACCGGCCCCTTGAACGGACTGTCGTGATTGCCCGGCGCCAGCAGCTGGGGACGCGGCAGGCGCGCGAACCAGGCGCGGGCGGCGTCGAACTCGACATCGGCGCCGTCCTTGGTCAGGTCGCCGGCGCCGATGACGAGGTCCGGGCGCGCGGCGTGGATGCACTCCACCGCCGCCTCGACCGCCTCCGGATGCTCGCCGCCGAAGTGGATGTCGGAGACCTGGACCATCTTGAAGACGGATCCGGTCACGGCGCCCCGTCCTTCAGGGCCAGGGCGCGGAAGGCCTTGGGGCGGAAGCGGATCGAGACGTGGTCGTCCAGCCGCACCGGCTCGCCGTCGAGGATGGCGGGGATTCTCCCTCCGGCCCAGGCCTTGCCCACCCGGCAGCGGCCGACGCTGACCGACGGGTCGTCGCGCCAGGCGCCGGTGACGGTCTTCACCCCCAGGCGGAAGATGTCGACGGCGTTGGTGGGGTCGAGAGCGGCGGCCTCCAGCGCCCGCTCGTCGGCGTCCAGCGCCGTCGAGACCAGCGGGCACATCAGGGTCAGGGCCTCGGTCTTCTCCTTGGGCCGGCCGTCCAGCACGTAGCGCAGGCGGCTGGAGAAGGCCCGGCGCAGGGCGCGCTGGGCGCGCATCAGGGCCAGGTCCGCGCGCCCCTGGCGGGCGGCCTCGCGCGCCTCGGCCCACAGGGCCGGGCTGCCCAGGATGGCGGCGACGAAGAACAGGCGTCCGGCAACCTCGCCGCCGGAGATCATCCGCTCCTCGCCATGGGTCAGGCAGGCCTTCAGCGCCTCGGGCCAGGCCCGCTCGCCGTAGAGGGCGCGCGGCAGCATGTTCATGGTGCCGCCGGGCAACGGGGCGATCAGCGGGCCGTCCGGCCCGGCCATCTCCGCGGCGGCCCGCGCGGTGCCGTCGCCGGCCAGCACGAACAGCGCGTCGGGCTTTCGCGACAAGGCCGCGGAGAGGCAGGGCTCGAGCTCGCCGCCGGCCGGGGCGTGCACGGTCGCCTCGACGCCGTGTTCGGCCAGGATCGCCTCGGCCCTCTCGGGGCCGTCGCGTCCCACCGATCCCGAGGCGGTGTTGGCGACCAGTTCGACGCGCATAAAAACTCCCGTCGGCGCGGCCGAAAGCGGCCCCCGTGCGGAGCAAACGGCGGCGCTTGGCCGGGGTTCCCGGCGCCCCGCCCCGGAACTTCCGCCGCTCATGCTCCGTTTGAGTGACCGGGACACGCTCGAACGGAGAGCCAAGATGAAGACCACAGTGATCGCCGTGGCGGCCGCCGGCTTGCTGGCCACCGCCTGTACGGCCACAGGCAACACCGAACGCAACGCCGCCGGCGGCGCGGCCCTCGGCGCCCTCGCCGGCGCCGTGATCGGCAACAATGTCGGCGCGGGCGACGCAGGGACCGGGGCGGCCATCGGCGCGGCCATCGGCGGCACCGCGGGCGCCATCAAGGGCTGCCGCGAGGACGGCGGCTGCGGCGCGACCAACGTGAATCGTCGCCAGTACTATGACGAGCGCGCTGGACGGTATTACTACTACGACTCGCGCAGCGGTCGTTATTTCTGGGAAGACGGCAGCCCCCGCTAAGGCGGCCCCGTCCAAGCAGGATCTCGAAGGCGGTCGGCGCGCGTCGGCCGCCTTTGGCATGTCCGGAGGGGCCCGTGTCCGCAAGGACGACACAGTGGGTGCAACAAGAGGGCGACGGATGAGCAAGGCGGGCGTTTGGATCGCTATGGCGGCGATCGGAGTTGCGGCGGCCGGTTGCGCGAGCAGCCCCTGGCCGAAGTCACGGGCGCAGATCGAGGCCGTTCCGGCCGCCTGCGAGGACTTCTCGGTGTCGATCTATTTCGAGCGCGATTCCGCGGCCGTGACCCGCGAGGCGCGGCAGGTGCTGCGCGGCGCGGCCGACCTGGCCAAGGGCTGCACGGCCAAGAACGTCCATGTCGTGGGCCTGGCCGACGCCGTCGGGGCGCCCGACGCCAACCTGGCGCTGTCGGAAAAGCGCGCCGCGGCCGTGACCGGGGCGCTGGCCCGGGTCGGCTTCCGGCAGGTGTCGTTCGAGGTGACCGCGGCCGGCGACGCCGGGGCGATCACCCGCGACGGCGAGGCGCGCCCCCTGCGCCGCCGGGCCGACGTGCGCATCGACCTGGAAGGACCGGCCAAGCCCCAGTCCTGAGCCGCACATACAGAAAAGGCGGGCCGGTGATCCGATCCGCCTTGAGGCTCTACAGAAAGGGGGTTGCGGAGACGGCAGGCTGACTATCGCCAGCCTCAAGTCGGGGGGGCGTCGCCGCCTCCGCAGACATAGAACGACCTCCCCCGGTCCGCGTTCCCGATCTTTCGAAAAATTTTTCGCCTGACCGGCGAACCGCGTCGCCGGACATGCGCGAGGCGCCCGGAACGGCGCCGTGCGCGAAACGTTGTTCTCGTGATCCCGCGACGTCGCGGGGCGAATGGGGAGCGACGTGATGATCCGCGCCTATCAAGCCGCGCATGGCGGACTGGTCTTCGAAACCCAGCGTCGCCGCAGGCAAGCCCGGAGTTCACGCCTGCTCGCCGTGGTGGCGGTGCTGGGCATGGCGCTGGCGGTCGGGACCGTCCAGCATTTCGCCGCCGCCCAGCTCGACGCCGGCCGCACGGCTCCGGCCGGGTGGAACGACGCGAAATAGGAGGCGCCCATGGCGACCGACATCAACACCGAACATTCGCCGACCCTGAAGGCCACTTCCGCCCGCCAGGGCCGCTGGGGCCGCCACATCTTCTGGGTGCTGGTGATCTCGATCGTGCTGGCCGCCATCGCCCTGTTCGGCAGCTGGGGCATGCGCTCGGGCGAGCTGGCCTCGGTCGAAGGCAACAGGGGCGCCAACACCCCCGCCGAAGCCCAGCAGGGCACGACCGAACTGACCTCGCCCAAGCAGGCCCCGCAGGAACAGACCGCGCCGGCCCACTAGCCGCGCGGAAATGGGGAAGGGCCCGTCAGAGGCCCGACGGAAACGCACCAAAGAGAAGGCCCCGGCGATCGCTCGCCGGGGCCTTCGTCGTTCGAGGTCCGATCCGGCCGTCAGGCGGCCTGGCGCGTCCGGCGCGGGTGGAAGAACAGCGCCTGGCCGATCGCCGCCTTCACCGTTTCCGGCTGGAAGGGCTTGGTGATCAGGAAGGTCGGTTCCGGGCGCTCGCCGGTCAGCAGACGCTCGGGGAAGGCGGTGATGAAGATCACCGGCACGTCGAGACGCGCCAGGATGTCCTTGACCGCATCGATGCCCGACGAGCCGTCGGCCAGCTGGATGTCGGCCAGAACCAGACCCGGGGTCTTGCGGGCGACGGCGTCGACCGCCTCGCCGCGGGTGGCGGCGATGTCGATCACGTCGTGGCCGAGTTCACGCACCAGCGCCTCGATGTCGGCGGCGATGACCGGCTCATCCTCGATGATCAGCACCTCGGTCGCCAGTTCCGCGTCGATCTCGGCCTGGGCGTCGGCGATCAGCCGCTCGACCTCGCCAAAGTCGCAATCGAGGATCTGGGCCGCTTCGGTCGGCGTGAAGCCTTCCAGGGCGGTCAGCAGGAACGCCTGGCGAGAGCGCGGGGCGATCCGCAGCAGACGCTGCGAGGCGTCGTCCGAGATATCGTCGCGGCGCGCTTCCAGCTGGGCGCCCGAAGACAGCCAGATGGCGTGGAAGACGCGATAGAGCGCCACGCGCGGCGAAAGCGCCGCGTCGAGCGAGCGCTCGCCGGCGGCCAGCGCCTCCAGCGCCACCCGCACATAGTGGTCGCCGGTCGTCTGGTCCCCGGTCAGGGCGCGGGCGTAGCGGCGAACGTAAGGCAGGTGCGGCGCCAGTCGGGCAAGAAGACTCATGACCCCTCCCGTAGAGTGTCTTCGAAACAAAAAAGGCCTTCTGTCACGGCAAAGCTATGCCGTTCAGTCGAGTGCATAACGTGCCCTGCGCGAGGGCGGTTCCGCACCGATCCGAATTTTGGCAGTCTATGCTCAAGCTTATGGAACCCGATGCGGAATGTGGCGTTGACCTCCAGCATTTACACATTCGGCCGCAGGGGGCGGACGCTGCGCACAACCGGCGTCGAGGACATGATCGAACACGTACCCATGGAAGATCAACGCAAGGGAGCCGCCTCGCTCGACGAGGCGCGGCTTCGGCAGCAGGCCATCGGCGTCAAGCTTCGGCAGATGTTCGACGAGGTGGTCAACGAGCCCGTCCCGGACGAATTCCTCGACATCCTGCGCAAGGCTGACAAGCCTTCGGGAGAGCGTTGAGCATGAGCGAAGCGCAAGTCGGCCGATCGCCCATCGATCCGGCCCGTGACGGGATCTTCAAGAAAGAACTCGTCACCCTCATCCCGCACCTGCGGGCCTTCGCGCGCACCCTCACCGGTGACCCGACGGCCGCGGACGACCTGGCCCAGGACGCCATGATGAAGGCCTGGGACGCGCGCGCCAGCTTCCAGCTGGGCACGAACATGAAGGCCTGGACCTTCATGATCCTGCGCAACCAGTTCTATTCGGAGAAGCGTCGCTCCTGGCGCCAGAGCCAGCTCGACCAGGAAGCCGCCGAACGGACCCTGGTGGCGGTGGACGATCCGGAAGCCCCCGTGGCCCTGGACGAGCTGCGCATGAGCCTGGCCATGCTGCCGCCCGAACAGCGCGAAGCGCTGATCCTGGTCGGGGCCGGCGGCTTCGCCTACGAGGAAGCGGCCGACATCTGCGGCTGCGCGGTCGGCACGGTGAAAAGCCGCGTCAGCCGGGCGCGCCGCGCCTTGCAGGCCATCCTCGAGTCGGGCGGCTATGACCGCGATGGCGGCGCCGCGGGCGACGCGATGCACGCCATCCTGGCCGATGCGGAGCGCCTGAGCACCCAGCGGTGAAGCGCGTGTACGGCCGCGCGGCGGAGGTCGTCGGCACCATCCGGATCCGGCTCGGTCTGACGCTGGTGGTCTTCCTGCTGCCGGTGCTCATCATCGGCGTGGTGCAGTCCTACCTGGCGTTCCGGTCCGACGGCGACTCCCGGCGGCAGAGCCTCGAGCTCGCCGCCGGCCACAGCGCCGCCACGGCCCGGGCCCGCATCGAGGCGGCCGGCGTGCTGCTCCAGACCCTGGGCCCCGGCTCGGTCGGCCTGGAGTGCGCCCGGCGGCTCGACGCGGTGAAATCGCGCCTGCCCGGCTACGCCAACCTGATCCGTTTCGACGCCTACGGCCGCGTGGCCTGCGCCGCCGGCACCACGCCGCGCGATCCCGAACGCGCCCAGCGCCCCTGGTTCCTCGATCTGGCGGCCGGCGCCCACCTGGCGGTCGCGCCGGCGCCGGGGGCTGTCTATGCGGGCGAACCCTCGGTGCTGACCGCCGTCCGGGCCGAGGACGCCGCCGGCGTGTTCGACGGGGCCATGGCCGCCGTCCTGACCCTGTCCAGCCTCAAGCCCCAGACCGCGAACCGCTTCCTGCCCGACGGCGCCGAAATCGGCCTGGCCGACGCGCGCGGCGCCATCTTCTCGGCCACCGCCCCCAACGCTTTCGGCCCCTCGAACACGCACCTGCGCGAAGAGAGCGAGGCCGGCCAGAAGACGATCCTGTGGTCAGGCAAGGACGCGCAGGGGCGCCACCGCCTGTTCTCGGCCGCTCCGCTCGTCGAGGACGACGTCTTCGTGGTGCTGTCGGCGCCCGCTCCCGGCCTGATCTCGTGGGCGACCCTCAGCCCGATCTCGCGCCTGCTGCTGCCGCTGCTGGCCTTCGCCCTGGCGCTCGCGGGGGTGTTCTGGACCACCGAGCGCGAGGTGATCCGCTGGATCGTCTATCTGCGCCGGGTGGCGGCGATCTACGCCAAGGGCCGCTTCACCGTCCGCCCCGTCCAGGCCTCCGAACGCGCCCCGCCGGAAATCCGCGAACTGGCCAAGACCCTCGACGACATGGCCGCCGGCATCGTCCAGCGCGACGCCTCGCTGCGCGACAGCCTGGCCGAGAAGGACTCGCTGATGCGCGAGATCCATCACCGGGTGAAGAACAACCTGCAGATCATCACCTCGCTGCTGAACATGCAGCAGCGCGCCCTGACCGATCCGGCGGCGCGCACGGCGATGAACGACACCCGCCAGCGCATCACGGCCCTGGCCCAGATCTATCGCGCCCTCTACCAGGGCCCCGACCTCAAGCGCGTCGACCTGAGACCGTTCCTCGAGGAACTGACCGCCCTGCTGCTGGCCGGCGACATCAACGGCCAGGGCTCGGTGCGCACCGAGGTCCACGCCGATCCGCTGGTCATCGATCCGGACCGCCTGGCGCCGCTGGCCCTGTTCGCCGTCGAGGCTATCACCAACGCCCAGAAGCACGCCCTCTCCGAGCGCGGCGGCGTGCTGACCGTCGACTTCTTCGTGCGCGGCGAAGAAGCCGAGCTGGCCATCGGCGACGACGGCCCCGGCGCCCCGGCCGGCCCCGGCGAGGGGGTGGGCCGCACCCTGATGACCGCCTTCGCCCGCCAGCTGCGCGGCCAGGTGAAGTTCGACGCCAGCCCGATGGGCGGCCTCCTTGTGCGGTTGGTGTTTCCGACCCCCCAGGCCCTGCCGCCGCCCCAGCATCAGGCCGGAACCTAGGCCTCTCGGCCACGTTTGCTCTGGGCAATCCACGACGCCCGTCAGGGCGAACCCCGGAGAACTCTCATGCGCAAGTTCGTCATCCTGGCCGCTCTCGCCGCCAGCCTCAGCGTCGCCGCCTGCAACACCGTCGAAGGCGCCGGCAAGGACGTCTCGTCGGCCGGCAAGGCCGTCACCGACACCGCCCGCGACGCCAAGAACTAGGACGGGCCTCCCAGCCCCGACCGCAGGGCCCGCTCCGACCAGGGGCGGGCCTTTTGCCGTCTAGGATCGACCTGTTGCGAGGATGGCGCCGAACCGGCGCCGCCGCGTCTCGGACGCGCATCAAGCGTTGCAGGCCTGACAAGAACGTCCCGCTTTTCCTGTCGCCGGCGAGATAAGCCAGACAATCGGGCCGCCGATCCTGGCGGCCATGACGATCCCGGTCGCCCATCCCGATCCCGCCCTCCCCCCGGTCTTCGTGCACAGCGGCTGGCGCTGCTCGAGCACCTATGTCTGGAGCCGCTTTCGAGCCCTGCCCGGCGTACGCGCCTATTACGAGCCCTGGCACGAGCAGCTGGCGACCCTGACGCCTGAACGCATCGCCCGCGAGACCCCGCGCGCCAGCGGACTGCGCCACCCGGGGGACGACGTTCCCTATCTCGCCGAATTCGCCGACCTGCTGGCGCCGGGCGGCGGCGTCGCCGGCTACCAGCCGCGCTTCGCCCTCGACGACTACTTCCTGCCGGCCGGCGCCCAGGACGCCGCCCAGACCGCCTATGTCGCCGGCTTGGTCAGTCACGCCCAGGCCGGCGGCCAGACGCCGGTGCTGGCCTGCTGCCGGACGCTGGGCCGCATCGACTGGCTGCGCCGGCGGTTCGGCGGCTTTCACGTGGTGCTGATCCGCGATCCACTCCAGCAGTGGCTGTCGTTCCACTCGCTGCGCAAACGGCCGCGTCCGACCTATTTCGAGCTCTGCCAGTACGTCCTGCTGTCGGAAGCCGCCGAGGCGCAGCCTCTGGCCCGGCAGCTGGGCCTGCCGACGCCCAAGGCCGGCGCGCTGGCCCAGCGCATCGCCGCCGTCCGTCGGCGGCTGAAGCGGGCCCCGTCGCGGACCTCGTTCACCGCTTTTCTCGCGATCTACCTGCTGTCCTACCTCAAGGCCTTGCCGCAGGCCGACCTGGTCATCGACGTCGACCGCCTGGGCCAGGACCCCGACTACGCGACAAGGATCGGCGAAGCCCTGCGGGCCGGTTGCGGCCTGGCGCCCGACTTCTCCGACTGCCGCACGCCGGCCGCCCACGACGCGGTTCCGGCCGCGCCCTACCGACGGATCTCGCGACAGGTGATCGACGCCCTCGACGCGCGGGCGGCGCTGGCCGCGCCGGGTCCGGCCGCCCTGCTGTTCGCCAAGCTGTCCAAGGCGATGGCAGACGCGCCCGAGCCGCCGGCCTCGATGCGACGGAGGCTGGCCGGCTGGATCTCGGAAACGCTGGAAACCCTGGTACCGCGCCGTCGGCGTCGGGCGAGGATCTAGGCGGCCGCGGCGCGGAACGCCGGATCACGGGCGAACAGGCCCGGGCGTCCCGGCAGGGGATGCAGGGCGTCGGTGACGCCCGCCAGGCTCTCGCCCTCGCCCAGCACCAGCAGGCCGTCCTCGGTCAGGCGCGAGGCCATGCTCTCGATGATCCGCGCGCGCACCGACGGGTCGAGGCCCGGCAGCACGTTGCGCAGCACGATGAGGTCGAAGAGCCCCATGGCCGACAGGTCCGACACCAGGTTGATCCGCCGCCAACGCACGGCCTGGCGGATGCGCGGCGAGATCGCCCAGGTCTCGTCCTGGTTCTCGAAGTGCTTGATCAGCAGCCGGATCGGCAGGCCGCGCTGGACCTCGAATTGGGTGTAGAGCCCGCTCTGGGCCTTCTCCAGGCAGCGTTCGGACAGGTCGGAGGCGAAGAACTCGAACCTCACGCCCGGCTCCAGGCCCCGCGCCTCGTCGGCGGCGATGGCCAGCGAATAGATCTCCTGGCCGGTCGAGCAGGCCGCGCTCCACACCCGCACCGAGCCGTCCTTGCGGCGGCGCGACAGTTCCGGCATCGCCACGTCGCGCAGGAAGGCGAAGGTGTCGCGGTCGCGGAAAAAGGCGGTCTCGTTGACCGTCAGGGCCTCGACCACCGCCCAGATCAATCGCTCCTCGCGCTTGGCGCGCAGGGCCGCCATCAGGGCCTCGATCGACGGATAGCCTTCGCGACGGGCCAGCGGCGCCAGACGGCTCTCGACGACGTAGTGCTTGTCGGTCTCGACCTTCAGGCCGGCGCGGGCGCGGCCCAGCGCCGCCAGCAGGTCCATGTCCTCGGGGATCATAGCAGGCCCGCCTCGGCGAACTTGGCGGCGATGATCTCGCCGTCGAAGGGCTTCATGATGTACTCGTCGGCGCCGTGCTCGAGCGCCAGCCGAATGTTGTCGACCCTGTTCTCGACCGTGCAGAACACCACGACCGGCGTGTCGCCGCCCGGTTCCTGGCGCAGACGCTGCAGGAATTCCAGGCCGTTCATCACCGGCATGTTCCAGTCGAGCAGGACGGCGTCGGGCATGGCCGCGCGACACCAGGCCAGCGCCTCCATGCCGTCGGCGGCCTCGGCGATCTCGAAGCCGATGTCCTCCAACGCACGGCGGGCCACCTTGCGGATCACCCGGCTGTCGTCGACGACGAGGCAGGTCTTCACGGCGCGCTCCAAATCGGCGAGCGCGTCAGGCGAAAGTGTGTGCGGTTTCGCCGACTGACGCGCTTCAAATCCTAGACGAACAGGATTGGCCGATCCGGGTTAAGGAGCGGTGACGGCGCGCAAAAACGTACGGTTCAGTCGAGCGCCGGCGTCCAGGCGGCGATGCTGACGCGTTCCTCGGCGACCTCGACGCCGATCTGGCCGCCGGCGGCGCGGACCACCGAGAACAGATAGGCCGCCTGCACCCACGGACCGCCCAGGCCCTCGCCCAGCGGCTCGCCCTTGAGGCCGGCCAGGACTTCGGGACGCAGGCGCGCGCGCGGGCCGACCGCGTCGGCGGTGATCGCCGTGCGGCCGTCGGCGACGACGGCGCGCAGGGTGGCCGCGCCGCCGGCCGGCAGGGCGCTGGCGGCGATCTGGGCGATGTTGAGCAGGGCGCGCGAGGCGGCCTTGTTCAGCGGCTGCGGCGCGATGTCCCAGGTCAGGTTCGGGCGCACGTGGGCGAAGACGCCCTGCTGGGCCAGCCGCTCCAGCTCGCGGGAGTCGAAGGACTCGGCGGAGGCCGAGGCGCCGAAGGCCACGCGGGTGAATTGCAGGAGGTCGGCCAGCTTGCGGGCCGAGCTGCTGATCAGGCTCATGGCGTCGTCACGCATGTCCTGGGCGCTGGGATCCTCCAGCAGGTCAAGGCCCGAGACGATGGCGCTGGCCGGGCTGATGAAGTCGTGACACAGGCGCGCGGCCACCAGGGCGGCGAAATCCGGACCGTTGACGTCCAGCGAAGCGGCGGGCGCGGGCGAGGCGGGGGCGGCGGTGTCGGTCATGGGCGCGATCTTTGGCGTGATTTGGGGCTTTGGCAAACGTCGCCGCGAAATCGGGTTCAACCAGGCCGCGCACAGATCGGCGCCGGACGGCGCCGAAAACCGCTCACACTTTGGCGCGCCAGGCACTATCAGGGAGCCGTGATGGATCCGTTTCTCGAACCTGGCGTGCTGGTGCGCCATCCGGGCCAGCCCGACTGGGGCCTTGGCCAGGTGCAGTCCGTGACCGGCCATCGCGTCACCGTGAATTTCGAAGAGGCCGGCAAGCAGACGATCGACGCCCGCGTCGTGAGACTGGTCTTCGTCGGCGACGACCCCCGAGGACAAGCATGAGCTCCGCCCCCCTTCCGGCCGACATCGGTCGCGATCTGGCCAGGATCGTCGAGGCCGCCGCCGAGGTGATCCTGCCGTTCTGGCGGACCGAGCTCGACGTCGTGCGCAAGGCCGACGAGAGCCCGGTGACCGAGGCCGACAGGGCCGGCGAAAAGGTGATCCTGGCCCTGCTGGCCGAGCGCTACCCCGACATCCCCGCCATCTCCGAAGAGCACGCCTGCGAGTACGGCACGCCCGACCAGATCGGCCCGCGCTTCTTCCTGGTCGACCCGGTCGACGGCACCAAGGCCTTCGTGCGCGGCGATCCCAACTTCACCGTCAACATCGGCCTGATCGACAACGGCGCGCCGGTCGCCGGCGCCGTCTGCGCCCCCGCCACCGGCGAGGTCTGGTTCACGGCCGACGGCGGGGTGGTCAAGCGCGAGGGGCCCAGCGGCGCCGAGACGCCGGTGCGGGCGCGCGCCTGGCCCGAAGGACAGGCCCTGGCCCTGGTCAGCCACACCATGAAGGAAGACAAGGCCACCGCCCTGGCCGACCAGTACGGCTTTTCCCTGCGCGCGCCGATGGACTCGTCGATCAAGCTGGCCCGCATCGCCGAGGGCGCGGCCGACATCTATCCGCGCCACGGGCCGACCATGGAGTGGGACACCGCCGCCGGTCACGCCCTGATCGTCGCCGCCGGCGGCCGCTTCACTACCCCGGAAGGCGAGCCCTTCATCTACGGCAAGGCCGACCAGGGCTTCCGGAACGGCTGGTTCGTCGCCCGCGGCGCCTGATACAGGCGCGATACGTTGCATAATGGTCACGGTTGTCGCGTGCAGCGGCGACCGTGCTCCTCCTGCGACTGATTATTATTGCACCCCGGCAATTGCGAAAATAAGAACGCCTCGCAATTTCAGGACAGGGGCCGCGGATCCTCCCCCGCGACCCGAGCTGGGGTCTCTCGACAAGATGCATAAGCCTTCCTCGCCCGCCGCCGGCGTTCGCAGCCAAGCTCGCCGCGCCCTGGGCGCCGCCGCCGTCGCCGGCGTAGCCGGTCTCGCCCTGGCGCCCGCCGCCTTCGCCGCCGACGCCGACGCGCCGGTCGCCACGGCCCCTGGCGCGGCCGACGTGCAGGAAGTCTCCGGCGTCGCCGTCGACGCCCGCAAGGCCACCGACATGCAGTCGGGCAAGTACACCGCCCCGCTGGTCGACACGCCGCGCTCGATCACGGTGATCTCCAGCCAGATCATCGAACAGACCGCCGCCACCTCGCTGCAGGACATCCTGCGCACCTCGCCGGGCATCACCTTCGGCGCCGGCGAAGGCGGCCAGCCCCTGGCCGACCGTCCGTTCATCCGCGGCCAGTCCTCGGGCAACAACATCTTCGTCGACGGCATCCGCGACACCGGCGGCCAGACCCGCGAAGTCTTCAACCTGGAACAGGTCGAGGTCATCAAGGGTCCGGACTCGGTCTACAGCGGCCGTGGCTCGGGCGGCGGCAGCATCAACCTGTCGAGCAAGTCGCCCAAGACCAGCACCTTCCTGCGTGGTTCGGCCGCCATCGGCACCGACAACTATTACCGCGGCACCGCCGACGGTAACTACGCCTTCGGCGAGAACGCCGCCTTCCGCCTGAACCTGATGGTCACCGAGGGC
This sequence comes from Caulobacter radicis, assembly GCF_003094615.1. Lineage (GTDB taxonomy): Bacteria > Pseudomonadota > Alphaproteobacteria > Caulobacterales > Caulobacteraceae > Caulobacter > Caulobacter radicis. Next base: position 25,610 of record NZ_QDKO01000019.1, on the reverse strand, counting down.
GACACGCCCGGGCGCGACAGCGTCGACTTCAAGCGCTGGGGCATCGCGCCGTCGCTGGCCTTCGGCATCGACACGGCGACCCAGCTGACCTTCAGCTACTATCACCTGGATACCGACCAGGATCCCGACTACGGCATCCCGCTGGCCAGCAAGCGCACCTGGGGCGTGGCCGGCACCGACAGCCGCACCCGTCCGACCAGCGGCATTCTCGACGTCTCGCGCGACGCCTACTACGGCCTCGACCGCGACTGGATGAAGACCAAGGCCGACATCGCCACGGTCGCCGTCCGTCACGAGATCAACGACAACTTCTCGGTCCGCCAGGCCTTCCGCTATGGCAAGACGCTGAACGACTACTTCGTCACCAACCCCGGCGACGGCGGCGCGGCCCAGTTCGTGGCCGGCGAGTGGTGGATGAAGCGCGGCACCAAGTCGCGCTGGAACGAGACCACGACCATCTCCTTCGTCAGCGACGTCAGCGGCAAGTTCAACCTGGGCTCCGTGGAGAACAGCTTCAACGCCGGCTTCGAGCTCGGCCGCGAGCAGAACGACAACGCCAGCTACACCTTCTACACCGCCAGCGGTTCGAGCTGCCCGGTCGGCTTTACCGGCGCCGGCACCGGCGACTGCACGCGTCTCTACGCGCCGAACCCCAGCGACGCCTGGAGCGGCACGATCAACCGCGGCCCGGCTTCGCAGTCGAAGACCAAGACCGCGGCGATCTACGCCTTCGACACGCTCAAGCTGACCGAGAAGCTGCTGCTGAACGTCGGCGTCCGCTACGACGACTATTCGACCCAGGGCTATAACGCCGCCTCGACCAACACCAACGGCGTGATCACCTCGGTCACCTACACCAACGCGCCCAAGACCAGCTGGGACTTCGTCAACTACCAGATCGGCCTGAACTACAAGCCGACCGCCTCGAGCAGCATCTACGGCTCCTACGCCACCTCCTCGACCCCGCCGACCATCGCGGCGGGCGACCAGAACGGTTCGGGCGGCATGGGCTCGGGCAGCCTGTCGACCACCGTCCTCGATCCGGAAGACACCACCAGCTACGAGCTGGGCGCGAAGTGGAACCTGTTCGGCGACCAGCTGGCCCTGTCGGGCGCGCTGTTCCGCACCGAGCGCAAGAACGCCCAGATCCTGGTCGGCCCGGCGGCCACCGACTTCGCCCAGGTCGGCGAGACCCGCGTTCAGGGCGTCGAGCTCGGCGTATCCGGCAAGATCACGCCCAAGTGGCAGGTGTTCGGCGGCTACACCTACATGGACAGCGAGCTGGTTCGCGGCGCGGTCACCATCACCACCGTCAACGGCACGCCTACCGTGACGCCGCACCTCAACACCGGCGACCCGCTGGCCAACACGCCGAAGAACACCTTCAGCCTGTTCACGACCTATCGCGTGCTGCGTCCGCTGACGATCGGCGGCGGCGCCTACTACGTGTCGAAGACCTTCGGCGGCAACCAGGGCGGGGCCGGCGGCGGCGCCAACGGCATCTACATCCCGTCCTACACCCGCTACGACGCCTTCGCCTCGTACCAGATCAACGACAAGGTCGACCTGCAGCTGAACGTCCAGAACCTGACGGACGAGCGCTACATCCTGCGCACCAACGGCGTGCACCACGCCGACCCGGCGCCGGCCCGCCAGACCATGCTGACGCTGAACGTCCGCTACTGATCCCTTCGCTCCGGCGAACGATCACATGAAGACCCCGCCCGGAGCGATCCGGGCGGGGTTTTTCTTTGCGGGCGGCGGCCGACGCGATTTTCGCCCCGCCTGACGCGACCAGCGCGAGATTTCTCGCGCACAACGCGCCGACGCCAACCTTAAGTTTACCCTTGGTCGCGACAATCCGCCTCACCTTCCGCCGGGAGCTGGGATGTCCTCGCCGCCCTCGCCAGACACGCCGCCCGCGCCTCTGAGCCAGGCCGAGAGCGCGCAATGGTTCTTCGAGAACGCCCATGACCTGTTCGCGGTCGTGGCCGAAGGGCGTTTCGCCACCGTCAATCCCGCCTGGACCCGCCTGACCGGCTGGACCGCCGCCGACCTCATCGGCCAGTCGCCCCTGAAGTTCGTCGATCCCGCCGACCACCAGGAACTGCTGGAATCCGGCAAGGTGATCCAGGGCATGGGCGGGGCGGTGATGCGCGTGCGCATGATCTGCAAGGACGACCGCCGCGTCTGGCTCGAGGCCCATGCGCGCCTGGGCCCCGCCGGCGAGATCGTCGGCACCCTGCGCGACGTCTCGGCCGAGGTCGCCCGCAAGGCCGAGCAGGCCGTTTCCCGGCGCACCCGCGAGATGCTGGCCTCGGCCGCCGGCGTCGGCGTCTGGAGCTTCGACCCCGTCGCCGACCGCATCGAGTGGTCGAGCGACATTCTCAGCCTGACCGGCCTGCGCCCCGAGGAAGTGTCGACCCCCGAGGCCTTCTACGCCCGGCTCGACGAACCCGAGCGCGGCCGCGTGCGCGCCACCTTCGCCCGCGCCGTGCGCACCGGCCAGGGCGGCACGATCGAGCACCACATGCGCGGGGCCACCGGCCAGAAGTTCGCCTTCCGCGCCACCTTCCAGACCGAACCGCGCCCTGGCGGCGTGTTCGCCCTGCGCGGCATCTCGCAGAACATCACCGAGGTGGCCCGCGACCGCGACCTGGCCCGCTGGGGCGAGGAGAAGGCCCGCAAGCTGGTCGAGGGCGCGCCCTTCGCCGTGGCCCTCTACGACCGCGAACTGCGCCTGACCGTGGTCAGCCCGCGCTTCCTCGACATCTTCCAGGCCACCGAGGCCGAGGTCATCGGCAAGTCGCTGCACGAACTGACCTATGGCGTGCGCAAGCGCTTCGTCGCCGCCGTCGAGCGGGCCCTGACCGGCCATACGGTCGTCCGCCGCGAGGACAGCCTGACCGACGGCCATGGCCGCGAGCATCGCCTGCGCTGGGAGGCCCGCCCCTGGCGCGACGCCACCGGCGCCATCGCCGGCGTCATCACCTACATGGACGACGTCACCGCCCTGACCGAGGCCCGCCGCGAGGCCCGCGCCAACGCCCGGCGGCTGAAGACCGCCCTGGGCGCGGCCCAGGCCGGCGTCTACGAGATCGACCACGCCGAGAAGACCTTCTGGGGCTCGCCGGAGTTCCACCGGATCCTGGGCCAGCGGATCACCTTCGACGACGTGCGCCAGGCGATCTGGCCGATGATCCGCTCGGAGGACGTGGCGGCGGTCTACGCCGCCGGGGCCGTCGGCCGCTGGGGCGAGCGCGCCTTCGACGCCCGGGTGGTGCGCCCCAACGGCGAGGAGCGCTGGATCCGCCTGTTCCACGAGATCCGCCGCGACGCCGCGGGACGGGTCAGCAAGGCCTACGGCCTGGTGCTCGACATCGACGAGCAGAAGCGCGCCGAATTGGCCCTGGTGGAGGCCGAGCGCGCCGCCCAGGCCGCCAACGAGGCCAAGGCCCAGTTCCTGGCCAATATGAGCCACGAGATCCGCACGCCCATGAACGGGGTTCTGGGGGTGATCCACCTGCTCAAGCGGCAGGGCCTGTCGGCCGAAGCCGACCACCTGCTGGGCGAGGCCCTGGCCTGCGGCCGCATGCTGTCGACCCTGCTGGACGACATCATCGACTTCTCGCGCATCGAGGCCGGCCGCCTGGACGTGGCTCCTGAGCCGATCGACCCGGCCGACCTGGCGCACAGCGTCGCGCGCCTGCTGCGCGCCCAGGCCGAGCACAAGGGCCTGGCCCTGGTGGTCGACGCCCCCGATCACGGCGTCGTGCTGGCCGACCCCACCCGCCTGCGCCAGGCCCTGTTCAACCTGGTGGGCAACGCCGTGAAGTTCACCCTGTCGGGCTCGGTCTCGCTGCGCCTGCGCCGGGCGGAGGGGGACAAGCTGGTGTTCGAGGTCTCCGACACCGGCGTGGGCATCCCGCAGGAAGCCCAGCAGCGACTGTTCCAGCGCTTCCAGCAGGCCGACGCCAGCACCACCCGGCGGTTCGGCGGCTCGGGCCTGGGCCTGGCCATCACCCGGCGCCTGGCCCAGATGATGGGCGGCGAGGTCGAGTTCAGCTCGATCGAGGGTGAGGGCTCGATCTTCAGCCTGTCGATCAGCGCCCCGCCGGTGCAGACCGCGCCACGCGACGAAGCCGCCGGCGACAAGATGCTGGAGGGCCTCAAGGTCCTGGTCGTCGAGGACAATCCCACTAACCGCATGGTCGCCCGCCGGATCCTTGAAATGCTCGGCGCCGACGTCGAGACGGCCGAGGACGGGCTGTCCGGGGTCGAGGCGGCGATGCGCGGCTTCGACCTGATCCTGATGGACGTGCAGATGCCCGGCGTCGACGGCCTGGAGGCCGCCCGCCGCATCCGCGCCCTGCCCGGCCCGATCGGCGCCACCCCGATCGTGGCCCTGACCGCCAACGTCCTGGCCCACCAGCGGGCCACCTATCTGGCCGCGGGCATGAACGGCGTGGCGGCCAAGCCGATCTCGCCCACCGCCCTCCTGGCTGAGATCGTCCGGGTGGCCGAGACCGCCGGCGCCGCCGAGACCGCCGCCGCCTGACCAGCCCGCACGATCGGCGGCCCTTTTCAGCGACCGGCGTTACGGTCTAATCCTCCTGCCAACCAGGGGGATCCGCATGACGGACACGACAGCCGGCGCCACGCAGAAGAAGGGCGCGTCGATGCGCACGGTGGTGGCGGCCTCGTCGGCCGGCACGGCCTTCGAGTGGTACGACTTCTTCATCTTCGGCAGCCTGGCCCAGGTCATTTCCAAGACCTTCTTCACCGGCCTGTCCGACACCGCCGGCTACGTGGCGGCCCTGGCCCTGTTCGGGGTCGGCTTCGCCTTCCGGCCGCTGGGCGCCCTGGTGTTCGGCAAGATCGGCGATCAGGCCGGCCGCAAGGGCGCGTTCCTGGCCACGGTGCTCTTGATGGGCGGCGCCACCTTCGCCATCGCCCTGCTGCCCACCTTCCAGCAGGCGGGGATCATCGCCCCGATCCTGCTGATCATCCTGCGCTGCGTGCAGGGCTTCGCGCTGGGCGGCGAGTACGGCGGTGCGGCGATCTACGTGGCCGAGCACTCGCCGCCAGGCCAGCGCGGCCGGGCCACCTCTTGGGTGCAGAGCTCGGCGTCGCTGGGCCTGTTCGCGGCGCTGCTGGTCATCCTGGCGACCCGCTGGCTGCTGGGCGCCCTGGTCGGCCCGGACGCCTTCGACGCCTGGGGCTGGCGCATTCCCTTCGCCGTCTCGATCGGCCTGCTGGCGGTCTCGGTCTGGATGCGCCTGAAGCTCAGCGAAAGCCCGACCTTCGCCAAGATGAAGCAGGAGGGCGCGGCGTCCAAGGCGCCCTACGCCGAGGCCTTCGGCCAGTGGAAGAACCTCAAGCTGGTGCTGCTGGCGTTCTTCGCCGTCATGTCGGCCCAGGGCGCGGTCTGGTACACGACCTTCTTCTACATCCAGACCTTCATGGAGAAGTTCCTCAAGGTCTCGCCCGGCACGATCAACGCCCTGATGATGGCCGCAGCGGCGGTCAGCGCGGTGCTCTACGTCGTGTTCGGCGCCCTGTCGGACAGGATCGGCCGCAAGCCGGTGATGCTGGGCGGCATGGCGCTGGCCCTGGCCTTCTACTTCCCAGGCTTCCACCTGCTGGAGCGCGCCGCCAATCCGGCCCTGGCCGAGGCCTCGGCCCGCGCGCCGGTCAGCGTCACCGCCGATCCCGCGGACTGCGCCCTGCAATTTGATCCCATCGGCAAGGCCGCCTTCGTCTCGTCCTGCGACATCGCCAAGGGCGCCTTGGCCAACGCCGGCGTCTCCTACGCCAACCACGCCGGCCCGGCCGGTTCGCAGGCGATCGTCCAGTTGGGCGAGACGCGCATCGTCTCGAAGAGCGCCACGGGCCTGCCGGCCGCCGAAGCCAAGGCGGTGAAGACCGCCGGCGAGGCCGCCATCAAGGCGGCCCTGGCCAAGGCCGGCTATCCGACCACCGCCGATCCCGAACGGATGAACCTCTGGGGCGTGTTCGGCGTCCTCTTGGTGTTCGTGGTCGGGGCCACCGCCCTCTACGGCCCCCTGGCCGCGGCCCTGGTCGAGCTCTTCCCCACGCGGGTGCGCTACACGGCCCTGTCGCTGCCCTATCACATCGGCACCGGCTGGATCGGCGGATTCGTGCCGTTCAGCGCCTTCGCCATCGTGGCGGCGGTGGGGGATATCTACGCCGGGCTCTGGTACCCGGTCCTCTTCACCCTGATCAGCGTGCTGGTCACGCTGTTCCTGCTGCCGGAGACGAAGGACCGGTCGCTGGATTGATCATGAGAACCTCTCCCGTGGGGAGAGGGAGGGGCCCGCGCCGCAGGCGTGGGAGGGTGAGGGCGTACGCCGTCGGCGGTCCCGTCACTCAGATGAAGTGCGAAATCGGAAAGGGTGAAACCCCTCACCCTCCCAGGCTACGCCTGGGCCCCGCCCTCTCCCTCTGGGAGAGGGGGATTTCTAGTGATCCGCCGCTCTCGCCAGCTTCCAGCGGATCTTGGCGCCCTTCTCGGCGCGGACCTGGCTTTTCAGCACGATCACCCCGGCCTGGCGGGCGTGGCCATGGTCGAAGTGCGGGGCGGCCAGGACGGCGACGTCGGGCGCGTCGTTGCGCAGCCACCAGCCGACGTTTGACGGCCCCTTGATCAGCACGCTCTTGCCGTCGCGCGCCAGCGAGGCGCGGGCGTTGGGGTGCAGGTGGAAGCTGATCTTGAACGGGTGATAGCGGCGCGGGCCGTCGGCCTTGGCCTCGGCCATCGGGATCAGGCTGTCCTCGCCGCGCAGCTCGTCGGCGGCCAAATCCAGGAACAGGCGGCGGGCGTGCTTGAGGCCCAGCCGTCGCCAGCCGTCGTGGACGATGTCGAGCCAGACGCCCTGCTCGCCGTCATGGCGGCGAGACTCGACGCTGGTCGCGCCGTCGACCAGCCAGGGGCCGAGCGCCGCGGCCCGGAAGCCCGACAGCGGCCGCCCGGCCGATCCCTCGCCCACCGACACCGTCGAGGCCGCGTCGGACAGGCGGAAGGCCTGGGCGTTGGCCGCCTCGGGGCTCCAGCCGCTGGAGGTGATCAGCCGGTCCTTGCCGCAGACGATCTCCAGCGCCGCCGGCTGGGCGCAGGCCGCCCGGCTGAGCGCGCCGATCGGCGGCGCGCCGGCGTCGGCCAGCACCTGGATCGCGCCGCCCTGCATCTTCTGGAAGCCGGCGTGCGGCATGTCCATCGGCGGCCGGGGGCCGTGATCGTCATGAGCCAGGGCGGCGGCGATGCGGGTCGGTTCGACCGTCTCGCCGCCATGGAAAGCCGCCAGCTTGCCGTCGGCCAGGGTGAAGAAGCGCAGGCCCGAAGACAGCCGGTCGATGGCCCGGCTGACCCCTTCGGGCGTCGGCCGGCCCCGCTGGCCCAGGGCGTCGTCGAGGGTGAGCAGGTCGAACAAAAGCTCCAGTCCCGCCTCGGGCGAACGCGAGGCGTGTCCGCCATCGGCCAGGACGATGGCGTCGATCTCGCGGGCGACGCGGCGCAGGCCCTCGGCCATCAGCCGGTCGGCGGCCTTGCCCACCAGGGCGGCGCCGGCCACGGCGACCACGATCGCCCGCTCCAGGGCGCGGTCGGGGGCGTCCGAAGCCTTCATCAGCTGGCGGGCGCCGCGGGCGATGTCCAGCGCCAGGGCGGCGCTCTCGGCGTCGGAGGCGCCGGGCGACAGGGTCTTGGCGGCGCAGGCCAGGTGAAAGGTGCGGCGCTCCAGGCACTCGCCCGACCACGAGAAGGCGTTCCAGGTTCCGAACACCCGCCGCCAGTCCTGGATCAGGCGCAGGGCCCGGCGCGCGCCTTCGGGGCCATGGACCAGCAGGCCCGGCAGCCAGTCGAAGCGATGCAGCGCCACGGCGAAGGCCCGCGAGGGGCTGGGGGTGTCGAAGGGGTCGCCCTCGGCCCCGACCTTCAGGCTCTCGTCGTGCAGGGTCAGCACGCCGTCCAGCAACTGGCGGCCGCGCTGGGCGTCGACGGGACGGGGGTCATGCGGCCGGCCCGACAGACCCACGGGGCGCGGCGCGGTGATCACGGCGCGATGGGGCGGCGAGCCGAACCACTCACGCTCGACAGCCGCGCGGGCCGAAGCGGCGATCGACCGCGACAACACGACTCCGCGCCGCAGGGGACGCCCGGCGGGCCTGGAGGCGGAGGGCGAGGCGGGCGCGCCGTTCATGCGGTGGCGTCAGTCCCCTTTGAGCGCGCGGATGTTGGCGGCGTAGGCGTCCGGGCCGCCCTTGAACACCGCCGAGCCGGCCACCAGGGCCGTGGCGCCGGCGGCGACGCATTGCGGCGCGGTGACCGGGGTCACGCCGCCGTCGACTTCCAGGATGATGTCCAACCCTTGCGCATCGATCAGCTTGCGCAGGGCTTCCACCTTGCGCAGCTGGCCCGGGATGAAGCTCTGGCCGCCAAAGCCGGGGTTCACCGACATGACCAGCACCAGGTCGACGTCCTCGAGGATCCATTCGACGTGGTCGAGGCTGGTCGAGGGGTTGAACACCACCCCGGCCTTGGCGCCCAGCTGGCGGATGCGCTTGAGCGAGCGGTGCAGGTGCGGGCCGGCTTCCGGGTGGATGCTGATGATGTCGGCGCCGGCCTCGCGGAAGGCTTCCAGATAGGGATCGGCCGGGCTGATCATCAGGTGCACGTCGAACGGGATCTTGGCGTGCGGCCGGATGGCTTTGACGATGTCGGGACCGAGCGTGATGTTCGGCACGAAGTGGCCGTCCATGACGTCGACATGCACCCAGTCGGCGCCGGCCGCCTCGATGGCGGCCACTTCGGCGCCCAACTTGGCGAAGTCGGAGGCGAGGATCGACGGGGCGATGATCGGCGCGGTCATAGTATCCCTGAATTACCGGTCAAAGGCTCAAGCTACAAGCGAGTGAAAGCCGGGTTTGGCTCCCGCGCTCTACTTCGCCTTCACGAAACGGGCCGCGAAGAAGCCGTCCTGGCCGCCCTCGCGGTGATGGGGCAGCAGGCGCAGGGTCCCGCGGGCGGTCAGGCTGGCCTCCGGCGCGCCGCCTTCGCCGGCCGCGATCGGCGCCAGCGAGAACTCCGGGTGGCGGGCGAGGAAGGCCTCGACCTGGGCCTCGCCCTCCTCCGGCTCCAGCGAGCAGACGCAGTAGACGAGGCGGCCGCCGGGCGCGGTGCGCTGGGCGGCGCTGTCCAGCAGGGCCGACTGCACGGTCGCCAGGCTGGCCACGTCGCCAGGGCGCGCGGCCCACAGCACGTCGGGGTGGCGGCGGAAGGTGCCAGTGGCCGAGCACGGGGCGTCCAGCAGCACGGCGTCGAAGGTGCGCTCGTCGGTCCAGGCCGAGGCGTCGGCGGCCACGACCTCGGCTTCCAGGCTCATGCGGGCGAGGTTCTCGCCCACGCGCTTGAGGCGGGCGGCCGAGCGGTCGACGGCCACCACCCTGGCGCCGGCGGCGGCCAGCTGCAGGGTCTTGCCGCCGGGGGCGGCGCAGAGGTCGACGGCGGTCTCGCCGGACTTGACGTCCAGCAGGCGCGCGGGAATGGCGGCGGCGGCGTCCTGCACCCACCAGCTCCCGGCCTCGAAGTCGGGCCAGCCGGCCACGTCGCCGCGTCGACGGGTGCGCAGGGTGTCGCCCGGCAGGATCTCGGCCTCCAGGGCCTCGGCGAGCGGCGCCAGATCGGTCCCCGGCTTGACGGACAGGTCGGTCGCCGGCTCCTCGGCCACCACGGCGGCCAGGGCCCGGGCGTCGTCCTGGCCCCAGGCGCTGACCCAGCGGGCGAACAGCCACGGCGGCACCAGCGCGGCGGGGTCATCGGCCGGCGCGCCGTCGCGAAGCAGCCCGCGCAGCACCGCGTTGACCAGGCCCTTGAACGGACGGCTGGCCTTGTTGGCGCCGGCCAGCTCGACGCTGGTGGCCACGGCCGCGAAGGCGGGCACGTCGAGGAAGAAGGCCTGGGTCGCGCCCAGGCGCAGCAGGTTGCGCACGCGCGGCGGCGGCTCCTTGCTGAGCTTGGCGGCGAGAGCCCGGTCGACGGGTCCCAGACGGCGCAGGGCGGCCATGGCCAAGGCGCGCGCGAAGGCGCGCTCACGCGGCTCCAGGGCGCGGAAAGCGTTGGTCGTCGCGGCCTCGTCGAGGCCGCCGCGGCGCGAAAGAGCCGCGTCGAGTAGGGCGAGGGCCGCTTCCCGTGCGGGAAGGCCGTCGTTCAATTCCTGAGTCACCGCCCCGCCGTGCCCCGCAATGAGCGCGAGCGCAAGCCCCTAGAGCCTTTTAGCTTCAGGCGAAATCGCCTGAAGCGTCCAAAAAGGCTCTATTTTTCGGGAGTTGGAGCGCGTCAGGCGACGAAACCGCCCACACTTTCGCCTGACGCGCTCCGGATGCTCCTTCCACGCTTGCGTGCTATGAAACACCATGTCCGACGATCTTTCTTCCCCGTTTTCCGAGGTTCAGGACCCTGAACTGGCCCGCCTGGGCGCCGCGCCCGGCAAGGATCTGAGCCCCGCCGCCCGCCGAGCCCTGGAAGAGGCCGCCGCCCGCCGCGAGGCCGAGGCGGCCGCCGCCCTGCCCGCCGAGAAGGGCGGCCGCGACGGCCCCGAGCCCACCCGCTTCGGCGACTGGGAGCGCAAGGGCGTGGCGGTGGATTTCTGAGCCGACGCTCAGGAACCTCCCCCTGTGGGGGAGGTGATCGCGAAGCGATCGGTGGGGGGGCGTAACTGCCGAGCCTGCCAACGCAGCGGCGGCTGAGAACTTCCCCCCACCGGCCTTCGGCCGCCTCCCCCATAAGGGGAGGTTCCGTGCTCAGGCCTTCGGCTTGCGCGGCGCGGCCGGCTTCTTGGCCGGAGCCTTGGGGGCCGCAGCAGCCTTCGGCGCCGGCGCGGGCTTTTCAGCGGCCGGTACAACCGCGGCCACGGCCGGCTTGGCCAGCAGGTCGCGGATCTCGGTCAGCAGCTTTTCTTCCGGCGTCGGGGCGGCTGGCGCCTCGGGGGCCGGTTCGGCGGCGTCGGCGCGGCGGATCTGGTTGACCAGCTTGACCAGCAGGAACACCACGGCCGCGACGATGAAGAACTGGATCAGGGTGTTGATGAAGGCGCCGTACTGGATCGCGACCTTCTCGATCGCCTCGGTGGCCGGATCCTCGACCCGCAGCACCCATTCCAGCTTGGAGAAGTCGAGGCCGCCGGTCAGCAGGCCGATCGGCGGCATGATCACCTGATCGACCAGGCTCTTGACGATGCCGTTGAAGGCCGCGCCGATGATGACGCCGACGGCCAGGTCGATGACGTTGCCGCGGGCGATGAACTCGCGGAATTCCTTGACGATGCTCATGCGCTAAACCCCTCGTGGCTAACCGGAACGCCGAAAGGCTGAGCCGGTTCGCTTCCAGGGGCAAGAGAGTCGGCTAGGCGACTACTCTGCGTTCAGGCGGGCGCGCAGTTCCTTGCCGCTCTTGAAGAACGGCACGTGCTTGGCGCGGACGTCGACGGTTTCCCCCGTGCGCGGATTGCGACCGGCGCGAGCAGGACGCGAGCGCACCGACAGGGCCCCGAAGCCGCGCAGTTCGACGCGACCACCGGCCTCGAGCGCGTTGATCATCCGTTCGAGGATGACGCCGACCACGCGCTCGACGTCCTTCTGCGTCAGGTGCGGGTTTTCGTTCGCGAGCCTGGCGATGAGTTCGGACTTGATCATCGGTATCCCCTGCGCCGAGGGAGCGGCGCGCCGCGACCTTTGCCCAAGCAGGCCGCAATCTTCAAGGAAAAGGTTGCGGGCCGTCCCTCAAAGACCCTTCGGCGCCCTGACGATCTCCACGTCGTAGGCGGCCTTGCGAATGGCGGCGTTGGCGGCCTCGACCTGGGCGAACGGCAGCTCGCGCGCTTCACTGCGGCTGACCGTCTCGAAGCGGGCGACGCCGTCGGTCACCTTGGCCGACTTGGTCACGCGGTAGCCGGTGGCGGCGTCCTCGCCGTTGACGCCCTTGACGGTGAAGCCCTCGCCCTTGCCCGGCAGCACCACCTCCATCGTCGTCCGGGCGTAGGACGGGTAGCGCAGGACGAAGGGCGCGTCGGCGTTGGGGCCCGGCTCGCGACGCGGGAAGGTCGTTCCGCGGCCCTCGCCCCCGCCCAGCTTCAGTTCGCGCACGCCAAGGTCGTCGTTCAGCCGCCACTCCGGCGTGCCGGTCCCGCTCATCACGACCTTCAGCTCGCCATCCTCGGCCTTCTTCCAGTCGACGGTCTCCAGCGTGATCCAGCTGGAGGTCTTGGAAATGCTCTGCTTGAGGGCCCGCTCGACGTCGGCCTTGGGCGCGGTTTCCAGCGAACGGCTGAAGGCCCGGGCCGCGTCGCCGCGCATCAGCATCTCGACCCGCACCGACGCGGGCTTGTCGAGGCCGGCCGAGGCGTCGATGTGCAGCCTGGTCTCGGTCAGGGCCTGGCTCAGCGGCGGCTGCTCGATCGGTTCCAGGCCCGCCCCCTTGGCGCGCACCGGCAGGGCCCAGCGGAAGCCCGGCGGACGCAGCTGGTCGAGGCTCCCCTTGTCGCCCGAACGCGTGCCGTCCAGCCAGTAGCTCTTTCCGTCGACGCGGGCGCGCACGATGATGTGGTTGAACTGGCCGGCGGCGGCGACCCGCTCGTCCATGCCGTCGCCGCTGGTGGTCGAGACGATGGCCGGCTCGGCCTCGACGCCCAGGCCGCGCAGCAGGGCCAGCAGCAGCACCGTCTTGCCCTTGCAGTCGCCGAAGCGCCGCGCCCAGGTCTCGTCGGCCGGCGCGGGACGATAGCCGCCGTCGCCCATGCTGAGCGCCAGGTAGCGGGTCTTGTCCTCGACCAGTTGCAGGGCGGCGAAGGCGCGCGCCTTGGGATCCTTGGTCAGGGCGGCGATGCGGGCGATCTCGGCCCGCACCGGCGAATCCGGCGCCAGCTGCGCGGCCTTGTCGTAGAGCGGGTACATGCGCCGGGAGATCTCGGCCCAGTCGGCATAGGTCGAGGCCTGCAGCTCGCCCACCCGCAGGAAGCGCAGCGGCGCGCCGGCCGGGGCCTTGGGGGCCTCAGCGTCGGTCAGGTCGACGCTCAGGTGGGTGAAGCCGCCCGCCTTGGCGACCGTCGGCTGCGGGAAGCCGGTCGTGGTCTTCCAGATCACCGGATTGTCCTGCGGCCACTCGATGCGCACGCGGTAGCGGCCGATCTTGTCGCCCCAGCCCATGCGCTCGAACGTCTGGCCGCGGTTGTCGAGCAGCGGCTCGGTGCGGTGGACGGTATAGGCCCAGTCGACCACGTCGCCGACCTGCAGGTCCTTGATCTGGACGCTGGCGGTCAGGCGGCCGTCGAGCATGGCGCGCTCAAGGTTGGTCTCGCGGCGGATGACCAGAACGTCCTTGCCGCCCTGCAACAGGTCGATGACCTGGTCGCCGCGGCGGATGGCCAGGGTGTGCAGGGTGACCGTCTCGGCGGTCGGGTTCCACGACACCGCGCGCGAGCCGGAGCCCGACAGGCCCTCGGTCTTCACGATGCGGACGACGCGGCGGTTGTAGAAGGTCCCGCCCGTGCGCTCGAGCCGGGTCTGGCTGTCGTCGAGCAGCACCTGGGTGGCGGGGGTCTCGGGTCCGGGCTGGAGGGCGGGAATGGCCGCGACGTCCACCCAGGCGGCGGGCGCGGCGTAGACCGGCTTGTCGGCCGCGGCGGCGTGGCCCGCCCACATGGCGGCCATGGCGGCGGCCGGAAGCACCAGCGCGGAAGACTTGAACATGGGGCGCCCCTGCCAACTACTCAGACAAGCGGGACCATACAATCCCAGGGCGCAGGGCCAAGAGTACGCGCAAAAGAAAAACGGCGGTCGGATTGCTCCGACCGCCGCCTGTCTTCAGCTTAAACCCGTGAGGGAGAAAGCTTAGTCCTTCGTGGCGCGCTCGCGCAGAGCGGCGCCCAGGATGTCGCCCAGCGAAGCGCCGGAGTCCGACGAGCCGAACTGCTCGATGGCTTCCTTTTCTTCTGCCATTTCCAGCGACTTGATCGACAGCGAGACGCGGCGAGCAGCCTTGTCCACGTTGGTGATCTGAGCGTCGACGCGGTCACCCACGGCGAAGCGCTCGGGGCGCTGTTCCTGACGATCGCGCGACAGGTCCGACTTGCGGATGAAGGCGGTCATCGGGGCGTCGTCTTCACCGAAGCGGACTTCGATGCCGCCCGAGGTGACTTCCGTGACGGTGACGGTCACGGTCTGGTTCTTGCGGAAGGTGTCGCCCGACATCGGGTCGCCAGCCAGCTGCTTGATGCCCAGCGAGATGCGTTCCTTCTCGATGTCGACATCGAGAACCTTCGCCTTGACGACATCGCCCTTCTTGTAGCGAGCCATGGCTTCTTCGCCGGCGACGCTCCAGTCGATGTCCGACAGGTGCACCATGCCGTCGATGTCGTTGTCGAGGCCGATGAACAGACCGAATTCGGTCGCGTTCTTGACTTCGCCTTCGACGGTCGAACCGATCGGGTGAGCCTCGACAAAGGCTTCCCACGGGTTGGCCAGGGCTTGCTTCAGGCCCAGCGAGACGCGGCGCTTGGACGGATCGACGTCCAGGACCACGACGTCGACTTCCTGCGAGGTCGACACGATCTTGCCGGGGTGGACGTTCTTCTTGGTCCACGACATTTCCGACACGTGCACCAGGCCTTCAACGCCGGCTTCCAGCTCCACGAAGGCGCCGTAGTCGGTGATGTTGGTGATGCGGCCGGTGAACTTGGCGCCGACCGGGTACTTGGCTTCAACGCCGTCCCACGGATCCGACTGCAGCTGCTTCATGCCGAGCGAGATGCGCTGGGTGTCCGGGTTGATCTTGACGATCTGGACCTTCACGGTGTCGCCCACGGCGAGCACTTGGCTCGGGTGGTTGACGCGCTTCCAGCTCATGTCGGTGACGTGCAGCAGGCCGTCGATGCCGCCCAGGTCGACGAACGCACCGTAGTCGGTGATGTTCTTGACGACGCCTTCGCGGATTTCACCCTCTTGCAGCTGCGACACCAGTTCGGTGCGCTGCTCGGCGCGGGCTTCTTCCAGGATGGCGCGACGCGAGACGACGATGTTGCCGCGCGGACGGTCCATCTTCAGGATGGCGAAGGGCTGTTCCTTGCCCATCAGCGGGCCGACGTCGCGCACCGGACGGATGTCGACTTGCGAGCCCGGCAGGAAGGCCGAGGCGCCGCCGAGGTCGACGGTGAAGCCACCCTTCACGCGGCCGACGATCGCGCCCATGACGGGTTCGTTCTTGGCGTAGACGCCTTCCAGGCGGGTCCAGGCTTCTTCGCGCTTGGCCTTTTCGCGGCTGATCACCGCTTCGCCCATGGCGTTTTCGAGGCGCTCGAGGAAGACTTCGACGGTGTCGCCGACCTTGATGGTCGCCTTGCCGGCTTCGTCGACGCCGAATTCCTTCAGCTGGACGCGGCCTTCGGTCTTCAGACCGACGTCGATGATCGCGAAGTCCTTCTCGATCCCAACGACCTTGCCCTTGACCACGGAGCCTTCCGCGAAGTCGCGGCCGCCCATGGAGTCGTTGAGGAGCGCTTCGAAATCGTCGCGCGTGGGGTTGAAGCTCATATCGTCAGCCATGCTGATCTAAGATCTCTGGGTTGTGGGAAGCCCTGCGATGAGCGCCGTCGGGTGACGGTTCTCGGGATTCCGGGTGAAGTGGATTTTGATGCGATCCGGCGCTTCCAAAGCGGCGGCGAGGCGGGCGTTAGATTAGCCCTTGGAGTTTCCTCACCGGGCGCGCGCCGTCTCGACGATGCGGAGAGCCGCATCGAAGGCCTGGGATATAGTCATTTCCGACGTATCAAGCAAGATAGCGTCCACAGCCTGGGCCATGGGCGCGTCCTTGCGGCCGCCGTCGCGCTCGTCACGTTTGCGGATATCGGCCAGGATCTCGTCGAAGGTGACGCTCTCGCCCTGCCCGGTCAGTTGCTTCCAGCGACGATCGGCCCGAACCTCGGCGCTGGCGGTGACATAGAGCTTGGCCGGCGCCTCGGGGGCGATGACCGTGCCGATGTCGCGCCCGTCGAGCACCGCGCCGCCCTGCTGGCTGGCGAAGGCGCGCTGCAGGTCGAACAGGGCCGAACGCACGCCCGGATGCACGGCCACGCGGCTGGCCGCCTCGCCGGCGGCGCGGGTGCGCACCTCCGGCTTTTCCAGTTCCGACAGGTCGAGGCCCCGGGCCGAGGCCTCGGCCGCGGCCGCGTCGTCCAGGTCCCCGCCGGCGTCCAGCAGGCGCACGCCCACGGCCCGGTAGAGCAAGCCGGTGTCCAGCATCGGCAGGCCGTAATGAGCCGCCAGGCGCGAGGCGATGGTGCCCTTGCCCGAGGCGGCCGGGCCGTCGACGGCGATCACGAAACCCATGGATCAGGCCTCGGCGATCGAGCCGCCCAGGCCCGTCATCAGCGACACGAAGCCGGGGAAGCTGGTGGCGATCATGCCCGGCTCGTCGATCTCGACCGGCTCCTCGGCGGCCAGGCCCAGGATCAGGTGGCTCATGGCGATGCGGTGATCGCCGTGGGTGATCACCTTGCCGCCGCCGCGCACCGGATGGTTGCCGCCCTGCGTGCCGACCACGGTCATGCCCTCGGGCTCTTCCTCGACCGTGACGCCGCAGGCCGTCAGGCCCGCCGCCGTCAGGGCGATCCGGTCGCTTTCCTTGACCCGCATCTCGCCGATGCCGCGCATGACGGTCGGACCGTCGGCGAAGGCGGCCGCGACGGCCAGGATCGGATATTCGTCGATCATCGCCGGCGCACGCTCGGGCGGCACGACGACGCCCTTCAACTGCGAATGGCGGGCGGTGATGTCGCCGACCTCTTCACCGCTCTCGACCCGAACGTTCGAGATGGTCAGGTCCGCGCCCATTTCCTGCAAGGTCGTGAAGAGGCCGGTGCGCAGCACATTGAGCATCACGCCCTCGACCGTCACTTCCGAGCCGGGGACGATCAGGGCCGCGACCAGCGGGAAGGCGGCCGACGACGGATCGCCCGGCACCTGCACGTGCGTGCCCTTCAGCTTCTGGCCTTCCGGCAGGCGCACGTGGCGCACGCCGTTCTTGTCCTCGACCAGCACCTCGGCCCCGAAGGCGCGGAGCATGCGCTCGGTGTGGTCGCGGGTGGCTTCCGGCTCGATCACCTCGACGCCGCCCTCGGCGTGCAGGCCGGCCAGCAGCACGGCCGACTTCACCTGGGCCGAGGCCATGGGCAGGGTGTAGACGAGGCCGCGCAGGCTGCCGCCCTTCAGGGTCAGCGGCAGGCGGCCCTTGTCACGGCCGTACCAGGTGGCGCCCATGCGGGCCAGCGGATCGAGCACGCGGCCCATCGGACGGCCGCGCAGGCTGGCGTCGCCGGTGAAGGTGGCGCACATGGCGAAACCCGCCGCCGCGCCCATGATCAGGCGCACGCCGGTGCCGGCGTTGCCGCAGTCGATGACGTCCGAAGGTTCGGAGAAGCCGCCCTTGCCCTCGACGCGCCAGCGGCCGACGCCTTCCTTTTCGACGCGCGCGCCGAAGGCCTGCATGGCCCGCGCGGTCGCCAGGACGTCGTCGCCTTCCAGCAGCCCCTCGATGGTGGTGGTGCCGCTCGCAAGCGCGCCCAGGATCATCGAACGGTGCGAAATGGACTTGTCGCCAGGCGCCCGAACCGTACCGCGAAGGCTCCCGCCCGGGGCGCTCTTCAATCCAGCCGTGGTCATGCCGAAACCGGCTCCTTGCAACATAGGTGTTTCGCGAAGGGGTTTGCTTTTGACAGCGGCCTCCCGTCATGGCAAGTCAGCCGCCGCTTTTCCCATCAGGATCAAAGGGTCGCCGCCTTGGCTAATCCCGACTTGGGCGCAAAACAAATCTGCCCCAACTGCCAGTCGAAGTTCTACGACCTCAACCGTCGTCCGGCCGTTTGCCCCAAGTGCGGCGAACAGTTCGACCCGGAGGAGGCGCTGAAGTCCCGCCGCGTGCGCGCCCGCGCCATTACGCCGGACTACGACGCCGAGGACGAAAAGGAAGCCCCCGCTCCCAAGGAGCAGGACGGCTACGAGGACGAGGTCGACGAGACCCCGGAAATCGACGAGGCCGCCGAGGCCGACGTCGTCGAGACCGATGACGAGGACGGCGACCCGACCTCCGAACCGGCGCCGGGCGGTGACGACCTGGGCGTCGACTTCGCCGAGGACGAGGACCTGGCCGACGAAGACACCGACGACGTGCCCTTCCTCGAGGACGAGGACGAGGACGATCTCGGTGACGAGATCGAAGGCCTGCCGGGCGAAGAGGACGACGACCGGTAAGACGAATGCGCCGGGGTCGGAGCGATCCGACCCCGGCCTTTCGGGTTCTCCACAGCGTTTCGTCGCACCCCGAAAAAAAGTGCGTCGAGGGGCTTGATCCCGGAAACACCTCGGCATAGGTTCCGCGCCTCTTCGGGGGACAGCCACTCGGAACCGCCGGAGAGACTAAGGAATTCGACAGGAAGTCTTAGTGATTTCCTAGAGAGCCTTGGGGCTATAGCTCAGCTGGTAGAGCGCTTGAATGGCATTCAAGAGGTCAGCGGTTCGACTCCGCTTAGCTCCACCAAGACGGCCGCTTCCCTAAAGGGAGCGGCCGTTTCCATTTTGGAACTCGTCGAAGACTTGCCGGAAAACTTGCTCCCTGCCTGACGGAGGGGCTTGATCCCGGAAAAACCTCGACATAGTTTCCGCGCCTCCCCGGGCGACCATCCGGGGAAACCAAGGCTCTCGTTTACGAGGGGCCTCGGGGCTATAGCTCAGCTGGTAGAGCGCTTGAATGGCATTCAAGAGGTCAGCGGTTCGACTCCGCTTAGCTCCACCAAAACGGCCGCTTCCCTAAAGGGAGCGGCCGTTTCCATGTCTGGACCCTCCCCCTTCAGGGGGAGGTGTCGACGAAGCCGACGGAGGGGGATGTGGCTCGTGAGCCAGCAACCGCCTCCACAGCAGCAGAAACTTCCCCCTCCGGCCCTCTGGGCCACCTCCCCCTTCAGGGGGAGGATCGCTATTCCCCGATCAACCCGGCCAGCCGGCGCACGCCCTCCTCGATCTGCTCGGGGGGCAGCAGGGAGTAGCTGAGGCGCAGGGTGTTGGCGGCGGGCGACTCGGCGAAGAACGGGGCGCCGGGCACGAAGGCGACGCGGGCCTCGACCAGGGCGCGCTCCAGCAGGGCCTTGCCGTCGATTCCCTCCGGCAGGGTCAACCACACGAACATGCCGCCCTCGGGCGAGATCCAGGAGACGCCGGCGGGCATATGCCGCTCCAGCGCCGCCAGCATCGCCCGGGCCTGGCCGCCATAGACGGCCCGCAGGTTGCCCAGGTGCTGGTCGTAGCCCTCGGAGACCACGCGGTGGGCGACCATCTGGTTGATGGTCGAGACATGCAGGTCGCCGCCCTGCTTGAGCAGCACGAGCTTCTCGATCGCCGCCTTCGGGCCGCAGATCCAGCCGATCCGCAGGGCCGGCGACAGGGTCTTGGACAGCGTGCCGCAGAACAGGGTGCGCGCCGCCTCGATCGAACCCTTGCGGGCGATGTCCAGCGCCAGCAGCGAGGGGATGGCCTCGCCGCCGAAGCGCAGCTCGCGATAGGCGCCGTCCTCGACCAGCGGGAAGTCTACGGCGTCGGCCAGGTCCAGCAGGGCCTCGCGCTCGGCCAGGGTGAGGCTGACGCCGGTGGGATTGGCGAAGTCGGGCACGAAGTAGCCCAGGCGGGGCTTGCGGGCCTCCACGGCCTTCTGGGCGGCCGGATCACCGGCCAGGGCGCCGTCGGGCAGGTCGAGATAGGCCGGCTGGTAGGCGTTGAAGGCCTGCAGCGCGCCCAGATAGGTCGGCCGGGCCACCATGACCGGGGCGCCGGGGTCCAGGAACAGCTTGCCCAGCAGGTCGAGCGCCTGCTGCGAGCCGGCGGTCAGCAGCACGTTCCCGGGCTCGCACGGCATGCCGTCGCGGGTCATGCGCTCGGCGATCCAGCGGCGCAGCGGCCCGTGCCCCTCGCTGACGGTGTATTGCAGGGCCTGGGCGGCCTGGGCGCCGTCGCCCAGGATCTCGGCATAGGCCTGGCGGATCGGTCCGGCCGGGAACAGGGCCGGGTCGGGGATGCCGCCGGCGAAGGACAGGATGTCGGGCTGCTCGAGCAGCTTCAGCAGTTCGCGGATCTCGCTGGCGCGGATGCCGGCCATGCGCGCGGAGAAGCGCGCGGCCCAGTCTTGCGGGGCCAAGTCTTGGGTGTCGATGGTCATGAGGTCTTCTTCGTCGAGACTGTCGTGCGGCGGCCGTGGCCGCCGGTCTTCTGAGTTCGACGGCGGCCTGGCCGTCCGTCGCCTGGGCGCAGATGAGCGCCACGCCTGATCCCTAGCGGTCAGGCGCTGCGTACGAGTCCGTTCGTGCCCAGGGAGCGGCGGCGCTGGAAGCGCCGGGTCCCGCGTTCGCTCGCGATCATGGGCGCGACCCTAGCGGCGCCGGCCGTGTAAGGAAACCCGGCTTTTCCTGAAGAGGCCGGCAGCAGGCCTCAGCGCGGGCCGTTGAGGCTGTCGGTCCAGTCCTCGTTCGGGTCGGGCGGGCCGTCGGTGGGCAGGCGCCACTCCCCGCGATAGGAGAAGTCCAGCGTGCCGCACAGCCGGGCCTGGCCCGGGGCCTTGGGATCGTCGCCAAAGGCCTGGATGCGCAGGTCGTGGCGCAGGGCGATGCGGCTGAAGCTCAGCCACAGGCGCTTGGAGCCCGGGCAGAAGGCGCGAACATAGATCTTGCCCTGCTCGGCCGTTGCATCGACCTCGTAGAGAGCCGCGTCGGCGTCGACCCCCGACATGGAGGCCAGGCCGCCCTTGCCCAGGTCCTTCTGGCTGCCCTTGCGCAGCAGGGCCTGGGCCGGCACGCCGGTGGCCAGCACCTTGATCGGCCGGGCGCCCAGCAGGCCCTGCTCGAACAGCACCGTCACCCCCGCCCCCGTCAGCCGCCGGGCGTCGGGCGAGATCGGGTCGTAGGAGAACATCCGCCGTTCGGCCGCGGCCGGGCCCGCCAGGGCGCTCAGCAGCGCCGTGGCGGCGAGCAACAGGGGCAGTCCAGGCTTCATCGCTTGAGCTGCAGGTTCACGGCCTGGGCGTCGAAGCCCGACAGCCGCCAGCTTCCACCCTCGCGAGTGAAGGTCAGCATGCAGGGGCCGTCCTTCTTGGCGGCGCAGACGCGGCCGTCGCCGGTGGGCCGCAGGGCCGAGGCGATGGCGATGCGGCCCGGGATCGGCTTGTCGGGCGTGTAGCCGTAGTAGTTGGCCGCGGCGCGGAACACCTCGGGGCGGATCAGGGCCGCGCCGGCGACGTCGGCGGCCGGGCCGGCCAAGGCGATCATCGCCGCCTGCCAGCCGCCCTTCAGGCCCGAGCGGCGGGCTTCGTCGACCAGGCGGGCCTCGACCGCGCCGGTCAGGGCCCGGTGGTCGACCAGGCTGTCGAAGGTCGCCCGGTCGTTGTTGCGGATCGACGTCAGCAGGGCGTGCACGTCGCCGGCGGCGTCGTAGCGATCGGCGGTGGCGCAGGCGCTCAGGGAGGCGGCGACCGCGGTCAGGGCGAGAAGGGCTCGAATGCGCATGGACAACGGCTAGCGCTCAATTCCGGCGAATTCCAGTCCCCTATGACCTGGCCGTCAGCCCCGGCTGAGCGTCACCTCCTCGCGGTCGGCGATGTTGCGCACGCGCCGGTTCCTGCCGCCGACCAGTGGCTCCTCAACCCGCAGGGCGAAGTCATAGACCCCGGAGACCTCGTAGCCGCCTTCGATGTCGTAGGTCGCCGCGGTCGCGCGCTCGGGCGTCAGGCGATCGATCGCGGCGCGCCAATCGGCCTTGAACGTCGCCGACAGGGCTTCGAGCGATACCTCCAGCCGGGTGTCGTTGGGCACCTCGATCTCCAGGCTGAGCTGGCCCCGGACGGTCACGGCGGCGCTGGTGTCGGCGCCCAGGACCAGCCCCGACGGCGCGGCGACCCATTTCGGCTCCAGCCCCGAGCCCGCCTGCAGGCGCTCGCGCCGGAAGCTGGCGATCTTGTCGACGCCGATGCTCCCCCCCAGGGCGGCCAGGCGCACCAGGGCCGAATGCGATCCGGCCGCCGCGCGCCAGCGATGCTGCGACACGCCCGACCCCGCCAGTTCGACGGTAAAGACGCGGGGGCCGCGAGAGCCCCGGTTGTCCAGGGTATGGACCGTGCCGCGCAGGTCCCCGCCCGCCGCCAGGGACCGCTGGCGATAGGCGATGCGCGGGTGGCCGAAGCTGGGCCGATAGGGCGTGAACCGCCACTCCTGGTGGGCGCGGTTGTGACGGTCGTATTCGTAGACCCGCACCTGGCTGCGCGCGTCATAGGGACCGTTGCCGGAAATCTCGAGCAGTTGGTCCCCCGGCCTCGCGACGATCGGGGTGGTCTCCAGGTGAGGATCTAGGTTCCAGTCGAAACCCCTGTCGTTCTCGTCGAACATCACCACGCGCACCGGCGCCCGGCCCTGCACCTCGGTGAAGTGGAGGCCTCCGCCCACGCCGCCGCCGGGATGGCTCAGCGCGACGGCCTCCAGCCGGAACCGCCCGTCCTTGCCGGTCCGTCGCCACAGCTGGTTGTCGCCGTAGCCGGCCGGCGCGATCCCGACGCGGCAGTCCATCGTGTCCCAATGGGCCTCCGCCCCCAGGCCGTCCGACCCCGCCGCGGTCAGCGCCCAGGGCGTGGGCCAGTCGCGGCTGGCGGCCGACAGGATGACGTAGAGCAGCGGCGCCTCGGCCATGGATGGATCCCCCGGGGGCGCGCGACCGCGCCGTCGGCGACAACCTAGGGCGGCGCGGGCGGGCGTCCATCCATCGGGGACTCATTTTGGGGAGCGCGCATGTGAAAAGGGCGCGGACCTTTCGATCCGCGCCCTTCGCATTTCGGTGACCGAAGTCGCCGGCCCTTAATCGAGCTGGCGCTTGATCTCCTCGACGGTGAAGCACTCGATGGTGTCGCCGACCTTGATGTCCTGGAAGCCCGCGAACATCATGCCGCACTCCTGACCGACGGGGACTTCGTTGACCTCGTCCTTGAAGCGCTTGAGCGTCTGCAGGGTGCCCAGTTCGAGCACGACGATGTCCTGACGGATGATCCGGACCTTCGCGCCCTTGCGGACCACGCCTTCGGTGACCTTACAGCCGGCGACCTTGCCGATCTTGGTGATGTCGAAGGCCTGCAGGACTTCGGCGTTGCCAAGGAAGGTTTCGCGCTGGATCGGGGCCAGCATGCCCGAGAGCACGCCTTTGATGTCGTCCAGCAGGTCGTAGATGATCGCGTAGTAGCGGATCTCGACACCTTCGCGTTCGGCCAGGGCCCGCGCCTGGGCCGAGGCCCGGACGTTGAAGCCGATGACCGGCGCGCCGGCGCCCTTGGCCAGCATGACGTCGCTTTCGCTGATCGCGCCGGCGCCCGACAGGATGATCCGCGCGCGGACCTCGTCGGTGGCCATCTTGTCCAGCGAACCGATGATCGCCTCGGCCGAACCTTGCACGTCGGCCTTGATGATCAGCGGAAGCTCTTTCAGCTTCTTGTCCTGCAGCTTGGCCATCATGTCGGCCATCGAAGCGCCGGCGCCCACCGGGGCCAGCGACTTCTCGCGCTTCAGGCGGATGCGGTACTCGGTCAGCTCGCGGGCGCGGGCTTCGTTCTCGACCACGGCGAAGGCTTCGCCCGGCGAGGGAACGCCGTCGAGGCCCAGGATCTCGACCGGAGTGGCCGGACCGGCTTCGGTCAGCTGCTCGTTGCGCTCGTTCAGCAGGGCGCGAACCCGGCCGAACTGGGCGCCGGCGACGACGATGTCGCCGCGCTTGAGCGTGCCGCGGTTGACCAGGACGGTCGAGACGGCGCCGCGACCCTTGTCCAGCTTGGCCTCGATCACCACGCCGTCGGCGGTGCGGTCGGGGTTGGCCTTCAGGTCGAGCACTTCGGCCTGCAGCAGGATGGCGTCGAGCAGGTCGTCCAGGCCGGTGCGGGCCTTGGCCGAGACCTCGATGATCTGGGTGTCGCCACCCAGGCTCTCGACGACGATCTCGTGCTGCAGCAGCTCGTTGACCACGCGGGTCGGATCCGAGCCCGGCTTGTCCATCTTGTTGACGGCCACGATGATCGGCACTTCGGCCGCCTTGGCGTGCTTGATGGCCTCGATCGTCTGCGGCATCACGCCGTCGTCGCCGGCCACCACCAGCACGACGATGTCGGTGATGTTGGCGCCGCGGGCGCGCATCGCCGAGAAGGCGGCGTGACCCGGGGTGTCGAGGAACGTGACGCGCTGGCCGTCCTTCAGGCGAACCTGATAGGCGCCGATATGCTGGGTGATGCCGCCGTGTTCGCCGGCGGCGACGTCGGTCGAACGCAGGGCGTCCAGCAGGCTGGTCTTGCCGTGGTCGACGTGACCCATGATCGTCACGACCGGAGGACGAGCCTCCAGGTGATCGTCGAGGTCCTCGGCGCCGATGAAGCCTTCTTCGACGTCGGCTTCCGACACGCGGCGCACGGTGTGACCGAATTCGGTCGCCACCAGCTCGGCGGTGTCGTTGTCGATGACGTCGTTGATCTTCAGCATCACGCCCTGACGCATCAGGAACTTGATGATCTCGACGCCGCGCACGGCCATCCGGTTGGACAGTTCCTGCACGGTGATGACGTCGGGGATCACAACCTCGCGGGCGACGCGCGCCTGCTCGACCGCGCCGCCACGGCGCTTTTCCTTCTCGCGTTCGCGGGCCCGGCGAACCGAGGCCAGCGAGCGCATGCGGTCGGCGGACTCACCGTCGCCGGCCACGGCCTGGATGGTCAGGCGGCCTTCGCGGCGCTGCGGAGCGCCCTTGGCGCGCGACACGGCCTTGTTCGGCGCGTTGTTGGCCTTGCGGCGATCGTCGTCCTCGTCCGGACGGCGATCGGTCAGGCCGCCGCCGGGCCGCGGGGCCGAGCGGGTGGCGCGTTGGATTTCCGGCGTGGCCGGAGCCGAGGCGGGAACGCCCGGACGCGGACCGCGCGGACCGCCGGGACCGCCAGGGCCACGGGCGCCGCCGGGCGCCGGACGCGGCGCCAGGGCCGAGTAGCGGACAGTCTGCTGCGGACGGTCGCCTTGCGGACGATCACCCTGCGGGCGGTCGCCGCCCGAGCGGTAACCACCGCCGCCGGCGCCGCCTTCCGGACGCGGGCCGCGCGGACGGTCGCCGTCCGGACGCGGAGCGCGCTGGTTGTACGGACCGTCCTGACGGGGCGCACGCTGGTTGTACGGTCCGTCCTGGCGCGGAGCGCGCTGGTTGAACGGACGGTCGCCTTGCGGACGGTCGCCCTGGGGACGATCGCCTTGCGGGCGGTCGCCGCCCGGCGTCGGCCGGTAGGTCGTGGTCGTCGGACGGTCGTCACGGCGCTCACGGCTGGGTTCATAGGTGCGGGTCTGGCCCGGCGTGCTGGCGCGAGCCGGAGCCTCGGCGCGAGGCGCCTCGACACGCGGTGCGGCCGGAGCCGGAGCCGGAGCCGGCGTCGGCGCGGGCGCGACCGGAGCAGCGGCGGCCGGGGTCGGCGCGGCCGGAGCCGGCTTGGCGGCTGCGGCTTCAGC
>NZ_QDKO01000018.1 GCF_003094615.1 Caulobacter radicis | reverse complement strand
GAGCCCGGCCCCGGCCGCGCCGCCCGCGCCCCGCGCCGCCACGGCCCCGCCCGGCTTCAAGTCGCGTGGGACGCCCACGCCCGGCGGCGACACCCTGCGCCAGGCCGCCCGCGAAGGCGGCGGCTGCAACCACGCCGACCTCTACCGCCTGACCAAGGCCGAACGCGCCGCCTGCGACGACAAGCTGGGGATCAAGTCCCGCGACGCGCCGATGTACGCGGTGATCGACCAGGCCAAGAAGGACTTCTTCGACGGCGCCTGCAAGAAGGACGACGAGTGGTGCCTCTACCGCACGGGGCAGGGGCCGTATCCGGGCCTGCTGGCCCTGATGAAGAAGAAAAAGGACGAGTGGTGATCCAAGATCCTCCCCCTTCTGGGGGAGGTGGCCCGGAGGGCCGGAGGGGGGGCGTTTTCAGCTTTCGAGGAGCCGGACGGTCATCACCGACTTCCCCCTCCGTCGGCTTCGCCGACACCTCCCCCTTCAGGGGGAGGATCTTTCAACAAAAAAGGCGGCCCTTGCGAGCCGCCCTTTCCGTCTTCAACCCAAGAAAGCCGGCGCCTAGAAGCGCTTGCTGACGCTCAGGTACAGGCGACGCTCGACTTCCAGGCCGGCGCTCTGGCGCTGGCGGCTGTCGCCGAGGTTCTGGCCGCTGAGGGCCACGGTGACGTCGCCCTCGAAGGTGCGGGCCACGCGGCCGCCGATGGCGGCGTAGGCGTCGATGTCGACCAGGCGCGGATTGGCGCCGACGGCGTAGAGGGCGTAGGCCTGATGGTCGCCCACCAGGGTGACGAAGGCGTCGGCCGTCCACGGGCCGCCGGTCCAGCCCAGGGCGACGTTGCCGCGGTTCTCCGGCGTGGTCGCGCCGAAGGCGGCCGAGCGCAGCACCGGCGAGAAGCCGGCCAGCGGCTCGTCGTCGACCTCGGTGTGGGTCCAGTCGGCGTTCCAGCGGAAGCCGGCTTCGAACTCGCCCGAGGCGGCCAGTTCGAAGCCGGTCATCTTGCTCTCGCCGATGTTGCGATAGCTGAGCACCGGCAGGCTGACGGGCGTGGGG
Source organism: Caulobacter radicis (assembly GCF_003094615.1). Classification (GTDB taxonomy): domain Bacteria; phylum Pseudomonadota; class Alphaproteobacteria; order Caulobacterales; family Caulobacteraceae; genus Caulobacter; species Caulobacter radicis. The sequence continues at coordinate 53,189 of NZ_QDKO01000018.1, read as the reverse complement.
GCCACGTCGATCTGGGCCGAGGTCGGCTGGCCCTTCACGTCTTCGGTCTTCTGGACGAAGGCCTTGGCGCTGACCTGGGCCTTGAGGGCGGGCAGGGCGCGCTCATAGGTCAGCTGGTAGTTGGTGACGATCGCCGGTTCCAGGGTCGGGTTGCCGGCCAGGCCCAGGGTGTAGGGACCGACGCTGACGCGGGCCTGCAGGGCGCCCAGGTCGACGAGGGTCGGCACCTGCACGCCGCGGGCGGCGCTGGCCTTGAAGGTGTCGGCGTCGGTGGCGCGCCAGACGAGGCCCAGGTTCCACGACGGCTCCTCGATCTTGCGATCCCAGTAGCCGTTGCCCAGCGGCGGCGAGCCGGCCGGGAAGGCGCCCTCGCGCGACAGGTCCAGGCTGTCGTAGCGGCCGGCGGCGGTGAAGGCGAGCTTGTCGGTGATCGCCCAGTTCCACATCGCCGAGGCCGACAGCACGTCGTAGCTGACCTCCGCGCCGCCGATCGGGGCGGTGTTGACCTCGTTGTGGCGGTATTCGCCGCCGAGGCGGATGGTGTGCTTCGCGCCGATCTTGAACAGGTCCTGGGCCGAGACGACCGTGATCTTGTTCTCGAACCGCGCCTGCTGGCCAAGGATCACGTGCTTGGCGGTCAGGTCGTTCTGGTAGGCGGAGAATTGCAGCTGGCCGACTTGGGTCTCGGCGGTCAGCGTGCCCTTCAGCGAGCCGGTCAGGTACTTGCTGGGCGAGTAGGCGTAGTTGGACAGCATGTCGCTGACCTGGACGTTCGAGTACGAGCCCTCGATGCGCAGCTCGGCCTTGTCGGTCAGCTGGGTGACGGTGTCGAGGTTGGCCGACACGCGCGAGGGTTCGTTCTGCTGGCTCTTGGCCACGCCGACGGTGTTGTCGAACTCGTCCGACTTGGCCGCGCCGGCCGAGAAACGGGCGCTGAAGCGCTCGCCCAGCTTGAACGACTTGGCCAGCGAGACCTCGCCGTAGCGGGCCGAGCCGCCGCGCACGGTGATGTCGCCGGTCTGGTCGAACTTGGGGTTGGCGGTGATGATGTTGACCACGCCGCTGACGGCGTTGAAGCCGAAGAGGGCGCTATTGGGGCCCTTCACGACCTCGATCTGGCGGATCTCCGACAGCTGCACGGGCAGGGTGGCCCAGGCGGTGTAGCCGTAGTGGTCGAGATAGACCTGGCGGCCGTTGATCAGCACCAGCAGGCGCGGCGACATGGCTTGGTTGTAGCCGCGAACGCTGACGTCGGCGGCGCCCGCGCCCCAGGTCGTCACGTCCAGGCCCGCGATGCGCGACAGGATGGTCGGCAGGTCGACGGCGCCCGAGCGCTCGATGTCGGCGGCCGAGATGATGGTCATGTCCACCGGCGCTTCGGTCGAGCGCTGCGGGGCGCCGGTGGCGCTGGTGGTGACCGGTTCGTTGAACAGCTGCTCGAGCGAGCCGTAGTCGATCGACTGGGCGTGAGCGGCCGAGGCGGCGGCGACGAGGAGGCCCGCGGAAGCGCCGGCCAGGAGAGTCTTTTTCATTGGGATGTCTCTTGTGCTGGCGCGGATCAGACTTCGCGGATCATCATGCGGAAGGCGGACTTGAAGACCGCGCCCACGGCCGCGGCGGCGCCGCGGTTGACGATGATCTCGACCTTGGGGTCGGCCGACACGCTCATGACGCAGGCGCCGCTGGCGGCGCAGGACGCGTCCGAGCCGATGGTGATGATCTTCTTGGCCTTGGCGGCCGCGCCCACGGGGGCGGCGTTGACGCCGGTGGTGACGTAGAGGGCGGCCACGCCGCCCACGCCCGAGACGGCGCCGGCTTCGACCGGCTTGGCCGTCAGGGTCAGCGTGCCGGTGTTGAGGCCGCCGCCGATGGCGGCCATGACGGCGTTCTTCTCGGCGACCGAGGCCGGCTTGGACGGGTCGAACACGACGCCCAGCACGGCCTTGCCGGTGGGACCGTTCTCAAGGAAGGTCAGCGCGCGGCCGGCGATCTGCACGTCCTTGGCGGCGTCGGCGTGGGCGCTGAACGGCGCGACGGCGAGGAGCGTCGCGGCCAGCGCCACGACGGGTTTCTTTTTCGACATTCTGTTGAAATCCCCTGCCCTTTGTTGGGCTTGTGGGCGGGGTGATGGCGCGGCGGATGTAAAGAAGACGTAACGCCGCCCATGTGACGGCGTTATGCAAAATCTTGCACTGGTCGGGTAGCCGACGGATAGACAACTTCAGGTCTGCGCGTGACCTTGCGGCAGGCAAGTTCTATGGCCGCCGACGCGTCATCTTGAGTTGTGTTCGGACAGAATGTCGCAGCCCGGGATTTATTTTCGGATCGCCGAACTTCAGAGGGACAGGCGCTCGGCGGCGACGCCGGCCGCGCGCAGGGCCGCCAGGCGGGCGAAGGCCAGGGTCAGGGCCTTGCGGCGGGCGCCGGCCAGCGGCGTGACCGGCGCGGCCCGCACCACCGCGCCGCCGAAGCCGTCGGCGACGATCAGGCCCGGCTCCTCCGGCAGGATCCCGTCGGGGAACTGCGGGGCGACGGCGAAGTGGAAGGCGTCGCAATATGGGCCGTACTCGCCCCACTTGCGGTCGACGCGATAGTCGTCCAGCCCCGACTTCACCTCGACGATGACGATGTCGCCCTTGGGGCCCAGGGCCATCAGGTCGGCCCGGCGGCCGTTGGGCAGGGTCACCTCGGCCAGCGGCGCATAGCCCAGGTCGACCAGCAGCCGCGCCGCGCCGCGGGTGACGGCCAGGGTGGTCTCGGGGCGCCCCAATGCCGAGGGGGTGAGGCTGATGTCGACGACGACGTCCATGTCGCCACCATGTTCCATCTTTGTTCGCGGTGCAAGCAGGGCGACGGCCGATCAGTCCTGGTCGCGCGTCTCCTCGCGCAGCCTTGCCATCAGGGCGTCGGGGTCGACCGGAGCGCCCGCCAGGGTCGCGACGACCGTTGGCCCGGAGTGGTCGATGACGACCCCGGTCCGGCGCGCCTGCTCCAGGACTTCCTCGGACCGGTCGGGGAGGGAGGATCCGCACCAGGGGCAATGAAAGATGGCCGTGCTGCCGATCACATAGAGCCCGATGCTCTCGTTCCAGCTGACCACGGGCGACCACTCCTGCGCGTGCAGGGCGTCGTATCTCGGGTCGGCGGCGTACTCCTCGGCCGTGCGGGACATGACCTCGAGGGTGTCGCAGCAGGTCTTCACGGCCTTGTCTCCGCGTGGAAGGGCGTCGGCGAAGCGAGCCTGTCACGACCGGCCGCCGATCGCCAGGGCGGGGGCGCTTAGCCCCGGGCGTGCCTGGTCACCCGCAGGCGCGAGACGTCGTAGCCCATGGCCTTGGCCCGGTCGGTCAGGGCCTGGGTCAGGCCGGGCGTGGGCTTGTCGCGGGTCAGCAGCCAGAGATAGCGGCCGCTGCCTTCGCCGACGATCGCCCAGCTGTAGTCGTCGGCGTGGTCCAGCACCCAGTAGTCGCCGACGAAGAACGGGCCGAAGAACGACACCTTCAGCTTGGCCCCCGTGGCCTTGTCGACCACCTTGGCCTTGCCCAGGCTGACCTTCTCGATGCCTTCGGGGCCGCCCTGGCGGCAGGTGTTGCGCACCTCCACGAGGCCGTCTGGGCGCAGCGAATACTCGGCGGTGACGCCGTCGCAGCCCTTCTCGAAGCGGAAGTCGTAGCGGGCCGCCTCGTACCACAGGCCCAGGTACTTGCTGAGCTCGACACGCTTGGCCGGCTGCGGCGGACGGGGATTGCCGGGCGGGCCGGCCCCGGCGCAGGCGGCCATGGCCAGCAGGGCGACGCCGCAGGCGCCGGCGACGGCGAGGCGGATGGCGGCCACCCTCACGTCTCGGGCTGCTGCGGGAAGACCAGCTTCTCGTAGCCCAGGGCCTTCACGCGGGCCAGGGCGGCGCCCTTGGCCGTCTCGTCCATCACCGGCTTGCGTGACAACAGCCAGACGAAGTTGCCGCCGGGCGTGGCCATGATCGCCCACGACGCGTCTTCGGCGTGGTCGAGCACCCAGTATTCCTGCTTCTTCAGGCCGCCCAGGAAGTTCATCGAGAACTTGGCGTTCTCGGACCCGGCGAGGATCTTGCCGCTGGTGTTGAAGGTCTTGGCCTTGCCGGTGGCGCTGTCGCGGCGGCAGACCTGGCGCACCGAGAAGCTGTCGGCGCTCTTGGCGGTGAACTCGGTGGTCGGGGCCTCGCAGTTGCGCTGGCCGGAGTTGGGCGTGCGGGCGATCTCGTACCACTTGCCCGAATAGAAGGCCGCCGCCACCGGCTTGGACGGCGGCTGGGCGCCGGCCAGGGCGGCCGAAGCGATGGCCAGTGCGGGAACGGCCGTCAGGGCGGCCGCGACGGAGATCAGGCTTACGCGCATTCCGACACCTCGCTGCCCCCCAAAGGCTGCGTGGTCTAGTTCAACCACGAGCGGTGCAGAACGCAAGCGTCCCCGCCGAAGTTCCGGCGGAGGGAGCGGAATGCCTCCGGTCCGCTTGCGAGGTCGGAGGCTGCAGCTATTCTGCCTCCATGCACGAGTTCCACCTGGTCGAGCTGCCGGCCGGAGGTTTGGACAGGGTGGAAGAAAGGACGCGGTGCGCGTTGGCGATAGGCGCTATCAGAACGTATGTCTCCTCGCTCGCGGCGCTCGTGGGAAGCGGCTGCACTGCGTTCGCTTCGCCGATCGATGCGGAGCCGACCATGATCGTCGATTTCACCAACGGCAGGGTCACGACGCCGGCTTGGCAGGCCTCGTTCGTCGACTGCTCGACCGCCACGATTGCATGCATCGAGGCGCCCGACCGCTTCCTGATGGCCTTTCCGCGCAATTGTTCGGCGGCTTCCGGACCCTGGAGCGCCGCCGGCCGCGCCTTTCGCATGACCGCCCCCGCGGCCCATCGCGCCCCTCCGAGCGGGGGGTACATTTCCGACAAGTACCCGCACGTCCATCTGTCCTGGAGCGCCGGCGCCGGTTTCGACAAATGGTCCAGGACCGCCGCTACGCCCTATGACGCGGGCTGGAGCCCAGGGGAGCGCCTTGAGGCGTACCGGATCACCTATGTCGGGGCATCGGCGCACTTCGCCTGCACGCCGGATTGACGCGCATCCGCGTCCGCGATCGGCGCCGTTGTGGGCGCCTCGCGCGATCGACGTCGCACAAGGATAGGCGCGGAGGGGAGGGCAAGGGCCTCCCCGCCGGTCTCGACGGCCTTATTCCGCGGCGATGGTCACCGGGACGGCGCGGTCCTTGAAGTTGATGGCCTGCAGGTGGCGGATGCCTTCCTCGGCGATGTCGTCGCCGACCATGCGGTCGCCCTCGGCCTTCAGTTCCTCCAGGTCGACATACATGGCGTAGAACGCCTTGGTGCGGTCGGTGATGATGCCGGCGTTGAGCAGGGTCTTCACCAGCACCCGGAAGATGTTGGTCTGTTCCTTCATGTGCTCGCGACGCAGGTCATCGGTCATGATCTGCCCGTACTCCTCGACCACCTTGTCGGGATCCAGGCCGAACTCGCGATAGAGGTCCAGCTGCTGGTGCGGCGAAACGAGGTTGAACAGCAGGGTCTGGAAGCAGTGCGCCGCCCAGTCCTCGATGATGGCGTGCTCTTCCGGCGACAGCTTGGGCACCGTGCGGTCGGCCCAGATCTTCCCGAACTTGTGGTGGAAGGCCTCGTCGGTCATCACCAGCTGCAGCAGCTTCTTGCCGAGCGGGTCGTGGATTTCCTTGAAGAAGGTGGCGAAGGCGCCCATGGCCAGGCCCTCGACCAGCATCTGCATGCCGATGATCTTCTTGTAGACCTCGGGGGCGGCGATGATCTCGACCAGCAGGCTCTTCAGGGCCGGGCCGCACTCGACCGGCTTGCCCCAGCGGGCCTTGATGTACTTGGCGAAGGCGGTGACGTGGCGCGCCTCTTCGCGGGTCTGGTTGGCGGCGTATTCCTGCGCGCCCTGGTCCTTCAGCACGTGGCACAGGCTGGCCGACAGGTTCAGCGCGCCCTGCTCGCCGTGCAGGATCGACGAGAAGCTGCGCAGCACCGACTGGTTGATGAAGCGGGTGCGCTGCTTGGGATCGGAGAGGTGGTTGGAGACGTAGTCGGTCGACAGGGCGATGACGAGGTCCTCGGGAACCAGCGGCTGGTTCTCCATGTCGAACGGCTCGTCGAAATCGATATAGGCCTTGTCGAGCGGGTCCCAGAAGTGGTCGTGAGTGGCCGAGATGATCTTGTCGAAGGCGCTCGAGCGGTTTCCGTACCGGTCGAGCTCGAGCATGGACTCGAAGTCGTCGGGCGCCACCGCGTCGTACATGGCGTCCTTGGTGATGTTCTTGTCCGTCACGGTCGGCTCCTCTCCTGTGGCCTCTCGGCTGCTCGATGGGGCCCGTCTGTCGCGGGTCTCTCCTCGAGTGAACACTGTCCACTCAAACTTCCGGTACGGTCAAATTAAAAATGACGATGGCGTCACCTTTGCCGCAGCCGCTTGAACCAGAATGGGAAACGCCGCCATGGGCTTGAACGTCTTTGTGCTGACCGGCGCCGGGGTCTCGGCCGAGAGCGGCCTGGGCACCTTCCGCGACGAAGGCGGGGTATGGACGCAGTACGACCTGGCCGAGGTCGCCACGCCCGAGGGCTTCGCCCGAGACCCGGCCAAGGTGCGGGCCTTCTATAACGCCCGCCGGGCCAACCTGGCCGCCGCCGCGCCCAACCCCGCCCACTTCGCCCTGGCGCGGCTGGAGCGCGAGCTGGCGGCGCGGGGCGGGCGGCTCTTCCTGTGCACCCAGAACGTCGACGACCTGCACGAGAAGGCGGGCTCGACGAGCGTCGTCCACATGCATGGCGAGCTGGCCGTCACCCGCTGCCACGCCTGCGAGGCCGTGCGCCCCGATCCCGGGCCGCTGGACGCCGGGGCCGTCTGCGGGTCCTGCGGGGCGGGCGGCATGGCCCGGCCGCACGTGGTGTGGTTCGGCGAGGTCCCGCTGTTCATGGACGAGATCTTCGAGGCCCTGGAGGACAGCGACCTCTTCGTCGCCATCGGCACCTCGGGCTCGGTCTATCCGGCCGCCGGCTTCGTCACCGAGGCGCGGCGGATGGGGATTCGCAGCTGCGAGATCAACCTCGAACCCTCCGACAACGCCCGCGCCTTCGACGAGCGTCTGTACGGGCCGGCCAGCGAGATCGTGCCGGCCTGGGTGGAGGCGGTGCTGTCTTAAGCCAGGCGCGGGCGGAACTGGTCCATCAGGGCTTCGGCCTGTTCGACATCGTCCTCGTCGACCGTGTCGGACGACAGAACCCTGGCCAGGCAGCGCACGGCGGCCTCGATCGATCGCCGCACGCCGAGGCCTTCCAGATAGCACTTGGCCAGCGGCAGGCAGGCGGAATCGTCGCCGGCGGCGGCGCATCGCGCGAACCAGCGGACCATGGCGCGGTGGTCGCCGCGCTCGCGATAGAGGATGGCGATGTTGTTGGCGGAAATCGTGCACTGGGCGCGGCGCCAGGCCCGTTGATAGAGACGCATCGCCTCGTCCTTGTCGGGCGGGGCGCCCAGGCCGTTGTCGTACAGGTAGGCCAGGTTGGTCAGGGCGGTGATGTCGCCCAGCTCGGCGCAGCGCGCATAGCCTTCGCGAGCCCGGGCGTAGTCTCCGGCCTCCTCGGCGTCGAAGGCGATATGCAGCAAAGCTTCGGTCTCGATCATCGGCCAAGCTATGGCACGGCCGCATCGGTGCAGCCTAGGTCGGATCGACATTCAGGGAGGGGCGGCTGTCCGTCCAATCCGTCTTTCCCCCCTTCGCGGGGAAACTCGGTGAGAAGCGACCAAAGTTGCTGGATGCCGACCAGCCTAGTCCTCAACCGCCGGCGGCGGGATCAGGGCCAGGAAGTTGCGCACCAGGGGCGAGGCGTCGCCGGCGCGGGTGGCGATGGCCAGCGGCACCTTGGGCACGGCCCCGTCGAGCGGCCGGTAGACCACCCCGCGCACCGCCAGCTGGGCGATCGAGCCGGGGGCCATGGCCACGCCCAGGCCCGCGGCCACCATGTTGATCATCGCCACGATGTGCGGCGTCTCCTGGCCGATGGTCGGCTCGAAGCGTTCCTGGGCGCAGGCCTCGCGGATCAGGCCCAGGAACGTGCGGCCGATCCCTTGCGAGAAGATCACGAACGGCTCGCCGGCCAGCGCCGCCACCGGCACGCGGGCCTGGGCGGCCAGGCGATGGCCGGCCGGCAGGGCCAGGATCAGCGGCTCTTCGCCAAGGGGCAGCAGGTCCAGGCCCTCGGCCGCGACGTTGCCGGGGCGCACGAAGGCCGCGTCCAGCTCCGAATGCAGCAGGCGCTCGGCCAGGCGGGCCGAGTGGCTCTCCTCGACGATCAGGCTGGCGTCGGGATATTTCCAGTGGAAGACGGCGAAGGCCTCGGTCACCGCCGGGTGGAAGTTGGCCGACGAGGTGAAGCCCACCCGCAACGCGCCCACGTGGCCGCCGCCGGCTCGGCGCGCGGCCTCCCTGGCCCGTTCGGCCTGTTCCAGGAGCAGCCGGGCCTCGGCCAGGAAGGCGCGCCCCGCCTCGGTCAGCTCGGCCCCGTGCGGCCGGCGCAGGAACAGCGGGTAGCCAATCTCCTTTTCCAGGTCGCGGATCTGCTGGCTCAGCGGCGGCTGGCCGATGCCCAGGCGCGCGGCGGCCCGCGTGAAGTTCAGCTCTTCCGCGAGGGCGACGAAATAGCGGACGTGGCGCAGTTCCATGGGGTGTGGCGCGGGACTCGGCGGAAAACTCAGGCGGGCGGAAACTTGCCCCGAACGGTCGGGCGGACGCTTCTCCAGAGGAGCACGGCCAGGGCCGCCAGCGCCGCCGGGATCAGGGCCGCCAACCATACCAGAACCACGACCACCAGTTGCAGCAAGGACAACGCGACCACGAGGGCCTTGTTCTCCGGCTTGCTGGCCTTGGGGGGCGGTATGGACACTGACGCAATCTCTCGCAACGCGGCTGGCCGGGCCGCGCACCGGTAGACGGAGCGCTGCTGACCAGTCGTCAGCGGTGTTGCATCGACCTCCGACGAATCTGCGGGAAGTATTGCGCAGAATCCGTGATATTCAATCGCAAACTCCCGCGACGGGGGATATTGTGTATTTACGCACCGTTCGTTGGGCGAATTTTGAGGCAAAATATGGACGGTGCTCCAGGTATATCTGGAAAGTATTGCTCCATATCTTTTGAATATCGTCGGTCAGCCTTCGAGAGTGGCGAGCACTTTCGGATGGCGACGGGCCAGGTCCACCAGCCGTTCGACCAAGGCCTCGCGGCTGTCCAGCGCCAGGCCGTCGCGCAGCCTCGACATTCGATCGCGCACCGCCTGCAGGCCCGGCTCGTCCAGCGCGTTGGCGGCCACGACCACGGCCGCCTGGTGCTTGCAGGCGCCGAACTTTTCGAACCCCGGACAGTCGCAGCGACCCTCGCCGGCGGGCGCGCGCAGCTCGACCACATAGAGGTCGCCGGCGCTGCCGGTGACGTGGGCGGTCACCGCGTCGTCCTCGATCGACACCAGGGCGACGTCGCCCTTGTCGGCGATGGCCACGCCGCTTTCGAACCAGCGCTCGTCCATCCGCTCGCGCCAGGTTTCAGCGTCAAACAGGCTCATGCCTCGTCCTCGATGCGGTGGATGTCGTCGTCCGACAGTCCGAAGTGATGGCCGATCTCGTGGACCAGCACGTGCTCGATCAGCGCGCCGAGGGTCACATCGCCGCGTTCGCACCATTCGTCCAGGATCGGCCGGCGATAGAGGAAGACCATCGAGGGCTGGGCCCCGACGTCCAGCACCGAGCGGCGCGACAGGTCCACGCCCTGGTAGAGGCCGGTCAGCTCGAACGGATCCTCGATGCCCAGGCTGTCTAGAACCTCGTCGGTGGCGAAGTCGTCGATGCGGAAGACGACGTCGCCGGTCAGGCGGCGGAACTCTTCGGGCAGGCCGTCGAAGGCGGCCTTGGCCAGGGCGGCGAAGTCGTCCAGCGAGGGGGCCAGCGACGGAGCGAGGCGGTCGGTCCAGGTCATGAACTTCACATAACGCGATCCGCGCTTCGGGGAAGGGGCCAGATCGCGCTCGCGCCACACCCGGTCTAAGCTGCCAGATCTGATTCGACCCTTACGCCTTCTGGGGCTAGCGACACGCCGGATGACATCGCTCGATCTGATCCTGGCCGCGACGGCCGGCGCGGTCTGCCTGGCGATCTGCGCCACCCTATGGGCCCTGGCCCAGCGCCGCGCCTTCGACGCCCGCCTGGCCGGCATGCGCCAGCGCCTCGACGCGCTGGAGAGCGGCTCGGTGGCCGCCCAGGCCTCGGCTGAAGCGTTCGACAACGCCCTGGTGGCGGTCGAGGACGGCGCGGCCCGCCTGGTGTCGGGCGACGACAGCCTGCACGCCTGCGCCCAGGTGCTGAACGTCGAGGCCACGCCCGACGCCCTGGTCGAGGCCCTGATCGCCGGCGACCCCGACCACGCCGCCCGCCTGAAGGCCCTGTTCGAGCGCGGCGAGGCCTGCGCCTTCGAGGCCCGCGGTCCCGGCGGCCGGGTCATCGTCGAGGGCCGCGCGGCCGGCGCCCTGGCCTGGCTGCGCCTGGCCGCCCAGACCGGCGACCTGGGCCTGCCCAGCGCCGCCCGTTTCGCCGCCTTCGTCGATGGTTTGTCCGAGCCGGCCTGGATCGCCGCCGCCGACGGCGCGCCGACCTGGGCCAACGGCGCCTATCTGCGGGCCGTGGGCGTCGACAACGCCGGCGAGGCCGCCCGCGCCGGCAAGACCTTCGACCGCGCCGTCGACGCCCTGGCCGTCGAGGCCGCCGCCAAGGCCGAGCGCCGCGAGACCGTGCGCTGGACGCCGATCGACGGCCGCCGCCGTGCCTTCCGCTTCACCGTCAAGCCGCTGGACGGCGGCGGGGCCGGGGTGTTCAGCGCCGACGTCACCGAGGTCGAGGACGTCCGCGAGACGCTGAAAAACCACGTCGCCGCCCACGACGAGACCCTCAACCACATCGCCGACGGCGTGGCGATCTTCAGCGCCAGCCGGCGCCTGTCGTTCCACAACACCGCCTTCGCCGACCTCTGGGGCCTGGAGCCGGCCTGGCTGGCCGAGCGGCCGACCCATGGCGAGGTGCTGGACCGCCTGCGCCAGCGCCGCCGCCTGCCCGAGACGGTGGACTACGCCAAGTGGAAGGCCGCCGAACTGGCCCGCTACGAGGACCTGGGTCCCCAGGCCGACGAGCTGTGGGACCTGCCCGACGGGCGCACCCTCAAGGTCGTGCGCCAGCCCCACCCGCTGGGCGGCATGCTGCTGCTCTATTCCGACATCACCGGCGAGCTGCGCCTGAAGGCCCAGTACAACGCCCTGATCCAGGTGCAGCAGGCCACGCTCGACAAGCTGAACGACGCCGTGGCCGTGTTCGGCTCGGACGGCCGCCTGCGGCTGCACAACGAGGCCTTCGAGACCTTCTGGAACGTCACGCCCCAGGCCCTGCAGGCCGCCGGCGACTTCGAGGGCGTGGTCGAGCTTTGCGTGCGCCGCCTTCATGACCTGTCGTTCTGGCGCGAGCTGAAGGGTCGGGTGGCCGATCCCGATCCGCAGATGCGCGCCCCGACCTCGGGCGAGGTGCGCACGTCCGACGGCCGCATCGTCGTCTACCAGAGCCGGCCGCTGCCCGACGGCGCCACCCTGATCGCCTTCGCCGACGTCACCGACACCCGCCACCTGGAAAGCGCGCTCGCGGACCGCTCCGCGGCTTTGGCCGAGGCCGAACGGCTCAAGCGCGACTTCGTCGGCAACGTCTCCTACGAGCTGCGCACGCCGCTCACCACGATCATCGGCTATTCGGAGCTGCTCGAGCGCGCCGAGGGCCTGCACGAGCGCGGCAAGGGCCACGTGGCCGCCGTGCGCGCCGCCGCCACCCAGCTGGCCCGCTCGATCGACGACGTGCTCGACATGGCCCAGATCGACGCCGGCGAGATGGCGCTGGAGATCGAGGACATCCGCGTCGTCGACCTGTTGCAGGGCGCGTATCAGCGCGGCGGCAAGGACGCCGAGATCGGCGGGGTGACGCTGGAGGTGATCTGCGACGAGGAGGTCGGCCTGATCCGCGGCGACGCCAAGCGCCTGAACCAGACCGTCGACCACCTGGTCGAGAACGCCCTGCGCCAGACCCCGCCGGGCGGCAAGGTGACGATCTCGGCCCAGCGCGCGCTCGGCGAGGTCAAGCTGCACGTCAAGGACACCGGCCGCGGCGTGCCGTTCCACGTCCAGGCCCACATCTTCGACCGCTTCGTCGGCCGCGACCGCGGCGGTCCGGGCCTGGGCCTTGCCCTGGTCAAGGCGCTGGTCGAGCTGCATGGCGGCTGGGTGGCTCTGGAGAGCGAGCCGGGCGCCGGCTCGACCTTCACCTGCCACCTGCCCGAGACCCAGCACCCGGGCGCGGCCCAGCCGGAGTTCGGGTTCTAGGGTCGCTGCCGCCGTGCGTGATCCTCGCCCTTCGACAGGCTCAGGGTGAGGATCAATTCAAGCGGCTGCATTCGTCCCTCATCCTGAGCTTGTCGAAGGACGAGGGACGCGGAACAAAAAAGGGCCTCCCGAGATCCTCGGGAGGCCCTTTCCGTGTCCGGCGAGGCTCCCGGTCGCCCGGGAGCCCGCTCACCCTCAATACTTGTAGGTGAAGCCCATGAAGAACCGGCGGCCGAAGTAGCCCAGCTCGGTCAGGCGGATATCGCCGGCCGTGGAGCGCTCCTCCTCCTTGGTCAGGTTCTTGCCTTCCACGAACAAGGACAGGCCCTTGGGGCCCGGCTTCCAGGTGATCTTGCCGTCCAGATAGCCGGTCGGATCGCGGAACACCGGCTGGCCCGAGGTGTCGGCGGCCGAGACCAGGTACTTGGAGCGGTAGTTGTAGGCCAGGCGGGCGTTGATCGGGCCCTTGTCGTACCAGACCGTGAAGTTGGCGCTGCTCTTGGACAGGCCCGGGAAGGGCAGGGGCGAGCCGTCGAGGGTGGAATAGAGCTCGACGTCCTTGGCTTCCTGGTAGGTGTAGTTGGCGTCGATCCCCAGGCCCGACAGCGCCCCCGGCAGCCAGGTGAAGGCGGTCTTGCCGGTCAGCTCCAGGCCCGAGATCTTGGCCCCGTCGCCGTTGATGTAGGTGCTGTAGTTATACAGGACCCCGTCGCCGTAGTAGTCGACCTTGCCGATCAGGGTGCGCGACGAGACGTAGAACGACTTTATGTCCTTGTAGAACAGCCCCAGCGAGATCTGGGTGTCGCTGTTGGGATAGTATTCGAACGACAGGTCGTACTGGTTGGCGCGATACGGCTTCAGCTCCGGATTGCCGGCCGTGCAGCTGGGCTCGTCGAACTCGCCGTTGGCGTCGGGCGAGTTGTCGGTGGTGCAGCTGACCGTCGGCATCAGGTAGTCCATGCGCGGACGGGCCATCAGCTGGGCGAAGCCGGCGCGGGCCGCCAGCTTGTTGGGCGACAGCCACAGGCCCACGTTGAAGCTGGGCAGCCACACCGTGTAGTCCTTGGTCATGGTGGCGATGCTGTTGCTCAGCACATAGGTGGTCGAGGTTCCGCCGTTGGTCGCCGCATAGGTCTCGCTGCGGGTCTGGGCGCCGGTGCCCTGGGTCTTGGTGTGGACCCGACGCCAGCCGAAGTTGCCGTTCACGTCGTAGCCCAGGAGCGGGAAGGCGTAGTTGAACTTGAGGTACTGGGCGTCGGTCTGTTCCTGGATCCGGTAGGGGATCTGCTCGTAGGTCTCGCCGTCGTTGCCCGTGGTGGTCGTCAGGTTGTTCAGGTTGAAGTGCGACGTGTCGAGGTACTGGGCGACCTTGTTGAAGTCCGGGTACAGCCAGGTCGAGGGCAGGCCGCCGCCGCCGTAGTAGAAGGCGCTGGGCAGCTGGGTCATGGCCTGGGCGAAGACGGCGTTGGAGAACGCCCGCGACCAGGTCTCGCTCGTCGACCAGTAGCCGGTGGTGTAGGCGGCCGAGGCGTTGGTCGGATTGGTCTGGTCGGCCGTCTGGCTGGCCAGGATCGTCGCCGTCGAATTGACCGCGTTGCTGTAGATCACCGTGTCGTCGGTGGTCGAATAGGCGTTGGCGCCGCCGTCGATGATGTAGCCGCCATAGCCGTAGCCCGAGGTCGAGAAGTCGGTGGCGCGGCCGCCGAACTCGATCTTCTTCAGGAACGGTAGGTCGACCTCGTAGTCGAAGTCGATCTTGTACTGCTTCTCCTCCGACTGCGAGTTGGAGGGGCGGTACTGGATCTGCCACTGGCGGATCGCCGAGGCGTCCGAGGGGCTGTAGCCCTGGGCAAACGTGAAGGACGGATTGCCGGTCGACGGATCCAGCGTCACCGTCATGCCGGGCGTGTCGAAGCTGACGCTGACATTGTTGGTCTGCGACACGGTCGAGGTCTCGGCGCTGGAGGCCTGGAACTCGATCTGCAGGCGGTCGCCGCGGTAGTTGGCGCCGATGTTGTAGTAGTCGCTGGTGGACTCGTAGGCGAAGTCGCGGGCGCTGATGCCAAAGCCGTTGTAGCCGCCCGCGCCCGAGGTCGTGAGGCAGTTGCCCAGGGTGTATTGGATGACGTTGTGGTTGGCGTCGGTGACCACCGAGCCGGCCGTGGTGTCGGTGCTCGAGCACGACGTGCCGTTGGCGGCGGTGTTGCGCAGCCGCGTGGCGGACGTGAAGTCGGTGCCGTAGTTGATGTCGTTCAGCCGCTGGCTGCGCTCATTGCGGTTGTAGCTGACCCAGGCGTCGAGCTTGTCGGTGAACTTGTATTGGGCCGTGAACTCGGCCGAGATCCGCTCGTCGGTGCGGGTCCAGACGCCGTAGCGGGCCACGCGCGGGGCGTAGTCGTACCACTGGCTCTGGCAGGCGGTCCGCAGGTTGGTGGTCGAGATCTGGGTGGCGTCGGGCGTCACCAGCGACGAGCAGCCGGCATAGGTGGAGACGCCGCTGGCCAGGTCGACGATGTCCTGGCCGTAAGCGGTGGAATAGTAGTCGACGGTCTTGTCGGCCGAGTTGTCGAAGTCGGCGAACCGGCCCCACGACGAGTTGCGGACATAGTCGCCGCGGGTGTTGACCTTGTCGTAGGTGACGTTGGCCATCAGGCCCAAGCGACCATCGAAGAGCTGGGTTGCGGCGAAGACGTTGCCGCGCGGCTTCCAGCCGTCGACCGTGTCGAGGTTCTGCAGCGAGCCGGTGAACGACAGGGTCGGCTTCTTGAAGTCGAGCGGCTTGCGGGTGGTGACGCTGACCGTGCCGCCGACGCCGCCCTCGGTCATGTCGGCGGTGAAGCCCTTGAAGACGTCGATCGACTTGACCAGCTCCGAGGCCAGCTCGCGGAAGTCGTTGGAGCGGCCGCCGCCGCCGTAGACCTGCAGGTTGCCGGCCGTCGACAGGGTGCTCATGCCGTTGATCTCGACGCGGTTGAGGTCGGGCTCGACGCCGCGGATCGACACCGCGTTGCCTTCGCCGAAGTCGCGGGCCAGCTGCACGCCGGTCACCCGGCCGAGCGCCTCGCCGACGTTCTTGTCGGGAAACTGGCTGATGTCCTCGGCGACGATGGAGTCCGAGATCGTGCCGGCCCGCTTCTTGCGGCCCATGGCCGACTGCAGGCTGGCGCGGGTGCCGACGACGACGATCTCCTCGACCTTGTTCTCGACGGTGGCGGTGGGGGGCTGTTCGGCGGCCTGGGCGAGGGCGGCGGGCGCGCCGATGCCCAGGATGGCGACGGCGAGGCCCGTGGTCGCCAGCAGTTGGTGTTTCATGGGTTTCCTCCGATGAGAGACTGGCGGTGTCCCGCCTTCTTTCGCCGCCGGGCCGCGCGGCCCTTGGGCGTGTTGGTGGATGGCTGGAGGCAAGGCGCGTCGAGACGGCGGCCGCGACTGGCAGGGCGCGGCGGAACGGATGTCGATGCGGACTTGCATGGACGCCGGGGCTCGACGCGGCGGGCGTCGGAGCGCTGGCCGGTCGCCGGATGTCCGGCGGCGGGCTTCGGCGTGTCGCGGTCGGGCGGGGGTTTTCGCGCCGTCGCGGATATAGAGCGGTCTTCACGGTCGTCGCGGATCTCTTGATCTCTGCGACGGCGTCAAAAATCTTATCGAGGAGGCGCTGTTGTCAATCTCTGTTGTCTGAGTTTTGACAACATAACCGTGTATTCGCCTTGATTTGCGTCAATGAAAACTATTCGATCATTTTGATTTCGAATTGTTTCATTATGGAAAATATTGATACGCGATATTCTCATCTTGTGAAACTACATCGCAGAAAGCGGGATTCGTCTTGCAAGGCGGGCGGCGTGAGCCTAGTGGACTGGCTCAGGCGGCAGGCTCCGCCCCTGAGGCGGGCCTGTCTGGGAAGGGGAAATGGGAGGACCAGGATCACCGGCTTCGCAGGGCGCGCCAGGACGCGCGCGGCGGCGCCGGCGGACTTCACGGATAGGATCGAACTGAGCGTGGCGGGTTTTGTTTGTGCGCCACCTGACATGTCGAGGAGGGGCCGGCCGGTTCAGCCCGGACGCCAGCGCATGGCGACGGCGATCTCGGTCTCCGACGGCGCCTCGACGAAGCCGGCCTTGCGATACAGCGCCTGGGCGGGCGCGTTGTCGAACCCGACGTCCAGCGTGATCGACGCGGCGTGGGCCCGCGCGGCCGCGTCCTGGATCCAGGCCATGAGCCCAGATCCCAGGCCAAGGCCGCGGGCCTCCGGCGCCAGCAGCAGGTCGATCAGCCGCCAGTCGGCGTGGGCGCGGTCCAGCAGCAGTTGCCCGACCGGAACATCGCCCGCCAGCACCAGCCAGCGATCGGCCTTGGGATAGGCGCCGGCCACATGGATCTGCTGCAGGCGCAGCTGGTCGGCCATCATCGCCGTCACCTGGTCCTGCGGCCATCCCATCGCCAGGAAGGCCGCGCCGCGGAAGGCCGCGTGCCATTGCGCCAGCAGCGGGCCGTCGCCGTCCTCGATGGCGCGGACGGCGACGTCGCGGGCCAGAAGCGCCTCGGGCAGGGAGGGCATGTCGGATGGTGATTTCATCGCGACGACTCGCGGGTGAATGGGCTAGATCGACGCATAGGTTGCGCTACGGGTTGGGCTCGGGGCGCGATCTGCCAAGACCAGTGCAAGACAGACGAGGGGGACGCCATGCAACTGCTGAAGCCGGAAGATTTCGAACCCTGGGTGGGCAAGCAGGTGCGGGTGGCGACCATTCCGCATCCGGTGGAGATCACGCTGGCGGCCATCTTCCGTCCCGGCTTCGCGCACGACATCCGCGAGCCCTTCTCGCTGATGTTCGAGGCGCCGATGAACATCAACCTGATCGACGGGGCCTACGAGTTCGACTGCGGCAAGGGCGGCCCGCATACGATCGTGATCACTCAACTGAAGCCGCTGCCGGGCGCCCGGGTCTACCAGGCCGTCTTCAACTGACGACGCCGGCTGGGCCGGAAAAGCGCGATCCGAAATAGAAAACGCCGGCCCGTGGACAGCCACGGGCCGGCGTCTTTCGTTTCCGTCGATTAGTTGCGCGAGGGGAAGATGCCCGCGACGCAGATGATCGACTGCAGGCCGAGGTAAGGCTGCATGTTGTCGAACGGCGCGTTGTTGCCGGTGATGCCGACGGTGACGCTGCCGGCGATGCCGGTGACGGTGCCGGCCGACAGGTTCACGGCCGTGCCGGTGGTGCCGGCCGGGGCGAAGATGCCGGCCTGGGCCACGTTGAGCGCGTCGTAGGCGTTACAGATGTGCGCGTTGGCGGTGGGTTGCACGGCTTGCTGGCCGTCGACCACGTTGCCCAGAGCCTGGACGTTCACGGCCGGCGTGCCCGTCGGGGTGAACACCGCGGCGTGGTTGTGGGCCGGCAGGTTGGTGATGTTCAGGGTGGTGGTCGGCGTACCGGCCAGCTCGCCCTGGACGTAAGCCGGCAGGCCAGGGCCTTGGCCCGGGCCGACCATGGTGCGGCTGCGCAGGTCCGGCAGGCCGAAGGTGGTCTGGCCGTTGCCGCCGAAGGTGGTTCCCAGCAGCGAGAACAGCGCGGTGTTCTGCGCGATCGCGATCAGTTGTCCGTTGGTGTACATGAAGTTGCGCGGGGCGAAGTTACCCGCGAACTGCACGATCATAGCCATATAAAAGTCCATGGCGTCAGGCCCTCCCACAATGTTGAGTTGCCAGGCTACACAGCGACGTCCCTAGCGCGCAAGACGCTCGTTTCACGCGGCTGCCCCGACTCCGATCAGGCGCGCGGCAAGTCCCGGAAATCCCTTGAAAACCGGTCACGCACATCGGTGTCTCAACTTTGGGACACACCCTTCGCGCGTGATGTGACAATTCACACGGGAAACGCCTGGAGGCTGTGCATAATGTACAGTTACGTGTAATGGGCTGGTAATGCGCGCGGATGTAGAGTCCGGGGCGGACTACCGCGCGTGGATAATTGGGGCTGGGGAAATTGATGTTCCAGGGGTGGATGACCCGCATTCTGCGGGGTAACGCGACTGCATCGCAGTTTGGCGATGCGCAGGTTCTGCGTGGCCGCGAGCGCACGGTCATGCAGCGCGCGCGCTACATGGTCATGGCCATGGTCGCCTTGCTGGCGGCCGCGGTCGGGCCCTCCACGGCCTTCGCCTCGGCGTTCTGCGATGCGATTAACGCCGGCGCCCTGAACCAGAGCTCGACCTACTCCGGTGGCACGCTCAACACCACAAGCGCGAGGATGACGAGCGGGACCAGCACCCTGAACGGGCTGTTGACACAGCTGTCCAACCACGCAGCGAGAGACAGTTGGTACAACGGCGGAGCCAAGTACAACTATACGGTAGGCGAGCAGGTTACTGTCACCGCCACGTTCAGCGGCGCCACCAATATAAACGCTCGCCTTTACAGGGGTGCGAACGACGTCGGGATCGGCTCGCTCGTCAATAGCCAGAATCTCACCGGCGACGGCACTATCAGCTGGAATTTGGCCGCGTCGGAGTACGCGCTGGAATCCCGGATCGTCGGCCTGGCCGGCGCGGCCGGCACGGTCGTTATCACCGCCAGCTGCTTGCCGCCGGTTCCCACAATCTCAAGCATCTCTCCCTCGGCGGGCCCCACCAGCGGCGCCACGAGCGTGCAGCTCAATGGTGCCGCCCTGGCGAACGCCACCTTGACCGTCGATGGCGCGACCGTGACCCCCTCCGCGGCCAGCGACACCCAGATCACCTTCAACACCCCCGCGCACGCGGCCGGCGCCGTCGTGGTCGCCGTGACCACCGCCGGCGGCACGGCCACCACCAACTACACCTACGTTCCCCCGCCGACGATCTCGTCGCTGTCGCCCACCGCAGGACCGACGGCCGGCGGCACGGCCCTGACGATCAACGGCTCGA
Organism: Caulobacter radicis; assembly: GCF_003094615.1. GTDB lineage: Bacteria > Pseudomonadota > Alphaproteobacteria > Caulobacterales > Caulobacteraceae > Caulobacter > Caulobacter radicis. The sequence continues at coordinate 33,827 of NZ_QDKO01000018.1, read as the reverse complement.
ACTTCACGGGCGCCACCGTGACCATCGACGGCGTCGGCGTGACCCCCACCTCTTCCAGCCCCACCGCGATCACCGTCACCACGCCGGCCCACGCCGCGGGCGACGTCGTCGTCGCCGTGACCACGACCGGCGGCACGGCGACCTCCACCTTCAGCTACGTGCCTCCGCCGACGATCTCGTCACTGACGCCCAACCAGGGGCCGACCGGCGGCGGATCCTCCGTGAGCATCAGCGGCACGAACCTTTCCGGCGCCACCCTGACCGTCGATGGGGTCACCGTGACGCCCTCGTCCACCAGCGCGACCTCGGTGGTGTTCACCACGCCCGCGCACGTCGCCGCCAGCGTTCCCGTCGTCGTCACCACCACTGGCGGCACGGCTTCGTCCAGCTTCGAGTACGTCGCTGCGCCGACCATATCGAACCTGTCGCCCAATGCCGGATCTACCGCCGGCGGCACGAGCGTGACGATCACCGGTACGAACCTGACGAACGCCGTCTTGACGGTCGACGGTTCCACCGTGACTCCGACCTCGGCCAGCGCGACCACGATCGTCTTCAACACGCCCGCCCACGGCGCGGCCACCGTCGTGGTTTCGGTGGCGACGCCGGGCGGCTCGGCTTCGTCCAACTTCACCTTCGTCGCGCCGCCGGTCGCCAGTTCGCAGACCTATGGGTCGATCATCGCCTATAATACGGGCGCGAACCTGACGACGAACATCGACCTGTCACTCTATATTACCGGGGGCGGTACGCCGACCAACTACGCGGTCGGTTCGGCCACCACGGCCCAGGGCGGCAGCGTCAGCGTCAACAGCAGCGGCATCGCGACCTATACGCCGCCCGTCGGCTACCGGAACGCCAACGACAGCTTCACCTACACGGCGACCAACATCGGCGGCACCTCGGCGCCGGCCACGGTCACCGTCACGATCGGCAATCCGACGATCACGCTGACGCTGCCGGCGCCCACGGCCACGGTCGAACGCGTCTATAACGCCGGCAACAACCCCGTGACCTTCTCGGGCGGCCGCGCGACCTACACCGTCAACAGCATCAACGGTCTGCCTTCGGGCCTCAGCGCCGTCGGCGGCGTGATCAGCGGCACGCCGGCGGTCAACGGGACCTTCACCGTCACCGTCAACGTCACCGACAGCTCGCTGGGCGCTGGTCCCTACAACGCCAACACCACGGCGACCCTGACGATCAGCCTGCCGCCGGCCCCGGTGGCCTCGTCCTTCTCCATCAGCGGCCTGACCTACAATTCCGGTTCGGCCACGGCGACGACCTTCAGCGCGGCTTCGCACGCCACCGAAAGCCCGACCGGCTACCAGGTCGGCGCCTCGTCCTATGGCGCGACGGTCTCCGTCGATAGCGCCGGCCTGATGAGCTACACCCCGCCGGTCGGCTTCCGCGGCACCGACACCTTCAACTGGGTCGCCACCAACGCCGGCGGCACGTCGAACGTCGGCCAGGTCTTCGTGACCGTGGACGACCCGGTGTTCTCGGTCACCCTGCCGGCCTCCACCGGCACGGTCGGCGACGCCTACAACAGCGGCGCCCTGACCGTGACCATGAGCGGCGGCAACCCGCCCTATAGCAACTTCCAGGCCACGGGCCTGCCCGCCGGCCTGACGATGAACAGTTCGGGCGTCATCAGCGGCACCCCGACCACGGCGACCAACGCCACGGTCGTGGTCACCGCCACCGACAGCTCGGGCGGCAACGGCAGCTACACCAGCACGGCCTCGGCCTCGCTGAGCATCGCCGCGCCGACCATCACCCTGTCGCCTGCGTCGGGCGCCCTGCCGGGCGGCCAGGCCGGCGTCTCCTACAGCCAGTCGTTCAGCAGCACGGGCGGCTATGCGCCGATCACCTTCTCCGTGACGGCCGGCGCTACGCCTCCCGGGACCTCGCTGAGCGGCGGCGTGATTTCGGGCACGCCGACGGCGACGGGCACCTACAACTTCACCGTCACGGGCGCCGACAGCAGCGGCAACAACTACCAGGGGCAAGCCTCCTACAGCATCACGGTCAGCGCGCCGACGATCACCGTTTCGCCAGCGCCTGGCTCGTTGCCGCAAGGCACGGTCGCGGCCAGCTACAACGTCAGCTTCTCGGGCAGCGGCGGCACGGGCCCCTACACCATCACCCTCGACAGCGGCACGCTGCCAGACGGTCTGACCTTCTCGGGCAGCTCGATCTCGGGCGTCCCGACGGAGGGCGGCTCGTTCCCGATCACCATCCGCGCCCAGGACTCGACCGCCGGCGGCACGTACTCGGGGACCCAGGCCTATACCCTGGTGGTCGCCGCGCCGAGCATTACCGTGTCGCCGGCTTCGCCGCTGACCGGCGGGACGATCGCGGCCCCCTACACCGCCACCGTCACCGCTTCGGGCGGCACGGCTCCCTACACCTTCGCCTGGAACGGCAGCCTGCCTCCGGGTCTCACCCTCTCGGCCGGCGGCGGCATCAGCGGCACGCCGACGGGCGCGGGGACCTACAACTTCAACATCGAAGCCACCGACTCCAGCACCGGCGGCGGCACGGGTGCGGGCGGGCGTTACGTCCACTCGCAGGCCTACGCCATCACCATCGCCGCGCCCACGCTGTCGCTGTCGCCGAACACCCCGGCGACCAATGCGACGATCGCCACCGCCTATACCCGCACCTTCGCGGCGTCGGGCGGCACCGGGCCCTACACCTATGCCCAGGCCGGCACGCTGCCGACGGGTCTCAGCTTCAGCGGCGACCAGCTCTCGGGCACGCCGACGCAAGGCGGCGGTCCCTTCACCTTCAGCATCACCGCCACGGACAGCTCCAGCGGTTCGGGGCCGTTCCAGATCACCGAGAACTACAGCCTGACGGTCGATGCGCCGACCATCACGGTCTCGCCCGGCTCGCTGACCTCGGTCACCACCGGTACGACGGTGAACCAGACGATCACCGCCAGCGGCGGTACGTCGGGCTACACCTTCGCCCACACCGGGACCCTGCCGACGGGCCTTAGCCTGTCGACCGGCGGCCAGATCACGGGCACGGTGACCGGCGCGGGCGTCTTCACCTTCACGGTCACGGCCACCGACTCCAGCTCCGGCGCGGGTCCCTATACGGGCTCGACGACCTATAACTGGACCATCGGCGCGCCGACGATCGCGCTGGACCCGATCACGCCGATCAACGGCCAGGCCGGGGCCGCCTACAACCGGACCATCACCGCCAGCGGCGGCGTGGCCCCCTACAGCTACGCGGTCTCGGGTTCGATGCCGGCGGGGCTCAGCCTGTCGTCGACCGGCCAGGTCAGCGGCACGCCGACCCTGGCGGGCGCCTTCAGCTTCACCGTCACCGCTCAGGACTCTTCGACCGGGGCCGGCGCGCCGTTCCTCGGCACGCAGACCTACACGGGCTCGTTCAGCGCCCCGTCCCTGAGCTTCGTCTCGACCAGCCTTCCGACCATGACGGCGGGCCAGCCCTACAGCGCCAGCCTCGCCGGCGCCGGCGGGACGGCTCCCTATAGCTTCCTCATGGCCAACGGCACGTCGCTGCCGGCGGGCCTGACCCTGTCGTCGAACGGCCAGATCACCGGCACGCCGACCGCGTCGGGTCCCTTCAACTTCGACATCGAGGTCCGCGACTCCACCACCGGCGGGGGATCTCCGTTCGGCGCCACGCAGACCTTCAGCACCACGGTCGACGGTCCGACCCTGGCTCTGAATCCGGCCAGCCTGCCGGATGCGGTCCAGCACTCGGCCTACAGCCAGACCATGACCACCACGGGGGGCACCGCGCCCTACCAGTACAACATCGTCGCTGGCGGCGGCTCGCTGCCCACCGGCGTCACCCTCAGCACGGGCGGGGTCCTCTCGGGCACGCCGACGGTCGTGGGCAACTTCAGCTTCACGATCCGCAGCACCGACGCCACGACCGGCGCCGGCCCCTACCACGTCGAGACCATCTACTTCCTGACCGTGAACGCCCCGGCTCCGCCGACGGCTAACGCGGTGGCCGCGACCGTGGCCGCCAACAGCACCACCAACACGATCACTCCGAACCTGACCGGCGTGCCGGCGACCGGGGTCACCATCGCCACCGCCCCAAGCCACGGGACGGCGACGCTGGTCGGCGCGGGCCCGACCGCCACCTTCGACTACGTGCCGACGCCCGGCTTCTCGGGCACGGACACCTTCACCTATACGGGCGACAACGCGGGCGGGTCCTCGGCCCCGGCCACGGTCACCGTCACCGTGACGGCGCCGACCCTGGTGGTCGCCGGCACGCCGCCCGGCGGGACCGTCGCGGTGGCCTATGTCGACGCGACCTTCACGGCCACGACCGGCACGGCGCCCTATAGCTATGCCGCCACCGGCCTGCCGGACGGCCTGACCCTCAGCACGGCCGGCGTCCTTTCGGGGACCCCGACCGTCGCCGGGACCTTCAACCCGCTGATCTCGGCCACCGACGCCTACGGCGCCATCGGTTCGGCCAGCTTCCCGATCGTCATCAACGCTCCGACGGTGACGATCACCGCTCCGGCGGCCGGCGCCCTGCCGAGCGCCACGGCCTTCATCGCCTATCGCCAGGACTTCACGGCGACGGGCGGCGTGGCGCCGCGCACCTTCGCGGTCACCGCCGGCGCTCTGCCCAGCGGTCTGACCCTGAGCCCGGCCGGCGTTCTTTCCGGCTCGGCCACGGTCACCGGGACCTTCAACTTCACGGTCACGCCGAGCGACGGCTCGGGCGCGCCGGGTCCCTATGCCGGGACTCCGACCGCCTACAGCCTGGTGGTCGGCGCGCCGTCCATGACCCTGTCGCCGGCGGCCGGTCCGCTGCCGGCCGGTACGGCCACCGTGCCCTACAACGCCACCTTCTCGGCGGCGGGCGGCACCTCGCCCTACAGCTACGCGGTCACCGCCGGCGCCCTGCCGGGCGGCCTGACCCTGAGCCCGGGCGGCGTGATCTCGGGCGCGGCCCTGCAGACCCAGACGGGGACCTTCAACTTCACGGTCACCGCCACGGATGCGAACGGCTTCCCGGTCGCCCAGGCCTATAGCGTGGCGATCGCCCAGGTCACCCTGGTCACCACCTCGCCGGCCAACGGCGTGGCGGGCCAGGCCTACAACCAGGTGCTGGCCACCAACGGCGGCACGGCGCCCTACAGCTACACCATGACCGGCGCCCTGCCGGCCGGGGTGACGCTGAGCAGCGCCGGCGCGCTTTCGGGCACGCCGACCGCTTCGGGGTCCTTCGGCTTCGAAGTCACGGCGACCGACGCCTACGGCGCGGTGGGCGTCAACCAGCTGACCCTGGTCATCGCCGGGGCGAACCTGACCCTGACCCCGGCCTCGATCCCGGCCCAGGCCTATGGCGCGACCGTCAACGTCACGTTCCAAGCCGCCGGCGGCGTGCCTGCCTACAGCTACACGCTGACGGGCGCCCTGCCGGCTGGCCTGAGCTTCTCGGGCAGCACGCTGTCGGGCGTCGTCACCGAGCCGGGCTCGTTCCCGCTCACCGTGACGGCCACCGACTCGTCCACGGGCAACGGTCCGGCGACGGCCCAGTCGACCTTCACCCTGGAGGTCGCCGAAGCCCCGCCGCCGGTCGTCGAGCCGGTCGCCACCGACACGCCGGCCGGCCAAGCCGCCGTCATCGACGTGTCCAGCGAGATCAACGGCTTCTACGACAGCGTCATCATCACCCAGCCCCCGGCCAACGGCACGGCGGTGGTGAGCGGCGGCGCCTCGCGGATGCGCTCGCAGTCCGGCCCGTCGGTGACCATCACCTACACGCCGAACCCGGGCTATTACGGCCAGGACAGCTTCATGTACGCGGCTGTCGGTCCGGGCGGTCAGTCCGCCCCGGCCCAGATCACCGTCCAGGTCGCCGCCCCGGCTCCGGTCGTGGTCGCCGACACCGCGACCGTCAACGCCAACGCCTCGGTGGCCATCCCGGTGACCACCAACGACACCGGTCCGATCACGACCATCGCCATCGCCACGGCTCCGGCCAACGGCACGGCGACGATCTCGGGCCTGGAAGTGAACTATGTCCCGGCCACGAACTTCTTCGGCACGGACACCTTCACCTACACGGCGACCGGCCCCGGCGGCACGGGCGGTCCGGCGACGGTCACCGTCACGGTCAACCCGCTGGCGGTCCCGACCCAGACGGCCCAGACGATCACCGTCCTGGCCGGCCAGTCGGTGACCCTGGCCGCCACCCAAGGCGCCACCGGCAGCCCGTTCACGGGCGTCGCGGTCGCCACCGCCCCGACCAAGGGCACGGCGACGGCGAACGGCGAGACCATCGTCTACACCCCGGCTACCGGCTTCTCCGGTTCGGACAGCTTCACCTATCGGATCAACAACCCGTTCGGTGCGTCCAACCCGGTTCCGGTGACCGTCACCGTCAATCCCGCGCCCCTGACGGCGCCGCCGATCACCGTCGAGATCCTCGCCGGCCAGAAGGCGGTCGTTAATCTGGTGGCCGGGGCCAGCGGCGGGCCGTTCACCGGGGCGGCGGTGGTGTCGATCACGCCCGCCAACTCCGGCGCGGCCGTGGTGACCAGCCCCTCGTCGGGCGCCTACACCCTGACCTACACCCCCGACAACGCCTTCGCGGGCACGGCGGTGGTGACCTACACCCTGAGCAACGCCTTCGCGACTTCGGCCCCCGGCCGGATCAACGTGATCGTCACGGCTCGTCCGGACCCGTCGAAGGATCCGGAAGTGAAGGGTCTGATCGCGGCCCAGGACGCAGCGGCTGTCCGCTTCGCCGACGCCCAGATCAGCAACTTCAACCGTCGCCTCGAGCAGCTGCACAACGGCGGCGGCGCGGGTCGCGGGTTCGGGGTCAGCGTCAACGGTGGTCGCACCGAGCGCGATGACGGACTGGAAGCGCGCGAGCGGTTCCGCAAGTACGCCAGCCTCGGCATGAACGACGCGGTCGATCCGTCCAGCCCGCTGCTGCCCGCCGACACGGCCGGCTACACCGAGAAGGACGACGGCGAAGACGGCCAGGCCGGTCCCAAGCGCTGGGGCGTCTGGGCGGCTGGTTCGGCGGACTTCGGTATGCGTGACGCGGTCGGGTCGCAAAGCGGCTTCCGCTTCACCACCGACGGCCTGACCGGCGGCGTCGACTACCGGGTGAACGAAGACTTCGCCTTCGGCCTGGGTCTCGGCTACGGCCGCGACTCCAGCCGGATCGGCAAGTCGGGCACCAAGAGCAAGGCCGAAAGCTACAGCGCCGGCCTCTACGCCAGCCTGAAGACGGGCGAGAAGACCTTCATCGACGGGGTCCTCGGCTACGGCACGCTCGACTTCGACACCCGCCGCTACGTCACCTCGACGGGCGAGCTGGTGAACGGCGAGCGTGACGGCGACCAGGTGTTCGCGGCTCTGACCTTCGGGATGGAGCACCGGACGCAGACCAGCCTGCTGTCGCCCTATGGCCGCGTCGCCTACAGCCGCTCGAACCTGGACAAGTTCTCGGAAGACGGCGGTGGGCCCTTCGGCCTGACCTACCATGCCCAGACGGTGAAGAGCCTGACGGGTACGCTGGGTCTGCGCGGCGAGTTCCTCCGCAAGACGGCGGCCGGCCTGCTGGCTCCGCGCTTCCGGGTCGAATACTCGCACGACTTCGAGAAGGCCAACGACGCCCTGCTCAACTACACCGACTGGGTGGGCGGGCCGACCTACCGCCTGACGGTGGATCCGATCGACCGCGACCAGCTGCGGCTGGAGCTCGGGGCCGACCTGACCATCAAGAGCGGCCTCAAGCTGGGCCTGGACTTCGACAACATGGTCACGAAGGACAGCGACAGCCAGGGCGTCAGACTGACGGTCCAGTCGCCCTTCTGATCGAGGGCGAAGGACTGACCTAAAGAGGGCGGCGTCGGAAACGGCGCCGCCCTTTCCTTTGGCTCCTCTCCCGTTTCACGAGGGAAGAGCTCGAGGGCCCAAACGAAAACACCCGGCGGGACGAACCCGCCGGGTGTTTGCTGTTTCAGGCCTTCAGGGCGCGGGGGCGCGCCCGCGGGGTCTAGCGGTCGAAGTTGCGGGCCAGCAGGAAGCCGAACACCGCGCCGGCCACGAAGGTCCCCAGCGCCAGGGCCAGCGGGTGCTCCTCGGCGGCCTTGTGGGCGGCCTCGGCCTTGGGCTTGGACCAGGCGACGGCGGCGTCGGTCTTGTCGTGCACGTATTCGCGGGCGACCTGGGTCTTCTCGGCGGTCGTCTCGGCGATGGTGGCCGCGGCCTTCTTAACGGCGGCGGTGGCCTTGGCGGCGGTCTTCTTGGCGCCGGCCTTGGCTGCGTTGGCGTCGCCGGCGAGGTCGGTCTTGATGGTGGCGTCGGTCATCGGCGTCTCCCGGTGTGAAAGGGCGTGTTCCCAAAAGGCTGTTCCGGGGCGCGACGCGAGCGCGCCTCCAGGCGTCTGGAGACTAACACCTGGCGAGCCGGTTTGGTTCGGGCAAGAGGCGATCGCGCACGTTTTGCGCGAACCCGCCGCCAGGCGCCAGTGACCGGGCTCCGGCTAGTTGTCGCGGACGACCTTCAGCACCGCCTCGCCATAGCGGTCGAGCTTGCCCTGGCCCACGCCGCCGGACTTGCCCAGGGCCGCCAGGGTCAGCGGGCGGGCGGCGGCGATCTCGGCCAGGGTCGCGTCGTGGAAGATCACGTAGGGTGGTACGTGCTGGGCCGAGGCCTGGTCCTTGCGCCAGGCGCGCAGGGCCTCGAACAGCATCTGGTCGCCCGGCGGCACGGTCAGGGCCTGGCGCCGGCGCAGGCTCTTTCCTCCGCTGCCGCCGCTCTTGCCCCCTTCGCCGCCCGGGGCCTGGCGCAGGGAAACCTGCCGCTCGCCGCGATAGACCTGGCGCACGCCCTCGCCGTCGCCCAGGCCGATCAGCGGGCGGCCGTCGTTGGGGTCCTCGCGCAGCAGGCCCTCGAACACCAGGGTGTCGAGCAGGTCGCGCCAGCCCTGAGGGCTGAATTCCTTGCCGATGCCGAAGGTCGACATCTGGCCTTCCTGCTGGGAGACGTCCTTGGTCTTGCCCAGCAGGTGGTCGATCAGTCGGCCGCGCCCGAACCGGCCGCCCAGGCGATGGGCGGCCGACAGGGCCTTCTGGGCGGCCTGGGTGGCGTCGACGCCGGTGGGGGGCGAGATGCAGATGTCGCAGGTCCCGCAGCGCTCCACGCCCTCCTCGCCGAAATAGCGGCGGACGGCGGCGGCGCGGCAGGTCATGCCTTCCAGCATGGCGTAGAACTGCCGCAGCTTGCGGCTCTGCACCTGCTTGACCTCGTCGGGGGCCTCGCGGGCGTCGATGCGGCGGCCGGCCCAGGCGAGGTCCGCGCTGCTGTAGAGGGTGATGCCCTCGGCCGGCTGGCCGTCGCGCCCGGCGCGGCCGATCTCCTGCCAATAGGCCTCGATGGCGGCCGGCGGGTCGGCGTGGATCACGAAGCGGACGTCGGGCTTGTCGACCCCCATGCCGAAGGCGATGGTCGCCACCATCACCGCCTCGTCGGCCTCGAGGAACTGCTCGAGGCGGCGGGCGCGGACGGTCTTGTCGAGGCCGGCGTGATAGGCCAGGGCCGGCACGCCGTTGTCGATCAGCATCTGGGCCAGCTTCTCGGTCGAGTCCCGGCTGCCGGCATAGACGACGCCGGCGCGGCCCGGCCGCTCGGTGACCAGCTCGATCACCCGGTCGTGGCCCTTGCCGCGCTTGCGCTCGGCGTTGAGCGCCAGCTCGGGGCGGGCGAAGCTGTCGACGAACTCGGCCGCGCCCTGCAGGCGCAGCTCCATGCGAATGTCGTCGCGGGTGCGGGCGTCGGCCGTGGCGGTCACCGCCAGGCGCGGGACGTTGGGGAACACCTCGGCGATGCGGCCCAGCATCCGGTATTCGGGCCGGAAGTCGTGGCCCCACTGGCTGACGCAGTGGGCCTCGTCGACGGCGACCAGCGACAGGTCAAGCCGCGACAGCCGCTCCAGCATCCAGCCCTGCATCAGGCCTTCGGGCGACAGGTAGAGCAAATCCAGCTGCCCGGCCTCGATGCGCCGCCAGATCTCGGCGCGCTCCTCGGGCAGGGTGTTCGAGTCCAGGCGCTCGGCGGCGACGCCGGCCTGCTGCAGGCCCGCCACCTGGTCGGCCATCAGCGCGATCAGCGGCGAGACGACGAGACCCAGGCCCGGGCGGACCAGGGCGGGGATCTGGTAGCAGAGGCTCTTGCCGCCGCCCGTCGGCAGCACCGCTAGGGCGCTGCGCCCTTCCAGCAGCTCGCCGACCACCTGCGCCTGCAGGCCGCGGAAGTCCTGGTGGCCGAAGGTGCGGCGCAGGACATCGCGCGCGGCGTCGAGCGAGGGCGGGGAGGCGAGGGCGGTGGACACGGCGCTCTTTTGGCAGGGGCGAGACTCCGCGCCAAGGCCGGAAACGGCGGATTTTGCAGATCCTCTGCCTCAGTCGCTTCGCGACAGCCCCCAGAGGGGAGCATCTCTTGGCGCTTTAGATCCTCCCCCTCTGGGGGAGGTGGCCCGGAGGGCCGGAGGGGGGGCGTTTTCAGCTTCCGTAGCCCCGACCGATTTCGCACCAACGCCCCCCACCCGATCGCTGACGCGATCGCCTCCCCCACAGGGGGAGGTTCCTGGTTGTGGGACACGCCCCGGCCGGTTCTCCCCCGCTTGGTTAAACCGCGTTCACCTGTCGTCAATTCTATCGCGTGTTTGGTCGCTGTGAGCTATGACACCGCCACGCGGGCGGGGCTAACGAGACCTAGGGTTACAGATGGCTAACGGCGCCTTCGGCGGAAACAAGCCGGCGAAGACTCAACGCACGCCCCTCCAGGCGCTGCTGTACTGGACGACGGTTCTGGGCGTGTGGGGGCTGATCTTCGTGGTCACCTTCTTCGCGGTGTTCGCGCGCGACCTGCCCGACACCTCCAAGCTCTACGACGTCACCCGCCAGCCCTCGATCAACTACCTGGATCGCTCGGGCGCCCTCCTGGCCGTGCGCGGCAGTCAGTACGCGCCGCCGGTCGACATCGACGCCCTGCCCGAATACGTGCCGGCCGCCTTCGTCGCCATCGAGGACCGGCAGTTCTACCACCACTTCGGGTTCAACCCGTGGGGCATCGCCCGCTCGCTGATCTGGAACATCACCCATGACGGCGGCCCACAGCGCGGCGGCTCGACCATCACCCAGCAGCTGGCCCGCAACCTGTTCCTCAGCCCGGCCCAGAACTACAAGCGCAAGGCCCAGGAGCTGATCCTGGCCGTCTGGCTGGAGCTGAAGTTCAGCAAGAAGCAGATCCTGGCCCTATACATGAACCGGGTCTATTTCGGCGCCGGCGCCTACGGCATCGAGGCCGCCTCGCAGCGCTACTTCAACAAGCCCGCGAAAGACCTGACCATCGGCGAGGCCGCCCTGCTGGCCGGCATGATGAAGGGCCCGGCCCGCTACTCGCCGGTCAGCGCCAGCGAGCGCGCCGCCCGCCGCGCCACCGTCGTGCTCGACGAGATGGTGCGCCTCAAGGCCATCACCCCCGAGCAGCGCGACGAGGCCTTCAAGACCCCGGTGCAGGTGTCGGCCACCCTGGCCAACCAGCGCGCCCAGTATTTCACCGACTATGTCGACGCCCAGGTGCGCTCGCTGGTCGGCGAACCGACGGAAGACCTGGTGGTCGAGACCACGCTGGACCTGCCGATCCAGGTGGCGGCCGAGCGCGCCGTGCAGCTGGGCGTCGAGGGCCACCTCAAGCAGGGCGTCCAGCAGGCCGCCCTGGTGGCCATCGACGGCGAGGGTCGCATCCGCGCCTATGTCGGCGGCGAGGACTACGGCCAGAGCCAGTTCGACCGCGCCACCAGCGCCCGCCGCCAGGCCGGCTCGGCCTTCAAGCCGTTCGTCTACCTCACCGCCATGGACCAGGGCCGCAATCCCAGCGTCATGGTCGTCGACGAGCCGGTGAAGATCGGCAACTGGGAGCCGCGCAACTACACCAACACCTTCCTGGGCCCCATGACCCTGCAGACGGCCCTGGCCCAGTCGATCAACACGGTCGCCGCGCGCCTGGCCAACGAGGTCGGCACCAGCAACGTGGCCGCCACCGCCCGACGCCTGGGCATCACCAGCAAGATCCAGCTGGACCCGTCGATGGCCCTGGGCGCCGTCGAGGTCAGCCCGCTGGAGATGGCCCAGGCCTACGCCCCGTTCGCCAACGGCGGCTTCCTGGCCAAGGGCTACGGCATCGAGCGCATCCGCACCGCCTCGGGCAAGGTCCTCTACGACCACAGCGTCGACAGGCAGCCGCGCCCCTCGGTGATCGGCTCGCCGTCGCTGCAATACATGAACCAGATGATGCGCCAGGTGGTGAACGGCGGCACCGGCGGTCGCGCCAAGGTCGCCGGCTACGACATCGCCGGCAAGACCGGCACCACCAGCGACTACAAGGACGCCTGGTTCGTCGGCTACACGGGCGGCTTCGTCGCCGCGGTGTGGACCGGCAAGGACGACAACACCGCCATGAAGCGCGTCAGCGGCGGCGGCCCGCCGGCCGAGATCTGGAAGGTGTTCATGAGCTCGGCCCTGCCGCGCCTGAAGGCCACCCCGATCCCCGGCGGCACGGCCGAGCCCCCGCCGCCGACCGAGGACCCGATCGGCGACATCCTCGGCGACGGCGAGACCCCGACCGCCGATCCGGGCGCGGCCCCGCCGCCCGCCGGAACCCCGCCTGCCCAGACGGCCCCGGAACTGCCTTACTAGACAAGACCCATCGCCCCGGATGTCACCCGACATCCGGGGCGATCTTTTTGACCCTCTCTCTTAGAGAGAGGGAGGGGCCCATGCGAAGCATGGGAGGGTGAGTGGTTACACCCTCAGCCGGCGTGCCGGCACATCGCCCGCAACAGAGCCAAGATCGTCCAGGGGCTTCGCCTATCCTCTCACCCTCCCACGCCTGGCGGCGCGGGCCCCTCCCTCTCTCCATGAGAGAGGGTTTCTTGGGGCGGCGTTGGGACCTTTGCCGGTGTCTACGAACAGCCTTGCCGCGACTGGGGCAGGGAAGGGCGTCCGATCCAGCCCCAATCCCACCAACAGCGTAAACCGTTGTTAAGGCTCACTGTTAAGGTCTGCGACACCTCTCCGAAAGCCGGTGTTTACCCCCTGCCTGTATCACTCTGAACCAACAAGAGTCGCTCTCCACGTGGGCGCGGCCGGTTCTGGTGGATGGCCTTCAATGACCAAGACGGTGCTCGTCGTCGACGACGATCCGACCCAACGTCGACTGATCCAGGCGGTGCTGGAGCGCGAAGGTTTCGCGGTCTGCCACGCCGAGAACGGCGACGCGGCCATGGCGCACCTGGCCGCCGGCGCGCCGGCCGACGTGATCCTGCTGGACCTCGTCATGCCCGGCCTACCCGGCCAGGAGGCGCTGAAGGAGATGCGCGCGCGCGGCTACGCCCAGCCGGTGATCGTGCTGACCGCCAGCGGCGGCGTCGACACCGTGGTCAAGGCCATGCAGGCCGGCGCCACCGACTTCTTCATCAAGCCGGCCAGCCCGGAGCGGATCACCGTGTCGATCCGCAACGCCCTCTCCATGGGCGACCTCAAGGGCGAGGTCGACCGCCTGAACAAGCGCGTCTCGGGCCGCACCACCTTTTCCGACCTGATCGGAACCTCGCCGGCCATGACCATGGTCAAGCGCATCGGCGAGCGCGCCGCCAAGAGCGCCATTCCGGTGCTGATCACCGGCGAGAGCGGCGTCGGCAAGGAGCTGATCGCCCGCGCCGTCCACGGCTCGTCCGACCGCGCCGGCAAGCCGTTCGTGGCGGTCAACTGCGGCGCCATCCCCGAGAACCTCGTGGAGTCGATCCTGTTCGGCCACGAGAAGGGCAGCTTCACCGGCGCGTCCGACAAGCACTCGGGCAAGTTCAAGGAAGCCGACGGCGGCACCCTGTTCCTCGACGAGGTCGGCGAGCTGCCGCTCGACGTCCAGGTCAAGCTGCTGCGCGCCCTGCAAGAGGGCGAGATCGACCCGATCGGCTCCAAGCGCTCGGTCAAGGTCGACGTGCGCATCGTCTCGGCCACCAACCGCGACCTGTCGGCCGCCGTCGCCCAGGGCCTGTTCCGCGAGGACCTCTATTACCGCCTGAACGTCTTCCCGGTGGAGGCGCCCAGCTTGCGCGAACGCCGCGAGGACATCCCGGCCCTGGTCGAGGCCTTCGTGCGCCGCTTCAACATCGAGGAAGGCAAGCGCGTGGTCGGGGCCTCGCCCGAGACCCTGCAGATCCTCTGCGCCTTCGACTGGCCCGGCAACGTGCGCCAGCTGGAGAACGCGGTCTATCGCGCCATCGTGCTGGCCGACGCGCCCTACCTGCAGCCCTACGACTTCCCGGCCATCTCGGGCGTGGTGGCCCCGCCGCTGGAGCCGTCGCCGATCGAGCCGCTGCCGGTGATGATCCAGGCCGCCGCCGTCCACGCCGAGACCGGCGCGCTCGGCGAGGCGCCGGTGCGCATCCTCGACGGCCACGGCCACCTGCGGACCCTGGAGGAGATCGAGCGCGACCTCATCCAGCACGCCATCGAGGTCTATGCCGGCCACATGAGCGAGGTGGCCCGGCGCCTCGGCATCGGCCGCTCGACCCTCTACCGCAAGGTCCGCGAGCAGGGCATCGACGTCGACGTCAAGGAAGCCTCCTAAGCGCCTTTCCGGCAGTTGAACTTACGATCGTAAACTGATCTTCTGTCCCTCCATGATCGCGTGGAGGGGGCATGATCAGGATCCTGTGGCCGCTGGCGGCCGCATTGACGGCCGTCTGGGCCGTGGCCGCCTCGGCCCAGCCGTTGAGCCCGGCCGAGGTCGCCCAGGTCGACGCCGTCGCGGCCAAGGCGCTGGCCGACAGCCCGACGCCCTCGCTGTCCATCGCCGTGGTGCGGGGCGGGCGCCTCGTCTTCGCCAAGGCCTATGGCCTCAAGCGCCTCGACCCGCCCACGCCGGCTGATGTGGACGCGCGCTACAACATCGGCTCGGTGTCCAAGCAGTTCACGGCCGCGGCGCTGCTGCGGCTGGCCGATCAGGGGCGGCTGTCGCTCGACGACAAGGCCGCCGCCCATGTGGCCGGGCTTTCCGGCGCCGACCGCATCACGTTGCGCCAGGCGCTGAACCATACCGCCGGCTACAACAGCTACTTCATGCTCGACTTCATGCCGGCCGAGGCCGGACGCCCGGTCGATCCGGCGGAGATCGCCCGGCGATGGGGCGGGGCGCGGCTGGACTTCGCGCCCGGCGCGCGGTGGGACTACAGCAACACCGGCTATGTCGTGGCGGGGCTGGCGGCGGAGCAGGCTTCCGGGCGGTCGCTGTCGGCCCTGCTGGGCGACGAGATCTTCACGCCCCTGGGCATGACCGGCGCCGGGGCGGTCAATGATCGTCCGCTGGGGGGTGGCGACGCCGTCGCCTACACCCGCATCGCCACGGCTCCGCCGCGCGTCGCGCCGACGGTCGGGCAGGGGTGGGAGTTCGCGGCGGGCGGCCTGGCGATGACGGCCTCGGACCTGGCGCGCTGGGACATGGCCATGCTGGAGGCCCGCGTGCTGTCGCCGGCCGCCTGGACACAGCTGACCACGCCGGCCCGGCTGAACGACGGGGCGCTCACCGACTACGGCCTGGGCGTCTATGTCGACACGGCGGGGGAGCGGCGGCGCGTCCGCCACGACGGCGTCACCTCCGGTTTCGCGGCCGAGAACCGGGTCTATCTCGACGAGGGCGCGGCGATCGTAGTGCTGGCCAACGCCGATTTCGGTGGCGCGCCCCAGCAGGTCGCCGATGCGATCGAGGGGATACTGGCTTCGGCCAGCGTCGAGGCCGCCGAGACCTCGCCGGTCCAGGGCCCCGCCGCCGCCGGGCCGGTCGACAGGAAGGCGCTGGCCATCGCCAAGCGATTGCGGGCGCAGCTGGCGACGGGAAGGCTCGACCGGTCGCGGCTGACGCCAGAGCTTTCGGCCCACCTCAGCGGCGCGGTCCTGGCCGATTATGGCCGCAGCCTGGGCGGCCTGGGGGAGCCGACGGGCTTTGTCCAGTTACGGCGCGACGACATCGGGGGGTTGCGGGCCAGCCTGTACGAGGTCGACTGGGGCCACACCAAGCTGATCTGTGTGCTGCGCCTGGCGCCGGACGGAAAGGTCGCTTCCTTCGCCCTGTTCGAGCCGTAGGGGGGGCTGCTCAGGCCGCCTCTTCTTTGCTGATCGTTCCTTGTCCCGCCTGGCCCTGGCCCCAGCGGGCGACCAGGGCGATGGGAGCGCCCACCAGCACCAGGTGGGCCCCCAGGTTGTTGATGAAGCGCGGCCAGGCGAAGGCGGCGGCCGGACCCACGTGGCTCAGCGGCAGCACGACATAGTTCATGACCCCATAGGTCGCCGCGCCATAGGCCAGGCCCATCAGCAGCGGCCTGCGGACCAGCACGGGCATGCGCCGGGCGGCCAGCACGTAGAGCGCCGCCATCACCGACATGATGAAGTAGTGCAGGAAGAGCCCCAGGGCCGCCGTGGCGTTGCCGCCCTGGAAGGCCGCCTTGCCCAGCAGGCCGCTGGCGATCGACTGCAGGATCCGCTGCGGCGGCACGGCCTTGGTCACGCTCCAGAAGGTGAAGGCGTCCAGGATGTCCAGCGTGCCGGCCAGCAGGGTGGCGGCGGCGATGACGAGCAGCACGGGGCGCGTCGCGCCGCGGTCGATAGCCATGGACCGGTTCCTCCCCCCATCTGTGGCGGCGAGGCTAGTCCGGCGAACGGCGTTCGGCAATCACGCGCCTTCCAGGTCGTGTTTCAGGCGGTTGAGCAGGTCGGCGGCGGCCAGGGCGTAGGGGCCGATCCAGCGGTCGTGGATGTCCTGGAAGGGGCCGGCGTCCAGGTGATTCCAGCGCACCCGGCCCTCGCGCCGCACGACGATCAGTCCGGCCCGCTCCAGCACGCCCAGGTGCTGCATGACGGTGCAGCGGTCGAGCGTCCCGGCAAAGTGCTCGCACAGCGCTCCCGTCGTGCGCGGGGCGGCCTTCATCAGGTCCAGCATCTGGCGGCGCCGGGAATCGGCCAGGGCCTTGAACAGCAGGTCGTCTTGGGCGGCGCTTGACATGTTATAGAATTATAACCTTACATGCCCGCGTTCGCCAAGGGAGGACCGCCATGTCCAGCGACGCTCATTTCAACAAGGCCCCTCTGGCCGACAAGACCCCGCTGGCCTTCGAGGTGCAGCTGAAGATCCGCAAACCCGCGGCCGAGGTGTTCGACGCCGTCGTCGATCCGAAAAAGCTCAGCGGCTATTTCCTGCGCGAGGGCAGCGGCCCGCTGGTCGCCGGAACCACCGTGCTGTGGCGGTTCCCCGAGTTCGAGGAGCGCTATCCGGTGGTGGTGCGCGAGGTCGCGGCCCCCGAGCGCATCGTGCTGGAGTGGGGCTCGGCGATCGCCGGCGATCCCGACACCCGGGTGGTGATGACCTTCGTGGCGCTCGACGGCGCGAACACCATGGTCAAGATCGGCGAGTCCGGCTGGCCGCACACGCCCGAGGGCCTGAAAGCCTCGCACGGCAACGCCGGCGGCTGGATGCACATGATGGCCGCGATGAAGGCCTATCTGGAATACGGCATCAACCTGCGCGAGGGCGGGGCGTTCTAGGAGGGGCGATTGGCTCCGCCTCCAACCTCCCGTCATTCCCGCCCTTGTGGCGGGAACCTCTGGTTCCGTTCGCACGTGAAGCGCCAGCGGACTGCTCGGCAGTCCGCCCCTCCCGCCCTTGCGGCTGACAGAGGGGGTCCCGCCACAAGGGCGGGAATGACGGGCGTTGAGGGGGGGAGGGCGTGAGCGATCGCCTACCCCTCGTCCTCTTCCGTCTCGATCTCCGCCTCCGGCCGGCCCTTGCGCGTGAAGCCCTTGCCGCGCTTCATCGGCTTGCGCTCGCCCTTGGCCTTGGCGGTGATCTCCTTGAGCTTGATGGTCTGGTTGACCGACAGGGCCTGGCCGGCGCCGCCCTTTTCCGGGTCGCCGAAGGCCCGGCCATAGGTCTCGATGCGCTGGGCCACCGAGCCGAGGAACTCGCCCTCCCAGTCGGAGAGCTCGACGCCGCCCTTGTCGGCCATCCGCCTGGCCTTCTTGAGGGCGTTCAGCGCGGCCTTCCTGGCCTGGGCGCGGGGGTCTTGGGCTTTGGGGGCGGGCGGCTTGGCGCGCATGGGGCGACCCTAGCATCAAAAAGGCCCCCTTCCAGGGGAAGAGGGCCTTTGAAAACTCTGGTCTCGGACAGTCGAGGTCTGGGGAAATCAGATCTCGCCGATGGCCGAGAGGTAGAGGTCGAGGATGGCGTCCTCTTCCTGGCGCTTGGCGCGGTCGGTCTTGCGCAGGCGGACCACCTTCTTGAGCACCTTGACGTCGAAGCCGTTGCCCTTGGCCTCGAGGTAGACTTCCTTGATCTGCTCCATGATCTCGGCCTTCTCGACCTCGAGGCGCTCGACGCGCTCGATGATCGACTTCAGCTGGCCCTGGGCGGTGGAGTTCAGAACGTCGGCGTGCGGGATGGCGTCGTCGGCCATGGAGATCTCTCGCGAAAAGGGGCTGAAAACCGGAGGCGCGGAAACTAGTTCGGACGCGCCCCGAGGGAAAGCCGATTCCGAGCGCCGAGCGTGTAGAGGCCTTCGAAACCTGTGGTCCAGACATGCGAAAAGAACCGGCCGAGATCGACCGGTTCTTTCGAAGACCCTTCGCGTGGAGCGCGGCCGGCGGGGCCGCGGCTTCAACGTCGCGGACGTCCCGGAGCAGGGCCCCGGGCGCGCGTCATCAGCCTTGCTTGGCCTTGAAGCGCGGGTCGGTCTTGTTGATGATGTAGATGACGCCCTTGCGACGCACCATCTTGCAGTCGCGGTGGCGACCCTTCAGCGACTTCAGCGAGCTGCGAACCTTCATGACCGTCTCTGTTGTCAGCGGAGAGGTTCGGGCGCGCCATCAAGCTCGCCGGAACATCCGGATGTTTCGGAGGGCGTGCGTATAGGCAAGACGGGGCGATGAGTCAATCGGCCAAGGCCCCGCTGCGCGCAGCCGTCGCGCCGTGTTGCGCTCAGGCCCCGGTCGGGATGACGGGCTTGAACGACAGCCCCTTGGGCGGGGGCGGGCCGAAAGCGTTGTCGGCCGCTTGGCCGGGCAGGCCGCCCAGGGCCGACAGCAGCACCGGCAGCACCAGAACCGCCACGCCCAGGGTGTTCTGGTAGGCCTGGGGCGGGATGACGAAGCCGCCGCCGAAGAACAGGGCCATGAGCGCGATGAACACCCCGCCGGCCC
Source organism: Caulobacter radicis (assembly GCF_003094615.1). Taxonomy (GTDB): domain Bacteria; phylum Pseudomonadota; class Alphaproteobacteria; order Caulobacterales; family Caulobacteraceae; genus Caulobacter; species Caulobacter radicis. The sequence goes on along the minus strand of NZ_QDKO01000018.1, from coordinate 14,536 downwards.
ACCAGCCGGTGCGGCCAAGGTCGTGCAGGCGGGGGATGGCGGCGATCAGCATCACCACCAGGGCGGACGGCAGCTGCCGCCTGAACACCAGGCTCGCGACCAGCATGGCGGCGATCGCCACCCCGACGATGACCCAGTAGCTGGCGCGGTTGATCCGGCCCTTCAGCAGCTGCACGTCTAACCCCTCGCGCGACCTCAAGTGTGTCGAAGCCTTCTAGAGCAAAGCTTGTGGAGAGGCGATGCGGACCGGGAACTCACTTCGTCCTGGCGTCCTTGTGATTGAAGCTTTCGCACGAACCCCGGTAGCCTGCCCCGATGGATAGACGCGTATTCCTCGTTCTGCTGCTGGCCGGCTGCGCCGACACGACCGTCAACGCCCCGCTGGCGCCGTCGACCCCGACCGCGCCGCCGCCGGTCGCTTCCACGCCCGCCGCCCCGACCCCGCCTTCGGCGGTCACCGCGGTGGAGACGGGCGGCCAGGTCGCCGCCTTCAACGCCTGGCTGGCCGACTTCAAGCCGCGCGCCGTGGCCGCCGGCGTGCCCCAGGCGGTGGTCGAGCGCGAGCTGAACGGCCTGACGCCCAATCCCCGCGTCATCTCGCTGGACGGCCGCCAGCCGGAGTTCTCCAAGCCGGTGGGCGACTATATCAAGGGCGTGATCAGCGACGACCGCGTGGCCGTGGGCCGCGGCAAGCGCGACGCCCTGCCGTTCCTGCCGGCGGTCGAGCAGCGCTACGGCGTGCCGCGCGACATCCTGCTGGCCGTCTGGGCGATGGAATCGGCCTTCGGCAAGATCCAGGGCGACTTCGACGTCGTCCGCTCGATGGCCAGCCTGGCCGCCGACGGCCGCCGCCGCGCCTGGGCCGAGGGCGAGCTGATCGCGGCCCTGAAGATCATCGCCTCGGGCGAGGACACCCGCGACCAGCTGAAGGGCTCGTGGGCGGGCGCCATGGGCCAGACCCAGTTCCTGCCGTCCAATTATCTGTCGACCGCCGTCGACTTCGACGGCGACGGCCGCCGCGACATCTGGCGCAGCGACGCCGACAGCCTGGCCTCGGCCGCCAACCTCCTGGCCAAGGGCGGCTGGAAGCCGGGCGTGGGCTGGGCCAAGGAGGTGATCCTGCCGGCCGGCTTCGACTACAGCCTGGCCGAAGGCCCGCGCGAGCTGCCCGCTTGGTGGGAAGCCAAGGGCGTGAAAAGAGCCGACGGCCTGCCCTGGACGGCCGCCGACGCGGCGTCGCCGGCCGGGCTGATCCTGCCCGCCGGCGCGGCCGGCCCGGCCTTCCTGGCCCTGCCCAACCACTTCGCGATCCGCAGGTACAACAACTCCACCTCCTACGCCCTGGGCATCGGCCTGCTGGCCGACCGCTTCGGCGGCGGCGGGCCGCTGGTCGCGTCCTGGCCGGTGGAGCAGCCGCTGTCGCTGGCCGACCGCATGGCCGCCCAGATCGCCCTGGCGCGCCTGGGCTTCGATCCCGGGCCGGCCGACGGCGTCATCGGCGCCGGCACCCGCAAGGCCCTGCGCGCCTGGCAGCAGAGCCGCCAGCTGCCGGCCGACGGCTACCTGTCGTCCGACATGGTGGGCAAGCTCAAGGCCCAGGCGGCGATTTCGTAGGGAAAGAACCTCCCCCAGTGGGGGAGGCGGCCGAAGGCCGGTGGGGGGACGTTTTCAGCTGCCGAGAAGGCGGCCGATTTCGCACTCGCTCCCCCCACCGATCGCTTCGCGATCACCTCCCCCACATGGGGAGGTTCCTCAGTGTAGAAGTCTTTAAGCCGCCTGGCTGACCTGCGGCGGGAACACGTCGTCCATGCGCAGGTAGGTGATCAGGCGGGTGTCGACCGACAGGATGGCTTGCACGAAGCGCAGCTCGTCGGCGCCCATGTCCGGGGCCGGCTGCAGGTGGTCGCGGGTGATGGTGAAGGTTTCCGAGACGGCGTCCACCAGGATCCCGGCCAGGCGGTCGTGGCACTCGACGACGACGATGACGTGGCGGGTCTCGGGGATGGTGACGCCCAGGCCCAGGCGGTTGCGCAGGTCGATGACCGGCATGATCGCGCCGCGCAGGTTGATGACGCCCTTGAGGAAGCCCGGCGCATGCGGGATCGGGGTCGCCGGGGTCCAGCCGCGGATCTCGCGGACCGTCTTCACGTCGATGCAGAACTCCTGCTCGCCGATGCAGAACGAGATCAGCTCGAGGGCCGGTTCGGCGTGTTCGGTCATCAGGAAATCCCCGGGGTCTGGAAGGCTGGCGCGGACGTCTCCGCTCGCCTGCCACAAGAGCCCGGGCGCCGTTTAACAACGGTTAATGCTGAAGTTTCTCGTGGCGCGCGAGGGCGAGACCGATTGTCGCGGGGCAGGGCGCCTAACCGGCGGCCAGCCGCGCGCGCTTCTTGAGGAACATCGCCGCGTCGGCCTCGGCCAGCGAGACTTCCGGCTCGGCGCCGGCCTCGATCTCGCGCACGCCGAACGAGACGTGCAGCGGCGCGCTCCATTCGCCGAATTGCACCGGAACGCCACGGATGGCGCCCGCCAGGCTTTCGCCCTTCATCTCGGCGGTGGCCTTGTCGGCCTGGACCAGCAGCACGGCGAACTCGTCGCCCCCCATGCGGCCGACGATGTCGCTTTCGCGCACATTGGCCAGCAGGCGCTCGGCCACGGCCTTCAGCGCCGAGTCCCCGGCCGCGTGGCCGAAGCGGTCGTTGACGGCCTTGAAGTTGTCGAGGTCGAAGAACACCAGGCTGGCCGGCGAGCCGTAGCGCTGGGCGAAGGCCGAGACGCGGCGAACCTCGCGCAGGAACGCGCGGCGGTTCAGCACCGGGGCCAGCACGTCCATGTCGGCCAGGGTCTCGGCCTCGTTGAGGCGATACTTCAGGCGCGAGACCTCGGTGCGCAGGTCCTCGACCTCCGACATCAGGGTCTGCAGGGCGGCCTGCACCTTGGGGGTCAGGTCGGCGGGCTCCAGGCCCAGGAACCCGGCCTTGTCGACGGGCACGGTTCCGCGCGGCGCGGCCGAGACGCCGGCGGCGTCGGCGAGCGCCCGGCGGCGGATCGCGGAGAAGGTTTCGGTGCGGGCGCCGGAGATCTTCATCGGAGGGGCGGCGAATCACTTCTGCTCAAGCTGGAAGGAAATCTGCGTTTTCTCGTTAACCATGACAATGGCGGTGGTAACCCGGCGCCAATAAGCCGCAGGTGGAGGGCGAGGGGCCGCAGGCGGAACAACGGTCGAAAACGTCCGAGAACGGGCTTTGGCCCGGGGAGACGACCCGCTATAAGGCGCGCGATTCAAGGGGCCGCCCCAGGTTTCTTGGTATACCCTTTATCGTTCGAGGAAGACGCCGATGACCACGTCCGCGCCGCCTGTCGCCATCGTCATGGGCAGCCGCTCAGACTGGCCGACGATGAAGAAGGCGGCCGACGCCCTCGACGAGCTGGGCGTCGCCTACGAAGCCAAGGTCGTCTCGGCCCACCGCACGCCCCAGCGCCTCGTCGAGTTCGCCACCGGCGCCAAGGCGGCCGGCCATCAGGTGATCATCGCCGGGGCCGGCGGCGCCGCGCACCTGCCGGGCATGGTGGCGTCGATGACGCCGCTGCCGGTGCTGGGCGTGCCGGTTCAGTCCAAGGCCCTCAGCGGCCTCGATTCCCTGCTGTCGATCGTGCAGATGCCGGGCGGCATCCCCGTGGCCACCCTGGCCATCGGCGAGGCGGGCGCCCGGAACGCCGGCCTGCTGGCCGCCCAGATCCTGTCGCTGGCCGACCCCGCGCTGGCCCAGCGCCTGGACGCCCAGCGCGCGGCCCAGACCGACAGCGTCGCGCAAAGCGTCGAGGACTAAGATCATGACCGCCTCTCCGGCTCTTCCTCTGCCCCCCGGCTCCACCCTCGGGATCCTCGGCGGCGGGCAACTGGGCCGGATGCTGGCCCAGGCCGCCTCGCGCCTGGGCTTCGACGTGGTGATCCTCGATCCCGAGGAGAACAGCCCGGCCGGCCGAGTCGCCGCCCGCCAGATCGTCGGCGCCTATGACGACCGCTGGGCGCTCAAGCGCCTGGCCGAGGCCTGCCACGTCGTCACCTACGAGTTCGAGAACGTCCCGGCCGAGACCGTGGCCGAGCTGACGGCCCTGGGCTGCGAGGTCGCGCCGGGCGCGGCCGCCCTGGCCGCCGCCCAGGATCGCGTCGTCGAAAAGACCTTCCTGGCCGAGATCGGCGTGCCCACCGTGGCCTTCGCCCCGGTCGACGACGAGGAAAGCCTACTGGCGGCCGTTGCGAAGATCGGCGCGCCCAGCCTCCTGAAGACCCGCCGCGAGGGCTATGACGGCAAGGGCCAGGCCTGGATCCAGCGTCCGGGCGACGCCATCGCCGCCTTCGAGAAGATCGGCCGCCAGCCGGCCATCCTCGAGGCCCCGGCCGATTTCGGCCGCGAGCTGTCGGTGATCGCCGCGCGCGGCCGCAACGGCGAGATCGTCTGCTACCCGCTGTCGGACAACCACCACGAGGGCGGCGTCCTGCGCCGCACGATCGCGCCGGCCAAGGCCACGCCGTCCGAGCGCGACCAGGCCGAGGCCATCGCCGCCAAGATCCTCACCGCGCTCGACTATGTGGGCGTGATCGGGGTGGAGCTGTTCGAGCTGGCCGGCGGCAAGCTGCTGGTCAACGAGTTCGCCCCCCGGGTGCACAACACCGGCCACTGGACCCAGGACGGCTGCGAGGTCGACCAGTTCGAGCAGCACATCCGCGCCGTCGCCGGCTGGCCCCTGGGCCCGACGGCGGCCCTGGCCCGGGTCGAGATGACCAACCTGCTCGGCCCCGAGGTCGACGCCTGGAAGAAGCTGGCCGCCGAACCGGAGACCCGCATCCACCTCTACGGCAAGGGCGAGGCCCGCGCCGGCCGCAAGATGGGCCACGTCAACCGCCTGCGGCCCCTGGAGGGCTAGGGGAAGATCCCCTCAGTCGGTCCGCGAGATCCTCCCCCTCTGGGGGAGGTGGCCCGGAGGGCCGGAGGGGGGACGTTTTCAGCTTTCGAGGCGCGGTGGTCGGTCATCACCGACTTCCCCCTCAGTCGCTTCGCGACAGCTCCCCCTTCAGGGGGAGCATCTTGGGTCAGCTCCGCGCGTACCGCATCTTGGCCAGGGCGGTCAGGAACTCCGCCGCCAGGTTGGGGGCCTTCACGCCGGCTTTCCACTTCTCGAAGGCCATGACGCCTTCGATACGGGCGTCCAGGTGCTTGAGGGCCGACTCGCGGCCCGAGGCCAGGTCGACCGCCAGGGTCGAGACCAGGATCCCAGACAGGATGGCCCGCTTGGAATAGTGGTTCTCGTCGGTGGCGACGTCGCCGGCCCAGCGCCACAGCTGGTCGGCGCTTTCCCACAGCAGAGACAGCGCCAGCGGAAGGTTGGTCGGGAAGGCCAGGAACGCGGCCCAGCGCCGCACGGCCTCGCTGTCGTGGGCGGCCGCGTCGATGCGGGCGATCACGCCCTCGCGGATCTTCTGGCGGATCTTCAGGGCCGCCGGATCCAGCTTGGCCAGCGATTCCATGGCCTTGGCGTCATGCCGGCGGGCCAGGATGGCGGCGAGATCCCGGGGGCCCTGGGGCAGCAGGAGATCGGTTTCCCCGGGTGACAGCTGGGCCGCCGCCGCGGCCGCGCGGACCAGGCCGGCATTCCAGCCCAGGCGCGGCGACAGGCGCAGGGCCTCGTCCAGAACCCGTTGTTCGGCCTTGTCGGCCCAATCCTGCGTTGCTTCGGCGGCGGTCTGGCTCATGAATCCGAGTCTACACCGGTGTTTAGCGCTCGTCGCGCATGGACACGCGCCCTCGCCTCTGCTATCTGCCGCCCCTCGTCGCCCGGAAGCACCCCTTCCAGGGCGTAAGGTTTTTATTCGCCCGCCCGGCCCCTCAAGAGGGACTTGGGAAATTGGTCGGGCCGTCGAATGGAGAGTCACCCCTGGTCCAGATTTTCGTCCGCGACAACAACGTCGATCAAGCCCTGAAGGCCCTCAAGAAGAAGATGCAGCGCGAAGGCTCGTTCCGCGAGATGAAGCGCCACGTCCACTACGAAAAGCCCTCGGAAAAGCGCGCCCGTCAAAAGGCCGAAGCCGTCCGTCGCGCCCGCAAGCTGGCCCGCAAGCGCGCTCAGCGCGAAGGCCTGCTGCCGATGCCGAAGAAGGCTTCGCGTTAAGAGCGCTGTCGAGGCGCGGCTCTTCGCGCCTCCGCGTTCCACGCACCCGAAAACAGACGAAACCCGCGCCGGGCGACCGGCGCGGGTTTTGTTTTGGCCGTAGAACTCCTCCCTCGCGAAGCGGGGGAGGTGGCGCGCTGCGGATACGCAGCGTGACGGAGGGGGCGAGGGACGAAGCGCCGAGCCCAGTCTCGCCCCCTCCACCCCTTCGGGGTCCCCCTCCCCCGCAAGCGGGGGAGGAGCCGTTTGTTTCGCTTCCACGCCGAAAGCCCCCTCGACGGATCGCCGGACCTCGCCTAGGTTCGCGCGGAACAAGAAGGGAACGCGCATGAGCGGCGACATCCGTATCGGCATCGGCGGCTGGACCTTCGAGCCCTGGCGCGGCCACTTCTATCCGTCCGACCTGAAGCAGAAGGAGGAGCTGGCCTATGCCAGCCGCCAGCTGACGGCGATCGAGATCAACGGCACCTACTATTCCAGCTTCAAGCCCGACAGCTGGCGGAAGTGGCGCGACGAGACGCCCGACGACTTCGTGTTCGCGGTGAAGGCCTCGCGCTTCACCACCAACCGCAAGGTGCTGGCCGAAGGCGGTGAGTCGGTGGCCAAGTTCCTCGACCAGGGCCTGACCGAGCTGGGCGACAAGCTTGGCCCCATTCTCTGGCAGTTCATGCCGACCAAGAAGTTCGACGAGGCCGACTTCGGCGCGTTCCTGGCCCTGCTGCCCAAGGAGAAGGACGGGCTGCGCCTGCGGCACGCGGTCGAGGTGCGCAACGACACCTTCATGACCCCGGCCTTCCCGGCGCTTCTGAGGGAGCACGGCGTGGCCGGCGTCTACGCCAAGCACTTCGACTATCCCGAGTTCGCCGACGAGGCCGCCGACTTCGTCTACGCTCGTCTGCAGACGGGGTCTGACGCGGTGGCCACCGCCTATCCCGAGCCGGAGCTCGACGCCTGGGCGGGCCGGCTGAAGACCTGGGCCGCCGGCGGCGCCCCGGCCGACCTGCCGCGCATCGACAAGGCCTCGGTTCCGGCCGCCAAGCAGCGCGACGTCTTCGCCTTCATCATCCACGAGGGCAAGGTCAATGCGCCGCACGGGGCGATGGCGCTGATCGATAGGGTGAAGTAGCCGCCTGCGGCGGCCCCTCAGTCGGCTTTGCCGACAGCTCCCCCAGAGGGGGAGCATTTCGAAGAGCGCCGGCGCCATTAGATCCTCCCCCTGTGGGGGAGGTGGCCCGGAGGGCCGGAGGGGGGACGTTTTCAGCTTCCGAAGCGTCTGAAGGATCCCATCTCTTCCCCCCACCGATCGCTGCGCGATCGCCTCCCCCACAGGGGGAGGTTCCCGAAGGTCACGCCGCCGCAGCCGCCGCCATCTCGCGCCAGCCCTTGGCCTCGCGACGGAACCGCGGATGGGTCTTGGAAAGCCGCTTGTCGAGTTCGGCCAGGACTTCGCGGGCCTCGGCCTTGCGGCCGGTCTCGCCCAGGAACACCGCATAGCGGGCCATGCCCTCGAAGCCGGGCAGGTGGGCGGCGGCCCAGCGCAGGGAGACGTCGGCCTCCTCGTTGCGGCCCAGCGCCGCCTGGGCGCGGCCCAGGGCCAGGGCGGTCTGCGGCGTGCGGCTCTTCTCGCCCTGTTGCCCCAGGGCTTCCAGCAGCGGCAGGGCCTCGGCGGCGCGGCCAAGCTCGATCAGGCTGTTGGCGCGGGCCAGCATCAGGGCCGGGTCGTCGGCATAGTGGCCCTGCAGGGCCTGGGCGTAGATCCGCTCGGCCTCCTCGTGCTTGCCAAGGCCCGTGGCGGCGGCGGCCAGGCGCGAGAGGTTGGTGACGGTCGGGGCGTCCTCGGCGTCGCGGCTGGCCTCGCGATATTCCCGCTGCGGATCCAGGGCCTGGCGGGCGGCGGCCTTCATCTGCTGGGCCTTGGACCCGCCCATGAACTCCGGCGCGATGATGGCCAGCAGATAGACGATCCCGCCCAGCGGCTGGAACATCAGGATGATCAGCAGCCAATACATCGCCTGGCCCGTGCGCACGACGTGAACGCAGAGGGCGATCGAGAAGATCAGCGACAGGCCGATAGCGGGGAACATCAACAAGGTCTCCGGATGCGTCCCGGCTATGTGTGGCCCCCATGCCGGGCCGTCAATCGGCGAGGCCGCCACAGGGCGAGGTTTCACCGCCCGCTTCGGAAGGTTCCCGCAACGCCGCCTCTTGCGCGTCCACTGTGTGTCTGCCTAATGTCATTATATTGCGAGAGTGCAATCCACTATGTGGGATTATCTCGCAACGAACACATAAGCAGACCGGGCAAACCGGCGCTTGGGTTGGAAACATAAGGGCGGGTCCATGGAGACGCCGCCGTCAGGAGGGACCTATGTCGTCGTCGTCCTCGTATGGTTCGCGTCTGCGGACGGGCTGTTCCCTGGCCGTCCTGATGTCGGCGGCCCTGGCGGCCAGCGCGGCGAGCGCCCAGACAGCCCCCCAGCCCTCCGGCGAGACCACCGAGAACGCGGTGGAAGAGGTGATCGTTACCGGCTTTCGCGAGAGCCTGAAGAGCGCGCTGAACGTCAAGCGCCAGTCCTCGGGCGTGGTCGACGCCATCAAGGCCGAGGACATCGCCGACTTCCCCGACGCCAACCTCGCCGAGTCGATCCAGCGCGTGCCCGGCGTGTCGATCACCCGCGTGGCCGGCGAGGGCCGCACCATCACCGTGCGCGGCCTGCCGCCGAACTTCACCCGCGTGCGCATCAACGGCATGGAGGCCCAGTCCACCAGCGGCGCCACCACCAGCGACCGCGGCGCCAACCTTGGCCGCGGCTTCGACTTCAACACCTTCGCCTCGGAGCTGTTCAGCGGCATCGCCGTGCGCAAGACCGCCCAGGCCGAGGTGATCGAGGGCTCGCTGGGCGCCACCGTCGACCTCGACATCGCCAAGCCGCTGGACCAGAAGGGCCGCACCTTCGTGGTCGGCGGCTCGCTGGGCTACAACGACCTGTCGAAGAAGAACGACAAGAAGCTCTCGGCCGTGCTCGGCGACCGCTGGGACACCGCCTGGGGCCAGTTCGGCGCCCAGGCCTCGCTGGCCTGGAGCAAGCGCGAGTTCCTCGAGGACCAGTGGGGCTCGGGCGGCTGGAACCCGGCCACCGTCGACGGCGGCTTCTGCACCCCGGTGGGCCGTCCCGTGCCCAACCCCGCTTTCAACGCCGCCAACGGCACTGACGCCGCCAACTGCGCCACCGGCGTGCCGCGCCCGGCCGCCAACGACACGCTGTTCGACCTGGGCAACCGCTCGACCGTGTTCTTCCCGCGCCTGCCGCGCTACGGCCGCTTCCACCACGACCAGGAGCGCACCGGCGCCACCCTGGCCCTGCAATGGAAGCCCAGCGAGCGCACCTCGTTCGGCTTCGACGCCCTCTATTCGAACTATGACGTGGTGCGCGAGGAGAACTGGCTGGAAGGCTTCTCCTTCGCCCGCGCCATCAGCCAGAACGGCAAGCCGCAGACGGCCATCCGCGAGCTGATCCTGCGCGAGGCCGGAACCAGCCATACCGCCGGGGTCAACAACGGCCTGCCGGTCTACGACGTGGCCTACGCCCGCTTCGACGGCGTCGACGTGCGCTCCGACACCCAGCACGACGAGTTCCAGAACGTCTTCCAGCAGTACACTTTCAACGGCAAGCACGAGCTGACCGACAACATCACCATCTCGGGCCTCGTCGGCTATTCGAAGTCGGACTACGACCAGCCGATCACCACGACGATCATGTTCCAGCGTCCCAACACGAGCATGACCATCGACTTCCGCGACGACCGCGACCAGCCCAAGATCACCCACGGCTTCAACGTGGCCGACGCCAGCCAGTACACCTTCGCCGCGCCCAACGCCGAGGTGCGGCTGTCGCAGATCTTCACCACCAACATCTACAAGACCGCCGAGTTCAACCTGGCCTGGGCCGTCGACGACGACCTGACCATCAAGGTCGGCGCCCACCACCACGAGTTCACCTTCGACACCTCGGCCCGCCAGCGCAGCAACAACTTCCTGGTGCCGACCCTGACCACGGCCCAGCTGCAGGCGGTGACCAAGGTGGTCGACGACTTCGGCGGCAACGGCATCAAGAAGGACGTCTTCCCGTCGTCCTGGGCGACCATCGACTACGACAAGTTCGTCTCCAGCCAGAACCTCTACAGCGACAGCGGCATGTACGCCCTGATCCCCAACTACGGCGGCATCCGCCGGGTGGAGGAGAAGGTCACCTCGGCCTATCTGCAGGCCGACCTGCGCACCGAGATCGCCGGCCTGCCGGTGCGGGGCGACGTCGGCTTCCGCATCGCCCAGACCGACCTTGCGTCGCGTGGCTACCAGATCGGGGCCACGCCCCAGCAGGTGACCGCCGAGCACAGCTATCACGACGTGCTGCCGTCGCTGAACTTCGCCGTCGACCTGCGCGACGACCTGGTGGTGCGCTTCTCGGCCGCCAAGGTGGTGTCGCGTCCGGACCTCGGCTTCCTCACCCCCGGCGGCAGCCTGAACCTGACCGGCACGCCGTCGATCGCCTCGGGCAACCCCGAGCTCGACCCGATCCGCGCCACTACCGTGGACCTGGGCGCCGAATGGTACTTCGCCCCGGGCTCGGTGCTGGGCGTGGGCGTGTTCTACAAGGACATCGCCACCTACGTTCAGAACCAGTCCCAGCAGATGACCTTCCGCGAGACCGGCCTGCCGCTGTCGCTGATCGGCACCTCGGGCGTGGATCCCGACAACACCCCCATCACGGTCACCCGCCCGGTCAACACCCCCGGCGGCCCGCTGAAGGGCTTCGAGATCAACTACCAGCAGACCTTCACCTTCCTGCCGGGCTTCCTGCGCCACACCGGCGCGCTGGTGAACTACACCTATGTCGACTCCCAGATCGACTACTTCCTGGCCGCCGGCGGGGTGACCACCAACGACCTCGTGGGCCTGTCGAAGAACGCCTACAACGCCACGCTCTACTACGAGGACGCCAAGTTCAGCGCCCGCGTCTCGGCCTCGTACCGCGACAAGTCGATCGTCGCCCTGCCGGCCAACAACCCGCTGCAGGACGTCGAGGGCTACGACGCCAACCTGACCTTCGACATGGCCGCCTCGTACCAGATCAACGACCGCCTGAAGCTGTCGCTGGAGGGGCTGAACATCTTCGACCGCTTCAACCGGCAGTTCATCGACTCCGACCGCGACAGCACCTTCGTCTACACCCACACGGGCCGTCAGTTTAATCTGGGGCTTCAGTACCGGTTCTAGGGTCTGATCCCTCTCTCTGAGAGAGAGGGAGGGGCCCGCCGCGCAGCGGTGGGAGGGTGAGAGGTTACAGCCTCTCACCACTTCCATCGTCATCTCGGAAAGCGCCTGGTGCGTATCCGGGACCCGGGGCCGTCGCACTGCGCCGGCCCCTTTCATTGAAGGCGCACCGGAGGTCGCTCCGGCCCGTGCAGAACGCCAGCCAACTGGACGGTCGGCGCCGCGAAGACGTGGCGCTGGACACCTCGCAGCGGTCGCCGGAAACTTCCGAGAAGGGTGGTGAGCGGACCCGTGCCGGTCTAGCGTCGCCTTATGAATAAGCGCTGGATAGTTGTCTTAGCCGTTGTCCTCCTCGGGCTCGCTGCGTCGGCCATCTACGTTCGGTTCTCACCGGCTGTGGCCCAGGATGCTTGCCTCGATGGAGGTGGAGCATGGCGGAATGGTGAGTGCATCCGCGAACAAAAGGCCGCGCACTCCGCGGTTCCTGAGGACGCAGTCATGCAAGGGGCATTGACGCGAAACGGCTCGCTGGACGGGCGGGCCGCGTTCGATATTGATCTGCCTGACGACTGCAAAATGACCACCAAGGGCTTCATGGTGGACTATCAGGTGTTCAAGGTCACCTGTGGCAAAGGGGATTACGCCGGGGTCTATGTCGGCAACTTCGGAGATGAGACGGTCCCGAGAAGCCGGACCCTTCGCACCCAGTTTGGCTGGCCGACCCAAGTACAAGTCTGGAGCAACATCGTTCCAGGTGATCAAGCCCGCGCCGACGCTATCGCCGCATCGGTGCGGCTAAGAGCGCTGAAATAGCGGGGCACCTGTGCGATTGTCATCGGACATTCCCGAAGCCGGCTAAGGGTCGGGAGCGGGAATTAGCGCCGGCGCTGAACGCGGACATGGCGCCCGTCGCCAACGAGCGGACTATTCTGGCGTCAGCTGGGGGTGGTGAGAGGACATCGGCGCGTATAGCGTCGCCAGATGGAAACGCCCGCGTGGACACCATCCGAATTGGATCCAGTCGTGATCCCCCAAGCCATCGCTGGCGCGCACAAGGTTGCCACTAGCGGGACTGTGGTGTGGCACACGGCAGGCGCACCCTTCGCGACCATCGAGTTCACAAGGATCGGAGGCGAACCTGGGCTCGATACCGAACTCATAGACGTGGCCGTCAGCGACCTACTCTTCGACACCGATGCGGGGCCGGTCGGCGACAGAGTGCTTTCAAGCTTCCTGGCCGATCCAACCATCATGCCAGCGGTCAGTCTGGAGACGTTGAGTGATGATCGGCGTCTAGCGAGGCCGGGCCTTTTTCCATCTGGCTTGATGAAGCGCGTCGCAAAGGCATGGACCACACCTCTTAGCCAATTGAGCTGCGCCCACGCTCGCGTCCTCGTCGGTCAGAAATTCGGGTTGCGCTGGCTGGCCTCGCCGGTGGCGGAGTTTCTCATCCAACACCCGCGCGCCGAGTGCGACCTCTATCCCGGTGATCTCATATGCGGTGCGCTACGGGCGCATAGGGAGTTCTTGGAATTCGCTCCTGACAATGCACGCGCGCTGTTCGCCGGTGATTTCGCTTGGATGGAGGCCACATTCGCATTTGATCCGGATGGCCGGCTTTACCTAGAGGCGACAGAGGACCTAGCCAGCGCCCGGCGACTGCTAGGCTTGGTCTAGTCACTCCGGCAAAGGAGACTTTCGGCAGATCCGACTAGGGTGGTTATCGGGCAATGGCTCAAAGCCTAGGGGTCGACTTCCCGAGTACTGCTTTCCAAGGCGAAGGTGCTGAGTCTGGGGCATCCTATAAAATGATCCCGCGCTGGAGAACCTTAGCGAAGTCCGTATTTCGTGAGTAGCTCCGATATGGGCCAGACTCGCACGATAAAGTTTGGGTATTGTCTTGCAAATTCCTCCGTATTTTGCCGAACATAATCGACGCTGACTTGGGAATCATCCACCACGAAGGCAAGAATTATGGGCATCATGAGGCCCTGAAGACTGGAAGAAATATCCTTTGATCTCTTCATTACGCTGACGCGATTGCGAATAAGGCGAACTTCCACAGCATAACTCTGTCCCTCGGCTTCGATGATTCCATCGAGGCGATAGACACGATTGTTAAGCGACACGCTCACATCCCGACGCACGGAAGCATCGAACTCACGCTGAAGCTCCTGAAACGCCAATGTCTCTGCCAGCAGAGCTTGTCGCATCATGTTCTGGTGCGGCTCGGCCGGAGGGGGGGCGGCTCGGGTATCACTGGGTTCTGGCGCTGCGTGGGCGCTGGGAGGAGGAGCAGGCGGCAACTGCTCACCCTTTACGCTTGAGGGCGTAGTGTCCGCCGATGCTGGCGTTGGAGCTTCCGCGCTTTCGTCGAACCGCCCGCCAAAACTGAGCGGGCTGTTGTGGAACGCAGCGTCGGTTCGGTACTCGCTAGGACTGTAGAGTTTCGCGTGGTGTTTGGCGACGAGCCACGCGAACACCCAGAGGACGGCGGCCGGGAAGGCCACAAGAAAAAGCACCAGAATTGTCTGGTTCCACGCCGTCAGGGTTTTCACCGCCACCCCGAACAGGAGCGCAGCCATCCCGTAAATCAGCGCGATGAACAGAGCCAAAATGCTGAGCGGGTTGCGGGAGGACCACGATGGGAGAGACGGGAAGGCCATGCTTTAGCTTCGCGCAAAGCGCTAGGTGATGTCAAAGCTCAACCTTGGTAGACGCCGGGCCAGCGGCTATATCGCCCTCAAAGTCGGTGGAGGCGATACGCTTCCCCCATACCTTGCTTCCCGGACTTTCCTTTCTATCGACACGGATGCTCGTCGATGGCGCCAGGATTGCGCTTCATATTGCCAGCGCCCATTCATGGGTCTCACAAGCGTCCGTATCAGCGCACCTACGCCGATCTACGAAATTGTATTCGGGAGCACGCCGAGCCGCCGCGAGCACGCCCCGAATGCGGGCGCGACCGATGTCCGCTAAGGGTCGAGGCTGTGCGAAAACTCGGCCGCTCTGCTCGAAGGTGCTGGCGCGGCGGAGTCGTCGCGGCATCTTCTCAGGTTCGGATCGCCGCCATCAGCGGCTGGGCGCCCA
>NZ_QDKO01000017.1 GCF_003094615.1 Caulobacter radicis | reverse complement strand
GAACCCTACTCACGATTATACCCCTGCCGCGGGGTGGAGCAGCCCGGTAGCTCGTCAGGCTCATAACCTGAAGGTCACAGGTTCAAATCCTGTCCCCGCACCCAAATCTTCTACAAATGGCCCTCGCTTTCGCGGGGGCCTTTTGTCGTTTCGGGATCTGCTGATGACCGACCGCTACCTGGACGACCTGACCGTCGGCGAAACCTGGACGGGCCAGCCGTTCGTGCTGTCGCAGGCCGAGATCCTCGACTTCGCCCGCGCCTATGATCCCCAGCCGATGCATGTCGACCTGGAAGCCGCCACGACCGGCCGGTTCGGCGGGATCATCGCCAGCGGCTGGCACGTGGCCTCGCGGGTGATGCGCGAATATGTCGACACCGCGCCGTTCGGGGCCACGCCCATGCTGGGCATCCGCATCGACGAGCTGACCTGGCTGAGGCCCGTGCGTCCCGGCGACGCCCTGACCGTCCATCGCGAGATCGTCGAGGTCGCGCGTTCGCGCTCCAAGCCCGATCGCGGGACCATCCGCACCTTCACGCGGGTGAGCAACCAGCACGGCGAACCGGTGCTGACCTTCTTCAACCTGATCCAGATGCCGGCCCATGCGGGCGTGATCCTGTAAGGCGCCTTGCCTTCGCGCCCGGCTCGCCCTCAGTCTGCGGGCTTTGCGACGGGGGCTTATCGAATGCGGCGACGGACGGTTCTGGCGGGCGGCGTGCTGGTGTCGACCTTGGCGCTGACTGGGACGTTTCCCGCGTTCGCCGCGCCGCTGTCGCCGGACAAGGCCCGCCAGGTCGACGCCATCGCCGCCGAGGTGCTGGCCGCCACCGGCGCGCCCTCGGCCTCGGTGGCCGTCGTCGAGGATGGCGAGCCGGTCTACGCCAAGGCCTACGGCCTGGCGCGCCTGTCGCCGGCCATTCCCGCAACCACGTCCACCCGCTACGGCGTCGCCTCGGTCAGCAAGCAGTTCACCGCCGCGGCGATCCTGCTGCTGGTCGAGGACGGCAAGGTCTCGCTGGACGACCCGGTCGGCAGGTACCTGCCCGGCCTGACCGACGGCGATAAGATCACCCTGCGCCAGGTGCTGTCGCACACCGCCGGCTATCGCGACTACTGGCCCCAGGACTTCGTGTTCGAGGCCATGCGCGCGCCGACCACGCAGCAGGAGATCCTCGACGGCTGGGCGCGCATCCCGCTGGACTATCCGCCCGGGGAGCAATGGCGCTACTCCAACACCGGTTTCGTCATCGCCGGCCTGGTGGTCGAGAAGGTTTCGGGCGAGCCGCTGTTTTCCTTTCTCAAGCGGCGGATCTTCGATCCCCTGGGCATGAGCGGCGTCACCGAGGACGACAGCAAGGCGCTGTCGCCGCCCGACGCCGGCCACTACACCCGCTATGGCCTGGGGGCCGTGGTCGCGGCGGACAAGGAAGGTCCCGGCTGGCTGTTCGGCGCGGCCGAGCTGGCCATGTCGCCGTCGGATCTGGCGCGCTGGAACCGGGCGATGATCCGCCGCGAGCTGCTGAAGCCATCGTCATGGGACGCGATGACCACGTCGGTCGATCTGTCGAGCGGGGCTCCCGCCGGCTATGGCCTGGGTGTTTCGGTCAAGGTGCGCGACGGGGTCACCAGCATCAGTCATGGCGGCATGCTGTCGGGCGTGCTGACCAGCAACACCGTCTGGCCCAGCGAGAAGCGGGCGGTGACCGTGGTTTCTAACGCCGATTTCGGCGAGCCGCAGACGGCCATCGCGCAGCGCATCGCCTTCCTGCTGCGGCCTTCGACGGGGCCGGCGGCGACGGCGCGGATCCTGGTCGCCCAGCTGCAGGCGGGGACGATCGACCAGGCCCTGTTGACGGCCAACGGCAAGGCCTGGTTCACGGCCGCGCGCCTGGCCGACTTCAAGCAGAGCCTTTCTCCGCTTGGACCCTTGCGCATGCTCGAGGGCCAGGGCGTGCAAGTGCGCGGCGGCATGACCTGGCATGGTTTCGACGCGGCCTTCGGCGGACGGACCCTGTCGGTGTCGATGCGGCTGACGCCGGACGGCAGGGTCGAGCAGTTCCTGATCGGGCCGAAGGCGGGCTGACGGACGAACAAAGGCGAGGGGCGGGCGATGGGCGACGTGTTCGAGGGCTTTTCCCGGTTCGAGTTCGACGACGGCCGCTGGAGCCGCTCGGTCTGGCGAATGGGAACAGGACCGGCGGTGATCGTCGTCCACGAGATCCCCGGCCTGCATCCGGGCGTGCTGGACTTCGCCCGCGAGGTGGCCGCCGCCGGCATGACCGTCTTCTGCCCCAGCCTGTTCGGCGAGCCCGGCCGGCCGGTCAGTCGCGGCTACGGCGCGGCGTCGTCGCTGCAGATCGCCTGCGTGCGGCGCGAGTTCAATCTGTGGCGCGGCGGCAAGTCGAGCCCGATCGTCGACTGGCTGCGGGCCTTGGCGAGGCAGGTCCACGCCGAGTGCGGCGGCAAGGGCGTCGGGGCGGTGGGCATGTGCGTCACCGGCGGCTTCGCCCTGGCGATGATGACCGAGCCCTGCGTCGTGGCGCCGGTGCTGTCTCAGCCCTCCCTGCCGGTGACGGCCAAGGGCGACCTTGATCTGTCGGCCGAGGAGCTGGCCTGCGCCAGGCGGCGGTTCGAGGCCGAGGACCTGTCGCTGATCGCCCTGCGCTACAAGACCGACTGGCACGTGCAGGACGGCCGTTTCGCGCGGCTGAAGGCCGAGTTCGGCGAGCGGGCCGAGTTGATCGAGCTCGAGGACGCCGACGCCAACGGCTACCGCGTGATCCCGCCGCATTCGGTGCTGACCCTGCATCTGGACCGGGATCGCCCGGACGGGGCGGGGATGGCGGCGGCGCGGCGGGTGGTGGCGTTCTTCCGGGAGCGGACGGGGGCGTGACCATGATCCTCTCCCTGAAGGGGGAGGCGGCCCGGAGGGCCGGAGGGGGAAGTTCCTGCTGATTTGAGGGCGGCTGCTGGCTTGCAGGCTACATCCCCCTCCGTCGGCTTCGCCGACACCTCCCCCTTCAGGGGGAGGATCGTTTGGCTGGACTTTTCCGCCTCACGCGCCTAGACACCGCGCCTTCGATTTTCCCCCGCGCTACCGGCGTTCGATCCGCCGGCCGGGCTGCAAAGGCTATCCGCGCCATGAAGCGCCATTCCGACAAATCCAAGGATGGACCGACCGGTCCGTCGCAACGCCAGCTCCGCGCCGGCGAACTGATCCGTCACGCCCTGGTCGACATCCTCCGCGAGGAAGAGCTGGCCGACGAGGCCCTGGCCGGCGTCTCGGTCACTGTCTCCGAAGTGCGCATGAGCCCCGACCTGAAGCACGCCATCTGCTTCGTCGAGCCGCTGGGCGCGGGCCTGGCCGACCAGGGCGCGAGCCAGAACGTCGACGAGATCATCAAGGGCCTGAACCGCGTGGCCAAGTTCCTGCGCGGGCGCCTGGGCCGGTCGATCGACATGAAGTTCACGCCCGACCTGAAGTTCATCCACGACGAGAGCTTCGGCACGGCGGCTTATATGGACAAGCTGTTCCTCGATCCGCGCGTGCGCCAGGACACCGAGCGCCGCCTGTCCGACGTGCTGGACGAAGACGAGGACTGAGCCATGGCGCGCCGCAAGAAGGGTGACGCCGTCTCGGGCTGGGTGTGCCTGGACAAGCCCTACGACCTGACCTCGACCAGCGCCGTTTCCCGCGTGCGCCGGGCGTTCAACGCCCAGAAGGCCGGCCACGCCGGCACGCTGGACCCGCTGGCCACAGGGATCCTGCCGCTGGCCCTGGGCGAGGCGACCAAGACCGTCCCGTTCCTGATGGACGCAGACAAGGCCTATCGCTTCACCATCGAGTGGGGGCGCAACACCACCACCCTGGATCGCGAGGGCGAGACGACGGCGTCGTCCGACGTACGGCCGGCGATCGAGGCGATCGAGGCGGCCCTGCCGGCCTTCGTCGGCGAGGTCGACCAGGTGCCGCCGAACTTCTCGGCCATCAAGGTCGACGGCGAGCGGGCCTACGACCTGGCGCGCGACGGGGTGGAGTTCGAGCTCCAGACCCGCAAGGTGACGATCCACGGCCTGCGCGTGCTGTCGGTTCCCGACGCCGACCATGTGGAGCTGGAGATGGAATGCGGCAAGGGCACCTATGTGCGCGCCGTGGTCCGGGATCTGGCGGCGGCGCTCGGCGCCTGTGGACATGTCAGCCAGCTTCGCCGCACGCGGGTCGGCCAGTTCACCGAGGACTCGGCGATAAGTCTGGAAACTCTAGAGAATTTGGGCTATGAGGCCCGACTGTCGGAGGCATTGCTTCCGGTCGAGACCGCGCTGGACGACATCCCGGCGTTGGCCGTGACCGATGAAGACGCCTTCCGGCTTGCGCAAGGACGCGCCATCGTTCTGCTACCCAGGCAGGTGGAAACGCTGAAAGCCGAGCTCATGCCCGGTGATCGCACCGTTTCCGCCATGTCCGGAGAACGCCTGGTGGCCTTGTGCGAGATGCGCGCCGGAAAGCTCAATCCGGTGCGGGTCTTCCAACTCACCTGAGCGGAGACAACCCGATGTCGATCACTGCCGAGCGCAAGAGCGCTCTTATCGCCGAGCACGCCCGCACCGAGGGTGACACCGGCAGCGCTGAAGTCCAGGTCGCGATCCTCTCGGAGCGCATCTCGAACCTGACCGAGCACTTCAAGACCCACAAGAAGGACAACCACAGCCGTCGTGGCCTGCTGAAGCTGGTTTCCCAGCGTCGCCGTCTCCTCGACCACCTGAAGAAGTCCGATGAAGGCCGTTACGCGGCTCTCATCGAGAAGCTGGGTCTGCGCCGCTAAGGCGCATTTCCGCCGCCTTACCCCGGTAAGGCGGCGGAACGCTATTTGGGATCGACGCTCCGAGACAGGCCGGGGCGGAAGATCCAAGGGCTCCGCGCCTGAGAAGGTCCGGTGCTCCGTACGTCCGAGGGTTCACGTCCTCAAACCCCCGCCTGTCGAACCTTGGATGAGGATCATCGGCCCGGCTTCCGTTAAGCCGTCCGGCCCCTGTCCGTCCCCGACGGGAATCCGCCCGCGGGAACCGAAAGAAGAAAAATGTTCGATATCAAGCGCAAGACGATCGAGTGGGGCGGCAAGACGCTCGTCCTCGAAACCGGTCGCATCGCCCGTCAAGCCGACGGCGCCGTTCTGGCCACCATGGGCGAAACCGTCGTCCTGGCCACCGCCGTGTTCGCCAAGAAGGCGAAGCCCGGCCAAGATTTCTTCCCGCTGACGGTCAACTACCAGGAAAAGACCTTCGCGGCCGGCAAGATCCCGGGCGGCTACTTCAAGCGCGAAGGCCGTCCGTCGGAAAAGGAGACCCTGGTCTCCCGCCTGATCGACCGTCCGATCCGCCCGCTGTTCGTCAAGGGCTTCAAGAACGAAGTCCAGGTCGTCGTCACCGTGCTGCAGCACGACCTCGAGAACGATCCCGACATCATCGGCATGGTCGCCGCCTCGGCCGCCCTGACCCTGTCGGGCGCCCCGTTCATGGGCCCGATCGGCGCGGCTCGCGTCGGCTGGGTGAACGGTGAGTACGTGCTGAACCCGACGCTCGACGAGCTGAAGGAAAGCGCGATGGACCTGGTCGTGGCCGGCACCGCCGACGCCGTGATGATGGTCGAAAGCGAAATCAAGGAACTCTCGGAAGAGATCGTCCTGGGCGGCGTCAACTTCGCCCACCAGCAGATGCAGGCCGTGATCGACGGCATCATCGACCTGGCCGAACACGCCGCCAAGGAGCCGTTCGACTTCCAGGCCGAAGACACCGACGCCCTGAAGGCCGAAGTGAAGAAGGCCGTGGGTCAGGACCTGGCCGACGCCTACAAGATCCGCACCAAGGCCGACCGCGTCGCCGCCCTCGGCGCCGCCAAGACCAAGGCCATCGACACCTTCGCCAAGAGCGATGCGAACCCGGCCGGCATCGATCCGCTGAAGCTGGTTTCGGTGTTCAAGGAACTGGAAGCCGACATCGTCCGTCGCTCGATCCTCGACACCGGGATCCGCATCGACGGCCGTGACGTCCGCACCGTCCGTCCGATCCTGGGCGAAGTCGGCATCCTGCCGCGCACCCACGGTTCGGCCCTGTTCACCCGCGGCGAGACCCAGGCGATCGTGGTCGCCACCCTGGGCACCGGCGACGACGAGCAGTTCATCGACGCCCTGGAAGGCACCTACAAGGAATCCTTCCTGCTGCACTACAACTTCCCCCCCTACTCGGTGGGTGAGACCGGCCGCATGGGTTCGCCGGGCCGTCGCGAAATCGGTCACGGCAAGCTGGCCTGGCGCGCCCTGCGCCCGATGCTGCCGGCCAAGGAAGACTTCCCCTACACCATCCGTCTGGTCTCCGAGATCACCGAGTCGAACGGCTCGTCCTCGATGGCCACGGTCTGCGGTTCGTCGCTGGCCATGATGGACGCCGGCGTTCCGCTGGTGCGTCCGGTGTCGGGCATCGCCATGGGCCTGATCCTCGAAAAGGACGGCTTCGCCGTTCTGTCCGACATCCTGGGTGACGAAGATCACCTGGGCGACATGGACTTCAAGGTCGCCGGCACCAGCGAAGGCCTGACCTCGCTGCAGATGGACATCAAGATCGCCGGCATCACGCCCGCGATCATGGAGCAGGCCCTGGCCCAAGCCAAGGAAGGCCGCGCGCACATCCTCGGCGAGATGAACAAGGCCATGGAAGCGCCGCGTGAAGACGTCGGCGAGTTCGCTCCGAAGATCGAGACCATCACCATCCCGACCGACAAGATCCGTGAAGTGATCGGCACCGGCGGCAAGGTGATCCGCGAGATCGTCGCCACCACCGGCGCCAAGGTCGACATCAACGACGAAGGCACCGTGAAGGTCTCGGCCTCGGACGGCGCCAAGATCAAGGCCGCGATCGACTGGATCAAGTCGATCACGCAGGAAGCTGAAGTCGGCGCGATCTACGACGGCAAGGTCGTCAAGGTCGTCGATTTCGGCGCCTTCGTGAACTTCTTCGGCGCCAAGGACGGCCTCGTCCACGTCAGCCAGATCAGCAACGAACGCGTCGCCAAGCCGTCGGACGTGCTGAAGGAAGGCCAGATGGTCAAGGTGAAGCTCCTGGGCTTCGACGACCGCGGCAAGACCAAGCTGTCGATGAAGGTCGTCGACCAGACGACGGGTGAAGACCTGTCGAAGAAGGCCGAAGTGACCCCGGAGGAAGCCGTCAACACCTGATGACGGCCTTCAGGGCGACCTGAAAATGCAGCGGGCGGCTCCGAAAGGGGCCGCCCGTTTTGCGTTCGGGATCGAAGATCCTCCCCCCGAAGGGGGAGGTGTCGGCGAAGCCGACGGAGGGGGAAGTGTTCATGGTGTTTGGAGTGGATGGAGGCGTCGAGTTTTTCACCCCCTCTGGCCCTTCGGGCCACCTCTCCCTTCGGGGAGAGGGTCTCTAAGCCCGTCCCGCCTGGGCCGACAGGTGATCGGCGGTGATCCCGATCTTGGCCAGGGCGCGGGTCCACTTGCTCTCGTGGTCGTCGCCGAACAGCAGGGCTTCGTCGGCGTCGCAGATGAGCCAGACGTTGTCGCGCAGTTCCTGCTCCAGCTGGCCGGGGCCCCAGCCGGAATAGCCCAGAGCCAGGATGGCGCGGCGTGGGCGGTGGATGCGGCTGCCCAGGGCGTCCAGGGCGTCGCGGGTGACGGTCAGGGCCAGGCCGTCGGCCACCGGCGAGGTGGAGTCGGGCGAGACGTAGTCGTCGGTGTGCAGCACGAAGCCGCGCTCGCGCTCGACCGGGCCGCCCAGCATGACCAGGTCGCTGGGGGCGCGCACCTCGGGCTCGACGCCCAGCTTGTCGAGCAGCTCGTACACCGTCAGGCCCTCGACCGGGCGGTTGACAGCCAGGCCCATGGCCTGCTCGTCGTCGTGCGAGCACAGGTAGACGACGGCGCGCTCGAAGCGCGGGTCCTCGATGCCGGGCATGGCCACCAGGAGCCGGCCGGTCAGGAATTGGCCCTCGCCGTCGAGGGGAGCGGTCTCGGGAGCGTCCATCTGTTGAGGATCGGCACACAACGCGTCGGTTTCAAGTCAAACCACGTTATTGGCGAACCGATCCGGACGCTTTATCTCCGGACGGCCCTTTCAGCACAGGATCACACCATGGCGATCAAGGTTGGCGACACGCTTCCGGCGGCCACGTTCATGACCAGCACGGCCGAAGGCCCCGCTCCGGTCACTTCCGACGACCTCTTCAAGGGCAAGACCGTCGCCCTCTTCGCCGTCCCCGGCGCGTTCACCCCGACCTGCTCGGCCAAGCACCTGCCGGGCTTCAAGGAGAAGGCGGCCGAACTCAAGGCCAAGGGCGTCGACACCATCGCCTGCATCTCGGTCAACGACGTCTTCGTGATGAAGGCCTGGGGCGCCGACCAGGGCATTTCGGACGAAGTGCTGCTGCTGGCCGACGGCAACGGCGACTTCACCCGCGCCATCGGCCTGGACTTCGACGGCAGCAAGTTCGGCATGGGCTCGCGCTCGCAACGCTACTCGCTGATCGCCAAGGACGGCGTGGTCGAGACGCTGAACGTCGAGGAAGCCGGCGAATTCAAGGTCTCGTCGGCCGACTACATGCTGGGCCAGCTCTAAAGCAGGTCCTGGCCCGCCCTCGTCCAGAGTTCATCCTCGGGCCGACCGTTGGTCGGACCCGGGCGGCAAGCTCAGGATAAGGGCTACCGACGGGCCGCGACAGTCGAGAACCTCACCCTGAGCCTGTCGAAGGGCGGGGTTCTCGCAGCCCTCACGCCGAGATCGCGTGCAGTTCGGCGGCATGCGCCCGCAGCCAGGCGCGATGCGGCGCGGGATCGCCGATCAGGGTCTCGCACAGCGCCCAGAAGCGCGGGCCGTGATTGGCCTCGACCAGGTGGGCGCATTCGTGGGCGACGACGTAGTCGGCCACCGCCGCCGGCGCCAGCACCAGCCGCCAGCTGTAGCGGATCGCCGCCGGCGCGCCGGGGCGGGCGGGCCGGCACGAGCCCCAGCGGGCCTTGGGGTCGGCCACCGCCACCGACGGCGTCGGCCGTCCCAGCCGTCCGGCGTGATGGATAGTGCGCTCGGTCAGGATCTCCAGCGCCCGGTGCTTGACCAGCCGCAGGATCTTCAAGGACCAGTTGGCGTCGTCGGGCGCGATCAGCGCATCCTCGGTCATCCGCGCCCGGCCCGGACCAACCTCCAGCCGATAGGCCTTGCCCCAGATCTTCAGCACGCCGCCGGGCTCGATCACCTGGCGGCCGGGCAGGGCGGCCAGCTGCAGGCTCATCCAGCCGGCCTTCTCGTGGGCGAAGGCCACGGCCTCGGTCAGCCGGCGCTGGTTGGGCGCGATGGCGACGATCTCGGACTTGGCCCGATCGACCCGCAGCGACACCCGCCGCGCGCGGCCGTCGACCTTCAGCCGCACGGCGCAGCGCTCGATCTCCAGCCGGTCGCCGTCGGCGAAGCGTCGGGGAGCGGCCTTGGGCTGCGGGCGGAAGAGGTTCATCACGCTCCTAGATCGCGCCCGCCGGGCCGGCGCGCAAGAGCCGCCTTCGCCTCTCCGATGGACGAAGAGGCCTTTCGCGGTGCGGCGCGCTCGCCAGACCTGCGATAGGATCGAAATCTCTCCCGGAGGTTTTCGTGCTCGACCTCGTCTGCCTGTCCGAACCGTTCTGCCTGACGCGCGACTACGCGCCGGCCTCGGAAGTGGTCGGCTTCCATCGCGTCGTCCGTGACGGCTGGCCTGTCGAGGCTTCGCCCGAGGCGGTGGCGCGGCTGGGGGTGACGGTGCGGTTCGTCGCCAGCGATAACCTCGTCACGCTGGCGGCCGACGGCCTGCGCCAGACCTGCGTGGACGGCGCCTGCGTGGTGTTTCGAAGCTGGTGCGAGGGTCTGACCTGCTCGTGGCAGGCCGGGGCGGCGGATGGTCGGGCCGAGCCTTTCCTGCATGAGATCAAGCTGCAGGCCGTCAGCGCCGAGGCCCTGGCGCGGGCCAAGGCCGAGGTCTTCGTCTCGCTCGACGGCGGTCGGCGGCGGCTGTCGCTGGCGCAACTGGGCGAGGGTGGTCCGGCCGCTCCCGGCCTCTACACCGCCCCGGTCCGTCCCGGCGATCGCCGCCTCCGGAGGCCGGCCGCCTAGGCCTTCTTGCCGGCGAAGTTGGGATCGGTGCGCAGGATGAAGTCGCGGACCTTGGGATAGATCTCCTCGCGGAACCGGCGGCCGTTGAACACCCCGTAGTGGCCGACGCCCGGCTGGACGTAGTCTTCCTTGAGGTCGGCCGGAAGGCTGGAGCACAGGTCGTGGGCGGCCTGGGTCTGGCCGATGCCGGAGATGTCGTCCTTCTCGCCTTCAACGGTCATCAGGCCGATGTCGGTGATGGCCCCGGGATCGACCTTGCGGCCGCGATGCATCAGCTCGCCCTTGGGCAGCAGGTGACGCTGGAAGACGATGTCGATGGTCTGGAGATAGAACTCTTCGGTCAGGTCCAGCACCGACAGGTACTCGTCGTAGAACTCCAGGTGCTTGTCGGCCCCGTCGCCGTCGCCCTCGACCAGGCTGTTGAAGTAGCGGCGGTGGGCTTCCTGGTGCTTGTCGGCGTTCATGCTCATGAAGCTGGCCAGCTGCACGAAGCCCGGATAGACGCGCCGGCCCATGCCCGGATAGGGCGCGGGCACGGTGTAGATCATGTTGGACTGGAACCAGGTGAAGGGCTTTTCCTCCGCCAGGTTGTTGGTCACGGTCGGCGAAAGGCGCGCGTCGATCGGCGAGCCCATGAAGGTCATGCTGGCCGGGCGCGACGGATCGCCATCCTCGGCCATCAGGGCGGCGGCGGCCAGCACCGGCGGCCCGGGCTGGCAGACGGCCAGCACGTTGGGACGCGGGCCCAGCACCCGCAGCATGTCGCGGATGTGGTCGATATAGTCGTGGAAGTCGAAACGGCCCTGCAAGACCGAGACCTCGCGGGCGTTCTGCCAGTCGACGATGAACACCGCGTGGTCGGGCAGGAAGGCCTCGACCGTGCCGCGCAGCAGCGTGGCGTAGTGACCCGACAGCGGCGCGACGATCAGCACGGCGGGGTCCAGCTCGAACTTGCCGGCCCGGCGCATGTCGGCCATGTCGCGGTCGAACTGGATCAGCCGCGCCCACGGGCTCTGCCAGACCACGGTCGGGCGCACGCGCACGTCGACGTCGTTGATCTTGACCGTGTCGATGCGCCAGTCGGGCTTGCCGTAGCGACGGGTGACGTTGGAGAACAGGTCCGCGCCCGCATAGAGCCGCCGGCCGAGTTCGGTGTTGGCGGCCGGGTTCAGCGGCGAGCCCCAGAAGTCCCGGGCCGCGCGGGCGGCCAGGCGCATGGGGGTCGAGGCGTAGAAGCTCGCTTCGTGCAGGGCGTAGAGCATGCCGTCTCCAGCGATTGTGCGCTGCAACATAACACGCCGGCCGTTAAGAAGGTACAGCCCTGAGGTAACCTAACGGCGCCGCGATGCAAAAAATGGGTTCAGCGACCTTCCATCGCCGCCTTCAGCTGGCGGGCTATCTCTTCGGGCGGGCTGCTGTAGGCGATGACGCGGTCGAAGCGGCCCTTGGGGTCGATGACGTAGATCGCCGTGGAGTGGTCGACGCTGTAGTCGGGGCCGTCGCCGACCTTGCCGGCGTAGGCGCGGTAGGTCTTCACCGTCGCATCCACCTGTTCCTGCGTCCCGGTCAGGCCGACGATGTTCCTGGGCAGGTGGCCGGCGGTCAGATAGGCCTTCATCTGGGCCGGGGTGTCGCGGGCCGGGTCGACCGAGATCATCACGATCTGCAGGTCCTTGGCCTTGGGGCCCAGCTGGTCGCTTGCGGTCGCCAGGGCCTGCAAGGTGCCGGGGCAGACGTCTGGGCAGTAGGTGAAGCCGAAGAACATCGCGCTCCACTTGCCCTTCAGCACGCTTTCGTTCGTCGGCTTGCCGTCATAGTCGACCAGCTGGAACGGTCCGCCCACCGCCGCCGGCTTGGGCGCGGGGCGGAAGACGCCGCTCTGGACGATCAGCGCGCCGGCCGCCAGGACCCCCACGATGCACACAGCCAGGACCATCAGGCGGTTGCGGTTCATGGGTTTGCATCCTTTGGGGCTCGCCAGATCGAAATTTCTGGCCTTAATGTGGCGTCATGGCCGACGCTTCGTTCAAGGACGCGCCGAAGAAACCATCACCCGACGGGCTCGATAGGCCCGACGGCGCAGGTGCGCAAGACAGCGACGACTGGTCCTGGGCCGGCCCCGGGCTGCGCCAGGGACGCCTTCGCGTTCGAACATTGATCGCCCAACGCTGGCTGACCGTGGCCGGCCAGTCGGTGACGGTGCTGTTCTGCGGCCTGGTCCTCGACCGGCAGATTCCCTACGCCCTGTGCTTCTCGCTGATCGCCCTGTCGGCCTGGCTGAACGTGCTGATCGGCCTGGCCTCGACCGGCCAGCGCCTGGCCCGTGATGTCGAGGCCACCGCCCAGATCGCCTTCGACATCCTGCAACTGTCGGGAATGCTGTACCTGACGGGCGGGGTCTACAACCCGTTCTCGCTGCTGCTGATCGCGCCGGTGACCCTGGCGGCCGCCACCCTGCCGGCGCGCTATGCCCTGGGCCTGGGCGTGCTGGCGGTGATCGCCACCATCGTGCTGGCCTTCCTCTACATGCCCTTGCCCGTCGCCGTCGGCGTTTCGCCGCCCCGGCCGGAGGCCTCGCTGATGTCCGGCATCGTCGCGGCCCGGATCCTCGGCATCGTCGTCACCGGTCTCTACGCCTGGCAGGCGGCGACGGAGTCGGCCCGCATGGAGCTGGCGCTCAACGTCACCGAGACCGTGCTGGCCCGCGAGCAGCGCCTGTCGGCCCTGGGCGCCCTGGCGGCCGCGGCGGCGCACGAGCTGGGCACGCCCCTGGCCACCATCTCGGTCGTCGCCCGCGAGATGGCGCGCGGCGCGCCCGACGAGCAGACCCGCGAGGACGCCGAGCTCTTGATCGGCCAGGCCGCCCGCTGCCGCGAGATCCTGCAGCGCCTGACCGAAATGCCCGAGGCCCAGGACGCCGTGCACGAGCGCATGAGCCTGACCCAGCTGGTGCACGAGATCATCGAGCCGCACATGATCCACGGCGTGCGGGTCGAGGCGGTGGTCAACGGCCCCTCCGGCGAGTCGGCTCCCGACGTCTGGCGCCGGGCCGAGGTGATCCACGCCCTGACCTCGATCGTCGAGAACGCCGTCGACTTCGCCCGCTCGGAGGTGATCGTCGTGGCCCGCTTCGATCCGCGCTCGATCCTGATCGAGGTGCGCGACGACGGTCCCGGCTTCTCGCCCGAGGTTCTGGCCAAGCTGGGCGAGCCCTACGTGACCTCGCGTCCGGGGGCCGAAGGCTCGCGCACCGGCCACATCGGCATGGGCCTGGGCTTCTTCATCGCCAAGACCCTCCTGGAACGGACTGGCGCCGCCGTGGATTTCAGGAACGGTCGTCGCGGCGGCGCGGTGGTCGCGGCCCGTTGGCCACGTCCGGCGATGGAAGCTCCCGGCTTCATCGGGGTTTGAGTACGAAAGACTTGCGAAGTTTTGCAAGTCGTAGACAAGATGGCGATACGACACCCGGTTGAGTAATGGCGCGGGGAGGCGCTGAGTTGATGGCGGATATCGGAGAACTGGTCGCGGCCCTGCCGGACAAGTCCTTGCTTCTGCTCGACGACGATGCGCCCCTGCGCACCCGTCTTGGTCGAGCTTTGGAACAGCGCGGCTTCGAGGTGACCCTGTGCGCCTCGGTGGCCGAGGCGATCGGCTCGCTGAAGAGCCAGGCGCCGGCCCATGCCGTGCTCGACATGCGGCTGGAGGACGGCTCGGGCCTGAAGGTGGTCGAGGCCGTGCGCGACGCCCGCGCCGACGCCAAGATCATCATGCTGACCGGTTACGGCAACATCGCCACGGCGGTGGCGGCGGTTAAGGCCGGGGTGGTCGACTATCTCTCCAAGCCGGCCGACGCCGACGATGTGGCCCGCGCCCTGTTGGCCGCCAAGGACGCCGCGCCCGCCCCGCCGGAAAACCCGATGAGCGCCGACCGCGTGCGCTGGGAGCACATCCAGCGGGTCTATGAGATGTGCGGCCACAACGTGTCGGAGACGGCCCGCCGCCTCAACATGCACCGCCGGACCCTCCAGCGGATCCTGGCGAAGAGGGCGCCGCGGTAGGGCCCCCTCAGTCGGCTTCGCCGACAGCTTCCCCAGAGGGGGAGCATCTTCCGCGATCAAAGATCCTCCCCCTCTGGGGGAGGTGGCCTGAAGGGCCGGAGGGGGGAGGTTCTCAGCTTCCACCGGTCTTGGCCGATGACGCAGCCACTCCCCTCTCCGTCGCCTTCGGCGACACCTCTCCCACAGGGAGAGGGTCGTCTCGTCACATCGCCGAGATCCCGCCGTCGAGCTTCAGCTCGGCGCCGGTCATGAACTTGCTCTCGTCGCTGGCCAGGTAGAGCACCGCATTGGCGATGTCGTCGGGCTCGCCGATGTGGCCCAGCGGGATCTGCCGGCCGAGCTTGGCGTGAGCCTCGTCCTTGCCCAGGCGCTGGCTCAGCGGGTCGAGGATCGGGGTGTCGATGAAGGTCGGGTGGATCGAGTTCGAGCGGATGTCGAGCCCGAGCTTGGCGCAGTAGAGCGCGATGTTCTTGGACAGCAGCCAGACCCCG
The DNA here is from genome assembly GCF_003094615.1 of Caulobacter radicis. Classification (GTDB taxonomy): domain Bacteria; phylum Pseudomonadota; class Alphaproteobacteria; order Caulobacterales; family Caulobacteraceae; genus Caulobacter; species Caulobacter radicis. Next base: position 75,137 of record NZ_QDKO01000017.1, on the reverse strand, counting down.
GCCTTGGAGGCGTTGTAGGCCGGCGAGTTGTGGTTGGCGATCAGGCCGGCGATCGAGCTGATGTTGACGATCGAGCCTGGCTGGTGGGCGCGCATGTGGGTCAGGGCGTGCTTGGCCCCCAGGAAGACGCTGTCGACATTGATCGACATGATCTTCTTCCAGAGGTCGAATTCCATCTGCTCCAGCGGCTTGTCGCCGGCGACGCCGGCGTTGTTGACCAGCACCGAGATCCCGCCGAGGTCGGCCGCGGCGGCTTCCAGGGCCGCGATCCACTGGTCTTCCTGGGTGACGTCGAGCGCGTAGGCGAAGGCCGTGCCGGCGCCGTGGGCGGCGTTGATCTCGGCCGCCACGGCTTTCGCGCCGTCGACATTGATGTCGGCCAGGGCGACCTTGGCGCCTTCCGAGGCCAGCTTGCGCGCCGCCGCCGCGCCCAGGCCCTGGGCCGCGCCGGTGATGAAGGCCTTCTTGCCGGCGACCCGGCCCGTGGTCTGCGCCATTCGGCGTCCTCCCTGTAATTCAAACGATAGTTTGAACTGGATGCGGGAGGAGGGGAAGGGGTGTTCGCCGTCGAGAGCTTCGCTCTATTGTCCCGTCATTCCCGCCCTTGTGGCGGGAACCCCTCTGTCAGCCGCACGGGCAGGAGGGGCGACGTGCCCAGCACGTCGCTTGCGCTTCACCTGCGAGCGGAACCAGGGTTTCCCGCCACAAGGGCGGGAATGACGGGAGGTTGGGGACTTGGCGCGCGCGCCGCCTACCCCGCGATCGCGTCCATGAACGTCGCCAGCTGCACGTCGCGTTCGCTCACCCCGTCGCAGTCGTGGGTGGTCAGGGTCACCTCGACGCGGTTGTAGACGTTGAACCACTCCGGATGGTGATCGCGCTTGTCGGCCTCGATGGCCACGCGGGTCATGAAGCCGAAGGCGGCGTTGAAGTCGGCGAAGCGGAAGGTCTTCTCGATGGCGTCCTTGCCGTCGGCGGCGGTCCAGCCGGTGAGTTGGGAAAGGGCGGCGGCGGCGCCGATCTTGGCGGGGGCGGTCACGGGGGCGGTCATTGGGAGGCGGCTCCTGAAGCTTCTGACCCCTTCAGAACGCCAATCCGGTCGCCGCCGCAAGCTGCGCCAGCGCCTGGTCTTCACCGGAGACCTTGATGGCGACCATGCCCATGGCGGCGGCCGGCTTGCAGTTGACCCCCAGGTCGTCGAGGTAGACGCAACGTTCCGGCGCCACGCCCAGCAGGTCGCACATCATCGCGTAGATGCGCGGATCGGGCTTGCGCACCCCGGCCTTGGAGCTTTCGATCAGGGCGTCGAACTGGCCCAGGATCTCGGTCACGGCGGCCGCCTTCTCCGCGGAAGACGCCATGCCCGCGCCGTGCCCCGCGCCCGGCACATTGTTGGTGATGCAGCCGACCTTGAAGCGCGCCTTGCAGGCCTTCAGCGCCGCCACCATCCGGGGACGGATCTCGCCCGACAGCAGGGGCAGCACGTCGCGACCCGGCACGGCGTGACCCAGGCGCGTGGACTCCTCCAGGAACAGGGCGTCGAAGGTGGCGGCATCGATCTCGGCGCGCTCGAACCGCGCCCAGGCGTTGGTGTCGGGATCGATGGCGTTGACGCCGCGGATGAAGTCGCTGGGCAGGTCGTTGCGCGCCTCGTAGCGGCGGAAGGCCTCGAAGGGCGAGGTGGTGAACACGCCGCCGAAATCCCAGATCACCGCCTCGATCGCCATCGCCTCGCCCCTGCCGAACATTTGTTTGAAATCACTCTAGGCGAGGATAGGGCCGGGGAAAAGCCACGTCGAACAATGGTTAAGCTCGCCTTCATGGCGAAAAAGCGCGCGCGGCTCGCCGGGCTCTGGTCTACTGGCGGCCTGGAGTATCCCCCATGCGCCACATCGTTCTCATCGCTTTCGCCGCCGGGGTCGCCCTGGCCTCGCCGGTTCTCGCCGCGGATCGCTACGGCCTGGCCGGCGGTCCGCCCGACCGCTCGAACCTGCCGGTCGATCCCGAGATCCTGCCGCCCGACACCCGGCCCGGTGAATGCGTCAACCGCCGCGTCACCGGTCCCGGCGGCGCCTATCGCTGGGAGCGGGTGGAGTGCGACGACGGCGAGCGCGGCTGGAGCGACTTCGACCGCTGGAGCTATGGCCGCCCGCCGCTGCGGGTCGACGACCGTGGCGCGCCGCCGCCTCAGGCCTATCTCCCGCCGCCCCCGCCGCAGCCGGACTACGCCCCCGACCGCTACAGCCGTCGTCATGACGACGGCCCGGCCTATGCGCCGAGCTACGCGCCGCCGGCCTATGCCCAAAACGGTTATGCCGCGGGCGGCGCCGTTCAGGGCTATTCGCGCCAGGAAGAGGGCTACGAGTACAGCCGCGAGAGCCGCTACGACAGCGGCGGGTACAGCGCCTATCCGCCGGCCCAGGGCGGCCATCAGGGCGGCTACGGCTATGCGACCTGGACCTCGGCCGGTCGCGACGAATACGGCTTCCTGGTCTGGCCGGGCAAGCAGCCGTAGGGCTCTCTACTTTCCCGTCATTCCCGCCCTTGTGGCGGGAACCCCTGGTTCCGCTCGCACGTGAAGCGTAAGCGGACTGCTTTGCAGTCCGCCCCGTCCGCCCTTGCGGCTGACAGAGAGGTTCCCGCCACAAGGGCGGGAATGACGAGCGGGTAGATTGTGGCGCCCTACAGCAGCCGCAGGAACAGCACCCGGGCCGCGCCATAGTCGCGGGCGTCCAGGGTCTCGAAGGCGTCCAGCACCGGATCGGGCTCGCCGACGCCGCGCTCGAACACCACGATGGCGCCCGGCGCCAGCCAGCCGCCGGCGACCAGTTCGGCCAGGGCCTTCTCGCCCAGGCCCTTGGCGTAGGGCGGATCGAGGAAGGCGATGTCGAAGGCCGCGCCGGCGCTGGCCGGACGGGGGCCGAGGTCGGTGGCGTCGCGGCGATGCACGCGGGTCTGGCCGAACAGGCCGAAGGCGTCGATGTTCTGGCGGATCGCCCCGCGCGCGGCCTCGTTGGTCTCGACGAACAGGCAGTTGGCGGCCCCGCGCGAGATCGCCTCAAGGCCGAGGGCGCCGGATCCCGCGAACACGTCGATCACCCGGGCGCCATGCAACTCCGGCGCCCAGGCGGCGTGCTCGAGGATGTTGAACACGGCCTGGCGGGCGCGGTCGGAGGTGGGGCGGGTGGCGTCGCCCGGCGGGGTGGCGATGGCCTTGCCGCGATACTGGCCCGAGACGATGCGCATCAGGCCGCGGCCTCCTCGGTGGTCTCGGCGGCGCCGGCCGCGCGGCGGCGCATGAAGCGGCCGCCGGCCACGAAGGCGGCGATGGCGGCGGCCAACGGGATCAGGCCCCAGACATGGTTCAGGCTGAACAGGATCAGGCCGCACATCAGGCCGGGCGCGATCGCCGTGCGGGCCAGGGTGAACAGCGCCTCGCCGCGATGGACCGGGCCGGCCAGCTCGCCGGCGAAGGCCGCATAGCCCCAGACCAACGACAGGGCGACGCCGATCGCCGCCACCAGGCCGACATAGACGAGGGTGGCCTCGCCCGAGGCGTGCTCCCACAGCAGTTCCGTGGCCAGGGGCAGCATGCCGATCAGGCCCAGCACCGCCAGGTTCAGTACGTCGAGCACGCCGTTGGCGGCGCGCAGGCGGGCGAAGATCCGCCGGTGGCTGATCCAGTAGACGCCGATCACGGCGAAGCTCACGGCATAGGCCCACAGCTTGTGGCCCATCTGGCCGAACAGGTCGGCGACGCCATGCCAGTGCTCGGGCGGATGGATCTCGATGGCCAGCAGCGTGATGGCGATCGCGAAGACCGCGTCGGAAAACAGCACCAGGCGGTGCAGGTGGCGATCGTCCGCCGCGTGCTCGGTCTTGCTCATGAAACCCCCATCGACAACCGCCGATGTGTGCCGTCATTGCCGCGAGACGGCAAGTCGTGGGCGGACTTTGCTCGAAACCTCTTTTCCTTCGCCTCGCGGCCGATTAGCGAGGAGGCGGGTGCTGTGTGGGATTGGGCGGCTGTGTTCGAGGACGTGAGACGTTCGGCGTTTCTGGACGACCTGACGCCGGCTGACCGGCGCATCGGGCGCCTCCTGCTGAGCCTGCCGGTCGGGTTCGTGGCCGCGATGCTGGCCGCGGTGATCGGCGGCGTCTTCGTCATGGCCCTGTTCACCGGCCTGCTGGACGGCGGCTTCGACCAGGCCGTGGCGCTGTTCAAGTCCCTGACCAACCCGAACGCCGCCGCTCTCGACCTGATCACGCTGCTGTTCGTGCTGTGCCTGCTGACGGCCACCAACGGCGGCATGGCCGTGGCCTTCGCCGGCGTGGCGGCCCTGCTGCACGAGCGCCGACTGCGCAGCTACCTGACCAGCGCGCCGGTCTATCGCTGGCGCCTGACCCTGCTGGGCCTTGTGCTGTTCGCCGTGACCGTCGGACCGCTGCTGGCGGCCAGCGCGCGGCTCGACCCGCACGCGCCGCCCATGCCGATCCTGACGCTGACCTCGACCTTCGACGGCCGGCTCGTCCATGCGGCCGGCGCCGTGGGCCTGCTGCTGCTGGCCGCGGCGGCCGAGGAGCTGGTGTTCCGCGGCTGGCTGCTCAAGCTGACCGGCGCCTTCACCAAACAGGTGTGGCTGATCCTGCTGATCAACGGCGCGGCCTTCTCGACCATCCACTTCGACCCCAACCCCGACGCCTTCCTGGTGCGGGCGGTGCTGGGGATCGGCCTGGCCTGGGCCACCCTGCGGCTGGGCGGGGTCGAGTTCGCGGTCGGCGCCCACGCGGCCAACAACATCGTCATCGTGCTGTTCCTGCAGCCCATGAGCCTGGCGCCCGAGCCGCCGCATCCCTTCCGCTGGGAGGTGCTGCCGATCTGCGTGGTGATGCTGGGCATCTATGTCGGCCTGGCCGAGCTGGTGGCCCGCACGCCGCGCCTGTCGCGCTGGGCCGGGGTGGCGACGGCCTAGAGGGCGATCAAGGCTCGTCCGACCAGCGCAGCGGCGGCGCCTGTTCCTTCAGGGCCAGCATGGCCTCGCGCAGGGCGTCCATGAACGGGCCCCGCCGGCCGGTCCAGGCCACCGGCTCGCCCACCAGCACCGCGCAGTTCAGCGGCACCGGCACGCTGGCGCCCTTGGGCAGCACCCGGCCGGCGCCCTGGATCCAGACCGGGATCACCGGGGCGTCGGGAAAGGCCTCGGCCAGGCGGGCGACCCCGCCCTTCAGCTGGCCCATGGCGTCGGTGGCGCCGTCGCCGCGCGTGCCTTCGGGAAAGACCAGAACGATCTCGCCCGCCGCCAGGGCGGCGCGGGCCGGGGCCAGCACGTCCTCGCCTTCTCCAGAGGCGGCCCGGCGGCCGGCCTTGCTGCGGGCCACCGGCACGATGCCGATCACGTGGCGCGAGAACCAGCCGATCACCGGGTCGCGCAGGAAATAGTCGGCCGCCGCCGCCGGCCGCAGCTTCGACACCGCCCGCGACGGGAAGATCGACAGCATCAAGAGGGTGTCGACATGGCTGGCGTGGTTGGCGGCGATGATCGCCGGGCCCTTCAGCGGCAGGCGCTCGCGGCCGGAGACGTCGGCCCCGGTCATGAACAGGGCCAGCGGCCGGGCGACGAGGACCAGCAGGAGGAAGCGGAGCAGGCGCACGGGACGACTAGATCAGAACCGGTCCAGCGCGAACAGCGCCATGAGGTGGAAGTAGAGCGGCGCGGTGAAGGTCAGGCTGTCGGCGCGGTCCAGCACCCCGCCGTGGCCGGGGATGGCATGCGAGGTGTCCTTGACGCCGATGTCGCGCTTGATGGCGCTCATGGTCACGTCGCCGGCGAAGCCCGCCGCCGGCAGCACGAAGGCGACGATGGCCAGGCCATGGCCCGAAAGCGGCGTGAACACCGGCCCGACGAACCAGATCAGGGCGGCGGTGGTTATCCAGCCGCCCAGAAACCCTTCCCAGGTCTTGTTGGGGCTGACGGTGGGCAGGATCTTGCGACGGCCAAAGAGCTTGCCCCAGACATACTGCGCGACGTCGTTGAACTCGGTGGCCAGCAGCAGGAAGAAAACGAGGCCCGCCGCCCCGGCCGGCAGGTTCTCGCTTTCCGGCACGCGCATCAGGAAGGCGACGAAACCCAGGTTGTAGACGCAGGTGACCAGGCCCCAATGGAAGGTCGCCGCGCTGGCCAGATAGCCCTTGGTCTGGCCGATCAGGGCCATCAGGGCGGGCAGGCCCAGGAACACCCACACCGGGATGAACACCAGGTAGAACATGTAGCGGTCGGCGAAGATGAAGCCGTAGGCGGCCAGCAGGCAGCCATAGGCCGCCAGGATCGCCGGCCGGTCCTCGCGCCGCCGGACCGCGAGAGACAGGAACTCGCGCAGGGCCAGGAACGAGATGAAGGCGAAGACGGCGGTGGTCGCCTGCCAGCCCAGCAGCAGCGCCCCGGCCAGCAGCGCCACCATCCCCCACCACGAGACGATGCGCAGCCGCAGTTCCTCGTACGACTTGCCCGGTTTCAGGCGCGGCAGCACCGCGGCGATGGCGCTGGCCACGCCCAGCAGGACCACCACGCCGGCCAGGCCCGCCAGCAGGGGCCTTGGCTGGGCGGCCAGGAAGCGGCCTGCGTGTCCGGTCAGATCGCCGACGAAATCCATGGACGCTCCCGTTCGCACTACTCCCGGTATAGCCTAGTTGCCGGCGGTTACGAGCCGGGGAGTTTTCGTCGATGTCGCGCCTGCTGCGCTCCAGCCTGGTCCACGCCGCCTTCGGCTTCCTGCTGATGGGCGGCTGGACCCTGTGGGCCAACCACGCCCATGGCCTGGTGTGGGGAGCGGCGATCGCCCAGGGCCTGCTGTCGGCCGGCCTGACGGCGCTGCTGAAGAAGACGCTGGAGCGGCTGGATGGGCGGTTCTCGGGCCTTGTCGCCCTGGCCCTTCCGCCGGCGATCACGGCCAGCGCCATCCTGGCGACCCTGACCATCGTCCATCGCCTGATCGGCACGCCGGAACTTCTGGCGACGATCGCCTTTCCCTGGACGATGTCGACGCTCTACGCCATCGCCTACAACGCCCGCCTGGTCGCCGACCGGAGGAAGACCGCGCCATGACCGATGCTCCCGAGACCGCCGCTCCCGACCTGACCAATCGCCGGCCGCTGAAGACGCGGGGCGCGGCCTGGGCCGGGCGTCTGGCGGCCGCCATCGCCGGCAAGGGTGTCAGCGCCGACGTGATCTCGGGCCTGGGTCTCGCCTTCGCGGTGCTGGGCGGCGCCCTGCTGGCGGCCAGCGGCGGGGTCGAGGACGGCTGGCGCTCGCTGTGCCTGGTGCTGGGGGCGACCTGCGTGCAGTTGCGGCTGGCCTGCAACCTGCTCGACGGCATGGTGGCGGTGGAGCATGGCCGCGCCAGCCCCTACGGCCCGATCTGGAACGAGCTGCCCGACCGTATCGCCGACGTTCTGTTCCTGGCCGGGGCCGGTTATGGCGCGATGAGCGCGGGCTTTTCCGGCGGCCCGGCCCTGGGCTGGATCTGCGCGGCCCTGGCCATGCTGACGGCCTATGTGCGCGAGCTGGGCCGAGGCCTGGGTTTCGCCGCCGACTTCTCGGGGCCCATGGCCAAGCCGCACCGCATGGCCGCCCTGACGGCGACCTGCGCGATCGCCGCCTTCGAGCCGCTGTGGCGCGGCCGGGGCGAGGTGCTGGCCGCCGGCCTGGCCGTGATCGCGGTCGGAACCCTGGTCACCGTCGTGCGCCGCACCCGCACCCTGGCCGAGCGGCTGGCGGATCGGCGCTAGAGGCTACCGCTTGGGACCACGCGGGGCTGGCTTGCCGCCGGTCGCGCGCGGACCCTTGAAGTCGGCCGGCTTGCCCGAACGCGCCGGGGCGACGTTGCCGCGCGTGGCGCCTTGCGGGGCGATCTTGCCGGCGGGACGGGCGCCCGGCTTGCCGGCCGCGCCCTTGGTCGCCGCGCCCTTCGCGCCCGGCTTGGCAGGACCCTTGCCGCGCCCGGGGGCCTCGGTGACGAACTTGGTGTCGATCGACTTGGGCTTGTGCGTCTTGGACTTGTGGCCGTCGGTGCGGATCTTGGCCTTGGCCCAGCCGGCCTTGTAGACCTTCTTGGGCTCCTCGACCTTGGGCGTGGCGATCTGCGGGGCGCGGCCCGACGGCGCGCGCCGCTGGACCTCGCCGCCGCGCAGGCGCTCGCCGTCCTTGGCCACGCCCGGCGCGTACAGCGGATCGGCGACGCCGACGAACTGCGGCTTGTCGCCCTGGGGCATGTTCTCGTCGGCGATGACGCCGGCCAGCAGCTCGCGGATCACCCGGGGGCCGACCTCCTCGACCTGGCCGGCCTGCAGCGTGCCCAGCGCGAACGGGCCGTAGGACAGGCGGATCAGGCGGTTGACCTTCAGGCCGACCGACTCCAGCACCTTGCGGACCTCGCGGTTCTTGCCTTCCGACAGGGTGACCGTGATCCAGACGTTGCGGCCGCCGCCGGCCTTGTCCTGGGCCTTGTCGAGGCGGGCCTCGATCGGGCCGTAGCGGACGCCCTCGATGGTCGTGCCGTCCTTCAGCCTGTCCAGCGTCTCCTGGGTGGCGTGGCCGAAGGCGCGGGCGCGATAGCGGCGGGTCCAGGCGTTCTGCGGCATCTCCAGGGCGCGCGACAGCTCGCCGTCGTTGGTCAGCAGCAGCAGGCCCTCGGAATTGAGGTCGAGACGGCCGACCGAGATCACCCGCGGCAGGCCGTTGGGCAGGGCGCCGAACACGGTGGGGCGGCCGCCCGGATCGTTGTGGGTGGTCACAAGGCCGGTGGGCTTGTGATAGCGGAACAGGCGGGTCGGCTGGCGGTCCTCGACCAGCTTGCCGTCGACGACCAGCAGGTCGCCCGGGAACACCCGCACGGCCGGGGTGGTCAGCACCTGGCCGTTCAGCACGACCTTGCCGGCCTCGATCAGCCGCTCGACCTCGCGCCGCGAGGCCACGCCCGCGCGGGCCAGGGCCTTGGCGACGCGCTCGCCGCCCTCGGCGTCCGGATCGTGCTCGACGGCGTCGTGCAGGGCGGGCTGGTACTTGTCGGTCATGCCTTTGGTCCTTCGATGGGAGGGGCGCATCATCACGATGGGCTGCTTGTGGTGATGGCGCCGAACCGCCATAGGATCAAGCCTCGCAGCCGGAGGCCCCGCCATCACCGACGAAGACGCCATGGCCCTGGCCCTCGACGAGGCCCGCGCGGCCGCCGAGCGGGGCGAGACGCCGGTGGGGGCGGTGATCCTGGATCCGAAGACGGGCGAGGTGATCGCGCGGGCCGGCAACGGCCCGATCGCGGCGCACGATCCCACGGCCCACGCCGAGATCGCGGTCATGCGGCTGGCGGCGGCGAAGCTGGAAAACTACCGGCTGACCGACCTGACCCTGGTGGTGACGCTGGAGCCCTGCGCCATGTGCGCCGGGGCGATCAGCCACGCCCGCATCGGCCGGGTGGTCTGGGGCGCCGACGATCCCAAGGGCGGGGCGGTGGTCCACGGCCCGAAGTTCTTCGCCCAGCCCACCTGCCACTGGCGGCCGGAGACGACGGGCGGGGTGATGGCGCAGGAAAGCGCCGACCTGCTGCGCGGGTTCTTCCGCGCGCGGCGCAAGGGCAAAGGCTGAGCCTTCGTGCGTGATCCTCGTCCTTCGACAGGCTCAGGATGAGGACCAGTTCAGGCGCCGAGGATCAGTAGAAACCTCATCCTGAGCTTGTCGAAGGACGAGGTTTCGGACCCTGGCTAGTTCACCATCGCCGAGCCGAGCAGGACCTTGGCTCCCTTCTTGCCCAGCACGCGATCGGTCGCCTTCTGCATCTCAGCGCCGACATAGTCGAGGTCGGGAACGGCGCCCCGGCGCAGGCCCGAGGCGTAGGTCATCAGCACCTGGGCGAAGGCCGCGCGCAGGCGCGGGGTCGAGGCCTGGGCGTGCTCCATGACCTTGGGGTCCTTGGCCTCTATGCCGGTCTCCAGGGTCATCACGCCCTTGCGGCCGTCGCGGCGGATGGCCGTGGCGGTGATGGTCGGCAGGGCGAAATAGGTCGGCGGCGCCTCCTTCTTGGCTTCGCCGCCGCTGGCCAGGGCGGGCGAGGCGCAAAGACCGGCGAGCGTCAGGACGGCGGCGAGGAGGGCGAGGGTGCGGCGCATGGCCTTCCGCATAACCCGTCGTGGTTGACGTCCTCTTTACGTCTGGCGCCGCACAAACGCGTTAACCTAGATTCCCCGTGCGTCAGATGCGCGCGCGGCGGGTGCGAGGAGGCTGATCTTGGGACGCTTTTCACCGCAATCCCTCGACCTTGACGGCAAGGTGATCCTGGTCACCGGCGGCACTGGCTCGTTCGGACGCCGGTTCATCGAGACGGTGCTCAAGCGGTCGAGCCCGCGCAAGGTCATCATCTATTCCCGCGACGAGCTGAAGCAGAGCGACATGCAGCTGGAGCTGCGTGAGCAGTTCGACGAGGCCGACTTCGCCAAGCTGCGCTTCTTCCTCGGCGACGTGCGTGACCGCGAGCGCCTGACCCTGGCCCTGCGTGGGGTCGACATCGTCATCCACGCCGCGGCGCTCAAGCAGGTGCCGGCCGCCGAATACAATCCGTCCGAATGCATCCACACCAACGTGCTAGGCGCCGAGAACGTGGTCTGGGCCAGCCTCAACAACCACGTGAAACAGGTCGTGGCCCTGTCGACCGACAAGGCCTGCAACCCCACCAACCTGTACGGCGCGACCAAGCTGGCGTCGGACAAGACCTTCGTGGCGGCCAACAACCTGTCGGGCGACATCGGCACGCGGTTCTGCGTCGTGCGCTACGGCAATGTCGTGGGATCGCGCGGCAGCGTCGTGCCGCTCTATCGCCGCCTGCTGGACCAGGGCGCGACCGAGCTGCCGATCACCGATCCGCGCATGACCCGCTTCTGGATCACGCTGAACGAAGGCGTCGACTTCGTGCTGTCGTCGCTGAACCTGATGCGCGGCGGCGAGATCTTCGTGCCCAAGATCCCGTCCATGGCCATGCCGGACCTCGTGAAGGCCATGTCGCCCAGCGCGGGCGTCAAGGTGATCGGCATCCGTCCGGGTGAGAAGCTGCACGAGATCATGATCAGCGCCGACGACGCCCGCTCGACGGTGGAGTTCGACGACCGCTTCGCCATCGAGCCCAACTTCGCCGAGTTCGGCCGCGAGCCCTATTCCGAGGCCGACGGCGCCAAGCGCGTGGCCGAGGATTTCTCCTACAGCAGCGACAACAACCACGACTGGCTCTCGCCCGAAGGCCTGCTGGCCATGCTGGAGGAGAAGGCCGCGCGATGAGCGGCTTCCTCCCCTACGGCAGGCAGACGATCGAGGACGACGACATCGCCGCGGTGGCGGAGGCCTTGCGCGCTGATTTCCTGACCACGGGCCCGACGGTCGAGGCCTTCGAGGCGGCCTTCAAGGCCAAGGTCGGGGCGCAGCACGCCATCGCCGTCTCCAACGGCACGGCGACCCTGCACCTGGCGATGATGGCTCTGGGAGTCGGCGAGGGCGACGTCTGCATCGCCCCGTCGGTGACCTTCCTGGCCACGGCCAACTGCGCCCGCTACGCCGGGGCCGAGGTGGTGTTCGCCGACGTCGATCCCGACAGCGGCCTGATGACCCCCGACACCCTGGCCGACGCCCTGTCCCGCGTAGGCGACCGTCGCGTGCGGGCCGTGCTGCCGGTGCACCTGCGCGGCGACGTCTGCGACCTGCCGGCGTTGAGGGCCATGGCCAGCGCCGCCGGCGCGGTGCTGGTCGAGGACGCGCCGCACGCCCTGGGCTCGGTGGCCACCTTCGGAAACGAGGCCCATCCGGTCGGCGACTGCGCCTATTCGAGTTTCGCCAGCTTCTCGTTCCATCCGGTCAAGACGCTGGCCACCGGCGAGGGCGGCATGCTGACCACCAATGACGCGGCGCTGGCGGCCAAGGCCCGATCCCTGCGCGGCCACGGCATGGTGCGTCCGGCCGGCGCCGAGCCCTGGGTCTACGAGATGCCGGAGCTGGGCTTCAACTACCGCATCCCCGACGTGTTGTGCGCCCTGGGGATCTCGCAGCTGGCCAAGCTCGACCGCTTCGTCGAGCGCCGGCGGACGCTGGCGGCGCGCTACCAGGCGCTGCTGGAACCGCTGTCGCCGCTGGTTCGGCTGGCGGCCAGCCCGAGCTGGTCCGACCCGGCCCTGCACCTGCTGACCGTGCTGATCGACTTCGAGGCCGCCATGACCAGCCGCGCGGCGGTGGTCGAAAGCCTGAAGGCGCAAGGGGTCGGCACCCAGGTCCACTACATCCCGGTGCACCGCCAGCCGTACTACGTGAACCGGTATGGCCTGGCCGACCTGCCCGGCGCCGACGCCTGGTATGACCGCTGCCTGACGCTGCCGCTCTATCCGGGGATGTCCGACGAGGATCCCGACCGGGTGGTCGAGGCGCTGGCGCGGGCGCTCGCCCTCTGAAACCTCTCCCATAGGGAGAGGTTTCCGCAGGTTGGTCCTACCCCGCCGCGTAGATCTCGATCACCGGCGCGATGTCGGTGAAATTGGCCACGTCGGCGTGCAGGCCGGGCGCGACGGGGCTTTCCAGGCAGGCGCGCATGGCCGCCTCGTCGCGGAAGGTCAGGTGCGCCATCGCCACGAAAGGCGGCGGGCCGCCGTCCAGGGCCGACACCCCGCGATAGACCCGTGCATCCAGCAGGCCGGTCTGCGCCAAGGCCTCGCGCACCATGCGGATGTGGGTCCGCGCGTAGTAGTCGTGGTCGAAGCGGGCGCCGTCGCGGGCCGGATAGACGATGCTGATGAAGGCCATGATGGGTTCCGGACGGCTGTGGGCGAGAGCGACAGATCGGCCGCCCGCGCCCGCCGGTCAAGCTTGCAGGCGGCCTACGGCTCGACGCTGATCTGGATCACCGGCGTGATGTCGGTGAAGTTGGCGACGTCGGCCTGGACGGCGGGGGCCTCGGGGCCGCCCAGCGAGGCTTGCAGCGCGGCGGCGTCGCGGAAGGTCAGGTGCACCATGGCTACGAACGGCGGCGGCGAGCCGTCGGGACCGGGCGCGCCGCGCAGGATCCGGGTGTCGACGAGTCCGGTCGGGCCGAAAGCCTTCTGCGCCAGCGGGATGTGGACCGCCTTGTAGTAGTCGTGATCGAACTTCGCGCCCTCGTGGGCGGGATAGAAGACGCTGAAGACGGCCATTGGGGGCTCCGTACTCTGGGAGCACGGATTTGGGGACGCGTCAGGTCGCGGACAAGTTTGGAAGGGGCCTCAGGCCGCCTGTTGCTGCTGCACCAGGCCCTTGAGCAGGTCGAGGGTCTCGGGGCTGGCGGCCAGCTGTTCGCGGGCCTCGGGCGCGCGGGCCAGCTTCAGGGCCTCCAGCCGCGCGCGGTCGGCGACCGGGCCGGTAGGGCCGGCCTCGCCCGTCGCCAGCTTCGCCAGCAGCGCCAGGCGCTGGGGCAGGGGGGCGGGGGCGCGGACCAGCAGAGACAGAAGGCGGGCGTCGGCCTCGACCATGCCGCCGACGTCGCCGAGCTTGGCGCACAGCGGACCATAGTCCTCGACCACCAGGCCCGAACGGGTCAGCGACTTCTGCAGCGCCGCGAGGGCGGCCAGCTTCACCGACGGGGTGTCGGGACCCTGGCGCATCTCTTTCTCGAAGCGCATGGCCTGGATGTTGGCCGACAGCCATCGGGCGGCGTGGCGCTTGTTGACCGCGCCCATGACGTTCTCGGCCAGGCGGATCAGCATGACGACCTCTTCGCGGGCCGAGCGGTCGCGGCCCAGCAAGGCCTCGATGAAGTCGCCGTTGAGCAGGGTCTTGGAGCGGGTGGTGAAGGCCGCGGTGATGTCCTCGGCCGGCAGGATGCGGCCGGCGGCGGCCGTCAGGCTCATCGCCAGGGCGCGCAGGTGCTCGATCTCGCTCTCGGCGTCGGTCGGCTTGAGGCGGCGCACGCCGTTCAGCTCCTTGAGCACCCGGCGGGCGATCGAGGCGCGGACGGTGGGGAAGTTGTCGCCGCACAGCCATTGGCCCAGGCGCTTGGCCGTGCCCGACAGCTCGGGCATGCAGTTGCGGACGCTGGCCTCGACCTTGATCAGCATCTCGACCTGCGAACCGCCGGCCAGGCGGGTCATGGCCGCCAGGGTCGCGCCCAGGTCGTCGGCGGTGTTGAGCAGGTCGGCCATGCCGGCCTTGGAGCCGATGATCTCGGCCAGCGGGGTCTCGATGGCGGCCAGGGCGGCGGCGCGGGCCTTGGGCTCGGTCGGCGCGGCGTCGGCCAGGTCGAGCAGGCGGGCGATCTTCTCGCTCCAGTCCTTGGCCGGGGCGATCGAGGCGGCGACGCCGGCCCCCAGCAGGAAGGCGCGGTCGGGGTCGGCGGCCAGGCGCTCGGCGGCTTTCGCGAAGCCTTCCTTGTCGAGGTCCGGCAGCTGGCCCTTCTTGAAGGCCTTCATCAGGTTGGCGACCGAGCGCTCCACCAGGCCCTGGAAGTTGCGGATCAGCTCATGGACCGACATGCCCCGGGCCTCGGCCTCGGGAATGGCGATCTTCTGCAGGGCGTGCTGCAGGTCCGTGCCGGAGGCTTCAAGCTTCTCGACCAGGTCGGGACGGTGCAGCAGCTCGAAGGGCGTGGCCTTGTGGCGCTGCAGCCAGCTTTCCAGCAGGCGGCCGATACGGTCGCGGGCGTGGGCGGTGTACAGGTCGGCCGGCTGCACGCACAGCGGCTCCATCTCTTCCACCGGCTTCTTCGGCTTGCCGCCGTCGACCATGCCCTTGGTGAAGATCGAGATGGAGCGATATTCGCGGGTTTCGGGGTCCAGGGTCTCTTTCGAGACCCGCACGGCGACCGCGCGCCCCGAGTTCAGCACTTCCTCGGCCTGGGCCAGGGCGTGGCTGCGGATCTCGGTGGCCATGTCCAGAGTCCATTGCGCGCCGACCTTGCGGCGCACGAATAGCTCGTAATGGACCTGGTCGCTCATGGGCTTTATGGGGCTCCTGGATCGTGACTATGACTTGCGAGACCTTAAGGCGAGGTTGAAAGGCGAAGACCATCGTTCGGCGCCGCTGCCGCAACTGTGTCCAAGCCCGCCACGCCCCGGCCGCAATAGGGTTTGAAAAGACACGATGGAAAGCTTGGCCGCTCCGCGCGTTGTAGCGGAGCGCGGTGGTCGATAGGATCACCTGGAAGGTATTCGGAGGACTAGACGGCTTGGCCGAGATCACGCTCATCGACGACGACGAGAACATCGTCGCTTCGGTCTCCCTGGCCCTGGAGAGCCACGGCCACACGGTGAAGGCCTATTACGACGGCGTCTCGGGTCTCGAGGCGGTGGAGAGCAATCCGCCGGACCTCGTGATCCTCGACGTCAAGATGCCGCGCATGGACGGCATGGAAGTGCTGCGTCGCCTGCGCCAGTCGTCCGAGACGCCGGTCATCATGCTGACCTCGAAGGACGACGAGATCGACGAGATCCTCGGCTTCAACCTCGGGGCCGACGACTACATGCACAAGCCGTTCAGCCAGCGCCTGCTGCTGGAACGGGTGAAGGCCGTCCTGCGCCGGGCCCGTCCCGACGAGGAAGACCCGGCCGCGCCCGGTCCGGCCGGCGCCGCGGGCTCCAAGGTCATGAAGCGCGGCAAGCTGACGCTCGATCCGGCCCGCCACGACAGCCTGTGGGACGGCAAGCCGGTGCGCCTGACGGTCACCGAGTTCCTGCTGCTGCAATCGCTGGCCCAGCGTCCCGGCTTCGTGAAGAGCCGCGACAACCTGATGGACGCCGCCTACGACGATCAGGTCTATGTCGACGACCGCACGATCGACAGCCACATCAAGCGGATGCGCAAGAAGTTCCGCCAGGTGGACCCCGAGTTCGATTCCATCGAAACCCTGTATGGCGTCGGCTACCGCTACCGCGAAGCCTGAGGTCGGGCCCGAGGCCGAGCCGCGCGACCGGCGCCGGCTGACCTGGCCGCGCGCCTCGCGGCTGGGGCGGCTGATCATCGGCCTGAACCTGCTGGCCCTGGCTATACTGGTGGTCGGGGCCCTGGTGCTCAACGAGCTGCGCAGCGGCCTGATCAACGCCCGCATCGACAGCCTCAGCACCCAGGGCGAGCTGATCGCCAACATCATCGAACGGGCCGCCACCGTGGGCGAGCCCGAGCCGGCGCTCGACGTGGCGGCGGCCAACGACATCCTGCAGTCGTTCTTCAGCGGCCATTCCCAGCGCGCCCGCCTCTATGACGGCGAAGGCCGGCTGCTGGCCGATTCCTACCTGGTCGAGGACCGGGTCGAGTGGAAGGTGCTGCCGCCGGCCCGCAAGTCGGGCGACAACGGCTTCAAGCTTTCGTTGCAGGACAAGGACGCCAAGCCGCGCGCCCTGGAACGGGCCAAGGCCGAGTTCGAGCAGGAAATCGAGCGCGCCCGCATGGGCGAGACCGTCAAGCAGGTGCGCCTGGCCGAGAACGGCGAGCGGGTGGTGTCGGTGTCGATCCCGATCCAGCACGTCCGCGCCGTGCTGGGCGTGCTGACCGTCGAGGCCGGCGACGTCGACGAGATCATCGGCGCCGAGCGCAAGGCCTTGCTGCCGTTCGTGCTGGTGGCCGTGGGCGCGGTGCTGGTCTCATCCGTGCTGCTGCACCGCCTGGTGGCCCAGCCGGTGCTGCGCATGGCGCGGGCCGCCGACCACGTGCGCCTGGAAGGCGCGCGGGCCATCAGCCTGCCCGACATCTCGCGCCGCAACGACGAGATCGGCGACCTTTCCAGGTCGCTGGAGGAGATGACCGAGGCCCTGTCCGAGCGGATGGGGGCCATCGAGCGCTTCGCCGCCGACGTGGCCCACGAGATCAAGAATCCGCTGACCTCGATCCGCTCGGCGATCGAGACCCTGGACCTGGTCACCGAGGCCAAGGCCCGCCAGCGCCTGCTGGGCATACTGCAACAGGACGTCGGGCGCCTGGACCGGTTGGTCACCGACATTTCGAACGCCTCGCGGCTCGACGCCGAGCTGTCGCGCGAACTGCCCAAGGTCATGGACCTGGCCCGCCTGCTGACCGAGGCGGTGAGCATCTACGAGGCCCAGGTGCGTGGCGAGGAGCCGCCGTTCAGCGTCCGCGTGCGCCTGACCGGCGCGCCGACGGGGGCCGTACGGGTGATGGCCCGCGAGATCCCGGTCGGCCAGGTGTTCCGCAACCTGATCGACAACGCCCGCTCGTTCAGCGCCGGCGACGGCGAGGTGCGGATCGGCCTGGTGCGCCAGAACGGTCGGCTGGTCGTCACGATCGACGACGACGGTCCCGGCATCCCGCCCGACAACCTCGAGACCATCTTCGAGCGCTTCTACACCTCGCGGCCCAAGGGGCGGGCGTTCGGCGGCAATTCGGGCCTGGGCCTGTCGATCGCCCGCCAGATCGTCGAGGCGCATGGCGGCCGGATCCACGCCGAGAACCGCCAGGACGAGGCCGGCAAGGTGATCGGCGCGCGGTTCGTGGTCGAACTGCCCGAGCATCGCGACGGCCACGCCCACGGCCATCACGGCCGTGACGGCCACCACCATCACGGAGGCCGCGAGTGATCCGCCACGCGGGCCTGGTGGCCAGGCGCGTCGGCGGGCTCTGGCGCGGCGTGCTGATCGAAGGCGCTTCGGGCGCCGGCAAGAGCGACCTGGCCCTGCGGGCGCTGGAGGCGGGCTTTAGGCTGGTGGCCGACGACCGAGTGGTGACCTTCGTGTCGGAGGGGCGGCTCTATGGCCGCGCGCCCGATCCGCTGAGGGGCCTGATGGAGGTTCGCGGCTTCGGGATCGTCCCCGAACCGGCCCTGCCGTTCGCCGAAATCACCCTCCTGGCGCGCTGTGTCGACGATCCGGCGCGGATCGAGCGCCTGCCCCCGACCCGCACGGAACGCCTTCTGGGGTTGGATTTGCCGGCTTTCGAGCTGTGGCCGCTCGAGCCCGCCGCGCCCGCGAAGATCGCCAGGATGCTGGAGCATCTTGGAGTCGCCCCCTAACAAGCGTATCAAGGCGACCCGCGCGGCGCCTCCCTGCCGTATCGGGCGAAGGGGATCCCGTTTGAGAGACCAGGCATGATCGGGCTCGTGATCGTCACGCACGGGCGTTTGGCGGAGGAATTCGTTTCCGCCATGGAGCATGTGGTGGGGCCGCAGACCGCGGTGAAGGCCATCTGCATCGGGCCGGAAGACGACATGGAGCGTCGCCGGTCGGACATTCTGAAGGCCTGCGCCGCCGTCGACGACGGCGCCGGGGTCATCCTGCTGACCGACATGTTCGGCGGCACGCCCAGCAACCTGGCCATCTCGGTCATGGAGCAGACCAAGGCCGAGGTCATCGCCGGCCTGAACCTGCCGATGCTGATCAAGCTGGCCAGCGTGCGCACCCGCGACGACCTGGACGCCTGCGTCGCCCACGCCCAGGAGGCTGGACGCAAATACATCTCCGTGGCCTCCTACGTGCTGGCGGGAGAGAAATGAGTCGAACGGCGGCGGCCACGGTCGAGATCATCAACGAGCGCGGGCTGCATGCCCGGGCCTCGGCCAAGTTCGTCAAGCTGGCCTCGGGTTTCGACGCCGAGGTCACCGTCGCCCGCGAAGGTTCCAGCGTCGACGCCCGCTCGATCATGGGCCTTATGATGCTGGCCGCCGGCATCGGCTCGACCATCGACATCGCCGCCGAGGGCCCCGAGGCCGAAGCCGCCGTCGACGCCCTGGTCGAACTGGTCGGCAACCGCTTCGACGAAGAGCGGTAGGGCGGCTCAGGTCAGGGGGCGCCTCTGAACCTGTCCTAGTTATCCCGTCATTCCCGCCCTTGTGGCGGGAACCCCTCTGTCAGCCGCAAGGGCGGGAGAGGCGGCGTGCCGGCACGCCGCTTGCGCTTCACGATGCGTGTGGAGCCAGGGTTTCCCGGCACAAGGGCGGGAATGACGGGAGTTGGGGGGCGAGCCTCTACCCCGCCTTCGCCGTCATCCACCGCGCCGCCAGCTCCGGCCACGCTCCATGCGTGCCCGCCAACTCGCGCAGGGCGAAGCCGTGCGGGGCCTGGCCGAAGACGTGGGCGTCGAGATCCAGCTTCAGGTCGCGGGCGGTCGTGATGAAGTTCAGCGCATGCTCGACCGGCACCACCTCGTCGAGCAGGGCGTAGGCCAGGAACACCGGGCAGGCCGGCACGCCGTGCGGCTGCGCCGCGATGCCGATCGGCCAGGCGTCGTAGAAGGCCTGCTTTTCCACGGGCGGATAGTCGGGCTTGCCGGCCGGGGCCTTGTAGTCGCGGTGGTTGGCGTTGATCGGGGCATAGGTGATCAGCACGCCGGCAAGGTCCGCAGCCTTCTGGCAGGCCAGGGTCCCGGCCAGGTGGCCGCCCGACGACAGGCCCAGCACGAAGCTCGGCAGGTCGGTGGGGATCGCCTCAAGCGCCGAGAGGCCGTCGGTCAGGGCGATGTCGAAGGGCCAGACCCCGTCCGGGCTCGCCGCGCCCGGCAGGCGATGGGCCAGCACATAGGCGTCGTAGCCCAGTCCGTTCAGCCACAGCGCCGCCTCGACGCCCTCGCGGTCGTGCATCAGCCGCAGATAGCCGCCGCCGGCGCAGACCAGAACCCGGCCCTTGGGAGCCTCGACGCGGAAGGCGTGTAGTTCGGCGCGCGTGACCACATCGATCGTGCGGTCGGGCCAGGCGCCTTCGATGACGTTGGCCGGGCCGTCGCTGAGGACGATGATCTCGGTCGGCTGCTGCATGGCGCGTCTCCTGGTCGGACTGTCTGGCGGCTTATCGCGGCGCCCGCGCCTCTAGCCAAACGAAAAGGGCGGCCCGTGAGGACCGCCCTTCGCATCTGTCGTTTCGATCAGCCCTACTGGGCCGGCTTGCCGTCGGCGTCGATCACCTTGATGTCGAGCTTCAGGGCCTTGAGCTTGGGTTCGATCACGGCGCGATCGCCGACGATCACCCAGACCAGTTCGTCCGGCTTGATCACCTTCCTGGCGGCGGCCGTGGCGCTTTCGACGCTCACCGCCCGCACGTCGGCCGGATATTCGTCGAAATAGCTGTCGGGCAGGCCGTAGTTGACCAGTTCGCCGATGGAGTCGGCCACGGCCCCGCCGGTCTCCCAGTTGCCGGGCATCGACAGGGTCAGGCTGTTCTGGGCCTTGGCCAGTTCGGCCGGGGTCACCGGGCGCGGACCGATGATGTCGGTCAGCTCCTTGCGGGCCTCGGTGAACGACTCGGCGGTCTTGTCGGTCTGCACCGGCGCGCGGAGCAGGAACAGGCGCGAGCCGCGGGCGTCGCGGATGCCCGAGACGGCGCCGTACGACCAGTGCTTGTCCTCGCGCAGGTTCATGTTCAGGCGCGAGACGAAGTCGCCGCCGAACACGCTGTTGAAGGCGTCCAGCGCGGCCTGGTCGTTCGGGTCGCGCGGCGGGACCAGATTGCCGGCAGCGATCACCGACTGCTGGGCCCCGGGCTTGTCGATCAGATAGACCGCGCCCTTGCCCGGGGTCGACTGCACCGGAGGCTTGGTCTTGCCCTGCGCGCCCTTCCAGCCGCCAAGCTGGGCTTCAAGCTTGGGCAGCAGCTGTTCCAGGGTGGTGTCGCCGACCACCACCAGGGTCGCGCCCTGCGGCTGCAGCCAGGTCTTCTGGAAGCGCACGACGTCGTCGCGGGTGATCGAGGCGATCGAGGCCTCGGTGGTCAGCTGGCCGTAAGGCGAGCCGGCGCCGTAGGCCAACACCGGCAAGACGCGGTTCGACATCGCCTGCGGGTTCTGCTTGGCCTGCTGGATGCCGGCGATGTTCTGCTTCTTGAAGCGGTCCAGATCCTCGGGCTTGAAGGCCGGGTTCTGCAGCACGTCGGCATAGATCGCCAGGGCCGGATCGAGGGTGGTGGTCAGGGTGTTGAGCGACACCGAGGTGAAGTCCAGGCCGCTGCCCGAGCCGATGCCCGCGCCCAGTTGGGCCAGTTCGCGGCTGATGGTCAGGCCGTCGCGGTGCGTCGTGCCCTCGGTCAGCATGCTGGTGGTCACGCCCGTCAGGCCGGCCTTGTCGCCGGCGCTGGCGGCCACGCCGGCGTCGAACAGCATGCTGAGCTGGATCTGCGGCGTCTCGTGGCGCTCGGCCAGGATCACCTTGATCCCGTTCGACAGGGTGGCGCGCTCGAGCTTGACGAAGGCCGGGGCCTTGGTCGGGCCGACCTCGGGCATGGTCTTGCGGTCGACGCCGGCGGTGGTCGTGTAGGTCGGGAACGGCGTCACGGTCAGGGTGAAGTCGCCGTCGGTCAGCCAGGCCTTGCCGGCCGCCTGCAACTGGGCCGCGGTGGCCCCGCGGATGCGCTCCAGGCTCGTCTTGTAGGCGTCGGGCGAGCCCAGATAGACTTGGCTCTCGGCCAGGATGTCGGACTTGCCGCCGAAGCCGCCGATGCGCTCGACCCCGCGCACGAAGTTCGACAGGCTCAGCGTGCGGACCTTGGCCACTTCCTCGGGCGTGGGCCCGTCGCGCAGCAGGCGCTGGAATTCTTCGTCGAAGGCCTTTTCCACCGCCGCCGGGTCGCCGCCCGGCTTGACGGTGATGGTGACCATGAACTGGCTGCCGATCTCGCTCTCGTTGACGCCGGCCCCGACATTGACCGCGGTCTGGTCGGTATAGACCAGGCGCTGGTAGAGCCGCGAGGTCTTGTCCGAGACCAGCACGTCGCCCAGCAGGGCCAGGTAGTCGGACTCGGCCGTGCCGTAGCCCGGCACGTTCCAGATCTTGTAGATCCGGGTCTGCGGCACGCGGTCCTGCATCTCGGCGCGCTGGCTGCCGGTGCGCTTGGCCGTCCAGGCCTTCTGGCGGGCGATCGGCGGACCCGAGGGGATGTCGCCGAAGTACTTCTCGACCTTGGCCTTGGCTTCGGCGGGGGTGATGTCGCCGGCCAGGACCAGGGTGGCGTTGGCCGGGCCGTAATAGGTCTTGAACCAGGTCTTGACGTCGTCCAGCGAGGCCGCGTCCAGATCGGCCATCTCGCCGATCACCGTGTGGCCGTAGGGGTGGTCGGCGTCGTAGGTGCTGGCGGTGATCACGTCCCAGACCTTGCCGTAGGGCTGGTTCTCGCCCTGGCGCTTCTCGTTCTGGACGACGCCGCGCTGCTCGTCGAGCTTGGCCTTGTCGATGGCGCCGACGAGGTGGCCCATGCGGTCGCTCTCGAGCCACAGCACCTGGTCCAGCGCCGCGGTCGGCACGTTCTGGAAGTAGTTGGTGCGGTCTTCGCTGGTGGTGCCGTTCATGTCGGTGGCGCCCAGCTTCTCCAGCGCCTTGAACCAGTCGTCGTTGAAGTTCTCCGAGCCGTTGAACATCAGGTGTTCGAACAGGTGGGCAAAGCCCGTGCGGCCCTTGGGCTCGTTCTTCGAACCGACATGGTACCAGATGTTGACCGCCACGATCGGGGCCTTGTGGTCCTCGTGGACGATCACGGTCAGGCCGTTGGCCAGGGTGAACTTCGTATAGGGAATGTCGACGCTGGGCAGCTGGGCCAGCTGGCCGGTGACTTTCGCGGCAGGCTTGGGTGCGGCTTGCGCGAGCACCGGGTTGGCGAGGAGCAACGCCGCGACGGCGGCGGAGGCGAACAGCTTCATGAAGAGCCCCGAATAGGTTTTCGCGTAAAAGCGAAGATGCCCCGCACCATAGGTTGCGGGGCATCCGGGACAAGCGAGCGCCGGGCCCGCCTTCATTAAATTTCGTCCAGAAAGATGAGGGCTTGATCGCACATCCCGCCCAATCCCCGCGAAAGCGGGGACCCAGGCTTTTTCTGCAACCCACGGCGCTCGACGACAAAACACCTGGGTCCCCGATTTCGCGGGGATTTTACGGAAGAAGAGAGCCGCAGGCCTATTCCGCCGGCACCGCTTCGGGAGCCGCCACCTCGGCCTTCACCATGACCATCGGCTTGAGGTCGAGGTCGTGGAACAGGCGGCTGTCGTCGTCCATGTCGGGCAGCGGCGTGGTCAGCAGCTTGCCGCCGACGAAGATCGAGTTGGCGCCGGCCAGGAAGCACAGGGCCTGCAGCTCGCGGTTCATGCCCTCGCGGCCGGCCGACAGGCGGACCATGGCCTTGGGGCAGACGATGCGGGCGACCGCGATGGTGCGGACGAACTCGATGGAGTCGATCGCTTTTTCGCCCTCGGCCAGGATCTGGTCGCCCAGCGGGGTGCCGCTGATCGGCACCAGGCCGTTGATCGGCAGGCTGTCGGGGTGGGCCGGCAGGGTGGCCAGCTGGTGCAGCAGGCCGGCGCGGTCGCGACGGGTCTCGCCCATGCCGACGATGCCGCCGCAGCAGGTGCTCATGCCCGCGTCGCGCACATAGGCCAGGGTGTCGAGGCGCTCCTGGTAGGTGCGGGTCGTCACCACGTCCTTGTAGTAGTCGGGGCCGGTGTCGAGGTTGTGGTTGTAGTAGTCGAGGCCGGCGTCCTTCAGCTGCTTGGCCTGCTGCGCGGTCAGCATCCCCAGGGTCGCGCAGGTCTCCAGGCCCAGGGCCTTCACCCCGCCGATCATTTCGGCCAGCTTGGGCAGGTCGCGGTCCTTCAGCTCGCGCCAGGCCGCGCCCATGCAGAAGCGTTGGGCGCCGCCGTCGCGGGCGGCCTTGGCCTTGGCGATGACCACGGCCGGCTCCATCAGCTTCTCGGCCTTCAGGCCGGTCTTGAAGTGGGCGCTCTGGCTGCAATAGCCGCAGTTCTCGGCGCAGCCGCCGGTCTTGACCGACAGCAGCTGCGACAGCTGCATCTCGGAGGGGTCGAACCAGGCGCGGTGCACGCGCGCGGCCTCGAACACCAGCTCCATGAACGGCAGGGCGAACAGCGCCTCGACCTGCTCGAGGGTCCAGTCGTGGCGGGGCTGTGCGGAGATGTTGATCGGCGTCATGGCGCGCAGGTTTGAACTTGGGCGATCAGAATGGCAAGACGGCCCGCGCATCCGCACGATGTTGCGTTGCGGAAGCCAAACGCCTGCAGGGTGGTTATAGTCGGATCATGGACCGCGAAATCGAACTGAAGTTCCTGATCGCCCCGGAGGCTTCCGACGCGATCCTGGCCCGGCTGGGCGCTGACGGCGCGGTGCGCCGGCTCGACGCCACCTATTACGACACCGCCGACCACGCCCTGCGCCGGGCGGGCTTCGGCCTGCGGGTGCGCGACGGCGACGGCGGCCGCAAGCAGACCCTGAAATCGGCCTCGGCCGGCGGCGTCTTCGCTCGCGGCGAGTGGGAGGCGCCCGTTTCGGGTCCCGGTCCCGACCGCGACCTGCTGGACCAGACCCCGGCCGGCCGCATCGTCAACGGCGACGTCCTGGCCCCAGTCTTCGCCGCCAAGGTCGAGCGCACCCTGCGCCTGGTGGAGCACGCCGGCGCGGTGATCGAGGCGGCGCTGGATCGCGGCGAGCTGCAGGCCGGGACCGACCGCGCCGCCGTCAACGAACTCGAACTGGAACTCAAGACCGGCGAGCCCGCCGCCCTGTTCGACCTGGCCCGCGACCTGATGGCCCACGCGCCGCTGCGCCTGTCCCTGGTCAGCAAGGCCGAGCGCGGCTACGCCCTGGCCCTGGGCGAAGCGCCCGGCGCCCGCCGCGAAGCCGCCGTCCTGACCCGCGGCATGACCGCCGCCGAGGCCTTCCAGGCCCTGGGCAACACCGCGCTGGGCCGCCTGTGCGTCGCCGCCGAGGCCCTGGTCGACCTGCCCGGTCCCGAGGCGCTGCACGAACTGCGCGTCGCCGCCCGCCGTCTGCGGGCGCTCTTCAAGCTGTTCCGTCCCGTCACCGGCAGGCTGGCGGCGACGCCGGCATCGGACGCGCTGAAGGTCATGGCCGACGCGCTTGGGCCGGCCCGCGACCTCGACGTCTACATCGCCGGGACCTGGCGTCCGGCCGTCGAGGCCGACCCGCAGCCCGTCGAGGGTCTGGCCGCGCTGGGCAAGGCCCTGGTCGAGGCCCAGCAGGCGGCCTACGCCCGCGCCCTGGACGCCGCCGCGCCTGGCCGCTTCGGCCCGCTGGCGCTGGATATCGCCGCCTGGCTGGAGGCCGGCGACTGGCTGGCCGATCCCGAGCGGGCCGAGACGCGGGGAACCCCCGCCAAGGCCTTCGCGGCCGACCGGCTCAGGGCGCTGTCGAAGGACGTGCTCAAGCGCGGCGAACACCTGGAGACGCTCGACGCCGAGGACCGCCATCGCCTGCGCATCCGCGGCAAGGGTCTGCGCTACGCCATCGACGCCCTGGCCCCGCTGTTCCCCGACCATCCCAAGCGGCTGGAGCGGTGGTCGGCCGCCGCCCGCGACCTGCAGGATACGCTGGGCGGGCTCAACGACCAGACGCTGGGCGCGAGCCTGGCCCGCGACGCGGCCCTGGCCGACGGCGACCCCCAGGCCGCCTACGCCGCCGGGGCCCTGTCGACGGCGCCCGAAGCGACCCACAAGCTGATGCGCGAGGCCAAGGCCGCGCTGTCGGAGATGAAGGACCTCAAGCCGTTCTGGTGAGGCGCCGGGCTACTCGCCCTTCTTCGGCTTGGCCTGTGTCGTCTGGGTGGTGCGCACCGCCACGCCGTCGCCGCGGGCCTCGGCCACCAGGGACGCGCAGTCGGCGTCCTTTTCCAGGCCGGGGGTGACGAACGGCAGGATGGCCGCCAGGGGGCTGAGCAGCGAGCCCAGCGCCGCGGCCACGCCGCCCTGGGCGATGGCGCCGCCGGGCTGAAGATCGATATCGGGCTTGCCCAGCGGACCCTTGATCTCGATCGGGATGAACAGGCGCACCAGGCGCGGCTTCTTGCTGTCGCCCTCGATGCGCAGGTCCAGGCGCTCGGTCTTCAGGTTGATCGTGCCCTCGCCCTTGGCCACCACGACGCCGGTGTCGGCGATGATCTTGTCGGCCCGCATGACGCCGTCCCTGACGTCGAAGCTGGCCACGGCGCAGCGCAGGCTGGTCTCCTTGGTGTCCTTTGACAGCAGCATCAGCAGGCCCTTGGACGCGTTGACGCCCAGCAGCTCGGCGAAGGCCTGGCGCACCTGGCCCTTGGGCGCGACCAGGGTCACCGTTCCGTTCGACGAGGCCGCCGCCCGGTGCACCGAATTGCCGACCCCGCGCAGCTTGGCCCGCGCCACGATGCCGCCCTCGATGGCCGGCTTTCCGGCGGTCTTCAGTGGAATGAAGTCCTCCAGCTTGGCGTTGGTCAGGCGCAGATCAAGGTCGGTGACGGGCGTGTTGGGCCGCGCGTCCAGCCGCACCTTGCCGGCCAGGTCGCCGCGCGAGAAGGTGAAGGCGATGGGGTCCATGTTCAGCACGCCCTTGTCCAGCGTCAGGTCCAGCCGGACCTTCTGCAGCGGCAGGTTGGGGGCGTTCACCGCCAGGGCGCGGTAGGTGACCTTGGCGTCCATGGCCCGCACGCGGTCGGTCTGCAAGGTGGCGTCGGGCAGGATGCGGCCGGTGGCCTCGCGCTGGCCGGCCTCGACCTTCTGGCCGGCCGAGGCGGTCTCGCCGCGACCGGTGGCCGGGGCGGCGCCGACCAGGCTGCCCAGGTCGTCGAAGTCCAGGCGCTTGGAGCGGAGGTCGGCCTCCAAGTAGGGCCGCTCGCGGTCGACCAGCACGAAGAGGTCGCCGTTGACGTCGCTGTCGCCGATGCGGCCGGAGAACTTCTGGAAGTCGAACCGGCCGCCCTTGCGGGTCAGGTGGCCGCTGATCTTGTAGGGCGGGGTATTGGGCAGGGTCAGGCCCGTGAGGCCATAGAGGCGGTTGAGGTCGCTGCCCGCCACGGTCAGGTTGCTTTCGAACCGGCCCAGATCGAACGGCTTGGTGATCGAGCCCTCGGCCGACACCCGCGTCGCGCCGGCGCTGACCTCGGCGTCGAACGGGTAGGGCCGGTTGGGCGAGATGTTCAGCAGCGGCCCGCCCGTCACCCGCGCCAGGAACGGCGAGCGATTGTATGTGCCCTTGCCCTCCAGCACGAAGCGGCCCTTGCCGTCGCCGCTGGCGTGTTCGTTGGAGCTGACCGTGCCGGTGAACAGCACGTCGCGCTGGCGATCCTCGACCCGCAGGGCGCCCTCGTTGATCACGAAGTGCTGGATGGCCGGCAGCTTCAGCGGCTTGGCGCGCTTCTTGTTCGGATCGCCGAAGGTCCAGTTGGCGCGGCCCGAGGCCTCGCGCAGCAGCCGCACGTCGGGGCGGTCGACCGCCACCAGCGGCAGGATGACGTCGCCCTTCAGCAGCGGCAGCAGCTTGATCTGCACCGCCACCCGGTCGACGCGGGCCATGTGGCCGGCCTGGGGACCGGTCTTGGGCGCCCAGTCCGGCTGGCCCAGGAACAGGCCATAGGCCTCGGCCTTGGGCGAGAACGACCAGGGGTGGACGCGCAGGTCGCCGTCGATCCGCACCTCGCGCTTCAACTGGGCCGAGGCGAAGCGGCCGACCGGCCCGCGCAGCATGTTCCAGTCGAACCAGACGAAGAAGGCGACGACCGCCGCCAGGATCAGCAGGGCGCCGCCGATGCCCCAGCGGGCCGATCGCGGCAGGGCGCGCCAGCGGGCGCCGGGCTTGCGCCCGGGGCTGGTCGGCGGCGGCGGTGTCGAAACGGAACCTTCCGGCATCCGTCTACAACGCGCGGCGAACGGCGTTCCGTTCCCTGGACGGTCCGTCCGGCTGGTTTCAGTAGACCAGTTTCAGGCTGCCGACGACGGCGGCCACGATCACGAAGGCCACGATGGCCACGACTTCATAGGCCTTGAAGAAAGGCCGGCTCGGCGAGCGCATGATTGATAGTCCCCCACATCCCACATTGGCACTAGAGCCGCCCCGGTCCGCAAGGGTCACGCCAGTTCTCCCGTCACGCGTATTGCGTCTGCCCATTTCGCGAGCTCGCGGACATAAGGAAATCTTTATGTCAATTTGCCACTGTCCGCCGCCCGCGCTATACAGCGGTCAAGACATTCCCCCGATCCAGGAGCCGCCCGTGGCCGACTACATCGTCAAGGACATCTCGCTCGCCGATTTCGGCCGCAAGGAACTCGCCATCGCCGAGACCGAAATGCCGGGCCTGATGGCCACGCGCGCCGAATACGGCCCCGCGCAGGTCCTCAAGGGCGCCCGCATCGCCGGCAGCCTGCACATGACGATCCAGACCGGCGTGCTGATCGAGACCCTGACGGCCCTGGGCGCCGAGGTCCGCTGGGCTTCGTGCAACATCTTCTCGACCCAGGACCACGCCGCCGCCGCCATCGCCGCCGCCGGCATCCCGGTCTTCGCCTTCAAGGGCGAGAACCTGGTCGAGTACTGGGAATACGCCCACAAGATCTTCGAGTGGCACGACGGCGGCTACCCGAACCTGATCCTCGACGACGGCGGCGACGCCACCCTGCTGTGCGTGTTGGGCCCGAAGGCCGAGAAGGATCCGTCGATCCTCAACAACCCGCAGAACGAAGAAGAAGAAGCGCTCTTCACGGTCATGAAGCGCTACCTGGCCGAAAAGCCGGGCTTCTACACCGCCATCCGCGACGCCATCGGCGGCGTGTCGGAAGAGACCACCACGGGCGTGCACCGCCTGTACCAGATGGCTCAGAAGGGCGACCTGCCGTTCCCGGCCATCAACGTCAACGACAGTGTCACGAAGTCGAAGTTCGACAACCTGTACGGCTGCCGTGAATCGCTGGTCGACGCCATCCGTCGCGGCACCGACGTCATGCTGTCGGGCAAGGTCGCGGTGGTTTGCGGCTACGGCGACGTGGGCAAGGGCTCGGCCGCCAGCTTGCGTCAAGGCGGCGCCCGCGTGATCGTCACCGAGATCGACCCGATCTGCGCCCTGCAGGCGGCGATGGAAGGCTACGAAGTCCAGACCCTCGACGACGTCGCCGACAAGGCCGACATCTACGTGACGGCGACCGGCAACAAGGACGTCATCACCGTCGACCACATGCGCCGGATGAAGAACAACGCCATCGTCTGCAACATCGGCCACTTCGACTCGGAAATTCAGGTCGCCGGCCTGAAGAACTTCAAGTGGGACGAGATCAAGCCGCAGGTCCACCACGTGGAATTCCCGGACGGCAAGAAGATCATCCTGCTGTCGGAAGGCCGCCTGGTGAACCTGGGCAACGCCACGGGCCACCCCTCGTTCGTGATGTCGGCCAGCTTCACCAACCAGACCCTGGCCCAGATCGAACTGTGGACCAACAAGGCCGCGTACAAGAACGAGGTCTACACCCTGCCCAAGCACCTCGACGAGAAGGTCGCCTTCCTGCACCTCGAAAAGCTCGGCGCGAAGCTGTCGAAGCTGAACAAGGAACAGGCCGACTACATCGGCGTGCCGGAAGCCGGTCCGTTCAAGCCGGACCACTACCGCTACTAAGCGATCGGCCGACAGGCAGATCCAAGGAAAGCCCGCTCTTCGGAGCGGGCTTTTTCGTGCCGGTTTCGACCAGGGGACGAGCGGCCTCGGATTTGCCGTCGTGACGCCCTGTTCAAGTTCCGCGTGCTCGGCTAATCGCTTTGGCCATGCCGCTCGCGCTCCTCATTTCCAGCCATGTCGCCGGCAGCCAGGTGGGCGCCACCGCCCAGGCCGCGGCCCTGACCCAGTTCCGCATCGACACCATGGTCGTGCCGACCGTGCTGTTCGGCCGCCATCCCGGCTGGGGCGTTCCCGGCGGCGCGCCGGTGCCGATCGAGGTGGTCGAGGGCATGCTCGACGGGCTGGAGGCTAATGGCCTGTTCGGCCTGACGGACATCGTCATCACCGGCTATTTCGCCAGCGCCGCCCAGGTGCGCGCCGCGGCCCGGGCCATCGACGCCGTACGGGCCGCGCCGCGCGACGGGTCCTCGGGCCGCAAGCCGACCATCATCGTCGATCCGACCATGGGCGACGCCGGCAAGGGCCTCTACGTGCCGACCGAGGTCGCCGACGCCATCGCCGCCGACCTGATCCCGCGCGCCGACATCGTCGCCCCCAACGCCTGGGAGCTGCAACGCCTGACCGGCGCCGAGGTCCGCGATCCGGTCGGGGCCGTGCGCGCCGCCCGCCTGCTGAACAAGCCGGTGATCGTCTCGTCGGTGCAGCGCGGAAACGAGATCGGCGTCGTCTACGCCGACCGCAAGGAAGCGTGGCTCGCCGCCCACGCCAAGGCCGAGCGCTCGCCCAGCGGCACCGGCGACCTGCTGACCGCCCTGTTCGCCGCCTCGATCCTCGAAGGCCAGACCCTGTCCTACGGCCTGGCCCGCGCCGTCGGCGGCGTGGCCGAGACCGTCACCGCCGCCAACATCTGGAACGCCCCCGAACTGCCGATCGTGGCCATGGCCGCCCGCATCAAGCAGACCTCGCCGACCGTGCGGATCGAGCGGTTGGCGTAAGCCCCCAACCTCCCGTCATTCCCGCCCTTGTGGCGGGAACCTCTGGTTCCGCTGACACGCGAGACGCAAGCGGCGTGCCGAGCACGCCGCCCCTCCTGCCCTTGCGGCCGACAGAGGGGTTCCCGCCACAAGGGCGGGAATGACGGGAGTGAATGGGGGGGCGGGCGTTCACCTCCCGAAATGCCGACCCAAATTCTCCAGCACCAGCGCCGCCATCGCCGCGCGCGCCTCTTCCGTGGCGCTGCCGCGGTGGGGTTGCAGCACCACGTTGTCCATCGCCAGCAGCGCCTGTGGAACGTTCGGCTCGTCCTCGAACACGTCCAGGCCCGCGCCGGCGATCGTACCGTTCGTCAGCGCCGCCACGAGGGCGGCCTCGTCGACCACCGAGCCGCGCGCCACATTGATCAGCAGGCCATCCGGTCCCAGCGCCGCCAGCACGTCCGCATCGACCAGCGGGCCGGCGTCGCCCGGGGTGACCAGGAACAGCACGTCGACCGCCCTGGCCAGCTCCAGCGGGCTGGCGTGGTAGGCGTAGGGAACGCCCTGGACCGGCCGGCGGCTGTGATAGGCGATCCGCCCCGCGAACGGCGCGGCCATGTCGGCGATGGCCCGGCCGATCTGGCCCAGGCCCAGGATCCCCACCGTGCGCCCCGTCGCCCGCCGCGCCAGGGCCAAGCGCTCTGCCTTCGGCCAGCGGCCTTCGCGCACATAGCGGTCGGCGCTCACCATCCGGCGCGACAGCGACAGCCACAGGCCGATCGCCAGCTCGGCGACGTCCTGCGTCAGCACGCCGGGCGTGGTGGTCACGGTGATCCCCCGCGCGGCGGCGAGGTCGAGATCGACCTTGTCGAGGCCGACGCCGTGCACGGCGACGATCTCCAGGGCTGGGAGGCGATCCCACAGCTCGGCGGGCACGCCCAGGTCGCCGCCGGTGACCACGGCGCGCACCTTGCCCGCCACCTCGCCGATCAGGGCGTCCGGATCGGCGGCGCGATAGGGCCGGTGGACCGTGTAGGCCGCCTCCAGCCCGGCTTCGAGCTGCGGGGACAGGGCCTTGAGCTGCAGGACGTCGGGCTTCATCGGCGGGCTCCGGTTACGCATCGTACTGTCCTTCGGATGACAAACCCCGGCCCGGCGGGCTAGACGAAACTTCATGAGCCTCGACATCACCGGCGTCTGCCCCGCCCCGTTCGCCCAGGTCTATGACGCCTTCGAGGCCAATTTCGATCCGGCCTCGCCGGGCGGCGGCGAACTGGGCGCGCGCTTTACCCTGGCCGTCGACGGCGAGGTGGTGGTCGACCTGATGGCCGGCTATGCGGACCGCAAGCATCAGGTCGCCTTCGGACCCGACACCCTGACGCCGCTGTTCTCGACCACCAAGGCGATCGCCGCCCTGCTGGTCGCGCGCCTCGTCGACCAGGGCAAGCTGTCCTACGACCAGACCGTCGCGTCCGTGTGGCCGGAGTTCGCGCAGGCCGGCAAGGACGCCGTCACCGTCGGCCAGGTGATGTCGCACCAGGACGGCCTGTCGGGCTTCCTCGACGAGGTCGATCCGGCCATCTGGTTCGACTGGCAGGCGACGACCGCCAAGCTCGCCGCCATGGCCCCGCTGTGGCCGATCGGCTCGGCCAGCGGCTACCACCCGGTGACCTTCGGCTTCACGGCCGGCGAGATCTTCCGCCGCGTCGACGGCCGCACCATGGGGACGGCCCTGCGCGAGGACCTGGCCCAGCCGCTGGGCCTCGATATCTGGATCGGCCTGCCCGACAGCGAGCATCACCGCTGCGCCGACCTGATGCGGCCGACCGCGTTTCCGAAGTTCGGCGAGATCAACGACGCGGTGAAGGCCGCCTTCATGACCAAGTGGGCCGCGCCCGGCGGCCGTGGCACGGGCGAATGGCGCCGCGCCGAGATCCCCTCGGCCAACGGCCACGCCACCGCCCATTCCCTGGCCCGCCTGATGGGCGCCCTGGCCAGCGGCGGCACGCTGGACGGCGTGCAGATCCTGTCGCCGCAGACGATGGAGAAGGCCCGGGCCGAGCGCATCGCCGGCCAGGACCTCGTGCTGCCCTACCAGATCAGCTGGGGCGCGGGCTTCATGCGCAACACGCCCAATTTCTTCTACGGCCCCACGGCCGACGCCTTCGGTCATTCCGGCTGGGGCGGATCGTGCGCCTTCGCCGATCCGAAGACCGGGGTCTCGGGCTCGTACGTGATGAACCGCCAGGGCAACGAACTGATCGGCGACCCGCGCGCGGTCAGCCTGATCAAGGCGGCCTACGCGAGTTTGTGAGGCCGTGCGTCCTTCGAGGCCCGCTGCGCGGGCGCCTCAGGATGAGGATCTCATTGCACTGAATTCCTCATCCTGAGGTGCGAGCCGGCAGGCGAGCCTCGAAGGACGCAGGGCTGATCAGACCCCCAGCCGCCCCCGCAGCCGCTCGGCCACCGCCCCCAGGGTGATGGTCGACAGGGCCTCCTGCACCGGCAGCGGCACGCCGCCCGGAGCGGCCTGCACCAGCTTGGCGGTGAAGTCGGTGATGGCGGTGATGTGCTGGGCCAGGTGGTCGACCGTGTGCAGCTCCTGCATCACGGCCATGCGCGATTCCGGCGGGGTGTTCTCGAGGATCTTGCCCAGGGCGCTGTCGAGGTGGCCGCAGGCCTCGGCGGCCAGCGACATCTCGACCGACAGGGCCTCGAGCACGGCGGCCAGATCGGGCGTGGTGATGGTTTCCGTGGACATGGTTCCCCCAGCATTAAGTCTGTCGGCATACCTGACGCGGCGCGTCTTGCCGCCGGCTTAAGGGCCGGCGGCGGTGCGACAAATTGACCAACGTCTGTCGGCCGTGACGGTTCAGGCCGCGGCCGGCGCCGTGCGGGTGCGCTTCCAGGCGCCGTAGGCGAAGGCGGCCACGCCCAGCCAGATGAACACGAACGACAGCGCCCGCAGCGGCGTGAAGGCCTCGCCCAGGAACACGCCGAGCAGGAACTGCAAAGTCGGGGCGATGAACTGCAGGAAGCCCATGGCGCTCAGCGGCAGGCGGCGGGCCGACCAGGCGAACAGGGCCAGCGGCACGACCGTGGCCGGACCGGCGGCCAGCAGCAGGATCGCCGTGCGGGCGTCCTGGGTGAAGTGGCCCGCGCCCGAGGCCTGGAGGTGCCAGACATAGAGCAATCCCGGGATCGCCAGGTAGGCGCACTCGATGAACAGGCCCGTCTGGGCGTCGGCCTTCACCTGCTTCTTGAGGATCGCATAGATGCAGAAGCTGAGCGCCAGGCCCAGCGACACCAGCGGCAGGTGGCCAAGGGCGATGGTCTGGATGGCCACGCCGACGGCGGCCAGGCCGATGGCGACCTTGCCCTCGGTGCTCATCCGCTCGCGGAACAGCAGGGCGCCGGCCGCCATGTTCATCAGCGGGTTGATGTAGTAGCCGAGGCTGGCCTCGATCACCCGCCCGGCGTTCACCGCCAGCACGTAGATCGTCCAGTTGCCGAAGATGGCCAGCGTCGAGAGCAGCAGGATCCCCAGCGTCTTGGGCTGGCGCAGCACCTGCGCCACCTGGCCGCCCTGGCGGGCCAGCAGCACGAGGCCCCCGGCCCAGATCACCGACCACAGCGTCCGGTGCGCGATCATCTCGAACGAGCTGACGCCCATGACCGACAGGGTATGGAAATAGAGGGGCAGGAAGCCCCAGAGCAGATAGCAGCCGACGCCGGCGAGATAGGCCGAACGCGCGTCGTTGTTCGCACTGCCGATGGTACTGGGAGGCATGGACCGCACCTTTCGCGGAGGGATCTGACAGATAGGGATCCCGGCGTCCGCCCACATCTTGCGGGCCCGCGTCGCTGAAGGGTGCGAAGTATCGCCGAAAGAGGCGGTTCCCGTCGTCCCTCCGCTGGCGGAAGGACGACGGGGGGGTCGTTCTTTAGGCCGGCGTCTTCTGCTTGATCAGGCCCTTGTCGTGCAGCAGCTGGGCGATCTGCACGGCGTTCAGGGCCGCGCCTTTGCGCAGGTTGTCGGCGACGCACCAGAGGGCGATGCCGTGCTCGACGGTCGGGTCCTTGCGGATGCGCGACACGTAGACCGGGAATTCGCCCTGGGCTTCCTTCGGCGTGATGTAGCCGCCGTTCTCGCGCTTATCGACCACGACGATCCCTTCGGCGTCGCGCAGGATCTCGCGGGCGTCGTCCTCGTCCAGCGGGCCGGTGAACTCGATGTTGACCGACTCCGAGTGGCCCACCATCACCGGCACGCGCACGCAGGTGGCGACCAGCTGGATGGCCGGATCCAGGATCTTCTGGGTCTCGACGGTCATCTTCCACTCTTCCTTGGTGAAGCCGTCGTCCATGAAGACGTCGATGTGGGGGATGACGTTGAAGGCGATCTGCTTGGTGAACTTCTTGGGCTCGGGCGCGCCCAGGACGAAGACGCCCTTGGTCTGGTCCCACAGCTCGTCCATGCCTTCCTTGCCCGCGCCGGAAACCGACTGGTAGGTCGACACCACCACGCGCTTGATCGGCACCTCGTC
Source organism: Caulobacter radicis (assembly GCF_003094615.1). Taxonomy (GTDB): domain Bacteria; phylum Pseudomonadota; class Alphaproteobacteria; order Caulobacterales; family Caulobacteraceae; genus Caulobacter; species Caulobacter radicis. The sequence continues at coordinate 40,266 of NZ_QDKO01000017.1, read as the reverse complement.
GTGCAGCGGCTTCAGCGCCACCACCAGCTGGGCGGTCGAGCAGTTGGGGTTGGCGATGATGTTCTTGGGGATGCTGTTGACGGCGTCCGGGTTCACTTCCGGCACCACCAGCGGCACATCCGGGTCCATCCGGAAGTGGCTGGAATTGTCGATGACGATCGGACCGGCCGCGCCGATCTTCTCGCCCCAGGCGGCCGAGATCGAACCGCCGGCGCTCATCAGCACGATGTCGACCTTCGAGAAGTCGAACTGCTCGAGATCCTCGCACTTGATGATCTGGCTGCCGAACGAGACCTCGGTGCCGATGGATTTGCGCGAGGCGATGGCGTGCATCTTCTCCACGGGGAATTTCACTTCCTCGAGGATGTTGAACATCTCGCGGCCCACGTTGCCCGTGGCGCCGACCACGGCGACCCGGTAACCCATCGCAGTCTCCAATCTTTCAGCCCCGACAAGGGGAAATGCGCCGTCCCGTTACGCCTGGTAACGCGGGTAGGCAAGGGCATGGTTTTTCAAAGTCGGCGGCGAATGGCCGCGTTTCGTGGGAAAATCTTGCAAAGGTGGCGGCTGGACGGCGCGGCGTCCATTTTAACTCCCGTCATTCCCGCCCTTGTGGCGGGAACCCCTGGTTCAGCTGACGCGTGAGGCGCCAGCGGATCGCCGGCGATCCGCCCCACCCGCTCTTGCGGCCGACAGAGAGGTTCCCGCCACAAGGGCGGGAATGACGGGAGAAGATGGGGACCCCGGACGCTTCGTCCAACTGGACAGCGAGCCCGGCGCGGGCGCATACCCACGCCATGCGCAAGCACGACGCCGACGTCATCATCGCCGGGGCCGGCATGGCCGGAACCACCCTGGCGCTCGCCCTCGCTTCCGGCGGCGTCAGGCCGCTGCTGGTCGACCCGCAGCCCTTCGACGCCCAGCTGGCGCCGACCTTCGACGGGCGCTCTTCAGCCATTGCGTACTCGTCGTTCCGCCAGTGGCGGGCGATCGGCGCCGGCGAGGCCCTGGCGCCTCACGCCCAGCGCATCGAGCAGATCCTGGTCACCGACGGCAAGGCCCCGGGCGCGGCCTCGGGCAAGCCGTCGCCCTTCTTCCTGCGCTTCGACAGCGGCGAGATCGCCGACCGTTCGGAAGGCGAGCCCCTGGGCTACCTGATCGAGAACCGCCAGATCCGCGCGGCCCTGTCGAAGACGGCGCTGGACAAGGGTCTGGAGGTCATCGCCCCGGCCGGCGCGGCGGGGCTTGAGGTCGACGCCTCGGGCGCCCGGGTGATCCTGACCGACGGCCGGGTGCTGAGCGCGCCGCTGGCCGTCAGCGCCGAAGGGCGTAATTCGGCCCTGCGCAAGGCCGCGGGCATCGGCGACATCGGCTGGGGCTATGGCCAGAGCGGCGTCGTCGCCACGGTGCAGATGCAGCACCCGCACGAGGGCGTGGCGCACGAATATTTCCTGCCCAGCGGCCCATTCGCCATCCTGCCGCTGACCGACAACCGCGCCAGCCTGGTCTGGACCGAAAGCACCGCGCGCGGCGAGGCCCTGCGCCACGCCAGCCCGGAAGCGTTCCACGCCCACCTGATGCGCCGGTTCGGCGATTTCCTCGGTGAAGTCGAGATGGCCGGGCCGGTGTTCGTCTATCCGCTGTCGCTGTCGCTGGCCGAACGGCTGGTCGCCCCGCGCCTGGCCTTGATCGGCGACGCCGCCCACGGCGTGCACCCGATCGCGGGGCAGGGCCTGAACCTGGGCCTCAAGGACGCCGCGGCCCTGGCCGAGGTGGTGGTCGAGGCGATCCGCAACGGCGAGGACATCGGCGCGGAGGCGACGCTGGAGCGCTACGCCCGCTGGCGGCGGTTCGACAATGTCACCAACGCCCTGGCCTTCGACGGCTTCGTGCGGCTGTTCTCGAACGACAACCCGCTGCTGCGCGTGGCGCGCGGCGTCGGCATGGCGGCGGTGAACCGCATCGCCCCGGCGCGCCGGTTCTTCATGCACGAGGCCGGCGGCGGGGTGGGGGATCTGCCGAAATTGTTACGCGGGGCGTCTCTGTAAGGCCGTACGTGGTCCTCGTCCTTCGACAAGCTCAGGATGAGGACCAGTTCAGGCGCGGCGCCTGACCGAAAACCTCATCCTGAGCCTGTCGAAGGATAAGGTTTTCGCCACGCCGTGAGAGGCGGGCTACTCCCCGTCAGCCAGGCTGCGGGCTTCTTCCGGCAGCATGATCGGCACGCCGTCGCGGATCGGGTAGGCCAGCTTGGCCGTGTGGCTGACCAGCTCGCCGCGGGCGCGGTCGTAGAACAGCGGCGCGCGGGTCACCGGACAGACCAGCACCTCCAGCAGGCGCGGATCGACGTCGACGGGCGGGGGCGGAGGAGCAGCGGTCATGGCGCTGTTCTAGAGCCGGCCGGCCGATTGGGAAAGCCCCGCCGCCGGAACCTCTCGCGCCGCCTCGCGGTTGTCGCAGAAGCGATAACAACGATCCCGGATAGCGACATGACCGTCATCGAACGGACCTTCCTGGCCGCCGCCGTGGCCACCAGCACCCTGACCCTGGCCGCCTGCGGCTCCATGGGAGGCGGAATGGGTGGCGAAAACGCCTACAGCCCGCGCCTGTCGACCCAGGCCAGCGACGAGAAGGCCTTCGCCAGCACCTTCGTCTCGTGCCGCGACGAGGTGCGGGCGGGCAAGACCAGCGGCTTCAAGGTGCATCCGGCCAGCGCCACGGCCCGCGACCTGCAACCGGGCCCCACCGGCCTGGTGCTCAAGGTCCCGTACGACAAGGCCAAGGGCTCCAAGGGTGTGCGGGCCGCGCTGGACGAGCGGCACAAGGCCGCCATGGGGCAGTGCCTGTCCGAAAACGGCTACCAGGTGGCCGCCTGGGATGCAGTGAAGCCCTAAGCGACGGCGTTCGCCCCCGGGGGCTTTTCACCGCGCTCCGTTTCGCTACCATGGGTGGTGTTCAACGGAGAGCTCGCGATGTCGATGTTCAAGGCGCTGATCCGGTTCGCTGACTTCAAGGGCCGGTCGGACCGGTCGGAGTTCCTGCAGTTCCTGCTGCTGTCCCTGACCCTGGCGCTGCTGCCCAGCTATGTCTGGAGCATGGCCTGGGGGCTGGCCGACGGCCTGCGGGGCCTGCCGCCCCACAAGCCGGCCTCGCTGCTGTCCTATGTCGGCCTGTTCCTGGCGATCCCGGCGTTGTCGGTGACCATCCGCCGCCTGCACGACATCGACCGCAGCGGCTGGTGGCTGCTGCTCAATCTCGTGCCGGGCGGGACCGCCGTGCTGATCGTCTTCGTCCTGCAGGACGGTACGGCCGGCGACAACCGCTTCGGGCCGCCGCAGCCCAAGGCCGACGGCGCGGCCGCCGCGGCCTGACGCCCTACTGCACCGAGGGCGGCTCGTCGTCGTCCTGGGCGGCGTCGATCTCCAGCAGCGCCACCAGGGTGCTGCGGCGGTCGGCGATGGTGCGGGCCTCCAGCAGGGCCTGCTTCTCCAGCGGGTCGAACGGCAGGGCCATGGCCAGGCTGTTGATCAGGGCGTCGGACGGCGCGGCCTGGGCCTCGCTCCAGTCGATGGCCAGGCCGCGGTGGTCGAGATAGCGGCGCAGGGCGTTGAGCAGCGGGGCTGCGTCGCCGACCGCCTCCTGCTGGTCCTCGCGCAGGTCGAGGTCGAAGGGCGTGAAGTCGGCCCGCACCTGGCGATAGGGCGTGCGCGCCGGCAGCTCCTCGCCCAGCCGGAACCGCGCCACGCCGGTCAGGGTGATCAGGTAGCGGCCGTCGCTGGTCTCGGCGAAGCTGGTCACCCGGCCCGCGCAGCCGATCGGGGCCAGGGCCGGCCGGGTGATGTCGCCGCCCGGCCGGGTCTGGACCATGCCGATCATCCGCTCGCCCGACATGGCGTCGTCGAGCATGTTGAGATAGCGCGGCTCGAAGATGTTCAGCGGCAGCTGGCCGCCGGGAAGCAACAGGGCCCCGTCCAGTGGGAACACGGGGATCACCAGCGGCAGGTCGAGGGTCTTCCGGTATACGCCCGGCATGGCGGCCTCCTTGACTGGGTGTTCTGAACGCTTGTCCCGGCGGAACGGGTCCTTGAAGTCCTAGCTGAACAGGATCGACGACAGGCGCTTGCGGCCCTGCTTGGCCACTTCCGAGGTCGGGCCGGCGGCCTCGAACACGGTCAGCAGCTGCTTGCGGGCGGCGTCGTCGTTCCAGGTCCGGTCGCGCTGGATGATGGTCAGCAGATGGTCGCAGGCCGCGTCCAGCTGGCCGGCGCCGGCCAAGGCCTTGGCCAGTTCCAGCCGGGCTTCGTGGTCGTCGGCGTCGGCGGCCAGGCGTTGTTCGAAGGCGGCGGTCTCGGACGGAGCCGCTTCGGCCAGCTTCAAGGCGGCGCGCACGCTTTCCAGGTCCGGGTCCTTGGCGTTGGCCGGCGCCATGTCGGCGATCTCGGCCGCGCGCTCCAGGTCGCCGCCGGCCAGGTAGACGCGGGCGAGGCCGCCCAGCGCCTTGATGTTGTCGGGCTCCATCTGCAGCACCTGGGCGAAGGCCTGGGCCGCGCCGCCCAGGTCCTCGACGTCCAGGCTCTCCTTGGCCATGGCCAGCAGCTCGTCCACGGCCCCGGCCTCGGGCGGACCCGAGATGCGGTCGACGAACTGCTGGATCTGGCTTTCGGGCAGGGCGCCCTGGAAGCCGTCCACCGGCTGGCCGTCGACGAAGGCGTAGACGGTGGGGATCGACTGCACGCGCAGCTGGCCGGCGAAGCCCGGGTTCTTGTCGACGTCGATCTTGACCAGCTTGACCGCGCCCTTGGCGGCGGCGACCACCTTCTCCAGCGCCGGGGTCAGCTGGCGGCAGGGGCCGCACCAGGTGGCCCAGAAGTCGACGATGACCGGCTGGGTCTTCGAGGCCTCGATGACGTCGGCCATGAAGCTGGCGTCGGTCCCGTCCTTGATGTGTTCGCTCTTGCCGCCATTCTGGCCGCCGGCCGGGATGGGGGCGGGCTTTTCACCGATCAGGGACATGACTGCTTCTTCTCTCGTGCGCGGACGCTCAGCGCCGCAAGATGGTCCTTGGCGAGCCGGTTCGCAATCGGCGGCTGCGGCTTCTTGCCCAGAAGGCGTTTGGCGGCGATGGTGCGCGCCGCCCGTTCGGGGCGTTCCACCAGGATCCACATGGCCCGTCGTCTTCCACTCCGTCTGTCCTTGAGCCTGCTCGGGGCGGCGGCGTTCTGCCTGGCCGGGCAGGCGTCGGCGGCGGAGAAGCCGGTGGCGTGCGAGCCCCTCTACGCCTTCATCAGCTCCACCCCCGCGGCCGACAGCCACGAGGCGGTGTTCTTCTGGCCCGCCGACGAGGTCGATGGCCAGGCCTACATGTACGCGGTCCTGGCCGGCTCGCCCTCGACGCCCGACGAGGCGCGCACGCTCCTGTGGGAGGGCTACGCCCAGGCGACGCACACGGTGGAGCTGGAGAAGATGGCCAAGACCCTGACCGACTGCCTGGCGGCGCCGGCGGGCCGCAAGCTGACGGCGCTGCGTCCGGCGACCGTCGACGTCGACTGCACGGGCGAGCCGACTGTCCGGGCTCGCGGGGCGTGCCTGCGGTTCCGGGTCGGGCCGCAGCGCTAGAAAAGAGAGAGCGTTAGCCGACGACGGCCATCGCCTCGAAGTCGACGATCATCGGCTCGACGCCCAGGGCGGCCAGGAACCGGCGGAAGCCCGCCTGGCTGACGGCGGTGGTGGCGTCGTTCTTTAGAGGGTGGAAGTTCACCGGATCGGCCTCACTCAGGGCCTTGTCGAGCACGAAGCGGACCCTGCGCTCGCCGTCGTTGATCAGGCCGAAGGCGGTGACCGAGCCAGGGGTGACGCCCAGCGTCTCGACCATCATCGCCTCGGGGCCGAACGACAGTCGGCCCGAGCCGATCACGTGATGCAGCTTCGTCAGGTCGATGGCCGTTTCGCCCAGCGCCGAGATCAGCCACAGCTGGCCCTTGGCGTCCTTGAGGAACAGGTTCTTGGTGTGGCCGCCGGGCAGGGCCTTCTTGATCTCCAGCCCTTCCTCGACGCGGAACACCGGCGGGTGGTCGAGGGTGGCGTGGTCGACATCGTGGGCGTCGAAGAAGGCGATGAGGTCGGCGCGGGTCTTCATGGGCCCTGTAAAGCGAAGGGCGGGGCGGCTGGTCAAGCCGCCCCGCCCCTTTGAAGGCGATATCTCGCGCCGCCTACTGGGTCAGCGGGCGCAGGATGATCTCGACCCGGCGGTTCTGGGCGCGGCCCTCGGCGGTGTCGTTGGAGGCGATCGGCTGGCGCTCGCCCTGGCCGGCCACGAACACGCGGTCGGGCAGCACGCGGCCGGGGCCGGTCAGATAGCCCGCGACCGAGCCGGCGCGGCGCTCCGACAGGGCCTGATTGTAGTCGTCCGGACCGCTGCTGTCGGCGTGGCCGACCACGTCGATGGTGGTCTGCGGATAGGCGTTCAGGGTGCGGGCCACGTCGTCGAGCACGCGGGTGAACTGCGGCTGCACGTCCGACTTGTCGACGGCGAAGGTCACGTCGCTGGGCATGACCAGGACGATCTGGTCGCCGTTGCGGCGGATCATCACGCCCGAGCCTTCCAGGCTGCGGCGGAAGTCGGCCTGCTGGCGGTCCATGTAGTTGCCGACGGCGCCGCCGGCCAAGGCGCCGATGCCCGCGCCGATCAGGGCGTTCTTGCGGCCCTGCTCGCCCTTGTTGGTGTTGGTCAGGTAGCCCAGCAGGGCGCCCCCGGCCGCGCCGGCCAGGACGCCGGTGCCGGTGTTGTTGCGCACCGGCATGCCGGTATAGGGATCGGTGGTGGTGCAGGCGGTCATGGCGCCGGCGCCGATCAGGAGGGCCCCGAGCGCGGCGGCGCGGAAGGCGGTCTTGTTGGTCATCTGCCGTCTATCCCGTGAAGTGTCGGATCAGCGGGTGAAACGCACCCGTTATGGTCAAGTTCCGACAATCCGGATGAGCGGGGGATGAACGGCCTTCGTTCCGCCGCCTGTTGGGTGTAGTAAGGCCCGTCTTACTAATCCCGCCCATTTTTCTCACCTTCGAAGGCCAACCGTGTCCGCATCCGCCATCGAGCCCATCTCGTTCACCCTCTACAGCAAGGACTTCGCGCGCTTCGCCCAGGAGCTGGGCGCCTCGTTCGAGCGCTATGGCTTTGCTGTGCTGTCGGAGTACGACCTGCCGCAGGACCGTATCGATGCGGCCATCTCCGACACCAAGGCCTTCTTCGCCCTGCCGGTCGAGACCAAGAAGCAGTACGCCGGCGTCAAGGGCGGCGCGCGCGGCTACATCCCGTTCGGCGTCGAGACCGCCAAGGGCGCCACGCACTACGACCTGAAGGAATTCTGGCACATGGGCCGCGACCTGCCGCCCGGCCACCGCTTCCGCGCCACCATGGCCGACAACGTCTGGCCGGCCGAGATCCCGGCCTTCAAGCATGACGTCAGCTGGCTTTACAACGCGCTCGACAGCATGGGCGGCAAGGTGCTGGAGGCGATCGCCACCTACCTGAAGCTCGACCGCGAGTTCTTCAAGCCGACCGTCGAGAACGGCAACAGCGTGCTGCGCCTGCTGCACTATCCGCCGATCCCGCAGGACGCCACCGGCGTGCGCGCCGGCGCCCACGGCGACATCAACACCATCACGCTTCTGCTCGGCGCCGAGGAGGGTGGTCTCGAGCTGCTCGACCGCAACGGCGAGTGGCTGCCGATCAACCCGCCCCCGGGCTGCATCGTCATCAATATCGGCGACATGCTCGAGCGCCTGACCAACCACGTCCTGCCCTCGACCATCCACCGCGTGCAGAACCCGCCGCCCGAGCGCCGCCACCTGCCGCGCTACTCGACGCCGTTCTTCCTGCACTTCGCGTCGGACTACGAGATCAAGACCCTGGACAACTGCGTGACCGACGAAAACCCGGACCGCTATCCGGAGTCGATCACCGCCGACGAGTTCCTCCAGCAGCGTCTGCGCGAGATCAAGCTGGCCTGACCGGCGCGCGCTAGGCTCAGAAACGACGAAGGCCCCGTCCTCGCGGACGGGGCCTTTTTCATGTCGGTTCCGCAGCGTCGCTACTTGGCGATGCGCAGGGCCGAGATCTCCTGGGCGATCGACTTGAAGGCGGTCTTCAGCTCGCCGCCGGTGGCCGGGAAATAGGCCTGGCTGGTCTTGGTGGCGCAGGTCGTCAGCATCGACTTGGCGGTGGAGTCGACGTCGAAGCCGACCGTGAAGACGATCACGTTCTTGGCCTTGATCCTGGTGCACAGCTCCTTGGCCTGGCTCGTGGCGTCGCCGTTGGTGGCGTTGCAGTTGATGTGATCGGCGGCCGAGCCCGAGCCCGAGCCGGCGTTGGCGGCGATCACGCCCTTGCAATAGGGGGTGTTGAAGGCGCCGTCGGTCATCATCACGACGATCTTCATGGTCTCGGCCGTGCCGTAGGCGACCGGCTTCTGGCTGGCGCTGGGCCACAGGTAGGCGAAGTTCGGCGACACCATGTACCAGCCCCAGGCCAGGCCGATCTGGCCCGCGGTCGAGCCGCCGTCGTCCAGCGCCGAGATCTGGTTCTTGAGCACCGTGCGGTCGGAGGTCAGCGGGGTGATCTTCGGCGCCGGGCAAGGGTTGCTCGAGACCGGGTAGTTGCGGCCGACCAGGGCGGTGGTCGGGGCGTCGTCGGTATAGGCGTAGGTCCCGGTGCGTTCGGTGACGCAGGTGCTGATCGCCTGGGTCTTGGCGTTGCCGCTGGCGTTGGTGAAGTTCAGGTTGGCGCAGCTGATGTCGCTGCGCGAGGTGCTCTGGCAGGTCGCCGTGCCGTTGGCGCCGGCGGTGGTGGTGACGTAGTTCGTGCTGGCCGTGGGCGACAGGTTGGTGGTCATCGCCAGGCCCGAGACGGCGGTGATGGTCGGAACGGCGCTGTTCAGCGTCGTCACGCCGGTGATCCCGGTCAGCTTCAGCTGGTCGCCGGTCTGGAAGACATGGCTGGCCTTGCTGGTGAAGACGAAGGTGCAGCTGGAGTTCAGGCACTTGTAGACCGAGCCGCTGGAGCCGGCGGTGACCGAGGTCCCCGACTGGTTGGCGCCGGTGAACTTGGTGGTCGAGGCGACCGAGGTCACCCTCAGCACCTTGCCGTTCATGCTGCTCTGGTTGGAGCCGAACACCATGGCGTAGTCGTTGACCGCCAGGCCGTGGGCGCTCGAGGTGGTGACCACGGGCGAGGTCGTGTTGCCGGTGAAGCTCGACACCGTCTTGGTCACGCCGGTGTTCCAGGCCGCGGTGGCCAGGGGCGAGCTCGGGATCGCGCCGCGCACCGCGTCGGCATAGGTGTCGACATTGACGCCCATCGAGTAGGGCACGATGGCGACCTTGGAATAGTAGGGCTCCTGGATGTCCTGCACGACTATGTCCACCAGGTCGTTGGCGGCCGTCTTCAGGTCGCTGATGCGCGTGCCGGACATCGAGCCGGTGATGTCGAGCACCAGGGCGATCTCGAGGTTGTTGGCGGCGCGCACCACCACCGACTGGGCGCCGACCGTCAGCTTGTCCTTGCCGATCAGGCCCAGGATGATCGGGTCGAAGGTGTAGCTGGCGGCGCCGGTCACCTGCTTGCCGTTGGTCGAGCCGACGAAGCTAGCGGTGGTCGCGGCCTGGCCCAGTTCGGCGGTCAGGGCGGCCTTGCCCAGGGTGGTGAGGGTGGCGGTGTCGGTGGCGGTCGAGCGGGCCGCGATCAGGGTGGCCGCGTCCAGGGAGTCCTGCAGGCGCCGGCGCTCGACGCTCATGCGGCTGAGGTCGAAGACGCCGAACACCAGCAGGCAGAGCGGGATCAGGCCCATGGCCACCCAGACGGCGAGGGCGCCGCGCCGGTCGGACCGGAACCCGCGCAGGCGAGCAGCGGCGCGGACGAGCGCCCCGCCCAGGCGGGCGGCGGTGCGGCTGCTGACGATCATCGGCGGTGGCCCCTCGTTCTTTCGCGCCGAGCATGGCAGGCGACGGTGAACAGGCGGCAAACGCGCCAGAAATTCAGGTTTCCAGCCGCCGGGCGCGGATGAAGTCGATGAAGGCCCGCAGCGGCGCGGGCATGTGGCGGCGGCTGGGATAGTAGAGGAAGGGCCCCTCGAAGGGCGGGTTCCAGTCCTCGAGGATCGGCACGAGACGGCCCGCGGCCACCGACGCCGCAAGGAAGCCCTCGAAGCTGGCGATCACGCCCAGGCCCTCCTCGGCGGCCCGCAGTTCCAGCTCCATCGACGAGGAGATCAGCGGCCCGTCGGGCGCGATGCGCACGATCTCGCCGTCCTTCTCGAACTCCATGACGATGATCGCGCCGCTGGAGAACCGGTGGCGGATGCAGGGCAGCGACAACAGGTCGCGCGGATGGCGGGGCGTTCCGTATCGCGCCAGGAAGTCCGGCGAAGCGGCCGCCTGGTAGCGCTGCGGACCCGACAGCGGCACGGCGATCATGTCCTTCTCCAGCCGCTCGCCATAGCGCACGCCGGCGTCGGCCCCGGCCGCCAGCACGTCGACGAAGTTGTCCTCGGCGGTGATCTCCAGGGTGATGCCCGGATTGGCCTTCAGGAACGGGCCGACGATGTCGGGCAGGACCAGGCGCGCCACGACGATGGGCACGTTCAGCTTCAGGGTTCCGGTCGGGCTGTCGCGAAACTGGTTCACCGCGTCCAGCGCTCCGGCCACGTCGGCCAGGGCCGGCGCCAGCCGCTCGAGCAGGCGTTCGCCGGCCTCGGTGGGGGTGACGCTGCGGGTGGTGCGGTTGAGCAGCCGCACGCCCAGCGCCGTCTCCAGCCGTCGCACCGCCTCGCTCAGCGACGAGGGCGACACCCCGCGTCCCACCGCCGCGCCGCGAAAGCTGCGGGCCCGGGCCACGGCGGCGAAGGCGTCGAGATCGGCGAGGTCGGGGGTGGCCATTGTGCGAAATTCCGAACGGCTCGTGCGCCGCTGGCCGGATTATCGCACAGGTCGCGCAAGGTCATAGTCGGCCCGTCCAACACCCGCGGCCGCTCCCCCCACGCCGCGCATCCAAGGAGATCGCCCATGCGCACGCTCAAGCTCGGCAACACCGGTCCCGCTGTCTCGGCCCTCGGCCTCGGCTGCATGGGCATGTCCGACGACCTTTACGGCCCCGCCGACCGCGCCGAGGCCGTCGCCACGATCCACGCCGCCATGGAGGCCGGGATCACCCTGCTCGACACCGGCGACTTCTACGGCATGGGCCACAACGAGATGCTGATCGGCGAGGCCCTGCGGGGCCAGGATCGCGCCAAGGCCGTGATCAGCGTCAAGTTCGGCGCCCTGCGCGGCCCCGACGGCGCCTTCCTCGGGTTCGACAGCCGGCCCAAGGCGATCAGGAACTTCGTGACCTATTCGCTGCGCCGGCTGGGGGTCGACCACATCGACGTCTATCGCCCCTCGCGCCTGGATCCGGACGTACCGATCGAGGACACGATCGGCGCCCTGGCCGCGTTGCGTGACGCCGGCTACATCCGACATATCGGCCTGTCGGAAGTTGGCGCCGACACCATCCGCCGCGCCGCCGCCGTCGCCCCGATCTGCGATCTGCAGATCGAGTATTCGCTGCTCTCGCGCGGGATCGAGGACGCCATCCTGCCCACCCTGCGCGAGCTCGGCATTGGCCTGACGGCCTACGGCGTGCTGTCGCGCGGCCTGATCAGCGGGCATTGGAGCAGGGACGCCCAGCGCGGCGCCCGCGACTTCCGGGTCCATTCCCCGCGCTTCCAGGGCGAGAACCTCGACCGCAACCTGGCCCTGGTCGAGACCCTGCGGGCGGTGGCCGACGGCAAGGGCGTCAGCGTCGCCCAGATCGCCATCGCCTGGGTCGCCTCGCGCGGCGACGACATCGTCCCCCTGGTCGGCGCCCGCCGCCGCGATCGCCTGGCCGAGGCCCTGGGCGCCCTCGACGTCGTCCTGACGGCGGCGGATCTGGCCGCCATCGAGGCGGCCGTGCCCAAGGGCGCGGCGGCCGGCGAACGCTACGCCCCGGCGATGATGGCCCATCTCGACAGCGAGAAGTGAGGGGCTGGGGCTTTCTTCTTCACTCCCGTCATTCTCGCCCTTGTGGCGAGAAACCCTGGTTCCGCTGATACGGGAGGCGCCGGCGGCGTGCTCAGCACGCCGCCCCATCCGCCCTCGCGGCCGCCAGAGGGGTTCCCGCCACAAGGGCGGGAATGACGGGATGACTGGGAAAGGCGGCAATCTCGGCCTCAACGGTTTCCTCGAAGGCCGACAGCCTCTAGGCAGGGCCACGATACCCACGGAGGCTCGGCATGAACGGTTTCAATCGGCGCACGGTGCTGGGCGGCGCGGCCGCGGCCATGACCCTGTCGTTTGGCCCCAGCGCCGGCGCCGCCACGGGCCGGGCCAAGGTGCTGATGCTGTCGGACCTGCACTCGGCCTACGGGATCACGCCTGCCCTGCTGGAGGCCATGCGCCGCATCGTCCGCCGCGACGCCGTCCCCAGCCTGATCCTGCTGAACGGCGACCTGTTCGAGGCCGGCAACGTGGTGGCCAAGCGCACCGACGGCGCGCTGGACTGGGCGTTCCTCGAGGCGGCGGCCAGGCTGGCGCCGACGGTGATCAACATCGGCAACCACGACGCCGACCTCGTGGAGGACATCGCCGCCGCCGCCGACCGCGCCCGGGCCCTGGGCATCACCGTGATCAGCAATATCGTCGACAAGCGCACCGGCCGCCCGGTGGCCTCCTCGCGCGCCACGCTCGACCTGGGCTTCCCGGTCCACCTGATCGGCTGGGCGACGAACTCGATCGACACCTATCCCAAGGCCATCCGCCCCGACCTGGCCATTCCGGCCCCGACGCCGTGGGCCCAGGCCAACCTGCCGGCCGCGCCGCCCGAAGACGGCATGCTGGTGGTGATGAGCCACGCGGGCCTGCCCGCCGACCGGCCGCTGCTGGCGGGCCTGCCCGAGCGCACCCTGTTCCTGGGCGGCCACAACCACGTGACCGTCGAGCACGCGCAAGGGACCAGCCGTTATGTCCACACCGGCGCCTGGGGCCAGCCCCTGACGGTCGCCACGATCGACCGCGCCCGCAAGGCCGACCCGATCCGCATCTCCCGCGTCGTCGTCGATCCGCGCGGCCCGGCCGACCCGGCCCTGGCCCGCCAGGTGAAGGCGGCGCTGGCCGCCAACCTGACGCCGGAGGAGCGGGCGGTGGTCGCCAAGGTCCCGAAAGCCCTGTCGCTGGGCGACACCGGCCGCAAGGTGGCCGGCCTGATGGCCAGGGCGGCCGGCGCCGACATCGGCTTCATGGGCCACACCACCCTGGGCATGGGCCTGCCGGCCGGCGACCTGTCGCGCTACGCCTACGACTCCGTGGTGCGCTTCGACGGCAGGATCGTGAAGGCGCAGGTCGACGCGAGGACCCTGGCCGACATCCTCACCCGCACCGACCAGGATCGCGGTTTCCCGTTCGACAGGCTGACCGGAGACTTCGCCTACGCCAGCGGCCCGACCCGCCCCGACAAGACCCACCTCACCGTCGTCACCACCGACTGGTGCGCCGGCCGCCAGCACGAATATTTCGGCCGCGAGGACCTGGTGTTCAGCGAGACGGGCCTGAAGGTGAAGCCGTCGATCCTGGCGGGGCTGGCGGCGGGCTAGCGTTCCTCGACCACGGCGCGGAATGTGGTGGGCCAGTCGGCCTCGTCCATGCCGATGCAGTCGGCCGAGGCCTCGCGGATCAGGGCGAAGCGCGCGCCGTCCCAGACCCAGTCGCGTCGCTGGCCGCAGCCGCCATAGCGGTTGTCGCGGAACCGCGCGCTCAGCACCCGTGTCTGGTAGTCGTAGGTGACATTGGCCAGCTCGGGATCGACGCCGCCGGGGCCCTCGCCGAAGGCCGGCAGCGGCAGCAGGCGGCCGCTCGCGTCGGTCAGGTGCAGCTTGGCGTCCTCGTTGATCGCCGCGCCGCTGCAGTTGGACACCCACAGGATCTTGTCGGGCGCCAGGCGGACGGTGGCGAACTCCGACAGCGCTTCGCAGGCCTTGGCCACCTCGGGCGGCGTCGGTGGCCCGCCGCCCGGAGACAGGCCGGGCGGGCGACGGACGACCGGCGGCGAGGCCGTCACGCCAGGCTTGGCGCGTGACCAGTCCAGGGCTGGGGCGGCGTTCTTCAGCAGGATCGTCGCCGCCGGCCAGGGATCGGAGGTCAGGCCCAGCTTCAGGCTGGTCCCGGCCTTGAGGGCGTCGAGCACGCGCCCGATCTCGGCGTCGTCATAGATCACGGCCCGCGTGGAGGGACGGTCGGCGCGGCCGGGCAGGGTCGACGACCACAGGATCGCGCCCGCCTTGTCGGCGATCTCGATCCTGAGCTGGCCTTCGGACGGGCGCTGGGCGCGCACGTGGGCGCCGAACACCAGACGCCGCCCGCCCGCGGTTTCGGTGAGCAGCACATAGCCCGGCTTGGACAGGGTTTCTCCCGCGCCCCAGGTCGAGCAGCCGACGGCGTCGCACAGGCCGCGCCAGTTGCCGGCGTCGAAGGTTTCGGCCGCGCGGGCGCTTCCCGCGCCGAACAGGAGGACGGGCGCCAGCAGCGCCGCCAGTCGGGTCTTGCTCATCATTGGTCCACGATCCGGGCGCGGTACAGCACCGGCCAGTCCTTCTCGGTCACGCCCTGGCAGTAGTCGCCGCTCAGTTCCGCCCGCTCGACGAGGCGGAAGGCCGCGCCGTCCCAGGCCCAGCGCAGCGCCTCGCCGCAGTCCCGGCCGGCGCCGGCATAGGAGACCGCGCTGAGCAGCCGGGTCGCCGGATCGTAGGCCAGGTTGTGGACGGGCGCTTCGCCGTCGGGGTCGGTCGGCGGCGCCAGGGGCAGCGCGGCGCCGGCCTCGTCGGTCAGCGCCAGCACGGCGTCTCGATTGTATCCCGAGCCGCAGGTTCCGATCCAAAGCACCTTGCCGGGGGCCAGCCTGGCGGCTTGCACGCCGCCTTGGCCCGCTGCACAGCCCTCGTCGTAATTTGCGAAGGCGAGAGGCGGCGGGGCTCGAGGCAGGTCGGCCTGCGACACGGCCGGGGCGCGGCCGACGGCGGCGCGCTCCGCATCGCGCCGGTCGTGGCCGCGGGCCCAGGCCAGCGCCGCCGTCGCCCCCGCGAGGGGGATCTGGGCGGTGAAGTCCGGGCGTCCCTCGACCCTGACCCGAAGCCGATCCCCCGCCTCGATGGCGCGGACGGCGGCGTCGATCGTCGCGGGATCGGCGGTGCGGAAGTTCAGCCATTGCCGGTCGGGGTCGAAGCCGGTGGCGAGGCGAGCCCACAGCGGCCGGCCCTGTCGGCCGGCCACGTCGATCCGGAAGGCCAGCGGCCGGTTTCGGTTGGCGACCTCGCCGCGCGCGGCCCCGATGGTCAGGGCGCGCTCGCCGTTCGCCTTCTCGACCAGGATGACGTGGCCGGAACCGCCGCCGCCCATGGCCCAGGCGGTGCAGGTCGAAAGACCGTCGCAGGCGGCGAACCAGCGGTCCTTCTCGAACGCCCAGTCATCGGCTCGCGCGGGCGCGCTCGCCGAGGCGACGCCGACCGCCAGCGCCAAGGCTGGCCAGACTCTTGAAAACATCGACGCGCGCCCCGAACACTTCCCGAAGGTAGAGTGCTGGCGCGACGCGCGTCGTCAAGCGTGCGCGGCTATTCCACCGTCACCGATTTCGCCAGATTGCGCGGCTGGTCGACGTCGGCGCCCTTGAGCACGGCCACGTGGTAGGCCAGGAGCTGGATCGGGGCCGACATCACCAGGGTCGAGACCAGCGGGTCGCTGGCCGGGGCGGTGACCACCACCTTGGCGCCCTCGGGAGCGTGCTTCACGCCCAGGGTGTCGGTGATGAAGATCACCTGGCCGCCGCGCGCCATCACCTCGCTCATGTTCGAGGCCGACTTCTCGAACCAGCTGTCATAGGGCGCGAGGATGACGATCGGGGTCTGGTCGTCGACCAGGGCGATCGGGCCGTGCTTCAGCTCGCCGGCGGCATAGCCCTCGGCGTGGATGTAGCTGATCTCCTTCAGCTTCAGCGCGCCTTCCAGGGCCAGGGCCGACATCGGGCCGCGGCCCAGATAGAGCACGTCGCGGGCCTTGGCCACGTCGGCGGCGATCTCCTTGATCGCGCCTTCCAGGTGGATGGCCTCGGCGATCAGGCGCGGGGCCTCCAGCAGCACCTTCACCAGGCGCTGTTCCTCGGCCGCGTCGATGGTCCCGCGCGCCTTGGCGGCGGCCACGGCGATGGCGGTCAGCACGCTGACCTGGGCGGTGAAGGCCTTGGTCGACGCCACGCCGATCTCCGGTCCGCAGTGGATCGGCCAGACCACGTCGACCTCGCGGGCCATGGTCGACTCCGTGGCGTTGACCACCACGGCGCTCTTCATGCCCTTGGCCTTGCAGTAGCGCAGGGCCGCCAGGGTGTCGGCGGTCTCGCCCGACTGCGACATGGCCACCACCAGGGCGCCCGGACGCAAGGCCGGCTGGCGGTAGCGGAACTCCGAGGCGATCTCGACGTCCACCGGCAGGTCGGCCAGCTGCTCGATCAGGTACTTGCCGACGACGCCGGCGATGTAGGAGGTGCCGCAGGCGACGATCTGGATGCGTTCCAGCTTGGCGAAGTCGACGTCGCCGGGGATGGCCGTCTTGCTGGTCAGGGCGTCCACATAGGCCGCGATGGTGCGCTGGCACCCCTCGGGCTGGTCGTGGATCTCCTTTTCCATGAAGTGGCGGTAGTTGCCCTTCTCCATCATCACGGCGCTGGTCGGCACCACGCGCACCGGACGGGTCACGGCCGCGCCCGAGGCGTCGAAGATCCTGGCGCTGTCGTGGTCGAGGGCCACGTAGTCGCCCTCGTCGAGATAGATCACCCGGTTGGTGAACGGGCCGACCGCGAGCGCGTCCGAGCCCAGGAACATCTCGCCCTGGCCCTCGCCGACGACCAGCGGGCTGCCGCGGCGGGCGCCCAGCACCAGGTTCTCGGCGCCTTCGATCAGCACGGCCAGCGCATAGGCGCCGGTCAGGCGGTCGAGCGTGGCCTTGAAGGCGTCGATGGGCGCCAGGCCCGTGGCCAGTTCGGC
Organism: Caulobacter radicis; assembly: GCF_003094615.1. Lineage (GTDB taxonomy): Bacteria > Pseudomonadota > Alphaproteobacteria > Caulobacterales > Caulobacteraceae > Caulobacter > Caulobacter radicis. Next base: position 23,170 of record NZ_QDKO01000017.1, on the reverse strand, counting down.
GTCGATCAGGTGGGCGATGACCTCGGTGTCGGTGTCGCTCTCGAAGGTGCGGCCGGCGGCGGCCAGCTCGGCCTTCAGCTCGGCGAAGTTCTCGATTATGCCGTTGTGCACCAGGGTCACGCGGCCGGCGTGATGGGGGTGGGCGTTGGCGACGTTGGGCGCGCCGTGGGTGGCCCAGCGGGTGTGGCCGATGCCGGTGGTGGCGGTCAGCGGCTCGGCCGCCAGCACCTCTTCCAGCGCCTTGATCTTGCCCTTGGCCCGCCGGCGCTGAACGCCGCCGCCGACCACGCCCGCCACGCCGGCGGAGTCGTAGCCCCGGTACTCGAGCCGCTTGAGGCTCTCGACCAGACGCTCGGCGACGGGGGCCTTACCGACGATGCCGATGATGCCGCACATGGGACATGATCCTTTGTAGAACGCGCCTGGAGGACTATTGCTACCAGCACGGGATATTTCGAGCGCGGCCTTTAGCACTCGTGCAGGGACCGGCGACGTAAATCTGCATTTCGGATCGTTTCGCGGTCCGTACGAGACTTCGAAGACGCTCTATATGGGCGTTGCTCCGATTCACACAGCGACCCGACAGCGACGAAGACCATCATCATGAGCAAGCGCGCCTATTTCGGCACCGACGGCATCCGCGGCCAGGCCAACAAGCACCCGATGACCGCCGAAGTCGCCCTGCGCGTCGGCCTGGCGGCCGGCAAGCTGTTCCGCTCGCAGGACGACCGCCGCCACCTGGTGGTGATCGGCAAGGACACCCGCCTGTCGGGCTACATGATCGAGCCGGCCCTGGTGGCGGGCCTGACCAGCGTGGGCATGGACGTGCGCCTGTTCGGTCCGCTGCCGACCCCGGCCGTGGCGATGATGACCCGCTCGATGCGCGCCGATCTCGGCATCATGATCTCGGCCTCGCACAACAACTTCGCCGACAACGGCATCAAGCTGTTCGGCCCCGACGGCTACAAGCTGTCGGACGAGCAGGAGCTGAAGATCGAGGCCCTGATGGACGAGGGCCTGCAGGAAGGTCTGGCGGCCCCGCGCGATCTTGGCCGCGTCAAGCGCATCGACGACGCCCAGGCCCGCTATGTCGAGATCGTCAAGGCGACCTTCCCGCGTCACCTGTCCCTGTCTGGCCTGCGCATCGTCATCGATTGCGCCAACGGCGCGGCCTACAAGGTGGCTCCCACCGCGCTCTACGAACTGGGCGCCGAGGTCATCAGCCTGGGCGTCACGCCCGACGGCACCAACATCAACGAGGAATGCGGCTCTACCCATCCGGACCAGATGGCCAAGCTGGTGCGCGAGTATCGCGCCGACATCGGCATCGCCCTGGACGGCGACGCCGACCGCCTGGTGATCTGCGACGAGAAGGGCCTGGTGGTCGACGGCGACCAGATCATGGCCATCATCGCGGCCGCCTTCGCCAAGGCCGGCGCGCTGAAGGGCGGCGGCGTCGTGGCCACGGTGATGTCGAACCTCGGCCTCGAGCGCCAGCTCGGCGGGCTGGGCCTGACCCTGGAGCGCACCTCGGTGGGCGACCGCTATGTCATGCAGCGCATGCGCGAGGGCGGCTTCAATGTCGGCGGCGAGCAGTCGGGCCACCTGATCCTGTCGGACTTCTCGACCACGGGCGATGGCCTGATCGCCGCCTTGCAGGTGCTGGCGGTGATGGTCGAGAGCGGCAAGCCGATGAGCGCCCTGGCCCGCCAGTTCGAACCGGTGCCGCAACTGCTGGAAAACGTCCGCTTCGCCGGCGGCAAGCCGCTGGAGGCCAAGGCCGTGAAGGAGGCCATCGCCGACGGCGAGGCCCAGCTGAACGGGGCCGGGCGCATCGTCGTGCGGGCCTCGGGCACCGAGCCGCTGATCCGCATCATGGCCGAGGGCGACGACCCGGCCCTGGTGCGCAAGGTGGTCGGCGACATCGCCGCGGCGGTGAAGGCCGTCTGAGCACGAATATTCCGTGTGCATGCACGAACTTGGGCGAAAAAGCGGCTGAAACCCGCCTAAAAGGCGACGGCTCAGGTTGTGTTTCGTCAGTTTCGTGACATCGTCTTCCCGTGGTTAACGGCGCGAGCCCCCACGGCGCCGAGCCACGGAGGAAACACAAGGTGTTCCATACGCATGGTTCGCGGCCTTCGGCCGCGCCCGGCCTTTTGCATAGCCGCGAGTTCCGCCGGGCCATGCTGTTCGGCGGCGCGTTCAGCGCGCTTTTCTGGCTGGCGACGGCCTATGGGGCCAGTCGGCTGCTGCTGAACCTCTGAGGCGAGTTCCGCGGGGTCTTCCGCGCCCGCTTCAGGCAGAGGCGCGCTCCACCAGGTCATAGGCTTCCAGCACGTCGGCCGGCGGACCCTCGCCGGGCGGGCGGCGCAGCGCGTCCAGCAGAAGATCCAGGGCCCGGCCGGTCATGCGGTCGATCGGCTGGCGCACCGTGGTCAGTGGGGGCCAGACGCGCGTCGCCAGCAGGGTGTCGTCGAAGCCGGCCACGGCCAGGTCGCGCGGCAGGGCCAGGCCCCGGCGATGGGCCACCCACAGGGCGCCGGCGGCCATGTCGTCATTGGCCGCGACGATGGCGTCCGGCGGCTCCGCCAGCGTGAGCAGCCGCTCGGTCGCGGCGAGGCCGGACTCGAAGGTGAAGCGCCCCTCGACCACCAGCTCTTCCGGCAGCGACAGCCCGTGGGCCGCCAGCGCCGCCCGGCAGCCCTCCAGGCGCTCGACGCTGTCGGAATGGTCCCGCGGGCCGGCGATGACGGCGATGCGCCGCCGCCCCTTGGCGGCCAGCCGCTCGGTGACCGCGTAGGAGGCCGCGCGGTTGTCGATGCGCACGGTGATCATGTCGGGCAGGGGCGCGGCGGTGGCGATCGAGGCGGTGGCAAGCCCCAGGGCCGCGAACGCGGGCGAGCCGCTCAGCGCCGTGTCGAACGGCGGCAGCAACAGCAGGGCGTCGGCGCCCGAGCGCTGCAAGGCGCGCGCGACCTCCAGCGCCTCGGCCGGCGAGCCGGCCTTGCGGGTGATCAGTTGCAGGCCGCGCTCGGCGCTGGCCACGGCGGCGGCGGCCAGCACGGCGTGGATGAACATGCTGTCGACCCCGGCATAGAGCAGGCCCACCCTGGCCGGCGTCGCGCCGACCAGCCGCCGCGCGGCCGAGCTCGGCACGTAGCCCAGGGCGGTGATCGCGGCCATCACCCGCTCGCGGGTCTGCGCCGAAAACTTGCCCGTGCCGTTGAAGACGTTCGACACGGTCATGGCCGAGACCCCGGCCTTCTGCGCCACGTCCTTGATCGTCACCCTGGCCCGTTCGCGGGGGCGCCTGGAGCGCTGCATCGTCGTCAGGTCCTGCAAGATTGGAAGGCCCACGAAACGGCGTTCCTAAAGAGGGTTGTGGTTTAACGATAAACCCAACAACGCTTCGTCGCGACTCATCATCAGCGAAGCTTGCCCATGACATCTTCCGCCGCCGCGACCTCGACCAACGCCACAGCGCCCGCCAAGAGCCACTACGTGATCCTCGACGGCCTGCGGGGCGTGGCCGCCCTGATGGTGGTCGCCTTCCACCTGTTCGAGGCCTATTCCGGCGGCAGCCCGCACAAGCAGATCATCAACCACGGCTACCTGGCGGTGGACTTCTTCTTCCTGCTGTCGGGCTTCGTGGTCGCCTACGCCTATGACGACCGCTGGAGCGTCATGAGCCAGTGGGCCTTCTACAAGCGTCGGCTGGTGCGCCTGCAGCCGATGATCATCATCGGCGGCCTGATCGGGGCGGCCCTGCTGGCCTTCCAGCATTCGCCGATGTTCCCCAAGCTGGAGACCGTCACCGCCTGGCAGGTGATCGGCGTGCTGCTGCTGAGCTTCGTGATGATCCCGCTGCGTCCCTCGGCCGAGATCCGCGGCTGGGGCGAGATCTATCCGCTGAACGGCCCGCAATGGTCGCTGTTCTACGAGTACGTCGCCAACATCCTCTACGCCGTCGGCCTGCGGAAGCTTTCGAACCGCTGGCTCGGCGTCCTGGTCGGCGTCTCGGCCCTGGCGCTGATCGGTCTCCTGGTGCTGGGCCCGCGCGGCGACGTCATCGGCGGCTGGGCCCTGGACGCCAAGGGAATCCACATCGGCCTGACCCGGGTGATGTTCCCGTTCTTCGCCGGCGTGCTGCTGATGCGCCTGGGCAAGCGGATCAAGGTCCGCCACGGTTTCGCGGTGTGCAGCGTGCTGCTGATCGCGGCCCTGTCGCTGCCGCGCTTCGGCGGCCCTGAGCGCCTGTGGGTCAACGGCCTGTACGAGGCCGCCTGCGTGATCCTGCTGTTCCCGCTGATCGTCGCCATCGGCGCCGGCGAGAAGGACGTCGACGGCCCCAGCCTGCGCATCGCCCGCTTCTTCGGCGACCTCTCGTACCCGCTCTACATCACCCACTATCCGCTGATCTACGTCTACACCGCCTGGGTGGTGGACCATAAGATCCCGGCCGCCCAGGGCGCGCTGGTCGGCGTGGGAGTGTTCGTGGCGGCCGTGGCGATCGCCTGGGCCTGCCTCAAGCTCTATGACGAGCCCGTGCGTCGCTGGCTGGCGGGGAAGCTGCTGCGGCGCTGATCCCAATTCCCTCCCCCTTGATGGGGGAGGGGCAGGGGTGGGGGTGGTGCGGCGTCGGACGCTGCGCCGTCGCCAACTCGGCAGTCACCCCCATCCCCGACCCTTCCCCCATCGAGGGGGAAGGGAGAAATCAGAACCCGATCTTCGGGGCCTTCAGGCGGCGCTTGTTGACGTGGCTCTTGGGCGCGGGCGCCTCGATCTCCTCGGGCAGTTCGCCCTTGAAGTAGAAGCGCTGCCAGGCCTCCTTGGTGGCGGCCGGGTCGCGGGCGGCGATGCGGGCGTTGAACTCGCCGCGCTTCTCGGCCCAGACGTCGTACTGCTTGCGCATGTCGGGGTTGGAGTTGAAGTGCCGGATCACCGGCTGCACCGTCTCCAGCGGCTTGTCCTGGATCATGGTGATGAAGCAGAACGGCTCGCCCTTGGCGAACTTCACCGTGCCGGGACGGGTGAACACCCAGTTCATCGTGAAGGGGAAGGGCAGCCAGTCGGTCTCGACCAGGCCCGCCAGCGGCTGGATGCCGTCCTTGATGTGGTTGGGCGGGCCCATGGTCCAGATCAGCCAGTCCGGCGGCGTGCGGAACAGATAGCCGGTGTGGAAGGTGATCGTCCCGCGCGAGAAGTGCGACTTGACGAAGTCGTCGAAGCCCGGGTGCGGGTGGTCGCTCTTGAAGGTGATGTCGTTCTGGTGGATGCCGCCGTTCCAGGTGGCCTCGAAGCCGACCGGGCACAGGATCTCCCAGCCGGTGGTGTTGGCCATGGTCAGAGGCAGGCAGCGATAGGGGTGGCGGTCGGCGAAGTTGTCCATCCAGGCCCGCTGCGGGCGCCCCGGCACGATCTCGGGCGGCCGGCTCTCGGTGGGATAGCACTCCAGATACATGCCGCTTCTTTCCCGTGCTTATTGCGCCGAACCCGGCCCTTTTCCCTGCTCTAGCCCTGCGGAGGCGTTCCCGTCCAGCCGTCGGCGTCGGCCGGTTCGGTCTCGCCGCCCAAGTCGCCCTTGCGCTGGGCCAGCTTGCGCAGCTCCTCGTCGCGGGCGGCCGTGTCCCAGGCCCCGCCGGCTTCGCCCGGACGCATGCGCGCCAGGTCGGCGGCCAGCAGCCGGTCCATGGTCTGGGCCGCGTCGCGCGAGGCCAGGATGTAGGCCTCTTCCTGGCCCCACATCGGCTTCAGGTCCTCGAAGGTCTTGCGGTCGTGGCGGCGGAAGAACGAGGTGGCGCGGAAGGCCTTGTGGGCCCGGAAACCCAGCTTCTGAAGCGCGGTCGAGCCCAGGGCCAGGGCGGCCTCGAAGGTCTCGCGCTCCACCGCGTCGGCGCCGTTGGCCAGCAGGTCGTAGGCGTGGCGGCGGTCCCAGGCGCGCGCCAGGATGATCAGGTTGGGGAAGGCCCGGCGGGCCGTCTCCACCAGCTCGGCGGTCTTCTCCCGGTCGTCCAGGGCGACGATCAGCATGCGGGCGTGCTCGGCGCCGGCGGCGCGCAGCAGGTCAAGGCGCGTGGCGTCGCCATAATGCACCCGCCGGCCGAAGCGGCGCAGCAGCTCGATCTGCTCGATGTCGCTGTCCAGAACCGTCGACTTGAAGCCGTTGGCCTGCAACAGGCGGCCGGTGATCTGTCCGAAGCGGCCGAAGCCGGCGATGATGATGTCGGGCTCGCCCTCGTCGAACTGCGGGGCTTCCGGCTCGACATCGGGGATGGCCGCGTTCACCAGCTCGGCGATGCGCTCGTAGAGGATCATGGCCACCGGCGTCAGGGCCATCGAGACCGCGACCGTGGCGGTCAGCAGGGCGGCCAGGTCCGCGCCGATGACGCCGGCCCCGACCGTGAAGCTCAGCAGCACGAAGGCGAACTCGCCGCCCTGGGCCAGGGCCGTGGCCACGGCGGCGGCGCTGCGCCCTTGCGCGCCGGCGATGCGGGCGATGCCGAACATCACCGCGAACTTCAGGACCATCAGGCCCAGCACCAGGGCGATCAGGGTCAGCGGCTGGCGGGCGATCAGGGTCAGGTCGATGCCCGCGCCGACGGTGATGAAGAAGAGGCCCAGCAAGAGGCCGCGGAACGGCTCGATGTCGGTCTCCAGCTCGCGGCGGAACTCGCTCTCGGCCAGCACCACGCCGGCCAGGAACGCGCCCAGGGCCGGCGACAGGCCCACCGACTGCATCAGGCCCGCGACCCCGACCACGATCAGCAGGGCCGCGGCGGTGAAGATCTCGCGCAGGCGGGCCTCGGCGATGAAGCGGAAGATCGGCCGCACGACGAACCGGCCGCTGCCCACGACCACGCCCACCGCGCCCAGCACGGCCAGGCCCTGCGCCCAGGCCGGCAGGTGCGAGATCAGGCTGGCGCCATGGCCGCCGGCGTCGCTGGCATGGGCGTCGGGCGCCACCGTGGCCAGCAGCGGCAGCAGGGCGAACATCGGGATCACCGCCAGGTCCTGCAGCAGCAGGACGCCGAAGGCGGCGCGGCCGACCGGGCCCTGGCGCAGGCCCTTCTCGTCGAGGGTCTGCAGCACGATGGCGGTCGACGACATGGCCAGGACGAGGCCCACGGCCAGCGCCGTCTGCCAGGGCAGACCCAGGAGGTAGCCGACGACGGCCACGGCCAGGGCCGTGCCCACCACCTGGGCGCCCCCCAGGCCGAAGATGGTCTTGCGCATCTCCCACAGGGTGGAAGGGCGCACCTCCAGACCGATCAGGAACAGGAGGATGACGACGCCGAACTCGGCGAAGCGCATGACGTCGTGCTGCTCGCCCACCAGCGACAGCATGGCCGGGCCGATCAGCACGCCGGCGATCAGGTAGCCCAGCACCGAGCCCAGCCCCAGGCGCTTGGCGATCGGCACCGAGATGACCGCGGCGCCCAGATAGACCAGGGTCTGCTTGAGGAACGGTTCCATGCCCTACGCTCCTTCCGCCGCGTGATCCGCGGCCAGCAGGGCCGACATCCGCGCCTGGTAGCGCAGGGCCTCGGCCTTCAACTGCTCGTCGTCCTTCATCGCCGCCCCGTGCACCACGAACGGCGTCTCCCAGACCATGCCGCACAGATAGGCCGTCTGCTCCAGCGGGCGCAGGAATTCGTCCAGGGTGAAGCGGTTGTAGCCCTTGGCGTGATAGGCCTGGGCCGGGCCGCCGGTGGTGCAGGCCACGAACAGGCGCTTGCCGGCCAGGGCGTCGCCGCCCAGGCCGTAGGCGAAGCCGTGCAGCCAGACCAGATCCAGCCACTCCTTCATCAGGGCCGGCGGCGAGTACCAGAAGAGCGGGAACTGCAAGGCGATGATGTCGTGGTCGACCAGCTTCCGCTGCTCGGCCTCGATGTCGATCGAGAAGTCCGGATAGGTCTCGTACAGATCGTGGAAGGTGACGCCGGAAAGGGCCTTGGCCGCCTTGGCCAGGGCGCGATTGGCGCGCGAGCGTTCAAGCGCCGGGTGCGCCAGGGTCAGCAGGGCGCCGGCGGTGGCGGGCGTCACGATCGGGGTGTTAGGGTCGCTGGTCACGCGTAACCGCCTACCGTGGTCGCATGACGGGAAAATTTATTCATCAAGGCTTGAATTTCTCCGGCCGGCGGGCGAGAGCAGTCGGCGAACGTCGCTCCGGGAGGAAGCATGGTCGACAAGGTGAAATCCGACGCCGCGGAAGCGTTGGCGGGTCTGCTGTTCGACGGCATGACCATCATGGCCGGGGGCTTTGGTCTCTGCGGCATTCCCGAAAACCTGATCGCGGCGATCCGCGAGACGGGGGTCAAGGACCTCACGGTCATCTCCAACAACTGCGGGGTCGACGGATTCGGCTTGGGCATCCTGCTGGAGAACCGTCAGATCAAGAAGATGGTCTCGTCCTATGTGGGCGAGAACAAGCTGTTCGAACAGCTATACCTGAGTGGGGAGCTCGAACTGGAGTTCAATCCGCAGGGCACGCTGGCCGAACGCATCCGCGCCGGCGGCGCGGGCATCCCGGCCTTCTTCACGCGCACCGGCTACGGCACCCTGGTGGCCGAGGGCAAGGAAACGCGCGAATTCGACGGCGAGATGTACGTGATGGAGCGCGGCCTTGTCGCCGACCTCTCGATCGTCAAGGCCTGGAAGGCCGACGCCGAGGGCAACCTCGTCTACCGAAAGACCGCCCGCAACTTCAATCCGATGATGGCAACGGCCGGCAAGGCCACCGTCGTCGAGGTCGAGGAGCTGGTCGAGATCGGCGCGCTCGACAAGGACAACATCCACACCCCCGGCATCTTCGTCGACCGCCTGATCAAGGGCGCCAGGTTCGAGAAGCGCATCGAACGCGTCACCACGCGTCCTCGCGAAGCCAAGGAGACCGCGTAATGGCCTGGACCCGCGACGAGATGGCGGCCCGCGCCGCCAAGGAGCTGCGCGACGGCTTCTACGTCAACCTCGGCATCGGCATTCCGACCCTGGTGGCCAACTACATCCCCGAGGGCATGCACGTGACGCTGCAGAGCGAGAACGGCATGCTGGGCATGGGCCCCTTCCCCTATGAGGGCGAAGAGGACGCCGACCTGATCAACGCCGGCAAGCAGACGATCACCGAGCTCGACTCCAGCTCGTACTTCAGCTCGGCCGACAGCTTCGCCATGATCCGCGGCGGCCACATCGCCCTGTCGATCCTAGGCGGCATGCAGGTCTCCGAGACCGGCGACCTGGCCAACTGGATGGTGCCCGGCAAGATGGTCAAGGGCATGGGCGGGGCCATGGACCTGGTGGCCGGCGTCAAGCGCGTGGTGGTGGTCATGGACCACTGCGAGAAGTCGGGCGCGCCCAAGCTGCTCAAGGCCTGCTCGCTGCCGCTGACCGGCGCCGGCGTCGTGGATCTGCTGATCACCGAACTGGGCGTCTTCGAGATCAACCGCGGCAAGACCCCGGTGAAGCTGATCGAGCTGGCGCCGGGCGTGAGCGTGGATGAGGTCCAGGCCAAGACCGAGGCGGCGTTCGAGGTGGGCATTTAGTCCCTCTCTCTGGGAGAGAGGGAGGGGCCCACGCCGAAAGGCGTGGGAGGGTGAGAGGTTTCACCCTTTGCAGGAAGGTCTCGGGCCTTGTAGCTAGCGCGGGCGTTTGACGGCGCCTCGTCCTGGGAAGCCGTTACCCCTCACCCTCCCACCGCTTCGCGGCGGGCCCCTCCCTCTCTCAAAGAGAGAGGGTTCCCGTCGGGGGCCAAGAGCCGACCCATGCGCGACTACTTCACCCTGATGGCCGGCTACAACGCCTGGGCCAACGCCCGCCTGCTCGACGCTTGCGAGGCCCTGCCGGCCGGGGCCTTCACCGCCGATCGCGGCGGGTTCTTCGGCTCGATCGCCGGTACCCTGAACCACCTGCTGGTCACCGACCGCATCTGGACGGCGCGCCTGGCCGGAACGGCCCTGCCGCCCTATGGCCTGGACACCCTGCTGTTCGACGACCTCGCGCAGCTGCGCGCCGCCCGGACGGCCGAGGACGCGGCCCTGGTCGCCTATGTCGCCGGTCTTACCGATGAAGCCTGCGCCGGCCAGTTCCGCTGGACGCGCAAGGCCGACGGCGTCGAGGTGGTCGGGCCGCTGTGGAAGACCCTGGCCCACCTCTTCAACCACCAGACCCATCACCGCGGCCAGGCCCACGACCTGATCGGCCAGGCGGGGCTGCAAACCCCGTCGCTCGACCTGCCGGTCTACCAGCGCGAGGCGGGTGTCTGAGGCTTTCGCGTACCCCATAACTCCCGTCATTCCCGCCCTTGTGGCGGGAACCCCTTGTTCCGCTCGCATGTGAAGCGCCAGCGGACTGCCTGGCAGTCCGCCACTCCGGCCCTTGCGGCTGATGGAGGGCTTCCCGCCACAAGGGCGGGAATGACGGGAGAGGGGAGGGCGGATTAGGGCGCCAAGAGACTTCGCCTCTTCAATTCACGCCTGTAGCTCCACCCCCTGGATGTGCTAGATCGCGAGCATGAAACGCGCCGTCGAGCACCGTATCGGGGTCCAGGCCCCCGCCGAGATCGTCTGGGAAGTCGTGTCCGAGTTCGAGCGCTGGCACGAGTGGAACCCGCTCTACGTCAAGGCCGCCGGCCAGCTGAAGATCGGCACCGCCCTGACCCTGGAAGAGGCCATCGGCGATCGCCCGGTCAAGGTGATCCAGCCGGTCGTCCAGGACTGGGTGCCGTTCGAGCAGTTGCACTGGCGTTCGCAACGCCTGGGCGGCTTCGTCACGGCCATCCGCTATCTCGAGGTCGAGAACATGGGCCCCGAGAGCGCGACGTTCTCGAACGGCGAGCTGTTCATGGGCTTCCTGGTCAAGTGGATCTCCAAGGACGAGCGGCGCGCCCTGAAGGGCGCCTTCACGGCCATGGGCGAGGCGGTGCGCGACCGCGCCGAGGCCCTCTGGCAAGCGCGCGCGGCCGCCCCATCTGAAGTCGGATGATCGACGATCTCTACAGCGCCAGGATCCTCAACCTCGTGGCCAACATGCCGCGGGCCGGGCGCCTGGCCGCGCCCGACGCCAGCGCCGACCGCACGGCCAAGCTGTGCGGCAGCCGGATCATCGTCGATGTCGTGGTCGAGGACGGCAAGGTCGCCGACTTCGCCCAGGAGGTCAGCGCCTGCGCCCTGGGCCAGGCCAGCGCCGCGGTGCTGGGCGCCCACGTGATCGGGGCGGATCTTGCCGAACTTGAGTTGGCCCGTGACGCCCTGGCCGCTATGCTGAAAACGAACGGTCCGCACCCTGCGGGCCGCTTTGCGGAGCTCGCCGTGCTGGAGCCGGTCAAGGACTATCCCGCCCGTCACGCCTCGACGCTTCTGGCGTTCGAGGCCGCGGTCGAGGCTGTCCGGAAGGCCACAGGGGCGACCCAAACGCGAACTAGCCGCGCCGGCGCCGCTTGATCGGTTTCTCGCGGGTGCGATAAGTGCCCGACTCCGTTCGCGAAAGCGCCGGCATGAGCCTTTATCACCGCGTCGTCGACTTTGGCCTGCGCGCCTACAAGTTGACGCTCTCGCCTCTCATCGGGCGCCAGTGCCGCTATCTGCCGACCTGTTCGGAGTATGCGGCCCAGGCGCTCAAGGATCACGGACCCGCCAAGGGGTCCTGGCTCGCGCTGGGACGGATCTGCCGATGCAATCCGTTCGGGGGCTGGGGGTACGACCCGCCGCCTCCGCCGCGCGAGCCGCGCAAGTGGATGTGTGAAGAATGATCGATCTGGTTTTCCCCGACGGCTCCTCCCGTCAGTACCCCGACGGCTCGACGGGGCGGGACGTCGCCGCGGCCATCTCCAAGTCGCTCGAGAAGAAGGCCCTGCTGATCAAGCTGGACGGCCAGGTGCTCGACCTCGACCGCGCCCTGACGCCCGACCTGCTGACCGGCGAGCGCAAGTTCGAGATCCTGACGCGCGAGGCCCCCGAGGCGCTCGACACCATCCGCCACGACACCGCCCACGTGCTGGCCGAGGCCGTGCAGGAGCTGTTCCCCGGCACCCAGGTGACGATCGGCCCGAACGTCGAGGACGGCTTCTACTACGACTTCGCCCGCGACGAGCCGTTCAGCCTGGACGACCTGGCGACGATCGAAAAGCGCATGAAGGAGATCGTCGACCGCGACGAGAAGATCACGCGCGAGGTCTGGGACCGCGACGAGGCCATCAAGCACTTCGACGAGATCGGCGAGCAGTATAAGGCCCAGATCATCCGCGACCTGCCGGGCACGGACACGATCACGGTCTATCGCCAGGGGAACTGGAAGGACCTCTGCCGCGGCCCGCACCTGCCGTCGACCAAGCACGTCGGCAAGGCCTTCAAGCTGACCAAGCTGGCCGGCGCCTACTGGCGCGGCGACCAGAACAACGCCCAGCTGCAGCGCATCTACGGCACGAGCTGGGCCTCGGAAGCCGATCTCGAGGCCTATCTGAAGCGCATCGAGGAAGCCGAGAAGCGCGATCACCGCAAGCTGGGCAAGGCGCTGGGCCTCTTCCACATGCAGGAAGAGGGCCGGGGCATGGTCTTCTGGCATCCGAAGGGCTGGAAGCTCTGGCAGAACCTCGAAGCCTACATGCGCCGCAGCCTCGACAAGGCCGGCTATATCGAGGTCAAGACGCCCCAGGTGCTGGACAAGACCTTCTGGGAAAACTCGGGCCACTGGGACAAGTACCGCGCCAACATGTTCGTCTGCGAGACGGTCGAAGGCGAGATCCTGTCCCTCAAGCCGATGAACTGCCCGGGCCACGTGCAGATCTGGAACGTCGGCCAGCGCTCGTACCGCGAGCTGCCGATGCGCATGGCCGAGTTCGGCGCCTGCCACCGCTACGAGCCGTCGGGCGCCCTGCACGGCCTGATGCGGGTGCGCGCCTTCACCCAGGACGACGCCCACATCTTCTGCCGCGAGGACCAGATCGTCGAGGAGACCGAGCGCTTCATCCGTCTGACGCGGATGATCCACGCCGATCTCGGCATGACGACCAAGTACGTTGCCCTGGCCACGCGTCCGGAGCTGCGCGCCGGCACGGACGAGTTCTGGGACAAGGCCGAGGGCATGCTGGCCGAGGCCGCGCGTCTGGCCGGCGTCGAGCCGGTGATCGCCGAGGGCGACGGCGCCTTCTACGCGCCCAAGCTCGACTTCATCGTCCAGGACGCCATCGGCCGCGAGTGGACCTGCGGCACGCTGCAACTCGACTACGTTTTGCCGGAACGTTTGGACGCCGAGTACGTTGCCGAGGATGGATCCAAGAAGCGGCCGGTGATGCTGCATCGCGCGATCCTGGGGTCGTTCGAGCGGTTCATCGGTATTCTGTTGGAAAACTACGCGGGCCACCTGCCGCTTTGGCTGGCGCCGACGCAAATCGTTGTGGCGACGATTACGTCGGACGCTGACGATTACGCGCGCACTGTCGTCGAGCGGTTGACGGCTATGGGATTGCGCGCGGAAGTCGACCTGCGTAACGAGAAGATCAACTACAAGATTCGCGAGCATAGCCTCGCCAAGGTTCCAGTGATCGCGGTGGTCGGACGTAAGGAAGCGGAGACGGGGCAGCTCGCCCTGAGGCGCCTGGGCGGCGAGGGTCAGCAGATCCTTTCGCTCGATGAAGCGCTGTCCGTGCTCGTCCAGGAAGCCACGCCCCCCGACCTCGCTCGCGCCCGCGCGCCGCAATCCACGCGGGAGCCTGTCCAGGTCTGACATGAACAGCATTCTCCCGTCCTTCACGGTGCTCGCCGCAGGCGCGCGTCCCGCCAAGCCCTTGGTCTCGGTGGTGATGGTCGTCTATTGGACGGGAGAGGCGCTGGTCGAAAGCATCCGCCACGTGCTGGCCGAGCCGATGGTCGACGAGTTCGTCATCGTCGATAACGGCTCGCCGCCGGAAGACGTCGACATGCTGCGGGCGCTGGGCCTGACCGAGCCGCGGGTCCAGCTGGTGCAGGGCCACGGCAATGTCGGCTTCGCCAAGGGCGCCAATCTCGGCGCCTCGGTGGCCCAGGGTGAATACCTGATCTTCCTCAATCCCGACGCCAACCTGCAGCCCGACTGCGTGCCGTCCATGGTCTCGGCCTTCCGCGGCCAGCCGGTGCCGACGGTGATGGGCGCGCGGGTCATGAACATCGACGGCACCGAGCAGCGCGGCGGTCGTCGCGGCGAGGTGACGCCGGTCACCACCCTGCTCAGCCTCTCGCAGCTGAGCCAGAAGGTGGCGCGCTTCAAGCGCTTCGAGATCCACCGCGAGCACGAGCCGCTGCCGGCCGAGCCGACCCAGATGCCGACCATCTCCGGCGCCTGCTTCGCCCTGCGGCGCGCCGACTTCGACTTCCTGGCCGGCTTCGACGAGGGGTATTTCCTGCACGTCGAGGACGTCGACCTGTGCTGGCGCGCCCGCCAGGCCGGCGGCCAGGTGCTGTTCCACCCGAACGCGCGCGTCATCCACCTGGGCCACACCAGCCTGGAGCACCCGGTCAAGGTCGAGTTCCACAAGGGCGTGGGCCTGGCGCGCTACTTCATCAAGCGGGCCGACAACATCCAGCGCTACGTGCTGGCGGTGATGCTGGCCCCGCTGATCCTGGGCCTGTCGGTCTGCCGGCCCGCCATCAACGCGCGCCTGCGCAAGGGCTAGTCCCCGATCGGCCGGTCCAGCCGTCCGGCATAGCCGAAGATCACGCCCAGCCACGGATGGGCGACCAGAACGCGGAAGCGGTAGGTTCCGTCGCGCTCGAAGATCCGCGCCCGGCTGAGCGGCGCCCAGGCGGCGGGCAGGGGCAGGGGCCCCAGGCGCCAACCCTCGAAGATCCAGGAAAAGCCGGCCGGGCAGGGCGTGGCGTGGAAGCGGAAGGTCAGGAGGCCGACCGTCTCCTCGAAGGCGCGCGGGTCGCCGGTCGCCGGGGCGACGCGCGAGGCGAAGGTCCGGTCGCCGAACCGGCGCGTCCAGGCTTCGCCGCCGGCCAGGGGCGTGATCGCCACCGCCGTGTCGTGGACGCCGGGGCCCGGCAGGCCTTGCAGCCGCCGGAACAGGGCCGCCGCGCCGCCGTCGCCCCGCGCCCGGGCATGGCCGTGCAGGCTCACCGCCCGCCGCCCCTGGTGGACGGCGCGCACGGCGGCGGGCAGGTCGGCGAAGGCCGGGCCCATGACGCGCGGGAAGAGGCCTTGGCTCATGCCGCCGGCGGCTCCAGCACGAAGCGGGCCCGCTGGGCCGGCGTGGGGACCATGCAGGTCGCGCGCTTGCCCATCAGCCGGTAGCGGTTGGCGGCCAGCCAGTCGTAGCCGGCGTCCAGCCAGGCCTTGGGCGCCAGGCCGACCACGGCCGCCAGCCCCGACCACGGCGCGCCCAGCCGGCGCAGCAGGGCCAGGATCGCCGCGCTCCTCTCCAGCGCCCGGCCGCCGTCGAGATAGAGGAAGCTGGCCGGATGGTCCGGATCGATCCCGTGGGCGATCGCCAGGGCCCGGCCGTAGTCCGACTGGATCGGCGTAAAGCGCATGATCCCCTTGCGATCGATGGCCAGCACCGCCCGCACCGAGCCCGAGCACAGGTTGCACACCCCGTCGAACAGCCACAGCGGTTCTGGCGCGTTCACGTGGGCGGCGTTCATGGGCGGGGCTCCAGGCATTCGCGCTTCAGCGCCAGCAGGGCGGCCGGCACGTCGCGGCGCATGGCCGCCGCCGCCATGCCGGCCGGCAGGCCGAAGGGGGCGCTGACCTTGTTCTCATAGACCACCCGGGTTGCGGCCCCGTCGTCCAGCGGGGTCAGCAGCCACTGGCCCTCGCAGTCGTCGATGTCGCCGCCGATGCAGCGGAAGCCGATGCGCCGGCCGGGCTCCAGCTCCAGCCGCGACACCGAGCGCAGCATCGGCGAGAACAGGCCGCGCTTGATCCAGTGCTCGCGGGTCTCGGTCCGGCCGTCGGGCGAGCGTTCCAGCACCGTGCAGCGCTTGACGCTGGGGGTCATGCGCTCGGCCAGGCGGCAGTCGAGGATGGTGCGCCACACCCGCTCGGGCGGGGCGGGGATGTCGATGGCGGCCCGAACCTCGCCGCGTCCGTCGGCGCCGGCCCGGACCCTGGCCGCCACGCCGTCCCCCACGACCGCCGGGGGCGTCGCGGCCAGCCAGATCAGGGCGAGGGCCAGGCCATGCATGGACCCAGGCTAGAGGGTTTCCACCCTCGCGGGAAAGCCGCTTTCGCGCCTCAACGCTTCAGCGTGGTCGCGCCGTTGGCGTGCCAGGCCCAGGCGTGCTGGATGATGTCGTCGAGGCCGTAGCGCGGGGTCCAGCCCAGCAGGGCGCGGGCCTTGTCGCTGTCGGCCACCAGGATCGGGGCGTCGCCGTCGCGGCGGGTGACGGTCTCCAGCGGGAAATGACGGTTGGAGCGGCGCTCGATCGCCGCCACCAGCTCGCGCACCGAGGTGCCCTCGCCGGTGCCCAGGTTGAAGGCCGTGCTGTGCTTGCCGTCCAGCAGCCACTTCAGCGCCGAGACGTGCGCGTCGGCCAGGTCCAGCACGTGGACGTAGTCGCGGATGCAGGTGCCGTCGCGGGTGTCGTAGTCGCTGCCGTAGAGGGTGAACTTGTCGCGCTCGCCCCGGGCGGCGGCGATGGCCAGCGGGATGGCGTGGGTTTCCGGCTCGTGCTTCTCGCCGATGCGCCCCTCGGGGTCGGCCCCGGCGGCGTTGAAATAGCGCAGCACCACCGAGCGGAAGCCCTTGTAGCGGTCCATGTCGCGCAGGATCTGCTCGACCATCAGCTTGCTGCGGCCATAGGGGTTGAGCGGCGCCTGCGGGTGGGTCTCGTCCATCGGCAGGGTCACCGGCGGGCCATAGGTGGCGCAGGTCGACGAGAACACCAGCTTGTTGACCCCGGCCTTGCGGGCGGCCTCGATCAGGGTGATCGCCCCGCCGACATTGGTGCCGTAGAAGGCGCCCGGCTCGGCGATCGAGAAGGCCACCTCGACGAAGGCGGCGAAGTGGATCACGGCCACGGGCCTGTGCTTGGCGAACACTTCGGCCAGCCGTACCGGGTCGTTGACGTCGCCCACCTCCAGCGGACCCCACTGGACGAACGCTTCCCAGCCGTTGCTGAGATTGTCGTAGACCACGGGCGTGAAGCCGGCCTCGGCCAGGCGCAGGCAGGTATGCGAGCCGATATAGCCCGCGCCGCCGGCCACGAGGATGGCTTGGCTCAAGGTCGCGCTCCGATTTCCATTACGAGTCCGTGGGTTGCCCCGGCTCCCTTCTTGGCGCGGGACCGGCCGGGGTCAAGGGGGAAGGCTGGATCAGAAGGCTTCGGCCAGGATCGTCCCGTCGGGCATCAGGGCCGCGCGCTTGAGGCCGCTGGAGGCGAACGGCATGGCGACGTTGCCGTCGCGGTCCACCGACACCAGGCCGCCGTGGCCGCCCAGGTCGGCCACGCCCTGGATGGCGCCGGCCGCCGCCTCGTCCAGGTCCTGGCCGCCGAAGCGGATGCGGTGGGCGATCTGCGCGCCCACGGCCGTGCGGATGAAATATTCGCCCTGGCCGGTGCACGACACCGCCGCCCAGCCGTCGGCCCAGGCCCCGGCGCCGATGATCGGGCTGTCGCCCACCCGGCCGGGCAGCTTGCCGAACACGCCGGCGGTCGAGGTGGCGGCGGCCAGGCGGCCGTCCTGGTCCAGGGCCACGCAGCCGACGGTGCCGGTGGGAAGCCCTCCCGGAGGGGCGTTGTCCTCGAAGGCGCCGGCATGGGTGTAGTAGGTCTCGGGATCGGAGATCGTCTCCAGGCCCTGGGCGCGGGCGAAGGCCATGGCGCCCTCGCCGGCCAGCATCACGTGCGGGGTCTGGTCCATCACCGCCCGGGCGGCGCGGATCGGGCTGGCGAAGCCTTGCAGGGCGGCCACCGAGCCGGCGCGGCTGGTCGCGCCGTCCATCAGGCTGGCGTCCAGCTCGTACGCGCCGTCGGCGTTGGGCGAGGCGCCCTTGCCGGCGATATAGAGGCCCGAGGCTTCCAGCGCCGCCACGGTCTCGACCACCACGTCCAGGGCGCTGGCGCCCGCCGCCAGCCGCTCGCGGCCCGTCTCGATCAGGCCGCGCATGTGGGCGATCTCGACGCTGTAGTCATGGCCGCGCTTGGCGCCGGCGCCGCCGTGCAGGGCGAGGGTAAAACGTTTGTTTGACATTTGGCTTTCTCGGTCGTCGCGCCTGCGCTAGCGTCGGCCTTCTAAACAAAGAGGCAGGGAGAAGCGAGATGAAGGCGGTGCTCAGCAAGGCGGTCGGCGGACCCGAGACCCTGGTGCTGGAAGACCTGCCCGATCCGGTTCCCGCGCCCGGCCAGGTGCTGATCGACGTCAAGGCCTGCGGGGTCAACTATCCCGACCTGCTGATCATTCAGGACATGTACCAGTTCAAGCCGCAGCGCCCCTTCGCCCCCGGCGGCGAGGTCTCGGGCGTGGTCGCGGCCCTGGGCGAGGGCGTCACCGGCCTGTCGGTCGGCCAGCGGGTGCTGGCCTCCACGGGCTGGGGCGGCATGGCCGACAAGCTGGCCGTCGAGGCCGCGCGCTGCACGCCGATCCCCGACGCCATGCCCTTCGACGAGGCCTCGGCCTTCATCCTGACCTACGGCACTTCGTACTACGCCCTGAAGGACCGCGGCTTCCTCAAGCCCGGCCAGACCCTGCTGGTGCTCGGCGCGGCCGGCGGCGTGGGCCTGGCGGCGGTGGAGCTGGGCAAGGCCATGGGCGCGCGGGTCATCGCCGCCGCCTCCAGCCAGGAGAAGGTCGACCTGGCCATCTCGCGCGGCGCCGACGCCGGCGTCGTCTATGCCCGCGGGCCTTTCGACAAGGACGGCCAGAAGGCCCTGGCCGACCAGCTGAAGGCCGCCTGCGGCCCCAACGGCTGGGACGTGGCCTATGACGCGGTCGGCGGCGACTATTCCGAAGCCACGATCCGCGCCGCCGGCTGGGGCGGCCGCATGCTGGTGATCGGCTTCCCGTCGGGCATCCCGAAGATCCCGCTGAACCTCACCCTGCTGAAGTCGTGCGACATCGTCGGCGTGTTCTGGGGCGCGGCCGTGGCCCGGGACCCGGCCGGCCACGCCGCCAACGTGCGCGAGCTGATGGACCTCTACGCCGCCGGCAAGATCAAGCCTTACGTCTCCGAACGCTTCCCCCTGGAAAAGGCCGGCGACGCCATCGCGCACCTGGCCAGCCGCAAGGCCATGGGCAAGGTCGTGGTGACGGTGGAGTAGGGTCCCTACCGGCCTGTCGTTCGGCGGCGACTTCGCTCCACGGCCCCTTGCAGGCAGCCTCCCGCGTCGACTTGCCGCCTCCGGGCGACTGCGACATGCTGAGCCGATGGGGGCTCGATTTCTGTTCCAGGTGCACGACGATCGTTGGGCGACGTGTTCGCTCGAAATCGGCGGTTCCCGTGTCGAGTGGTTCGCCAGCCGTCTGTCCGATGACGTGCTCGGCGACCTGATGAGCGCGCTCGCAGCCCTCCTCAGGGACGGCGCGACGGATGCGACGGTCGTCTTCGTCGACGAGCCTGGTTGCCTGGCGCTCACGCTGACCACGCAGGCCGCCGGTGCGGTCCGGGTGAGCGTCTCCCGTTTTGCGGACTGGCCGCTCACTGGGCGGCCAGCAGGCGAGGTGATCTTTAACGAGGTCGCCCGGCTGCGAACCCTGGCGGGATCGGTCGTCTCGAGCGCGCAGGACCTCCTGGCGACGTTCGGGAGCGGGGGCTACCTGGCGCGGTGGGGCGCGCCCTTTCCCGAAGCCGCGCTCACAAGCCTTCAGGCGGCCTTGCACGAGCGGCGTGGTTAAGCTTTCGCAAATCACCCCTCTGCCGTCCCGTTCTGAAACAACAGTAAAATCATACGGTTAAACGGTCGGTAAGGACGTCCCTTAGCAAAGCGGTGAGATCAACTGGGCTATTGCTGCTCTTCGAATAGTCGGAGGCGGCGTTCAGATGTTCCTTCCTGCTCGCGACGCGTTTCCCGTGGAGGCGCGCCGCCCGTACCGTATGAACCGGCGTCCCGAGGAGCGCGTGAAGGTGCTCGGGGGCGAGATGGATCTCGTGCGCCCGGAAGAGGTCTTCCACTTCGTGGCCGGCCGGATCGCGGGCGGCAAGGGCGCGATCGTCGCCAACCACAACCTGCACAGCCTGTATCTGCTGCAGAAGGACCCGCAGGTCGTCGACTTTTTCGAGGCCGCCGAGCTGATCGAGGTGGACTCTGTCCCGCTGATCTTCTGGGCGCGCATCGTCGGCCGGGCCAGCCGCCGCTTCCACCGCTGCACCTATCTGGACTGGCGCAACGACTTCTGGGCGCGCGCCACCAAGGAGAACTGGAAGGTGTTCTTCGTCGGCGGCGCCCCGGGCGTGGCCGACAAGGCGCTGGAGAACATCCGTCGCGATTGGCCGAACGCCCGGGTCGAGAGCCATCAGGGCTATTTCGACGTCACCGACGGTTCGCCCGAGAACGAGGCGGTGGTCGCCAGGATCAAGGCCTATAAGCCCGACATCCTGTTCGTCGGCATGGGCATGCCGCGCCAGGAGAAGTGGCTGCTGGAGAACCACAAGAAGCTCGACCCCTGCGTCGGCTTCACGGTCGGCGGCGCCTTCGACTACGAGGCCGGCGTGCAGCTGGCCGCGCCGCGCTGGATGGGCCAGGTGGGCATGGAGTGGCTGTTCCGGCTGATGGCCGATCCCGAGCGGCTGTTCACCCGCTACTGCGTCGAGCCCTGGCACCTGTTCGGTCCGGCCATGGTCGACGCGCGCAGGGCTCTTGCGCGGCAGCTGAAGCCGGGCAAAAAGAAGAACGCCGTTCCGCCGGAGGCCGCCTATCGGCGCGCCACCGATCTCGCGCTCAAGCCTTAACCTGACGTCCGTGGGGGACCCATGGGTTTGAAGATCGACAAGAAGCCGCGTCGCCGCGCCGCCGAGCAGGCCAACGTCTGGCAGCGCGTCTGCGCCGTCTTCGGCCTGGCCGGCCTGGTGCTGGCCTGGGCGGTGATGCTGGTTCCGTGCGCCCTGTGGCTGCTGTTCAGCCTGGTCGCCCGCCGCCCCGCCCAGGGCCGTTCGCCGTTCGATCGCGCCTCGGCCGCTGACGCCGCGTAAGGCTGGCCGCTGGCGGCGGCCCGTCCCATGATCCTCCCGCGCCAAGCGGCCCGCCTCCAGAGGCCGCGCGCCAAAAGGGAGGACGCCGCATGGCCGGACGTCTGGACGGCAAGGTCGCCGTCGTCACCGGGGCCTGCTCGGGCATAGGCCTGGGAACCGTCGAACTGTTCGTGGCCCAGGGCGCGCGCGTGGTCGCCGCCGACCTGCAGGCCGAAAAGGGCGCGATCCTCGAGCAGCGCTTTCCTGACGCCGTGCGCTTCTCGCGCTGCGACGTCACCGTCGAGGACGACATCGCCGCCGCCATCGGCCTGGCGACGCAGGCCTTCGGCGGGCTCGACATCCTGTTCAACAACGCCGGCCACGGCGGCGCCCACAACGGCGTGGCCGACATGACCGGCGAGGCCTGGGACGCCACCTTCGCCGTGCTGCTGCGCGGTCCGGTGCTGGGCATGAAGCACGCCCTGCCGGCCATGCAGGCGAGGGGCGGCGGCTCGATCATCAACACCGCCTCGATCGCCGGCCTGCAGGCGGGCTTCGGGCCGCTGGCCTATTCCTCGGCCAAGGCGGCGGTGATCCACATGACCCGCTGCGCGGCCGCCGAACTGTCGCCGCTGGGCGTGCGGGTCAACGCCATCTGCCCGGGCCTGATCGCCACCTCGATCTTCGGCGCCTCGATCGGGCTTTCCCGGGACGTCGCCGACCAGATGGCCGCCCGCGTCGCCGAGGTCGGGCCCAAGATCCAGCCCATCGCCAAGGCCGGCCTGCCCGAGGACATCGCCGCCGCGGCCCTCTACCTGGCCAGCGACGACAGCGCCTTCGTCAGCGGAACCCACATCGTCGTCGACGGCGGCATCACCATCGGCCCGCGCAGCAGCTGGGACACGCGCACGCCCTCGCCGATCCTGGCGGCCATGGGCGTCTCGCCCGAGCAGGCCGAGGCCATGCGCGCGGCGATGATCGCGGGGCAGGCGGCGGAGTAGGGAACCTAGCGGCCGTAGAAGTCGGCGTACCAGGCCGCGAAGCGCTGGAGGCCTTCCTCGACGCCGACTTTCGGCTTGTAGCCGGTCAGGGCGTGCAGCTTGGAGACGTCGGCATAGGTGGCCGGCACGTCGCCCGGCTGCATCGGCAGGAAGACCTTTTCCGCCTGGCGGCCGATGGCGGCCTCCAGGGCGGCGATCATGTCCATCAGGCCGACCGGGTTGCTGTCGCCGATGTTGTAGACCTCGTGCCCGCCGCGCGGCGGCGGGTTGTCGAGCACGCCGACGATGCCGTCGACGATGTCGTCGATATAGGTGAAGTCGCGGGCCATCCTGCCCTCGCCATAGACCTCGATCGGCTCGCCGCGCAGGATCTTCTGGGTGAAGCTGAAATAGGCCATGTCGGGCCGGCCCCAGGGACCGTAGACCGTGAAGAACCGCAGGCCCGCCTGCGGAAAGCCGTAGAGGCTGGCGTAGCTCTGGCTCAGCAGCTCGCACGAGCGCTTGGTGGCCGCGTACAGCGACACTGGGGCCTCGGCCGGATCGGTCTCCTTGAAGCCTTCGCCGGCCAGCGGCCGCTCGCCATAGACGCTGCTCGACGAGGCGTAGACCAGGGCCTCGACGCCGCCGTGGCGGCAGGCCTCCAGCACCGACAGGTGGCCGGCCAGGTTCGAGCGCTCGTAGGCGAAGGGGTTGTCGATCGAGTAGCGCACCCCGGCCTGGGCGGCCAGGTGGACGATCCGCCGGGCGCCCGACGACTGGACCAGCGCCAGCAGGGCCTCGTGCTCGGCGATGTCCATACGGATCATCGTAAAGCCCGGGCGGCCCTCCAGGCGCGCGGCGCGGGCGTCTTTCAGGGCCGGGTCGTAATAGGCGTTGAAGACGTCGACGCCGATCACCGTCTCGCCGCGGTCGAGCAGGCGCTCGACCACGTGCATGCCGATGAAGCCGGCCGCGCCGGTGACGATGACGGGTCCGGCGCTCACGCCCCGCGCCCCACCGAGGCGTAGGTGAAGCCGTGGCGGACCATCTCATGCGGCTTGTAGACGTTGCGCAGGTCGACGATGACCGGGGCGGCCAGCAGGGTCTTGAGGCG